>CAWDND010000016.1:0-23118 GCA_963803395.1 uncultured Planctomycetaceae bacterium
ATCAGCCCCTTGAAGGTGTTAAGTCGTACACTTTTGTCGATTTGCCAAAATCTTTGCGGTGGCGACATGTTTGATCTTGGCTCCGCTCTGCCTCTTCGGTCTCGGCTTCTTCGGGCCGCGGGGGTGTTTCTTGTACTTCGGAAGGCGAACTCCCTCCGCCAACCGCACCAACACGCCGGCCAACTCCGGCGAGGTCAAGTCGTGAAACACCACCCATTCGTCTTCCGGGATCGCGATCATCATCCCGCGGTGCGTCATCTTGATCTCATCTGCCACGTAATAGCCCGAGACCTCCTTCGCCACCACCTCCTCACCATGGACCGAACGCAATGCCGCCTTGAGCGTGCTCAGCACGTTGTACGCCACCAACGCCACACAGAAGGCCAACAGCGCCGCCTTGGGATAGCCCAGCGTGTTGATCTCGCCGTTGAGCGTCGCCTCTAATTCTTGGAATGCGGTCTCGATCAGCCACCGCTTGCGGTACAACTCGGCGATCACTCGGGCGCGGGCGTCCTTGGCCGGCACGTTGGTCAGCAGGTGGATCTCCTTGTCTCCGTCCCGCGTCGGCTTGTCCAGGACCACCGTGATCCGGCGCAGGATGAGGATCTCGCCAGCGTCGTTCGTGGCCCGGATCGTCTGCTGAAACACCTGGCCGGTGTCGATCCGGCCGCACGCCCGCCGCTTCCCCGCGAACTCCCAATGCAGTGTCGAGGCGTGCTGCCGGACGACGAAGAACGCCTCGCGACCGGCGATCCCGAAGAGAAAGTTCGTCGTGCAGAAGTTGCGGTCATCGATCCAGAGATCGCCGGCGCGGACGAGTTCCAAGACCTGGTCCAGCAGCGAGCGCTCTTGGGCATGGCCGTCTTCGCACAGGACCACGTCGGTGGCCAGCATCAGCCGGGGGTCGAGCACGACCAGGGCCTGCCCCGGCAAAGCCTCGGCGCCGATCGTCCGCAGTTCCTTGATCCGGTGCTCGGTGCCGGCGAGGTGGTTGCCATCGAGGATCCTGACGCGGTCGCCCGGCAGCAAGGGGGATTGGACGCCGTTCCTCGCGTCGATGACCGGCCCCAAGCGTTCGGCGGTCGAGTGGACCAGCGCCGCCGAGAGCACCGGTTCGGTGTGGTCGAGTTTGTCGTAGACGGCCTTGATCGAGGCATCGATGATCTCGCCATGGGCCTGAGAGGCGGCGTGAATGGCAGGCCGGATGCGGCAGACGACCACGCTCATCAAGTCCACGATCGAGGAGAAGAGGAGTTTCCTGGTGTACTGTCGTTCGGCGACGTCTTCGAACAGTGGGTCGATCACCGTCGGACTGAGAGCGTTCTCCATGACAGCTTGCGCCATCACCGACAGCGGGGAATCTTGGGCAAACCGCTCGAAGATGTCGCCGAGGATCATAGCCGTCGCCTCCCTGGAGAAACGGTAACTCCGTGCCTGGCGACAGCTTAACAGACGCATACGACCACCTTCAAAGGGCTGCCTTCACCTGATCGAGTCGCCGGAGGCCCGTCGTCGCCCCGATCCGGAGCAATTCCCGCCGGACTTCATAGTCGGCGATCTCCGGGACGAAGACGCGCATGCCGGCCATCGCCAGATCGTTGGCCCATTGTCGGCACTGGTCATTGCGGGGCCGGCTCCGCGGGTGGGAGATCAGCCCCAAGGGCCCGGTGTCGAGAAAGACGAACCGCATCAGCGGAACCGCTTCCGGTCCGAGAGCCGATTCGCGTCGATGGCCTCGACCAAGGCGTCGAAGGTCTGCCGCTGTTCCTCGTCGTCACCCATTTCGTCGAGGGCCTTCAGGCTGCGGGCGATCGCCTCGGCCCGGCGGCGCACCTCGGCCTCGGTCATGGGGAGGGCCCGGCCTTCGGCATCGACCGAGCTGCGAGGCGATCTTGTCGGGGCAACGGCCATGGCAGGGCCTCCAAGGTCGGGGCTGGTTCGTTCGGGCGGATCCCTCGGGATCCATCGTACCACGGCCGGCCCCGGACCGCTCGCAACCCCGACACGCCGACTTGAGTCTTTCTGTTTGGTGCTGGTCGCTGCGCTCGGGAAGAGAAGGGTACCGCCCAGATTGCTGTTGAAATATCCTTTAAGGAACAAGGTCAGCGGACCTGGGTGCGGTCCAGTACGTACTGGCCGTACAGTATGACGTTGTCCCACTCGATGGGGCTAACGTGCTCCAGCAGCGCGACGTCTATCGCGTCGTCCTCCGGCTTGTGGCCTGCGCCCCATTTCTTGGTCCAGCCATAATGCGAATCTATCCGTGCGTTTGTTCAGGAGGCTTTCCGTCAAGCGGGTCCTCTTCGATAGGCACGTACCTCGCGCCAGTGGCCGCGCACTCAGCCGGTGTCCGATCTCCCAACGAACTGTGCGGGCGTTCCGTATTATACTCCTCCTTCCAAACCGCGCCCAACGCCTGGGCCTGGGGCTCGTTCTCGAACTCCTCCCGGTCCAGGAACGCCTCGCGGCGCTTGCTGTGGAACGACTCCGCGGAGCCGTTCTGCCACGGGCTGGCCGGCGCCACGTCCAGGGGTTTTTTGCATAACCCCCCGAAAAGGTATATTCCAGGCCCTACCCGGTCGTGGCTGACGGGGCGGGGGGCGTCTCGCTGAGGTAACGGTACACGCTTGCCTTGGAGAGGCCGTAGTCGGTCATGAGTGTCTTGATGAGCGCCCCTTGCTGACGGCGGTTCCGCAGTTCGGTGCTCTGCTGGCTGGTTAAGGTCTTGGTCCTGCCGCAAGGCACGCCCCGCGCTCGTGCGTTCTGAATCCCGTCCCTCTGCCGCTCGGCCCGCAGTTCCGTCTCGAATTGCGCGATGGCCCCGAGCATGTGGAACAGCAACCGGCCCGTGGCATCGCCGGTATGGATTTGCTGGTCGAGCACCTGAAGATGCACCTGCTTGTGGTCCAGTTCCGCGGCGATCTGGCAGAGGTGCAAGATCGAACGGGCCAGTCGGTCGAGGCGGGTCACGACCAAGGTGTCTCCTTCCCGCACATATTCCAGGCAGGCGAGGAGCCGAGGACGCTTGCCGGACGACCCGCTGTGCTGTTCCTGGAAGATCTTCTGGCACCCGGCCAGCTTGGCCAATTGGACCTCGAGGCTTTGTCCCACGGGTGCGATCCCAAAAAGCGGTGACGAGGAAAAGGTTGGAGGTTAAGGTATTTCATCAGGCAGCGGCCGAGCCACGATGATAAGCATCAGCGAAGGAGCCTGTCCTGGAGGTACTTCTGGAGTCCGAAGAGCAGATGGGCCGGAACAAGCCGAAGAGGAGCGCAACGCGTCCCCGTCCCAACGGCCCGCCGGCATCCTCACCCGCCGCCGTGGCCGACCAAACCGGAGGATTGCTGGTCGAACGCGAACACGAGTGGCTCGAACGCCTGACCACCGACCCGGTAAGCTTCGCCGCAGTGGAACGCGAAGTTCACGAGCAAGCCCGACGGCAGGCCGACCTCGACGTCGCCGGGCTGCTGGCCAAGGCCAGGGAGCAGCCCGAGACGGTCCCGCACATCGACAAAGTGAGCGGCGCAGCGGAGGTGCCGCTCCGCCCCGTGGAAAAAAAAGCCTGGCGCTCGCCAGTTGGTGCGCGACAAGAGGAAGGCTGCACAAGATAGAGAAACGATTTTCCGGGGAGATTTCGCTCCAGGGTAGTGACTTTCGCTGTTCAATCGGTAAAAACACGCACGATGGACCCCCATAGTACCAGTTATGGAGATACACCGTGCGTGACACCAACGACCTCCAGACTACCATCACCCTCGGCCCCGTCAATTGCGTCGGTCAGACGCTCTCACTCGAACTGGGGTTGCAGATGGCCTTGCCCATGCCCAATCAAGACGAGCATCTCCCCGACCAGATCGAGGCGTTCGTCCATCAAGGCGGTCTCGAAATCGAGCGCCGGCTCTTCCAAGCCTTCGTCGAGAAGGCCGACCAAGAACTGGTCCTCCAGCGGCGGCAGGGCAAAGGCGGCGCCGGCATCCGGCTTCGGGGGACACGACCCTTCACCTTCAAGGCGACCTTTGGCGAGGTCACCGTTCAGCGGTCGCGAATCGAGCACAAGATGGATGGCACGCTGGAGGTGCCGTCGGCGCGCGCCTGGAACACGTCGCACCAACTCCACATCACCCAGAATCTCCGGGACGCGGTCTGTGATCAGAGGAGCGATCAATCCACGGAGAAGAGCCGCGCCGACCTCTGTCAGTACGCTGGGGACGAGAGTCTGTTGGGGCGGAGCACGATCATCGACATCGTGCATCAGGAGGGCGAGCAACTGATCGTTGCGCAACGCGCGCGTGCCCGGGCGATCCTGGACGGCGCGTCGGAGGCTCAGTTGGCCTGGCTCGGTCCTGCCGCGGCCGACCCCGACGCCATGACAGGGTTGGTCGATGACGACCCGCCGTGGGACGACTCGGAGGAAGCCCAGGCCGAGTGGGAACAGACTCAGGCCGAGTGGATTGCGACGGGCTTTCCCGGGTGTGAGCCGGCGTTCCCGACGGCCAAGGACGAACCGCGCGCCGTGGACGCGGGCTTCGTGATCGTCGAGCCCGATGAGGTCAAGACCAAGGCCCAACCATCGACCGGCCGCAAGGAGGTATGGACGTACACGGCGGTGGTGCTGGTGAGCGGGTTGCGGTATGCGCTGGCGGAAGCCACGCCGGAGGGCCTGTGGTTGCAAGTCTCGGCGCTGCTGCTGGAGTTGGGAGTCCTCAGCGGCGAGCGTCGGTTGCTGGTCCTGGGCGACGGTGCCACCTGGATTCGAACGTGGTTCGAGAGCCTGGGGATTTCTCTCAAAGCGATGATCTTGTGCTGGTGGCATCTTCGGAAACGCTGTGATGAGCAGATGAGTTCGGCGGGGGGCCCCAAGGAACGACGCCGCGCGTTCGAGAAGGAACTCCTGGGGCAGTTGTGGGAAGGGAAGGTGGAGACCGCGATCGCCCTTCTGAGAGGGACATTGGAGTGGGTCAGGAACCCCGCGGCGGTCGAGGAGTTGATCGCGTACCTGGAGAAGCGGCGTGCGTACATCCCCCACTACCAGCAACGGCAACAGGCGGGGTTATGGATCGCGAGCACCCGGGTGGAGAAATACAACGACTGGGCGGTGTCGGCACGTTGCAAGCACCAGGGGATGAGTTGGTCGCCCCAAGGGGTGCTGGCCTTGGCCGCGCTGGAAGCCGCGCGACGCAACGGTGAACTCGACGATTGGCGTCGGGATCGTGCGCTGCCCGAGCGAGCGTTGCCAGAACCGATTCGCAAGGCCGCTTGATCGCGGTATCGGCGCACCAACTGGCGAGCGCTAGGAAAAAAAGACGCCCCCTGGTGGTCCGGCTTCTGGGTGGCCTGGCGGTCCCGGTGATGACCCTCTCCTGCTCTCCTCGGGGGCGCACCGGCAGGGGACGAGGCCCGGAGGGAAGCGGTCTCTACCCCGAACTGGCGGCCTATCGGATCCGTGAGGGTTGCAGCCCCACTGCGCAATCCCAGGTGGGTCGCCGGGTCGGTCTGCTGCCCCTCGCACAGTCGCGCGCGGCGTGGGCGCGGCAGGGCCTGGATCTCGACGAGAAAGCGATCCGGCGCCTCGCTGGTGAGTTGGGAGCCCAGATGCGGGCGACCCGCACGCGCGACCTCATGCGGTTCCGTCGTGGGGAACTCCCGGCCGGCCGCGAGTTCACGGGCAAGAGCATCGCGGTCGGGAGCGACGGCGGTCGCCTCCGCGTGCGAACCGTGGTGGAGACGATTCGCGTCGGCGGCAAGCGGCAACGGACGAAGTTCCGGATCGAGTGGCGCGAGCCCAAGGTGGCCATCCTGTTCGAGGGGGACAAGAAGGGGCGCATGGTTCGGGGGAGCCAGCCCGTCATGGACGGGACGCTCCAGGGGCCCGATGCGTTGATCGAACTGGTGGCGTTTCATCTGCACCGCATGGGTGCCGCTGGGGCTCGTTTGGTGACGTGCGTCGCCGACGGCGCCCCGTGGATCTGGAAGCGGTTGGATGGGGTCATCGCCCAGGCCAAGTTGGATCCGAAGCGGGTTGTTGAGGTGCTCGATTGGTGTCATGCCGTGCATCATCTGAGTGTGGCGTTGGCGGCTTTGCCACGGACCGAGGGCCAGCGCAAGGGGCTTTACCCGCGGCTTCGCGGGCTCCTCAAGGAGGGCAGAAGCGCGGACGGGATCGCCGAATTGAAGGGGTTGGCGGGGAACCAGCCCGAGGATTCACCGAGGTGGCGCGAGAGCCGCTATTTGACCAAGCATTCGGATGCGGGGCGACTGCGGGATGACTGCCTCCGACGCCGCGGTGTGCCGAGGGGCAGCGGCGCGATCGAGAGCACGATCCGGCGGGTGATCAATCTTCGGCTCAAGGGCAACGGCATTTCCTGGACGGAGGACAACGCAGAGGCGGTGTTCCAACTGAGAGCGGCCGTCGTATCGGGCCGGTGGGAAGAGATCCTGGAGCCCACGCGGGGGGCCATGGCGAAGGACCGGCGAACGGAGTGGCGCTGGCTGCCGCCGGAATGCTTGGCCGAGTTGAAAGCGCTCCAAGACGAGGACGACGAATGGACGCAACCATCAGCGAAGAAGCAAACTAAGGGCCTGTAAAATAATAATCGTTACAAAGGACGCACCCCGTGTTATGCTGACAGTATGAGCAAAGAGGAAGAACTTGAGCAGAAATACGCTTCTCTGTTCCCCCACCTGAATGAGCGACAGCAACACCTTGTCGCTGCCGTCGATGCCGAACAGTTGGGGCGAGGAGGTATTGCACTCGTCTCCCGTGTGACGGGATTCTCTCGCCCGACCGTCTCTCGTGCCATTCAGGATCTTCATCAACCACCCCTCCCCGTCGAGCGAGTACGGCACTCCGGAGCCGGACGGAAGAGGTTGGTCCAGCACGACCCTCAATTGATCCCAGCGTTGGAGGCGTTGATTGATCCTGAGACCCGGGGCGATCCCATGTCGCCGTTACGTTGGACCTGTAAGAGTACCCGCCAGTTAGCCCACCTCCTGACAGCAAGGGGACACTCGGTCAGCCATATGCAGGTCGCCCAATTGTTATATGCTTTACACTACAGTTTGCAGGGGAATGCCAAGACTAAAGAAGGGAAACAACACCCCGATCGGGATCCTCAGTTTCGCTACATCCAACGCCAGAGCGAGTCATTCTTGGGCCGAGGTTGGCCCGTCATCTCGGTCGATACCAAGAAGAAAGAACTGGTCGGAAACCACGCAAATTCCGGGCAAGAATGGCAACTGGAAGGACAACCTGTGCCGGTCGATGTCCATGATTTCCCCGATCCGGAGATTCCCAAGGCCGTGCCTCGTGGGGTCTACGATCAACAGCACAACTTGGGGTGGGTGACCGTGGGTTGTTCGCATGACACAGCCCGTTTTGCCGTGGAGAGCATCCGCCGTTGGTGGCGAGAGATGGGGGGACCACTCTATCCCCAGGCGAAGGGGGTCTTGATTTGTGCCGACAGCGGGGGCAGCAATGGCTATCGCCTTCGGCTCTGGAAAGTGGAGTTGCAACGGTGGGCCAATGAGACGGGACTGGATATAACCGTTTGTCATTATCCACCGGGGACCAGCAAGTGGAACAAGATCGAGCATCGGTTGTTCTCACACATCACCATGAATTGGCGGGGTCGGCCCCTGGTCAGTTACGAGATCATTGTCAACCTGATCGGAGCGACCACAACGGAGAAGGGTTTGCGTGTACGGGCGGCCCTTGACACGGAGAGTTATCCCACCAAGGTGAAGGTCAAAGATGAGGACCTGGCAAGCGTGGACCTGCACCCTCATCACTTTCACGGGGAGTGGAACTATACGATCAAGCATCAGACAGCTACAGTGTAACGCTTATTATTTTACGGGCCCTTATTGGGATCGCACCCGCTCATGACAGCTTCGCCAGGTTCAGGCCAAAGTCAGTCTGGGCTTCTGAAGCAACTCTCCGAAAATTATCGAATACCCTCTCCGCGTTCGCCTTCCGCCCGGAAAGGCGCAATCGCTTCCACGGTGTCTTGCCCCGCTTCGGGCCAAGGCACCGCACTTCCAGGTCGGACAAGCCTCGGGCGAGAACGCCCGACGTATCGGCATGCCCGGAAGGCGCAACGGGTGCGCCTTTCCAGACCGATCACGCACCGAGCGGGCCATCAAGGACGTGGGTTCTTGTCCCTTGGCTCTCGGAAGGCCGGGAGGCCGGCCGCCTCGGAGCCGGGCGCGGAGCGGGCCGGAGGCAGCGAGCGTCGCGGCGCGACCACGAGAGGAGGACCCGGAGCGTGGGCACCCGGGGCGGTCCGCCGCTCCTGAACCAGACAACGACGAGAAGGGTGATCATACGGTGACCACCCCTGGACGGGCCCTGGCGGGCCTCCCGACGGTCGGACGAGGATCTCCACGTCCCAACCCGCGCGGACGCCTAGGATCGCATCTTAGGCGGTCCTGGCGGGGCTTCGCGGGGAAGCTCCCCGGTCCTCGGCCCCCGATCGACCCGCCGGCCCTGCCGGCGGGGGTCTTCTCTTCCCGAGCGCAGCGACCAGCACCAAACAGAAAGACTCAAGTCGGCGGGCCGTGTTGCCGACCGATTCACTAAAGTTGAATCGGCCCGTGCCGTGTTGTAGCTTTTCAGTGAGTGAAAGATATCTGCTCGTGACGGGCAGACCGACCCGGGCTCACGAAGAGGCCCCACTCCGTGACGATCGCGGGGGCGGGGCCTTTATCGTTACGCCACACACGCCGAGGGGGCGTGAAGTCGATGGAGAGTCTCGAGCCCGGCTGATGCTGGGGGCTCAACGCAGAGCCCTCAAGCGTTTCCGGGGGCAAGCAACGAGGTCGCACCGAGGGACGCCACGAGACCCAGACGAACCAAGGATCGAGCGAGACAGCGCTGGTACGCCCTCTACCGCCAGTGGCGCTTCGCGCGATTCCTCGGTTTTGTGGGACAAGGATCTGGGACGGGATCAGGGGAGGCGAGTGGCTGAGATCCGCGCCGGTCGCGCCGGTTCGCGGCCCCCTTCTCTGGGCCCCTCTGGCGGCCTCTTCGGCCTCGGAACGTGGATCTACCGTGCTGGGCGTTGTGAATGCCGTGGCAGGGCCGTCAGGGGCCTCGGCGCAGGCCTCGCCTCTTCAGGGGCGGGAGTGTTGTACATTTGATCCGAGGGATCAGCCTGAGTGAGCATCCCCGACTCCAGAGACCCTATCGGATCTTTCAAGATGAACGAACTCACCCTCCAAGAAGCCGACGATCTCCGCCACCACGAGGCGGACCGGGCCCCACTTCCAGTCGAGGAAGAGGCCCTGCGACTCCGTGGGTGGCTGCGGGCCGCCGACGCTTTCACCCGAGGCGTCGACGCCGACATCCTCAACGCCACCTTCGGGGACGATGACGTGCGGGACATCCTCAAGGTCCTCGTCTCGCGTTTCCGGCGGTGGCTCGCTTCCCTGCCCGTCGCGTAAGCGAACACGAAGGCCCGTGGCGGGCTTCCAGGCCGACGGACGTGGGGATCACCGTCCTAACCCGCACGGACGTCGTGGCGAGCCTGCTAGGCCGCCTAGCAGCGTTCTGGTCAATCTGCCGCGGGCAGGCCAAGCCGGCGCCGGATCAGGGCGTCGCGGAGGGTCACCAGGTGCATCCGCCTGACCTGCGGCGTCGTTGCCGCCTCGTACGCCGCCCGGGCATCCGGATCGGCCTTGGCCAGCGCCTCGGCGTCGAGCACGGCCCGTTGCTCCGAGGTCAGGGCCTCCCAGTACGCCTTGATCTGGGCCTCGGCTTCTCGTTCGCGGAGCTTCGCCTGGCGGACGGCATCCACCTGCTCACTCGTGGCGCACCGGGCGGTCTCTTTGGCGGCACGCTCTGCCCTGCCCTCGAACCCGGCCGGCGGTGCGTGGTTCTTGCGGATGGCGTCGGCCAGATAGGCACCGACGTCCCACCCCTTTGAAGGTGGTTCAACAATCTCGCAACGTCTTGTAGCTTAAAATGTTGCGAGATTTCTGATAGAGATACGAATCTGGTACAAATCAGAATCTAATTTATTCGCTGTCCCGAGTTCGGGCCGTCAAGGCCGATTCGGAACGAATTCTCGCTCCAGCGACTTTATCTCGGCGCTAGTAAATGCCCCAGATTACCGCAATAACAGCGATTTATTTGCACCTCGTAGACGGGCAGCCACCTTCAAAGGGGTGGCACCGACGTCCGCAATCCGCTTCGGCTTCGTCTCGCGGAGCCAATCGACCTGCTCGATCTGGGCCTGGATCCGGTCCTCGGGGAAGTCGCGAACCAGCTCGGCGGCCACGCCGCGCGTCACGCCGCGCGTCACGCCGCGCGAGACCAGCTCCCGCTCCAGGCCGGTCAGCTCGCCCCTGGCGAACAACGGCAGTTCGGCCGGCTTCGCCGCGGCAGGCGGCGGTAGTTTCTGGCTTATCTTCGACAGCAGTAAGTTGCATCTCCATTAGCTGTATAGACTTGACGCATCAACTGGGCTGCGTGGCACTCTGCGCAGCGTCTTGCTCCGGGCCGGTCGGCGAGGCTTGTTGGATCGTCGGAGGTCTGGCCACTCCGACCGCCTGGAACCCCTGGCCACAACTCCCCTGGACCTCACGCCGCAGCCGGAACCGCTTCCCGTCCTGCTCCACCTCCACCCTCTGCAACCGGTCCAGGTCCCCGATCACAGCCGCTCCCCTCGAACTCGTGACCTCGCTCCTTCAAGCGGGCCTGAAGCTCCTGACGAAGGACCAACGCCAGGAACGAACAGAACACATGACCCCGGATCGTCGCGTCACACTTGTGGGAGATCGGCCGGGTCTGCAACAGCGACGTGCCCGAGCGGAACCCATGCTCCACCATCCCGAGCTGTTTGTACGGCAAGGCCACCTCGGCCGAGTCCCGTTCGGTGTTGCTGCGAAGCACCCACTTGCCGTCGTAGCGGGCGTCCTCGGCGATCTTCGCCTCATCGCTCCGGACGTGAGGGGAGTCACTGCCGCGGAGGTAACGGCGGGAGCCCTTGTTGCCGACCAGCGACTTGTCCCCACGGCGGAGTTGCTCCCTCAGGGCCGCCCCGATCGCCTCCCGGTCGGCGGCGTCCTTGCGGGCCTCCGCCTCGTTCAGGCAGACGACGTAGCGGCGCTCGCCCCCCCACACCGCCTTCACCTTCAAGGCTGAGGGGTCGTCGCTGTGGACCCGCTGCGGATGCACAACCCGAGAGCGACCGGCTCGGGAGAGGACCTCGTCTCTCACCTCGGTCTGCGCCCGCATGCGGGCACCGCGGAGGTCCTGCCAACCCCGCTCGTCCTGCTCCCACGCTGTGATGGTCTCTGGGCTGATCATGCCCCGGTCGGCCACGATGCCGACCCGACGCACCCCGAAGCGACTCCGCAGGCGATCGACGACCGGGATCAGCGTCGTCACGTCAGGGGTGTTGCCCGGCCACCACTCGCAGCAGATCGGCCGCCCCTGTCCGTCGCGCACGGCCCCGACGACCCTCGGATCGAGGTCGGGCCGATGGTCCTTGCTGCACCCCCGTTGGCCGAGGTCCCGGCCGCCCTCGCCCTCGAAGGAGATCGACGTGGTGTCGAAGAAGACCCGTTGAAGGTCAGTGAAGAGGTCACGCCGAGGGGCGAACAACTCCTCCTCGACCCGGTCCTTGGTGCCGCGGGGTGCGAACGGCGTCTTGCCCGCCTGCTGGTCGTGGGGCAGTTCCTCGCCGAGCCAAGCCACGCCATCGCCCGGTAGAGGGGGTGCGGTTGGATCGCAGCGCACCCCGCGATCCGGGAGTCGGTCCTCCCCCTGTCGGCAGCCCGGTCGCTGCCAGGGTCGAAGAGGCGATGGAGGACGGTGAGGAAGATGGCCCGCTCGACATCGAACTTGAAGCGGCGTCCGTCCCGAAGTCGCTCGATGACCCGTGGGCACCCCGTCTCTTTCCAGCGCCGCGGGAAGATCAGGGCCGGTCCGATGCGTCGGGTGCTGATGGTGGGGAGTTGACCCTGGGCGTGAGCGGAGAGCAGGAGGACGGACTGGGCCAGGGGGGCGCCCGAGACCAGCAGGGCGTCGAGTTGGCCGGACTGCTGGAGTTGCTCGAGGCGTCCCAGAGTGGCGATGACCCGTTGCCGTGGTCGTCCATCCTCCCAGCGGTTCTCGACGATCTGGAGGTAGGAGCGGGTTCCGGAGGTCTTGGTGCGGAAGGACATGGCGCCCGCGTGGTTGAGACACCATGATCATAGGGCAGAAATGCAGGATTACAAGGGGAAAACGCCGTGTAGTGTGGCACTAGGATTGTGGCACCGATGCGATTCCCGGCCCGTCAGCAAAGGAGTTACGTCAAAAACCGAGGCGCAACTGTAGAAGAAAAGTGAGGCGTCTGAGCTATGCAAAGTTTTCACGCATGTGTTTATTCTGAATGCGCGACTCATCCTCACGATAGGTGAGATCGAGACTCCAGTGACAACTATTTTTCAACAACGATCCTCAACAGAGCTAAGATGACGGCAATTCCCGGTAGCGCCGCTCCAGGTCGGCCAGGAGGGCCGGCCGTTGCTTCTTCGAGCGGGCCTTCCTCATGATCCTGCGCCGCTTCAATGCCTCCGTCTGGCTCGGCGGCTCGCGGGCCCCTCGATACGGCAACAGGTCCTCCACCGTAAAGGGCTCGGGGTGCGCCGCGTGGGCGTCCAAAGCCGGCACCAGCGTCGCGCCCGTCTGGACCAGACGCACCCCCGCGTGCCGCCGACCGTGGATCCGCCGCTCGTGGCTCTTCGGCAGGCGAAACCAACGTTCCAGATCGAGATTATCCCGGATCCCTTCGTAGTCCTCCTCCCCCACGAACAGGCCGGCAAGGAAGCTGATCATGACCGTGGCCATGTGGTGGCGGATCGGATCCTCGGTCGCCTCGAAGTGATCGATCAATGCCTCGAACTGCTCCTGACGCTCGAGGATGTCCTCGGTCCCGGGCTCCAGCGTCGCGGCCACCTCCGCGATCACATCGACGTAGTCTCGAATCACCGCTTGCTGCTCCTTGACTTCCTCCAGACCTTCCTGGATGCGGCCGGCGAGGTGGCCGAGTTGCTCCTCCGCGAACCCCCCTTTTTCGCGTCCAAGTTCCGTTGGATCGACTCCTGGACCTCGGTCAGCGCCTCGGCCATCCGGATGCCGGGAGGATGCAGCGGCCCCCCTTGATCGTCATTGAGGATCCCACGCACCGCCGCGCAATAATCCAGGACCACAGAGCCGGCAGGATCAACCACGGCAGGAGGCAGGTCCGATGTGGTCTCTGCGCCGGGAGGGTGGCGGCGGGATCGGCCGGCGCGTCGTCGCTGGTCTCGACCTTCGGTCGCGCCAGCACGGCCTGTTCGATCGTCCGCAGGCCGCGGACTTTCTTCCGCATCTGGACCTTGGCGTGACTGTCCGCGTCCGTGACCGGCTGGGCCAGATCGCGGAGGAAGTGGTTGTCGCAGTAGCGATGGGGCACGTCGGGGAACTCCGCGGCAATCCCCGTGACGAACGCGTCCTGCTTGTCGGACAGCCAGAGGGCCACCGGCTTGCCCAACGACTCGGCCCACTGCTTGGCCCGGGCGATCAGGCGCCGGACCTCGTCCGCCGTGGCGGAGATCAAGGGCGCGGCGAACCAGACCCGCTTCTGGGTCAACTCGCGGACGACATAGAGGGTCTCATGCCCCTTCTCGGGTTGGAGGCCGTCGATCGAGAGGATGATCTCCGCCGTCGCGGCGTAGTGTCGGCGGAGCGATTCGGGGTCGTGCTGCCGCGCCGCGAGCATGACCTGGTACCGTCGGATGTACGTGTCGATGGCGTTCTCGGAGAGCTTGATCCCGTAGTCGTCCAGGAGTTCGGATCGGATCAAGGGAATGGCCATGTGGCGGGAACAGCGGCGATGGCCGATCCAACAGAAGACATCCCAGGCGATGGCCCACTTGGGTAAAGCGAGGGTGACTTCGGTCTCGGGGCTCTTGGTCTGGGTGTGGCCGGGGCAGTGGGGATCGGGGCAGTGGTCGAGCCTGCAGAGCAACTCGACCGGCCCCTGGAGGGTATGGAAGCGCCGAGAGCGGTGGTCACAGACGTGCATCATCCGTCCGCAACTCGGGCAGTTCCGATCCAGGACGTCGAGTTCCCACAAGGCGAAGTCGGTATCCTCAGGCCAGTCGTAGGGCATCGCGCCGATCTCCCTTGGGGACTGAGATCCGTCGATCGGGCAGATCAGCCAAGAGGTTACACGTGCAGGAGCCGAGATCCTAGCCCTGTGAAGGGCCGTTGTTTTTCAATGCCCCAAGGACTGCGGATAGCAGTGGCGAATCGCTTCACACTCACCGCAAGACTGCTGATGTAAGAGCGAATCTCAACCGTCTCTTTCCCGTTGCGAAGGCACTCCGACACCACCATGCCCATCGACTTCAGACCTTTCCACAGTTCGAGCCCCGGCAGGTCCTGCGGCACCGGCATCTGAATGGAGCTTCGCGTCGCTTGACGTCCATGCCCCGTCTCCTCGGTCACAGGCCGACGAGCCGTCACAGTCGCGAAGTCGTTCTCGCTCTGCTCGTCGATATAGTCGATGACCGCCTGATGCAACGTCTCCTGGTTGCCTTTCAGCGCCAGCACATAATCCGCTTCGCCATCGATGATCTTCTCGGCAATGGCTTTCTGCGTTCCCATGGTATCGATCGTGATGATGGCGCCTTTGATGTCCACCAGTTTCAGAAGCTCGGGAATGGCCGTGATTTCGTTCGATTTCTCGGCGCAGGCGACTTGCCCCAGCGACAGTCCGAACTCGCTGGCCCAGACGCTGACGGAATGCAAAGCACCCAGGCCTCTGCCGCGATCGTGGCTCCGCCGCGCCGTCTTGCCGTCAATCGCCAGCACCGGTTGCTCCACGCCGGTCGCCGCTGCGGCCGTCACACGCAACGACTGCAGCCAGTTGGCAAAACAGGCTTGAAACGCGTTTGGCTTCAACAGGACCAAGACGCGCCGAAAGACGTCCTTGCGTGGAATGCCATTGGGCAAGTCGAGTGCCTCCAAGAGGAACTCTTCTTTCAAAGCCGCCCACTTGGCAATCGCAGTTGGTCCCTCGGCACCGGCCAGCACTGCCATCAGAGCGATGACGACCACACTGACCAGAGGATGCTGCCGATTGACGGTCGAGCGCGGATCCTCCAACTCCTCAAAGTGCCGAGCCACCTCGTCCAAACCGATCCGACGAATTTCCGCCATCGTTCAGTCTCCGTGCGCCGCCGTAGATGGGACAACACAGAGCAATGGTAGACAAACAGAGAATCGTAGACAAAAAAAACGGCTCATGGCGCAAGTCCTCCTAGATTACCAGACTTGCTCAAAGTTCGCGCTGGCCCTGGCTAGAGCAGCTTGCGAAACCATTCTTGAGTGAAATGATCATCATGCGTCATGACTTCGGTGATGCCTTCCTGCCGCATTACATTCATGGATATGCAATCGGTTAAGCTGTATTCCTTGTCCGAGCGGGCTTTATACAGGGCGAAGCCGTCAAGGAATGATTGATGGGATTGCGGGCGGACGATGACGGAAGGGTTGTTTCGAATCCTTTCAATGGTGCGGATGGCGGTCTGACGAAGGGTGGCGTTATACCGAAAGGCGGCAAAGGGGAATGGCACCAGGATAACTTAAAGCCTGTCATTTGGACAACTTGCGGCGATTGCCATTCGTAGTTGAGGCTAGGCTTTACTATAGGGTATTATCCCTCGTTTGATCAGGCGTTTGGCCTTCGCACGCGGCATCCGCAGCAGCGGGTGAGGCTTCGGGCGTCGCTTCACGGCCCGTGGCTCAGAGCGGTCCGGGCGGTCCCCCACACGCTTCTTGCCGATCAACGATAACAGACGCGGCAGGTCCGCTACGAGCCGCGCCGGGTCGTACAGAGGGACTTCCTCAAACGCGCGGACTGTGTGCAATGACCCCTGGAAGCTGAGCCGCCGCGGCTTCACTTCCGCGGCCCGCGCCGCCGCGGCCATGATCCCCCGGATCAGGTTGTACGCCAGCAGGTGGGTCGCCACCTCCTTGCGGACCATCTCCGGGCTCTTGGTCGAAAGCAGCTCCATCCGCATGTCCGTCTTCCACGAACGCAGGTCCAGTTCCGCGTACCACCTCTGACGGAACCGCCCCCCCAACTCCTTGGCTTGGGATGTCTTCGCTTCCAGGAGGGGCGTCACGATCACCAGGTTGCGGACCCGCTTGGTCTTGTCTTGGACCCGGACGCGGAGTTCCCGGATCGTCAACTGGGCGGGTATCGCGTCGTACTCGGCGCGGCTCCTCCAGGCGGGGACCTGTGGCGGTTTGGTCCAGCTGACGATGTGGTCCTCTCGGCCCAGGCGACGCCCGCGCCGGAAGTCGGCCGTGCGGCGCTGGTGCAGTCGCACCACCACGTCGACGCCGCGTGCCTGCAAGGCCGCAATCACCCAGTACGAACAGAAGAACCGGTCGGCCAGGACAATGTCACCGGGCTGGAACTGGGCGATGACCGTGCGGAGCAAGGCCAGTTCCCTGGTCGGCTTGCCCTGGCACGGCCCCAGCGCGGCTTCGAGCACCGTGCCCACGGCGAGGCTGAACAGCACGAGGAGCCGCGCGATCGGAAACCCCAGGCCGGGCTTTTGGGTGTCCACTGGGGGGTATGCCGCCTGGTTCTCTGGCGTGTCCGGCATGATCACGGTGGAGCCGTCGATGATCTTGACCGGTCGCCCCTGAAAGAGCCATGAGTCGTTCGCCTTTTGATGGATCGATTGCCCGGTCGTGCGGACGAGATCCCAGAAGACCCTCTCGGGCAGGCGTTGCCGGGCTTCGCAGGAGCTGCTGGTCTTGGGGGTGACCGGGGGGAGTTCCGGATCGTAGCGGAACTTCTGGAACCGATCGACGGCGTCGTCGCAGGAGGGGTCATCGGAGAGGACCTGGGAGAGGAAGATGCTCAGGGTGATCCAGGGGGTGTAGATCCGCTGACGCCACCGATGGTTGACGTGACGGCAAGCGGTCTCGACGAAGGCCCGCGAGAGAACCCTGAGGAAGGGGAGCCCCTTCTGCTGGACGAACTGGTCTCGGAAGTCATGGAATTGGTCGCGCGGCGATGAGGCGGTAGACTGAGCCACAGGGACCTCCTTGGTGTGGTGCCTGGCGTGCGGGTCTCAACCGCCAGGTGACCAACCGAGGAGGTCGCTTTGCTCCCCACAAAGCCACGCGGCTCAACTTCCGAAGAGACTGAAAGTTAGGTTATCCTGGTGCCATTCGGACCAGATCCCAGTCCAGCCCGACCTGGCCGTCTGATTCCTGGAATATACCTTTTCGGGGGGTTATGCAAAAACCCCCATCAGGCGGACCGCCGCCGCGGGATAGACGTCCAGTGGAAACGGCTCGACCGGCGGCAGTTTGAACGCGAGAGGCTGTCCCCAGCCGTCATCTTCGGGGGCCGGGCCGTCCGGGTTCACGGCGGCGACGGCCTCGATCCAGGCGCCCGCCTCGGCCTCGGACAGTGTGGACAGACAATCGTCCCACGCCCGGTCGCGGTCCTCGACGTCGGCCTCGGCCAGCCGCCGCGCGAGCTCCCGGTGCGCCCCCGAGACCCGCCGAGCCTCACCGTTGATGGGGTGTCCGGCCCGGGCCTTGGCGAAGACCCAGGCGTCGTACGGCGCGGGGCTCACGTCGGCGTTGGGGTCACGCCTTTCTTGAAGGGGGACCATCTTACGCATCCCCTTCCGCGTCGCGGGGTTGAGGACGAACAACCACGGAGGGCGCGAGCGGCGCGCACCCCGGCCGTCTCCGAATCCCAAGGTGAACACTGGCCTGGCGCCAGAATGGACAGAATTGACAGAATCGGCCCTGGCGGGTCCCACGCGATTCGGGCCTATCCGCCGGCACGTCCGGGAGGGCAGCCGTGAGCGATCCAGTCGCGCAGTTCCTCGGAGCGCCAGCGTTGCGCCCGCCCGAGCGACACGGGCGCCGGCATTTTCCCGCTCTGGGCGAAGCGCCACACGCTTCGAGGGCTGATCCCCAAGAGACGCGCGACCTGGTGGACATCGAGCAGCGGGGCGCTGGGCTCGGTCGGGGGAGCGGTGAACGGCATGGTGCAGGACTCCTCATGCTCGGCGCGGTGGCGATTCGGGAGGACCACGATGCGCTTCACTATCGAGCGCGTCGCCAGGATTGTCCTGGAAACTTCCAGGATCGTCCCTGGCGGCCTCGAGGCGGTCGGACGAGGGATTCCACGTCCGCGCGAGTGGGGACGTCGTGCCGGGGCTGCTAGTGTTTCCGCTCGCAAAACTTGCAATGAATTCGAGGTGCCTGCTATGCTGCTGGTTAGCCCCTTGGCAGCATGGGAGGTTGCCTCATGCGTGGACGCAGACCAGAGAAACTGACCATTGCTCGGCGGGATCAGGAGGCTCTGCATGCCGCCGCTCACAGCGGTTCCCTGCCTTGGTTTCAGGTACAACGAGCCAAGATCGTTTTGGCTATCGCTGCCGGGGAACGTCAATGTTCTGTCGCCGCCCGGCTGGAATGTGATGAATCCACGGTTTGGCGTGTATGTGAACGGTATCGCCGGAATGGCCTGGCGAGCTTGCTCACCGACGGTCGGCAAGGCACGTCGGGCCGTCCGCAACAGATTTCCCCCGTGCAACGGGCACAAATCGTTGAACTCGCCTGTTTGGAACCGATTGCCAAGGGACTGCATAGCACGCACTGGTCCAGCGAGGATCTGGCCAACCAAGCGATGGAAGACAAGATCATCTCTGCCATCAGCCCGGCAACCGTTCGCCGCATTTTGCATGACGTCGATTTGCAACCCCATCGGACTCGCTATTGGAAGACGACTCGGCTGCACACCAGGTTCAAGCAGAGAGCGGAGCAAGTCCTTTGGTGTTATGCCAATGCGGCTCGGCTTGCGGAACAAGGCATCTGGGTGGTGTGTGTCGATGAGATCCCGACCTCCCAGGTTCTGGAGCGTGTCCCGATCCGCCGAGCGATCCCCGGGTCAATCGAGCAACAGGAGTTCGACTACACCCGGCACGGGACAGTGAACATGTTGGTGTTCCTGGTCGTGCATAGCGGGCTGATGGAGTTGGCATTCCTGGCGCACAATGATGCGGAACACTATCTCCCCGAGTTGGAGTTGTTTCACCGGCAGCACAAGGAGTTACGAGGGGTCTTCCTGATCCAGGAGGGAGGGTCAAGCCACATAGCGGCCGGTACACAGCGGTACGTTGCCGGGAGTCAGGGTTGGTGGAGACCTCGATATACGCCCGTTAATGCGTCGTGGCTGAACCAGGCGGAAATCCTAATTCATTCCTTCAAACATTATTACCTGAAGCGTGTGTCTTGGAAGAGCCAGGAAGAGTTCAAGACCCATGTCTTGGCTTCATGGCCAGAATACAACCATCGCTATGCCCACCCTTTTGAGTGGACCTGGACCAATCAGAAGATGCGTCAGTGGTTCGCCAAACATACCCCGAATTCATTGCAAGTTTTGTGAGCAACGACACTAGAGGCCTTCTCGATCAATCCGTGGCGGGCAGGCCGAGCCGGTGGCGGACGAGGGCCTCGCGGAGAGCCACCAGGAGCAGCCGCTTGACCTGCGGGGTCGCCTTCTCGTACGCCACGCGGGCATCCGGATCGGCCTGGGCCAGCGCCTCGGTGTCGAACGCGGACCGCTCCTCTGGCGTCAGGGCCTCCCAGTACGCCTGGATCTGGGCCTCGGCTTCTCGTTCGCGGAGCTTCGCCTGGCGGACGGCATCCACCTGCTCACTCGCCGCTCGCCGGGCGGCTTCTTTGGCGGCACGCTGGGCCTTGCCCTCGAAGCTGGCGGGGCGCGAAATCCTCCCGGATCGCCTTGGTGAGATAGGCGCCGAGGTCCCCGATCTTCTGGGGCTTCTTCTCGCGGAGCCAATCGACCTGCTCAATCTGGGCCTTGATCCGGTCCTCGGGGAAGTCGCGGACCAGGTCGGCGGCCACGGCTCGCGTGACGCCGCGCTCCACCAGCTCCCGCTCCAAGCCGGTGGGCTCGGGCTTGGCCTCCGGAGGCTTCACCTCGGCGGGCGGCGGGAGCTCGGGATTGGCCAAAGGCAGCTCGATCGCAACCCTCTCCCCCTTGCTCGTGAACGCCTTGAACTCGGCCTGGGCCTTCGGGCCGGGCGTGTAGATCAGTGTCCAGTCCGGCCGACCTTCGCGGTCGGTCGTCATCTCATACTCGACCTTGGCGATGTACCCGGACTGCCGGTGGGGGGCGTGGACCTTCTCCATCTGCTGTCGCATCAACCAGAACGTCGTATAACGCATGAGCGGCGCGTAGGTGCAGAACTCCGAGTAACGCATTCTCGCCTCGGGCCGGCTGTGCTTGAGGGTGGCGAAGACGTGATACGACAGCAGCTCGTAGAGGCGCTGCGCCGCGGGCGGCAGGTCGCGGAGGTAATCGAAGTCGAGGGGCCGGGTCGTCGCCGTGTCGAGGATCTCGCGGTAGAAGGCGTGCGGGACGAGAAGATCGGCTCTCTGCCCGTCCGGCAGTGTCTCGCCGGTGAACACGATGGCGTACCGCGTGTCGCCGACCTCGATCCGCCGCTCAGTCCCATCGCGGACCTTGTGCCGGACCTTCGCCGTGATGAAAGCGCTGGCATTCTGGAGGAGGGCTCGCCGGATGTCGCGGATGTTCTTCCCACTGTCGGGCAGGCCGAGCTTCCGGCAAAGCTCACTGAGGCTACCCAGGCGGATCAACCCCGGGGTAGGCCGCCCTGCTTCCTCGATCCGGCGGTTGATGATGAGCGTGTCGAGCTTGTACGCCAGCGGCCCCGGCGGGCCGTACTGGGAGTTGTAGCTGACCTCCCACCGCAAGGCCAGCTCGCCGTCGGCGCCCGTTTCCCGGATCGCGATGCGGACGGTCCCCTGCCGGGCGAGGTGGTGGATGGGGAAGCGTGAGAGCGTGGTCTCAACCCGGAGAACGTCCCGGAGGACCACCGGCTCGGTCTTCGGATGGGTCTTCTTCATGTTAGTGTATAAAAGAGCACCACCACCATCCTTCTGGTGTTGGTGTCTCTTAAAGTCTCTTAAAGTCTAAGAGTCTAGCCGGGGGCCGTGCGGCACAAGTATAATGGGAGAAGCAACTTAGGTCAAGACGAACCCCTCGAAACCCAACTCAAAGTACGCTTTTTCCCAACTCAAAGTACGGGGGCGCCCAACTCAAAGTACGGGGGCGCCCAACTCAAAGTACGGGGGCGCCCAACTCAAAGTACGGGGGCGCCCAACTCAAAGTACGGGGCGCGGCGGTAGTTGGTCGGTCCCCTTCATCGGCATGACCGGTGGCGTCGCCCCAATCCGATTGGGCCGCATCGCCGGCGCCGTCATCCCGTCCGCCTTGGGCCTGCATATCCCAGGTGGGACATAGTGTCCAGCGCCTCGGACCTCCTCGTTGACTCCTGTACGTACGTTCTTAGAATAAATGTACAGGACGGACCACGGGTCGAGGAGGGCCCCCCTTATGAGGTACCAACAGCCGGACGCGGCCGACGTCTTACCGAGGCTGTCGCGGTCGGAAGAGATTGCGATCTGGCGTGCGATGGCGCTGCGGCAGCCGCCCGACGATCCCGTGCGGCGGTGGGCCGAGCGGCAGCTTGCTCGGGCGGGTCTGCTGGGCGAACCCGCCGGAACGAACGACGCGGCAGGGCGACGACCGGCTACCCCGGCGCTTGCGGGCTCGGCTCCAGGAACTGGAAGCCGGCTTCGCTCAGAGTGAGCGTCCCGTCGGCCTCCACGATCAATCGCCCCTGAAGGACCGCGCCCCCGGGGTGCTGGGCCAGCTTGCGCGGCCTTCGCGTTCACCTTCGCCTGGATCTGGAGGCCACCCAGCTCGATGACGAGCCGGGGATCTGCGGGATCGATGTCCCGAGGGACTTCGCCGGCCTTGAACGGCACCACCAGCTTCACGGATTGGACTTGAAGGGTTTTCGTCATCGGGTTCCTCGTGAGAATGGGGCCGGGAAAACCGGCCCGCGGGGGTACGGATCAAACTCGGACTCGGGGGTGATCTTCCCCTCAGTATTCCGGCGAAACGGAGGGAGTGAAAGAGGCGCCGGGGCGGCGGTTGGCTACCCCGGTGCTTGCGGGGCCGGCTCAGTTGCCTGAGGGACGCAACGACATTTGTTCATAGACCCAGAGCGGCATGGCGGCCGCGCCCGGGTCGGCCACCCATTCGGGCTCGGCGGGGAGCGGCCAATCCTCGGGTTCCTCGCCAGGGCACGGACCCGGCGGGTGGTATTCGCCACAGTACGGGCAGAGGGGTTCCGGCTGGTCTTCCTCGTGGGCGTAGTGGCCGAACGTGGAGCCGCTCATCGCGCACCCCCTTCCTGGCGGGGCGGTGCCGAGCTGCGCGGCACGGGCGACGATGGCCGCCGCGGTGGCGCGGGCGGCCGGGGAGCGGGGCACCTCGATGGCCGCGGGGGCGGGGCGCTTACGGCCCGAGAGGAGGCCGAGCGCGACGAGGGCTTTGACGTGCTTGCATGTGAATTTGTTATTTTCGTGATCGGGGCAGGAGCAGGGCAGAACCCGGCGGCGCGGGTGACGTGGTAGACCGAGCCGGCCCGGTCGCCTGTACGCTTCACGAGGGCCAAGACGCGGACCGAGGGCTCGGGGGCGGGCTTACGCTTGAGAGAATATTCATCCGAATTGATGAACACACGAAGTTTGCAGGTGCCGTGCCGGGGGGAAGAGGGCTTGGCAGGGCGCGCGGGGGCGCTACGGTGGCCATGGGGTGTACCTCGTAAGAGGAGGTGCCGTAAGCGCGGGTGGGCGGGTCGTAACCGACCACTCGCGGCCCCACTGAAGGCCAGTGGAGCAGGCTCAACTGTACCAAATTTCAGTAGGCTTGCCTAGCGGAAAACCCTGTAAAATAAGGGATTTCCGGCATTGTGCAAATATGAATGATTAAACAGATTGGCCGCATGGAGGCGGCCCGAGAAGGCGCGGCCCGACCGGCCAGGAGGGCCGGGCAGCCGCCCGGGCCGGGGGGTGACGCCGCCGGCGGGACCGAGCTGCGCCCGGCCCGGAAGCCCCCGGGGCTGCGGCGGGTCTGCCGCACGCGGGGACCGGCACGGCCCGGGGCGGGCGACCGCCGCGCGTGCCGGTGACCCGCAGCCACCCCC
>CAWDND010000017.1:0-69195 GCA_963803395.1 uncultured Planctomycetaceae bacterium
ATCGAGTCGCCGGAGGCCCGTCGTCGCCCCGATCCGGAGCAATTCCCGCCGGACTTCATAGTCGGCGATCTCCGGGACGAAGACGCGCATGCCCGCCATCGCCAGATCGTTGGCCCATTGTCGGCACTGGTCATTGCGGGGCCGGCTCCGCGGGTGGGAGATCAGCCCCAAGGGCCCGGTGTCGAAAAGACGAACCGCATCAGCGGAACCGCTTCCGGTCCGAGAGCCGATTCGCGTCGATGGCCTCGACCAAGGCGTCGAAGGTCTGCCGCTGTTCCTCGTCGTCACCCATTTCGTCGAGGGCCTTCAGGCTGCGGGCGATCGCCTCGGCCCGGGCGCGCACCTCGGCCTCGGTCATGGGGAGGGCTCGGCCTTCGGCATCGACCGAGCTGCGAGGCGATCTTGTCGGGGCAACGGCCATGGCAGGGCCTCCAAGGTCGGGGCTGGTTCGTTCGGGCGGATCCCTCGGGATCCATCGTACCACGGCCGGCCCCGGACCGCTCGCAACCCCGACACGCCGACTTGAGTCTTTCTGTTTGGTGCTGGTCGCTGCGCTCGGGAAGAGAAGGGTACCGCCCAGATGGAGCAGCCGACAATTCTGTGATCCAGCCGGTGAGAGTCCGGTCGTGTTAATCGCTCGATCGAACACGTAGTGATGCCACATCTCGGGGCAGGCAACCAACCGAGCGATGCGTGGTGTAAACGGCCTGGCCATCCTGTGCCTCGGCATGAGGATGGGTGCAACCAGCGGGTCTAGCGAACGTGGGAGCCTGAAGATCAACGAATGACTGCAGCCTCGAAAGGTACCCCCTGTGGAAGTTGCATCGCAGGGACACTCAGTGTGCGGAACGCCCTATCTGGGGATGGGCCGCCGTCGTCTTCCGGGAAGAATCGAGCAGAAGCACCGGAAGGACACTGCGGGGTAAGGGTCCAGGCGCCGACGTAAGGATCACAGCGATAATGTCGGGAACGACCATCCTCCAGCAGGGACTGACCACAACCTGCAAAGACCCTCGCATAAGCTTCGTCGAAAGCGAAGGGAGGAGTTTGGTCGGACGCATGAGCCCGTAGAAGCGAAGACGAAGGGGCAATGCCCTTCCAGGTCGCGCTCGACGCGACTCTGACAAGACGGTAACACCGGGAGTCAGGCAAAGGGGCTCTGGGCACTTGGCGGTTTCGGGTGCGGTGAACTGGGCAACCGGGAGCAACCGTATCTCAGAAACGAGCGTGCGAGGACAACCATCGTTGAGCGGGGCGGATGTGAGTCAGCACTTAAACTTCATCACCGTTGGGAAGGCCTGCACGGGAGAGCCAAGGTCAGAACCGGACTCGGGAAATCCGACTGTCCGGGATCGTAGGGGGGCCTCGGGAAATGTGGCCATGGGAGTCGGACTGAGGCCCAGAACGAAAGTTCCCTGGCGCTCGCCAGTTGGTGCGCGACAAGAGGAAGGCTGCACAAGATAGAGAAACGATTTTCCGGGGAGATTTCGCTCCAGGGTAGTGACTTTCGCTGTTCAATCGGTAAAAACACGCACGATGGACCCCCATAGTACCAGTTATGGAGATACACCGTGCGTGACACCAACGACCTCCAGACTACCATCACCCTCGGCCCCGTCAATTGCGTCGGTCAGACGCTCTCACTCGAACTGGGGTTGCAGATGGCCTTGCCCATGCCCAATCAAGACGAGCATCTCCCCGACCAGATCGAGGCGTTCGTCCATCAAGGCGGTCTCGAAATCGAGCGCCGGCTCTTCCAAGCCTTCGTCGAGAAGGCCGACCAAGAACTGGTCCTCCAGCGGCGGCAGGGCAAAGGCGGCGCCGGCATCCGGCTTCGGGGGACACGACCCTTCACCTTCAAGGCGACCTTTGGCGAGGTCACCGTTCAGCGGTCGCGAATCGAGCACAAGATGGATGGCACGATGGAGGTGCCGTCGGCGCGCGCCTGGAACACGTCGCACCAACTCCACATCACCCAGAATCTCCGGGACGCGGTCTGTGATCAGATGAGCGATCAATCCACGGAGAAGAGCCGCGCCGACCTCTGTCAGTACGCTGGGGACGAGAGTCTGTTGGGGCGGAGCACGATCATCGACATCGTGCATCAGGAGGGCGAGCAACTGATCGTTGCGCAACGGCGCGTGCCCGGGCGATCCTGGACGGCGCGTCGGAGGCTCAGTTGGCCTGGCTCGGTCCTGCCGCGGCCGACCCCGACGCCATGACAGGGTTGGTCGATGACGACCCGCCGTGGGACGACTCGGAGGAAGCCCAGGCCGAGTGGGAACAGACTCAGGCCGAGTGGATTGCGACGGGCTTTCCCGGGTGTGAGCCGGCGTTCCCGACGGCCAAGGACGAACCGCGCGCCGTGGACGAGGGCTTCGTGATCGTCGAGCCCGATGAGGTCAAGACCAAGGCCCAACCATCGACCGGCCGCAAGGAGGTGTGGACGTACACGGCGGTGGTGCTGGTGAGCGGGTTGCGGTATGCGCTGGCGGAAGCCACGCCGGAGGGCCTGTGGTTGCAAGTCTCGGCGCTGCTGCTGGAGTTGGGAGTCCTCAGCGGCGAGCGTCGGTTGCTGGTCCTGGGCGACGGTGCCACCTGGATTCGAACGTGGTTCGAGAGCCTGGGGATTTCTCTCAAAGCGATGATCTTGTGCTGGTGGCATCTTCGGAAACGCTGTGATGAGCAGATGAGTTCGGCGGGGGGCCCCAAGGAACGACGCCGCGCGTTCGAGAAGGAACTCCTGGGGCAGTTGTGGGAAGGGAAGGTGGAGACCGCGATCGCCCTTCTGAGAGGGACATTGGAGTGGGTCAGGAACCCCGCGGCGGTCGAGGAGTTGATCGCGTACCTGGAGAAGCGGCGTGCGTACATCCCCAACTACCAGCAACGGCAACAGGCGGGGTTATGGATCGCGAGCACCCGGGTGGAGAAATACAACGACTGGGCGGTGTCGGCACGTTGCAAGCACCAGGGGATGAGTTGGTCGCCCCAAGGGGTGCTGGCCTTGGCCGCGCTGGAAGCCGCGCGACGCAACGGTGAACTCGACGATTGGCGTCGGGATCGTGCGCTGCCCGAGCGAGCGTTGCCAGAACCGATTCGCAAGGCCGCTTGATCGCGGTATCGGCGCACCAACTGGCGAGCGCTAGGGAAAGTTCTGGATGAGCCACCGGACCCTACCGCACACGCGTCCGAGATCTATCCCGACTGCTGTTGAAATATCCTTTAAGGAACAAGGTCAGCGGACCTGGGTGCGGTCCAGTACGTACTGGCCGTACAGTATGACGTTGTCCCACTCGATGGGGCTAACGTGCTCCAGCAGCGCGACGTCTATCGCGTCGTCCTCCGGCTTGTGGCCTGCGCCCCATTTCTTGGTCCAGCCATAATGCGAATCTATCCGTGCGTTTGTTCAGGAGGCTTTCCGTCAAGCGGGTCCTCTTCGATCGGCACGTACCTCGCGCCAGTGGCCGCGCACTCGGCCGGTGTCCGATCTCCCAACGAACTGTGCGGGCGTTCCGTATTATACTCCTCCTTCCAAAACGCGCCCAACGCCTGGGCCTGGGGCTCGTTCTCGAACTCCTCCCGGTCCAGGAACTCCTCGCGGCGCTTGCTGTGGAACGACTCCGCGGAGCCGTTCTGCCACGGGCTGGCCGGCGCCACGTCCAGCGCTGCGGAGCCCGCCCCTTCCACAGCCAACTCCGCACCACCTCCGCGGCGAACTCCGGGCCGTTGTCGCTGCGGACTCGGTGCGGCGGGCCGCCACGCTCCGCCGCCACGCCGGCCAGGATGGCACGGCTCTCTTCGGCCGTCATGCCCCGGCACGCCTCCAACGCCAGGCATTCACGTGTATACTCGTCGACCAGACTCAGCCACTTCAGGCTCCGGCCCTCGCTGGTACGGTCGAAGATGAAGTCCCATGTCCCTACATCATCCTTGCCGCGCGACGGCCGGAGGTGGCAGGCGTTGACGTCCTGCCCGTGCGGCCGCCGGGGCTTGGGCACGGCACGAGGTCCGGCCAGTCTCAGCCCCGACAGGCGCCAGATCCGCCGCACCGCCTTCTTGTGCACCGACCACCCCTCGCGGACCAACAGCGCCCAGATCCGCCGGTAGCCGAACCGCGGGTGCGTGCCGGCCCGTTCCTCGACACGCCGGGCCAACGCCGCGTGCGCGTCCCGCGCGACGGGCGTGTCCCGGAGGCCGGAACGGGGCAGCCCCAGCGCCCGGGACGCGCGCCGTTGCGACACGTTGAAGTGTTCACGTATCCCTGCGGCGATCGATCGGCGTCGGGCGGCGGTCATGGCTTTTTTCTAAGCGCTCGCCAGTTGGTGCGCGATGATAGAAAAAATGCACAGGGCAGGAAGACTCCTCCTTGATCAAAGGAGCGAGCATTCCTCCGGCGCGAGCCTTGAGGAGATCTGCGCACGGGCCGACGACGCGGACCTGCTCGGGCGGAGCACGGTCATCGAGATCGTGCACGAACAAGAGGGCCGTCTGATCGCGGCGGAGCGGCAGCGCGCCGCGCACCCCTCGACGCCGCGTCCGAGGCGGAACGCGCGAGGCGCTCGGGCCCGTGCCTGGCCGACGATCCCGACCGGATGTCGGCGTACGAACCCGACGATGACCCGCCGTTCGACCCGGAGGATCCCCAATGGCCACAGGCACCGCCGCCGGAGTGGGTCGTGACGGGCTTCCCCGGGTGTGACCCGTCGCCGCCGGTGCTGCGGGAGGAGCCCCGCGCGGGGGACGACGCGGTGGTGATCGTCGCACCCGACGAGCTCAAGACGAAGGCGCCACCGTCGACGGGCCGCAAGGAGATCTGGACGGACACGGCGGTGGTGCTGGTGGCGGGCCTGCGGGACGCGCTGGCGGACGCATCGATGGACGGGCTGTGGTTGGCAGGTGTCGGCGCTGCTCTTCGAGTGGGAGGTGCTCAGGGGCGGCCGGCGGCTGCTGGTGCTGGGGGACGGGGCGTCGTGGATCCGGACGTGGTTCGAGAGCTTGGGGATCGATCCGAAGGCAATGATTGTATGTTGGTGGGACCTGCGGAAACGGTGTTACGAGTGCCTGAGTTCGGCGGGGGGGCCGAAGGACCGTCGTCGGGCGTTGGAGAAGGCGCTCCTGGACCGGCTGCTTGTCTTTACCCAACTGTTTGTATAGTAGATCCGGAGGCGAACGACATCAGGACAGGACACAAGTCAATAGGAACAAAAGACTTACAAAATACAGCTCTCCCTTTGCTCCAGCCGCCTGATCGCTAATAGAGACCGAATCCCAGGCAATAAATTTGACATTTTTATATGTTTATATTTAATTATTATCAGATAATCTAAGTTTTTCGAGCACAAGTGCTTGCCAATTCAGAGGTTCCGTTAATCGTGTAGCTCTTCGACTCAGAGCACGTTACTGTACAAACAGTTGGGTAATGACAAGGACCGGCTGTGGGAAGGAAAGGTGGACGAGGCGATCGCTCTGCTGCGCGAAGCGACGTGGTGGGTCAGAAACCTCAAAGGCGTTGGAGGACCTGATCGGGTCTCTGGAGAAACGACGGGCGTACATCCCGGACTATGGGGAGCGGCCACGCGCGGGGCTGTGGATCGCGCGCATGCGCGTGGAGAAGTTCAACGACTGGGAGGTGTCGGATCGTTGCAAGCACCAAGGGATCAGTTGGTCGTCCCAAGGGGTCGAGGCGCTGGCGGCGCTGGAAGCGGCGCGGGAGAACGGCGAACTCGACGCCTGGCGGAGGTCGGGGGTTCTGCCTGCGCGGCAGTTGCCCGACCCGGTACGGAAGGCGGGTTGAGGCACCAATCGCGCGCACCAACTGGCGGGCGCCAGGGCTTTTTTTTCAACGCCTCCTGGAGCATGCGGCGGTCGAGCGCCAGCTCGGCGACCAGGTGCTTGAGGCGGCCGACTTCGGCTTCGAGTTCAGACATGCGGAGTTGTTCGTTCGATACGGGGTCCTCCGGGAGGGCCTGCCAGCGGTAGGAGGTGGTCGGGTTGATCCCGGCCTTGCGGCACGCCTGGTTGACGTTCAGCCCGGCGTCGAGGTCGGCCCAGATGTCGCGGAGGGTCGAGGCGATCCGGTCAGGGCTGGTTCGCTTTCGCATGCAATCGCTCCCTGGTCTCTGCCAGTTGTACGATTTGCATTATGACTGGACCAGTTTTTGGGGAGCAGGCCACCTGTCGGATGGGCAGGGCCGAGGTCCCGGAGGCGTCGAATGAGGGGGGCTCCCTGCCACACTCATCAAGAACATCGTCTAATAGATATTTAGAAAATCCTTGGTATCAATCGGATACTTAAAAACTCGGTTAAAAATCTAGTTTTTGCTTGAACGGCCGCTGCGACGTTATTTACTGATCGCTGCGCAAAGAACTAAAGTTTTCAACGACCCGACACAGGGCTAGAAACCCGACGAAAATCGAGATGCCGTATGTTGTTGACAGGCTTACATTTACGTAAAATCTGTCAGCGCAAGTCCTTTCCTGGAAACAACTTGCAGCATCTTCAAAAAAACCTCGGCATTCTAGCCGTTTGTCGGGCCATTGAAAGTTTGGCTCATGGGCCCAAATCAGTAGCGACCTTGATTCTCAGGATCGCCCGCAGAACGGCTTTGGTCGCCTCCTTCATGTTATATGACCATTCGAACATGGCCATGTACTGGCCCAGGAACCACTTACTGACTCCACGGAAGCTCCGCAAAAAGTTCCGTGCCCCAGTCCACAATCCCTCGGTCGTATTGTTATGAACCTCGCGTACCCCGTCACCATCGTCATCACGCGCCCACTCCCGTTTCCCCGAAGTGTGACACACCGTGGCGTGGCCGCGACCGAGTTCCGGAACGTGGTCGTAACCACTCCATTCATCCGTGTATACCATGGCCTGCGATTTTGTTGTCTTATCTACAAATGCTTCCAATGTCTCCTGATCCGAATGCGCCACGACCTCCAGCCGCACCGTCCCAGACTCTCGGCCGACGATCCCGACCACGGGAGGACGGTCGTTTTCCATCGTCCCGTGCCCCTTGATCTTGTTGGCCCGACACCGGGGCGGATCCTCCGGGTCCTCGTGTGGGACCCCTTTTTCTCCGGCGTTTTGATACATTTCGTCGGCTTCGACATGATCGTCCTCCAAGGGTTTTCGATCCAAATTGGATTGTGCTTGTGCTTGGAATTTGTGTCTAAGATCCAAGAGAGGCCTTCGGCTACATGAGAGTTCCCGGGCCAACTGGGCGGTGGACACCCCCGGAGTAAAACCGCGCAGGATGAGGACCATCTGCGTGGGCCGCCAGTGGGTCCCCTGGAAGAGGGTGCCCGTCCAGGCATTGAAGACCCGGCGGCATTGAGTACATCGATAATTGAGTATTGGTTCACGATAATAGTTTTGAATTTGAAGTCCTTCTTGGGTCTGACAGCGGGGACAGTGCAAGCCCTGGGGATGAAAGATGTCGATGAGGAATTGATAACAAGCATTTTCATCCATTAGATCATTGATGGGGAAATCCATCGCATGAACTCCTCAGGATCGGGGTGCATGGCCGAGAGAATGGTTTTCGACGATCTGCGAAAGTCAATGGGGAAGTCACTGATTTGGGCCCATGAGCCAAAAACTTTAGTAGGAGCATTCCATTGTTGTGGGGTCACGCAGCAGTCCCACTGCTGATCGTATGTGCCTGCTCCTCAAGATGTTTCCAGCGTCCCGCCTTGTCATACGATCGCAACAACAGTACCGCTTCGGCGCTCTTCTTGTGCCAGTAGATACTCGCCCCCTTCAACCGCAGGTTCACCACACGTCGGATCGTACTCTCGATCGCGCCACTGCCGATCGGCAGCTTCAACGCCGCGATCCGTGCATAGTCCATCCGCTTTTGACCCGCGTTCCGCTGGAAGTCGTTGCGCTCGCGCTTCAATGCCTGGCTCGCGCGGGGGCCACACACCTCGTCGATGGCCGCCTGGACCTCGTCGACTTGCCCTTTCAGATGTTCCACCGCATGGTAGAAGTCCAGCACCTCTTCGATCCGGTCCGGTTCAACGCCCAACCGACGAAGCATCGTCCCGACCCGGTTCCAGATCCCACGCGCCCCATCGGCGACGAAGACGATCTGATCCACCTTCGTGATCCCCAACTCGCGCAGGTAGAACTCCATCAACTTGAAGATCGCATCCGGGCCGTCCAGTGTCGCGTCGATGACCGACAGGACGTCGCGATCCATTTGCCCCTGCTCGTTCCCGACATAGATGATCAGCAACTTTGGCTCGCGCCAATCGGTGCGATCGCGGTTGCGCCCTTTGGCCGTCTTGGGACCGCGCTTGGTCGTGCGGATCCGCAGCCGGCCACCGTCGACAGAGAGGACCACGCGCCGGCCCGCGACGGTCTCTCCCCAGTTCAGGCCCCCGGCCCGCTGCGTGGCCCGGCGCGCGCCGCGAAGCGATCGGCCAGCGAGCGGATCGTCTTGAGATCCCGCGGTCGCCCGCGATCGGCCAGTACCCGCTCGACCTCCTGGAACGAGCCGAGCATCGCCACCAGCTTGCTGACCTCCGAGGCCAGGGCCGCCGTGCAGCGGTCGTGCATCCCCCAGAGCAGGAGGATCGGGTACATCCCCCGGCCCGACCGGGCGCGGTCGCAGTTGCGACGACGGTCTCTCTCCAGTTCAGGCCCCCGGCCCGCTGCGTGGCCCGGCGCGCACCGCGAAGCGATCGGCCAGCGAGCGGATCGTCTTGAGATCCCGCGGTCGCCCGCGATCGGCCAGTACCCGCTCGACCTCCTGGAACGAGCCGAGCATCGCCACCAGCTTGCTGACCTCCGAGGCCAGGGCCGCCGTGCAGCGGTCGTGCATCCCCCAGAGCAGGAGGATCGGGTACATCCCCCGGCCCGACCGGCGCGGTCGCAGTTGCGACGGAAGTAGGGCACCCGGACCACGACCACGCCGCACGCGGTGCGCAGGGTGACGTCGCGTCGGCCTTGGTCCTTGAGCGTATGGCCCGCCCCTTGAGTCATGGAGCGGGCCTTCTGGATGTTCTCCGGGTGGTCGCTGGCGCGTTGCATCGCTTCGGCCCAGAGGAGGCCGGAGAGTCGGTCGGTCAGATCGGTGATCTGCCGCTCCCAGGCGCGGACGTCCTGGGCATCGCGGATGACGCGAGCGGCTTGGCGAAGTTGCTCGATCTGCTGCTGGACGTCGTGGATCTCGGCCTGGATCTCCGCGAGTCGATGGCGCGGGGGCTTGGGACTATCCTCGGACTTGGGTCGACGACGCGGTGGGTGCTTCGCCATGCTCGTTCCCCTTGTGCAGGTGAGATCGGGAAACGACGATTATCGGCGGGCGTGGGGGAGCGACCAATCCCCAAGGCCACCTACTCTTTTGGAATGCTCCTGGCCGTGCGCCGAGTTGGCCCAGAACTGGCGAAGCTGTCATGAGCCGCCATCTGGGAACTTTCCCGAAAACGGTGCTCGGGAACGGTCGGCAGATGAGGTGGAACCCAGCGTTTCACAGGGTATGACACCAGGAACTTTCCCGAAGACGGCTGAACTCGGGAAAGTTCGGGACTGGTGTTGGTGAGCGACCTCTTCGACACAACCACCAGTCATCTCGTGCATTACGCACAGATGGCGGCTCATGACAGCTTCGCCAGGTTCAGGCCAAAGTCAGTCTGGGCTTCTGAAGCAACTCTCCGAAAATTATCGAATACCCTCTCCGCGTTCGCCTTCCGCCCGGAAAGGCGCAATCGCTTCCACGGTGTCTTGCCCCGCTTCGGGCCAAGGCACCGCACTTCCAGGTCGGACAAGCCTCGGGCGAGAACGCCCGACGTATCGGCATGCCCGGAAGGCGCAACGGGCTCGCCTTTCCAGACCGATCACGCACCGAGCGGGCCATCAAGGACGTGGGTTCTTGTCCCTTGGCTCTCGGAAGGCCGGGAGGCCGGCCGCCTCGGAGCCGGGCGCGGAGCGGGCCGGAGGCAGCGAGCGTCGCGGCGCGACCACGAGAGGAGGACCCGGAGCGTGGGCACCCGGGGCGGTCCGCCGCTCCTGAACCAGACAACGACGAGAAGGGTGATCATACGGTGACCACCCCTGGACGGGCCCTGGCGGGCCTCCCGACGGTCGGACGAGGATCTCCACGTCCCAACCCGCGCGGACGCCTAGGATCGCATCTTAGGCGGTCCTGGCGGGGCTTCGCGGGGAAGCTCCCCGGTCCTCGGCCCCCGATCGACCCGCCGGCCCTGCCGGCGGGGGTCTTCTCTTCCCGAGCGCAGCGACCAGCACCAAACAGAAAGACTCAAGTCGGCGGGCCGTGTTGCCGACCGATTCACTAAGTTGAATCGGCCCGTGCCGTGTTGTAGCTTTTCAGTGAGTGAAAGATATCTGCTCGTGACGGGCAGACCGACCCGGGCTCACGAAGAGGCCCCACTCCGTGACGATCGCGGGGGCGGGGCCTTTATCGTTACGCCACGCACGCCGAGGGGGCGTGAAGTCGATGGAGAGTCTCGAGCCCGGCTGATGCTGGGGGCTCAACGCAGAGCCCTCAAGCGTTTCCGGGGGCAAGCAACGGGGTCGCACCGAGGGACGCCACGAGAGCCAGACGAACCAAGGATCGAGCGAGACAGCGCTGGTACGCCCTCTACCGCCAGTGGCGCTTCGCGCGATTCCTCGGTTTTGTGGGACAAGGATCTGGGACGGGATCAGGGGAGGCGAGTGGCTGAGATCCGCGCCGGTCGCGCCGGTTCGCGGCCCCCTTCTCTGGGCCCCTCTGGCGGCCTCTTCGGCCTCGGAACGTGGATCTACCGTGCTGGGCGTTGTGAATGCCGTGGCAGGGCCGTCAGGGGCCTCGGCGCAGGCCTCGCCTCTTCAGGGGCGGGAGTGTTGTACATTTGATCCGAGGGATCAGCCTGAGTGAGCATCCCCGACTCCAGAGACCCTATCGGATCTTTTAAGATGAACGAACTCACCCTCCAAGAAGCCGACGATCTCCGCCACCACGAGGCGGACCGGGCCCCACTTCCAGTCGAGGAAGAGGCCCTGCGACTCCGTGGGTGGCTGCGGGCCGCCGACGCTTTCACCCGAGGCGTCGACGCCGACATCCTCAACGCCACCTTCGGGGACGATGACGTGCGGGACATCCTCAAGGTCCTCGTCTCGCGTTTCCGGCGGTGGCTCGCTTCCCTGCCCGTCGCGTAAGCGAACACGAAGGCCCGTGGCGGGCTTCCAGGCCGACGGACGTGGGGATCACCGTCCTAACCCGCACGGACGTCGTGGCGAGCCTGCTAGGCCGCCTAGCAGCGTTCTGGTCAATCTGCCGCGGGCAGGCCAAGCCGGCGCCGGATCAGGGCGTCGCGGAGGGTCACCAGGTGCATCCGCCTGACCTGCGGCGTCGTTGCCGCCTCGTACGCCGCCCGGGCATCCGGATCGGCCTTGGCCAGCGCCTCGGCGTCGAGCACGGCCCGTTGCTCCGAGGTCAGGGCCTCCCAGTACGCCTTGATCTGGGCCTCGGCTTCTCGTTCGCGGAGCTTCGCCTGGCGGACGGCATCCACCTGCTCACTCGTGGCGCGCCGGGCGGTCTCTTTGGCGGCACGCTCTGCCCTGCCCTCGAACCCGGCCGGCGGTGCGTGGTTCTTGCGGATGGCGTCGGCCAGATAGGCACCGACGTCCCACCCCTTTGAAGGTGGTTCAACAATCTCGCAACGTCTTGTAGCTTAAAATGTTGCGAGATTTCTGATAGAGATACGAATCTGGTACAAATCAGAATCTAATTTATTCGCTGTCCCGAGTTCGGGCCGTCAAGGCCGATTCGGAACGAATTCTCGCTCCAGCGACTTTATCTCGGCGCTAGTAAATGCCCCAGATTACCGCAATAACAGCGATTTATTTGCACCTCGTAGACGGGCAGCCACCTTCAAAGGGGTGGCACCGACGTCCGCAATCCGCTTCGGCTTCGTCTCGCGGAGCCAATCGACCTGCTCGATCTGGGCCTGGATCCGGTCCTCGGGGAAGTCGCGAACCAGCTCGGCGGCCACGCCGCGCGTCACGCCGCGCGAGACCAGCTCCCGCTCCAGGCCGGTCAGCTCGCCCCTGGCGAACAACGGCAGTTCGGCCGGCTTCGCCGCGGCAGGCGGCGGTAGTTTCTGGCTTATCTTCGACAGCAGTAAGTTGCATCTCCATTAGCTGTATAGACTTGACGCATCAACTGGGCTGCGTGGCACTCTGCGCAGCGTCTTGCTCCGGGCCGGTCGGCGAGGCTTGTTGGATCGTCGGAGGTCTGGCCACTCCGACCGCCTGGAACCCCTGGCCACAACTCCCCTGGACCTCACGCCGCAGCCGGAACCGCTTCCCGTCCTGCTCCACCTCCACCCTCTGCAACCGGTCCAGGTCCCCGATCACAGCCGCTCCCCTCGAACTCGTGACCTCGCTCCTTCAAGCGGGCCTGAAGCTCCTGACGAAGGACCAACGCCAGGAACGAACAGAACACATGACCCCGGATCGTCGCGTCACACTTGTGGGAGATCGGCCGGGTCTGCAACAGCGACGTGCCCGAGCGGAACCCATGCTCCACCATCCCGAGCTGTTTGTACGGCAAGGCCACCTCGGCTGAGTCCCGTTCGGTGTTGCTGCGAAGCACCCACTTGCCGTCGTAGCGGGCGTCCTCGGCGATCTTCGCCTCATCGCTCCGGACGTGAGGGGAGTCACTGCCGCTGAGGTAACGGCGGTAGCCCTTGTTGCCGACCAGCGACTTGTCCCCACGGCGGAGTTGCTCCCTCAGGGCCGCCCCGATCGCCTCCCGGTCGGCGGCGTCCTTGCGGGCCTCCGCCTCGTTCAGGCAGACGACGTAGCGGCGCTCGCCCCCCCACACCGCCTTCACCTTCAAGGCTGAGGGGTCGTCGCTGTGGACCCGCTGCGGATGCACGACCCGAGAGCGACCGGCTCGGGAGAGGACCTCGTCTCTCACCTCGGTCTGCGCCCGCATGCGGGCACCGCGGAGGTCCTGCCAACCCCGCTCGTCCTGCTCCCACGCTGTGATGGTCTCTGGGCTGATCATGCCCCGGTCGGCCACGATGCCGACCCGACGCACCCCGAAGCGACTCCGCAGGCGATCGACGACCGGGATCAGCGTCGTCACGTCAGTGGTGTTGCCCGGCCACCACTCGCAGCAGATCGGCCGCCCCTGTCCGTCGCGCACGGCCCCGACGACCCTCGGATCGAGGTCGGGCCGATGGTCCTTGCTGCACCCCCGTTGGCCGAGGTCCTGGCCGCCCTCGCCCTCGAAGGAGATCGACGTGGTGTCGAAGAAGACCCGTTGAAGGTCAGTGAAGAGGTCACGCCGAGGGGCGAACAACTGGGCGAACAACTCCTCCTCGACCCGGTCCTTGGTGCCGCGGGGTGCGAACGGCGTCTTGCCCGCCTGCTGGTCGTGGGGCAGTTCCTCGCCGAGCCAAGCCAAGCCATCGCCCGGTAGAGGGGGTGCAGTTGGATCGCAGCGCACCCCGCGATCCGGGAGTCGGTCCTCCCCCTGTCGGCAGCCCGGTCGCTGCCAGGGTCGAAGAGGCGATGGAGGACGGTGAGGAAGATGGCCCGCTCGACATCGAACTTGAAGCGGCGTCCGTCCCGAAGTCGCTCGATGACCCGTGGGCACCCCGTCTCTTTCCAGCGCCGCGGGAAGATCAGGGCCGGTCCGATGCGTCGGGTGCTGATGGTGGGGAGTTGACCCTGGGCGTGAGCGGAGAGCAGGAGGACGAACTGGGCCAGGCGGGCGCCCGAGACCAGCAGGGCGTCGAGTTGGCCGGACTGCTGGAGTTGCTCGAGGCGTCCCAGAGTGGCGATGACCCGTTGCCGTGGTCGTCCATCCTCCCAGCGGTTCTCGACGATCTGGAGGTAGGAGCGGGTTCCGGAGGTCTTGGTGCGGAAGGACATGGCGCCCGCGTGGTTGAGACACCATGATCATAGGGCAGAAATGCAGGATTACAAGGGGAAAACGCCGTGTAGTGTGGCACTAGGATTGTGGCACCGATGCGATTCCCGGCCCGTCAGCAAAGGAGTTACGTCAAAAACCGAGGCGCAACTGTAGAAGAAAAGTGAGGCGTCTGAGCTATGCAAAGTTTTCACGCATGTGTTTATTCTGAATGCGCGACTCATCCTCACGATAGGTGAGATCGAGACTCCAGTGACAACTATTTTTCAATGCCCCAAGGACTGCGGATAGCAGTGGCGAATCGCTTCACACTCACCGCAAGACTGCTGATGTAAGAGCGAATCTCAACCGTCTCTTTCCCGTTGCGAAGGCACTCCGACACCACCATGCCCATCGACTTCAGACCTTTCCACAGTTCGAGCCCCGGCAGGTCCTGCGGCACCGGCATCTGAATGGAGCTTCGCGTCGCTTGACGTCCATGCCCCGTCTCCTCGGTCACAGGCCGACGAGCCGTCACAGTCGCGAAGTCGTTCTCGCTCTGCTCGTCGATATAGTCGATGACCGCCTGATGCAACGTCTCCTGGTTGCCTTTCAGCGCCAGCACATAATCCGCTTCGCCATCGATGATCTTCTCGGCAATGGCTTTCTGCGTTCCCATGGTATCGATCGTGATGATGGCGCCTTTGATGTCCACCAGTTTCAGAAGCTCGGGAATGGCCGTGATTTCGTTCGATTTCTCGGCGCAGGCGACTTGCCCCAGCGACAGTCCGAACTCGCTGGCCCAGACGCTGACGGAATGCAAAGCACCCAGGCCTCTGCCGCGATCGTGGCTCCGCCGCGCCGTCTTGCCGTCAATCGCCAGCACCGGTTGCTCCACGCCGGTCGCCGCTGCGGCCGTCACACGCAACGACTGCAGCCAGTTGGCAAAACAGGCTTGAAACGCGTTTGGCTTCAACAGGACCAAGACGCGCCGAAAGACGTCCTTGCGTGGAATGCCATTGGGCAAGTCGAGTGCCTCCAAGAGGAACTCTTCTTTCAAAGCCGCCCACTTGGCAATCGCAGTTGGTCCCTCGGCACCGGCCAGCACTGCCATCAGAGCGATGACGACCACACTGACCAGAGGATGCTGCCGATTGACGGTCGAGCGCGGATCCTCCAACTCCTCAAAGTGCCGAGCCACCTCGTCCAAACCGATCCGACGAATTTCCGCCATCGTTCAGTCTCCGTGCGCCGCCGTAGATGGGACAACACAGAGCAATGGTAGACAAACAGAGAATCGTAGACAAAAAAAACTAGGATGGCAAACTTAACTGAAGCTGGCTTCGTAGAAGGGAGGTAGCCACCAAAGGAGGCCCTCTATGCGCAAGCGACGACGACCGCGCCCGCAACCCGATCGCTCCCTGAGCTTGGTGCCCATCACACGCGACTGCCCCGAATGTCAACACCGGCTCTGGGCCCGCTACAACAACTTCCGCACCATCACCACCCTCGACGGTGTCCTCCGGCTGACCCTGTCGGTCCGACGCTGTATCAATCCCGCTTGCCCCCGCTTCCTCCGACCCTACAGGCCCGAGGCCGAGCCCCACTTCGCCCTGCCCTATCACGAGTTCGGGCTCGATGTCATGGCCTTGGTCGGTCGGCTCCGACATGCCGAGCACCGCAGCATCCCCGAGATCCACCAGGAGCTGACCCGCCGCGGTCTGGTCGTCGCTCAACGCACGGTCACCAACCTCTTGGACCGCTACGACGAGCTGAGGGCACTGGCCACCGCCGACCCCAAGCGGCTGGGACCGCTGTTGCGCAAGCAGCGTCGTGTCATCCTGGCCATCGACGGACTGCAGCCCGACGTCGGTCACGAGGTCCTCTGGGTCTTGCGCGACTGCCTCTCCGGGGAGATCCTTCTGGCCCGAAGCCTCCTGTCGTCCACCGCCAAGGATCTGGCCGGCCTGATCACCGAAGTGCAAAAGGCCCTGCCGGTGCCCATCACCGGCGTGATCTCCGATGGCCAAGAGAGCATCCGGAACGCGGTGGCCGGTGCGTGTCGGGGGTCCCGCACCAGCTCTGCCATTTCCACTATCTCCGCGAGGCGGCGAAGCCGATCTCCGAGGCGGATCGCCATGCGCAGAAGGAATTGAAGAAGCGAGTGCGTGGCATCCGACCGATCGAGCGTCAGATTGAGCAGACGGGCGAGGACGATGAGGAAGCGAAGATCGTGCGGGGCTACTGCGCCGCGGTGCGTGCCGCCTTGACCGACGACGGTCTGCCGCCGTTGGCGGCGGCGGGGCTGAAGCTGCACGATCGGCTCGAGTGGATCGCCGCCAGCCTGGACCGGGTGGCGGCGCTGGCGGGGGGCCTACCTGGAGGTCTGAAGCGGCTGCAGCAACTCCTGCGGCGCGGCCTGGAAGAGACGGCCGCTCTGTTCCCGCCGGTGCGCGCGGCCTTCAACTGGGTCAAGCGCATGGCGCGGGTGCTGAAGAATGAGGTGGGATTGGAGGCCAAGGGGGTGCGGCGCCGCCTGGTGAAGTTGTTGAGCCGGATGCGTCGGGCGGCGGCGACGGCCGACTTCCCGTCGGTCGGGGCGGGCCTGAAACACTTCCTGAAGGTGAGCAAGAGCTACTGGCCGGGGCTGTTCCAGTGCTACGCGTTCGCGGATGTGCCGCGGACGAACAACGACCTGGAGCACGCCTTCGGCAGCCACCGCTACCACGAGCGTCGTGCCAGCGGTCGGCGTCGGGCCTCGCCCGGATTGGTCGTAATGGGCTCGCGCGCATGATCTCGAGTCTGGCGACGCGGCTGCGCCCGGACGAAGGCTTGGTCTTGCGGCCCGGTTATGTGCCGCGCTGGCGAGAGCTGCGCCGGGATTGGAAGCGCGGCGCGAGTCGCGACGAAAGCAGCACCGCTTCCGACATGACCCGGCCAGCTATCTCACGGGGTTGGAGCAACAGTGCCTCCAGCTACTTTTGCCATCCTAGAAAAAAACGGCTCATGGCGCAAGTCCTCCTAGATTACCAGACTTGCTCAAAGTTCGCGCTGGCCCTGGCTAGAGCAGCTTGCGAAACCCTTCTTGAGTGAAATGATCATCATGCGTCATGACTTCGGTGATGCCTTCCTGCCGCATTACATTCATGGATATGCAATCGGTTAAGCTGTATTCCTTGTCCGAGCGGGCTTTATACAGGGCGAAGCCGTCAAGGAATGATTGATGGGATTGCGGGCGGACGATGACGGAAGGGTTGTTTCGAATCCTTTCAATGGTGCGGATGGCGGTCTGACGAAGGGTGGCGTTATACCGAAAGGCGGCAAGGAACTCGCTGAGCACTTCCTCTGTGGTGACGATCTCCGCTCTCCGCAACGCCTGGCCCGCTTGAATTGCTTGCCGGTGCCACTGGTCCCTGGGGTGGGAAATGGCCATCCAGTAGAGCGAATCGGCAAAAACCCGCCTCATGCGTCAGGACGCTGCGGCGTGCCGTAGATGTAATGGTCATGCTCGGCGGAGAGATCCGTGGGCAAGGCCTCCCATACCTCATCCGGCACGCTGGCGGTAATCTCCGCGATCTCTTCCCAGATCGGCTTCTGAACCGGAGCGGACTTCCCTTCGCTGGGCGCTGGCTTGTTGACCGCTGCCTGTTCCTGATCGAGCTTTTCCAGGAGCAAGCGTGCGGCTGCGGTCAGCGCGTCGTCCACGGATGCGAAATGGCCGCCAAGGACCGCCGCATGGAGCGAGCGTTCTATAGGTTCGGGTAAATTAATAGTCATAGTACGGAATCTCCTTGAGATTCAGACTACCAGAGCGGCCCGGCCTTGCCAAGCCGGGCCGGTAGAGGCGCTTCTCTCCCGCTCTGCCGAATCCCTGGCGGGCGACATTGTCAAAGATCCGGTGGGAGCCCAAATGTCGCGGCCGCGGCCGGACGGAGTCGGCTGGTGATGCCGCGCCCCTCGGATCGCCGCCGCCCCTCCAAGATGGGCCGCCGTCCCCGAGCAGTCGGCCCGCCGTTCGTCCCTCACGGCATGCCGGCTGCGGGGGGCCGATGTGGCGCCCACGGGCCATCCGGGCCCAGATGGGTCGGGCGTCGTGCCCTCCGCGCGGCGGCCTCCGCCCCCATGAGTTCGTGGGGGGCTCGGCCGCCGCGAAATATTAGTCTCTGGGGGAGAAAAGGGGAGAGAAGGGTCTCGCCGGCTGGCGGTGGCCCTCGACACGCGCGGCGGTCGCCGGTCCCGCGCCACGCCAGTCGCCGCGTCCGGAAGGCCCGCCGGCGGCCCCGGGGGGTTCCGGGCCGGTCGAGCGCCGGTCCTCCGCCGGCGTCACCCCCCGGCCCGGGCGGCCGTCCGGCTCTCCGTGGCCGGTCGGGCCGCGGCCTTCCTCGGGCCGCCTCCATGCGGCCAGACTGTTTAATCATTCATGTCTTCACCATGCCGGAAATCCCTTATTTTACAGGGTTTTCCGCTGGGCAAGCTCGGTGAAATTTGGTACAGCAGAGCCTGCTCCACTGGCCTCCAATGGGGCCGCGAGTGGCCGGTTGCGACCCGACCACTCGCGCTTACGGCACCTTCCTAAGAGGTAGCACCCATGGCCACCGTAGCGCCCCCCGTGCGCCGCGCCAAGTCCGCTTCCCCGCGGCACGGCATCTGCAAACTCCGCGTGTTCATCAATTCGCATGAGTATTCCATCAAGCGTCAGCCCGCCTCCGAACCGGGCGCGCGCTGCTGGTCGCTCGCGAAGCGTACCGGTGATCGGTCCGGGTCGGTCTCCCACGTCACCCGCGCCGCCGGGTTTCTGTCCTGCTCGTGCCCTGATCACCAAAACAACAAGTTCGCATGCAAGCATATCAAGGCCCTCGTCGCGCTCGGCCTCCTGTCAGGCCGCAAGCGCCCCACCCCCGCGATCGAGGCGCCCCGTTCCCCGGCCGCCCGCGCCACCGCGATCGCCCTCGTCGCCCGCGCCGCCCAGCTCGGCACCGCCACCGCCCGCCAGGAAGGAGGGGCGCGATGAGCGGCTCCATCTTCGGCCACTACGCCCACGAGGAAGACCAGCCGAAACCCCTCTGTCCGTACTGTGGCGAATCCCACCCGCCGGGCCCCTGCCCAGGCGAAGAGCCCGAGGATTGGCCCCTCCCCGCCGAACCCGAATGGGTGGCCGACCCGGGCGCCTCCGGCTACCCGTCCTGGGTCTATGAACAAATGTCATGGCGTCCCTCAGGTAACTGATCCGGCCCGCCAGCGCCGGGGTGGCCCGCGTCGCCCCGGCGCGTCCGAGGAGGGACCGCCCTATGACCCGCGCCGCAGCCGCGCGCCTCGGCGGGATCGCCCGCGCGGTCAAGCTCACCCTCGCCCGCCGCCGTGAGATCGCCCAACGCGGTTTTCAAGCCCTCGTCGCGAAGCGCTTCGGAGGAGACCGCCGGGCGCCATCGACTGGCTGACCCGCAAGGGCCTGGCCTCGCCCGACGCCGACTTCCCGCCGCCCCTGCGGAAGTTCTTCGACCCCGGACCGATGCCACCGGCCGAACCCGCCGACCTGGCCGACCCGGAGTGACCGTCCCGATCCACCGAACCGGACCCGGGCCGGGTGGGCTCATCCCCCCGACCCGAAGGTCGGGCGCCGGCGACGCGGCCCGATCGGATTGGTGCAACGGCACAGCCGGTGCCGATAAAATCGGCCGGCCGCCGACCGCACGGTTTCGGGAGACGCATCGCACGGTTTCGGGAGACGCATCGCACGGTTTCGGGAGACGCATCGCACGGTTTCGGGAGACGCATCGCACGGTTTCGGGAGACGATATCGAGTTTTGATTCGACCTAAGTACATACCCATGTTGAATTTGCGCCTCAGTGTCCGGCCCCTAGACTTTATGACTTTGTTTGACGAAAAGAAAAGACACCAACACCAAGAGGGTGGTGTTGCTCTTTATGATCCACATATGAATAACAAATATCGCCTGGACGAGCTTGCCCCCCTGGTCCCGCTCCGGGTGGAAACCACCCTCTCGCGGTTCCCCGTGCACCGGCTGGCCAAGCTGGGGACCATCCCCATCGAGATCCAGGAGACGACCGCCACCGGCTGGCCAAGCTGGGGACCATCCCCATCGAGATCCAGGAGACGACCGCCGATGGCGAGCTGGCCTTGCGGTGGGAGGTCAGCCACAACTCCCGGTATGGTCAGCCGGGGCCGCTCGCCTACAAGCTCGACACGCTCGTCGTCAACCGCCGGATCGAGGCCGCGGGGAGGCCCATCCCCCGGTACATCCGCCTGGGCAGCCTCAAGGAAATCGCCCACGAGCTGGACCTGGGAGGGGACACCACGCTTGTCAAGCGGGCCCTCCTCCAGAACGCCTTCGCGGCCATCACCGCGAGGATCAAGTACCGGTCCACCGACGGGGCCGAACGCGAGCTGGACGCCAACTTCACCCGCTACGAGGTCCACTTCGCCGGCGAGCGGCTGCCCGACGGGCGGAAGGCCGACGCCGTCTATCTCGTCCTGGGAGAGACCTACCGGCGGATCCTCGACAACGCCGACAGGTCGTCCCCTCGGAGGAGCTGCGGGTGACATCGTAGAGGACCAGGGCCCCGTCGCCGCGCTGCCGCTTCGCCCGCTTCTTCTCGATTGCCTCCGGCCGCGCCAGCAGCCAGTCCATCGCGACATCGAGTTGATCCTCGGTGGCCTCGGCGACGTCCAGCTCCTCGGCCAAGGTGGTGTCGTGCCAGTTTCGGGTGTTGGCCAGCTTGGAGCTGGGGAAGAGGAGACGTTCGGCGATCCTGGCGCTCACCAGGTTGCGCCGCCGCGCCGGCTCGGAGGCGACGAGGTCTTCCAGGGGGAGCGTGCGGATCCTCGTCAGCACGGCCTCGACGTGCCCATGGGGGAGCGAGCGCGTCCTGTGGAAGGCGTCAGCCGCGGGGACGCAGGTCTCGCCCTTGAGTGCGCGGCTGATCCGGTCGATGACGTGGACCGGGAGATCGGAGCGGTTTCCGAGGGTCTCATGCTGGACCTTGCCGTCCTGACGGCAGGTGCGTCGGAGGTAGGAACTGGTAGAGGTTACCCCCTTGAGGGTGTTCGTGACTCTGGCGACATGGACCGCTCGGTGTTTGCGTGCCATGCGGGACACTATCGCGATGGCATCCGGGGCGCGTCAAGAATGACCCGGAAATATTTTGGCTACAATTGGGAGTCAGAATCGCGGTGAAGTCTTTATCACAAGGGAAGTTGTGCGAAAAACGGGTCCGGAACTTCGGTCTAGATCTAAAACAAGCGTAATATATAATGGGCCAAGTGCCACCACATCCCGATCACTTTTGTGCCACCACATCCCGATCAGTCCGGTATAACCTGGACTGAAAACCGCGTCCCTCTCTGGAGGCCGTCATGAACAAAGTGATCGGGAAGCCACTCGCCGTCGAGCCATCGTTGCCGCCGTCCGGAGCGGTCGCTCGCAGCACGAGGTCGCCCACGAATTCGGCGTCAGTCAATCCACCGTTCATGCATGGGTCCGTCGTGCCCAAGGCCAGCGCCTCGACCGAGTGGACGGGCACGATCGCTCCTGCACACCACGCACAACCACTCGAACCCAAGCCGCCATCGAGGGCCTGGTCCTGACCGTGCGAACGGAGCTGGGACAGTGCAGCGACCTGGGCTTCCATGGGGCCAAGGCGATCCACGAGGCCCTCAAGGCCCGCAAGGTCGAGCCGCTCCCCTCGGTGCGGACCATCCACCGCATCCTCGAACGACGGGGGGCCCTGGACGGCCAGAGGCGCATCCGTCGCCCCGCTCCGCCACCGGGTTGGCATCGGCCCGAGGTCGCCTCGAAGCGGCGGGAACTCGACAGCTTCGATGTGGTCGAGGGGCTGGTAATCAAGGGCGGCCCCAGGTCGAGGTGCTCAACGGCATCTCCCTGCACGGCGGCTTGGCCGCCTCGTGGCCGGTGGAAGCGAGCGTGACGGCCAAGGTCGTGGTCGCGTCGCTGGTCGAGCACTGGCGGGCATTCGGCCGGCCCGGCTCCGCGCAGTTCGACAACGACACGATCTTCCAGGGGCCGCACACCCACCCGGACGTGATCGGGCGGGTGAGTCGGCTGTGCCTGGGCCTGGGGGTAATCCCGGTATTCGTCGTGCCCCACGAGTTCGGCTTCCAGTCGGCGATCGAGAATTCCAACGGCACCTGGCAGGCGAAGGTCTGGGCCCGCTTCGAGCACGGCTCGCTGCCGGACTTGCAAGGGCGATCGCAGCGTTACGTGACCGCCCTGCGTCGCCACCGCGCCGATCGGATCGAGTCGGCCCCCCGGCGGCGTGCCTTCCCGAAGCGATGGCGATTGGACCTCCAGTCTCGACCCCGAGGCCAGATCATCTACGTGCGGCGGACCAGCGTGGTGGGGGCGGTGGAGGTATTGGGCCGGAGTTTCGAGGTGGACCAGCACTGGCTGAATCGGTTGGTGCGCGTGGAGGTGGAGGTGGACCTCGATGGGGACAAGATCCGCATCCACCGGCTCCGTAGGAGGGAGCCGCAGGACCAGCCGCTTTTGAGGGAGTTGCACCATCATATCAAGAAGAGAAAGTTTTCAGAGTGAACGGAATGACATGATCGATTGAACATAAAGTGATGGTAGTACATGTCCATCTGATGACTGATCGGGATGTGGTGGCACTTGCCACCGTCTCGTCTTTCAACTGATCGGGATGTGGTGGCACCTGGCCTATAATGCAAGTGTTCAACAAAGAGCACTAATGTGATCACGTACCTTCATCGTACCGGACGGTCGCTCCCGGTCCCCTGGTCTCGAGTCGTCTGCTTCCTCGCCTCACCGCCTCTCTGGGTTCGATGGCCAACACGGATCGGGGCATCCGGACCCCGACTTCAGGAGATCCTCCCTCAACACAACCAGCAGCCGTGCAAGCGCTCCACCAGACGCAGGAATACCCCTTGCCACGGGGTCCATGACAACAACCGATAGATCAGCCGACCACCGCTCCGAACGAACTGGCACGGCATCTGGATCACCGCCGCGCAGAACGTCGCGAACTCCATCCGCAACCACGACCGCTTCTCCGCCGCGTGCTTGGCCGCGTGCCGCGGCGAGACCGGCACCATCAAGGCGCTCCAGGCCTTCAGGCTCCAGGCCAGACTGGCCATCACCATGTAGGCCCAGTTGCTCACCAGGTCATTCACTGGCGTCGTCAGCGCGTGCACGCCGCTCTTGAGCTGCGTGATCAGGTTCTCTTGGTCGCAGCGATCGTTGGCCGAGAATACGATCTGGTCGGCCGGGGTCGTGCGATCGTTGGTGATGTGGAAAAAGGAGACTTCTCGCTAATCTCCACCACAGTTATGACGTAAACCCCAATGCCATAGGTAGTTGACCGCGATTTTCGGCGTTCTCGGCCCGGTCGTGTCAAAATCTCAGAGAGCGCCCTCTCTCACTCTTCTCCGGGCCTGGTTTTCTCGGAAGATCGTCGTGAATGGGCCATCCGCACACTGGTGGAGATCAGCGAGGAGTCTCGGAAAAAGGAGCGATACTCCTCGAACAGCCGCAGTTGCCCTTGGTCGGTCCCCAGGCGTTTGCGCTGGACGACCACGCGATAACTCTTGCGGCAGGCGACCGGGCGATAGTCAAACTCGGCGATCATCTCCTCGAGCAGATGGATCGTCTGATATCCGCGCTCCTGGACGATCTGCGGCTTGATCCGTTCGGGCTGCTGACGGGGCGCGGTCTGGATCGCAGATCGCGGCGGTCGTTCCAGGACGCTGTACGCCTCGGTCGGGAGTGCGTCGGCCCGCGCCTTGAGGGTCTGGTGGGCGTCGCTCCCGAAGACGAAGCCGATGTCGCCGGCCTCATCCCAGCGGTCGAGATGCTGGGTCTGGGTGAAGTCCGTGTCGCCCCGCACGAGGATCCGCTGAAAGCCGGCCCGGCGACACAGGGCGATCATCTTGTCCAGGGAGTCCGCGGCGTGCTCGTGCGAGGGCCGGTTGCCACTGCGATTGACCAGGTAGAGCGGCTCGGCAGTGTTGGCCAGCGAGATCAACAGGGGATGATAGCCCCAAGTGCCGTTGTAGGCGATGTCGACGCCCTGCTTGCACTCGGCGTCGGTCCCGACGAGGGTGCCGTCGACGTCGAGGATCGCTTCGGTGAAGAACGCGGAGGGCTGCTGGGACCAGACCCGTAGCCGCGTTTCATTGAGGGAATCGATCAAGGTCACGACCTCGGACTCGGCGAAGCGGCGGCAGAAGTCCCCCGCGGCGGTGGGATCGGGGATGCGCTCGGCGCCCAAGGCATTGAGATAGACCTCGTCGTTGCGCCGCAGTTTGAGGTGTTCGATCCGTTTGCCGCCCGCGAGGATGTTGAAGGCAATGTTCAGGACATGGTCGGATTCGTGAGAGGGCAGATGGCGTTTGAAGAGATGGAGGTTGTGGTCGATGTCGTGGATCAAGCCGATCCTGCGCGCAGGAGGAGCATGGCGCCGATGCCGCCTGCGGAGAGGCCCTGGACGCGATCGGCCAGCTCAGAGTGGATGTTGGTGGCGGTCATCATGGGCTGATCGCGTTCCGGTCCGGGCCGATTGAGGATTCGTTTGAGGATCCTCCGCTTGCGGTCGCGGAGGATCCTGCGGTGGCGTTCTCGCGTCTTCTTGCGGTGGCGTTTTCGGGTCTTCTCGGGGAGAGTAGCAGTCACTCGAAAGTCTCCGCAGTTTGGAATAGTGAGGACGTGTTCCTCCCTCAATTATTCCATAAACTCCGAGACTCCTCGCTGATCTCCACCAGTGTGCGGATGGCCCATTCACGACGATCTTCCGAGAAAACCAGGCCCGGAGAAGAGTGAGAGAGGGGCGCTCTCTGAGATTTTGACACGACCGGGCCGAGAACGCCGAAAATCGCGGTCAACTACCTATGGCATTGGGGTTTACGTCATAACTGTGGTGGAGATTAGCGAGAAGTCTCTAAACTCCGGGGGTTTTCGAGCTTTTACCGAGCTTTTGACACCGAAGCTCTATATATCACGCTTGGTTTAGGTCTAGACGTCGGGCGGGGCGTTGCGTTCGACCGCCGCCAAGAACCGGTCCGTGTCGGCGTGCGACAGGCCGACCTGGAGGAGGGCCCGGACGACGGCGTGGACGGCATCCCCCCCGATGCGGTACCCGAGGTAGGCGCGGTAGAAGGCGGCCATGGTGGCGGTCGGGAGGCCGGCGTCGACGGTCGCCAGGGCGAAGCCACGGCGCAAGATCGTCGTCTCCACAAGCCGGTCGTCCCTGTCGGGGAGGTGAGAACAGCGGTCACAGAGGAGGAAGTCGCAGACGGCCGGCTGGCCGCCGTGGGCGCCGAGGTAGGGCGCCAGCGGCGTGGGCGGGTAACACGTCGCGTGATAGCGGGGCGGCTGCGTGCCGCAGAGGGAGCAGTCGGTGGCGGGGGGGTTGAGTTCCTCCAGGACCAGCGCCGCCTGGAACTCCTGGTCCGCCGGCCGCCAGCGGTCACGTTTCTGGGGCATGAGAGGCCCTCGGAGCGGATGAGGTTCCGGTCGTGAACCACCCCCATTCAAGTGGGGTGGCTTGCAGGCAGACTCGATCGGGCTTCGACCCCCGATGTCCTCCTCCCCTGCCATCGGCTGCAGGACACGACCTCCATAGCCATTTTCCGCCTTTCTCGGGTCGCCCGACCCCGGCGCGGCGGCGAGCTGGTCCCGCGCCGACCGCAGGCGGGCGAGGACCTTGTCCCGGCTCGCGGGACGGCGGCTCGGCTGTGCCGCGGGGGCACTCCGCCGGCTCGCGGATGCGGGACCTTTGACGATCCGCCCGCCACGCCCGGGAGCCGACCGCCGCGCCCGGCGGATGATATGGGAGGCCGGCCCGCGCGCCGCAGGTCGGCGCGGGCCGCAACAAACCCACCCGGAGGGGGACTCCGGGGGGGTGCTTGGACTGCCGCCTGGCTGCCGGGCCCAAACACCGAGGGGCGCCCATCTCTCGCGGTGTCGGGGACGGCTCCTCCCGGAGGATGACATGTCTATCAATTGTAGCAAGGGCCCGCGAAAGTCCTTAACCAAGCACGGTCCGAGGTCTGAATCGAGCACCTGATGCGGAGATAATTCGAAATCTCCCGGAAATTGAGGCACAGTGGAGTGACTCATTTCGTTCCACCGCCCCAACCCCACAGGAGATTTCAAGTGAAACCGCTTCCACACCGCCATCACGCCACCGGCAAGCGGAAAATCCGTCGCCGGCTCGATCGACCGATCACCGCCCCCGCGATCGACCCGGTCCTCACCGCCTCCAACATCCACTACGAAGTCGCCGACAAGATCCGGGCGATCCCCTGCGGCGGCATCGGCGCCATCCATCTGATGGTCCGCAAGCTCGGACTGGCCGAGGCCATCGACGAGCGGCTCCACCTGCTCAAGTTCCACTTCCCCTACCCCGAGTCCGACCACGTCCTGAACTTCGCCTCCAACGCCCTCTGCGACGGCACCTGCCTCGACGACATCGAGCTGCGGCGCAACGACCTCGTCTTCCTCGACGCCCTCGGCGCCGACCGCATCCCCGACCCCACCACCGCCGGCGACTTCTGCCGCCGCTTCACCACCGACGACGTCGAGATCCTTCAGGATGTCTTCGATCAAACCCGGCTGAAGGTCTGGCAACAGCAACCGTCCGACTTCTTCGACGAAGCCATCCTCGACGTCGACGGCACACGCGTCGCCACCGGCGCCGGTTGCAAGCAGGGGGTGGACATCGCTTACGATGGCACCTGGGGATCTCATCCCTGGATCATTTCCTTGGCCCACACCGGCGAGGTGATCAGCATCGTCAATCGCTCCGGCAACCGGCCTTCGCACGAGGGCGCCGCCGAGCAGCTCGACTTGGCCATCCTCCTCTGCCGTCAGGCCGGCTTCCTCTCAAGTCTCCCTCCGCGGCGAGACCGACTTCACCCAGACCACGCAACTCGATGCCTGGGACACCGAGGCAGTGACGTTCCTCTTCGGGAGCGACGCCATGCCCAATCTCACGGCGTTGGCCGAGGATCTGCCCGCATCGGCCTGGTCCGAGTTGCAGCGACCACCACACTCCACGGCCAAAGGGCTGCCTCGAAAGCGTCCCGAGAAGATCAAGGACCAGATCGTCCGCCCGCGTGAGTTCGAGACCTTGACCCGGCTCCGGGAGGATGTGGCCGAGGTCGCGTATCAGCGCCGATTTTCGCGGGGGGATTCACTTGCCTAATCGATACTCAACTTTCGTGATGTCGTGCGGCAGGCATACCCCTGACGCGCGGGGGTCGGGATATGACCCGGGGCTGTCACGGGCAGGCCAGGTGCACCGAACGATTGCCCAGCCACGGGACCGGGGGCGTCGGCTTCGTCAGACCGGCCTCTTTCAAAAGCGGGTGGTGCGCGCGTTTGCTCAGGCGGACGATCACACCGTCCGTTGTGATCTCGATGTCGCCCGGCGTGTCGACGAACTTCCGGAACAGACGCGCAGGGCCAACACGTGCAAAGCCTTTCAGGCGTTCCGCCAAGCTCCGGTACAGGAGGTCTGCGACCACGGTCAGGGTCAGGTCGAAGTCCACGTTCAAGCGGACGTCACGGCACAGGCAATCGAGGTGGAAGAACGTGATCTGTTCACCGAGTTGATTCTCCACGTGATTCCTACTGGCGTCGGTCTGGAGGGTTTCGCGGGCCGTCCGCGGTTTCGGGAGGTCGTTGGCCAAGAGGAAGGTCGGCGACTCGTGTCCCAGACCGGTCACAATCCGTTGCCGCAGGTCGCCGTCGTAGCCCTCGAGCCGGACGCGCTCGTCGACGTAGTGGATCTGGCGGCGCTTCCCCTTGGCTTGGGTGACCTGGCCGTGCTGCCAGTTCTCCGCGGGCAGGCGTTCCCCGCGCCAGCATCCCAGAACCGCGACGGCGGAGGGTGAGGAATCCGATCTTGCGTCGGTTCAGTTCGTTAAGGCCGGCGTCAGTGGTCGCGCGCGAGTCGAAGAGCAGCCGGGCCGGATAGTGCCCGGTCTGCTCCCGCCAGGAGTCGGCGAACTTCGGGACCATCGCGTCGGCCTCGTCCCGCACGAGGTTGGCGGTCGCGTAGCAGCTCACCCGCCGGCCGGCCACTTGGGCCACAAACGCCATGACCGAAGGGAGTGCGTGGTGTCGCATGGGTACCCAGTGATTCTCCAGGTCGGGCTCGGCGCCGCGGAACGGGATCGCGTGGAAGTCGAGGTTAAAGCTCAGGGGCGGGTCTCCCAAGGGGGTCTTTCCGATCAGGGCGGCGACCAGCCGCTCGGTCATGGGGCGCTCGGTCTTGTACGAGTAGTCGGTCGCGAAGGTGGTCTTGGGCAGGACATTGAGGCCGGCGAACAGCCCCGCGCCCTCGTCACAGCACAGATCGCTGATGTGACTGACGCGGCGCTTGCCGAGGAGTTTGGGGGTCAAGATCGCCAGCAGCGTCTGCAGCGGCGGGATCTGCTCGGAGCCGGGGAGGCCCGCGGCGGTGACAGCGGCGGGCAGGTCGAGTTCCAGGAGCATGGGGAGGAAAAGGAAGAGGCCGGCGACCTTGCTCGAGAATCGTCGCCCGGCCTCGAGCGACCGCGTGCGGACGTCGGCAATGTCGGGAACCACCGAGCCATCGCAGGCGATCTCTCCCGGTTGCGGCGTGGGGCGGCGATTGCGAACCGTGGTCAAGCCCGCTCGGTGGAGGACGCCGAAGAGATACGACTCGCTGACCTCGAAGCCCTCGCATCGGAGAGTGGCGTGGATGTCGGCGAGGGTGGCGTCTTGGCGACGGAGTTCACAGGCTCGCTCCTGGATCGCGGCGTGCTTGGACGCGGACTTTCGTCCTAGCTGCTCGGTGAGGAAGAAGGTGCTGATGTCGGGATCACTCGCGAAGTCGCGGAGGATGGCCCGGACGGTACCGACATGGAGCTGATACTGCTGTGCGAGTTGTTGGGCGGTCGCGTCCTCGAGGAAGGAGGCGCGGCAGATCTCGTAGCGGCGCTGGGTCGGCGAGTTGGGTTGCTGGAAGAGGCGCGCGAGTTCAGGGGATCGGGCCCTCGCAGTTGAGTCCCGAATAAGCAGGTTGTGATCGGCCAAAGGATGCAACGGTGCGGGGCTAAAACCCTGCTGGACGATGGGAACGTCTGATGGGAAGAGAAGCAAGAAAGAAGGGATTTTGGCGAAGATGCCGAGGTGACGATGGGTGAGGAAAGGAGTTGCGGAGGGGACGGAAATCGCGATGTGCTGGCTCGAATGGGACTCGCGCGGCGGACCTCGAGATCCGCTAAAATCCGGGGAAATCGAAAGGCTCGCCGGAGAGAATTGAGTGCCGAATAGGCAAATTACGCAGCCGCGAAACTCGGCGTTCAGGGCCGCTCGCTGCGAGCGGTCGGCTTACCTCCGTATGTGATATCGCCTCCGGGGCCGATGTTCAACTTACTCGTCCCGGAATCGAGAAAGGGCGGGAACGGTCTCGCAAAACGGCCGTTTGATGAGACCCGCCCGATACCGATGCGACAGCCAGTCTCGGCAGGCCGATTTGGGTCTCGCGAACTTGTCTTGAAATCTTGAAATCAAAGTCTCACCACTGGCCCGCACGCCGGGAATTTGTGAGACTTCCTCATGCCGCTCATCGACCGCGCCTTCCGCCCGGGAAGACGCAATCGCTTCCACGGCGCCTTGCCCCGCTTCGGGCCGAGACGCCGCACTTCCAGGTCGGACAAGCCTCGGGCGAGAACGCCCGACGCATCGGCATGCCCCAGAAGGCGCAACGGGTGCGCCTTCTGAGAGGCTATCCGGTAAACTTTTCCATACAGGCCAAGAACTTACGCCGACGGCAGTGGCCCCGGAGGAGGGCGTTTCCCCGAACAACCGCACGGATACCGACTCGGCAGTCGCCATAAGTCCTTGAGAGTCAAGAGAATCATTCCCGGATAGCCTCTGAGACCGATCACGCACCGAGCGGGCCTTCAAGGACGTGGGTTCTTGTCCCTTGGCTCTCGGCGACCACGAGAGGGGGATCTGGAGCGTGGGCACCCTGGGCGGCTCGCAGCTCCGGACCAGACCAACGACGAAAAGGGTGGTCACACTGGGACGACCCCTGGACGGCCCCTGGCGGGCCTCCCGACGGGCGGACGATGGATTCCACGTTCTCCGTCACGGGGACGTCCAGGATCGCGTCCTAGGCGGTCCTGGCGGGGCTCTTGGGTCAGCCCGACACGGGCAGGTCGAGCAGCCGCCGGAGGTGCTCCTGGCGGAGCGTCTGGAGATACGTCCGCCGGAAGGAGGGAAGCCGCGCGTCTTCGTAAACCTGCCTCTGCTCCGACGTCGCCCGCGCCAGCGCCGCAGCCTCGATCTCCGCCTGCTGCTCCGCCGACAACGCCGCCCAGTAGACAGCGATCCGTTTCTGGATCTCCTCCTCGCGGATCTGGATCGCCTGCTCGCGGGCTTTCGTCTGGCGGACCTGCTCCTGCTGCGCCCGTGCGATCGCCTCCCTTTGCTCGCGAGCCGCCCGGCCCTCGAAATCGGCCGGCGGTGCGAAGTCCTTCCGGATCGCCTCGACGAGATAGGCACCGAGGTCCTTGACCCGCTTCGGCTTCGTCTCTCGCAGCCAGTCGACCCGCTCGATCTGGGCCTGGATCTGGGCCTCGGGGAAGTCGCGGACGACCTCGGCGGCCACGCTCCTGGTCACGCCGCGTTCCACCAGTTCCAGCACCAGACCGGTGGGCTCGACTTCCAGTTCGGCATTCGCCGGCGGCGGCTCGAGGGAAAGCATGGCCGTCCCGCTCCGCTTCGTGAACGCCAGGTGCTCGGCCTTCGCCTTTGTGCCGGGCTCGTAGACCAGCGTCCAGTCGGGCCGACCGTCGTGGTCGGTCGTCGGTTCGTACTCGATTCCGGCAATGTAGCCCGATGTCCGGTGTGGCCGGTGGAGCTTCTCCATCTGCTGTCGCATCCGCCAGAACTCCGCGTATCGCGTCTGGGGCGCGTAGATGCAGAACTCCGAGTAGGGCAAACGGACCGTCCGGCTCCTGTTCTTCAGCGCCGCGAACATCCGGTAGGACAGCAGCTCGTACAGGCGCTGCGCCACAGGGGACAGGTCGCGGAGGTAATCGTAGTCGAGGGGCCGCCTCGGCGCCGTGTCGAGGATCTCGCGGTAGAAGTCGTGCGGGACGATGTACACGGCATCCGCCGTTCTGCCGTCGGGCAGCGTCTCACCCGTGAACACGACCCCATAGCGGGTATCGGCGATCTCGATCCGCCGCTTGGTCCCGTTGGCGGACTTGTACCGGATCTTCGCGGTGATGTAGGCGCTGGCGTTCTGGTGGAGGGCTCGCTTGACCTTGTTCGTGTTCGCGCCGCTGTCGACCAAGCCCAGCTCCCGGCAGATGTCGGTGAGGTTGCCCAAGCGAACGAGCCGCGGGATGGGTCTGCCCGCCACCTCGATCCGGCGGTTCACGACGAGTGTATCGATCTTGTAGGCGAGCGGCCCCGGCTGGCCGTGTTTCTCGTTGCACGATACCTCCCAGCAGAGCGTCATCTCACCATTGGCGTCCGTCTCGCAGATATCGATGCGCACGGTCCCCAGCTTGGCGAGGCGGTGCATGGGGAAACGAGAGAGGGCGGTTTCCACCCGGATCACGTCCAGGGGCGCCAGCTCGGCTCGTCGCTCCAGGTCTGCTTTCTTCATGCAATCATCCAAAGAAGCAACACCACCAAAGATCGTCTTGTTGGTGTTGCTTTTTAGTCTAAACAAAGTCTAAAGTCTAGGGCCCGGCCGACGCTGCGCAAGTCATTACAAGCAATGACTTTCTGCCGAGGCTTCCCCGAAATTCCCACCCGAAAGTGCGTCGATTCCCACCCGAAAGTGCGTCGATTCCCACCCGAAAGTGCGTCGATTCCCACCCGAAAGTGCGTCGATTCCCACCCGAAAGTGCGTCGATTCCCACCCGAAAGTGCGTCGATTCCCACCCGAAAGTGCGTCGATTCCCCACCCCAAACCGTGCGGTCGTCGGCCGGCCCTCTTCATCGGCACGACCGGCAGCATCGCTCTATTCCGTTTGGACCGCATTGCCGGCGCCGTCGCCCCGACCACCGAGCCGGGGATGTGGGTCCGCCCGGCCCGGGTCCGGCTCGGTGGATCAGAACGGCAACTCCCGGTCGCCCTGGTCGGCGGGCTCGGCCGGCGGCATCGGTCCGGGGTCGAAAAACTTCCTCATCGGTGCGGGAAAGTCGCTGTCGAGCGCGGCCAGGCCCTTGCGGGTCAGCCAGTCGATGGCGGTCTGACGGTCTCCTCCGAATCGCTTCGCGACGAGGGCTCGAAACCCGAGTTTGGCGATCTCACGGCGGCGGGCGGGGGAGAGCTTGGCCGCGCGGGCGATGCCGCCCTTGCGGGCGGCTTTGGCGCGGGTCATGGGTCGGTCCCTCCTCGGGCCGGGCCGGGCTGGGCCGCGGCGGCGCTGGGGCGCGCCGCGGCGCCGGGCCGGCTCAGTTGTCGGTGGGACGCCATGACATCTGTTCATAAACCCAGAGCGGCAGGGCGGCCGCGCCCGGGTCGGCGACCCATTCGGGCTCGGCGGGGAGGGGCCAATCCTCGGGCTCTTCGCCCGGGCAGGGGCCTGGGGGGTGGAATTCGCCACAGTACGGACAGAGGGGTTCCGGCTGGTCTTCCTCGTTGGCGTAGTGGCCGAAGGTGTAGCCGCTCATCGCGCACCCCCTTCCCGGAGGGCGGGGGCGGTGCCCAACTGCGTGGCGCGAGCGACGATGGCGGCTGCGGTGGCGCGGGCGGCTGGGGAGCGGGGCGCCTCGATCGCCCGCGCCGCGGGGACGGGGCGCTTGCGGCCCGAGAGAAGGCCGAGCGCGACGAGGGCCTTGAGATGCTTGCATGCGAATTTGTTATTCGCGAAATCGGGGCACGAGCAGGTGCTGCGCCCGGCCGCGCGGACGACCTGGTAGACCGCGCCGGCCCGGTCGCCGGTGAGCTTCCGCAGGGCCCACACGCGGACCGAGAGCTGGGGGGCGGGCTGGCGCTTGAGAGAATATTCATCCGAGTTGATGAACACGCGAAGTTTGCAGGTGCCGTGCCGCAGGGAGCGGGCCTTGGCAAGGCGCACGGGGGGCGCTACTGTGGACATGGGGTGTACCTCCTAGCCGAGGTGCCGTAAGCGCGGGTGGGCGGGTTGCGACCGGCCACTCGCGGCCCCACTGAGCAACCAGTGGAGCAGGCTTCACTGTACCAAATTTCACCGGGCTTGCCTAGCGGAAAACCCTGTAAAATAAGGGATTTCAGGCACTGTGAAGATGTGAATAATTAAACAGATAGGCCGCATAGAGGCAGCCCGATGAAGGCCGCGGCCCGACCGGCCAGGAGGGCCGGGCGGCCGCCCGGGCCGGGGGGTGGCGCCGCTGGCGGAGCACGCGCGGACCGGCCCGGAACGCCCCGGGGCCGCGGCGGGTCTGCCGCACGCGGGGGCCGGCGGGGCGCGCCCTCGGCGCCCGCCGCGCGGGCCACCGGCCCGCAGCCCCCCCCGCACCCCCCGGGGACCGGGGGGCGGGGGGGGGGTGCGAACGAGCACGAAAGAGCGGCGCAGCCGCGGCCATATTTCTGCTCTGCTGCCGCGGCGGCCGAGCCCCCCCACGAGCTGCTGGGGGCGGAGGCCGCCGCGGGGAGGCATGGATGCCGACCCATTCCGGGGCTGGATGCCCCGTGGGCGCGAGCAGGCCCCCCGCAGGCCGCATGACGCGGGCCGGCCGACCGAGGTCCTCGCCAGTACGAGAAACTTTCGCCGGCCGGACCGCGGCGGGCGGCCTTAGCTCGGGGACGGGGGCCCATCTCCGGAGGGGCCGGAGACCCACCCGATCGGAGAAGAGACCTCGGACCGCGCCGCCATGTCCTGTTGGCAGGATGGGGTCCCAGCCCCCGCCGTGCGGAAAATTACTCCATCCCCGAACTCGCCATCGACCTTCACGTTGAACTTGCGGCATCGGCCGTACAGCCACTTGGCCGCACAACCCAACGCCAGCATCAGCGCCCCCAGATCGATGATGGCATAGCCTGTCATCTTCACGAACCTCCCGCCGAAAGACCTGAGACTCGGAAGGTCGGAGATCCAGGGAAGGCGCGATTTGACCCGGGGCCAGACATCCTAGAATGACGTCACCGACATAAGTCCCGAGTGGTAATCTCGGTCGAATAGGAAATTAGCGAAAGATCGACTACAACCCTCTGTGTTTACTGGATTTACGAGGTCAGGATAGCCGATTTACCCATTAACTTCGTCCGATGCATGTGAACGGATGTTCAATTTTGTCGGTGACGTCAGAATGGGATAGCCCCCGACGACTTCCTTGGAGCCCCGAACCCTCCACGGTGGTTGTCGTGGTGCCCCTCACCGCTTGAGTTTCCGAGGCTCCGGGCGGTGCGGGCCTTCATGCTGTGGGCGAACCACACCGGGCCAGGCGAGCGTGACGGCTCGTCCTGGCTTTCGTGGTTTTAGTCACACCCCGCCTATCTCTTAGGCGCGTAGTGGCGTGCCACTTCCATCATTCGGTCAACATCCTGACCTGCCAAGCACGAGGAGCGCCGAAGGATGGGGGCGCATCGTGGATTGTGAAGATTTGGTTAAGAATAAGGAAAATATGTTGCTTGACTCTGTTCGTAATCTACTAAGTAAATTGGGGTGTGCGCCGAATGGCACCAGGATAACCTAACTTTCAGTCTCTTCGGAAGTTGAGCCGCGTGGCTTTGTGGGGAGCAAAGCGACCTCCTCGGTTGGTAACCTGGCGGTTGAGACCCGCACGCCAGGCACCACACCAAGGAGGTCCCTGTGGCTCAGTCTACCGCCTCATCGCCGCGCGACCAATTCCATGACTTCCGAGACCAGTTCGTCCAGCAGAAGGGGCTCCCCTTCCTCAGGGTTCTCTCGCGGGCCTTCGTCGAGACCGCTTGCCGTCACGTCAACCATCTGTGGCGTCAGCGGATCTACACCCCCTGGATCACCCTGAGCATCTTCCTCTCCCAGGTCCTCTCCGATGACCACTCCTGCGACGACGCCGTCGATCGGTTCCAGAAGTTCCGCTACGATCAGGAACTCCCCCCGGTCACCCCCAAGACCAGCAGCTCCTGCGAAGCCCGGCAACGCCTGCCCGAGAGGGTCTTCTGGGATCTCGTCCGCACGACCGGGCAATCGATCCATCAAAAGGCGAACGACTCATGGCTCTTTCAGGGGCGACCGGTCAAGATCATCGACGGCTCCACCGTGATCATGCCGGACACGCCAGAGAACCAGGCGGCATACCCCCAAGTGGACACCCAAAAGCCCGGCCTGGGGTTTCCGATCGCGCGGCTCCTCGTGGTGTTCAGCCTCGCCGTGGGCACGGTGCTCGAAGCCGCGATGGGGCCGTGCCAGGGCAAGCAGACCAGTGAACTGGCCTTGCTCCGCACGGTCATCGCCCAGTTCCAGCCCGGTGACATTGTCCTGGCCGACCGGTTCTTCTGTTCGTACTGGGTGATTGCGGCCTTGCAGGCACGCGGCGTCGACGTGGTGGTGCGACTGCACCAGCGCCGCACGGCCGACTTCCGGCGCGGGCGTCGCCTGGGCCGAGAGGACCACATCGTCACCTGGACCAAACCGCCACAGGTCCCCGACTGGATGAGCCGCGCCGAGTACGACGCGATGCCCGCCCAGGTGACGATCCGGGAACTCCGCGTCCGGGTCCAAGACAAGACCAAGCGGGTCCGCAACCTGGTAATCGTGACGACCCTCCTGGATGCGAAGACATACCAAGCCAAGGAGTTGGGGGGGCTGTTCCGTCAGAGGTGGTACGCGGAACTGGACCTGCGCTCGTGGAAGACGGACATGCGGATGGAGCTGCTTTCGACCAAGAGCCCGGAGATGGTCCGCAAGGAGGTGGCGACCCACCTGCTGGCGTACAACCTGATCCGGGGGATCATGGCCGAGGCGGCGTGGGCCGCGGAAGTGAAGCCGCAGCGGCTCAGCTTCAAGGGGTCATTGCACACAGTCCGCGCGTTTGAGGAAGTCCATCTGTACGACCCGGCGCGGATCGTAGCGGACCTGCCGCGCCTGTTATCGTTGATCGGCAAGAAGCGTGTGGGGGACCGCCCGGACCGCTCTGAGCCACGGGCCGTGAAGCGACGCCCGAAGCCTCACCCGCTGCTGCGGATGCCGCGTGCGAAGGCCAAACGCCTGATCAAACGAGGGATAATACCCTATAGTAAAGCATAGCCTCAACTACGAATGGCTATCGCCGCAAGTTGTCCAAATGACAGGCTTTAAGTTATCCTGGTGCCATTCAAGTCCGACTCTGTTTGGACTTACTGGAATACCGATGAACGGTGGTGGTTTTAGTTCCTGAATACACCAGGTAGCGAGATCGTTTGTCGGCGTGCCCCCTTCATTTTTTGCGGCCTGGAGCGTTGGTGTCGCCAGCGGACGCCCGGTCTCAGGCCACCGGTGGTGATGATCTGTGCAGTACCGATGAACGGTGGTGGGTTTGGGGCCCGACTACCGATGAACGGTGGTGGGTTTTACCGATGAACGGTGGTGGGTTTGGGGCCCGACTACCGATGAACGGTGGTGGTTTTACCGATGAACGGTGGTGGGTTCGCAATCGCAAGTGGGACTATCATTGGACTTACGACTTCCCTACTCTTCAACCATTTGTTAGAAGAACTAACACCAACAACGCAGTGGTGTTGTTTTAATTCCTTCGGGGAGAGGAAGACCATGCGCCACGAGGCCGAGAACCTGTGCCGGGTCGGCCGCGACGAGATGAACCTGGCCGAGTTCCCGATCGCCTCACTGGCCGAGCGGATACCTCCGGGGTGCAAGACGATGGCCTTCGAGGACCAGCACGGCCGGCTGACCGTCATCGGGAGCGACGCCTACGGGCTGCCGACCGCCCTCGACTCCGATGTCATCGTGGGCCTGCTCCATCTGACCAAGCAGCGGAACGACTTCACCGACCCCGCGGTGGAGTTCAGCCGGTACGAGCTCCTCGAACTCCTGGGTTGGACCGATCAAGGGTGGTCTTACCGGCGATTGACCGAGTCGCTGCACCGCTGGGTGACCGTGACGTTGAAGTACGACGGCTCCTGGTGGGACCACAAGCAGAAACGACGGACCAGCGCCAGCTTCCACATCCTCGACCGCTTGGTCGTGCCCGACGAGGACGACTCCCGGATCGTGTCGTCCTTCACTTGGGGAAAGGATTTCTTCGACAGTTGCCGGGACGGGAACCTCAAGCGGCTCGACTTGACGACGTACTTCACGCTCAAGAGCTCCCTCAGCAAGCAGCTCTACCGGTTCCTCGACAAGCGGTTCCACGTCCGGCGGGAGTGGGACCTCGACCTCCGGGAGCTGGCCCACGAGCGGATCGGGATGAGCCGCAAATACGCGCCGTGGAAGGTCAAGCAGGTGTTGCAGCCAATCCTCGAGGAGCTGGAAGAGATCAGCTTCCTCGAATCGCTGCCGGCCGCCGACCGCTACATCAAGGTCGGCCGCGGTGATTGGAAGATCCGTTTGGTCCGCAAGCTACCACCCTCGGCCGAGCCCCCGTTGCTTGCGTTGGTCGAGCCGACCGGCCTGGAGAAGGAGCTGGTCGAGCGGGGCGTGACGCCGAGCGTGGCCACCGCGCTGGTCCGCGACGTCCCCGAGGAGCGCATCCAGCGCCAGCTCGAGGTCCTGGATTGGCTCCGCGAGCGGCGGCCCAAGAAGGTCAAGGACGGCGGCGCCTATCTGACCAACGCCATCCGCCAGGACTTCGCGCCGCCGGCCGGTTTCCGGAGCCGGGCCGAGCGGGCCGCGGCCGAGGCGGCCACGCGGGCGGAGCAGGCCCAGCAGGAGCAGACCCGCCGGGTGAAGGTCCGGGAGCAAGACGTGGCGGCCCGGCTCCAGGCCTACCAGGCGGCGCTGACCCCCGCCGAGCGGGAGCGGCTGGACGCCGAGGCGTTGGAACAGGCCGATCCCACTGACCGCGCGACGTACGAGACGGCAACGCCACAGGTCCGGCGGCTGCTCCAGGTCGGCCTGCGGGACGCCCTGATCCACCGCCGCCTCGGCCTGCCCCCGGCGGACTGACCCACGAGGCCCTCCAGGAACGCCCAGGAGCCCCGCCCCGGCACCGCGGCCGCCCGGGGATGATTCCCCCCCCCGGCCGGGGCCCGGAGGGCCGCCAGCGGGCCGCTGAGGGCCTGGAGCGGGCGGGGCCGGGCCCCCAGCGGAGCGGGGGCGGGGCCCGCACGACCCGCACGGTCCGGCGGCGCCGGGGCCCACTGCAGTGCTCCCGGGAGCCCGACCGATAAATCTCACGTCCGGCGGTCCGCCCCGCCGAACGTCCGGACGCGTATGAGGAGCGGGAACTCCACGACAAGGCGGATCATCTCATGATCCTTGTCGGCCACGACGCCGTGCGCCTCGAACGCCTCCTGCAGCTCGTCAGGCTGCGGTGGGCGGAACGGCAGCCCGAGCTCGCGAAGCACTTCGAGCAGCTCCTGCGAAAACGCTACAGCGCCGGGTTCTCGGGCTACCGCGTCGTCGCCTTGGGCAATGGCCAGCGGCGTCATCGGCGGCGGGGCCGGTCGCAGCGACGGGGCCGCACGTATGGCGAGGTCGTCGCGTAGGAAGCGGGCCGGCTGCGCCGAGCTGCAGAGCGGGGGGCGAGGGAGCGGTCTCAGTTCCTCCGCTACCTCGATCTCAAGGGGTCCGAGGCGGAGTTCGACCGCGGGCGGGTTTCGCGGATCGCTTTGGGGGTGTCCGACTCGAATTGGGCCGAAACGCTCTTTTTCCTCGACCACAACCGGCCGGATGCCCCCATGGTCTTGGCCCATGAACGCCGATTTTCGCGGGGGGATTCACTTGCCTAATCGATACTCAACTTTCGTGATGTCGTGCGGCAGGCATACCCCTGACGCGCGGGGGTCGGGATATGACCCGGGGCTGTCACGGGCAGGCCAGGTGCACCGAACGATTGCCCAGCCACGGGACCGGGGGCGTCGGCTTCGTCAGACCGGCCTCTTTCAAAAGCGGGTGGTGCGCGCGTTTGCTCAGGCGGACGATCACACCGTCCGTTGTGATCTCGATGTCGCCCGGCGTGTCGACGAACTTCCGGAACAGACGCGCAGGGCCAACACGTGCAAAGCCTTTCAGGCGTTCCGCCAAGCTCCGGTACAGGAGGTCTGCGACCACGGTCAGGGTCAGGTCGAAGTCCACGTTCAAGCGGACGTCACGGCACAGGCAATCGAGGTGGAAGAACGTGAGGCTCATGGGCCCAAATCAGTAGGGTGTAACTACTGCCTTGCCCTTATCCAGTTTCCCCGAGCTTCCTGTATAGCCTTCCGTCTTCCTGTTCGACATGGTAGGCCCAGAACGAGTCCCAATCGCCGTTGAGGTACGTCGTGCGCAGGTTGAGCATCGCTTGCGCCTGTCGGGGTACCAACGCATCCCCGCTCGCTCCAACCGCTCTTTCACCAGATGCCGACACGCCCCCTCCACCACCCCACTCCCGATCGGATAACCCGCTGCACGATACTCGTCGTACTTCATTCGCGCGCGGTTCCGCTCGAAATAACCCGCCACCTCGCGCACTGTCTTGCGACGTGTCCCCTTCAAGCCTCGCTTGGTCATCATCTGACGCAACCCGCCGACCCCATCACCGACCTTCCCTTCCAGGAGCATTCGCAATTCTTTCTCCACCCATTCGTGCGCCTCACGCTTCTGGGTCGACTCCTCGAAGAAGCACCACGCCGCCTTCCACAAACGCTCCATGACGTGGAACAGGTCCAGGATGCCGATCGCGTTCTCAGGCAGGTACTCGCCCTGGCGATCGTGCAACGCGCGTTCCCCGTCCGAGAGGAAGATCAACGGCTTGGTCCCCGCCGGGTTGCGCCGCATAACCTCGTCGGCCAGCCAGAGGAACAACGCTACTTTGCCCACCAGCAGCTCGGCACGCACGCGCTTGTGCGTGGGCTTCGGGCGCCGCTCGGCGGCCTCCTCCCTCATGACCTCGTCGATCACCGCGTCGGCGGTACGCACGAACGGGTCGATCGTGTAGACCGCGCCCACCGCCGCCATCTTCTTCTTGTTCGCCTTCTCCCCTTTGCCGCGACGCTGGTTCGCCGACACCGGCAGCGGGGTTTCGGTCGCCTCCTCCGGCGGCAGCGCCTTGCGCACCAGCGGCACCCCTTTGCAGTCGGCCGTCACCACCAGGATCGGCCCCTCCTGCGTCGCTTCGGGTGTCGGCAGGTGGTTCTGGAACGGCTCCACGTCGCTGCCCTGCTCACGGTTGAGGTCTTCCGAGGCCCTGACCGAGACCTCCAACCCCAAGATCGTCTCGAGTTTCTTGATCGCCTCGGCATGGGCATCGTCGACGACGAACACCCCGAGCCACTGCTGGAACAGGTACGAATACTGCCGCCGCGGAAGGTGGAGACGGGCGTCGAGCGGGGCGGCCTCGAGTCGCTTATGGCCGTAGCCGATCCGCTCGATCTCGACCGCGCCGAAGAGCGACAGGTAAGGACGCCGGCGCGGCTGATCCAATCGGGGCAAGACCCGAGGCGGGTCGTCCAGACCCTCACCGCAGACGGTCAGGTTCGGCCCGGCATCGCCGTCGCCGGAGAGTGCCAGGAACGCCCGGAGCAAGTCGAGTCCCATCGCCAGGAGGTCACGGAAGACAGCCTCTTCGACTTGGTGGATCGGTTGTCGCTTGTCGGCGGCGGAGCGAAGGCGTTCGATGAGGGTCCAAAAGGTCGTGAGGGACCGGTCGACGGCCTTGGCACAGCTGGCCTGTTCGGGGGTGGAGTAGGTCTGAAGCTTGACGGCGGACGCGGTGGTGGCGAGCATGGGCTTGGCTCCTCTCCAATGCGGGACATCCTTGGACATCGTTAGTATCCCGGAATGTACCGCGTTGGGGGGGTATTTCGAGACCCCGCCGATCAGACCCAACACCATAAGCCTTTGATTTTCAGATACCTGGGGCAACAGAGCGACGTGCGAAGTCAGTAGTTACACCCAAATCAGTAGCGACCTTGATTCTCAGGATCGCCCGCAGAACGGCTTTGGTCGCCTCCTTCATGTTATATGACCATTCGAACATGGCCATGTACTGGCCCAGGAACCACTTACTGACTCCACGGAAGCTCCGCAAAAAGTTCCGTGCCCCAGTCCACAATCCCTCGGTCGTATTGTTATGAACCTCGCGTACCCCGTCACCATCGTCATCACGCGCCCACTCCCGTTTCCCCGGAGTGTGACACACCGTGGCGTGGCCGCGACCGAGTTCCGGAACGTGGTCGTAACCACTCCATTCATCCGTGTATACCATGGCCTGCGATTTTGTTGTCTTATCTACAAATGCTTCCAATGTCTCCTGATCCGAATGCGCCACGACCTCCAGCCGCACCGTCCCAGACTCTCGGCCGACGATCCCGACCACGGGAGGACGGTCGTTTTCCATCGTCCCGTGCCCCTTGATCTTGTTGGCCCGACACCGGGGCGGATCCTCCGGGTCCTCGTGTGGGACCCCTTTTTCTCCGGCGTTTTGATACATTTCGTCGGCTTCGACATGATCGTCCTCCAAGGGTTTTCGATCCAAATTGGATTGTGCTTGTGCTTGGAATTTGTGTCTAAGATCCAAGAGATGCCTTCGGCTACATGAGAGTTCCCGGGCCAACTGGGCGGTGGACACCCCCGGAGTAAAACCGCGCAGGATGAGGACCATCTGCGTGGGCCGCCAGTGGGTCCCCTGGAAGAGGGTGCCCGTCCAGGCATTGAAGACCCGGCGGCATTGAGTACATCGATAATTGAGTATTGGGTCACGATAATAGTTTTGAATTTGAAGTCCTTCTTGGGTCTGACAGCGGGGACAGTGCAAGCCCTGGGGATGAAAGATGTCGATGAGGAATTGATAACAAGCATTTTCATCCATTAGATCATTGATGGGGAAATCCATCGCATGAACTCCTCAGGATCGGGGTGCATGGCCGAGAGAATGGTTTTCGACGATCTGCGAAAGTCAATGGGGAAGTCACTGATTTGGGCCCATGAGCCAAAAATTGTACGCTAAGCTGTGATGTGAGAGCGGAAGTGGTTTGCTGAACTCGTCTTAGACCTTGAGTGCCGCTGTACAGTATGGAGAAAAACTATAGCGAAGGTGAGGCGTTCGTTCCTACAGTTCATGCAGCAACCGACAGCCCTGTCACAGCCTTCGCGTGGGGGTGACGTTGAAACTTCTCGGACATTAGGGTGGTCAATTCGTCCCGGTACTCCTCCAGGTGGTCCAGCACCTCCGACACCGCCACCTTCATCGCCTCGAACGTCTTGTGCCATCGGGTGAACGCCTTCTTCCGCAGCAGCTTCCACATCCGCTCGATCAAGTTCAGGTTCGGCGAGTAGGCCGGGAGAAACTCGAGGTGGAATTCCGGGTGACGGCTCAACCACTCCTTGACCACCGCGGCGTGGTAGTACTTCGCATTGTCCAGGTACAGGATGAATTTCTCGGTCTCGGGATGGCTGGCTCGTAACAACCGCAGGAAGTTCACGAACTGCTGCCCATTGATGTTTTCCCGGGTCAACCGGATGTCCAGATCCTCGTGGTCCTCGGGGCAGAAGGCTCCCAGGATGTTCAGACGTTTCCGACCACCTCCGACACCCACCAGGAAACGCTGACCGACCCGCAGCCAGCAATAGTAGAGCATCTCCACACCCCAGACCGGATGGCAGGCATCGACGAAATACCGCCGCGTCTTCTGCCCCTCCGCCTCATGCTTCTGCTGCTCAGAGGTGTGGATAAATTCCTCCTGCTTAACCGGGTCAGCCTTCCAGAAGAATCCCGTAGCCTTGTGGTAACTGACGCCGATGCGAGACAACAGGTCTCGTACACCTCGCGGTGAAGAGGTGACGTGGAACGTCTCGTCAATCCAGTCGCAGATCTGCTGGGCACTGAGGAAGCGGCCGGTGGCGACCTCGGCCTTGAGTCGCTCGACCTGGGCGGGTCGGAGTTTGCCCGGGTCCCCCCGATGGTGGAGGGTACAGAGGGCCTCCAGGCCCCGGGTACGGTAGGTGCGGAGCCACTTGCGGACTTGCCGCGCGTTGACCCCGAGGAGGTCGGCGACCTCGTGCTGGGTCCGGCCCTCGGCGACCCACAGGACGGCGGAGAGGCGCTGGGCGATGCGCTTGTCGTGGGTCTGGTGCCGGCGGCGTTCGATCTCTTGACGGACCTGAGATTCCAAAGTCAGGGCCATAGCTTCCCCCGGAACGGTACGACTGGTGGATCACCTCTCGAAGACGACTGTGGGCGTTCAAGGGATTGGAGGACTTTTTCGTTCGCCGAGGCTATAGAGATTTTGGCCATACCCCGAAGAGAGGCAAAATCGCTGGAAATCGCCGAGATTTGGAGGCTTCTCGACAAGGGGTTTTTGGCCATCCCTCTTCGTCGGCCCTTAGCGTTACAATTTTTTCCGTTCCGAGGAGTGACCCCAATTGCGCCTTCCCAGACCGATCACGCACAGAGCGGGCCTTCAAGGGCGGGGGCTTTTGGCCGTGGGTTCTCGGAAGGCCGGCCTCCCGGCCGCCTCGGAGCCGGGCGCGGAGCAGGCCGGATGCAGCGATCGTCGCGGCTCGACGACGAGAGGGGGACCCGGAGCGTGGGCACCCGGGGCGGCCCGCAGCTCCGGACCAGACAACCACGAACAAGGTGGTCACACTGGGACGACCCCTGGACGGCCCCTGGCGGGCCTCCCGACGATCGGATGCGGATTCCCCCGTCCCAACCCGCGCGGACGTCTTAGATCGCGTCCTAGGCGGTCCTGGCAGGCCTCTCGGGTCAGCCCGACACGGGCAGGTCGAGCAGCCGCCGGAGGTGCTCCTGGCGGAGCGTCTGGAGGTACGTTCGCCGGAAGGAGGGAAGCCGCGCGGCTTCGTAAACCTGCCGCTGCTCCGGCGGCGCCTGCGCCAGCGCCGCAGCCTCGATCCGTGCCTGCTGCTCCGCCGATAACGCCGCCCAGTACGCAGCGATCTGCTGCTGGATCGCCTCCTCGCGAACCTGGATCTCCCGCTCGTGGGCCTTCGCCTGGCGAGCCTGTTCCTTCTGCGCCCGTGCGATCGCCTCCCTTTGATCGCGATCCGCCGGGCTCGCGAAGCCGGCCGGCGGCGCGTAATCCTCTCGGATGGCCTCGACGAGATAGGCACCGAGGTCCTTGACCCGCTTCGGCTTCGTCTCCCGAAGCCAGTCCAACCGCTCGATCTGGCGCCGGATGCGATCCTCGGGGTAGGACTGCATCAGCTCGGCGGCCACGGTCCGCGATACGCCCCTGTCGCGAAGCGCACGCTCCAGGCCGGTCGGCTCGGGCTCGATCTCGGGCGGCTGCACCTCGGGCTTCGCCGGCGCCGGCAGCTTGTGCACGAGGCGGATGTTCCACTGGCCCCGCCCGGTCTTGGAATAGCGGTCGGTATCGGCCATGGGCTCCAGCAGGCCGACCCCCTCCAGTTCGTCGAGGACCGGTTGCAGTTTCTGCTTGATCTTCCACGGCGCGTACTTCCGGCTCATCCCGACGCGCTCGTGGGCCATCTCGCGGAGGTCGAAGGTCCAGTCGCGCCGGATGTAGAACCGCTTGTCGAGAAACCGGTAGAGCTGCTTGCTGACGGCGCTCTTGAGCGCGAAGTAGGTGTCGAGGTCGAGCCGCTTAAGGTTCCCGTCCCGGCAGCTCTTGAAAAAGATTTTGTTCCAGGCAAAAGCGGACGTCGCCCCGGGGTCCTCTTCGTCGGGCAGGACCACGTATTCGAGGATGTGGAAGCTCGCGCTGGTCCGCCGCTTACGCTTGTTGTTCCACCAGCACCCGTCATACTTCAGCGACACGGTCACCCAGCGGTGAAGGGATTCGCTCAGCCGTTGGTAGTTCCAGGTCTGATCGGACCAGCCCAGCAGCTTGAGGAGCTCATACCGCGAGAACTCCACCATCGGGTTGGTGAAGTCGTTGCGGAGCTTGGTCAGATGGATCAAGCCGACGATCACATCGGAGTCGTACGCGGTTGGCAAGCCGTAGGCGTCGCTCCCGATGACGGTCAACGTTCCATGCCGGTCCTCGAAGACCAGCGTTTTGCACCCCTCCGGCACTCGATCAGCCAGCGAGGCGATGGGGAATTCGCAGAGGTTCATCTCGTCGCGCCCAACGCGTTGCGGGTTCTTGCTCTCGTCGCGCATGGTCTTCCTCTCCCCGAAGGAATTAAGAAAAGCACCACCCGGCTTGGTGTTGTTTTTCTTTTAACACCAAGGTTAAGAGGTAGAAAAAACGTAAGTCCAAACAGAGTTCCACTTACGACTCCAAACCCACCCCCAAACTACGGTAAAACCCACCCCCAAACTACGGTAGTCGGCTCCAAACCCACCCCCAAACTACGGTAAAACCCACCCCCAAACTACGGTAAACCCACCCCCAAACTACGGTAAACCCACCCCCAAACTACGGTACTGTACGAATCGGCACGAAGTCACTTAAATGGCGGTCTTGATTTATGTCGATAGGCCCCCCGAAATCCGCTCCCCAAAGTGCCCGATTCCGCTCCCCAAAGTGCCCGGTGAGTCTCCCGAAACCGTGCGGTCGTCGGCCGGCCCTCTTCATCGGCACGATCGGCGGCATCGATCCAATCCGTTCGGGTCGCATCGCTGGCACCGTCGACCCGGTCTCCGAGCCGGGGGGGCATCCACCCACCCGGCCCGGGTCCGGTTCGGTGGATCAGGATGGTAACTCCGGGTCGGCCTGGTCGGCGGGTTCGGCCGGTGGCATCGGTCCGGGGTCGAAGAACTTCCGCAGGGGCGGCGGGAAGTCGGCGTCGAGCGTGGCCAGCCCTTTGGCGACCAGCCAGTCGATGGCGCGCCGGCGGTCGCCTCCGAATCGCTTCTCGACGAGGGCTTGAAAACCGCGTTTGGCGATCTCGCGCCGGCGGGCGGGGGCGAGCTTGGCCGCGCGGGCGATCCCGCCGAGGCGTGCGGCTTCGGTGCGGTTCATGGGGCGGTCCCTCCTAGGGCCGGGCCAGGGCGAACCGCGGCGTGATGGGGCACGCCGCGGCGCCGGGCCGGCTCAGTTGTCGGTGGGACGCCATAACACCTGATCATAAACCCAGAGCGGCAGGGCGGCCGCGCCCGGGTCGGCCACCCATTCGGGTTCGGCGGGGAGGGGCCAATCCTCGGGCCCTTCGCCTGAGCAGGGGCCCGGGGGATGGCATTCGCCGCAATACGGGCAGAGCGGTTCCGGCTGGTCTTCCTCGTTGGTGTAGTGGCCGAAAGGAGAGTCGCTCACAGGGCACCTCCTTCCCGGCGGGCAGGGGCGGTGCCGAGCTGGGCGGCACGGGCGACGATGGCGGCCGCGGTGGCGCGGGCGGCCGGAGAGCGAGGCGCCTCGATGGCCCGCGCCGCGGGAGCGGGGCGCTTGCGGCCGGAAAGGAGGCCGAGCGCGACGAGGGCTTTTACATGCTTGCATGCGAAATTGTTATTCGCGAAATCGGGGCACGAGCAGGTGATGCGGCCGGCCGCGCGGCGCACGGTGTACGCCGCGCCGGCCCGGTCGCCCGTGAGCTTGCGCAGGGCCCACACGCGGACCGAGGGCTGGGGGGCGGGCTGACGCTTGAGTGAGTATTCATCAGAATTGATGAACACTCGAAGTTTGCAGGTGCCGTGCCGCGGGGAGCGGCCGTGGCGGACGGGGGGCGGGGTGGCTACAGTGGCCATGGGGTGTACCTCCCTATCGAGGTGCCGTAAGCCCGGGGCGTGGGCTCTCACCCCACACCCCGGGGCCCCATCACTATGTTATGAAGCCACGGCCTCTGGCCGTGTGACCCGAAGAGCTTCGAGCGATCCGGCGTGCATCGCCTCGTCAGACGGCATAGGTTCTCCCTCCGGGAAGGCCCCTTCGGGCAGGAGGGGGAGCCTCTGCACGAGTGGCAGAACCTGTCCCATGTGCGGTGGGACTGCAAGTACCACGTCGTGATCATACCGAAATACCGCCGCAAGGTCTTCTACGGGAGGCTTCGGCGTCAGGTCGGGGTGATCTTGCGAGAGTTGTGCCGTCAGCGAGGGATCGAGTTGGTGGAGGGGCATGCGATTGTCAATGGACCCGAACCGTTACGCAGTTAGTGAACCCGAACTGTTACGCAGCCTGAGACTCTCTGGGCAGGGCGGTTTCCTCCAGGACCACCCCGGAATCGCGGTGCTTTCTGGGTCTACTGGTGTCTCTCCGCAGATCCTGCTGGCTCCTCCCAGGTCCGGCAGGGGGACAAGGGCGTCGGTCCCGATCGTTACGCGTTCCTGACCCCTCACGCCTCGGTTCCTCCACGACCGAGGACGCTGGAAACCACGCATGCTTACCCGGACTCTTCTGCCGACGTCGCGCTCGGTTCCTCCACGGCCGCCACGACTGAACAAAACGACTGGTATACAGCGTCCCCGGTTTTCTCTCGCCACAGCGGCCCTCCCTGGCCTCCGGATCGAGCCTCTTGTGTAAGTCCCCTCCCACGCCGTGAACGGCTCCTCCAGGGTCGTTGCACTGAACAAAATTATAAGTGAACACGTCTGGAAATTCCTCGGAATCCGGGACCGGTTGCCGTCTCCGGATCGATCCCCGACTCTCACCCTCGCTGTCGTGGACGGCTCCTCCAGGTCCGCCACGTCTGGGCCCACTTCACGCCTCACGACCGCCCGTTCAGGTCGTCCTCCAGGTCGCGCAGCCGGTAGCTCCGGCCGCGGATGTTCAGCACGTGGCACGAATGCAGTAGACGGTCCAGGATCGCCGTCGTGATCACCTCGTCGCCGGCCAGCATCTCCGGCCAGTCCTTCACGGCCTTGTTCGAGGTGATGCACAGCGACCCCCGCTGGTAGCGGTAGCTCACCAGCCGGAAGAGCAGGTTCGCCTCCTGGCGGCTGAACGTCTCGAAGCCCACCTCGTCGATGATCACCAGCGCCGCCTTCATGTACTTCTTCCCCTTCAGGCGCGTCGGCGGCGCTTCGGCGTCCTTGCGCATCGCGTGCAGCAGTTCCTCCAGCCGGAAGAACGCCACCGAGAAGCCGCACTCCACGGCCTTGACACCCAACGAGATGGCTAAATGTGTTTTCCCGACCCCGGGAGGACCCAGGATCAACAGCCCCTGCTTCTCCCGCAGCCAGGCACATGTCGCCAGCGCCTCCAGCTTCGACCGCTGCACCGCGGGCTGGAACGCGAAGTCGAAGTTCGCAAGGGTCTGGCCGGTGGGCAGGCCCGAGAGCCGTAGCGACGTCCGAACCCGTCGCTCCTCGCGGCGCTCCAACTCGCCGCGGAGGAGCTGCTCCAGCAGGGCAGGCGTGCCCAGGTCTTCCTTGACCGCGCGGGTCAAGATCGCTGGCAGCGCCTCGGCCGCGAAGTCCAGGCCGAGCTTCAAGAGCTGGTCCACCAGCATCCCCAGGTCGGCCGGTGCCGGCTTGGCGGGCAAGGCCGAGGGCTTCTCGGGCTCGGGCGTGGCCCCACCGCCTTTGGTCGTCATCGGGCCACCTCCGCCAGCGCGGCGTACAGGTCCATCGGCCGACGCTCCACCGGCAGCGCCGCGATCTCCTGGAGCTTCCGGGCCATTCGCCCCAGCGGCTTGGGCGGGAGCACCTGGGCGGTCCCAGGGCCTTCGTAGCACGTCGGGTCGATCAAGATCCGTTCCGGCGTGTGCCGCGGGTACGAGATCAGGACCGCGGCGGTTTGGGGGTCGAGGATCTGCACGCGTCCCGAGCAGCCGCGGACCTCCACCTCGCGGCCGGTATAGGTGAACGGGATCACATAGCTGCGTCCCTCGAAGTGGACCACGGCGTCCTTGTGCACCGGCGCCGTCTTGACCAGGTCGAACGGCTCGGGCAAGAACTCCGGCAACGGCCGCAAGAACGGCTTCTCCGCCTCCCAACTCGCCGCCACCGACAAGCCGGTTGCCGGGCAGATCCGCTTCAGCGTGCGGGCGGTACGGTCCGCATCGGTCCAGGCCTGGAGGTCGGCCAGGCCGTCGAAGTGCCGGCCCTGGACGTTCAGGCCCTTGCAGTCACCGACGCGGCGTTCCGTCTTCCCCTTCTGTTCGGGCGCACGGACCTCGCACGCATCGATATGAAAACCCAGTGTGCGGGCATAGACACGATACTGCTCGTTGATCTGTCCCCAGGCGCCGCAGCCGTGCACGATGCCGGTCTTGAGGTTGTCGATGCGGTTGACCGCTGCGACGCCGCCGAGCCGGCGGTACGCCTCGTTGTGCACGTGGTGCCAGGCGAGCTGGTCCATGGACCGGCTCCAGACGACGGCCTCCTTGCGACTGTGGCTGAGGACCATGACGAAGGCGTAGACCGTCGTCGGTCCTTCCGGGTCGCCGAGATCGACGCGGCGGAACTCGCCCCAGTCGCTCTGGGTTTGCGCCCCTGGTGGGGTCTCGACGCGGCGGAACGGGCGGATCGGGGGCCGGCCGTAGCGCGCCCGCACGAACTTGCGGACGGACTTGTACGACCCGTTGTAGCCATACTCGGCGCGGAGGAATTCATGGAGGAGCTGAATGCTAGGTGGCCGCTGCTGGCCCGGGATCTCGACCTGGGTCTGCCACCAGTGGGCAACGACCTCGACCAAATCGAGTTGCTCGATGCGCGAGGGCTTCTGCCGGCCATCGTTGGCGCCGTCGCGGGCGCGGCGGAGGTGGTACCGGACCGCCCCCTCGGAAACGCCCAGGAGGCGCGCCGTCTGGCGGTGTGACTGGCCTCGCTCCTGCAGGACCTCGATCGTCACGAGTTGCTCCCTTGTGAGCTTTGCCAAGGTGGTGCCTCCGAGCGAGCCTGGGATGTCCAGGACCAGCTTGAAAGCCCTTGGCGTACCTGTCGATGGATGTTCAGTGCGTGGGCCGTACTGAACGCCTGTCAGGCTCGTAACGATTCGGGTTCGCTAACTCCCAGTCTTACGGGTTTGGTGACAGCGATGCCCGACCACGTCCACCTGTGCCTGAGCATCCCGCCCAAGTACAGCGTGGCGCACACGATCGGCTTCCTGAAGGGCAAGAGCGCCGTCCGTATTCATCGGGAGTTGCTGCAGGAGCGTCGGTTGACCGGGTTGCACTTCTGGGCGGCGGGATACTGCGTCAGCACGGTGGGCCTGGACGAGGCCCGGGTGCGTCAGTACATCCGCGAGCAGGAGGAGCTGGAGCGTCGTCAAGGAGAGTTCGACTTCGAGTAACCACGTCGGCCCCAGGGGGGCCTTCCCCACGTGACCGCCCCCAAGGGGGGCGACCGCACGGAACCGGCCCCCTCGGGGGGGCCTTCCTGATACCTCGGCCTCTGGCCGAGGAGCCTCATTGAGGCCCCTTTACTGTACCAAAATCCACCGGCCTTGCCTAGGGCAAAATGCGCGAAAACCCTATGAAATAAGGGATTTTCGGCACGGTGCAAACATGAATGATTAAACAGACGGGCCGCATGGAGGCGGCCCGATGAAGGCCGCGGCCCGACCGGCCAGGGAGGGCCGGGCGGCCGCCCGGGCCGGGGGGTGACGCCGGCGGAGGACCGGCGCCCGACCGGCCCGGACCCCCCCCGGGGCCGCGGCGGGTCTGCCGCACGCGGGGGCCGGCGGGGTGCGCCCTCGGCGCCCGCCGCGCGGGCCGGTGACCCGCAGCCCCCCCCGCACCCCCCGGGGACCGGGGGGCGGGGGGGGGTGCGAACGAGCACGAAAGAGCGGCGCAGCCGCGGCCATATGTCTTCTCTGCGTCTGTCGCGGCGGCCGAGCCCCCCCACGAACTCATGGGGGCGCAGGCCGCCGCGTGGAGGCACGGACGCCGACCCATTCCGGGGCTGGATGCCCCGTGGGCGCGTGCAGGCCCCCCGCAGGCCGCATGACGCGGGCCGGCCGGGAGGGCGGTGGCCGTCGGGGGGACCGTCGCCGGCCGGCCCGCGGCGGGCGGCCTTAGCTCGGGGCCGGTGGCCCATGGAGGACACGATGTCCGACAACCAGAGGCCCCGGATGGGCCGTGGACGCGGATATGCCTGGTTGCGATCCGCATGCCGCGAGTCTTCGAGGGGCGTGCGGATCGCCTTCAGGGCTGTCGGTCCATTTCGCCAACGTGGTGGCTGTCGAGTCTTGTCCCGGGCTCCGGCGCGAACAGCCCCTTGGGACATCGACAGGCCCATCGCCGGTCGCATGCCACTCCCGGCCGACCGGCCACCGGCGAACATCACGGGTGTCGGCCGGGAGTGGCATGCGACCTTTGCTGGGCCGGTGGTTCACCTTGGGGAGGGACGTCGGCGATCCCGGACCGGGCGCGTCTCAGGTTTTCGACGTCGTGTGCCCGCGTCAGCGGCATTTGGGATCCATCGGCATCCTCGTCGGGACCGGCGCCGGTTTGCTGACCGGCACGGGCGTCATCATCGGGGTCGCCGGCCAGCCAGGGCCCTCGCGGACCCGGGAAGGACGTGGCCGAGGTCTCCGGCTCCGTGTGCCCGCGGCGAAAATAACTTGCACTTGCTAACGATCGGTGTCCTGTGATACAAGGTAGACCGATGTCCACTAACTCGGATCGTATTTCAGGAGAGAGACGGGTGGGAGGATACTGATGAGTTTGCCGCGAACGCCTGGAGAGCTTCAGGCCGAATCGAAAACGCTTTGGTATGAGTTTCAGTAGTTCCAAAAACAGTCCGACGGTTGGCTACAGCGCAAGTTCATATTGCACATCTCTTTCGGTATAGGTGACGTCCGCGACCCCGAATGCTTCCTCGACCACATGGAGCAACCAGAGCAACAGCGTCTCCCACCGGAGCCGCTCCAGCAAGATGACCCGACCGCCGCGCCGCGGCCTCGAGAGGATCGCGTAATGGAGCCACACCCACAGGTTCCGAAGCACCAGCGCGATCCCCACGTACAGCAGGCGCACCTGCGGGCGGCGCGTCGTCGTCCGGATCCGCCCCTCGTGCAGTTGGCGATAGCTCGACTCGATCCCGAACCGCAGCCGGTAGGTCGTGAACACCGACTCCGGCGAGGGCGGCTGGTAGCCCCAGTAGGCGTAGATCAATGCCTGACGCCCGTGACGCTTCCTCTCCCCGCGGGAGTTGCGACACTTCACGCAGATCGACACCGTCGCAGTGCGCTTCTTGGCGTCGGCCAGCGTGTAGGTGGACCAACCGCTCGTCCTCCAGGTCCGGAAGACGTAGCTGCCGCTGGGGCCCTTCGGATGCTTGGTGCGCGGCCGTGACAGACCACCGGCATCAGGAACGGGTGGTGCGCCTGCTGGAGGTAGCGGACCACCGCCACGCTGTAGAAGCCGCGATCGAGCAGCAGCAGCCGGGGCCGGACGCCGACGCGGGCCGCCTGCCGGAGCAGGCGCTGGACGACGTCCTTGAGCGCCTCGCCTTTCTTCACGCCGGTCAGGGCCACGGTGGAGTGCTGGCCGTGGCGGACGACGTAGGCGGTGGCGTAGGCGTGGAAGTGGCTGGTGCCGTCCTTGGCCTGGGCGCGGTAGATCTCGTTGAGGTCGCGGAACGGCTGGCCGTGGTAGGGGATCAACGTCAGGTCGATGGCCAGCCGCTGGAGGCGCTGGCGCAGGGCCTTGGGCAGGTGCCCGGCCAGGGCGGCGTTGAGCTGTTGATGCAGGGTGGCGTAGTCGGGCAGGGTGGCCAGAAGCGCCTTGCGCCGTCTCGTCGGAGGGGGCGTCGCGGAGGCGCTGGCCGGCGTCGGACAGCGAGGTGATCCGCGCGGCGGCGGCCAGCAACAGAGACCAGAGGACCTGGGCCGAGGTCTTGCGCTTGTAGTCCTTGAACTTCAGGTGCGCTTGCAGGTGCTCGGCGGCGAGGCGATGGACTTGGTTGCGGTTGAGGATACGACGGGGTGGGCGCATGGCTCCCTCCGGTGATGACTCGGTGATCCAAAGTCATTCTTCGGAAGTGGCTTGCGTCCATCCAGCTCAACCCTTCGGGGGCCGACCAATTTTGGAACTACTGAGTTTAGCCAGTTCTTTGCGGTCGCGGCACTCTTACGCGACAGAACTTACAGCAACAATATCCCCGTGCAAAATGCCCTGGTCGAGTCGTTTGCAATCCATTGTCGGGCTCTCTACTACTTCTTCTTTTCGTCATCGATAAAGCATGACCTGGGCGTAGGACACTATATCGATGAAAAAAATTGTAAATCTCTCTATCCTGAAGCCCCGTCAATTCTTTTTGATGCGAAGGGAAGCTGCGACAAGCAGGTAGCCCACATGACCGCGGAGCGAAGGAACTTGAACCTCGTCCCCGGCAAGGTGCACCTCTGGCAAGTTGGCCTGATCGAGGACGAACTGCGGAAGGTGCTCACCACATTCCTTCGGCATGCGCCAAATGATCGCTTTGACCCGAAAGCCTTGGCAGAATTGCAGAAGATGACGCAACCACAGACCGCTCGCGAGCAAATCCCTCCGGCTAACTTCACTGGAAAAACCTGCCCGCCAACGGATGATCGGACCATGGGCTTTGGTTTTCGGGAATGATCGCGCAACCGCCTCCGCGACGGCCTCGCGGACTAAGGGCTTGCGCAGAAATAACCTTTACAATTCCCGCAAAGGCTCGACGTCGAACATGATACTACCGTCGCCGAACAGGAACGCATACGCTGGATTCAATTTGTAAAGGTTATTTCTGCGCAAGCCCTTAAGGCGGCTAGCCCCGGGGCGACGTCGAGCCGGCGCCTGACCTCGGTGGCAGCCCCTCCTGCCCCGGGGCGCCGTGCAGCCGTCCGGCGAAGCGATGGTCGCGGGCCTCGGCCAGGTCGGCGGCCAGGCCGTAGGCGAGACGAGAGATGATGGATTCGCTGATGTCCATGGATGAGGTTCCCTGCGACCAGGCGGTGGGATACGTCGAGATTGCCGGAGGGGCATGGGGCGCAGATCGGGCGATATCGCGCCGGGCGACAAGTCACCCCTAAGATCAAGGTCTCCGTCGGAGATGACGAAACAAAGAGGGCCCGTCGTGCGAACCAGGCACGACGGGCCCGAAGTTACCCCAGCCTCTCACCGGAGTCATCCCTATGTCTCTCGCGCTCACCGATCACCCGGAGGTCGCGGTCCCCGTCCGTACCCGGAAGCCGAAGGCGACTCAGGCGACGAGTCGCACCAAGACTCCTGCCGACGAGAAATCCCGCAAGGTGTCATTCTACTTGTCCCCGGAGAGCATCCGGCGCCTCGGCGTCGTGGCCAGCATGGAGGACAGCGACAAGAGCCGGGTGCTGGAGCAGGTCATCCGGACCAGTCCCCTGCTGAAACGCTGGGTTGTCTCCGACCGGGCAAAGACTGCTGATCCCGGGACAGATGAGGTATCGTCCGACTGAACGCATTCCCTGAGACCTTTCCGCAGGGGCGAACCTTACCGCACGCCGGCCGGGGCGACCACGCCAGTCGTGCCGCTCGTGCGGCCCCCTCGACGTGATCGGAGGGGCCGTCCACGCCAGCAGGGGAGGGCAGGGGGCTAGGGGATTCAGAACCAGCGGGCTCGGCCGCACCGGTCCTCGGCGGAGGCGTGGTGTGATCGGTCACGTCATCGTAGGATGGGCGTCACGGGCGCGCCAGGGTCTTTGCCCACGGGTCACGTGGTCGTCGCTGAGAGCCGAGAGCGATGAGAACGTCGGAGCACCGTTACCTGCGCCGCGCGCTCGGTCATCCGCTGGCGCCGAACATCCCCCAGGTCCTGTCCGAGGCGCGCCTCAGCGGGGACGCGAAGCTCCTGTATCTGGTCCTGCTCAGCCTGGCGGATCCGGACGGCTGGGTCCATGCGACCGAGCAAGAAATCGCCGAGCGGACCGCAGCCATCCAGGACGAATTTGAAGGGGGCGATTGGGGGATGCTCCCGATGGGCGGGTAAGGCCACACTCGAACCAAGAAGCTGCCGTATGGGTCATCGACGTTTACCTCGGCGTCGAGGGGTCTATGCCAGCGTAGGCCCAGCCCTTGGCCGCGCGGGGCACGATGCGGAGAATCAACGCGTGGCGGGCGGGGTGGAGTCGCGCGAGCCGGGCGGCGCTGAGGACTTGCGTCGGCGGGCTGGGCCTGGCTGCCGTCCGGATCACGCGGGACCGGGTGGGTCCTCAGTCGAGGTCGAGGCGGGGGTCGAGGCGCAGATCAGGACAGCACAGGCGAAATCGCGGTCGCACTAGAGGGCACGCCGGACGTTGTGGCCATCCGCGGCAACTCCGCGACGGCGAGTCGCTCGGGCCCTTCGGCGTAATGGCCAAGATCCCTGATGACGTCAGGGTTCTTAGCTCTTATCCGCTTCGCCTCTTCGATCCCTTCGGGAGTCAGTTGCAGATCACGGTAGCGATAAGAACGGCTCTTGCCGCCGCGCTCGCTCCAGTGGATCAGGTTGCGTATTTCGAGTGTTACGTACGCGCCTTGGACGCGGCGGCCGAGGCCGCGTTATAGCGGGTAAGGCCGATGGCCCGACGGTCGAATTCGATCCCTCCGGCGTGGAGCCTGCGACTGTCCTTGCGGCCGAGGAGGAACGGCCGGAAACCGTAGAGATCGGCCAGGATCTCGACGAAGGAGAGGTGACAGTTCTCGCGCCCGCTACTCTTGAAAACGGCAAGGTCTCCGACGTCGAAGCCGGCTTCGCTCATCCGGCTTCTGTACTCCTGGGCCAGGGCCAATGAAGGGAACTCTTTGTGGTTCTTCCGGCTTTCCTGTGGGTAAAACTTGGTGTACAAATAGCCAAAAGGAGGGTCATTTCCATGCGCGATGTTGATCTCTTCTCAAGGCTCTTGTGTCTGGAACAGCCTTGGAGGGTGGGGCACGTCTCTCTCGATGCGAAGGAACGAAAGATTGACGTTTGGCTCGCGCATCGACGCAACGCTGTCTTCACATGTCCAGAGTGTGCGATCCGTTCACCGATCTACGATCATCTCCCCTCAAGGAGTTGGAGACACCTCGATCACGACAACTGCCTGACCTGGCTGCACGCCCGACCCCCTCGGGTTGCCTGCCGGGATCACGGTATCCGACAGGTCCGTGTCCCCTGGGAGTTGCCCGGCTCTCGATTCACTCTCCCCTTCGAAAGGCACGCGATCGACGTGCTGCTCGAGGCCGACGTCCTCGGCGCCACCCGCCTGCTTCGGGTCAGTTGGGACGAGGCCTGGAACGTCATGGAGCGTGCCGTCGCGCGCGGCCTGCTCTCCAAGGCGAAGCGTGTGATCGCGCACCTTGGTGTGGACGAGAAGGCGGTAGCCAGGCGACACCGTTATGTCACACTGGTCTGCGACCTGGATCGGTCGACCGTGGAGTACATCGCGGACGACCGCAAGAAAACCAGCCTGGATGCCTACTATATGTCCCTCTCCGAGGAGCAGTTGGCGGGCATCGAGGGGGTGGCCATGGACATGTGGGAACCGTTCGTCTCGTCGACGGTGGCCCATGTTCCCGACGGGCGGTCGAAGATCGTTTTCGACCGATTTCATATCATGAAGCATATGACGGACGCGGTCGATCGGGTGCGCCGGAGTGAGCACCGCCGGTTGCACGCGGAGGGGGATGATACGCTGAAGGGGACGAAATATGTATGGTTGACCTCGGAGGAGAACCTGAGGGAGTCGGGCGCGGAGCGGCTCGCGGGCCTTCGTGCTCTGAGGCTTCAGACCGGTCGTGCCTGGGCGATCAAGGAGGAGTTGCGCGACCTCTGGGAGTACCGCCGCAAGGGGTGGGCGTTGCGGCACTGGAAGCACTGGTACTTTTGGGCGACACATTCGCGGTTGAAGCCGGTGGTGGAGGTGGCGCGGATGATCCACGGGCACCTGGACAATGTGTTGACGTATTTCGATCATCGGATCACGAACGCCACGAGTGAGGGGCTCAATTCAAAGATCCAAACGATTAAAAAAACGCCTATGGTTTTCGCCACCGGGAGCATCTGAAGACGGCGATTTTCTTTCACTGTGGGGGGCTGGAACTTTACCCACCGCAGGGCTCAAAAAGCACCTGATTTCCAGGCGGATCTCGTAGATTCGATACGCCTGTTCAGGTAAATCTACCCACAGGAAAGCCGGAAGAACCACATTTCGTCGGCTTCGACACTCCCTTTCCGCACATCTCGGTCTGAATATCTCCGAATTTCCGGCCCCTGGTCCGCTCAGGCGTCATAGACCGACTGGGGGAGGTCCAGCAAGCGGAGGACTTTTTTCTGCAACTGGCTCAGCTTGGTCGTGAACATGACCGCCGGCTCGGACCCCACCTCCAACCGGTGACGCTGGACGTCCTCAAAGACTTCGATTAACCGCCGAACCGTCGGATAGCGGCAGGCGCGACCCTCGGGATACAGCCGCAGGCTCTCCATCTTGGTACGGATCATCGCTTGACGGAGTTCCCGCTCCAAGAGCGACTCCACCAGCAGCACGAAGAAATACATGCACAGCAACGCCTGAATCCGGCTCACCTCCTTCAGATATACGGGGGCCACGGCGAAATCCGTCTTGAGCTGCGCGAACCGCTTCTCGATCACCGGCTGCCCCTTGTACGCCAGCAACAACTCCTGCTCCGAGAGGGTCCGGTCGTTCGTGATCAAGGGGAACACCCCGTCGCTGAGATGTTCCGCCGCCAAGGCCGCGTGGTTGACCTCGCACTTCAACTCGAACCGCGTGATCTCCTCTTTGATATATCGCGTCCTCTCGCTCGGACGCCCGCGACCCTCCTGGTGATACTTCTCTACGACCCGCTCTTCGATCGTGGTCGTGATCCAGCCGCTGGCACCCCGCGACTCCAGGATCGCCTCGACCGCCGTGGCGACTTTGGCCCGATCCTGAAAGCGGCTCCGCGGCGCACCGAGCTTCTGTTGCAACTCGGCGAGTTCCCGCAAGGCACGATCCACTTGCCGTGCCCGCTGAGACGCGTCGTTCTCCGCCTTTCGCGTGCTGTGATACCACACCAGGCGATACCCCTCCGCGCTCAGCGCCGGCTCTTCACTGACGCTGAACTGATCGATGATCTCCCCGTCCTCGTCGCGCTTGTCATAGATCGGCCGCCACCGGACTTGGCCCCGCGACAACGATTCGCGGAACACCCGGTCCTCGTTCCGGGTGCGAGGGATCAGGGTGAGGAACCGGCCGCCGTGCTGGTGCACGTGCGCCATGTTCTCGGCGGTCGCCAACTTGCAGTCGGCCACGTAGAGGAAGTCGCGGCGCACCGCCAGCGTGCAGAGCAGGTCCCAGGTGGCGCGGTGGGTCTGGTCATCGACGGTGTTGCCGCTTTTGGCCTGGAAATAGACCGGGACACCGCCGTCCCGGGAGACGGTGAGGATGAACAGCAGTTGCTTCAGGTCGGGCCGGTGGTCCTTGTTGTGCCCCCAGGTGATCGCCAGCCGCATCTGCTCCTTGCGCTTCTCCTCGTGGGTCGCGTCGGGGTAGTCGCCGTGGAACGTGATGGTGGTGGAGTCGTTGTGCAACTGGTCGAGTCCCACGCCGAATCCCGAGATGGCGTGAGTCGCGACCGTCAGGGCGAGGGAACCGCAGTCGTTCTGGAACAGGCGGTCGAGACACCGTCCCACGCGATCGTCATTGAGCGAGGCGATTTGCCGATCGGAGAGCCCGAGCAAGTCGGGGGCGTACCGCGCCGCCCACTCGCCGACGCCGTAGAGGGGCTCGCGGGACAGGAGCAGGTTCTTGAGCAGGACCAGGAGCCCGGTGGCCGGATCGATGCGGCAGCGGCGGTCTTGCGGTGGTAGATACGCGCGGAAGAACTCCTCGAGTCGCAACCGTTCGAGAATGCGATTGACGATCGGCAGCAGGCCGACGCGGTAGGAGTGGAGGTCGTGGCCGACCGCTTCGGCGCGCTGGCCCACCTGGGTGACGGGCATGGAATCTTCCGGGGTCTTCACCGATGTCGCTCCGGACGAGTTTGCGGGGTTACCGACGAGTCAATCGGCCGCCCTGGACCGCCGCGTGATCAGCGGTCAGCGTGCCTCGATTCCCGCCGACATCATTGTCCGAAGTGAGGAATCGTCAAGAGGTGAAGGATCTAGACGAAATAGTTAGCTGAATATGCCTTGACGTAAATCGAGTCCGGCGTGACTTACGTCTCGTGGCCGTCCTGTAACCCGGAGGGGAAAAGATCCGGCCCGCGGCCGGGACATTGACTGGTGGTGGGACAAGGAGAAGAATGCGGCATCGCCATCATGCCAACTCGTGGGGCACCCGGCAGCGATGATCTGCCTGCGGGACGCCCGCGTGAAGGAGGGCTACCGGCCGTTGGCTAGCGTCAACCGAGTTGAGAAGGAAAATCGGAGTTATTCAGACCGAGATGTGCGGGGGTGCGATCCCAAAAAGCGGTGACGAGGAAAAGGTTGGAGGTTAAGGTATTTCATCAGGCAGCGGCCGAGCCACGATGATAAGCATCAGCGAAGGAGCCTGTCATGGAGGTACTTCTGGAGTCCGAAGAGCCGATGGGCCGGAACAAGCCGAAGAGAAGCGCAAAGCGTCCACGTCCCAACGGCCCGCCGGCATCCTCACCCGCCGCCGTGGCCGACCAAACCGGAGGATTGCTGGCCGAACGCGAACACGAGTGGCTCGAACGCCTGACCACCGACCCGGCAAGCTTCGCCGCAGTGGAACGCGAAGTTCACGAGCAAGCCCGACGGCAGGCCGACCTCTACGTCGCCGGGCTGCTGGCCAAGGCCAGTGAGCAGCCTGAGACGGCTCCGCACATCGACAAAGTGATCGGCGAAGCGGAGGTGCCGCTCCGCCCCGTTGAAAAAAAAGACGCCCCCTGGTGGTCCGGCTTCTGGGTGGCCTGGCGGTCACGGTGATGACCCTCTACTGCTCTCCTCGGGGGCGCACCGGCAGGGGACGAGGCCCGGAGGGAAGCGGTCTCTACCCCGAACTGGCGGCCTATCGAATCAGTGAGGGTTGCAGCCCCAATGCGCAATCCAAGGTGGGTCGCCTGGTCGGTCTGCTGCCCCTCGAACCGTCGCGCGGAGTTGGCGCGGCAGGGCCTGGATCTCGACGAGAAAGCGATCCGGCGCATCGCTGGTGAGTTGGGAGCCCAGATGCTGGCGACCCGCACGCGCGACCTCATGCGGTTCCGTCGTGGGGAACTCCCTGCCGGCAGCGAGTTCACGGGCAAGAGCATCGCGGTCGGGATCGACGGCGGTCGCCTCCGCGTGCGAACCGTGGTGGAGACGATTCGCGTCGGCGGAAAGCGGAAACGGAAGAAGTTCCGGATCGAGTGGCGCGAGCCCAAGGTGGCCATCCTGTTCGAGGTGGACAAGAAGGGGCGCATGGTTCGGGGGAGCCAGCCCGTCATTGACGGTACGCTCCAGGGGCCCGATGCGTTGATCGAACTGGTGGCGTTTCATCTGCACCGCATGGGTGCCGCTGGGGCTCGTTTGGTGACGTTCGTCGCCGACGGCGCCCCGTGGATCTGGAAGCGGTTGGATTGGGTCATCGCCCAGGCCAAGTTGGATCCGAAGCGGGTTGTTGAGGTGCTCGATTGGTGTCATGCCGTGCATCATCTGAGTGTGGCGTTGGCGGCTTTGCCACTGACCGAGGGCCAGCGCAAGGGGCTTTACCAGCGGCTTCGCGGGCTCCTCAAGGAGGGCAGAAGCGGGACGTGATCGCCGAATTGAAGGTGTTGGCGGTGAACCAGCCCGAGGATTCACCGATGTGGCGCGAGATCCGCTATTTGACCAAGCATTCGGATGCGGGGCGACTGCGGTATGACTGCCTCCGACGCCGCGGTGTGCCGAGGGGCAGCGGCGCGATCGAGAGCACGATCCGGCGGGTGATCAATCTTCGGCTCAAGGGCAACGGCATTTACTGGACGGAGGACAACGCAGAGGCGGTGTTCCAACTGAGAGCGACCGTCGTATCGGGCCGGTGGGAAGAGATCCTGGAGCACACGCGGGGGGCCATGGCGAAGGACCGGCGAACGGAGTGGCGCTGGATGCCGCCCGAATGCTTGGCCGAGTTGAAAGCGCTCCAAGACGAGGACGACGAATGGACGCAACCATCAGCGAAGAAGCAAACTAAGCGTACTGCGGCATAACCGCTTATTGGGATCGCACCCGATGTGCGGAAAGGGAGTTGGATTGTGCTTGTGCTTGGAATTTGTGTCTAAGATCCAAGAGATGCCTTCGGCTACATGAGAGTTCCCGGGCCAACTGGGCGGTGGACACCCCCGGAGTAAAACCGCGCAGGATGAGGACCATCTGCGTGGGCCGCCAGTGGGTCCCCTGGAAGAGGGTGCCCGTCCAGGCATTGAAGACCCGGCGGCATTGAGTACATCGATAATTGAGTATTGGGTCACGATAATAGTTTTGAATTTGAAGTCCTTCTTGGGTCTGACAGCGGGGACAGTGCAAGCCCTGGGGATGAAAGATGTCGATGAGGAATTGATAACAAGCATTTTCATCCATTAGATCATTGATGGGGAAATCCATCGCATGAACTCCTCAGGATCGGGGTGCATGGCCGAGAGAATGGTTTTCGACGATCTGCGAAAGTCAATGGGGAAGTCACTGATTTGGGCCCATGAGCCTAAGGAGTTACGTCGAAAAAGCACCTGGAAATCGGTGAAATTTTGTCCCAACTGCGGAAGTTGGGCTAGGGCGTGTGGACAACAGCTGGGAAAGCTGCGGTATTTGGGCTATATCAGTAGAACCATGATCGAAGCTACATGAATAAATGCAAGAAAGTTGCGTGCCGTCTTCTCATAACGGGTCGCTACACGACGGTATTGCTTGATCTTATTGATAAATCGCTCCGCTAGGTTTCGCTCTTTGTACAAATGCTTATCATAATCGCGCTTCACAGTCCGATTCTTCTTCGGTGGGATCACCGCCGCTGCTCCGCGCGCCTCGATCGCCGCCCCGAACGGATCGCTGTCGTACGCCTTGTCCGCAATCACCGCCTTCAACTTGTTCTCATCGATCAGCGCCTCGGCCCCTGGGCTGGGGCCTGGGGTGTCGCGTCCTGGGGCCGCCTCCACCTTGTTCTCATCGATCAGCGCCTCGGCCTGCGTCACGTCGGCCACCTGGCCACCGGTCAGGAGGAACACGACGGGGTTGCCCAAGCCGTCGACGGCAAAGTGCAACTTGGTGCTGAATCCACCGCGGGACCGACCCAACGCCTGGTCGGCGCCCCCTTTTTTACCGCCCCGGCCGCATGCGGGTGCGCCGGATCACGGTGCTGTCGAGGATCAGCCACTCCAAGTCGGGGTCCTTCAACGCCTCGAAGACCCGATGCCAGACGCCCTTGCGGGCCCACCGATCGAACCGCTTCCACACCGAATTCCAGGGGCCGAAGCGTTCGGGGAGGTCGCGCCAGGGGCGCCGGTTTTGGCGATCCAGAGGACGGCATTGACGAACATCCGGTTGTCCTTGGCAGTCACGCCGGGGTCACCCTCTTGGCCGGGGAGGAAGCCCTTGATCCGATCCCAGTGTTCATCCGTGATCTCGTGGCGTCGCATGGTAACCCTCCCGGTAGGTCCAGAACCGTAAATCAGTTTGCCAACCTTACCCAAAATCCCTAGGATTTGTCCACACGCCCTAGTAACTTCTCAATAACTCCGGGTCCGGATCCCTCTCGTTTGTTCAGCGCAGCGATAGCGCGGAGACTCAACACCAAACGTCCGACCCGGCATTCAACGCCGATTTCCGTGGCCCGAAAATACCCCACACTCTCAGAGGTGGGACACCCCATTTTTCTCGTGAATCGTGTGCGTTCTCGCAGATCCTGAGTGGGCGATTTCTGAGTGTCGCCCATGTTCTCGGCCACCTTGATTCTCGCGACTCTGGGGGCGGTCTCTCTCGGCGCGGCCTCATTTCGAGCCAGAAAACCGACATTTGCTCCCTCACCTCTGGACCTTCCCCACGCGCAGCCCGCCTTTTAGCATACGACCTGGATCAGTGTTGCCGATGATAATTCCCCCACACCTAACCGAGGTCGGATCATGGAAGGCATCCCCTACCGCTCCTTCTTCCTCGAACCCACCGACACGCTCCATCGTCAGTACGAGGCTCTTCGTGCCGTCTTCGTGGAGCAGCGGTCGATGCAAGAGGTCGCCCAGCAATTCGGCTATCGTTATGACACGATGCGAGCCCTCGTCAGTCGCTTTCGCGGCCAATGGGAGACCGAACACCTTCCCCCCTTTTTGCCAGACCGCAACGGGGACGGCCCCCCGGCCGACTCCCGTGCCAACCCTTGGCCGCCCCAGAAATACCCGCTGTGGCCGATTGTCGTCACCTCGACCTCACTCCGGGACGATCCGTGCGTAGCCGAGTCGCTGGCCTCTTCCTCTTCCTGCCGCTGTTGGTCCAGCTCCACTTCGACCGACTCGTCGCCCAAGCCGGCTCTCCCGGCTCTCAGATGGTCCCCGCCGTCAGTGCGCTGCTCAGCCTGCTGAGCTTGAAGCTCCTGGACAAGGAGCGGCGCAGCCACATCGACGACTTCAACTGTGATGAGGGCGTGGGCCTCTTCGCCGGCCTGAACATCCCGCCCAAGAAGCGCTTCGCGACTGACTACTCCTACCGGACTCAGCGGCCTCATCAGCAACGGCTCCTGTCTGACTGGGTCGCCGGTTTGTCGGCCCTCCTGTTCCCCCAGGCACGAGACTTCTCCGTGGATTACCACCCGATCCCCTACCGCGGTGATCCGACGGGGTTGGACACGCACTACATCGCGACCCAGCGCAAGGCCGGTCCCAGCGTGCTCACCTTCTTCGCCCAGGAGCGAGAGAGCGGCGTCTTATGCTATGGGAACGCCAATCTGACCCGGGACGACCAAGCGGGCGAAGTCATGCGATTCGTCGAGTTCTGGCACACCCTGGCCGGTCACGATCCCCAATGGCTCTACTTCGACTCCAAGGTGGCCCCTTATCCCGAACTGTCGCGTGTCAACCGGCGTGGCATCTGGTTCGTGACGATCCGACGCCGCGGGTCCCGGTTGTTGCGCCGGCTAGCGGCGCTGCCCGCCCACGCCTGGCACTGCGCGGTCATCGATATCCCCAAACGTCGCCATCAGAACATCCGCTTCGTGGATGAGGCCGTTGAGTTGCCTGGTTACGAGGGCTCGATTCGACAACTGGCTGTGACCGGTCTGGGTCGTGACCAGCCCACGCTCTTCTTGTCAAACAACCGCGAGGAGAGCGCCCGGAATTTGATCAAGCGTTATGCAGGACGCAACCGCGTGGAGGACGGGTTGGGCATCAGTGTCAACTTCTTCCATCTGGACTGCCTGGCCAGCGAGGTGCGTTTGAATGTCGACGTGGATGTGATGCTGACGGTGCTGGCCAATGGCTGCTACCGCTGGCTCGCGACGCAACTGAAAGGCTTCGAGAAGACCGCCCCGAAACAGCTCTACCGCACGTTCGTGGAGACGGGCGGGGTGATTGAGATCCAGGCCCAGCGCATCATCGTGCGTCTGGACAGGCGGTGCCACAATCCCATCCTGCGCGAAGCGACCACGCGCGCTGATGGCCAACGTGTCCCCTGGCTGCAAAACCTCCCAGTCACGTTTGAATACTCGTAGTTACATCGATGGGAGCCGACAAATTGTGGGCTATTTTTGCGCCACGGAAGTCGGCATTCAAACCACCGCCCCGCCCGGGTCATGCGGCAGCGCGGCTCTGGCTTTCCCGGCCGTGGCCTCCTCCGCTTTCTGGCGGATCCGATCCGCCAACCGCGGAATCTGACCCAAGCCACGCACGCGATCCTGAAGATACTCCCAGAAGTTCACTCCCAACCGCCGGCATGTCTTCTTCAGGCTCGCAAACGTGTCCCGCGCTCGTCGCCCCAACGCGCTGCGGGTGCTGCCGCTGAGCTTCCGCTTCTTCACGTAGTCCCGGATGTGCCCCTCGCTCAGGTTGTTGTGCAACGGCACCTCGGGCCGCTCCAGCACCCGCAGTAACTTCGCTCGATTCGCCGCCATCCCTTTCAACACCCCGTCGATCGACGGATAGTCGGTCCGTTGGGCCACCTGTTCATCAAACTGCTTTCCCAACGCTTCGCGCACCGCCTGCCGATACGCTTTCAACCCCGCGTACAGTTCCCAGATTCGCTGCCGGATCTGCTCGATGGCTTGGCGATGCTTCTCATTGTGCGGCACCAGCCGCTCCAGCGGACGCTCCACATGGAGCCAGCACAACGCATGCCCAAACACGTCGAACTGTCCGGCTCCATCGCTGAGGACCGTCAACTCCGGCGACACCCCGTGTGCGATCAAACTCCCCAGCACCGCCCCTTCGGTGGCGCTTCGCACGTGCCGTGGATCCGTCACCTGCTGCTGGGTCAGAGACGCCTGCCAGGCCGTCTTGTCGGCCCACCGCTGCGCACCGGCCGTCAACCGCGCGATCACCGCCTGAGGCAACTTCTGCCGCTGCCAGTAGGCCACCGCAACGTCGTTGATCGTGGAATCGGTGTCGGGCCCGCGGAGCACCTCCAGGAAATTCGGGCGGCTCTTGCTGGTGCTGCTCTCGAAGGAGGCAAACAACTCGTTGCCGATGTGGGTACAAAAGCCATTGTGCCCTTGGTGTCTCGCTCCCGTATCATCCACCTGCACGTGGGTGGACACCGCCAACCCGGCAGGCAGCAGTTCGGCCTTCTCCTGGTGAAAGGCGTCTTTCTCTTCAGTCAGGATCCGGCTGACTTGGCCGACAGAGATGTCGATGCCTAATTGGTCCAACTGTTTGGTCCAACTGTTCCCAAAGCAACGGCTGGGTGACGTGCTGGTGGTGATCCTGGTGGAGGATGAAGCAGATCAGATTCGGGCCAAAGTGGCTGTCGGGCCGGACATCGGCTGGCAGTCCGGCCACCAGGTTTTGGCCGTCGGGGGTCTGCCAGCGTTCGCGGCGGTAACGGATGACCCGCGGGCGGAGGAGGAGATCCTGAACCACGAAGTCTTCGTAGCCTTTGAAGATCGATCCGGGTGGCGGGTCGGCCAGCGGGACGACAACCTCGTCGGTAATGGTCAATGGGGCGGTCTTGAGCCGCTTGGCTGATCCGGGCCGCTTCTGACCCGGGTCGCGAGGCGGACGGGGAGGAGTCTCGAGAGGACTGGGCGCGATGGTCGGCCGGGACTTGAGGCCCTTGAGGCGAAGGATTTCGTCTTCCAGTTCCTGGATGTGGTTCTGCAGGTGGCCGATGATATCAAGCAGTTGCCGCACCAGCGGGGTGCATTCTGCTTCAGAGATGTCGGGCAACGGTACGGTCATGGCCAAATTCTACCAACTGCCATGCCATTCTGACCGGGGTTTTTGAGAAGTTACGTCACCTACACCGAAGGAGATGTAGGACATGAGCTTGCGTTGTAGCGGACCGTCGGACTTATTTTGGAACGACTGAGCCTCAACGAGAGCCACAATTCGATGCACATCTCCGACCAGGGGTTCGCCAGCCCCGCACTGGGACTCCGGCCCAGGGTCATTCATCATCCTGCGCAAGAGGTTGCGCCGTCGACCGGCTCAGGCCGAGGCTCGGGCCACCCGAGCCACGCTCGGCCCGTGGTTTTTGCTATGATCGGGCCATGGGATGGGAGGGACACCTTGACCGGGATGGGCAAGATCCCGATCGGCCTCAAGACGGTCGGCTCCCCCTGATCGAGGACCAGGATCGAGCGAACCCATGACGAATCCCAGCGAGCCTACCACGTCCCCTCGGTTCGAGCCGGGGGCCAAGGTCTGGGTCAAGTACGGCGTGGCCGACCCCGACTTCCCCGATATTCCCCTGGGCGGTTGGTCGGGAACGATTGAGATGGTCGAGCAGGTGGACGACCAGATCACTTATGAGATCACGTGGGACGAGAGGACCCTCGCGGGCATGCACCCGGTCTACCGGAAGCGGTGCCAGCGAGACGACTGCGACGTCGAGATGATGTGGCTCGGCGACGATGACCTTGAAGCCGATGACGGAACGCCGGTCCCGATCGAGCAACCGACCGAGATCCTCACGCCACTGCTGTCGCAGAAGGATCAGGACGATCGGGTCCGCATGGCCCTCGGGTTGACGCACGACGACCCGCTCCCCGAGATCAGCCACGACTCCCTCCTGGCCTACCATTGCCATCTCTCGGGACGCCTGAAGTTCCCTTTCAACGCCCTCTGCGGCGAAGAGGAGATCGGCCCCTTCTCCCGCAAGCGGGTCACCGTGATCGTGACCGGCCTGCTCGATCCCGCGGAGCACATCCTGATCGAGGAGGACGGTCTGATCTGCACCGGGCGCGATCGAGATGAAGCGATCGAGTTCCCGCTCTGCGAAATCGAGGTCAATCAGAAGGACCCGAACTTCAAGCTGGTCTCCGACTACGCCTACTGGTTCCATAACTGGCCCTGTCGGCATGAGAGTCACACGGACCGTGAGGATTTCGATCAATCACCCCTTGGAACGTGGAAGGCGATCCCGATGGCCAGGAAGAAGCGGCGTCCGAGCGAGGGGCCTTCGGTCCCGTCGGCGGTTCGCCCTGTTTATGACGACATCGTGGGCCTGACCGATGCGTTCTGCCGGGAGCATCTGACCGGGGAGTATGAGGTTCTCTGCCGCAAGCTCGCCGGGGCACTGGCCCGCAAACGCCCGTCCCCGCTCCTCGGCGGCAAGCCCGAGACCTGGGCCTGCGGGGTCGTCCGCACGATCGGCTGGGTCAACTTCCTCGACGACAGCAGCAGCAGGCCGCACATGAAGCTGACGGCCGTCGACAAGGCGTTCGGGGTTGCCGAGAGCACCGGCCAGGGCAAATCGAAGGCGATCCGGGACCTGCTCAAGGTCCGCACCTTCGACAGGCAATGGACGTTGCCCAGCCGGATGGACACGAACCCGATGGCCTGGATGATCGAGATCAACGGCTTCGTCGTGGACGCCCGGCATCTGAAGCGGGAGTTCCAGGAAGAGGCATTGCGGAAGGGCTTGATCCCGTACATCCCGGAGAAAGAGGATCGCTGAGGACCGGCATGACGACCCCCGCAGCAGGCGACCGGGAACGGCATGTAAGGGACGTCCAAGGACGAAGACCATGAATGACCCGTGCGGGAAACTCGTCGTGAGGCTGGGTAAGGCACAGGTCGAGGCGATGTTCGAGCGGCAAGACCACGGGCCGATCCTCCATGACTCCGAGTTCCTCCCGCTCGTCGAGTCCGTGCTGACGGCGTTCGAGACGGCTGGGATCGACAGCAAAGTCGTCGAGGAGCTTTGGCGCTCCCCTGGAGCCTGGCAGGTGGCATCGCCGGGGTGCTCGTGGGACCGAATCTAGTCGCACAGGAACGACGACCGCTGGGATCGTTCCTGGGTACGATCACGGGGACTTGCGGCGGCATCCTCTACCTGGCGTACGAGCGAGACCGGGAACGGGCTCTCGCCGGGGTGTCCTACGGTGTTCTCATCGGGAGGGTCGTCGGGTCCGGGCTGTTGCCGGCACTGATTGAGTCATCGCACCTGTTGCCGAGGATGTCCTCGGAATCAGACGAGCCGGATGAGGATGACGGCGGTGATATCCTGCCGATGAAGCCAAGGAGGAGGGGCCGATGAGCAAGGGGAAGCGGAAGGACAGCCCCAACGACGATCTGGTCGAGGCCGCCGAGTACTTCTTGCCCCACATCCTCATGTTCTACAAGCGATTCGAGGACAAGCGGCCCGTCATGCTGCTGGACCTCCCGAGTCAGAAGATTTATGCGTATCCCTACGAAGAGTTCAGGGCTGACCTGGACGAACGGTCGCAGTCTATGCTGACCGCCGACTACGAGAAGGCTGTCGCCCGGAACAAGGTTGTCGTCTTCGTACGGGACAACGACACCAGACGGCTTGCATCCATGCTGTTCGATGACGAGTGACGGCACCTCCCGGCGGGACATTCGGCACCGATTCGGCGTGTTCGCCTCGTACCACACTGATCTTGGAAGGAGCATGAACGATGGCCAAGCCCCCGGATCGGGCGATGCTGTCCCGCCTGGTGGACGCTTACGATCGAATTGCGGAGGAGAGCCTCGGCATGGGGGACCCCGATTTCCATGAGATCGAGGGGCAACTCTTCGATGCCATCGACGACTCCGGTTATCGTGCCGTGATCAAGAACGGGACTATCTACCTGCTGGACCCCAACGGCCTACCGGGGGAGAACATCCTCGTCGATCCCGCCGAACCGGAGGATCTGGCCGACCCCACCGTCCTCAACCTCGATCGAGTCTGACTAGACTTTCGGACTTTTACAAGCGTCGAACACCTTCCTCGTCGACAGAGGCTTTGTTTCTAGATTCGGCAGCGTTTGCCTGTCAGCGCGGCGCCGAAATTTCGGCGCACAGGTGTTAGTACACTAACAATTATGCGACTGTGGCTTCGTACCGGGATGCTCGAAAAACAAGGCAACCGTGACCTGCCGCTTCCATCAGCACGACGTGCCTCAAAAAAAG
>CAWDND010000018.1:0-7389 GCA_963803395.1 uncultured Planctomycetaceae bacterium
GCTTCTTGCACGCGTGGCTCAAGATCCGGGATCGGGCCAAGCACTTGAAGGAGGTGCTCGCAGAGGTCTCACGCCGGGTCTGGGAGGCGGATCACGCGCCCGACCGCCGCAGCTTCGGGCCACGGCTCCGATCGCTGCGGCGATGGGCGATCCGAGAGCATTTCACGGAGTCGTTTTGGAGAAGGTCCTGGACCTGTGCGACAAGCGCGGCGAGGGTCGATCGCGTAGCTCCATCCCGACGGCCACCGCACGAGCAATATGTGGGATCGCCTGCTGCGGGGGATGAACCGCTCCTTCGATCACGGCCAACACCTTCACGGCTCGCGGGCGGCGTGCCGGTGGCACGGCCGCGCGTGGGCGTGGTTGTGGAACTTCTCGCCCTGGCACCCAGCGACGACGCGGAAGAACGAGGATTGGCGTTGCCCTGCCGAACGTCTCAACCAACACCGCTATCACGCTTGTTGGCTGCAAAACCTCTTGATCTCCGCGTCCCTCGGTGGATATAAATGTCCACTCCTACAAAATCCGCTTCTTGCACGCGTGGCTCAAGATCCGCGACCGGGCCAAGCACTTGAAGGAGGTGCTCGCAGAGGTCTCACGCCGGGTCTGGGAGGCGGATCACGCGTCCGACCGCCGCAGCTTCGCGCCACGGCTCCGATCGCTGCGGCGATGGGCGATCCGAGAGCTTTCCGGAGTCGTTTTGGAGAAGGTCCTGGACCTGTGCGACAAGCGCGCGCGAGGGTCGATCGCGTAGCTCCATCCCGACGGCCACCGCACGAGCAAGATGTGGGATCGCCTGCTGCGGGGGATGAACCGCTCCTTCGATCACGGCCAACACCTTCACGGCTCGCGGGCGGCGTGCCGGTGGCACGGCCGCGCGTGGGCGTGGTTGTGGAACTTCTCGCCCTGGCACCCAGCGACGACGCGGAAGAACGAGGATTGGCGTTGCCCTGCCGAACGTCTCAACCAACACCGCTATCACGCTTGTTGGCTGCAAAACCTCTTGATCTCCGCGTCCCTCGGTGGATATAAATGTCCACTCCTACAAAATCCGTGACGGTCAGGAATGACCCGGAAATATTTTGGCTACAATTGGGAGTCAGAATCGCGGTGAAGTCTTTATCACAAGGGAAGTTGTGCGAAAAACGGGTCCGGAACTTCGGTCTAGACGTCGGGGCGTTGCGTTCGACCGCCGCCAAGAACCGGTCCGTGTCGGCGTGCGACAGGCCGACCTGGAGGAGGGCCCGGACGACGGCGTGGACGGCATCCCCCCCGATGCGGTACCCGAGGTAGGCGCGGTAGAAGGCGGCCATGGTGGCGGTCGGGAGGCCGGCGTCGACGGTCGCCAGGGCGAAGCCACGGCGCAAGATCGTCGTCTCCACAAGCCGGTCGTCCCTGTCGGGGAGGTGAGAACAGCGGTCACAGAGGAGGAAGTCGCAGACGGCCGGCTGGCCGCCGTGGGCGCCGAGGTAGGGCGCCAGCGGCGTGGACGGGTAACACGTCGCGTGATAGCGGGGCGGCTGCGTGCCGCAGAGGGAGCAGTCGGTGGCGGGGGGGTTGAGTTCCTCCAGGACCAGCGCCGCCTGGAACTCCTGGTCCGCCGGCCGCCAGCGGTCACGTTTCTGGGGCATGAGAGGCCCTCGGAGCGGATGAGGTTCCGGTCGTGAACCACCCCCATTCAAGTGGGGTGGCTTGCAGGCAGACTCGATCGGGCTTCGACCCCCGATGTCCTCCTCCCCTGCCATCGGCTGCAGGACACGACCTCCATAGCCATTTTCCGCCTTTCTCGGGTCGCCCGACCCCGGCGCGGCGGCGAGCTGGTCCCGCGCCGACCGCAGGCGGGCGAGGACCTTGTCCCGGCTCGCGGGACGGCGGCTCGGCTGTCCCGCGGGGGCACTCCGCCGGCTCGCGGATGCGGGACCTTTGACGATCCGCCCGCCACGCCCGGGAGACGACCGCCGCGCCCGGCGGATGATATGGGAGGCCGGCCCGCGCGCCGCAGGTCGGCGCGGGCCGCAACAAACCCACCCGGAGGGGGACTCCTCACTGGGAGGGGTTTTTCTAACCCGATACGAGGTAAGCAGTTGGCGAGGCATCAGATTTTCACCTCTGGGACACGAAGTCATCGGCACCACCGTGTTCACCGGAGGTCCTCCCATGCCACGCCGCACTCCACTCGATGCCTGGACCGAGCAAGTCAGCGACGCCTTCCCCAACCTCAGTCGGCCCCAGGCCACCGTCCTGGCCTTGTACAGCTTCGGCATGATCCTCGCCCAGCGGTGCGGCCTCCACTGTGTCGTCACCGCCTTGCTCCCCTTCGTGGCCGTCGGATTCCACACCCTCCGCTGGCGGCTCCAGGAGTTCTCCCAGCCCGCCGCGGCCCAATCGGGGACCCGACGTCAGGAGCTCGATGTCACCACCTGCTTCGCCCCTTTGCTGGCCTGGGTGCTCAAAGGCTGGCCGTCGAAGCGGTTGGCCTTGGCCCTGGATGCCACCAGCCTGGGCGCCGTCTTCACCGTGTGGTCGATCAGCGTCGTGTCCCGCGGCTCCGCCCTCCCCGTGGCCTGGAAGATCCTCCCCGCCCATGTGACCCACGCCTGGAAGCCCGAGTGGCTCGCCTTGCTCGCGGCATTCTCTCAGCGGGTGTCCCCGGGCTGGACCGTCGTCGTGAGGACCGATCGCCGGCTGTACGCACGCTGGCTCTCCCGTGGCGCTCGTCGCCCTGGGTTGGCATCCTCTGATGCGGATCACCCAGTGCGGCAAGTTCCGCAGGCAGGGGGGCAAGGTCGGCGTCCCGGTCAGCCGGTTCGTCCCCAAGCCGGGTCGCCGGTGGCAGGGCCGCGGGATGGCGTTCCCGAAGAAGCCCGAGAAGCGGCTGGAATGCACGCTCCTGGCCTGCTGGGAAGAGGGTTACGACGAACCGTGGTTTGTGGTGACGGACCTGGCGCCGGAGCAGGCCGAGGGCCTGTGGGATGGGATGCGGGCCTGGATCGAGCACGGATACAAGCTGCTCAAGAGCGCCGGCTGGCATTGGGACCAGACGCGGATGACCGACTGCGACCGTGCCGAGCGGCTCGGGCTGGTGCTGGCGGTGGCGACGCGGTACGTGCTGGCCGTGGGCGGGGACTTCGAGGCCAGTCAGGAGGTCCCCGTGGAGACGATCCCCGAGCTGGCCCCCGCCGGCGCGACGGGGGGTCCGGCCGGGACCAAGCCCTCGGGCGAGCCCCGGGCGGCGCGTCGGCGCGGCCCAGAGCGGCGTCGCGAGCCCGAGCCGAGGGCGCCTCGGCTCCGCGCCTCGGGGACGAAGGAGCGGCTGGTCAGCGTGTTCCGCCAAGGGATCTCGGCGTTGGTCGCTGCTCTGATCCTGAGTCATGCGTTACCAAGACCTCATTGGAGACCGGAACCGTGGCTGGAACTCCGAGCCGAAATCGAGATATCTCAAGGACAACCATCGACACCAAGCCCAATAAACCCCTCCCAGTGAGAGGGGGACTCCGGGGGGGTGCTTGGACTGCCGCCTGGCTGCCGGGCCCAAACGCCGAGGGGCGCTCATCTCTCGCGGTGTCGGGGACGGCTCCTCCCGGAGGATGACATGTCTATTAATTGTAGCAAGGGCCCGCGAAAGTGCAAGGGCGACGCCGCCGACTTGATCACTGAAGATGATGTTCTCGCGATCTTATCCAAGAATGATGTTGAAGCAATCCTCGCCCACCGTCGTCATGACGAATCCCCGGACGGGACGCGGTTCTGGCTCGAGACGGATTTCCTCGACCTCTCCGGCCTTGTCTCGCCGAACGGGGGGGCGTCGTCATGAGCGTCCCTGCGTTCGAGTTCGATCGGCGTCGGGCCGTGGCCTTCGACGTCGAGGCCTACCCCGGCCGCTGGCTGGTCGGGTTCTACGGTCGGGATCGCCGCGGAGAAACGAGGGTGAGCCGCGTCGTCGACGGGGATCGCGCGGCCCTCGAGCGGACGCTCACGCAGCTCGCCCAACGTCACAAGGGTGAGCCGCGTCGTCGACGGGGACCGCGCGGCCCTCGAGCGGACGCTCACGCAGCTCGCCCAACGTCACAAGATCCTCGTCGGCTATAATTCGTCGGCCTACGACGTGCCGCTGCTCCGGGCGATCCTGGGCGGCCGCGACGCCTATGCCACGTCCCGTGAGATCATCGCGGCCGCGCGCCGTCCCCGCGGCGGGCGCCGCGGGATCGACCCGCGGGGTTGCCCGCGACTGGTCTGCGACCACGTCGACCTGGCCGGTCGGCTGCGGAAAAACGGCCGGTTCCCGTCGCTCAAAGCGGTCGCCGCCAATCTCGCCCGACCCGAGCTCCGGGAGCTGCCCTACCCTCCCGACGCCGACCTGGGCGAGGCCGAGTGGGCGGAGATCCGGACGTACAACCGGGTCGACCTGGAGCACACGTGGGCGGTGCTCGAGGTCTTCGCCCCCGAGATCGAGGCCCTGGCCCTGCTCTCGGCCGAACACGGCATCGACCTCCGTTCGACCCGCAAGCCCGGGGTCGTCGAGACGATCTTCCTGCGGCACGTACAAGGCCGCGCACGGGGGCCACGAGCCGCCGCAAGCGGATGTCCCCCTCGAGGTCGTCTACAGGCCCCCGGCGGGCGTCCGGAGGCCCCGGACGGCCGCGGCGGCCGCGTGGTTCGACGCGCTCGCCGGGCGGCCCCTCCACGTCACGTGGGGCGACGGCAAGCCGGAGGTCGCGGTCCCCGCCGCGGCCTTCGCGATCGGCGCCCTGCGGGTGAGCGTCGGGAAGGGCGGGATCCACTCCGTCGACCCCAAGGCGCTCTACCGGGCGACGGACGAGTGGGACCTGCTGGCCGCCGACGTGGCGTCCTACTATCCCGCGCTGATCGATCGCAAGGGGATCTTCCCCCGGACCTACGGGACCCTCGGCGCCGGCCTCTACCGCGCCCTCCTGGAGCGCCGGCTCGCCCTGAAGGCCGCGGCGAAGGTCGCGCCGACCGGGGCCGAGCGGCACCGGCTCGAGATCGCCCAGTACGGCTTGAAGATCATCCTCAACAGCACCTTCGGCAAGTTCGGCAGTCGCTACTCGACCCTCTTCGATCTCGACGCGATGCTGGCGGTGACGCTGAGCGGCCAGTTGCTGCTCATCGACTTGCTCGAGTGGCTCGAGGAGGCCGCCGCGGAGGTCCTCAGCGCGAACACCGACGGTCTGCTCTTCCGCTCACGGCGGGGTGACGGGCGCTGGCGCGTGGTCCTCGGGGACTGGCAACGCGACACCGAGATGGTCCTGGAGGTCGACGCCCTCGACCGCGTGCTCCTGCTCGGGGCGAACTGCTACGCCACCCGGGACGCCGCGGGCAAGATCAAGCGCAAGGGGACGGCCCTCAAGGGGGACCCCGATCCCGCGAAGGCGTCGAACGCCCCGGTCGTGGCGGACGCGGTGGCGGCGGCGCTGCTCGCCGACGTGCCGCCCGAGGTGACCATCGCCGCGGAGCGGCGGTGGGTGCGCTTCTGCTCCGTGACCCGGCCGTCGGCCCAGGTCCGGGAGGCCGTCGTCGTCGACGCCGCGGCCGGCACCGAGACGCCCCTGCCGAAGGTCGCGCGCTGGTACAAGGCCGCCGGCTCGACGCTCCGGCTCCTCCATCGGCTCGTCTCGGGCAAGGACACGACGCCCGCGAAGGCCACCGGCGTCCGCCTGGCGCTCGCCCTGGGCGACGGCAGGATCCCGCGCGACCTCGACACGGCGCATTACGTCGCCGCGGCCCGCCAGGTTCTCAACTCCGTCCCCGGGGCGCACCGCCTCGACCCCGCGCTGCTCCCGGCCCGCGGCCTGGCCAGGGAGGTCTTCGAGCGGGGCCTGGTCCCCTTCCCCAAGGACCTGAAGGCCCTCCCTTTGGGCGCGTCCGTGGCGGTCCCCACCTGGCTCTGGGACTGGCCGCGGTATCCGACTGATCGACGACAATTATTTCCTAGCGCTCGCCAGTTGGTGCGCCGATACCGCGATCAAGCGGCCTTGCGAATCGGTTCTGGCAACGCTCGCTCGGGCAGCGCACGATCCCGACGCCAATCGTCGAGTTCACCGTTGCGTCGCGCGGCTTCCAGCGCGGCCAAGGCCAGCACCCCTTGGGGCGACCAACTCATCCCCTGGTGCTTGCAACGTGCCGACACCGCCCAGTCGTTGTATTTCTCCACCCGGGTGCTCGCGATCCATAACCCCGCCTGTTGCCGTTGCTGGTAGTGGGGGATGTACGCACGCCGCTTCTCCAGGTACGCGATCAACTCCTCGACCGCCGCGGGGTTCCTGACCCACTCCAATGTCCCTCTCAGAAGGGCGATCGCGGTATCCACCTTCCCTTCCCACAACTGCCCCAGGAGTTCCTTCTCGAACGCGCGGCGTCGTTCCTTGGGGCCCCCCGCCGAACTCATCTGCTCATAACAGCGTTTCCGAAGATGCCACCAGCACAAGATCATCGCTTTGAGAGAAATCCCCAGGCTCTCGAACCACGTTCGAATCCAGGTGGCACCGTCGCCCAGGACCAGCAACCGACGCTCGCCGCTGAGGACTCCCAACTCCAGCAGCAGCGCCGAGACTTGCAACCACAGGCCCTCCGGCGTGGCTTCCGCCAGCGCATACCGCAACCCGCTCACCAGCACCACCGCCGTGTACGTCCACACCTCCTTGCGGCCGGTCGATGGTTGGGCCTTGGTCTTGACCTCATCGGGCTCGACGATCACGAAGCCCTCGTCCACGGCGCGGTTCGTCCTTGGCCGTCGGGAACGCCGGCTCACACCCGGGAAAGCCCGTCGCAATCCACTCGGCCTGAGTCTGTTCCCACTCGGCCTGGGCTTCCTCCGAGTCGTCCAACGGCGGGTCGTCATCGACCAACCCTGTCATGGCGTCGGGGTCGGCCGCGGCAGGACCGAGCCAGGCCAACTGAGCCTCCGACGCGCCGTCCAGGATCGCCCGGGCACGCGCACGTTGCGCAACGATCAGTTGCTCGCCCTCCTGATGCACGATGTCGATGATCGTGCTCCGCCCCAACAGACTCTCGTCCCCAGCGTACTGACAGAGGTCGGCGCGGCTCTTCTCCGTGGATTGATCGCTCATCTGATCACAGACCGCGTCCCGGAGATTCTGGGTGATGTGGAGTTGGTGCGACGTGTTCCAGGCGCGCCGACGGCACCTCCATCGTGCCATCCATCTTGTGCTCGATTCGCGACCGCTGAACGGTGACCTCGCCAAAGGTCGCCTTGAAGGTGAAGGGTCGTGTCCCCCGAAGCCGGATGCCGGCGCCGCCTTTGCCCTGCCGCCGCTGGAGGACCAGTTCTTGGTCGGCCTTCTCGACGAAGGCTTGGAAGAGCCGGCGATCGAATTTCGAGACCGCCTTGATGGACGAACGCCTCGATCT
>CAWDND010000019.1:0-56801 GCA_963803395.1 uncultured Planctomycetaceae bacterium
CCCATGTTTGGGGTCAGTCGACTTAACCCCTTGCGGCGTAGACACCGAATTTTCGATTAGTCACTACACTACCGTCCCCCTCGAAAGAATGGATGGATGCATCGACCCGGCCCACAGGACTTTCCGCACCCATCGTCCCAGCTCCCGAGCCTCCCGCCAACACAGCTCTGAGGTGGTGCGACGTGATCCTGCGTAGAGCCAAAACCGAGTTTTCGATGAGCGCGCTACATCACGGTCTCCTCCCCTTCGGGGGGAACCAGCGGTCGCTGGTCGACGCGTTTCAGGGCCTTCAGGACCAACCGCGCATCGGGACAGCCTCCAGAGACCCCGCGGCGGTCTCCTTGGCCCTCCCAGCGGAAGCGCACCAGCCGGACCGTCGACAGGGCTTAAAAGCGCCCGCTCAGGCGACAGCTCCAACCCCGAGTCCTCGAGCCGTCGGCCCAGCCAGCATGGACCAACAGCGCCAACGCCGCCACGAAGATGTGGGCCTTGACCCGCGGCTCGACCTGGTGAGAGCTCGGCCGCAGCGCCAGCACGTCCTTGAGTTGCCGGAACCCACTCTCGAGCTCCATCAACTCCTTGGACTGCGCCACCGCCTCGAGGATGCTCAGATCCTTCTCGCTGGTCGAAATCACCTACTTTCCCTCGATCTTCTTCTCACGCCCCAGCCGGGTCTCGCTCTCGGAAGACGCGAACACACCTCCGATCAGCTTCCAATCGAAATAACGATAGCCATGATATTTCTGCATGATCCGCTCGACGGCCGCCCCGAGCTTCTCCGGCGGCTTCAAGTCGCCCGAGGCCACACGCTCCTTGAGCTTCTCCAGCTTCTGACGTGCTCGCTCCATCGCCTGTTGGCGCTTCGCCGGTTCATAGCCGCGGCGTTCGTCGGAGGCGATGACGATCACGCGCAGGTCGGAATCTCCGGACGGGACTTCCTGGGCACGCGTGCGGGGCGGATCGGTCTTTCGTTCTCGGGTATTGATGCCGCCAGGGCAGTCGATCCAGTGGGTTTCGTCGATGGCATCGAGCCAGGCATCGAGCTTGGTGTTGCGCCGCCGCTTGATCCCGACCAGGAATCCATGCTCATCTTTTGTGATCTTCTCTATGTTCTCATCGGTGAGCATACCCCGATCGCCCACAAAGACGAGCCGGCCGAACTCGAAACGTTTTCGCAGATCATTGATAACTTCTTGAACTGTGGAATGGTCGATGCGATTGCCCGCCCAGACGTGGTGTGCAATCGGCCAGCCCGCGACCATCAGCACGCCGACGATCACCGGGACGTTCTGCGACGTGCCGTCACGGCTGGAGCCGTGCTGGGCGAAGTCGTGCGGGCCGGCACCCTCGAAGGAGGTGCTGGTGATGTCGTAGAGGACCAACTCGGGCTTGAGGCTGAAGAGGTCGCGGAGCCGGTGGAAAAGCGCGACTTCGATGCGTTCTTTGGCTGCGTGGAGCTGGTCGCGGGTGCGGTACCAGGCGTCGAGCTGACGGGGGTGGACGCGGACCCGGCGGCGCTGGTGCCAGTGGGGGATGAAGCGTCGGCCCTTGCGGTCGCAGACGAAGTCGGTCTCCAGCCAGCCGGCGAGTCCGTGCTCGCTGGCCGGGGCGATGAGCCGGTGGGCGACGAGCACGAAGGCGCGGTCGGCGAACGGGACGCCTTTGGCGTGGCCGCGGTGTTGGTCGAGGATGGCCCAGAGGCCGAGTGGGTTGAACACAGCGCGGACGGCGAGGATAGGCCCCCAAGTCGAGGCCTCGACGCCCTCGGGATCGGCGGGAGTGGCGTCTTGCGGACGGCCGGCGCCACCGAGACGTCGCTTGAGTTTGGGGCGGATGTCGACGAGGAGATCTGTGCGTCCCAGATCGGCGACGACGCGTGGTTTGACCTTGCCGGCTTCGCGGTAGGCTGCGACGACGCGGACGTATTCGTGGACGGTGCCGCTGGAGGAGCGGACCTTTACGGTTCTGGGGTACATGAGAACCATGATCACGACGCAATTAGGATTTGGCAAGGAGATTGTTGAGAGATTCTCGGAGAACGCGGAGTAGTATTGTCACTACGTTTTTCAGGCTGGCGGGGGTTGCCTGAGGCCCAAAGCCTAGAAAACAAGGCATTTTCACGCGCGGCGGCCGCCGGCTCAGGCGGTTTCACCCCAAACATGGGTTAGACGGAGACTGGCGGAAACCGTCGTCTTCTGTCGCAAGTGCCCCCCGAAGGACTCGAACCTTCAACCCGCTGATTAAGAGTCAGCTGCTCTGCCAATTGAGCTAGGGAGGCTTCCTGTGGACCATGAAATTATAACTATGGCAGAGTGAGGGAGAAAAATCAAGACGGACGACGAGATCGGGTGGCCTTGAGGCGCACGACACGGTTTGAGTGAACAAGAATCCAAGCGGCTGGTCGGTCATGCCGTTTGGCGGTCGGCTCGCTGACCGCTGGCGTCTTCTTCTCGCTGGTTCCAGAATCGGGCCATCGGTTCGGTCTCGCTGAGGTCGTCGGCCCGCAGGTGCAGGATCGCCTCCGCGCCCGGCTCCGACCAGAACTTCTCGCTCCCTTTGACGCGTCGGTTGATCTGCTTGATCATCGACTCCACCGCGCAGTCATGATCGGCAGTCCCAACCGGCGGTAGGCGTCGTACCGCATCCGGTCCGCGTTGTTCCTCAAGTAGCGCAGGGCCTCGAAGCCCAGCTTGCGGGGGTCACTGTCGGTGCACTCCGTTGGCGGCGTTCCCCACGCCGCCGAGTGGTGTGCCGAGCATGTTCGACAGCCTGGGGGTGCAAGTCCCCTGCACAACCTGATGGAGGTGAAGTGCGAGCGAAGGCAAGGGCATCGCCGCGAGGCGGGGTCTGAAGGAAGCGTGGAGCGAAGCCGCGACCTGACGAACAGAAATCGGATATGAGGCAGCCCAGGTCGGACGAGCGGACCACTGATCGCGAAGTCCATATCCATCAAGGGCCTGGGGTTGTAGATCCGGCGGGTGCGCGGTGAAGGCGGTCGAGCCACCCCTTTGAAGGTGGCTGCCCGTCTACGAGGTGCAAATAAATCGCTGTCATTGCGGTAATCTGGGGCATTTACTAGCGCCGAGATAAAGTCGCTGGAGCGAGAATTCGTTCCGAATCGGCCTTGACGGCCCGAACTCGGGACAGCGAATAAATTAGATTCTGATTTGTACCAGATTCGTATCTCTATCAGAAATCTCGCAACATTTTAAGCTACAAGACGTTGCGAGATTGTTGAACCACCTTCAAAGGGGTGAGGCGGTCGAGCTTACCTCGGGAGGTCTGCGCCGTGTCTCGGAAACGGGACTGAGGGGGCCGCGAGGCACCCTGACCCCGGTGCAGAAGTCAGCAGAAGGCATAGTAGGCCGTGCTGTCGGCGAGGCCATCTATTGACGGTCAGGAAAGTAATGTCAGTGGAATCGGGAGTTCCGAAGCATGGAAGAGGCTCCGCAAGAACGCCTGATCTCCGCGAATCGTCGTCAATTCGGCGATCACTCGGGCGTCGAGTTCGGCCGGAGCATCGCGGGGCGAAATTGTTCAGCCGCGATGTATTTCAGCCAACTCCACAGGAACTCGACGGGGTTGAGCACCGGCGCGAACGGCGGCAACCGCTCCAAGCTCGGGCGATCGCCGAAGTGCGGCCTCCAACTCGCGGATCGGGTTCACCCTTGTGCATGGTGCCGCCGTCCCAGACCACCACGAAGCGGCCCGCCAGGTCGTGCACCAACGCCTCCAGGAAGGCAGCCACGTACCAGTTGTCAAAGTAGCCGTCGATCAGCGTGTGGAAGTACAACCCCAGCCGGTCGCCGCGCGGGGACAGCCACAGCGCCGCCGCGACGGAGACCTTCTTGCGGCGGCCCGCCGGCTCTGCACCAACTACGGCGTCTGGCCCCGCGGTGCCCAGGTGCGGCGGACCAGCGGGGCCATCAGAAGGCCGCTCTCGTCGATCAGGACGAGGCGCGCCCCCTGGCGTCTGGCTTTCTTTTGATCCGTGGCCAGTCGGCGGCGAGCCACGCCGCGATCGCCTCCGGGTCGCGCTCGCGGGCGACGCGCTCGGGCTTCTGCGGGGTGAAGCCGCGGTCCCGCAGCCAGGTGGTGAGGGACCGCGGGTTGAAGGGGATGCCGAACTCCTGCTCAATCAATTGGGCCATCCGAGGGGCGGTCCAGAGCTCGGTGGCGAACCCGTGCTCGAGGGGGCTGCCCCGGAGCCACCGGAGGACGATCTTCTCCTGGGTGACGGTGAGCTTGGGGGGGCGACCAGGCACGGGGCGAGCGGACAGGCCCTCCGGCCCTCGGTCGCGGAAGCAGGCGAGCCAGCGCCAGACGGACCGGATCGAGATCCCGAGGAACTCGGCGACCTCGTCGGCCGAATACCCTTCGAGGTATCGATGGACGGCGAGTTGGCGCCGGTGCTCAAGTTCGACGGGTGAGCCCTGGGTTCTCATACCCAGAGTGTAACGCAACCCGGCTCTTACTGACATTATTTCCTGACCGTCAATAGGCACCCCAACGCCGAAAGGCGGGGCAACAGATCAGCCAAGCCGGGAACGACGGACGAAGGCCTGAACGATTGGGAGGGGCCAGTAGGCCTCGCGACTCGTGGGTGACATGCGGCCGAAAATCCAGTACCTGCAGCTCCCACTGGCCTTCATGACGGAAGGTCGGGGTGAAACCCCGGACGCCGGCCGTGAAGGGACCGAATCACCCACGGCGAAGCGGGGACCCGAAGACCCGGCGACTGGCGAGTCCCTGATGGAGGAGGTGTGCGAACGAGAGAACCTCGAACAGGCGTGGCAACAAGTCCGCTCCAACCACGGGAGCCCCGGCGTCGATGGCAGGACCATCGACGAGACCCGGGACTACCTGCGTGAGCACTGGCCAACCATCCGGGAACAACTGCTCAACGGGACCTATAGACCGCAACCGGTGCGGCGAGTCGAGATCGCCAAACCGGACGGCGGGGTGCGCAAGCTCGGCATTCCCACCGTGTTGGACCGCCTGATCCAACAAGCGATCCTGCAAGTCCTGCAAGGCCGCTGGGACCCGACGTTCTCGGAGCACAGCTACGGGTTTCGGCCCGGTCGCTCGGCCCATCAGGCCGTGGCTCAGGCGCAATCCCATGTCGCCGAAGGCTACGAATGGGTGGTTGATATCGATCTAGAAAAATTCTTTGATCGAGTTAACCATGATATCTTGATGGATCGGGTGGCCAGACGGATCTCCGACAAGCGACTGCTCCGCCTCATCCGGGCCTACCTGAACGCCGGGGTGATGGAGAACGGGCTGGTCGGTCCGACGGACGAGGGGGTGCCGCAAGGCGGTCCTCTGTGCCCCTTGCTCTCAAACCTCGTGCTCGACGAATTCGACCGCGAACTGACCCGCCGGGGTCATCGCTTCTGCCGTTATGCCCATGACTGCAACATCTACGTACGCAGCCGCCGGGCGGGAGAGGCATCATGGCGAGCGTCTGTCGCTTCCTGACGACACGGCTTCAGCTCAAGGTCAACGAATCGAAGAGTGCGGTGGCTCGATCCGGGGAGCGAAAGTTCTTGGGATTCACGATCTCGAACGACGCCGAGCCGACCCGGCAGATCACCGCGAAGGCCCTGGAGAAGTTCAAGGTGCGGATCCGGGAATTGACGCGTCGGACGCTCGGGGTCAGTCTACCGCAGCTCATCGCGCCGTTGGCGCGATACCTGGTCGGCTGGCGAGGCTACTTCGGCTTCTGCCAGACGCCCATCGTGCTGCGAGGACTGGACTCATGGATTCGTCGCCGACTACGCATGTATATCTGGCGACAGTGGAAGAACGGGCGGTCTCGGTACGCGCAATTGCGCCGCCTGAGTGTGTCCCACTTCCACGCGGCCGTGGCGGCCGGGGCAGGGTCTGGGTTCTGGCGCATGGCTCGCCATGTGACGGTCCAGCAGGCCTTGTCCAACGCTTTCTTCGACTCGATCGGCCTTCCTCGATTGGCGGCATCGCCAACCGCTTAACCCGATCGAACGTCAGTCTACCGCAGCTCATCGCGCCGTTGGCGCGATACCTGGTCGGCTGGCGAGGCTACTTCGGCTTCTGCCAGACGCCCATCGTGCTGCGAGGACTGGACTCATGGATTCGTCGCCGACTACGCATGTATATCTGGCGACAGTGGAAGAACGGGCGGTCTTGGTACGCGCAATTGCGCCGCCTGAGTGTGTCCCACTTCCACGCGGCCGTGGCGGCCGGGGCAGGGTCTGGGTTCTGGCGCATGGCTCGCCATGTGACAGTACAGCAGGCCTTGTCCAACGCTTTCTTCGACTCGATCGGCCTTCCTCGATTGGCGGCATCGCCAACCGCTTAACCCGATCGAACCGCCGTGGTACGGACCCGTATGCCCGGTGGTGTGGGAGGGGAGGAGCCGCGAGGCTCCCCCCTATCCCGATCGCCTCCAATTCGGGCAGGATCGCCTCGACCTGACCCGACCAGGCCACTTGGATCCACCGCGCGTATCCTGCGGCCCCCTCGGCCCGCGGCCGGCCTGCCAACGCGGCGGCGAAGATGGAGCTCAGGGCGTGGACGAAGTCCAGGATCGCCGGGAAGGAGGGGAAGTGGCGTTGCGGGATCGTCCAGTTGGCCGCCTGGCCGTCGCCCAGGAAGGCCCGCCGCACGGCCCCGAAGAAGTTCCGCTCCCAGGCCGCCTGGAGCATCATCGGTCCGAAGTCGTCGCCGCAGGCGCGGCTGGCCAGCACGCTGCGGACCAGGCGTTGGGGTCGTCCCAGACGTGCGGCGCGATCGCTGCCCGGAGCGGCCGGTTCGTCCGGCGTGGGGTCCGGCCCTGCGGTCTCCCCCTCCAGACTGCCCGGCAGAGCATCGCCCAGGCCGAGCCCCCGCCGCGCCTTGCGCGTCAGGTCCAGGAAGCAGCGGGGCACGTCGGGATTGGGATCGGTGGGGGACACCTCAGGAACTGGGCAATAATTACTCGAACAATCGGTATGATAATTGCTAACAGCCATAGTATGAGTCGAGACACCACTCTCGAAACCGTGCGGCGGAAGTTCGAATTGCTGCACCCGCTGATGAACGAACGGATGCGCCGCCAGTGGGCTGCGTGCGAAGCCATGACGCTCCCACGCGGTGGCGTCACTCTGGTGGCCCAAGCCACCGGCCTGTCCCGGACGACCATCTGGGCCGGCCTGCGCGAACTCCGGCATCCCGACGACGGGCCCACCGACGACCTCCCGGCCCACCGTGCCCGCCATGCCGGCGCTGGCCGGCCCTTCCTGGAGGAGGCGGATCCCACCCTGGTGAAGGACCTGGAAGCCCTCGTCGCGGCGACCACCCGTGGGGACCCGCAATCCCCCTTGCGGTGGACGTGCAAGAGTACCCGCAACTTGGCCGCGGAGTTGAACCGCCAAGACCACCGCGTCGGCTCTCGGACGGTGGCCGCCTTGCTCCACGACTTGGATTACAGCCTCCAGGCCAACCGCAAGACCCGCGAAGGGTCGTCGCATCCGGATCGCGACGCCCAGTTCGCGTCCATCAACCGGCAGGTGCTCGCCTTCCAGCGGGCGGAGCAACCGGCCGTGTCCGTGGACTCGAAGAAGCGGGAGTTGGTCGGGGATTTCAAGAACGAGGGGCGGGAGTGGCGGCCGGCGGGGACGCCCGAGGAGGTCCGGGCCAAGGACTTCCCGGACAAGCGCCTGGGAAAGGTGACGCCGTCGGGGGTCTACGACCTGACGTACAACGAGGGATGGGTGAGCGTCGGCATCGACCATAACACTTCCCGGTTCGCCACGGAGACCATCCGCCGCTGGTGGTGCGAGATGGGGGCGCCGCTCTACCCGGATGCCGACCGGTTGTTGGTGACGGCCGATGCAGGGGGGAGCAATGGCTCTCGCTGCCGGTTGTGGAAGGTCGCCCTGCAACAACTGGCCGATACGATCGGGTTGCGGATCGCGGTCTGCCACTTCCCGCCCGGCACGAGCAAGTGGAACAAGATCGAGCACCGGATGTTTTGCCACATCACGAAGAACTGGCGCGGCAAGCCGCTGCTGAGTCACGCCGTGATCGTCAACTTGATCGGGAACACGAAGACCAAGACCGGGTTACAGATCCAAGCGGAGTTGGATACCAACGCGTATGAGACCGGGATCAAGGTGACCGATGAGGAACTCGCCGCCGTACAGATTGAGAAAGCGACGTTCCACGGCGAATGGAATTACACCATCAGTCCCAAGCCATGACCGTTCGAGTAATTATTGCCCAGTTCCTCACTTTGGGAGGTCTCCAGCACGGCCACCTTCGACTCCCGCCCGTGGCTGGACCACTCCGACGGCGACGCCGACGCCTCCGTCGCCGTCGACCGCACCTGCAACCGGCCGCCGTAGACCGACGCCATCGCCGCCGGCGGGCAGGGACGCCCTGGCTCGGCCACCGTGTCCTTCTCCATCAGCGGCCGCTCCTGGAACGCCGCGACGGCGGCATCATGTTGCGCGAGACGCTCCTGGCCCATCCGCTTGGTCTGCCGCTCGACCGGCTTGGGCCCGATCGCCCGATCGCTCAGTTCGTTCAGGTCCCGGGCCGCCTGCTGGTACGAGCTGCTGTGGACCCCGGCATGAACCACCTTCTGTTTCACACGGGGACTCAAGCCGGTGCGATCCAGGCCCAACGCCTAGCCCTGAGGGAAAAAAAGCCCGCAGACAGCGGGGGCAGTTGCCAACGCGTTCCTTCCAGGCGATCTCGCCTCGCGGTGGTCAAAAAGCACGCGGGGCTCGTCCGGGGCCTTGCGGGCCGGCTTCCCGCAGACCGGACATTCGCCGAGCTCCGCCTCGGGCCCGTCGTCGGCCTGCTCCGAAACGGTCGCCTCAATGAGCTGCCGTGCGATCTCCGTCCCCCAAGGCACCGGCGATGGCTTCCAACTCCGAGAACTTCGTGCCTCGGGACAAACCGTCCGGAAGAACCTCCCGCCCCAAGTCCCGAGCCATCTGGGCCAAGCGAGGCTGGAGTTGATCCCGGATGGCGGCGGCGTCCTTACCCATGTTCGCGGTCCTCTCCAGAATGTAGGTCGGCAGGGGGAACAGTCACAGACTTCGAGCCGCCTCATGATACCAACTCAGTTGGCCCTGCAAACCATGTCATGCCGCCGGTCGCCCCCAGGAGTGCCAGAATCTGTTTGCGCACCCGTGGGCTTTCGGCGAGAATTCATCGGACCAAGGGATAGAGCCGAGCCAGGATCGGGGTGGGGACCCCCACGGCGGCCGAGGCGGTCAAGAACCCGGTCCGGACGGTCTGACGGACCAGACCCTGGTGGTGCCAGCGCCGGGGTGAGACATGGACTCGCGACGGCAACAACCCTAGACGACCCAGGCGGCGGAGCCTCAAGGAGAAGAAGACGTCCTCCATCAAGGGGATCTCGGGGAAGCCTCCGACGCGCTCAAACGCCCGTCGGGTTGCGAAGATCGCCTGGTCGCCATAGGGGACCCCAAGGACTCCGGCGCGGAAGTGGGCCGCGGAGTCGATGGCTCGGAACATCGGCACCTCGGCCTGGACGCGGCTCCGGAAGCAGCCGCCGGGGACCTTGGGATGATCGCGGACGAAAAGGCGCAGGACGCCCACCGCCCCCGGCTCCAGCCAGCAATCGGCGTGGAGGAAGAGCAGGACGTCACCCGAGGTCGCCGCGGCGCCGCGGTTCTGCTGGATCCCTCGGCCTCGCGGCGCGTCCACGACCCGAGCCCCCACGCTTCGGGCCAGCGCGGCCGTCCCGTCGGGACTCGCGGCATCCACCACCACAACCTCGTCGGCCCCCTGACCCACCATCCGAGCCAGGGAATCGACGATCGTCGTGGACTCGTTCAACGTCGGAATCACCACCGACACGCGCAGAGGAGGCGACATTTCACCAAGGTTCCTTATCATCATCAGAATTTGAGTAGTGTCCCAGGGCTCTTGAAACAACCGTTCGGTGACGAAAAATCGGCGTTGTCAACCTTCGGCGCCGAGCCGTCGTAGATGAAGAACTCGGCTCCGACAGCGATCGAGAGCGGCTTACAGTTTTCATGGTGCCAATGCAGCGTCTTCCATGTGACGAACCGGACCAGGGCGTCGCTGTCCTGCACGGACTCGTCCCTCTTGCCGGCGACCTGGCTCAGGCCGAAAAGGAGGCGCTCCAGCCGCTCGGTCGACGTGGGCGAGAGGCGACTCGGAGGCGCCTCGAGCGATCGCGGGGCTCGCCCTCGCGACCGTCGAGACCATCATGTGTCCCGCGCGACGCGGTGTCAATGCGGGGCGGGCCAGGGGAGTGGACGTTCCCGCAACGCCACGATGAGGGTTTTCGCACGATGGCCGGGCGCGGGCGGCTTGATATAATAAGGTCCTAAGGGGAAGCCTTCGAGTCTCCAGGCCGTCTTCGAGCGGGAGCAGGCGGATGCGTCGCGACATGGATGAAACGATCCAAGGTTGGCCCTACGAGCCGCAGCCTGGTGAGGTGCTCGCGCGCGAGATCCGGGCCCGCGATGGTCGGATGGTCCTCCAAATCCGGGTCGAGCTTGGCGTGCTCCAGCTCGAGGTCGTCGGCCGCCCCGACGGGACCCGGCCGCACGGGTTCGCAACCTACCTCGAATATCTCCGCTACCGTGCCGCGGGGCGCGGACAGGTCCCAGGCGGCAAGGCGCCCTCGTGGACGATGGCCCCCGAGCACTGCCTTGAGGCCGACCGTGAGTTCGTCCAGTTCTACCATCGCCGGATCGCCTGGCTCGCGCTGCATAAATTCGACAAGGCGCTGCTCGACGCCGACCACACACTCGCTCTGATGGATTTCGTCCGCTGGCACGGGCTCGATGACGATTACATTGCCTCACACGAGCGATTCCGGGGCCTGGTCCTGTTCCAGCGCACCCAGGCCGCGGCCGCCCTGGCGCTGGAGCGGCGCCGGCCCGAAGAGGCGATCGACACGATCCGCGAGGGGATCGAGCAGTTGATGGCGCACTCGAATTCCTCGTCGGACGAGCATGAGCTGAGCGAGCCCCCCCGCCAAACCTTGATCGACCAGCTCCGGAACACCGAGCAAGAGATTCGCAAGAACTTCGCGGTCGAGAAGACCCTCCGCGAACAGCTCGACGACGCCGTCGCGATCGAGGATTACGAGCAGGCCGCCCGACTCCGCGACCAGATCCGCGCCGCGCACAACGTTAAGAGATGCGGACGGTCCTCCCTCCAACAAGAGCGAGACATGAGTCGACGCATCCTGGGGGATCGTTCCCAAAGCCTGTCGACTGGGTGAAGGAGACGTACCGGCGACGGTTCGGGATCGAACTGGTCTTCGACGAGTAGCAGACGCACCACGATTCGTGCTGCGCCACCAAGCCGGCGGCCTTGCGGAGCGAGACACCCGTGGGAGTGATTCAGGAGGGCTACGCGCTGTCGCTGGGGCATTTCGTGATGCGCTCGATTATGTTCGTCGCGGCCGAGACAGTGGACCTGGACCATCTCTCGTTCACGGGCTGATTCCCGATCCTGAGGCGTGGTATCGCGGGTTGCTGTGGGAACTGCAGACCGAACGCAGCGGCGAGCGGCCCAACCGCATCAACCCGCGCGTGACCAAACGAAGGATGTCAAAATGGAAGAAGAGACGACCTGAGCCTCGACAGCTTCCGCCCTTGAAGAAAACCTTCATAGAGTTAATAGTTAGGATTCGTTAAACGGTATTGGGGCTAAACCCACCCGTGCCGTTTGCGGAGCCACCATTCCAGCGTCAGCAGGGCGGTGAAGATGAGGAAGAAGGGCCAGTTGTCCCAGATCCGGTGCTCGGTCTGGCTGACGTATTCGGTGTAGATCTTGCCGTTGAGCGAGCGGAGGTATTTGGGCAATTGCTCTGGGGGGAGGGACTCGCCGCCGGTGGTCTCGGCGATCTGGCGGAGCAGCGCCAGGTCGGCGGCAGGGTTCTCCATCTCGCGGTCGTCCTGGTAGACCAGGAACCGGGCGGTGTCGCGGCCGATCTCCTACCACCGCGAAGGGCCCGGACGGTCACCTTGTACTTGCCTGGCTCTCCGAGCGCGATGTACGAGCCGCGCGCCTCGTCGCCCTGGTTGAAGAGCTGGACCGGTTCCGACGGGCCGCTCGCATCCTCGCGCGTGACTTTCGTCTCGTAGGTGAGGTTCGGGATCGGCACGCCCTTGGAATCGCGGGCGGTGACGGTCATCTCGATCTTCTGACCCACGGCGATCCGGCGGCGGTCGAGCTCGATCTTGACCTGGTTCTCGCCCTGGTCTTCCTTGTGGGCGAGCCAGAAGATCACCTGTCGCCAGAACTTGCGGTGGGCCAGCCGGCCCTCGTCCGAGGCGCGGGCCCAGACCCAGGTCTCGCCGCCGAAGGCGATGGTGCGGCCCCGGCCCGTCTCCGCGCCGACCATCAGCGGCTCGGGCCGGGGCCCGCCCGTCTGGGCCAGGACGTTCGCGTTCGGCTTGGGGTCGCCGAACCGGTTCGTGCCCGTGATCGGGGGCAGCGCGTCCCAGAGCCGCGCGGCTCTCGATGCGGTTGCCGCCGACCTGGAACATGTAGCCCTCGGGCGCATTGAGGTCGGGGACGAACTTCAGCCCCCCCTCGGGCTCGATCTGGCCGTCGCCGGGGTGGATCTTGACCGGCAGGATGCGGGCGAGTTCGGTCCCGGCCCAGCCCCCTGCACCGAAGCTGGAGCGGCCCCCGAGCATGATCAGGCCCGCCCCCTTCTCGACGGCCTCGGTCAGGAGGCGTTGCTGCGTCCGGGTCAGCCGGTCGGCGGGCAGGTCGCCCAGGATGTAGACGTCATAGCGGCCGGGCGCGAACTCGGCGTCCTCCATCCCCGGCTCGCCCTCCTGGATCGGCCCGCGGAGGATCTTGAGCTCGACCTGGATGTCGGGCGAGGCGGCGACGGCACGCGCCAGGAACTTGTATTCCCAGGTGAAGTTCGGCCCTTGGAGGTAGAGGACGTTCAGGCCCCCCTTCAAAACAGTGACGAATGTGCTGATCTCGTTGTTCGACCGGATCAGCTCCCCTTCCTGGGGCGCCACTCGGAGGGTGACCTTCTTCTCGCCGGGCGTCTGCGGGATGTACTTCATCCCGGTGATCGGGACGACCTCCTTCCCCTCGGGGGTCTTGACCTGCGTCTTGGCGACCGACTCGGCCCTCGACGAGCATCTCGACGTCGATCGGCTGGCTGGCGAACCCCCGAACGACGAGCGTCCCCTTGACCTGGAGCTTGTTCTTGACGAACACCGGCCCGGCGGAGATCTCCTTGAGGGCGATGTCGCTGCGAGGCCGACCCGGCGTTCTCGGAGCCGAAGCCGACGGTGACGACCGGAACCTGCTGGCCCCGCAACTGGCGGGCGGCGACCAGTGGGGTCAGCCCGGCGTTGTTGGCACCGTCGGAGAGGAGGACGATGGTGGCCACCCGCGTCCCCGCCTGGCGCCGGAGGGCGTCGAGCAAGGCGGCCCCGATCGCGGTCTCGCGGCCGTTAGCCTCGGCAGTGTCCTCGGGCCGCTGGTCGCGGAGCCCGTTGTCGAAGCGGTAGAACTTCGCGTCCAGGTTCGGGCCGAGATCCTGCGTCACGGCCCGCGACTGGCTCAGCGTCTTCAGCGCGACGCCCCAGCGGGTCTGGCCGCGGACCTCGTCGTTGAGCTTCATGCTCGCCGAGTCGTCGATCAGGAACACGATCGCGGCCGGCTGCTTCTTCTTCTCCTGGATGACCACCGAGGGCCGGAAGGCCGCCAGGACGCAGAGCAGGACCGCCGCCAGTCGCAGGCCGAGCGCCACCCAGCGCCAGCGGCCTTGGGTCCCCCGCAACCGTTGCTGATAGGCCCAGAGGGTCAAGACCGTCACCCCCAGCGCCGCCACGACCACCACGAGCCACGGGCCGATCGGGCTGAAGCTCACACTCATTGCGGCCACCTCCCGGCTCGCAAGCCTAACTGCCCCGAGGAGAGCCGTGCTCCCAGCATTCTACGACGCGACGGCCGCCGGCCGGGCGCCGCTCTCGCGATAGAACTTGTTGGCCAGGAAGTTCTCGGCCGTCACCAGGATCAGGATCAGGACCATCAGCCAGGGGAAGATCTCGTGACCGATCCGTCGCCCGGTGACCACCCGCTTCAGGCTCTCGGGGTCGTCGGCCAGTGAGTAACCATCCTTGCCGAAGAGCCCGTCGAGGTCGCGCGTCTCAAGGGGACGAGCCGGGTCTCCGAGAGCGGCGGGTTGACGCTGAAGCCGAGCGTCGCGCTGGTCGCCCTCCGGGCCCGAGGCGGTCACCTTCCACTGGCCGAGCGGCTGTGGGGTGACGATCACCAGCGCATCGCTGGTGGGCTCCGGGGTGAGTCGGTCAGTCGTCTTGGATTCGGGACCCTGGACGACGTAATTCTTGAACCGCCGGGTCGGATCGATGGTCAGGACGACGTCCTGGCCCGCCTCGAAGTTGAGCCGTTCGGCCGAGGTGCCGGCCAGGTAGGGGACCGTCTGGAGTCATGGGTTGCCAGGAACGGCCAGTACCTGGGGGAACTCGTTCCAGGCCGCCGGCGACTTGCGTTCGGACCGCCGCGCCAGGGGCGTGGTCCAGAGCAGGACGCGGCCGGTCTTGGCCCCCTTGAACACCCGCTCGATCAGCGCGGGGGCGCCGTCGGCATAGGTCAGCAAGGTTCGCGATCCTTCGGGGGGCGTGACCGACCAGTAGTGATAAACCGGCACCTGTGAGAGAACGGCGTCGAGCTGCTTGCTATAGCGGTTGAAGAGCGGATGAGTGAAGTCGTTGACCTTGCCGAAGACGGTCTCGGCCTTCGGGTCCTGGGCCTTGCCCAGCGCGGCCGGGACGAGCTGCGCGGCAGCCGGGCCGTTATAGTTCTCGGGCAGGCAACGGTCGCCGAGGCCGAGCACGACGCCGCCGCCCTCGCGGACGTAGCCATTGAGGCGGCCCCAATCGCCCTCCTCGAGCCGGGTGACATTGAGCAGGAAGACGCAGGTGAACTCCTTGAGGAGTCCCTGGCCCGCGACGCGAACTGCGCAGTCCGGATCCGCTCGACCTGGCAGGTCCTCGGAGTCCCGGGCGGGAGCGTGGCCGGGTCGGGGTCGAGCGCGTCGGCGACGAACTCGGCGTCGATCTCCAGGTCGGAGACGACCAGGACCTTCATCGCCGGCTGGACCTTGAAGGTGAAGTAGCGGATGTCGTCGAAGTCAGGGGGTCGGGGGCGCCGCTGACGCGCACGTAGCCCTGGTGCAGCGGGACGGCGGGGTCGAGCTTGGGGGTCGTGAACCGGACCTCGGCCTCGCCATCGGCCGGCAGCTCGACGGGCTGCTGGCCTCTTGGGGCACGTCGTCGAGATAGAACTCGACCACCCGGCGACCGCCGGCCCCTGCGACCGCAAGCGTAGCCTGGATCTCGACCGGCTCTCCCTGGGTCGCGACGCTCGTCCGAGGGCTCGGCCTCGACAACGGCGACGTCGTGGACCTCCCTGGGGGTCAGCCGGAGGATGTACGTGGCGACGCCCGTCTTGACCTTCTTGAGCTTGTCGAGCCCCTCGACAGGCCGGCCGGTATCCCAGGCCGAGCGGGCCAGGTCGGTCAGGACGTAGACCTCGTGCCGGGGCCGGTCGCACTCGGCGACCGCCGCGTAGGCCTGCCCCACGGCGGCGTTCAGCGGCCGGTTCGCCGCGCGGAGCGTCAGGCCCTCGATCCGCTTCCGCGCGGCCGCGGGCGAGAGCGGCACTGGAACGCCCGGCTCGGCCGAGTCGACCACGAAGACCTGGCTCGAGTCGGGCATCTTCTTCAGAGATCTCGAGGCACGCTCCTTGGCCTCGTCGAGCCGGGTCTTGTCCTTCTCCTTGTAGCCCATCGACAGGCTGGTGTCGAAGACCAGGCCCAGCGCCGTGGGCACTTCCTGATCGCCCAGCGAGGTCTGCGAGTAGAGCCGGGGCCGCGCCAGGGCCAGCGCCATCAGGGCCACCAGCGCCATCCGCGCCAGCAGCAGCAGCCAGTTCTTGATCCGCAGCCGCTTCTGCGACCGCTTCTGCCGCTCGCGGATCAGCCGCAGGGCGGGGAAGATGACGTGCTTGGGGGTCTGCCTCATGAACAGGTGCAGGATCACCGGCAGGGCCGCCAGCGCCGCTCCCGCCGCCAGGCCCGCATGGATCAGCGAGAATTCCATGACGTCCGTCTCGAATGTCAGGCCGATCCCGCTCGCAGACCGAGGAATCGCTCTCGGGTCTCATCGCCGAGCGACACCGAACCCGCCCTCGCTCGCTCGTCAACCCCGCGCCTGGCGGCTGAGCAGGTAGCTCATCAGGGCCTTGTCGAAGGGCATGCCCGTGTGCAGCGGGACGTAGTCGATCCGGGCCCGAATGCACTCCTTGCGGTAGGTCGCCTGGAACGCGGCGACCTCCTCCAGGTAGTCGGCCTTGATGGCGTCGGCGTCGACCACGAGGGTCTCGCTGCGTCTCGTTGTCCTCGAGCTCGAGCATCCCCTCGAACGGGAACAGGGCCTCGGCCTCGTCGAGGATGTGGAAGACGATCACGTCGTGCCCGGCGAACCGCAGCCGGTGGAGGGCCTGCAGGATCGGCTCGGGGTCGCCCAGCAGGTCGCTGAAGAGCATGACCAGGCTGCGGTGGCGGATCATGCTGGCGACCTGGTGCAGGCTCTTGGCGATCGCCGTCTCTCCCGCCGGCTTGAGCCTGGCCAGCAGCGAGAGGATGTTGCCGAGCTGCGACCGCTTGCTCCGCGGCGCCAGGCTCTGGCGGACCTGCTGGTCGAAGGCGATCAGGCCGACCGGGTCTTGCTGGTGGATCATCAGGTAGCCCAGCGCCGCCGCCAGGCTGATGCCGTACTCGAACTTGGTCAGCTCCTGCCGGTAGGTGTAGCCCATCGACCCCGACAGGTCCATGACGAGGTAGCCGGTCAGGTTCGTCTCGGCCTGGAACTTCTTGATGTAGAACCGGTCGGTCTTGGCGTAGACGTTCCAGTCGATGTCGGCGATGTTGTCGCCGGCGGTGTACTTGCGGTGCTCGGAGAACTCGACCGAGAAGCCCTGGAACGGGCTGGCGTGCAGCCCGGCGATGAACCCCTCGACGATGAACTTGGCGCGGAGGTCGAGCCGCGCGACCTGGCGGATCACCTCGGGCTTCAGGTATTTTTCGGCCGTGCCGGCCAAGGAGCGACCTCACGCGGATCACGTCCTGGCACGTAGCCGGGATCCGAGCTTGTTCGTCGGACGCCGCTCGAGGACGCTCGATCGACGGTCGCCGGCCGTTCCTCGGCGTCCACGGCGTTCGTACTTGGGCGTTTCGGGCTCGCGGATCTCGGCGATCAGCCGCTGGATCAGGCTATCGGTCGTCTGCCCTTCGGCCTGGGCCTGGAAGTTGGTGCTGATCCGGTGCCGGAGCACGGGGATGGCGACCTTGCGGATGTCGTCGAGCGAGACGCTGAACCGGCCGTCCATCGCGGCCATCGCCTTGCCGCCCAGGATCAGGTTCTGGCCGGCACGCGGCCCGGCGCCGTAATCCACCAGCTCCTTGATGAACTGGGGCGACTTCTCGTCGCCGGGGCGGGTCGCGCGCACCAGCCGGGCCACGTAATCGACCGCGTACTCGCGAGACCGGCACCGACGTGACCAGCTTCTGCAGGTTGACGATCGCCTTGCCCGAGAGCACCTTCTTCAGCTCGGGCTTGCTCGCCCTTGGTCGTCGCCGAGAGGATCTTCTTCTCCTCGTCGAGCGTGGGGTAGCCGACCCGGATGTCGAACATGAAGCGGTCGAGCTGCGCCTCGGGCAAGCGGATAAGTCCCTTCCTGCTCGATCGGGTTCTGGGTGGCGATGACGAAGAACGGGTCGGGCAGGTGCAGCGTCTCCTGGCCGACGGTCACCTCGCGCTCCTGCATCGCCTGCAGCAGCGCGGCCTGCGTCTTGGGGGGCGTCCGGTTGATCTCGTCGGCCAGGATGATGTTCGCGAAGATCGGCCCCGGGACGAACCGGAACGCCCGCCGGCCCGCCTCGGGCTCTTCCAGCACGTTCGTCCCGGTGATGTCCGAGGGCATCAGGTCGGGCGTGAACTGGATCCGCTTGAAGCCGACGTCGAGGATCCTGGCGATCGAGCTGACCATCAAGGTCTTGGCCAGGCCGGGGACGCCGACCAGCAGCACGTGGCCGCGCGTGAAGATCGCCGCCAGGATCTGCTCGATCACCTCGCGCTGGCCGATGATGACCTTGTTCAGCTCGACGACCATCACGTCGCGCGAATGGCGGAACTCGTCGAGAAGTTGCGTGATCCGATCGCCGGCGTTGGACATACGTTTCTACGACCCTGGGGATGCGGCCGCCGACCCCGCGGGGGGTCGGACCGCCACGGGGCAGAGAACGGGAGCAGCGCCGAGCGGAGGCCGTCTCCACCCTTCAGGGCCACCGACGGGAACGAGACACGACTGAACTATTGTAGTGCATCGCGACCTTCCGATTCAAGCGAGCGACCGCCCCTCCGTCCCTGCGACGCCTCATGACTCCAGATCGGCCGATCCTTCGCGTGTCCCGAGATTTACCCGGCGCGACCAGCCTCTTGGAATCAACGATCAACGAGCGTCGGACCGTCGGACATGAGACACGAGAATTGATAGCCGCCGTCGCGGGGTTCGGGTATCCTTTTGAAAGGCGTCGATGCGGCGACTGCACGTCGACTCCGAGACAATGGCGAGGAGAATCCGATGCGAAAGGATATTTTGAAAAAACTCAGCCAAGAGTTGAGCAAAATCGATCGACCTGGCTCATTTTGTGTCAGTGGCAGTGTTCCTGCCGTGCTGCCCGGGTTGGAGGTTGAAGACCTGGGGCCGATTGGTTTGCCTCTCACCGCCAAGATGGCGAAAGAGATGATGAAGCATTGTGATCAAGCTCCCTACGGCAAAGGTGAGAAGACCATTGTCGACACGAGCGTGCGGCGCGTCTGGCGGATGGAGCCAGACCGCTTCTCGCTGACGAATCCCGATTGGAAACGGTTCATCGAGGAGACGGTCAGCAAGGTTCAAAACGAGTTAGGACTGGAGAGACAGCAACTGGAAAGCCATCTCTACGATCTGCTGCTCTATGAGCCGGGGAGCTTCTTCTTGCCTCATCGTGATGGCGAAAAGCTCGCTCGGATGGTCGCAACGCTGGTCATCGTGCTCCCTTCATCTTATGAGGGAGGCGAAATCGTGGTCCGGCACGACGGACAAGAGCGGACGATCGATTTCAGCCGCGTTGACCACAGCCTCTTTCACATTCACTTCGCCGCATTCTATGCCGATTGTGAGCACGAGGTTCGCCCTCTTCGGAAGGGATATCGTCTCTGCCTGGTCTACAATCTGACACTCGCAAAATCAGAGAAGTCCCTCTCCGCGCCGCGAGATTCGGAACACATCGAAAAAATCAGTGCCATCCTTCGCGAATGGTCGACGGACGACTCGGCTCGAAAGTTGGCCATCACACTGGACCATCAATACACCCAGGACGGGCTCGCCTGGGATGTGCTGAAAGGTGTCGATCGTGTCAAAGCGCGAGTCCTTCTTGAAGCCGCACGCCAGGCGAGCTGTAAAGTCTATTTGGCGTTGCTGACGTTTTGGGAATCGGGTTCAGCGGAGTACTCCGGTGGCGGCAGATATGGATCTGGGCGCCGTCGTCGCTGGAACAACGGTTACAATGATGAAGACGATGCCAGCCAGTACGAGATGGGAGAAATCTACGACTCCAGCTTGACTGCGAATCACTGGAGCGACAGTGAAGGCAACAAACTGCCTGTTGGAGAGTTGAGCGTCGAAGAAGCCGAACTCCTCGACCCCGAGGCGCTCAGGAACGTCGCTCCCGAGGAAGACTTTGAAGGCTATACGGGTAATGAGGGCATGACCCTCGAACGCTGGTATCGGCAGGCCGCGATCTTCCTTTGGCCCGAGAGGCGGCATTTCGAGATCATTTGCGACCGAGAGAGCCGAAAGGTCGTACCTGTGCTGAACCAAATGGTGGCGCGATGGCAGCAATCCCACACGGAGGACGCGGCGGCCCTCAAGACGCAATGCCTCGACCTTGCCTCCGCGATCCTCGCGAAGTGGAGCGCAAACCGGTACGCGCAGGCTCATCCCCAAGAAAAAGTATTCCAGCATCTGCGTCAGATCGCCATGCTCCGACTCGGTGAGATTCTCCCGGCGTTTCACGATCAGATGACGACGCTTGAACACGAACTTCGCCTTCTCCTTGACCGACAGGCCCCGGCGGACGGCGGCGGCCTTGGACTTGGCGCTTTGCGGCCCCGCTTCTTCTTCCGCCCCGCCTTGCCGCGCCGACCCATCGCCGTCCGCATCCGCCGCACGGCGTCCATGATCAACTTATTGATATCCTTGATGATGTGGAAAACGCAAAGTTGGTGCTCCGCGTGCGACCACAACTCGGCGAGCACGCTGGGATAAAGGTTCGAGCCGTCGGTCACCACGACTTGGGGATTCAAGCCCCACGTCTTGAGGTTCCTGAGGAACCGCTCCATGTGATCTTGGTCGTTGGCGACGACCAAGGCGAACGCGATCGGCAGGTCCTTCAGGGGGTGGGTGGCCAAGAGCAACGTGAAGCGACCCAGGTGCAGTTCGTCGACGCACAGTGTGCCGCTGAAATGCTCCAACACTTTGCGCCGGTGCTCGGCCATGTCGAGTTGCTGGGCATGGTCGTAGAGCACGTCATAGGCGAATCCCGTGGACAGCTCGAGAAGGTATTCACGTAGGAGCGACTCCAAGGTCTGTTCGACGTTCATGCTGTCCTTAAGGATGCGATCGAGCACCAGGTCGCGAACCTTGTTGTCGTAGAGGGCTCTGGGGAGGACGTCCTCGGGAGTGTTCCGGAAGGTCTTGCAACAGCCGCACCGGGCTTGATATTCGCAGCAGATGATCTCAAGAAAGGCGACGGCTTTGTAGACAACGGTGCGAACCCAGCGGGGAGGAAGCCTGCGTTTCCGACGGCCGTGTTTGCCGCACTTCGGGCATGGGGCCTTCTTGGGGGCGCAGTGAACCGGTATAACAACGGGTGTGGGTGCTTCAGTGCCCATGGTCTGCATCTCCGGTGGTGGGGATATCAGCACCCTCATTCACCGGGATGCAGGCCCTATCTTCCAATTACAGACGATCTGCTGAAAACGCTTGCCGCACTCGATGAGCCCAGATTGATCGGTGACTTCCTGGGCAGTGTCATGATCAAGGATGCAGCCATCGATCCCGGCAAGTCCCTCGGGGCGCTCTGTCAAACGTATGGTTGGGGGACCTTTCAACAGGAACTCCTGACCCTCATGAAAAGCACGACCAACGAAACGATGGAGCGAAACGTTCGGTTGCTGGAGCACCTCTGTTCGGCCAAACCTCGGAAGAAAGTGGGATGGTGCGAACTTTGCGCATTGCTCGCACAAGAACTCGTCTTGGCTGTCGAAGAAATTGATCAAAAACCCTCATCGACCGATTGGAGTTCGCGGCAAGTAAACCGAGCGGAAGTCCTTGCCGGACTGGCCCGGTCGCTGATTGTCACCGAACAGTTTGAGTTGCTGTCGCGCGTCGTGACCCACGCCCTGTCCTCACCCAAGAAGTATCCGCTGACGCGCGCACCTGCCGGCGTTGGTGAGCCTTCGGCCTTGGCTCGAGAAGAATGTCAAAAAGAACAGTGCTGCGTTGACGCAGTGGGTCGCCTCATGCCGAGGGCAATTGGAATCTCTCACGGCTCAAGCCCCTCAGGAACCCCCCGACTTCCGGCGCACGGCCGCGATCACCTGCAAGTGTCCGGACTGCGCCGAGCTGAAACGATTCCTGGAGGATCCTCGTGAACCCGTGCATCGATTCAGCATCAGGCAAGATCGTCGCCGTCATCTCGAACTCAAAATCCGCGAGCACAAGTGCGACCTGGATTTCAAGACCGAACGCGTCCGATCCCCGCATACCCTGGTTTGTACCAAGAACATGGCGTCGTACCAGGAAATGCTGAAGAAGTATCAACAAGATCAAGAGCACCTCGTGATGGTCCGATCAATCCAAGTATAATGGTCGGGTAGGCCGCCGGTGAGGTAATACCACAACCCTCAAGAGGGCTGGCATGAATGGGCGGGTTTTGGCGAAAATACCTGGCTTTCCCAGATTCCTCTTTCAACACGAGGCGATCACATGCCAGGCTCGGCTGCCAGAATCCGAGTTACCGAACGGCAACTCAAGATCCTCCAGGACATCGCCCCTTCGCGCACCGCCGCCGTCGCACTCGTGCAGCGGGCGACACTCATCCTGCGGGCCTTCGACAAGATCGACAACCAAGACATCGCCGACGAAATCGACCTGAATCGAAACGCCATCGGCCTCTGGCGGCGACGCTGGGCCGAGGCGTGGCTCAGACTCATCGAGGTCGAATGCACAGAGTCCTGGGCCGACCTGCGTCGGGCCATCGAGGACGTCCTGAGCGACGCGTCGCGGCCGGGCAATCCCGGCAAGTTCACAGCGGAGCAAGTCACACAGATCCTGGCGTTGGCGTGCGAACCGCCGGAGAAATCGGGCCGCCCCATCACCCACTGGACCGCTCACGAGTGGGCCGACGAGGCCCGGAAGCGGGGCATCGTCGCGTCGATCTCGGCGTCGCAAGTCAATCGCTATCTCAACGAGGCGGAGTTGCAACCGCATCGCAGCCGTTATTGGCTCAACACCAAGGAGAAAGACCCGCAGCAGTTCCAGGAGAAAGTCGAAGCGGTGTGCGATGGCTCTCAAGAAGCACCGCGGTTGTACGCGGCGGAGAACACGCATACGATCTGTACGGATGAGATGACGGGGATTCAGGCGCGGGAGCGAATCGCTGCGACGTTGCCGATGGTGCCGGGCCGGGTGGAAGCGCGGGAATTCGAGTACGAGCGTCATGGCACGCTGACGCTGATCGGGAACTTTCACGTCGTCACGGGAGAGTTGGTGGCCCCGACGTTGGGGCCGACGCGAACGGAACAGGACTTTGTGGCGCATGTGGCCCAGACGGTGGCGACAGATCCCGAGATGTCCTGGGTGTTCGTGGTGGACAACTTGAACATCCATGGAGTCTCGCCAGAATAACTTATCCAATTTTCGCCCTCGATCGGTAGAATGGTCTGCATGCGGAACGTCACAGTCCAGACCATCAAAACGAAGTACACCAGCCTGGAGCCCGTGCTCGATGAGCGGGGCGCCGCCTCTGGGCTGCCGCCGAAGCCCGAGCCATCGGCTGGGGTGGAATCACTCACGTCGCCGAGGCCACCCGACTCTCTCGGATCACCATCAAAACCGGTTTGAGCGAACTCGACCTCCCGATCACTCCCGCTGATCGGAAGGTGGCCCCTCAGCGGTTACGCCGACCGGGTGGTGGACGAAAGCCCCTGGTCGATCATGATCCCAACCTCCTGCGTGACTTGGAGACCTTGGTCGATCCCGTGACCCGTGGCGATCCGATGTCGCCGCTGCGCTGGACGTGCAAGAACGCGGCCAAGTTGGCGACCGAACTCCAGGCTCGAGGGCATGCCGTCAGCGAGCGCTCGGTCAACCGTCTCCTCCACGACTTGGACTACAGCCTCCAATCCAATCGCAAGACGATCGAGGGCAAAGGTCACCCGGATCGAGATGCCCAATTCCAGTACATCAACCGGCGAGTCCAGGCGTTCCAGAGGCAGGGGCAGCCCGTGGTGTCGGTCGATGCCAAGAAGAAGGAACTGGTGGGCCAGTTCCGCAACGGCGGCCGGGAATGGCAACCCCAGGGGCAGCCCAAGGAGGTGGAGGTCTACGACTTCGCCAAGCGGGACCTGGGGAAGGCGATCCCCTATGGCATCTACGACCAGACGACCGACACCGGCTGGGTCAGCGTGGGAGTCGATCACGACACTGCCCAGTTCGCCGTGGAGACGTTGCGGCGCTGGTGGCGGAACATGGGCCGCCGGATCTATCCACGGGCGAAGCGGCTGTGGATCACGGCCGATGGGGGCGGCTCCAACGGGAGGCGCTGCCGGCTGTGGAAGGTGCAATTGCAGGAGTTCGCCGATGAGACCGGCCTGCGGATCTCGGTGTGCCACTTCCCTCCCGGCACGAGCAAGTGGAACAAGATCGAGCATCGGATGTTCTGCTACATCACCGAGAACTGGCGGGGTCGCCCCCTTGTGAGTCGGGAGGTGGTGGTGAATCTGATCGGGCATACGACGACGCAGACCGGATTGGCGATCCGATCGGAGTTGGACGAGGGCAATTACCCCACGGGTCGAACGGTCAGTGACGAGCAGATGGAGGGATTGTCCATCAAGCGGGACAAGTTCCACGGCGAGTGGAATTACTCGATCCTCCCGAGACAGTAAATTGGATAGGTTATTCTGGCGAGACTTGGTTCGGAGGGCTTGGTGAACTGGGTGGCACAGACCTGCGGCATCGAACGCGAGTTGGGGAAAAAAGGGAAGAGGGGCATCCTGCACTCGCAAGCGACGCGGCAGGAGTTCCTGGCGGATCGGAGCCATCGCATTCGTTTTCTGTATTTGTCCAAGCATACGTCGTGCCTCAACCAGATTGAAATCGTCTTTGGCGTGATTGCGCGAAAGGTGATTCGACGAGGGAATTTCAAATCGGTGGATGACCTGAGGGAGAAGTTACTGAGCTTCGTTCGGTATTTCAACGAGGTCTTTGCAAAGCCCTTCCGCTGGACATTCCCAGGACGGCCCCTGAAGACGTAATCTGGGGAAGTCAGGTAAGCTTCAATTACGATGACAGAGAAATAGCGGGTTGTGGTAGTAGTCTTGCGACTCCTTTCCCTTCGGCCCCCCGCCAAACCGGACGTGACTCTTTCGATGTCATCCGGCTTTCCAGTCACTTCCTTCCTCGGTCGTTGCGTCCGTCCCTGCGTCCGGCGTGAACGTCCGCGTGGCATTTCCTGCAGAGGACCAGGGTCTTCCTCCGCCTACCGGCCATGACACGCTCAAATCGGTCGAGGGTCCTCCCTTTCCTTTGCAGATCGGCGAGTTTGCGGATGTGATGGACTTGCACCCCATCCCTCGATTCGCAGATCTCGCACCGATCCGCCTGGAGCCGCTGGAGCAGTTCCGTGCGCGGGTTGAAGATCGGCTGAACCACCTCGTCGATGAGGACTGCGTCTTTCTTCCTCCGGAACGGGATGCCGCCAAAGGTCGCCACCCACGGCTCCTTGCCCTCGCGCGGGATGATCAGCCTGATGCATTTCCTGGGGCCATCGTTGGTCATAGTCGTCGCTGAGAACTTCCGGACCATCTTGGCCACCGAGGATCGATGCTTGTTCGCCAGGGTCCTGAGCAGCGACCTGCGCATGACCCAGTGAACCGCCGTCATCCGGGCGACGTTGGGGGCAAGGATGTAGGAGTTCATCAGGCCGCGGTATTCGGTCCCGTACCGGGCAATGACGTCGACGTCGCTGTCATTGACCAGTTCAGCACGGTGGACCGGTTTCCCGTCCCTCATGTCCCGGCTACAGGCCCCCCGGACTTTGTCTCCAGGGATGGCGAGTCGGATTTTCCCGTTCACCGAGGGCCGCGAGTCGCTCCATGACACGGACACCTCGTAGCCAAGGAACCGCGCGGCCTCCGTGCGGGCGTGGCTGATCAACGTCTTCTCTTCCGAGAGTTCCAGCTTGAGGTTGTCCCTCAGCCAGTCCCGGATCTCGGACTTGATCTCCATCGCCTCTTCCTTGGTCCCGATGAAGCCGAGCAGGAAGTCGTCGGCGTAGCGGGCGTACCGAAGTCTCGCGTAGTCCGGGTCCTGGTAGTCCAGGGGTGGTGTCTGTCGTTGTCGCTTGTGCAACGCTTTGACCGCCCCCCCGTCCTGCCGCTCCCGGGCTACGCGGATCAGAGAGTCGATCCGCCGATATTCCTTCGTCGTCCTCCTCCGCGTCCCTCGGGTGTGGGCGGGGATCAGCTCCGCCTGGACCCACCGATCGAACCGGTCGAGGTAGATATTGGAGAGGATCGGGCTGACCACGCCCCCAACAATGTTGCGAATGACCTTGTTGGGGGCCATGCTCAAAAGGGGAGGGACTCACCCGATAGACGATGCGGATTTCCCCCTCATCGACCTCGACCTGCTTGACCAAGGCTCGAATGATCTCTCGCTGTGTCTCCCAGTCCGGCTCGCGTAGTCCTTCGGACACCCGCCTCGCGAATTCCTCCAACTGGCCAATCACCAGCCGCAGCTCCGACTCTCGGCTCTCCTCGGCGGCCGTCCGCTTTCGCTCCTCCTCCAGCCGCGAAAGCCGCTCGCGCGCCGTGCTGATCCGCGGCTCGAATTCGGACTTCTCCAGCAAGCCCTCCTCATACGCATCAATCAGTCGAGAGATGCTCTTCTTGACCTGCTTGATCAGCTTCGCCACTTGGTCGACCTCCCGGGCGCCGTCGGGCTTCGGCTCCTGCCGACGGCGGTCGTACTCGGCCCTGATCCGCTCGGGCTCGGAGAGCAGGCTGCGAACATCCTCCCAGACGGCCGCGTCCAGCAGGTCGGTGCGGACCTGCTTGTTCCAGCATAACCGCTGCCCGCCGAAACGATACGCATCTGAGCCCGTGCAGCGATAGGAGGCATACGGGATTCGCCCCTTGGCCGACGCCCGGCTCGTGGGTTTTCCGTAGCACCCATAGCCGCATCGCTTGCACACGATCCGCCCCTGCAACAGGTAACGGCCTCTCTGGGGACGAGCGCGCTTGCGTCGCCGGTTCTCTGCGAGTTCCGCCTGGACTGCGGCGAAGAGGGCCTCGTCGACGATCGCGGGAACGTCAATCAAGATTTGGCCATCCGATGCCGTATCGACCCGAGAGACCGGCCTCCTGGGATGCTGGGGGCGGCCCCGCTGGGGCCGGAGCTTCTGGGGCTTGAACGGCCCCGACTGCGTCTTGCCGAACGCCGCCGTCCCCTTGTAGGCGGGATTCTTGAGGGTCGCCCAAACCACTGATCGGTCCCAGACGGGAATGGCACGAGGATAACGCAAAGCCTTGCCATTTAAACGTTTGCGACGATTATAATTCTTACTGATCGCTGTGCAAAGAAGGTCAAGTTTTTGCAGAGTGAGGGTTTCGCCAATACCATTCACCGACGGGTGCACGTCAGCTTCTGATTTTTTCCGCTGCGAACTTGGGCGACTTGGGTCGACGTGATCAGAACGCCGATTTTCGCGGGGGGATTAACTTGCCTAATCGATACTCAACTTTCGTGATGTCGTGCGGCAGGCATACCCCTGACGCGCGGGGGTCGGGATATGACCCGGGGCTGTCACGGGCAGGCCAGGTGCACCGAACGATTGCCCAGCCACGGGACCGGGGGCGTCGGCTTCGTCAGACCGGCCTCTTTCAAAAGCGGGTTGTGCGCGCGTGTGCTCAGGCGGACGATCACACCGTCCGTTGTGATCTCGATGTCGCCCGGCGTGTCGACGAACTTCCGGAACAGACGCGCAGGGCCAACACGTGCAAAGCCTTTCAGGCGTTCCGCCAAGCTCCGGTACAGGAGGTCTGCGACCACGGTCAGGGTCAGGTCGAAGTCCACGTTCAAGCGGACGTCACTGCACAGGCAATCGAGGTGGAAGAACGTGATCTGTTCACCGAGTTGATTCTCCACGTGATTCCTACTGGCGTCGGTCTGGATGGTTTCGCGGGCCGTTCGCGGTTTCGGGAGGTCGTTGGCCAAGAGGAAGGTCGGCGACTCGTGTCCCAGACCGGTCACAATCCGTTGCCGCAGGTCGCCGTCGTAGCCCTCGAGCCGGACGCGCTCGTCGACGTAGTGGATCTGGCGGCGCTTCCCCTTGGCTTGGGTGACCTGGCAGTGCTGCCAGGTCTCCGCGGGCAGGCGTTCCACGCGCGCCCGCATCCCAGAACCGCGACGGCGGATGGTGAGGAATCCGATCTTGCGTCGGTTCAGTTCGTGTGACCGTTCACCGGTGTAGTTCCCCTGCTGCAGAGTATGTACAATAGACCGCCATGAGCGCCACGGACCCGGTTGGCTGCACCAACTGTCGACGGTTACAGGCACGAGTGGATGCCCTTGAGGCGGAACTCGTCGCCCTCAAGGACGTCGTCGCCCAGCTCAGCCAGCAACTGGCTGCGGCACGTAAGAACTCCTCCACCTCCTCCAAGCCCCCCTCGTCCGACATCGTCAAGCCGCCCAAGCCGCCTCCGCCGGAGGGCCAGGACCGACGTCACGCGGGTGGGCAACCCGGTCATCCCAAGCACGAGCGGGTCGCATTCCCGCCCGAGGCGGTCAACGGCGGATTCGTCGACCATCGCCTCGATGCCTGCCCCGCGTGCGGCCATGACCTGCAGTCCGCCCTCGACATCGCGCCGCGGGTGGTCCATCAGGTCGACGTCCGCGAAGCGCCGCTCTCGATCGAGGAGCATCGCAGTCATTCGGGATGGTGCCCGCATTGTCAGAAGATGTACGAGGCCCCACTCCCGCTGGGGATCCAGCGTGGCGGCCTGGTCGGGCCGTCTTTGACCACCTTGATCGCCTACCTCAAGGGGGCCTGCCACACCTCCTTCTCGACCGTTCGCAAATTCCTCCGCGACGTTGTGCGCGTGACGATCTCGCGTGGCGAACTGGCACGGATCATCGGCAAGGTCAGCCAGGCGTTGGAGCGACCGTATGAGGAATTGCTCGACGACCTCCCCGGCCAGGCGCGGCTCAACGTCGATGAGACCGGCCACACGCAGAATGGCCAGCGACAATGGACCTGGTGCTTCCGTGCCGCCCTGTACACGCTGTTCAAGATCGACCCGACGCGGAGCGGCGATGTGTTGATCGAGGTGCTGGGCACGGAGTTCAACGGGGTGTTGGGGTGCGACTACTTCTCGGCGTACCGGCGTTATCAGCGCGAGTTCGGCGTGATGCTCCAGTTCTGCCTGGCCCATCTGATCCGCGACGTGAAGTACCTGACCACGCTGCCCGACGGCGCGATCGGGCCTACGGGGAGCGGTTGCGTGAGGCGTTGCGGCGGTTGTTCGCGGTGATCCACCGGCGGGAGGAGTTGTCCGCCACGGATTTTGCGAGCCAACTGGAAGCGGCCCGTGCCGAGGTGTTGGCGTGTGGCACCCAGGACGTGCCGGAGACGCGCGGCAGTCGCAACCTGGCGAAGCGGTTCGAGATGCATGGGGCGAGTTACTTCCGATTCCTCACAACGCCGGAGGTGGAACCGACGAACAACCTGGCGGAACAGGCGATCCGGTTTGTAGTGTTGGACCGTCTGGTGACGCAGGGGACGCGAAGCGAGGCGGGGAATCGGTGGTGCGAACGGATCTGGACGGTGATCGCGACGTGCGGTCAGCAAGGTCGCTCGGTGTTCGCGTACCTGGAGAAGGCGGTCGGGGCGTGGTTCACAGGGACGGAAGCGCCGTCCCTGTTACCGGAAGGTTGAGAAGGCGCGAGGTTCTGGTGGGATGCTCAGGTGCAAGGTCCGTTGGGGCCGGGACGTCCTGAAGGCAGCACACCGGAGACGACATCCACGACGGGAGCAGCGGATCAAGCTGCGCGAAGTGGAGAATAGCCAAGGTCCCTGATCGAAAACACCAATGGTCGTCCATTGGCGAATGCACCCGCATGCGCCAGACTCCAGTACAGCAACTGTTACCGCACTGGTAAACGGGCACCAGTTCGTTAAGGCCGGCGTAAGTGGTCGCGCGCGAGTCGAAGAGCAGCCGGGCCGGATAGTGCCCGGTCTGCTCCCGCCAGGAGTCGGCGAACTTCGGGACCATCGCGTCGGCCTCGTCCCGCACGAGGTTGGCGGTCGCGTAGCAGCTCACCCGCCGGCCAGCCACTTGGGCCACAAACGCCATGACCGAAGGGAGTGCGCGGTGTCGCATGGGGACCCAGTGATTCTCCAGGTCGGGCTCGGCGCCGCGGAACGGGATCGCGTGGAAGTCGAGGTTAAACCTAAAACAAGCGTAATATATAATGCAATTTATAAACAAAAATCATGGATATTATCACGTACATTCACTGTGCCGGGACTGCCGCGCCCGGTCCCCGGTCCCGACTCGTTTGCTTCATCGCCTCACCGCCTCTCTGGGTTCGACGGCCCGCATGGATCGGGGCATCCGGACCCCGACTTCAGGAGATGCGCACTCAACACAACCAGCAGCCCTGCAATCGCTCCACCAGACGCAGGAAGACGCCTTGCCACGGGTTCCACGACAACAGTCGATAGATCAGCCGACGACCACTCCGAACGAGTTGGCACGGCATCTCGATCACCGCCGCGCGGAAGGTCGCGAACTCCATCCGCAACCACGCGCCTGCTCGGCGCGGTGTTTCTCCGCATGCCGCGGCGTCACCGGCACCAGCAAGGCGCCCCACGCCTTCAGGCTCCAGGCCAACGACGCCATCACCATGTACGCCCCGTTGCTGATCAGGTTGTCCACTGGCGTCGTCAGCGCCCGCACCCCGCTCTTCAGCTGAGCGATCAGGTTCTCCTGGTCACACCGGTCGTTGCCCTGAAAGACGACCACTTCGGCCGCGGACGTGCGATCGTTGGTGAGATAAAAGAAGTAGCGATACTCCTCGCGCAACCGCACGTCTCCTTTGTCGATACCGAGACGCTTGCGGAGCACAATCACCCGATAGCTCTTCGTGCAAGCGACCGGGCGGTAGTCGAACTCGGCGATCATTTCCTCGAGCAGATGGATCGTCTCGAACTGGCGCTTTCGGACGATCGGCGGCTTGACCGGTTCGGGCTTCTGGCGGGGGACGGTTTTGATCTCATACCGCGGCGGTCGTTCCAGAAAGCTGTAGGCGTCGGCGGGGAGCTGCTCGGCCAACGCCTTGAGGTTGGGCATCGCGTCGATGCCGAAGTAGAACCGGACATCGCCGGCCTGGTCCCAGCGGTCGAGGTGCTTGGTCTGGGTGAAGTCGGTGTCCCCCCGCAGGGTGATCTGACGAAAGCCGGCCTGGCGACAGAGGGCGATCGCCTTGTCGAAGTAGACGTCGGCCTCCTCGTGCGAGGGGCGGTTACCGCTGCGGTTGACCAGGTAGAGCGGTTCGCCGGTGTTGGCCAGCGAGAGGATCAGGGGGTGATAGCCCCAGATGCCGTTGTAGGACAGATCGACCCCCTGCTTGCACTCGGCAGCGGTGGCGACGAGGGTGCCGTCGGCGTCGAGGATCGCTTCGGCGAAGAACTCCGGGGGTTGTTGCGCCCAGACGCGGAGGCGGACGCCGTTGAGGGTCTCCATCAGGGTCTGGACATCGGTCGCGGTGAACCGGCGGCAGAAGTCGCCCTCGGTGGTGGGATCGGGGATGCGCCGGGCGCCGAGGGCGTCGAGGTAGACCACGTCGTTGCGACGCAGTTCGAGGTGCTCGAGGCATTGTCCGCCAGCGAGGATGTTGAAGGCGATGTTCAGGACGTGGTCGGATTCGTGGTAGGGCAAATGGCGTTTGAGGACATGGAGGTTGTGGTCGAGGTCGCGGATCAAGCCGATCCTGCGTGCCAGCAGGAGCATGGCGCCGATGCCGCCAGCGGAGAGGCCTTGGACCCGGTCGGCCAGCTCATAGTGGATGTTGGTGGCGGTCATCATGGGCTGGTCGCGTTCCGGTCCGGGCCGATTGAGGATTCGGTCGAGAGTTCTCCGCTGGCGTTCGCGGAGAATTCTGCGGTTGCGTTCTCGCGTCTCCCTGCGGTTGCGTTTTCGGGATTTCTTGGGAATAGTGGCACTCACTCGAAAGCCTCCGTATTTTGGAATAGTGAGGATGTTTTTCCACCTAGATTATTCCAAAATCTCCGGGGCTTTTCGAGTCTTTTCTGAGATTCTCACCGCGATGGCCAATATATCACGCTTGGTTGAGGGTTAAAGCTCAGGGGCGGGTCTCCCAAGGGGGTCTTTCCGATCAGGGCGGCGACCAGCCGCTCGGTCATGGTGCGCTCGGTCTTGTACGAGTAGTCGGTCGCGAAGGTGGTCTTGGGCAGGACATTGAGGCCGGCGAACAGCCCCGCGCCCTCGTCACAGCACAGATCGCTGATGTGACTGACGCGGCGTTTGCCGAGGAGTTTGGGGGTCAAGATCGCCAGCAGCGTCTGCAGCGGCGGGATCTGCTCGGAGCCGGGGAGGCCCGCGGCGGTGACAGCGGCGGGCAGGTCGAGTTCCAGGAGCATGGGGAGGAAAAGGAAGAGGCCGGCGACCTTCCTCGAGAATCGTCGCCCGGCCTCGAGCGACCGCGTGCGGACGTCGGCAATGTCGGGAACCACCGAGCCATCGCAGGCGATCTCTCCCGGTTGCGGCGTGGGGCGGCGATTGCGAACCGTGGTCAAGCCCGCTCGGTGGAGGACGCCGAAGAGATACGACTCGCTGACCTCGAAGCCCTCGCATCGGAGAGTGGCGTGGATGTCGGCGAGGGTGGCGTCTTGGCGACGGAGTTCACAGGCTCGCTCCTGGATCGCGGCGTGCTTGGGCGCGGACTTTCGTCCTAGCTGCTCGGTGAGGAAGAAGGTGCTGATGTCGGGATCACTCGCGAAGTCGCGGAGGATGGCCCGGACGGTACCGACATGGAGCTGATACTGCTGTGCGAGTTGTTGGGCGGTCGCGTCCTCGAGGAAGGAGGCGCGGCAGATCTCGTAGCGGCGCTGGGTCGGCGCGTTGGGTTGCTGGAAGAGGCGCACGAGTTCAGGGGATCGGGCCCTCGCAGTTGAGTCCCGAATAAGCAGGTTGTGATCGGCCAAAGGATGCAACGGTGCGGGGCTAAAACCCTGCTGGACGATGGGAACGTCTGATGGGAAGAGAAGCAAGAAAGAAGGGATTTTGGCGAAGATGCCGAGGTGACGATGGGTGAGGAAAGGAGTTGCGGAGGGGACGGAAATCGCGATGTGCTGGCTCGAATGGGACTCGCGCGGCGGACCTCGAGATCCGCTAAAATCCGGGGAAATCGAAAGGGTGTAACTACTGCCTTGCCCTTATCCAGTTTCCCCGAGCTTCCTGTATAGCCTTCCGTCTTCCTGTTCGACATGGTAGGCCCAGAACGAGTCCCAATCGCCGTTGAGGTACGTCGCGCGCAGGTTGAGCATCGCTTGCGCACCGTCGGGGTACCAACGCATCCCCGCTCGCTCCAACCGGTCTTTCACCAGATGCCGACACGCCCCCTCCACCACCCCACTCCCGATCGGATAACCCGCTGCAAGATACTCGTCGTACTTCATTCGCGCGCGGTTCCGCTCGAAATAACCCGCCACCTCGCGCACTGTCTTGCGACGTGTCCCCTTCAAGCCTCGCTTGGTCATCATCTGACGCAACCCGCCGACCACATCACCGACCTTCCCTTCCAGGAGCATTCGCAATTCTTTCTCCACCCATTCGTGCGCCTCACGCTTCTGGGTCGACTCCTCGAAGAAGCACCACGCCGCCTTCCACAAACGCTCCATGACGTGGAACAGGTCCAGGATGCCGATCGCGTTCTCAGGCAGGTACTCGCCCTGGCGATCGTGCAACGCGCGTTCCCCGTCCGAGAGGAAGATCAACGGCTTGGTCCCCGCCGGGTTGCGCCGAATAACCTCGTCGGCCAGCCAGAGGAACAACGCTACTTTGCCCACCAGCAGCTCGGCACGCACGCGCTTGTGCGTGGGCTTCGGGCGCCGCTCGGCGGCCTCCTCCCTCATGACCTCGTCGATCACCGCGTCGGCGGTACGCACGAACGGGTCGATCGTGTAGACCGCGCCCACCGCCGCCATCTTCTTCTTGTTCGCCTTCTCCCCTTTGCCGCGACGCTGGTTCGCCGACACCGGCAGCGGGGTTTCGGTCGCCTCCTCCGGCGGCAGCGCCTTGCGCACCAGCGGCACCCCTTTGCAGTCGGCCGTCACCACCAGGATCGGCCCCTCCTGCGTCGCTTCGGGTGTCGGCAGGTGGTTCTGGAACGGCTCCACGTCGCTGCCCTGCTCACGGTTGAGGTCTTCCGAGGCCCTCACCGAGACCTCCAACCCCAAGATCGTCTCGAGTTGCTTGATCGCCTCGGCATGGGCATCGTCGACGACGAACACCCCGAGCCACTGCTGGAACAGGTACGAATACTGCCGCCGCGGAAGGGGGAGACGGGCGTCGAGCGGGGCGGCCTCGAGTCGGTTATGGCCGTAGCCGATCCGCTCGATCTCGACCGCGCCGAAGAGCGACAGGTAAGGACGCCGGCGCGGCTGATCCCATCGGGGCAAGACCCGAGGCGGGTCGTCCAGACCCTCACCGCAGACGGTCAGGTTCGGCCCGGCATCGCCGTCGCCGGAGAGTGCCAGGAACGCCCGGAGCAAGTCGAGTCCCATCGCCAGGAGGTCACGGAAGACAGCCTCTTCGACTTGGTGGATCGGTTGTCGCTTGTCGGCGGCGGAGCGAAGGCGTTCGATGAGGGTCCAAAAGGTCGTGAGGGACCGGTCGACGGCCTTGGCACAGCTGGCCTGTTCGGGGGTGGAGTAGGTCTGAAGCTTGACGGCGGGCGCGGTGGTGGCGAGCATGGGCTTGGCTCCTCTCCAATGCGGGACATCCTTGGACATCGTTAGTATCCCGGAATGTACCGCGTTGGGGGGGTATTTCGAGACCCCGCCGATCAGACCCAACACCATAAGCCTTTGATTTTCAGATACCTGGGGCAACAGAGCGACGTGCGAAGTCAGTAGTTACACCCAAATCGAAAGGCTCGCCGGAGAGAATTGAGTGCCGAATAGGCAAATTACGCAGCCGCGAAACTCGGCGCTCAGGGCCGCTCGCTGCGAGCGGTCGGCTTACCTCCGTATGTGATATCGCCTCCGGGGCCGATGTTCAACTTACTCGTCCCGGAATCGAGAAAGGGCGGGAACGGTCTCGCAAAACGGCCGTTTGATGAGACCCGCCCGATACCGATGCGACAGCCAGTCTCGGCAGGCCGATTTGGGTCTCGCGAACTTGTCTTGAAATCTTGAAATCAAAGTCTCACCACTGGCCCGCACGCCGGGAATTTGTGAGACTTCCTCATGCCGCTCATCGACCGCGCCTTCCGCCCGGGAAGACGCAATCGCTTCCACGGCGCCTTGCCCCGCTTCGGGCCGAGACGCCGCACTTCCAGGTCGGACAAGCCTCGGGCGAGAACGCCCGACGCATCGGCATGCCCCAGAAGGCGCAACGGGTGCGCCTTCTGAGAGGCTATCCGGTAAACTTTTCCATACAGGCCAAGAACTTACGCCGACGGCAGTGGCCCCGGAGGAGGGCGTTTCCCCGAACAACCGCACGGATACCGACTCGGCAGTCGCCATAAGTCCTTGAGAGTCAAGAGAATCATTCCCGGATAGCCTCTGAGACCGATCACGCACCGAGCGGGCCTTCAAGGACGTGGGTTCTTGTCCCTTGGCTCTCGGCGACCACGAGAGGGGGATCTGGAGCGTGGGCACCCTGGGCGGCTCGCAGCTCCGGACCAGACCAACGACGAAAAGGGTGGTCACACTGGGACGACCCCTGGACGGCCCCTGGCGGGCCTCCCGACGGGCGGACGATGGATTCCACGTTCTCCGTCACGGGGACGTCCAGGATCGCGTCCTAGGCGGTCCTGGCGGGGCTCTTGGGTCAGCCCGACACGGGCAGGTCGAGCAGCCGCCGGAGGTGCTCCTGGCGGAGCGTCTGGAGATACGTCCGCCGGAAGGAGGGAAGCCGCGCGTCTTCGTAAACCTGCCTCTGCTCCGACGTCGCCCGCGCCAGCGCCGCAGCCTCGATCTCCGCCTGCTGCTCCGCCGACAACGCCGCCCAGTAGACAGCGATCCGTTTCTGGATCTCCTCCTCGCGGATCTGGATCGCCTGCTCGCGGGCTTTCGTCTGGCGGACCTGCTCCTGCTGCGCCCGTGCGATCGCCTCCCTTTGCTCGCGAGCCGCCCGGCCCTCGAAATCGGCCGGCGGTGCGAAGTCCTTCCGGATCGCCTCGACGAGATAGGCACCGAGATCCTTGACCCGCTTCGGCTTCGTCTCTCGCAGCCAGTCGACCCGCTCGATCTGGGCCTGGATCTGGGCCTCGGGGAAGTCGCGGACGACCTCGGCGGCCACGCTCCTGGTCACGCCGCGTTCCACCAGTTCCAGCACCAGACCGGTGGGCTCGACTTCCAGTTCGGCCTTCGCCGGCGGCGGCTCGAGGGAAAGCATGGCCGTCCCGCTCCGCTTCGTGAACGCCAGGTGCTCGGCCTTCGCCTTTGTGCCGGGCTCGTAGACCAGCGTCCAGTCGGGCCGACCGTCGTGGTCGGTCGTCGGTTCGTACTCGATTCCGGCAATGTAGCCCGATGTCCGGTGTGGCCGGTGGAGCTTTTCCATCTGCTGTCGCATCCGCCAGAACTCCGCGTATCGCGTCTGGGGCGCGTAGATGCAGAACTCCGAGTAGGGCAAACGGACCGTCCGGCTCCTGTTCTTCAGCGCCGCGAACATCCGGTAGGACAGCAGCTCGTACAGGCGCTGCGCCACAGGGGACAGGTCGCGGAGGTAATCGTAGTCGAGGGGCCGCCTCGGCGCCGTGTCGAGGATCTCGCGGTAGAAGTCGTGCGGGACGATGTACACGGCATCCGCCGTTCTGCCGTCGGGCAGCGTCTCACCCGTGAACACGACCCCATAGCGGGTATCGGCGATCTCGATCCGCCGCTTGGTCCCGTTGGCGGACTTGTACCGGATCTTCGCGGTGATGTAGGCGCTGGCGTTCTGGTGGAGGGCTCGCTTGACCTTGTTCGTGTTCGCGCCGCTGTCGACCAAGCCCAGCTCCCGGCAGATGTCGGTGAGGTTGCCCAAGCGAACGAGCCGCGGGATGGGTCTGCCCGCCACCTCGATCCGGCGGTTCACGACGAGTGTATCGATCTTGTAGGCGAGCGGCCCCGGCTGGCCGTGTTTCTCGTTGCACGATACCTCCCAGCAGAGCGTCATCTCACCATTGGCGTCCGTCTCGCAGATATCGATGCGCACGGTCCCCAGCTTGGCGAGGCGGTGCATGGGGAAACGAGAGAGGGCGGTTTCCACCCGGATCACGTCCAGGGGCGCCAGCTCGGCTCGTCGCTCCAGGTCTGCTTTCTTCATGCAATCATCCAAAGAAGCAACACCACCAAAGATCGTCTTGTTGGTGTTGCTTTTTAGTCTAAACAAAGTCTAAAGTCTAGGGCCCGGCCGACGCTGCGCAAGTCATTACAAGCAATGACTTTCTGCCGAGGCTTCCCCGAAATTCCCACCCGAAAGTGCGTCGATTCCCACCCGAAAGTGCGTCGATTCCCACCCGAAAGTGCGTCGATTCCCACCCGAAAGTGCGTCGATTCCCACCCGAAAGTGCGTCGATTCCCACCCGAAAGTGCGTCGATTCCCACCCGAAAGTGCGTCGATTCCCCACCCCAAACCGTGCGGTCGTCGGCCGGCCCTCTTCATCGGCACGACCGGCAGCATCGCTCTATTCCGTTTGGACCGCATTGCCGGCGCCGTCGCCCCGACCACCGAGCCGGGGATGTGGGTCCGCCCGGCCCGGGTCCGGCTCGGTGGATCAGAACGGCAACTCCCGGTCGCCCTGGTCGGCGGGCTCGGCCGGCGGCATCGGTCCGGGGTCGAAAAACTTCCCTGGCGCTCGCCAGTTGGTGCGCGACAAGAGGAAGGCTGCACAAGATAGAGAAACGATTTTCCGGGGAGATTTCGCTCCAGGGTAGTGACTTTCGCTGTTCAATCGGTAAAAACACGCACGATGGACCCCCATAGTACCAGTTATGGAGATACACCGTGCGTGACACCAACGACCTCCAGACTACCATCACCCTCGGCCCCGTCAATTGCGTCGGTCAGACGCTCTCACTCGAACTGGGGTTGCAGATGGCCTTGCCCATGCCCAATCAAGACGAGCATCTCCCCGACCAGATCGAGGCGTTCGTCCATCAAGGCGGTCTCGAAATCGAGCGCCGGCTCTTCCAAGCCTTCGTCGAGAAGGCCGACCAAGAACTGGTCCTCCAGCGGCGGCAGGGCAAAGGCGGCGCCGGCATCCGGCTTCGGGGGACACGACCCTTCACCTTCAAGGCGACCTTTGGCGAGGTCACCGTTCAGCGGTCGCGAATCGAGCACAAGATGGATGGCACGATGGAGGTGCCGTCGGCGTGCGCCTGGAACACGTCGCACCAACTCCACATCACCCAGAATCTCCGGGACGCGGTCTGTGATCAGATGAGCGATCAATCCACGGAGAAGAGCCGCGCCGACCTCTGTCAGTACGCTGGGGACGAGAGTCTGTTGGGGCGGAGCACGATCATCGACATCGTGCATCAGGAGGGCGAGCAACTGATCGTTGCGCAACGCGCGCGTGCCCGGGCGATCCTGGACGGCGCGTCGGAGGCTCAGTTGGCCTGGCTCGGTCCTGCCGCGGCCGACCCCGACGCCATGACAGGGTTGGTCGATGACGACCCGCCGTTGGACGACTCGGAGGAAGCCCAGGCCGAGTGGGAACAGACTCAGGCCGAGTGGATTGCGACGGGCTTTCCTGGGTGTGAGCCGGCGTTCCCGACGGCCAAGGACGAACCGCGCGCCGTGGACGAGGGCTTCGTGATCGTCGAGCCCGATGAGGTCAAGACCAAGGCCCAACCATCGACCGGCCGCAAGGAGGTGTGGACGTACACGGCGGTGGTGCTGGTGAGCGGGTTGCGGTATGCGCTGGCGGAAGCCACGCCGGAGGGCCTGTGGTTGCAAGTCTCGGCGCTGCTGCTGGAGTTGGGAGTCCTCAGCGGCGAGCGTCGGTTGCTGGTCCTGGGCGACGGTGCCACATGGATTCGAACGTGGTTCGAGAGCCTGGGGATTTCTCTCAGAGCGATGATCTTGTGCTGGTGGCATCTTCGGAAACGCTGTTATGAGCAGATGAGTTCGGCGGGGGGCCCCAAGGAACGACGCCGCGCGTTCGAGAAGGAACTCCTGGGGCAGTTGTGGGAAGGGAAGGTGGATACCGCGATCGCCCTTCTGAGAGGGACATTGGAGTGGGTCAGGAACCCCGCGGCGGTCGAGGAGTTGATCGCGTACCTGGAGAAGCGGCGTGCGTACATCCCCCACTACCAGCAACGGCAACAGGCGGGGTTATGGATCGCGAGCACCCGGGTGGAGAAATACAACGACTGGGCGGTGTCGGCACGTTGCAAGCACCAGGGGATGAGTTGGTCGCCCCAAGGGGTGCTGGCCTTGGCCGCGCTGGAAGCCGCGCGACGCAACGGTGAACTCGACGATTGGCGTCGGGATCGTGCGCTGCCCGAGCGAGCGTTGCCAGAACCGATTCGCAAGGCCGCTTGATCGCGGTATCGGCGCACCAACTGGCGAGCGCTAGGAAAACTTCCTCATCGGTGCGGGAAAGTCGCTGTCGAGCGCGGCCAGGCCCTTGCGGGTCAGCCAGTCGATGGCGGTCTGACGGTCTCCTCCGAATCGCTTCGCGACGAGGGCTCGAAACCCGAGTTTGGCGATCTCACGGCGGCGGGCGGGGGAGAGCTTGGCCGCGCGGGCGATGCCGCCCTTGCGGGCGGCTTCGGCGCGGGTCATGGGTTGGTCCCTCCTCGGGCCGGGCCGGGCTGGGCCGCGGCGGCGCTGGGGCGCGCCGCGGCGCCGGGCCGGCTCAGTTGTCGGTGGGACGCCATGACATCTGTTCATAAACCCAGAGCGGCAGGGCGGCCGCGCCCGGGTCGGCGACCCATTCGGGCTCGGCGGGGAGGGGCCAATCCTCGGGCTCTTCGCCCGGGCAGGGGCCTGGGGGGTGGAATTCGCCACAGTACGGACAGAGGGGTTCCGGCTGGTCTTCCTCGTGGGCGTAGTGGCCGAAGGTGGAGCCGCTCATCGCGCACCCCCTTCCCGGAGGGCGGGGGCGGTGCCCAACTGCGTGGCGCGAGCGACGATGGCGGCTGCGGTGGCGCGGGCGGCTGGGGAGCGGGGCGCCTCGATCGCCCGCGCCGCGGGGACGGGGCGCTTGCGGCCCGAGAGAAGGCCGAGCGCGACGAGGGCCTTGAGATGCTTGCATGTGAATTTGTTATTCGCGAAATCGGGGCACGAGCAGGTGCTGCGCCCGGCCGCGCGGACGACCTGGTAGACCGCGCCGGCCCGGTCGCCGGTGAGCTTCCGCAGGGCCCACACGCGGACCGAGAGCTGGGGGGCGGGCTGGCGCTTGAGAGAATATTCATCCGAGTTGATGAACACGCGAATTTTGCAGGTGCCGTGCCGCAGGGAGCGGGCCTTGGCAAGGCGAGGCGGGGGCGCTACTGTGGACATGGGGTGTACCTCCTAGCCGAGGTGCCGTAAGCGCGGGTGGGCGGGTTGCGACCGGCCACTCGCGGCCCCACTGAGCAACCAGTGGAGCAGGCTTCACTGTACCAAATTTCACCGGGCTTGCCTAGCGGAAAACCCTGTAAAATAAGGGATTTCAGGCACTGTGAAGATGTGAATAATTAAACAGACAGGCCGCATGGAGGCGGCCCGATGAAGGCCGCGGCCCGACCGGCCAGGAGGGCCGGGCGGCCGCCCGGGCCGGGGGGTGGCGCCGCTGGCGGAGCACGCGCGGACCGGCCCGGAACGCACCGGGGCCGCGGCGGGTCTGCCGCACGCGGGGGCCGGCGGGGCGCGCGCCTCGGCGCCCGCCGCGCGGGCCGGTGACCCGCAGCCCCCCCGCACCCCCCGGGGACCGGCTCACTGGGAGGGGTTTTTCTCACCCGATACGAGGTAAGGAGTCTCGCCAGAATAACTTATCCAATTTTCGCCCTCGATCGGTAGAATGGTCTGCATGCGGAACGTCACAGTCCAGACCATCAAAACGAAGTACACCAGCCTGGAGCCCGTGCTCGATGAGCGGGCGCGCCGCCTCTGGGCTGCCGCCGAAGCCCGAGCCATCGGCTGGGGTGGAATCACTCACGTCGCCGAGGCCACCCGACTCTCTCGGATCACCATCAAAACCGGTTCGAGCGAACTCGACCTCCCGATCACTCCCGCTGATCGGAAGGTGGCCCGTCAGCGGTTACGCCGACCGGGTGGTGGACGAAAGCCCCTGGTCGATCATGATCCCAACCTCCTGCGTGACTTGGAGACCTTGGTCGATCCCGTGACCCGTGGCGATCCGATGTCGCCGCTGCGCTGGACGTGCAAGAGCGCGGCCAAGTTGGCGACCGAACTCCAGGCTCGAGGGCATGCCGTCAGCGAGCGCTCGGTCAACCGTCTCCTCCACGACTTGGACTACAGCCTCCAATCCAATCGCAAGACGATCGAGGGCAAAGGTCACCCGGATCGAGATGCCCAATTCCAGGTACATCAACCGGCGAGTCCAGGCGTTCCAGAGGCAGGGGCAGCCCGTGCTGTCGGTCGATGCCAAGAAGAAGGAACTGGTGGGCCAGTTCCGCAACGGCGGCCGGGAATGGCAACCCCAGGGGCAGCCCGAGGAGGTGGAGGTCTACGACTTCGCCAAGCGGGACCTGGGGAAGGCGATCCCCTATGGCATCTACGACCAGACGACCGACACCGGCTGGGTCAGCGTGGGAGTCGATCACGACACTGCCCAGTTCGCCGTGGAGACGTTGCGGCGCTGGTGGCGGAACATGGGCCGCCGGATCTATCCACGGGCGAAGCGGCTGTTGATCACGGCCGATGGGGGCGGCTCCAACGGGAGGCGCTGCCGGCTGTGGAAGGTGCAATTGCAGGAGTTCGCCGATGAGACCGGCCTGCGGATCTCGGTGTGCCACTTCCCTCCCGGCACGAGCAAGTGGAACAAGATCGAGCATCGGATGTTCTGCTACATCACCGAGAACTGGCGGGGTCGCCCCCTTGTGAGTCGGGAGGTGGTGGTGAATCTGATCGGGCATACGACGACGCAGACCGGATTGGCGATCCGATCGGAGTTGGACGAGGGCAATTACCCAACGGGTCGAACGGTCAGTGACGAGCAGATGGAGGGATTGTCCATCAAGCGGGACAAGTTCCACGGCGAGTGGAATTACTCGATCCTCCCGAGACAGTAAATTGGATAGGTTATTCTGGCGAGACTCCTAAGCAGTTGGCGAGGCATCAGATTTTCACCTCTGGGACACGAAGTCATCGGCACCACCGTGTTCACCGGAGGTCCTCCCATGCCACGCCGCACTCCACTCGATGCCTGGACCGAGCAAGTCAGCGACGCCTTCCCCAACCTCAGTCGGCCCCAGGCCACCGTCCTGGCCTTGTACAGCTTCGGCATGATCCTCGCCCAGCGGTGCGGCCTCCACTGTGTCGTCACCGCCTTGCTCCCCTTCGTGGCCGTCGGATTCCACACCCTCCGCTCGCGGCTCCAGGAGTTCTCCCAGCCCGCCGCGGCCAAATCGGGGACCCGACGTCAGGAGCTCGATGTCACCACCTGCTTCGCCCCTTTGCTGACCTGGGTGCTCAAAGGCTGGCCGTCGAAGCGGTTGGCCTTGGCCCTGGATGCCACCAGCCTGGGCGCCGTCTTCACCGTGTTGTCGATCAGCGTCGTGTCCCGCGGCTGCGCCCTCCCCGTGGCCTGGAAGATCCTCCCCGCCAATGTGACCCACGCCTGGAAGCCCGAGTGGCTCGCCTTGCTCGCGGCATTCTCTCAGCGGGTGTCCCCGGGCTGGACCGTCGTCGTGATGACCGATCGCGGGCTGTACGCACGCTGGCTCTCCCGTGCGATCGTCGCCCTGGGTTGGCATCCTCTGATGCGGATCACCCAGTGCGGCAAGTTCCGCAGGCAGGGGGGCAAGGTCGGCGTCCCGGTCAGCCGGTTCGTCCCCAAGCCGGGTCGCCGGTGGCAGGGCCGCGGGATGGCGTTCCCGAAGAAGCCCGAGAAGCGGCTGGAATGCACGCTCCTGGCCTGCTGGGAAGAGGGTTACGACGAACCGTGGTTTGTGGTGACGGACCTGCGCCGGAGCAGGCCGAGGGCCTGTGGTATGGGATGCGGGCCTGGATCGAGCACGGATACAAGCTGCTCAAGAGCGCCGGCTGGCATTGGGACCAGACGCGGATGACCGACTGCGACCGTGCCGAGCGGCTCTGGCTGGTGCTGGCGGTGGCGACGCGGTACGTGCTGGCCGTGGGCGGGGACTTCGAGGCCAGTCAGGAGGTCCCCGTGGAGACGATCCCCGAGCTGGCCCCCGCCGGCGCGACGGGGGGTCCGGCCGGGACCAAGCCCTCGGGCGAGCCCCGGGCGGCGCGTCGGCGCGGCCCAGAGCGGCGTCGCGAGCCCGAGCCGAGGGCGCCTCGGCTCCGCGCCTCGGGGACGAAGGAGCGGCTGGTCAGCGTGTTCCGCCAAGGGATCTCGGCGTTGGTCGCTGCTCTGATCCTGAGTCATGCGTTACCAAGACCTCATTGGAGACCGGAACCGTGGCTGGAACTCCGAGCCGAAATCGAGATATCTCAAGGACAACCATCGACACCAAGCCCAATAAACCCCTCCCAGTGAGCCGGGGGGGCGGGGGGGGGGGTGCGAACGAGCACGAAAGAGCGGCGCAGCCGCGGCCATATTTCTGCTCTGCTGCCGCGGCGGCCGAGCCCCCCCACGAGCTGCTGGGGGCGGAGGCCGCCGCGGGGAGGCATGGATGCCGACCCATTCCGGGGCTGGATGCCCCGTGGGCGCGAGCAGGCCCCCCGCAGGCCGCATGACGCGGGCCGGCCGACCGAGGTCCTCGCCAGTACGAGAAACTTTCGCCGGCCGGACCGCGGCGGGCGGCCTTAGCTCGGGGACGGGGGCCCATCTCCGGAGGGGCCGGAGACCCACCCGATCGGAGAAGAGACCTCGGACCGCGCCGCCATGTCCTGTTGGCAGGATGGGGTCCCAGCCCCCGCCGTGCGGAAAATTACTCCATCCCCGAACTCGCCATCGACCTTCACGTTGAACTTGCGGCATCGGCCGTACAGCCACTTGGCCGCACAACCCAACGCCAGCATCAGCGCCCCCAGATCGATGATGGCATAGCCTGTCATCTTCACGAACCTCCCGCCGAAAGACCTGAGACTCGGAAGGTCGGAGATCCAGGGAAGGCGCGATTTGACCCGGGGCCAGACATCCTAGAATGACGTCACCGACATAAGTCCCGAGTGGTAATCTCGGTCGAATAGGAAATTAGCGAAAGATCGACTACAACCCTCTGTGTTTACTGGATTTACGAGGTCAGGATAGCCGATTTACCCATTAACTTCGTCCGATGCATGTGAACGGATGTTCAATTTTGTCGGTGACGTCAGAATGGGATAGCCCCCGACGACTTCCTTGGAGCCCCGAACCCTCCACGGTGGTTGTCGTGGTGCCCCTCACCGCTTGAGTTTCCGAGGCTCCGGGCGGTGCGGGCCTTCATGCTGTGGGCGAACCACACCGGGCCAGGCGAGCGTGACGGCTCGTCCTGGCTTTCGTGGTTTTAGTCACACCCCGCCTATCTCTAGGCGCGTAGTGGCGTGCCACTTCCATCATTCGGTCAACATCCTGACCTGCCAAGCACGAGGAGCGCCGAAGGATGGGGGCGCATCGTGGATTGTGAAGATTTGGTTAAGAATAAGGAAAATATGTTGCTTGACTCTGTTCGTAATCTACTAAGTAAATTGGGGTGCGCGCCCGTTTTTTTAGTGGAAATTTGTTCATTATCTGTAATTTCCACATTGCTCCAGTTTACCTAAATTGGCAAAGGCGATATACTCCTCTCTGTCCTATAGACCAAGTGTCTTGCTCACTCTCATCTCAAAATCTTTGACCCACTTTATCTCGGCATAGCGCGCGAGAAGGGCCATTTCCAGTTCCGGCTGTGGTAGGCTCTAGCCGTCAAAACCAGCGCTCACGCAGGGCGTGCCACTCGAGGATGTGCAATACCTCGCCGGGCATTCGGAGCCGCGAACGACGGCACTGTATGACCGGCGGCAGAAAAAGGTCACGCGGAATATTGTGGAGAGGATTTCGATTTGAGAGGGAGGCGTTGAGCAATGCGCCCACACAACGATAACAACGTTTACATCCTCGGAGCGGGTTTCTCCGCCGAAGCGGGGCTTCCCGTAATCTCGTCATTTCTCGCGCGGATGCGGGATGCTGTCGATTGGCTCGACGAGAACGGGCGGGCTGATGAACGAGAATCGATAGAACGGGTCCTCGAGTTTCGACATGAATCATATCGCATAAATATTGATATCGATAATATTGAGCATCTCTTCAGTCTCGCGGCTGCCAAGCCAGGTAATGCGGACGCCGAAGACATTCGTATCGCGATAGTCGCCACAATCGACTTTGCAGCACGGATGGGGTGCGATCCCAAAAAGCGGTCATGCGGCAGTGCGCTTAGATCGGTTCTTCGCTGCTGGTTGCGTCAATTCGTCATCCTCGTCTTCGAGCACTTTCAACTCGGCCAGGCATTCGGGCGGCCTCCAGCGCCACTCGGTTCGCCGGTCCTTCGCCATCGCCTCCCGTGTGTGCTCCAGGATCTCTTCCCACCGGCCCGATACGACCGCCGCTCTCAGTTGGAACACCGCCTCCGCATTGTCCTCCGTCCAGTAAATGCCGTTGCCCTTCAGCCGAAGGTTGATCACCCGCCGGATCGTGCTCTCGATCGCGCCGCTGCCCCTCGGCACACCGCGGCGTCGGAGATAGTCATACCGCAGTCGCCCTGAGTCCGAATGCTTGGTCAAATAGCGGATCTCACGCCACAGGGGTGAATCGTCAGGCTCGTTCCTCGCCAACACCTTCAATTCGGCGATCACGTCCTGGCTTTGGCCCTCCTTGAGGAGACCGCGAAGCCGCTGGTAAAGCCCCTTGCGCTGGCTCTCGGTCAGTCGCAAAGCCGCCAACGCCACACTCAGATGATGCACGGCATGACACCAGTCGAGCACCTCGACAACCCGGTTCGGATCCAACTTGGCCTGGGCGATGACCCCATCCAACCGCTTCCAGATCCACGGGGCGCCGTCGGCCACGAACGTCACCACACGCGCCTCAGCAGCACCCATGCGGTGCAGATGAAACGCCACCAGTTCGATCAACGCATCGGGCCCCTGGAGCGTCCCGTCGATGACGGGGCGGCTCCCCCGAACCATGCGCCCCTTCTTGTCCCCCTCGAAGAGGATGACTACCTTGGGCTCACGCCACTCGACACGGAACTTCTTCCGTTTCCGCTTGCCGCCGACGCGAATCGTCTCCACCACGGTTCGCACGCGGACCCGACCACCGTCGATCCCCACCGCCACGCTCTTGCCCTGGAACTCGCTGCTGGCGGGGAGTTCCCCACGACGGAACCGCATGAGATCGCGCGTGCGGGTCGCCAGGATCTGTGCTCCCAGCTCACCAGCGATGCGCCGGATCGCTTTCTCGTCGAGTTCCAGGCCCTGCCGAGCCAATTCCGCCGCACGACTGTGCGAGGGGCAGCAGACCGACCAGACGACCCACCTCGGCTTGCGCATTGGGGCTGCAACCCTCACTGATCCGATAGGCCGCCAATTCGGGGTAGAGCCGAATGGCACCAGGATAACTTAAAGCCTGTCATTTGGACAACTTGCGGCGATAGCCATTCGTAGTTGAGGCTAGGCTTTACTATAGGGTATTATCCCTCGTTTGATCAGGCGTTTGGCCTTCGCACGCGGCATCCGCAGCAGCGGGTGAGGCTTCGGGCGTCGCTTCACGGCCCGTGGCTCAGAGCGGTCCGGGCGGTCCCCCACACGCTTCTTGCCGATCAACGATAACAGACGCGGCAGGTCCGCTACGAGCCGCGCCGGGTCGTACAGAGGGACTTCCTCAAACGCGCGGACTGTGTGCAATGACCCCTGGAAGCTGAGCCGCCGCGGCTTCACTTCCGCGGCCCGCGCCGCCGCGGCCATGATCCCCCGGATCAGGTTGTACGCCAGCAGGTGGGTCGCCACCTCCTTGCGGACCATCTCCGGGCTCTTGGTCGAAAGCAGCTCCATCCGCATGTCCGTCTTCCACGAACGCAGGTCCAGTTCCGCGTACCACCTCTGACAGAACAGCCCCCCCAACTCCTTGGCTTGGGATGTCTTCGCTTCCAGGAGGGTCGTCACGATTACCAGGTTGCGGACCCGCTTGGTCTTGTCTTGGAGTCTCGCCAGAATAACCTATCCAATTTACTGTCTCGGGAGGATCGAGTAATTCCACTCGCCGTGGAACTTGTCCCGCTTGATGGACAATCCCTCCATCTGCTCGTCACTGACCGTTCGACCCGTGGGGTAATTGCCCTCGTCCAACTCCGATCGGATCGCCAATCCGGTCTGCGTCGTCGTATGCCCGATCAGATTCACCACCACCTCCCGACTCACAAGGGGGCGACCCCGCCAGTTCTCGGTGATGTAGCAGAACATCCGATGCTCGATCTTGTTCCACTTGCTCGTGCCGGGAGGGAAGTGGCACACCGAGATCCGCAGGCCGGTCTCATCGGCGAACTCCTGCAATTGCACCTTCCACAGCCGGCAGCGCCTCCCGTTGGAGCCGCCCCCATCGGCCGTGATCCACAGCCGCTTCGCCCGTGGATAGATCCGGCGGCCCATGTTCCGCCACCAGCGCCGCAACGTCTCCACGGCGAACTGGGCAGTGTCGTGATCGACTCCCACGCTGTAGCCGTTCACCAGTGTAGTTGCGGATACCCGCCCCTCTCGCAGGAGGAACAGCATTGTGCGAAATCGCGAAAACGGCTACTTTGGCGGCTCATCACAGTCATTCCGTTGACTGCAAGGCTGAACGGGTTCGGCCGGGAAGGTGCGGCAATGACACCCCGATTGTTCCGTTCGCGAGCTGGCGTCGGTCGAAGACCGTCACCCGAAACGGTCGCTGCACGTCTCCTCAAAGGCGGGGACCCAGTCGTTTGACTGCTCGAACGTCTGGTGTTCGATGCTCGCATTGAAAACCAACCGGGGATGTCCCAACTTCCTCTCGAGGCTGCGATGCTCTTGACGATCCGAAAAGTCATGTCAGGGTGGGTCAGCATCTCTTGGCTGTCTCCGCCCAGCGAGGCCGAGACCGTGCACTGCGAGGACTGACATTACTTTCCTGAGACGCTATAAGCACAAGCCTCAGTACAGCACTTCCTATTACACCGGTGAACGGCTACCCCACGCTGACCCAGCCGGTGTCGGTCGTCTGGTCGTAGATGCCATAGGGGATCGCCTTCCCCAGGTCCCGCTTGGCGAAGTCGTAGACCTCCACCTCCTTGGGCTGCCCCTGGGGTTGCCATTCCCGGCCGCCGTTGCGGAACTGGCCCACCAGTTCCTTCTTCTTGGCATCGACCGACACCACGGGCTGCCCCTGCCTCTGGAACGCCTGGACTCGCCGGTTGATGTACTGGAATTGGGCATCTCGATCCGGGTGACCTTTGCCCTCGATCGTCTTGCGATTGGATTGGAGGCTGTAGTCCAAGTCGTGGAGGAGACGGTTGACCGAGCGCTCGCTGACGGCATGCCCTCGAGCCTGGAGTTCGGTCGCCAACTTGGCCGCGCTCTTGCACGTCCAGCGCAGCGGCGACATCGGATCGCCACGGGTCACGGGATCGACCAAGGTCTCCAAGTCACGCAGGAGGTTGGGATCATGATCGACCAGGGGCTTTCGTCCACCACCCGGTCGGCGTAACCGCTGAGGGGCCACCTTCCGATCAGCGGGAGTGATCGGGAGGTCGAGTTCGCTCAAACCGGTTTTGATGGTGATCCGAGAGAGTCGGGTGGCCTCGGCGACGTGAGTGATTCCACCCCAGCCGATGGCTCGGGCTTCGGCGGCAGCCCAGAGGCGGCGCGCCCGCTCATCGAGCACGGGCTCCAGGCTGGTGTACTTCGTTTTGATGGTCTGGACTGTGACGTTCCGCATGCAGACCATTCTACCGATCGAGGGCGAAAATTGGATAAGTTATTCTGGCGAGACTCCTTGGACCCGGACGCGGAGTTCCCGGATCGTCAACTGGGCGGGCCTCGCGTCGTACGCGGCGCGGCTCCTCCAGTCGGGGACCTGTGGCGGTTTGGTCCAGGTGACGATGTGGTCCTCTCGGCCCAGGCGACGCCCGCGCCGGAAGTCGGCCGTGCGGCGCTGGTGCAGTCGCACCACCACGTCGACGCCGCGTGCCTGCAAGGCCGCAATCACCCAGTACGAACAGAAGAACCGGTCGGCCAGGACAATGTCACCGGGCTGGAACTGGGCGATGACCGTGCGGAGCAAGGCCAGTTCCCTGGTCGGCTTGCCCTGGCACGGCCCCAGCGCGGCTGCGAGCACCGTGCCCACGGCGAGGCTGAACAGCACGAGGAGCCGCGCGATCGGAAACCCCAGGCCGGGCTTTTGGGTGTCCACTTGGGGGTATGCCGCCTGGTTCTCTGGCGTGTCCGGCATGATCACGGTGGAGCCGTCGATGATCTTGACCGGTCGCCCCTGAAAGAGCCATGAGTCGTTCGCCTTTTGATGGATCGATTGCCCGGTCGTGCGGACGAGATCCCAGAAGACCCTCTCGGGCAGGCGTTGCCGGGCTTCGCAGGAGCTGCTGGTCTTGGGGGTGACCGGGGGGAGTTCCTGATCGTAGCGGAACTTCTGGAACCGATCGACGGCGTCGTCGCAGGAGGGGTCATCGGAGAGGACCTGGGAGAGGAAGATGCTCAGGGTGATCCAGGGGGTGTAGATCCGCTGACGCCACAGATGGTTGACGTGACGGCAAGCGGTCTCGACGAAGGCCCGCGAGAGAACCCTGAGGAAGGGGAGCCCCTTCTGCTGGACGAACTGGTCTCGGAAGTCATGGAATTGGTCGCGCGGCGATGAGGCGGTAGACTGAGCCACAGGGACCTCCTTGGTGTGGTGCCTGGCGTGCGGGTCTCAACCGCCAGGTGACCAACCGAGGAGGTCGCTTTGCTCCCCACAAAGCCACGCGGCTCAACTTCCGAAGAGACTGAAAGTTAGGTTATCCTGGTGCCATTCGGGTAGAGACCGCTTCCCTCTGGGCCTCGTCCCCTGCCGGTACGGCCACGAGGCGAGCAGTACAGGGTCATCACCGTGATCGCCAGGCCACCCAGAAGGCGGACCACCAGGGGGCGACTTTTTTTTCAACGGGGCGGAGCGGAACCTCCGCTGCGCCGATCACTTTGTCGATGTGCGGAGCCGTCTCAGGCTGCTCACTGGCCTTGGCCAGCAATCCGGCGACGTAGAGATCGGCCTGCCGTCGGGCTTGCTCGTGAACCTCGCGCTCCACGCTGGCGAAGCTGGCCGGATCGGTGGTGAGTCGCTTGAGCCACTCGTGCTCGCGTTCGGCCAACACGCGTCCCGTCTGCTCGGCAACCACGGATGGCGATGACGCCACACGACCCGTCGGGCGGCGGCGCTTTTCCTTTCGCTTCTTCTGTCCCATCGGCCGCGATTCCGCATCAAGATGCACTTCCATTGTTGCGTCCTTCCGCAGTCAGACTTGTCCGTGGTGCTCCTGAAAGGCCTATCGGACTATCCTACCAGCCGAACTCTCCGTGTCGCCGCTTATTGGGATCGCACCCGCACGGATGAGCGACGCTCCCGTTGGTCGTCTCCGCGCCAGCGAGTCCAAGGGGTGGCCATGCCCTGCAGCGTGGCGCAGCGCTGCGAAACGATGGACGCCGTCGGGAACCGAGGGGTTCGATGACGTTGAGTCTTCCATATATGATTACTATTTTGAAATGCTTTCAGGACTGGCTGCTAACAGGACAGAACGCGGCAAGAACGTCGTCATCACGCTCAACTACGATCTTCTTGTGGAAGAAGCAGCAAGGCGGCTCAACGTTCCGGTTACCTGTGAGCTGGGAAGCACGGGCGTCGCGATCGAACCTGATGCCGAAGTTAGAGACGTCGGCCACGTTTCAGATACTGAAGTTGCACGGCTCTATGAACTGGGCTGAGAAGGCAGACGGTTCGATCCTTGTGTGTCGGGACTACGAACGCGTGCGGTCGCACGAACTCGCGCCGCTGCTCCTGCCACCCACCTGGAATAAGAACCTGGCTGACGCTCTCCTGGGGGTATGGGATGCTGCCGTGCGAGCGATTGAGGTGGCTACACGGGTCATCCTCATCGGGTTCTCGATACCCGCCGCCGATCAACATTTCAAATACTTGCTGGCGGCAGGCCTCAAGGAGAACAGCTCGCTCAGGCTCGTCCGAATCGTCGATCCACGCGCGGGCGAGCTACGCGGCCAATACGATGCCGTTTTCCGCGGAGAGCAGTTCAAGTACGGGGTCGTCAGCGCGTGCGAGAAGCGTGCCGCTGACTTTTTTTATGATGAGTTCGAGATAGGGTTAATCGGAAGAATGCACGGTCATCCGGGATTGAATATCGTAGATGACGGTCGAACAGGTGGCCACCGCATCATACTCCCGGTTTAGAAGCTAGGCCTTAACGGCCAGGTGCCACCACATCCCGATCAGTTGAAAGACGAGACGGTGGCAAGTGCCACCACATCCCGATCAGTCATCAGATGGACATGCGTGATTTGCACATCATGCTCAATCGAGCATATCCTTCCGGTCACTCCGAGAACTTTTTATTCTTGATATGATGGTGCAACTCCCTCAAGAGCGGCTGGTCCTGCGGCTCCCTCCTGCGGAGCCGGTAGATGCGGATCTTGTCCCCATCGAGGTCCACCTCCACGCGCACCAACCGATTCAGCCAGTGCGGGTCCACCTCGAAACTCCGGCCCAACGCCTCCACTGCCCCCACCGCACTGGTCCGCCTCACGTAGATGATCCGGCCCCGGGGTCGAGACTGGAGGTCCAATCGCCATCGCTTCGGGAAGGCACGCCGCCGGGGGGCCGACTCGATGCGATCGGTTCGATGGCGACGGAGCGCGGTCACGTAACGCCACGATCGCCCCTGCAAGTCCGGCAGCGAGCCGTGCTCGAAGCGGGCCCAGACCTTCTCCTGCCAGGTGCCGTTGTAGTTCTCGATCATCGATTGGAAGCCGAACTCGTGGGGCACGACGAACACCGGAACCACGCCCAGGCTCAGGCACAGCCGACTCACCCGCCCGACCACGTCCGGGTGAGTGTGCGGCCCCTGGAAGATCGTGTCGTTGTCGAACTGCGCGTAGCCGGGCAGGCCGTCCGCCTGCCAATGCGCGATCAGCGACGCGACCACGACCTTGGCCGTCACGCTCGCCTCCATCGGCCACGAGACGGGCAACCCACCGTGTAGGGAGATGCCGTTGAGCACCTCGATCTGGGGGCCGCCCTTGATCACCAGCCCTTCGACCACATCGAAGCTGTCCAGTTCCCGCCGCTTCGAGGCGACCTCGGGCAGATGCCAACCCGGTGGCGGAGGGGGGCGACGGATGCGTCTCTGGCCGTCCAAGGCGCCCGTCGTTCGAGGATGCGGTGGATGGTCCGCACCGAGGGGAGCAGCTCGATCTTGCGGGCCTTGAGGGCCTCGTGAATCGCCTCGGCCCCATGGAATCCCAGGTCGCTGCAGTGTCCCAACTCCTTTCGCACGGTCAGGACCAGATCCTCGATGGTGGCTTCGGTTCGCGTGGTGGTGCGTGGAGTGCACGGGCGATCGTGCCAGTCCACCCGGTCGAGTCGCTGGCCTTGGGCCCGACGGACCCACGCATGAACAGTGGATTGACTGACGCCGAATTCGTGGGCGACCTCGTGCTGCGATCGACCGCTCCGGACGGCGGCGACGATGGCTCGACGGCGAGCGGCTTCCCGATCACTTTGCTCATGATGACCTCCGGGGAGGGATGCGGTTTTCAGTCCAGATTACAACGAACTGATCGGGATGTGGTGGCACAAAAGTGATCGGGATGTGGTGGCACTTGGCCCCTTAACTCATCTTCAACACCACAATTTAGCATCTCCAGTAGTGAGTAGTGGCAAGGACTTGACGCATCAACCCGACGGCGTGGCACTATGCGCAGCGTCTTGCCCCGGGCTGGTCGGCGGGGCTTGTTGAACGGTCGGAGGGAGGGCCACTCCGGCCGTCTGGAACACCTGGCCACACCTCCCTTGGACCTCGCTCCGGAGCAGGAACCGCTTCCCGTCCTGCTCCACCTCGACCATCTGCAACCGGTCCAGATCACCGATCACATCGGCCCACTCCAGGTCGTGGCCCCGCTCCTCCAGTCGGGACTGCAACTCCTGGCGGAGCCCCAACGCCAGGAACGAGCAGAACACGTGTCCCCGGATCGTCTCGTCACGTTTGTGGGAGATCGGCCGGGTCTGCAACCGCGACTTGCACGACCGGAACCACTGCTCCACCATCCAGAGTTGCTTGTCCTGTAACGCCACGTCGGCCGAGTCCAACTCGGTGTTCGTGCGGCGCACCCACTTGCCGTCGTAGCGGGCGTCCTCGGCCACCTTCGCCTCATCGCTCCGGAAGTGATCCGGGCCACCACCCCCCAGGTAACGCCGGTAGCCCTTGTTGCCGACCCGCGACTTGGCCCCACTGGGGAGTTGCTTCCGCAGGGCCGCCCCGATCGCCTCCCGGTCGGCGGCGTCCTTGCGCACCTCGTCCTCGTTGAGGCCGACGACGTACCGGTGATCGCCCACCCACACCTCCTTGACCTTCAAGGGCGAGGGGTCGTCACTCTGGACCCGCTTGGGGTGCACGACCCGGTAGCGACCCGCCCGGGACAGCACCTCCTCCTTCACCTCGCTCTGCGACCGCATCCGGGCACCCAGGATGTACGGCCAGCCCCGCTCGTCCTGCTCCAGCACGGCGATCGTCTCCTGGCTGATCATGCCCCGGTCGGCCACGAGGCCGACCCGACGCACGCCGAAGCGACTCCGCAAGCGATCCACCACGGGGATCAGTGTCGTCACGTCCGTGGTGTTGCCCGGCCAGAGTTCGCAGCAGAGCGGCCTCCCCTGACCATCGAGCACCGCCCCGACGACCATCTGGTACAGGTCGGGCCGATGAGCCTTACTGAACCCCCGCTGGCCGATGTCCTCGCCGCCGTTGCCCTCGAAGGAGATGGAGGTGGTGTCGAAGAAGACCAGCTGGAGGTCGGTGCAGAGGTCACGGCGGTGGGCGAACAACGCCTCTTCGATCCGGTCCTTGACGCAGCGGGGTGCGAACGGCGTCTGGTCCTTCTGCTGGCCGTCAGGTAACTCCTCGCCGAGCCAGGCCATGGCCCGGTAGAGGTGATGCAGTGGCAGTAATTCACACCCATTGATCTGGTAATCCGTCCGCCACTTGTCGGCGGCCCGGTCGCTGCCGGTGCGAACCGGCGGGGGAGGACGGTGAGGAAGATCGCTCGCTCGACGTCGCCCTCGAAGCGGCAGCCGTCGCGGAGTGGCTCGAGAGCCGTTGGCACCCCGTCTCTCGCCCGAGTCGCTCGAAGAGGAGAGCGGGGCCGAATGCGGCGGGTGGTGAGGGTCGGGAGTGGGCCTGGGCGTGAGCGGAGAGGAGGAGGACGGACTGGGCCAGGCGTGCCCCCGAGACCAACCGGGCCTCGAGTGGCCGGTCTGTTGCAGTTGGTCGAGTCGCCCCAGGGTGGCGATGACCCGTGGCCGGGGCCGCCCATCCTCCCCGCGGTTCTCAACGATCTGGAGGGAGGAACGTGGTCCGGAGGTCTTCGTGCGGAAAAACATGGGCCCTCGTGGCTGGGACACCATGATCATACGGTCAATGCGAGATTTCAAGGGAATAATCCGGTGTGGCCTGGCACTATGTTTGTCGCTCGGGGGCGATTCTCGGCCCATCAGCAAAGGGCTTACGGGCCAGGTGCCACCACATCCCGATCACTTTTGTGCCACCACCTCCCGATCAGTCCGGTGTAATCCCGACTGAAAACCGCATTCCTCCCTGGAGGTCGTCATGAGCAAAGTGATCGGGCAGCCGCTCGCCGTCGAGCCCTCGTCGCCGCCGTCCGGAGCGGTCGATCGCAGCACGAGGTCGCCCACAAATTCGGCGTCAGTCAATCCCCTGTTCATGCCTTGGTCCGTCGTTCCCAAGGCCAGCGACTCAACCGAGTGGACTGGCACGATCGCCCCCGCACCCCACACACGACCACTCGAACTGAAGCCACCATCGAGCACCTGGTCCTGACCGTGCGAACGGAGTGGGGACAGGGCAGCGACCTGGGTTTCCCTGGGGCGGAGGCGATCCACGAGGCCCTCAAGGCCCGCCAGATCGAGCCGCTCCTATCAGTGCGGACCATCCACCGCATCCTCGAACGACGGGGGGCCCTGGACGGCCAGAGGCGCATCCGTCGCCCCGCTCCGCCACCGGGTTGGCATCGGCCCGAGGTCGCCTCGAAGCGGCGGGAACTCGACAGCTTCGATGTGGTCGAGGGGCTGGTAATCAAGGGCGGCCCCAGGTCGAGGTGCTCAACGGCATCTCCCTGCACGGCGGCTTGGCCGCCTCGTGGCCGGTGGAAGCGAGCGTGACGGCCAAGGTCGTGGTCGCGTCGCTGGTCGAGCACTGGCGGGCATTCGGCCGGCCCGGCTCCGCGCAGTTCGACAACGACACGATCTTCCAGGGGCCGCACACCCACCCGGACGTGATCGGGCGGGTGAGTCGGCTGTGCCTGGGCCTGGGGGTAATCCCGGTATTCGTCGTGCCCCACGAGTTCGGCTTCCAGTCGGCGATCGAGAACTCCAACGGCACCTGGCAGGCGAAGGTCTGGGCCCGCTTCGAGCACGGCTCGCTGCCGGACTTGCAAGGGCGATCGCAGCGTTACGTGACCGCCCTGCGTCGCCACCGCGCCGATCGGATCGAGTCGGCCCCCCGGCGGCGTGCCTTCCCGAAGCGATGGCGATTGGACCTCCAGTCTCGACCCCGAGGCCAGATCATCTACGTGCGGCGGACCAGCGTGGTGGGGGCGGTGGAGGTATTGGGCCGGAGTTTCGAGGTGGACCAGCACTGGCTGAATCGGTTGGTGCGCGTGGAGGTGGAGGTGGACCTCGATGGGGACAAGATCCGCATCCACCGGCTCCGTAGGAGGGAGCCGCAGGACCAGCCGCTTTTGAGGGAGTTACACCATCATATCAAGAAGAGAAAGTTTTCAGAGTGAACGGAATGACATGATCGATTGAACATAAAGTGATGGTAGTACATGTCCATCTGATGACTGATCGGGATGTGGTGGCACTTGCCACCGTCTCGTCTTTCAACTGATCGGGATGTGGTGGCACCTGGCCACTTACGTCAAAAACCGGGGCGCAACTGTAGAAGATCAGCTTAAACAAGCGAGGGCCGAGGTTTGACATACACCTGACAGTGGGCTTCGTGCTGGAAAAACCAGGAGAAAACGACCCGAAGCAAATCGGAGTGAGGTGACGATTTCGAGTGAGCGCCACTCCGAATGTCATCGTTTTGCTTTCTGCCGTAATTCGCAGCATCTGAGCCACTGTCAGCACCATGTCAATTGTCCTACCTCGCTTGTTTAAGGGCTAGGTCTTCCCGTTCGCTTAACGAAAGAGGCACTTTTCAGAAAGGCGAGAGAGGCTTACCACTGAGTCCATGAACACTGCAACGCCTTGTGTGCTCAGCGTCGAACGGGTGGACGACATTCCCGTGTCTGTTCGCTTCCTTGCAACGCGTCTGCAGGTGGCCGAGTTCCTCGACCGCCACTTCCCGACGCACCATCTCTGGAAGGGGGACCTCTCCTTCGGCGAGGTCGTCTGTGTCTGGCTCGTCTTCCTCACTCTGCCAGGGCGACCACCGCCTCTACCACCTCCTGCCCTGGGTCGACAGACGTCACTCGCTCACCCTTCAGGCCTGCCTCGGCAAGTCCCTTGCGGCCTTTGGACTTCCATGACGACCGCCTCGCCGACGTCCTCGACGCGCCTCGCCCAGCCCGACCCCTTGGTCCAGCCTTCGAGGCCGACCTCAACGGCCACACCGTCCGCGTCTACGACCTCGCCTCTTCCCTCTTCCGCATCGACACCACCACGGCGTCCTCCTCTGCCGAGGTCCTCTCGGAGCACGGCCTGTTGCAGTTCGGCCACAGCAAGGACCG
>CAWDND010000020.1:0-71552 GCA_963803395.1 uncultured Planctomycetaceae bacterium
GAGATGTCGGGCAACGGTACGGTCATGGCCAAATTCTACCAACTGCCATGCCATTCTGCCCGGGGTTTTTGAGAAGTTACGACGACAGTTCCTAACCCTCACCGATGGCAATCACTCCCGAGGTTCCAACACATCCACTACGGATAAAGGCTCTACTACGCGCATAAGTTTGCATAACGGGTTACGCGAAGCTTTACGGCGGGACGCTGGAACCATCTTGAGAGACAGGCACTTACAACTACAACAGGGATCGCTGCGTGAGCCGAAAGAAATGGATCGCTCTCCCAGCGGGAGGATCAGAGCCACCCACCGAAGGATCAGGGGGACCGAGGAGGAAGAGTCAGGAAGATCCAGCCGGGCGCCCACGAGCGTTCTCCTCCGGAGGCACGCTCCGTCCCCTTGGCCCTGGAGGCGGCCCTTCCTGAGAGGAGGCGGTTCGGGAGAGACAGCGCCAGACCGCGGAAAAATCGCCTCCTGCTCAAAGTTGCCAGCCCTCGGCTGAGGAACTCAGGGCACGTTCCAGGACCGGAACGCTCAAATTCCGCCGAAATCCTTGGCACTGGCGCGATCGCACCCGCCTACAATTTGTGTCAGTCCCGGCCGCGCTGAGTATACCTGACGGCCCAAAGAGGCAAAGCGCACGGGTTCGGGACCTCGTAAAGTGAGGTCCCGAACCCGGTTCCTGCTTATTTCTACCCACGAACCATCAACGCCGATAATAACCGGGCATCACGGGCTGAGGATAGAAGAACTGATAATTGTAGTAATTAGGTTGGTAACCATAGGAGGATTGATCGTTATAAGAGCCAGGACGAAAGGCCCGAGTCCTGCGGGGCGAGGCAGCGCGGGCCCTGGCGGCCTGCTGCCGTCGGGCATAGACATTGCCATAGTAGTTATAGAACAGGCTCCCCTGCTGGAAGGGGAAGTCCGCGTAAGTGTTCTGGGCCGAAGTCGGTCGGGCATTGAACCCGAAATCTGCGGCCATCGCCAGGAGGCCGGCCCGCAACACGGTTCGCCATCGGAGCTTCATGGGCATTCTCCCCGGTCGGCCAGGCCTCGGGATCGAGTCGTCCTCGATGTCTCGAACGGAGGAGTGGGACGAGACGATCGGATGAGGTCGAGCCGGATCGACTGGAGGCTTGGCCGTAGGTTCGTCATCTCCGGAAAGGGGGGCCGACGACCGCCACTTCGGAATTATAGGCATGCCCCTCGGGCCGTTCGAGCACCTCCATCCCCGACGCGGGGAAATCGTCCCGCTCCGGACCGCATCCCCGCCCCGAACATGCTGTCCCTTGGGTGCTTGGGAACTGCTACAATGAACCGCCGATGCGGACGAAGATCCCGGTGAACGCATTCATTCTTCTCGGGTGCAACCCGTTTGGCTGCAAACTTCTCGTGATCGTAAGTCCTTGAATCATCCCAAGAAAGCGTGTGTTGACGAGTGGTGACCTTGTTCAAAGGCACTCGCGAGGGGCCATTATTCGCGGCGACCGGGTGAAATGTGAGGCTCAGGGGACGTATCCTGACCGCTGGTCTACATGTCCCGTACGGGAACGATCAGGAGTCCGCCCCCATGAGCGCACATCACGTTAACCCACCCGCCGCGGCGTGTCCACCGGACCTCGAACCCTTGCGGCCGCAGATCCCTCAGCGGCTCGACGAGATCATCGCTTCCTGCCTGCAAGACTTGGGGCCCACGTCGTTCCTCGACTTCGAGCAGACCTTGCTTTCGCTCCTGCAATCGCTGGGTTGTCTGTTGATCCAACTGTTTCTCCAGGCACGCCACGCTCGGCTGGACTTGACGACCTGGACACAAACACGCGGCTCTCGCGTCTCGGGCAAACCCGTCGAGCGGACGCTCAAGACCAGTTGCGGAGAGGTCACCTAGGAGGGGTGCGATCCGCGCCAGTGCCAAGGATTTCGGCGGAATTTGAGCGTTCCGGTCCTGGAACGTGCCCTGAGTTCCTCAGCCGAGGGCTGGGAACTTGGAGCCGGAGGCGTTTTTTCCGCGGTCGGGCGATGTCTCACCGAACCGCCTCCTCTCAGGAAGGGCCGCCTCCAGGGCCAAGGGGACGGAGCGTGCCTCCGGAGGAGAACGCTCGTGGGCGCCCGGCTGGATCTTCCTGACTCTTCCTCCTCGGTCCCCCTGATCCTTCGGTGGGTGGCTCTGATCCTCCTGCGGCGCAGGCGATCCGAGAGCCCCGGGGTCTTGTGGGAGGGGGGTGCGATCGCGCCAGTGCCAAGGATTTCGGCGGAATTTGAGCGTTCCGGTCCTGGAACGTGCCCTGAGATCCTCAGCCGAGGGCTGGGAACTGGGAGCCGGAGGGAATGGCACCAGGATAACCTAACTTTCAGTCTCTTCGGAAGTTGAGCCGCGTGGCTTTGTGGGGAGCAAAGCGACCTCCTCGGTTGGTAACCTGGCGGTTGAGACCCGCACGCCAGGCACCACACCAAGGAGGTCCCTGTGGCTCAGTCTACCGCCTCATCGCCGCGCGACCAATTCCATGACTTCCGAGACCAGTTCGTCCAGCAGAAGGGGCTCCCCTTCCTCAGGGTTCTCTCGCGGGCCTTCGTCGAGACCGCTTGCCGTCACGTCAACCATCTGTGGCGTCAGCGGATCTACACCCCCTGGATCACCCTGAGCATCTTCCTCTCCCAGGTCCTCTCCGATGACCCCTCCTGCGACGACGCCGTCGATCGGTTCCAGAAGTTCCGCTACGATCAGGAACTCCCCCCGGTCACCCCCAAGACCAGCAGCTCCTGCGAAGCCCGGCAACGCCTGCCCGAGAGGGTCTTCTGGGATCTCGTCCGCACGACCGGGCAATCGATCCATCAAAAGGCGAACGACTCATGGCTCTTTCAGGGGCGACCGGTCAAGATCATCGACGGCTCCACCGTGATCATGCCGGACACGCCAGAGAACCAGGCGGCATACCCCCAAGTGGACACCCAAAAGCCCGGCCTGGGGTTTCCGATCGCGCGGCTCCTCGTGGTGTTCAGCCTCGCCGTGGGCACGGTGCTCGAAGCCGCGATGGGGCCGTGCCAGGGCAAGCCGACCAGTGAACTGGCCTTGCTCCGCACGGTCATCGCCCAGTTCCAGCCCGGTGACATTGTCCTGGCCGACCGGTTCTTCTGTTCGTACTGGGTGATTGCGGCCTTGCAGGCACGCGGCGTCGACGTGGTGGTGCGACTGCACCAGCGCCGCACGGCCGACTTCCGGCGCGGGCGTCGCCTGGGCCGAGAGGACCACATCGTCACCTGGACCAAACCGCCACAGGTCCCCGACTGGATGAGCCGCGCCGCGTACGACGCGAGGCCCGCCCAGGTGACGATCCGGGAACTCCGCGTCCGGGTCCAAGACAAGACCAAGCGGGTCCGCAACCTGGTAATCGTGACGACCCTCCTGGATGCGAAGACATCCCAAGCCAAGGAGTTGGGGGGGCTGTTCCGTCAGAGGTGGTACGCGGAACTGGACCTGCGCTCGTGGAAGACGGACATGCGGATGGAGCTGCTTTCGACCAAGAGCCCGGAGATGGTCCGCAAGGAGGTGGCGACCCACCTGCTGGCGTACAACCTGATCCGGGGGATCATGGCCGAGGCGGCGCGGGCCGCGGAAGTGAAGCCGCGGCGGCTCAGCTTCCAGGGGTCATTGCACACAGTCCGCGCGTTTGAGGAAGTCCCTCTGTACGACCCGGCGCGGCTCGTAGCGGACCTGCCGCGTCTGTTATCGTTGATCGGCAAGAAGCGTGTGGGGGACCGCCCGGACCGCTCTGAGCCACGGGCCGTGAAGCGACGCCCGAAGCCTCACCCGCTGCTGCGGATGCCGCGTGCGAAGGCCAAACGCCTGATCAAACGAGGGATAATACCCTATAGTAAAGCATAGCCTCAACTACGAATGGCTATCGCCGCAAGTTGTCCAAATGACAGGCTTTAAGTTATCCTGGTGCCATTCGGAGCCGGAGGCGTTTTTTCCGCGGTCGGGCGTGTCTCACCGAACCGCCTCCTCTCAGGAAGGGCCGCCTCCAGGGCCAAGGGGACGGAGCGTGCCTCCGGAGGAGAACGCTCATGGCGCCCGGCTGGATCTTCCTGACACTTCCTCCTCGGTCCCCCTGATCCTTCGGTGGGTGGCTCTGATCCTCCCGCGGCCGCAGGCGCTCCGAGAGCCCGGGGCCGTGTGGGAGGGCGACGGGTCTGGGACGGCGCGGGGAGCGGCCGCCTGGGATGGGGCCGCAGCTCCATCATACAGATTTACACTCCAGCATCGTTTGAGAATCGAACTCAGCGGGGTTCGAGCAGAGAAGAGGCCAGAAATCCCGCAGAATCTTTGGCACTGGCGCGATTGCACCCCCTAGGAGGCTGTCCACGAAACAGCCTATCGATTCTGAGGGCCGCAATGGTTTTGCGGCCCGAACACCTTTACTGATCGCTGCGCAAATAAGATCAAGTTCCTGATGCGGTAAACCGCAGGATTTCCGTGTCAGAACGCTCCGACTACTTGACGTTCTTTGCGCAGCGATCAGTAGAATCGGAGCTCGAACTCGCTTCAGCTTACCTATCCGCACCCGAGACCGATCATGAACCCGCCTGGCGGCAAAGCCTCTCGTCCCTGGACCCCCGAACTCTACGCTCAGCAGGCCCACTCCCCCGCCGCCAAGCTCCCGGAGGATGACTTGGTCTTCTTCCTCCTCGATGTCGTCCCCACACTCGACCTCGCCCCGATCCATGCCTTCCACCAAGACGAAACCCGCGGCGCACCCCCCTTCGATCCCGCGATGATGGTCTGTCTGCTTCTCTATTCCTACTGCGTCGGCGTCTTCTCCAGCCGCAAGATCGCCCAAGTGTCTGGCGTCAATTATTTGGCCTGGTTCAACCCTGGGTAACAATCTTCTTGACCATCGCAGCCAATCCAGGCGATTAATCCGTCTGTTTCCTCCCTACACTGGTGGCGTCAACGGACCCCCAGTCTCAGGAGGAAACAGACGTGCTCGTCCATCATACACGCCCCGACGGTTCCCAAGGGCCCGTAAAATAATAAGCGTTACACATTAGCTAGTCTGATGCTTGATCGTATAGTTCCACTCCCCGTGAAAGTGATGAGGGTGCAGGTCCACACTTGCCAGTTCCTCATCATTGACCTTCACCTTGGTGGGATAACTCTCCGTGTCAAGGTCCGCTTGTACACGCAAACCCTTCTCCGTTGTGGTCGCTCCGATCAAGTTGACAATGACCTGATAACTGACCAGGGGGCGACCCCGCCAATTCATGGTGATGTACGAGAACAACCGATGCTCGATCTTGTTCCACTTGCTGGTCCCCGGCGGATAATGACAAACGGTTACATCCAGTCCTGTCTCATTGGCCCACCGTTGCAATTCCACCTTCCAGAGCCGAATGCGATACCCATTGCTACCCCCGCTATCGGCACAAATCAGGACCTGCTCCGCCTGGGGATAAAGTGGTGCCCCCATCTCTCGCCACCAACGGCGGATGCTCTCCACGGCAAAACTGGCCGTGTCATGCGAACAGCCCACGGTCACCCACCCCCGGTTGTGCTCGTAGATCGTAGACCCCACGAGGCACCGCCTTGGGAACCTCCGGATCGGGGAAATCATGCACATCGACCGGCACGGGTTGTCCTTCCGGTTGCCATTCTTGCCCGGAATTGGCGTGGTTTCCGACCAGTTCTTTCTTCTTGGTATCGACCGAGATGACCGGCCAACCTCGGCTCAGGAACGACTCGCTCTGGCGTTGGATGTAGCGAAACTGGGCATCCCGATCCGGATGTTGTTTGCCTTCTTTGGTCTTGGCATTCCCCTGCAAACTGTAGTGCAAGGCATGTAACAACTGGGCGACCTTCATATGGCTGACCGGATGTCCCATTGCTGTCAGGAGGTGGGCTAACTGGCGAGTACTCTTACAGGTCCAACGCAACGGCGACATGGGATCGCCACGGGTCTCAGGATCAATCAACGCCTCCAACGCTGGGATCAGTTGAGGATCGTGCTGGACCAACGGCTTCCGTCCGGCACCGGAGTGCCGGACTCGCTCCACGGGGAGGGGAGGTTGATGAAGATCCTGAAGGGCACGATAGAGGGTCGGACGAGAGAATCCCGTCACACGGGAGACGAGGGTAATACCTCCTCGCCCCAACTGTTCAGCATCGATAGCAGCGACAAGGTGTTGCTGTCGCTCATTGAGATGGGGAAACAGACGAGGCGTATTTCTGCTCAAGTTCGTCCTCTTTGCTCATACAGCCAGCATAGCACGAAGTGCACCATTTGTAACGATTATTATTTTACAGGCCCCAATCCCTCGACACTCCGGCTCACTGCCCCGCCACGGATCTGACCTCTCCCCAACGTCAGCGACTCGCTCTCGACGCACTCACCGGCCCCACCCCCATCTCCCAACTCGCCCAACAGCATCAGGTCAGCCGCAAGTTCATCTACCACCAAGCCCACAAGGCCCAACAGGCCCTCGATGACGCCTTCACCCCTGAATCACCCGCCAGGAACGACCGGGGGCTCTTCTACCTCCCGGTCACTCAGGCCGGGATCCGCCAATTCGTCCTCGCTCTGATCCTCCTCGGTCACAGCTCTCTCCGCGGCGTCACCGAGCTGCTCCGCGACCTCTTCGATTCCCACCTCTCCGTGGGGACGGCTCACAACATCGTGGAGCAGGCCGTCGCCACCGCCCGCCAGATCAACGAGCGCCAAGACCTGTCCCGAGTCCGCAGCGGTGCCGATGACGAGATCTTCCAGGCCAGTCGCCCTGTCCTCGTCGGCATCGACACCGAGTCCCCCTACTGCTACCTGCTCCGCCAGGAAGAACACCGCGACGCGGACACCTGGGGGACGCGCTGCCTCGAGCTGGTCGACTGCGGTTTTGATCCCGAGGCCACCCTCGCCGCTTTCGCCTCGGGGCTCCGCGCCGGACATGAGCAGGCCCTGCCCGGGGTCGCCTGCCGCGGTGATGTCTTTCATGCGTTGTACGAACTCGGGCCGCTGGTCCGTTACCTGGAGAACCGGGCCTACGAGGCGATCGACACCCGCACCAAACTCGAGCGAAAGCAAGCCGCCGCCGCGCGGCGGCAGGGCCGGAAGGAGCAGGCTCTGGCCCAGAAGCCCGCGCCCCGCCGCGCGGCGGGCCGAGGCCAAAGCGATCACGTTGGCCGGGGACGTGGCGGTGTTGGCCCGGTGGCTGCGAGAAGACATCCTGTCGGTGGCCAGACCGGAGTCCGTCCTCCGCCGCGAGTTGTACGACTTCGTCGCGGCGGAATTGCGCGCCCGCGAGCCGGCCTGTCCCCCTCGGATCAAACCCGTGCGGCAACTGCTGGAGAACCAGCGGGATCACCTCTTGGCCTTCGCCGTGGAACTGGACCGTGATCTGGCGGCTCTGGCCCGGCAGTGGCAGATCGGGAGTGCGACCGCTCGAGAGGTCCTGGAAATGCCAGCCCTGCCGGTGTGCGACCCGAGGCGCTGGCGGCGCGCGGCGGCGCTGCGAGAGACATTGAGAGGGCGTTATCACGGGGGGGGTAGCGACGTCGAGGAGTTGTCCGCTCAAGTCGTGCGCGCCAGCAGCCTGGTCGAGAACCTCAACAGCCGGCTGCGGAACTCCTGTTTCCTGCGGCGCTACCTGGGGGAGAACTCCTTGGCGTTGCTCCAGTTCTTCCTGAACCATCGGCGGTATCTGCGGAGCGAGAACCCCCGGCGAGTGGGAAAGAGTCCCACGGAGTTGTTGACGGGTGAGCCGCACCGGCACGGGCTGGAGCTCTTGGGGTACACGCCTTACGTGCGGAACTGAGGCCCCAGGCCAGGAAGGAGTGACCCGCGTGAACCCGCCCAAAGGCGGGACCGATGAAGGTCCGTAGTGTTACCCGAAAAACGTCACTTTTGAACCATGCCAATTATTTTTCCCGGCTGGCGTCCATTATTATTCCCGGACGCATAAGCCGGTGGTTATTGAGCCGCAGCGGTCGTTTGGCGGGCCTTCTTAGGAGCCGCGAAAAAATAACTTGGTCATTTCGATCGTGGAGAGATCTTATAATTCCAATTGCCGTGAAAGTCTGCTCTTGTGATCTGAACCCCCGCTAACTCCGCATCACTGACCTTCAATCCAACCTCATAGTGGTTGGTGTCCGGCTCCGCTTCGATCCGTAATCCCGTGCGCGTGGTGGTTTGGCCAATCAGGTTTACCATGATCTCCAAGCTCCTCAAGGGCACACCCCGCCAATTCTCCGTGATCTGGCAGAACATCCGGTGCTCGATCTTATTCCATTTGCTCGTACCCGGTGGGAAGTGGCAGACCGAAATCGTCAGGCCAAGCTGATCCGCGAGTCTCTGAACGGCAACCTTCCACAACCGTCCACGACTGCTGTTGCTCCCGCCACCATCGGCGACCACCAGCAGTTCCGTGGCTTGAGGATCGTCCTTCGCTCCCATCCTCAACCACCAACGACGTAACGTCTCGGTGGCGAAGTAGGCCGTATCATGATCGATGCCGACACTGACCCACCCTCGGTTCGTCGTCTGGTCATAAACCCCGTAAGGGATCCCCTTGCCCAGTTCTTCATCCTTGAAATCAGACACATTGACCAGTTCAGGCGATCCCTCGGGCTCCCCTTCCGCACCTGGGTTCTTGAAATTCCCGATCAACTCCTTCTTCTGGGTGTCCACCGAGACCACGGGCTGATTCCGCTTCTGGAATTGGGCCACTTGAGCGTTGATGTATTCAAATTGGGTATTGCGGTCAGGGTGCGACTGGCCCTCGCGCGTCTTTCGGTTGGCTTGCAAGCTGTAGTTGAGTTGGTGGAGCAAGTGGGCCACGGTCCGCGCCCTGATCTGATAGCCATACTGCCGAAGTTGCTCGGCCAGTTTCCTGGTGCTCTTGCAGGTCCACCGCAGGGGCGCCATGGGCTCACCGCGGGTGGTCGGGTCCACGAGCAATTCGAGTGTGATGAGCAGGGCCGGATCCTGGGTGATGAGTCGTTTCCTCCCGGCCCCCGGACGACGACTGCGTTGGATGGGGAGTGTGCTTCCGGGCGACTCACGCTGGTCCTGGATCTCTTCAATGGCGTGGCTGATGGTGGTCCGGGACATCCCGGTCGCCTCTGCCAGTGCGGCGATCCCACCATGGCCCAAGCCCATGGCTTCGGTCGCGGACCAAAGCCGTCGCACCCTCTCATTGAGGAAGGGCTGAAGGGTTTCGTACTTCGACCGGAGCGTGGGGATGACGCCTGTGTATTTCATACCCCCACTGAACCAAAACCTGTGCGAAATAACCAACTTATTTTTTCGCGGCTCCTTAGCCTGCTCCGCGCGGTAGCTCGGCACGTTCAGTTCCAGGATTACGCAGTGATGTACCAGACGGTCGATCGCCGCCGCCGTCATCATCGCGTCCTTGAAGATCGACTCCCAACCCGAGAACGCCAGGTTGCTCGACCGCATCACGCTCCCGCGCTCATCGCGCTCGGCCAGGAGGCTGAACAGCACCTCCATCTCGTCCCGGCCCTGCTGCACGTAGCCCAGGTCATCTAGGATAAGCACTTCATAACGTGAGAGCACCTTGAAATAACGGCTCAGCTTCAGGTCCCGCTTCGCCGCCAGCAGGTCCTGCACCATCAACCCGCAGTTCCGGAAATAGACCCTCCTTCCTGATCGAATCAATTCTGGTCCAATCGCCGATCAAATATGCGTCTTCCCACTCCCCGGGTTGCCGAAAGCCAGCACGTTCTCGCATCGGTCTGCGAACTGGCCTGCGCCCATTTCTTGGTCCAGCCATAATGCGAATCTATCCGTGCGTTTGTTCAGGAGGCTTTCCGTCAAGCGGGTCCTCTTCGATAGGCACGTACCTCGCGCCAGTGGCCGCGCACTCAGCCGGTGTCCGATCTCCCAACGAACTGTGCGGGCGTTCCGTATTATACTCCTCCTTCCAAACCGCGCCCAACGCCTGGGCCTGGGGCTCGTTCTCGAACTCCTCCCGGTCCAGGAACTCCTCGCGGCGCTTGCTGTGGAACGACTCCGCGGAGCCGTTCTGCCACGGGCTGGCCGGCGCCACGTCCAGCGCTGCGGAGCCCGCCCCTTCCAGCCAACTCCGCACCACCTCCGCGGCGAACTCCGGGCCGTTGTCGCTGCGGACTCGGTGCGGCGGGCCGCCACGCTCCGCCGCCACGCCGGCCAGGATGGCACGGCTCTCTTCGGCCGTCATGCCCCGGCGCCTCCAACGCCAGGCATTCACGTGTATACTCGTCGACCAGACTCAGCCACTTCAGGCTCCGGCCCTCGCTGGTACGGTCGAAGATGAAGTCCCATGTCCCTACATCATCCTTGCCGCGCGACGGCCGGAGGTGGCAGGCGTTGACGTCCTGCCCGTGCGGCCGCCGGGGCTTGGGCACGGCACGAGGTCCGGCCAGTCTCAGCCCCGACAGGCGCCAGATCCGCCGCACCGCCTTCTTGTGCACCGACCACCCCTCGCGGACCAACAGCGCCCAGATCCGCCGGTAGCCGAACCGCGGGTGCGTGCCGGCCCGTTCCTCGACACGCCGGGCCAACGCCGCGTGCGCGTCCCGCGCGACGGGCGTGTCCCGGAGGCCGGAACGGGGCAGCCCCAGCGCCGGGACGCGTGCCGTTGCGACACGTTGAAGTGTTCACGTATCCCTGCGGCGATCGATCGGCGTCGGGCGGCGGTCATGGCTTTTTTTTCAACGCCTCCTGGAGCATGCGGCGGTCGAGCGCCAGCTCGGCGACCAGGTGCTTGAGGCGGCCGACTTCGGCTTCGAGTTCAGACATGCGGAGTTGTTCGTTCGATACGGGGTCCTCCTGGAGGGCCTGCCAGCGGTAGGAGGTGGTCGGGTTGATCCCGGCCTTGCGGCACGCCTGGTTGACGTTCAGCCCGGCGTCGAGGTCGGCCCAGATGTCGCGGAGGGTCGAGGCGATCCGGTCAGGGCTGGTTCGCTTTCGCATGCAATCGCTCCCTGGTCTCTGCCAGTTGTACGATTTGCATTATGACTGGACCAGTTTTTGGGGAGCAGGCCACGAGACGGCCTTGCACCGTCGATTCCTGCAGAATCAGGTCAACAAGGTGAATCGCCGCAAGGAATTCTTCCGGTTGAAGCTGCAGGACATCCGCTGCGTGATCGACGAGATGAAGCACGAGGTCAAAATGGACCTGACCGTCACGGATTTTGTAGGGGGGCGGTACCCTGCTGACATAACGAGACAAAACGGCCCTGATCCACGTAGATCTCGAAAGGAGGTGGTTCATGGCCGGAAGTCGCGCGACGCGGTCGTCGCGGGGGCATCGTACCCTCTGTGTGCCCCTCCCGGAAGAGACCTATCAGCAGATCATCGACGATCCCCGCGCGTTCCGACGCACGCTCGATGACTCGTTCCAACGAATGCCGGAACTGTTCCCCCGGAACGTCCCGGGATACCAACTGATGGGCCACCGCGTCTCGGCCAAGCAGAACGTCAAGGTCCGCCGCGTCCGCCTCAAGGACGGGACCACCTACAGCATCCGGCCCTCGTTCCTCAGGCCCTACAGGACCGCGCAGCGCACTGGGGACGTCGAAGGACCCCTGTTCCTGCGCCCGTTCGGCGTCCCGTTCTGGGCCTTGGCCCGCGTCTTCGGCCGCGATCCGATGTCCTGGTATCGTCTGGAATGCACCCTGGGCCGCTTCAGCGTCGTGGGGACCACCGTCCGCCGGGTGGAGTTGCCCGCACACCTGTTGGCCGACGAGCATCATCAATCCCTCGACAGCCGAAAGCTCTACATCGCCACGACCGTCGGCGGCGGATGCATCCTGGGTGCGGAGCCGGCGGATGCGCCGGGGACCGACGACCTGGAGGCCGCCTATGGGGTCTTCAAGGACGAGGCCCGCGACATCGCCCCCGCGTACGCCCCCGAGACCGTCAGCACCGACGGTTGGAAGGGGACGCAAGCCGCGTGGAAGGCGCTGTTCCCGAAGGTGGTCATCCTGCTCTGCTTCTTGCACGCGTGGCTCAAGATCCGCGACCGGGCCAAGCACTTGAAGGAGGTGCTCGCAGAGGTCTCACGCCGGGTCTGGGAGGCGGATCACGCGTCCGACCGCCGCAGCTTCGCGCCACGGCTCCGATCGCTGCGGCGATGGGCGATCCGAGAGCTTTCCGGAGTCGTTTTGGAGAAGGTCCTGGACCTGTGCGACAAGCGCGCGCGAGGGTCGATCGCGTAGCTCCATCCCGACGGCCACCGCACGAGCAATATGTGGGATCGCCTGCTGCGGGGGATGAACCGCTCCTTCGATCACGGCCAACACCTTCACGGCTCGCGGGCGGCGTGCCGGTGGCACGGCCGCGCGTGGGCGTGGTTGTGGAACTTCTCGCCCTGGCACCCAGCGACGACGCGGAAGAACGAGGATTGGCGTTGCCCTGCCGAACGTCTCAACCAACACCGCTATCACGCTTGTTGGCTGCAAAACCTCTTGATCTCCGCGTCCCTCGGTGGATATAAATGTCCACTCCTACAAAATCCGTGACGGTCAGAAATGGACGATGGCGGCTGAGGCCAAGGACTACCTCGAGACGCTCGCGATGGAGCGTCAGATGCAGGAAGATCCGGAGTTTCGGAAGAGGTGGGCGGAGTCAGAGGCCGTTTACGAGTCGCGCCTGCCATTCGACTATGAAGGGGATGAATCGATGGAAGAGGACGAGGGTATCGCCCTCGCCGAAAAAACCTAACTCCCGGCGGATCTCGGTGCCGCGATTTCCTAGGGCGTGTGGACAAAAGCTGGGCAAGTCTGGCAAGGCAGCAGAATGGGTTGTACTGGATGTTTGTCCACAAGTGGCCTCAGCCTCGGAGGCTGCGACTGCCGCAGCGCCGGGAGACCGGTGGACAAGTCACCAGTACCACCCAGCATACGCAGCCACCCAATTAGCTTATTTTGCCCAGCTATTGTCCACACGCCCGAGAAAAAATGGGCTTGATTGGTCCAACCATATCAGGGTGCCATTCAGCCCCGAAGAAAGGGTGCCATCGAGCGGCGAAGCTAACGGAAGGGAATGTGATCTTCGCCGCTCAATGGCAGCCTTTCTTCCGATCTATGCGTCACCCTGCATGCTACCACGTCGGGCGCCCGCCGATCGTCCTGGAGGCGGCGGTCGCGTCCGACCCGGCTGGGGGGGCCCGGGGCGAACGTCCGATAATGGACCTTATGTTGCGCTGGGGAATCCACGACCCTTCCTCGGGCTGATTCGTCGCCTGAAAAAAATTTGGATGGCAAACTTCACTGGAGTTGGTCCAAATCCCCTCCTTCAGACTTGCCCCGTCATCCCAGTCTACCCAGACCATCGGTAAATCGGTGGTCAGAACAGCTCTTCCAGTGAAGTTTGCTATCCTCGAAAAAAAACACCTCGTCCGCGAGCGGGTGCCGCGAACGGGGTGGTCTCGACGAAACGCAACGGACTGGGATTCGTCACTCGGAATTTATTTTTTCGCGTTCCAGGTCGTCGTCCACCAGCTCTGTGGCCATGACGTTTCGAAGGGGATCGACGTTTGAGTGGCCACCACGTTCGGGTCGAAGGTTGTGGGAGACCCGTTGACAATGACCGTCGTATCCCCATTCCTGGGCGGACCTGCGGGTTTGGACAGATTCTCGCTCTTGGGCGGAACCGCGGGCGTGGACAGATTCTCGCTCTTGGGCGGAACCGCGGGCGTGGTCGTGTCGGCGCTCTTGACCGCATCCGTGGCCTGCGGGGGATCGCTCAAATTAAAGTCGGCCTTGACGTTGACTGTACTGATCGTGACCTCTTGGCTCCGGACGATCTTGCCACCGACAGAGGCCGTCACCAGGTACTTACCGGGGTCGAGCTCCATCTGGTAGCCCCCCTGGTCCCATGTCTCAACCGAGAACACCCGGCCCGTCTGCTCGTTGACGGCCTCGATCAAGACGTTGCCTCGGCCCTCGCCCGGCGCGTAGAAGTGCGCATGGTTCGGGTCGTCGTAGGCGACGCCCAGCAGCTCGGCCTTGGCACCCGACCGGCTGCCGAAGTCCTGGGTCATCACCATGGGGCCAATGCCGGACTTGTCAGTCTGAACGATCCCGACCCCGACCTCCCGATTGGCATGCTGGGACGGGATGCCCGGCTGCATGATGTTGTTAAAGTGCCCGTTATTCGAGACCCCCCAGTCGAGCATGTACGCCTCTATCGCGTCATCGACTGAGGTCGCGTAGGCGTAGGCGTTTTCGCTGGCGGAGGTACGGGAGGTGTAGCCGACTCGGTCGAGACGCGTGTCGACTGTCGATCCGTCCGAGCCGGTGTGCGCCTGGAAATTGTGGTCGGCCATATCCTGGCTCTGGCCCTGCGCGGCCTTCGCCTCAAGGTCGTTCCAGGCCAGGGGAGGCTGGGAGGGTGTGGAGGAGATGGCGTTCAACTTGGAGGGGAGATCGACATTGTAAAACTTCAGGGTCGCGATCTCGTTGGCGTTGAGATGCGACTCCACCCACCGAGACATCGTCGCCGGATCGGTCCGCGCCAGGTTGAGCAGCTCGAGCGTATATTGTCCGAGCGCCGAGGGCCCTCCGGCGGTCAACACCTCACGCGACTCCAGCCTCTCCAAACGCAAGGTTCGACGACAGTTGGGCCGGGACATGCGGACCTCCATGCCTATCTGCGGACACCCCGATCATCGGGGTGTTCGGACCTTGGGGCGGCCACTTCTCACCGTGAGAGGGGGCCGTCAGGGGGCCGTTCCGACGTGAGGATGATTCTTGGGTCGCAGGGCTCCGTGTCGTCGTGGCGGAACCGAACGAAAGCAAGGCTCATGCCAGACTGCCGCCTCTTCCGGCAATAAAACGATCCTGAATAGCAACTTGTTAAAAGACTGGGTTTTGCGACAATCATATCGTGCACGCCTTCGATCGGCCTTGACATCTCGGCCGGCAACTGCCCGGAGGATCTCCCCCGCAGGGAAAGGGCGTCCTTACAATGGGACGGTTTTTACAACCGAAAACTCCCAACCCAGAAATTCGGAAACTTCTCTAAAGAATCGAGTTAGGATGACCGACGCGGCGCCGCGTCGGGGGCCGTTTGCAACAGTTGATTGAAGGTGCTTTCGGCGTGCGGGTCGCGTCGGGACTTGCGGGCCTGCGGCGATCGGGATAGCTTTGGGGGATCGATCCTGCCGGGATCGCAGTGCTTGACGGTCGCGAGAGGCTGGCGTGAGGGTCGCAGAGGGATCTCACGTCCCCTCCAAATCCCCTCCCTTCGCGGAGAGAACGATACTATGCTTACAGCCGACGAGGCGCTCGTTGCGCTGATCCAGGCCGAGGCCGGCGGACGGATCTCCGCGTCGGCCTCGGCCAACATCCGCCGATGGCTGACCGAGCCCCCGTTCGCCAGCTACCGCGACCGTTTGATCGAGGACATCCAGGAGCGACGCTGGCAGGCGCTTGACGACTCCTTCTATGCGGTCCTCGAATTCGGGACCGGGGGCCGTCGCGGCAAGATGTATCCGATCGGCACGAACGTCCTGAACGCCCGGACGATCGCCGAGAGTGCCCGAGGGCTGGCCGATTACATCACTGCCCGGAAGGGGGCCGACGCACTCCGCTCGTGCGTGATCGCGCGCGACACCCGACACCATTCGGCCGAGTTCGCCGAGCTCTGCGCGCGGGTCCTGGCCGCCGCCGGGTTCAAGGTCTCTCTCTTCCCCGAGCCGCGCTCGACCCCCCTGCTCTCCTTCGCGGTCCGCCACCTGAAGTGCGACGCCGGGATCATGATCACCGCGTCGCACAACCCTCCCTCGGACAACGGGTTCAAGTGCTACGCCGCCACCGGTTGCCAGGTCATCCCGCCCGACGATGCCGGCATCATCGACTGCGTCCAGCGAGCGTCCGACCGCGAGATCCCCGAGACACCCTTTTCGCAGGGTCTAGCCGACGGCTTGATCGTGCGAGTCGGGGCCGAGCTGGACGAGGCCTACATCGCGGCCGTCGTGGGCGAGTCGGTCAGCTCGGCCCGCGATCTCTCGATCGTCTACACGCCGATGCACGGCGTCGGCGAGACCTCGGTCGTCGCCGCGCTCCGCGCGGCCGGGTTCGCGCGGGTGAACGTCCTCGCCTCGCAGCGCGAGCCTAGCGGCGATTTCCCGAACGTGCCGGGGCACGTGTCCAACCCGGAGAACCCCAGGACGCTCGATGCCTCGATCGCCGAGGCCAGGGCCACCGGTGCCGACCTGGTGCTGGCGAGCGACCCCGACGCCGACCGGATCGGCGTGGCCGTCCCCGTCACCGGCGACCCCAAAGGAGAATGGACGACGCTCGACGGCAACCAGATCGGCGTCCTCCTCGCCGCCTTCGTGATGAAGGAAACCGAGGCGCGGGGCGGGCTCCGGTCCGACCACTACCTGATCACAACCCTGGTTTCGAGCGAGATGGCCCGCGCCCTTGCCGTGCGCGAGGGGGTCCGGACCGAGGACGACTTGCTCGTGGGCTTCAAGTGGATTGCCCAGCGGATCGACGAGGCCGGGCCGGCGTCCTTCCTCTTCGGCTTCGAGGAGTCGCACGGCTACCTCAAGGGCACACACGTCCGCGACAAGGACGCTGCGGTCGCCGCGCTGCTCTTCGCCGAGCTGGCGGCTACCATCAAGGACCGCCAGCAGACCGTCCTGGAATACCTCGACAACCTCTATCTCGACGTCGGCCATTACGGCGACCGGCTAATCAACAAGACGATGGAGGGGCGCGAGGGCTTGGCGCAGATCCAGAAGCTGATGGCCGCGTTCCGCGGCAGCCTCCCCGGACGATCGGCGGCCTGGCGCTGACCGAGGTCCACGACTACCAGGCCCATGAGATCCGCCCGATCGGCTCGAGCGGCCCGGCCCGCCCCCTGCCCGAGCCCTCGGGCGACCTGCTCATCTTCCACACCGAGGCGGAAGGATCCCGGTTCGCCGCGCGGCCGTCGGGGACCGAGCCCAAGATCAAGTTCTACCTCTTTGTCCGGACCCCCACGCACGGGGTTACCGACCGGGACAGACTCGCCGCGATCAAGGAGCAGACCGCGCGACGGCTTGACCAGATCGCCGCCGATCTCGAACAATACGTCAACAGCGCGGTGAAGGGAGCCGACTGATCCGGGAACGAGGGGCGTATGACGAGGATCACTGCGGAGTGCCCAACGACATCGTGGCTCGTCGCTCACCGCATCTCCCGAGGAGATCATGTCCGAGTCCCCAGCGCAGCTCACGACCGGCGCCGCTGAGAAAGCCCGCCAGTTCCCCTCCACGCCCGGCGTCTACCTGATGAAGGACGCGCAGGGCCGGGTGATCTATGTTGGCAAGGCGAAGCACCTCCGCAACCGCGCGAGTTCATATTTCCAGAAGACGGCCGCCGAGGACCGCCGCATCTGCGACTGGATCGGCGAGGTGGCCGACATCGACTACCTGGCCGCCGACAGCGAGGTCGATGCCCTCCTGCTCGAGGCGCGGCTGATCAAGGACATCCAGCCCAAGCACAACCAGGACCTCAAGGACGACAAGTCGTTCCCCTACCTCGCAGATCACGACGGGCGAAGACTTTCCGCGCGTCAACTTCACCCGCGAGCCGCTCGACCGGGGCGTCAAGCTCTACGGCCCGTTCCCCCGCGCCAAGAGCCTCCGCGGCGCGATCCAGGTCTTGCAGAGGATTTTCAAGTTCCGGACCTGCTCGCTCGAGATCGAGGAGGACGACCCGCGCTGGCGCTGGTTCCGCCCCTGCCTGCTCCACTCAATCAACCAGTGCACTGCCCCGTGCAACCTCCGGATCGATCGCGAGACCTACCGGACCGACATCCGGCGGCTCCGCCTCTTCCTCGACGGCAAGAAGGACGCCGTCCTGGAGGAGATGGAAGACGAGATGCGCGCGGCGAGCAAGGCACTCCAGTTCGAGAAGGCCGCGCGGCTCCGCGACGAGATCAAGGCCCTCCAGACGCTCAACCTCCGCGGCGACCTGGCCAAGCACGCGCAGCCCGAGGTCTTCTACATCGATCCGCGCAAGGGCTTGAAGGGCCTGAAGAAGGTCGCTGCACCTCGAGTCGACCCCCCGGACGATCGACGGCGTGGACATCGCCCACCTGGGGGGGACCGAGACGGTCGGCTCGCTGGTGACGTTCATCGACGGACTCCCCTTCAAGCCGGGCTATCGCCGCTATAAGATCAAGAGCGTGACCGGGGTCGACGATTTCGCCTCGATCCGCGAGGTGGTCAGCCGGCGGATCAAAGGCCTCCAGGAGCGCGACGAGCCGTTCCCCGACATCTTCCTGATCGACGGCGGCAAGGGCCAGCTCAACGCGGCCTTGGAGGCATTCCAGACGCTGGGGGTCACCCCCCCGACCCTGATCTCGCTGGCCAAGCGCGAGGAAGAAATCTTCGTCCCCGGCCAGTCCGAGCCGATCGTGCTGAGCCGGCGGTCGTTCGCGCTGCGACTCTTACAATACGTCCGCGACGAGGCTCACCGCTTTGCCCAGCATTACCATCATATGCTTCGGAGGAAACGGACGTTCGGCGAAGGCGAAACCTGACTGAGAGCCTGTGGAAAATTCTCATCCGTACACCAGATGCGTCAGATGAGCCACTCCGAAGTTCCTGTTGGCTAGCAACTTAGGGCAACAGTGTCCATTAGTGCTGTACACATCCGTTTAATTTTTTTCAGGCTCTGAGCCGATGGTCATCTCGCCAAAGACATGCCGCCTGATATGCTCAATAGCACCTTACGGCAGGCGGGTCTAAAATGAGGTCCAGCTCATTTCCACGTGCCCCCGAGGTCGCCTTCGGACGGGATTGATAAAGAAGAATGGGTCCTCATCATTGGTTGAGCTTCATCGCTCGCTGCCTCGCATTTGCCCGAGATTGTCCCCTTCCTGGTCCTCGGATTAGGGGTAGGATTCGTCGTCGGTTTCCTTGTAGGTCATTGGGCAGGGACCCACGCGACCGGCGCCGAGACGTCGGAGCCCTCGAGGAGACCGCGTCGCCCGCACCCGTCGAGCCACTCGATGCCTCGGCCACCGAGGCGATGTGGCCACGGATTACGCTCTATCTGAACCGGATCGGGTTTCCTCGGGGACTTATCATGCAACTGAGGGGAGCGCTGGAGAGCCAGGGAATCGGCTTGATCAATTCCGACGGCCGCCAAAGAATCATGATCTGGGCCGATGGGAAGAGCTCATCGCCGGTTGCGCCGTTATTCCGATCGGGGAAAAGGCCCCGCGTCCTCTTCCCGAACGGTACGGAAGACAACGTCTCCGAGAGCAAACTGGCCGGCATTCCCGATAAAATATTCAAAAATATTAACCTAAAATGATACTGATTTCCGCCCACGACCTCGGCCGACAGTTCGCGGGCGATCCGATCTTCCAGGACCTGAAGTTCGAGGTCCGCGCCGGGGAGCGGATCGGCCTGGTCGGCCCCAACGGCGCCGGCAAGACGACCCTGATGCAGGCTCCTGGCCCGGCACGACCAGGCCGATTACGGCAACCTCTACGTCCGGCCGGGCATCCGGGTCAGCCTGCTCCGGCAGCAGCCCGACTTCGCGCCCGACGCAGACCTTGATGGAGGTCGCCACGGTCGGGGCTGGCCTCGACTCATCGACCTCCAGCGCGAGCTGGAGGAGGCCGCGCAGGAGATGGCCGAGGCCGAGGACGACGCCGACCGCGACCGCGCCACCCGCCGCTACGGCGAACTGCACGACCAGCTCGAACACCAGGACGCCTACTCGATCGACCACCGCGTCGAGGAGATCCTTGGCGGCCTCGGCTTCGCCACGACAGACTTCACTCGCGCCGCGCGGACGTTCTCGGGCGGCCAGCAGTCGCGGCTGATGCTCGCCAAGCTGCTCCTGGAAAGCCCCGACCTGATGCTCCTGGACGAGCCCTCGAACCACCTCGACATCGAGACGACCGCCTGGCTCGAGAACTACCTGGCCCGGCAGCCGGTCGCGATGGTCGTCGTCAGCCACGACCGCTACTTCCTCGACAAGGTCGTCACCAAGATCTGGGAGCTGCACGAGGGCAAGCTCGAGGCGTATCCCGGCAACTACATCGCAGTACTGGCGGCTCCGGACCGAGAAGGCCAAGGTCCTGGAGCGGCAGGCCGAGCGGCAGCAGGAGAAGATCGCCGACCTCGAGGCCTACATCCGCAAGTACGGCGCGGGCCAGCGGGCCAAGCAGGCGCACGACCGCGAGAAGAAGCTGGCACGGATCGAGCGCGCTCGAGACGATGCGCGAGATCGTCGGCCCGCCCATGGGCTTCGGCGAGGTCGATCGCTCCGGCGACATCGTCATCGAGGCCCGCAACCTCGCCAAGGCGTACGACAAGCCCGCTCTTCCAGGACCTCAACCTCACGGTCCTGCGCGGCCAGTGCGTCGGCGTGATGGGGCCCAACGGCTCGGGCAAGACGACGCTGATCAAGACCCTGATCGGCCGCGAGAAGCCCGACGCGGGCGAGGTCAAGCTCGGGCACAAGGTCCAGGTCGGCTACCACGACCAGGGGCTCGAATCGCTCGCCCCCGAGACGACCGTCGTCCGCGCGGTCTGGCCCGAGGACGATCCCGACTGGGTCCAGGGCGACGTCCGCGACCTGCTCGCCCGCTTCGGCCTGCTCGGGCGACATCGTGTTCCAGACCGTCGGCCAGCTCTCCGGCGGCGAGAAGGCCAAGGCCGCCCTGGCCCGCCTCTCCGCCACCGGCGCCAACCTGCTGGTCATGGACGAGCCGACCAACCACCTCGACATCTGGTCGTGCGAGGCGCTCGAGCGCTCGATCCGCGAGTTCGAGGGGACCGTCCTGGTCGTCAGCCACGACCGCTACTTCCTCAACCAGGTCGCCGACCGCCTGATCGTCGTCGCCGGCGGCCAGGCGCGCGTCATCGAGGGGGACTACGAGACCTACCAGCGCCTGGCGCAGCAAGAAGCGCGACGCCGCCGTCCAGGCCAGGACCGCGATCCCAGGCCCCCTCCCCCGCCCAGAAGGCGACCCGACAAGCCCGAGAAGCGGAAGCGCAAGTTCCCCTATCGCAAGTCGGCCGACCTGGAACGCGAGATCGCCGAGGTCGAGGTCCAGGTCGCCGAGCTCGAAGACCTCCTCGGCCAGCCCGCCACCTGGCGCGACCCGATCAAGGCCGTCTCCACCCAGCAACGCCACGAGGACCTCAAGCGCGACGCTGGCCCGGCTTTACGAACACTGGGAAGAGGCCGTCGAATTCAACTCGTGAACCGCTATAAAAGAAAGATGCACCCTCGAACGCACCGAGAAAAAGGCCGAAGTGGAAAGAGGAGAAAACCGGTGGTGTCCCAGAATCGTTGCATGGTAGGCGATCATCTGCTGCGAAACTCGGCAAAAGGACTTGTAACCTCGACCGCCGATCAAGGCAAGGTCCCTTGCTTGCAAGAGGTTATGGCAACAGTGCAACGATTCTAGGACACGACCCAAAAACCCTTCACGAGGGGTCATCTCAACAGGTTCCCGGCCACGCAAGGATTGGACCCGAAGTGCATGTGAGCGTAACCGGCGAGCAGCCCGCCGATCTGGATGCCGTCGGGCTTGGGGTCGCGGTCGGGTCGGAGCAGGCGGGTTGCGTAGGGGAGCGGGGCGAGCGGTTCGAGCGTCGAGTAGTGGAACTCGTGGCCCCGGACGAGCGTGCCAGCCGGGCCGAGCGGGGTCGCGCGATCCGTCGCGACGGTCACGTATCCGAGAGCCGCATACCGCGCGTGCATGACGACCCGGGCCGGGACCAGGCCCCACATCGGATGGACCTGTCCCGAGGCGTCGCGGAGCGACTCGCCGCAGGCCATCAGGCCGCCGCACTCGGCCAGGATCGTCCCTCCCCGCGCATGGAACTGGCGGATCGCCGTGCGCATCGGGGAATTGGCCGCGAGACGGGCGGCGAAGACCTCGGGATAGCCACCGCCGAGGTAGATCCGCTCCACCCCGTCGGGGAGTCCGGGATCGTCGAGCGGCGAGAAGAGGACCAGCTCCGCCCCCGAGGCGCGGAGGTGGTCGAGGTTGTCCTCATAATAGAAGCAGAACGCCGGGTCGCGCGCGCACGCGCCATCGCGCGTCCGGGGGCCTGATGCGGGCGGCGACTCGGGGAGGGCGGCGACCGGCGGCAGCTCTGGCACCCGGGCCAATGCGAGCAACTGGTCGAGGTCGAGCGTGGCCTCCGCGGCGTCGGCCAATGCGTCCTCGAACGCGCCACCAGTCCGGAATTCGTCAGCGGTCCAGAGACCGAGGTGCCGCGACGGGATCGCCAGGCGCTCGTCGCGCGCGAGGTAGCCGAGGGCGCGACGTCGAGGACCGAGGCCCGGAGGCTCGGCACCAGGTAATCGGCGTAATGCCGGTGGCCGCCGACGTTGTTGGCGATCGCGCCGGCGACCCGGACCGACGGATCGAAGGTCGCGAACCCCCGGACCAGCGGCGCGACCGAGCGGGCGACCCCTTGAGCATCGACGACCAGGATGACGGGTACGCCCCACCGTCGTGCCAGGTCGGCGGTCGAGCCCGCCTCATCGAGCCCCCCCCGGCCATCAAACAGGCCCATCACCCCCTCGATGACCGCGAGGTCGGCCCCGACCGCCCCCCGGCGATACGTCGTGGCCAGCGCGGTCGGGTCGAGCAGCCAGGTATCAAGGTTCCGACTTGGCCGCCCGGTGATTCGCGACTGATGACCGGGGTCGATGAAGTCAGGACCCACCTTGAATCCTTGCACCCGTTGCCCCCGACGCCTCAGCGCCGCCAGGAGGGCCAGCGTCACCGTCGTCTTGCCCGAGCCGGAATGCGTGCCGGCGATGATCAACGCGGGGATGGGCATGGGAGAGATGCACCCCAGAGAAGAATGAGGGATTCACCCCAGAGCACACGGAGTGCAGAAACAAGGGACGAATAACGATAGGACAATTAAATAATATAGTTAATTATACTAATAAATATTCTACATATTAATGTAATTAGATATATTTGTTCTAATTGTTCTCTCTGTCTTTCCGCTTTGTGCTCTCGGTGAACCCTTCAAGCCGAGGGGCCTTGCGGAACAGATGCGAGAAGTTCTTGTCGTAGAGATGGCTCTCGGTGGGGGGAGTGTCGTCGAGCATCGGGCCGACGAAGATCAGGGCGGTGCGGGTGATCTGGGCGTCGGCCATGCGTTGGGCAACGGTGGCGAGGGTGCAGCGGAAGAGGGTCTGGTCGGGCCAGTTGACGCGATAGGCGACGGCGACGGGGGCGTCGGGACCGTAGTGGGGCAGCAGTGCGGCGACGACCTCGGGCATCTGCGCGGCCGAGAGGAACAGGACCATCCCGGTCCGGTGCCGGGCCAGGGCGGCCAGGTCCTCGCCGTCGGGCACACCGGTTCGGCCAGCGGCGCGCGTCAGGATCACCGTCTGGTTCTTGCCGGCGGGGGTCAATTCGAGGTTCATGGCGGCGGCGGCGGCCTGGAACGAGCTGACGCCGGGGACGACTTCGTAGCCGATTCCCAGGACGTCGAGCCGGCGCATCTGCTCGGCGATCGCGCCGAAGAGGCTGGGGTCGCCCGAGTGGACCCGCGCCACGTCGCGGCCCTCGGCGGCGGCCTCAGCCATCAGCGCGACGATCACGTCGAGGTTGAGGCTCGCGGTGTTGCGGACAACGGCACCCTCGGCGCAAAGGCCACGACGGCCCGCGGCACGAGCGAACCGGCGTAGAGGCAGACCGGGCAGCGCCTCGATCAGGGCGCGACCCCGGACCGTGATCAGGTCGGGGTCGCCCGGCCCGGCGCCGATGAAGTAGACCTTGCCCCACGCGGTCCCCGTCGTCATCGTCATAACAGAACCTTTCCCAGCAAGATCAGCGCCACCCAGGTGAACGGCCAGGTCACCAGCAGGACGACCGCGGCGGCATGCTTCCAGGAGGGATGCGATGGCCTCGTTGCCAGGTGCTTGCGCCCGAAGATCCGGAGCCCCAGCGCCGCCAGGATCGGGAAGACCCCGAGCACCGCGGTATCGAGCAGCCGCGTTTCGCGGAGCCGGACCGGGACGACCAGGATGGTCAGGCCGATCCAGTAGAAGCTGATGATCAACCAGGCCAGTTCGGCCCAGGTGCGCGGCTCGGACGCGTCGACGTCGTCCGGGTCGGGCTCGCCTCGGTGGTGGAGGAGCAGCACGATCGGCCCGCTCATCGCCATCCCGAGCCAGCCGTAGACCAGCCCGAGGATGGCGAGGACGACCGGCCCCGGCACCTCGTCGGAGGACCAGAACGCGCGGACGAGCAGCGACGCCAGGCTGTAGCCGATCACCAGCGCCGTCAGGTCGAGCAGGTGGAAGCTCCGATGCGAGTCCAAGTTCGGGGCGTTCACGGGTGTCACGCGACATGAGGTTGTGCCGCGGAATAGCGATACGAAGTTTTGCCGCTGACTGTTCCTATGTCACCTTGTCGCGGTGCGTCTCGCGAGTGCGTCCTCTGCTGCTTTGAAAGGCGCAGCCGGGCTCCCCGTGCCTTCGAGTCCACATCGACGACCGCATCAAGGGCCGCGGATAGTGCCTGGATCGTCCGAATTGGTACCATGATACAGAGAACCTGGACCGGAGAACATCGCGATGCCGTCACCCTTCCCGGGTATGAACCCCTACTTCGAGCAGGCAGCCCACTGGCAGGACTTCCACACAGAGTTCCTCTCGGCGTTGCGCCGGCAGTTGGCCCCCCGGATCGCGCCGAACTACATCGTTCAACTCGAGGAGCACGTCTCCATCCACGACCTGCCGCCGGAGCCACGTCGCTCGCTCGGCCGGGCCGATCTCTCCGTGACCCGGGCGGAGGCCACGCCGGTTGGCCAGCCCGCCCTCGGGTTGCTGGAAGCCCCGGCGGAGGTCCAGCTCCCGGCCCAAGACGTCGAACGGATCCCATTCCTGGAGATCCGGGATCGCCGTGGACGGGAGCTCGTGACAGTCATCGAGCTCTTGAGCCCGTCCAACAAGCGCTCCGGCGAGGATCGCGAGCAATACCTGGCCAAGCGCCGCGAGCTGCTCCGGAGCCCGGCTCATTTGGTCGAGATCGATCTGCTCCGCGGTTGGACACCCATGCCGGCAGAGGATCGGCCCGATGGCGATTACTCGGTGCTCGCCAGTCGCGCCGAGCGGCGCCCAGCCGCCTCGTTCTGGCCGATCGGATTGCGCGATCGACTGCCGGTAATCCCGATCCCCCTGCGAGCGCCCGACGAAGATGGTCGGGTCAACCTCCAAGAGGTGCTCCACCGGGCCTATGACGGGCCCGGCTATGAGCATTTCATCTACACCGGCGCACCCGAGCCGCCGCTCTCGGCGGAGGACGCGGAGTGGGCCAGGCAGTTCGTCCCGCAGCCGGATTGAGGTCAGCGCCGCGAGTCTCGAATCCCGGGCACCGGGCCAACGCTCGGCTGGCCACCGAGCCACTGACATTCCACCCCTTCGGAAGTGCGTCCTCTGCTTCGGAAGACGCAAGTGCCGAAATGACCGGGGCCGATTCAATATCTCCTCGCCAAGCGATGCGTCGGTCGATGTGACCGACGTGCGCTGCATTGCGGCACTTTGAACGCCCACGCACATTTGCCATCTGCACCGACACAGGTAAAATGACTGGTCGCTTGGCCGTGATAAGATATTGGAAGGAAAGTCGCGGCCGCATCGTAATCCGCCTTGGGAGCCGGGGAGGGGAGGCGACCTTTCCCCGCAACCTCGGCAGTTCTTCTGGGACCGACGTTTTTGTGTAGCACAGGGTGTCCACCTTGATTCAATTTCCCCTAGGAGGCTGTCCAAGAATTCGGCTTCAGTCGCCGTAAGTCCTTGTCAGAAAACAGCCTACTTTAAATAAGCCTCAATCTTGCAAGCCGTTTTGTTTCAAGGGCTTACGGATTTTGGGACCGAATTCTTGGACAGCCTCCTAGCGAACAATCCGGGCTCGGAAAGGAGCAGTACACCATGTCAGAACTAAGAGGCGATGAATTCGCTGCAGCTGTATCCGAGATCGAACGACGAGCAGAGCGAGTCTACGATTTTCGCAAGCTCAATGACATATTCGTGGAGAACGGCGTGCTGAAGACACTTTCCATCAACAGCAATCAATTGCTTCTTGGACGAAGGGGCGTGGGGAAGACACATCTTGTTCGATATTTTGAAGGCTACGTGACAGAGAAGAAAGCAGCACACTGCCTGTTTCAGTTCCATGATTGCCAGAGACTCGGCAGCGGACTTGCAGGCACCGAAAGTAATCCGCAGTCGAACGCTATCATTATGTTCAAAACATTACTACATGATATCGCGACGGCCGCCTTTGAAGCTCTTTATTCAATTGATCTGGGCAGCCAAGCGGATGGGAATGAAGCAGGTGAGAAGATCCTCCGGTTTGACGACACGATAGAGAAAGAGCAGCCAGGTGGTTCCATATTCGATTTCCGGAACCTCGGAGACACACTCGACGGCTATCGTGAATCGATGACAGCCGACCACTTGATCATCATTCTCGATGAATGGGTTGCCATTCCTCAAGCGGCACAGCCATATTTTGCCGAGTATCTGAAAAGGGCTTTTTTCGTAAAGCCTCGTATTTGCTTCAAGATATGTTCCGTCACTTACCAAACTATGATGACGATGACGGTGTCTAGCGGCGCAATCGGTTTGGAGCGCGGTGCGGACGTATTCGGCGATATCGACATGGACTCATACTTTGTCTGGGACGAAGACCCCGAAAATGTCGTGCGTTTTTTTGCCGAAGTCCTCTACAATCACCTGGCTCCGGGCATTGAGCAATGGCCACTTGATGCGGCACCCAGCCATAAAGTTGATATCATAATGAAGTGTTTCACCCAAAGGGACGGCTTTGTGGAACTATGTCGTGCGGCCGAGGGAAACTGTCGAGATCTCCTTAACGTTTTTCGACTGTCATATTTTGAATTTGCTCGTGACAAGAGTGCTAGCCGCATCAGCATTGCTAACGTCAAGACCGCAGCGCGCATGGTATCAGCAGGATAAGCTTAGAAATATTGTGGGGGACGATAAGGCAAATGAGTTTCTTCACTTTCTTGTCCAGGACGTTATTCGAGGACGCAAATCTAAGACTTTCATGGTGGATTATAGAGACGTTGATCATCCGGTCCTCACGCGCCTGTTTTCCGCGCGGTTGTTACACCCCACAAAGATCACCTGGAGTCATCCCGACAAACCTGGAGAGCCCTTTCGCCTGGTGACAATGGATTACGGCTGTTATTTAGACTTGCGCGGAACACGAGCCGAGCCGCACCAACAGGTCTTTTGGGACAGTGTCGCTCCCCCTCCTTCAGACGTAGACGACCTTGTGCCATTGCACGACCGACGAAGCATTCGACGAATAATCGTCACTCGAGCGGACCTTGATAGACACAGGTGACCGAGCTGCGCTGCAGCCCGCCACCTGGGAAGGTACGCGCAGGTGGCGCGCATGTTTTGGTGGTAGGCGGACTTGGAGAAAGTGGACAGGGACGAGGGTTAGTGTCCCTTGGTGTTATCGACCGTTCAAGTTGGGCGACCTTGTGGGATTGCCTACCAGGGCCTTGCGCGTCGGTCCGACACACCAACGCATTCTCGAACTCTGCCAGACTGGTTCGGGTATCGTGCCTCGAATGCGTCTTCCGCCCAGAATCACGCACTCCAAGCCGGGCGGGCGTCCTGCCGTGAGTGCGGAAAATCCTTGAATCCGCTGCCCTTCCGCCACTTTCGGAGACGAATGAACGCACAAGCATACCACGAAAGACGCAGAAGATGCGTCTTCCATCACTGATGACGCACAAATCGGGCCTCGGAACGGACCGTTCTTCGAGATTCAGGACCTTGCGCGCCTCATTTAACGGACGTTTCGTTGAGACAGTTGGTCGGGGTGTGTCTTCCACGCAAAAGGCGAACTCGACCGTCTGCTACGGGATGCCTTTATGTCACCTTGTCTCGATGCGTGACCGTCAACCCCATGATGTCCTCATGGCTGATCCTTGTCGCTGCCTGACGACCCAACTGGTGGCCCTCCTCATCCGCGAAGATCTACTCACGAATCCCCAGGTCGAACATGACGTAGACTGTTTTTCTTTTATGGATGATGCCGACGTAATGATTTTGGTTGTACAACGAGATCGTCCCCGTCCCGTCCACACACCGCCGCACCGCATACCCGGCCAAGTGCGCCCCGACCGCCGCCAGACTCCAAATGCGCCTCCTCCCAATCCGGCGTATGGGCCCGCCCGGAGTGGGCCGGCCCTGGGTAGGCCTCCAGCCGACTGCGGTCCCCCAGGCACCCCTTTGAAGGTGGTTCAACAATCTCGCAACGTCTTGTAGCTTAAAATGTTGCGAGATTTCTGATAGAGATACGAATCTGGTACAAATCAGAATCTAATTTATTCGCTGTCCCGAGTTCGGGCCGTCAAGGCCGATTCGGAACGAATTCTCGCTCCAGCGACTTTATCTCGGCGCTAGTAAATGCCCCAGATTACCGCAATGACAGCGATTTATTTGCACCTCGTAGACGGGCAGCCACCTTCAAAGGGGTGGGTCCCTCAGGTTTAGGATACTCTATGTCGTTGGATTCCGTCCATCCCCTCCAACCGCCGTTGCAATTCCTCCGGGCGGTCGCAGGTCTGGGGCTCGCCCCACCGCTTGGCCTTCCCCTGCGAGCGTTCCACCACCCCGTTATCTTGGGGACGCCGCGGGGGGTTCCAGTCCAGACCCACCTCCAAGCCGATCAGCCACAACGCCAGGTCAGTCGGCAGGTCACCCCACGAACCCCACGGCACGCCGTTGTCCACCCGGAACCGCTTGGGCCGTCCCCAGTGGCCGAAGGCCAGGCGGAGTTGCGCTTGGACCGCCGTCGGCGGGACTTGAGTCCACCGGCCCCGGGGGGAAAACCGCGGTCCAGAGGACCGCGCCGCTGCACTCGTCGGCAACCCGTAGCCCACAGACGTGCTGGCCAGTCCGGAGGTTCACCAACTCGGCCGCGTCCATCTGCCAGACCTGGTGCGGCCGCTCGGCCTGCCGGGAGTCGGCGACGGGTCGCCGCCCCGCCAGCGCGGGGGCAAGCCCGGCTCGGAGGAACCAGCGTTGCAGCGTGCGTACGGCAGGCCGCGGGTCGTTCGGGAGTTGGCGGCGCAACACCACGCGGACCAATCCCGCTCCCCAGGTAGGAAGCTCGCGGCGCAGGCTCAAGGCGGCCTGCACGATGGATTCCGCAGGCTTCGGCGTCGCCGAACCGCACCGGTCGTAGGAGGGGATCAGGGCGGCCAAACCGTCGCGCCGGAAGCGGCGGAGCATTTGCCGGACGGTCCGCGGTGCGAGGCCGAGAACCTTGGCGATGGCGGGGCCTTTTTGGCCGTCCTGGTAGCGTCGCCAGATGGCTTGGCTCACGGGCACCGGTAGAGGACGAGGCATGGGACATCCTCCCTCGCCGTCGAGCACACTGGAGCCGCCCCCCGGATCCGCCCGGTCCGTCATGGTCGCGTCCCTCCCCCGCAAGGCAAGGCCCGGCGCGGGCCGGATCCACGCCACGCCTCGCGGAGGCTTCCGGATCGGACCATGGACCACCGGCAAGCCAAGGCGAACTCCACCTCACGTCGAAATCCGGATACGTTTTCGGACAGCTCGGGACTCCTCTCTCCGTCATTTATAGAGAGTTCGTGATCACCTCAGAAACCCAACTTCTCCAAAGATCAGGGGGGCCGTGGCCAACCGGGTCGCCCTGGGGCTTCCAGCCCACCCCGACTTCCTCCTCCAGAGTATTCCGAAATTGTCGGATCGAACGGTTGCCTTATAATAGTGTCACGGGCGTGGAGCGATGTGCGGCTCGCTCGACGACGAGGCGGGAGAGGTCCTGGGTACTCATCGACCTCTCCGACCCCCACCACGTGGCGTAACGACCCGCAAGCCTGGCCACCTCATGGTGGCGGAAAGATGCGGTTTGACTCATGCCAATGCCCAAAGTCGTGATCCTGGGCCGGCCCAACGTCGGCAAATCCTCGCTGTTGAACTGGCTCGCCGGTCGGAGGATCGCGATCGTCGATGATACCGCGGGCGTCACGCGCGATCGGGTCGGGACCCTGGTCCAGATCGGGACCGACGAGGTCCCCCGGTTCTTCGAGCTGATCGACACCGGCGGGGTCGGCATGGTCGATCGCGACAACCTGACCGAACAGGTCGAGCAACAGATCGAGAACGCGATCGCCGAGGCCGACCTGGTCCTCTTCGTCGTCGATATCCGCGAGGAGCTGATGCCGCTGGACCTCGAGGTCGCGCAGCGGCTGCGCTACGTCCCCACGCCCGTCATCCTGGTGATGAACAAGGCCGACACGCCTGAGTTCGACCACCGCGGCGGCGAGTTCTACAAGCTCGGCCGCGGCAAGCCGATCGCCATCTCCACGCATCAGAATCGCAACAAGAAAGCGCTCTTGAAGCTGATCGAAGACATGCTCCCCAAGGGGGACGAAGGCAAGCCCGCGAACGCGGTGATGAAAGTTGCCGTGGTCGGCCGGCCGAACACGGGTAAATCGACCTTCATCAACACGCTGGCGCGGGTCGAGCGAATGATCGTCTCGGAGCAGCCGGGGACGACCCGCGACGCGGTGGACGTCCAGTTCGAGCTCGACGGCGTGCCTTTCCTGGCAATCGATACCGCCGGCGTCCGGCGCAAGGCCAAGATCCGTGATAGCCTCGACTTCTACTCGATCCACCGCGCCGAGCGCTCGATCCGACGGGCTGACGTGGTCCTGCTCCTTCTCGACCCGACGCAGGGGATCTCGCGGCTCGACAAGCAACTGTCCGACTACATCGCCAAGCAGTACAAGCCGTGCGTCTTCACGGTCAACAAGTGGGACCTCATCGCGCAGAACGCTGGCGGCGGCCCCGCCGCGGCCGAGGCGATGAAGAAGTACGCCCACGTCGTCCAGCACGCTTTCCGGTCGATGTCCTACATGCCTCTGGCGTTCATCACCGCATCCACGGGCAAGAACGTCAAGGCGCTGCTGAACCTGGCGCGAGCGATGCACAAGCAGTCGCAGCAACGGGTCGGGACTGGAACGCTGAACCGCGTGCTCCGCGAGGCCGTCGAGGCGCACCCGCCCGCCATGCACGGCACCCGCAGCCCACGCATCTACTACGCGACCCAGGTCAGCTCGTCGCCGCCGACGATCGTGATGTTCGTCAACCACACGTCGCTGTTCGACCAGACCTATCAGCGCTACCTGCTCAACGTCTTCCGCGAGAAGCTGCTGTTCCACGACATTCCGATCAAGCTCTACCTCCGCGCCGGACGCAAACCGACATCCCGAGGACCGCCCCACCCCCCGACCCGACGGTCGATGAAGGCTCGCGGGTCGATCAAGCCTCGCGAGTCGATCAGCCCCTGGAGAACGCCTTCTCCGGCCCCAAGCCGGGCGACAGCGGCTATCGCCTGCTCGACCGCGAGATCAACGACCTCCTGGCCGAACTCGACGATTGAGTTGAAAGCTGGCCTGGTTCAAAAGGGGCGGATTTCGGGTAACTGGAGTGGCGCCCCTGAAATTGGACCACTAAACCAGGGGGTCTTTTGTCAGACTGATCACTGCGATCCTTTCGTGCTGATCCATTGTTGCTCGAACTCGCCTGGAGTCAAGTACCCCAGAGACGAGTGAATCCGTTTTGTGTTGTACACGTCATCAATGAACATCCCCAACTGACTCCGGGCGTCGGCGAAGTCCTCGTACTCCGTCAGAGCAACCTCCTCTTCCTTGATTGTTCTCATCAGCCTCTCGGCATATCCATTCTCTTCTGGTTCGCCCACGCTCGCCATGCTGATCTGCGCACTCGCCGCCGTCAGCGACTCAACGTAGGCCATCGCGGCATCTTGTACCCTCTGATCGGAATGATTGACCGGGTGGCCCTGGCGGCGAAGCATCAACGTCAGACGCCGGTAGCCGTCGGTCGGCCACTGCCCGGCCCACTCCTTCAAGGCGTCCATCAGCGGCCGGTCCTCAGACGGCCGGGGTGGATGGGAGAGGTTACTGCGATGCACGTCGAGCGTCTCGCAGAGCAGCCGGGTCGAATAATCATCCTTAAGCATGTCGATCATCTCCCGTTTCTGGTCGAGGCCGCATCCAGCAGCCTCGAGGCTTTTTTGAAAATCTCGCTCTGACGGGTGGCCCGGCCCAGCCGCTGCTCGAGCTCGGCGATGCGGGCCTGGTCCTCGTCTTACTGCTGGTCCTCCTGGAAGAGGGTCTGGGCCCGCTGGAGGAAGGTGCTCTTCCAGGTGCTCAGCAGGTTGGGGCTGAGGGCGTGCTTGCGGCAGGCCTCGGCCGGGGACTGGGTGCCCGAGACGACTTCCAGGACGAGCTGAGCCTTGAACTCGGGCGTAAAGCGGCGGCGTTTCTTCATGCGGGTGCTCCTCCCTTCGGACCTCCAGGTTCATTATGCCCTGGTCCGATTCTGGGGGCGCATTCCAGTTGACTGGCGTCATCGGGTCGATTCAGATACGTCTTGGGATCGTGCCCGTCGGATGCCGGGGTAATTGCCCCCGGGCCAATCGAGATATCGTTCTTGGCGACCAGGGGGGTATCATGCAACCCGTAGACAGGCTGACCGTCCACGTCGTGGTGGATAACACAACGGATATGCTCTCTAGCCGTCCCAAGCACGTCGCCTCCGAGCTGCGCGTCCTGAGGGACGCGGGGATGACGGAGCTCGCAGGTGAGGCGCTCTGCTCGGCCCACCATGGGCTGTGCCTGGCGGTCTCGGCGCATCGGGACAGCGAAACCCGCACCGTGCTCTTCGATGCGGGCCCGGATCCCTATGCCCTCGAGCGCAATGGCCGGCACATGCGCCTCGATTTCAGACGGATCGAGGCCCTGGCACTCTCGCACGGCCATTTCGACCATTCCGAAGGGCTACTCAGAGCCGTCGAGCTGATCCGCGCGGCGAATGGCGGCCAGCCGGTCCCGCTGCATGCGCATCCCGGGGTCTTCGTCAAACGGGGCCTGCGGCTGCCCAGTGGCGAACTCCTCCCGTTCCAGGACGTGCCCCCCGGCGCACGCTCGAAGAGCAGGGAGCGCGTGTGGTCGTCTCCGCGGAGGCGGAGGAGATCGTGGACGGGCTGTTTTATCTCAGCGGCGAGATCCCCCGCCGGAGCTTTGAGCGGGGTTTCCAGACCCATTACCGGCAAGCGGCCGATGGGCAGTGGGAAACGGATCCGTGGATCATGGACGAGCGCTTTATGGCCGCCCACGTGCGGGGGAAAGGGATTGCGATCTTCACGGGCTGCTCCCATGCCGGGGTGGTCAACATCTGTCGCCATGCCCGGGACATCTTTCCCGAGATCCCCCTGTACGCGCTGGTCGGCGGGTTGCACCTCGTCTATCCCAATGAAGACATCATCCCCGAGACGATCGCCGAGCTTCGCACATTTGACCTGAAAGTGATCATCCCGGGGCATTGTACGGGATGGCGCGCCATTCACGCGTTGATCAGCGCCTTTGGCGAGGGGATCGTGGATCCGCTGGCCGTGGGCAGCCGGCAAACCCTGTACGCCCATCCCGCCGCCCAACGCTCGCCGCGGCCGACCAGGCGCTGCCGATGGACCAGCACAGGAGAGGTTTCGTGCGTATTCCACCCATGCTAGGGCATTGGTTTGTTATCTCGATGTGCTGGGCGGCCACGCCTGCATTGGCCCAAGAGCATCACAAAGGCCACTCCGCAGCCGATCTGAACAGGCAATTCCAGGACCCGAACCTCGATGTTCAAACGTTTGTTCAGCGGTTCGAGACGGATTCTCGGGAAATCTTCGCCCAGCGGCAGGCAATCGTCCAAGCGGTTGACCTGCGTCCGGGGCTGGCCGTGGCCGACATCGGCGCGGGGACGGGTCTGTTCACCTGGATGTTCGCGGAGAAGGTCGGACCGAAGGGCACGGTCTACGCCGTGGAGATCGCGCCGGCATTCCTCAAGTCCATCGGGGAGCAGGCTCGCCAGCGTGGCTTGGAAGAGGTGGTGAAGACAGTTCAGAGCACTCAGGAGACGACGAGCTTAGCTCCCGGTTCGACAGATGTGGCGTTTGTCTGTGCTACGTACCACCACTTCGAGCACCCGGAGAAGGTATTGGCCTCGATTCATCAGGCGCTTCGACCCGGCGGGCGGCTCGTTGTCATCGACTTCAATCTCCGCAAGGACAGCAGTGCGTTTGTACGCGAACGGGCCCGCGGCCCGAAAGAGGTGTACTTCCGGGAGATCGAGGCGGCGGGCTTCACGCAGGTCAAAGCGAAGCCATCACTGAACCTGAAGGAGAACTTCTTCGCGGTCTTTCAACGGCACGAGTTGGATCTCAAACTCTTCCGACCGGACCATCAAGGCGCGACCGATGTGAGGGGGCCGAACCAGGCTTCCCCCAGTTTCCCGATCAGGCGCGGCCAGGCATGTGAGATAGGATGGCTGCCGGCTCCTGACCGCGGCCCTGAGCTGGAAGATCGCACCTGTGGGTGAAGCCCTGTTTGTCACCAGACCCTGGATCTTTCGTCGAAGGCATCGCAAGGCGGAGAGGTACCAGTCTCTCAGAACGTCGTTCAACCTGGCATCACGGGGAGGGTATGATGAAACGATGGAGTTGGGGCGCATCGACACTCGGGACGCTGTTGGTCGCGGCGGTGATGGCCGTCGCGGCGCAGGAACCCCGGCAGGATCAGGCCCAGGAGCCGTGCGCGACTGACCAGCCCCAGATGAAGTGCATGATGATGCGGGGCAGGCCCATGCAAGGCATGATGCCAATGATGATGGAGATGCATCGGCAGCACGCGGCGATGGAGAGCCAATGGGAGGCGACCGACGCGGGGATCTTCGTCCTGCGTCCCGGCCAACTGCTGAAGTACGACGGGGACCTGAAGCTCGTCAAGACCGTGGACCTGCCCAAGATGTCCTCGCCCATGATGCCCCACCACGGCGATGAGGCGGACGAGGCCGAGGGCGGGCCCAAGATGAAGATGGACCGGGGCGGGATGCAGCAGATGATGGCCCGGATGCACGGGGGGCTGCCGACGAAGCTCGACGTGACCCGAGACGCCGTGTTCGTCTCGCGGGGAGGCAGCCTGCTGAAGTTCAGCCACGACCTGGAACTCCAGAAGCGGGTCGATCTGCCCGCCGCCCCGTCCATGATGTGCCCGATGTGCGGCCCGATGATGGAGCAGATGCGCGGTCGAATGCAGGGCGGCCGGGATGAGTAGACGTCCGGCGAGGAGGGGCGGCGCCCCGGAAGACTGGAAGCCCGGGCCCGCCGACCCCTCACGGCTCGCCCAGGCGTCGGACCGGTCCGTCCGTCGCCTGGGCCAGAGCCAGGAGGCTGGCTCGGGGGTGTAGCTCAGGGGTAGCGTCGCCGCTCCGCGCAGGGAGTCACACCGACCGACGCCCGGGCCGATCGGCCCCTCGGAAATCCATCAAGCCATGCCTGCCCCAGATGGGTCGGCATCAAGGCTCCTTCGCGCCCCAGCCCTGGAGCAGCTTGCGTTTCTGCTCCACCTCCTCCCGGGCCTCCTGCACGATCGTCTCGCAGACCAGCTTGCAGAGCTTCTCCACCAGCGGGTCGTCCAGCCGATAGAAGACCTGCAAGCCCTCCTTACGCCGACCCACCAGCCCCGCTTCGGCCAGCATCTTCAGGTGCTTGGAGACGTTGGCCTGGTTGCGGCCCGTCTCCTCGACCACCTGGGTGACGTTCTTCTCGCCCTCCATGAGGGCGCGGAGGATCGCTAATCGGGTCGAGTCGGCGAGCCTGCGGAACTTCTGGGCCATGAGATCGAGGAACTCGTCGGGGATAGGGGCGGCCATGGCTTGACTTGTTAACCAATTTGGAATATAGTTGCTCGACCTACCTAGAATATTGTAGCACGACAGCCCGAGCGAGTCCAACGCGATCTTGAACGGGGACCGCCGGTCTCGCGGACCTGGAACGAAGGGAGGGAACGATGAACGTCCGGACGATCACGCCCACGGAGCTTGACGCATTGTACCGGAGGGGGCAGCCGGTCGAGTTGATCGACGTGCGGACCCCGGCCGAGTACCGGGAGGTCCACGCCGAGTTCGCGCGGTCGGTCCCCCTCGACTCGCTCGACCCGAGGGCGGTCATGGAGGCCCGCAACGGCCCCGGGCACGAACCGCTCTACACGATCTGCCGCTCGGGCAGCCGAGGCCGACAGGCGTGCGCGAAGTTCTTGGCCTCCGGGTACGCCAACCTCGTCAACGTGGAGGGCGGCACGCTGGCCTGGGAGCAGGCGGGCCTGCCGGTCGTCCGTGGCAAGAAGGCGATCTCGCTGGAGCGGCAGGTGCGGATTGCCGCCGGGTCGCTGGTCCTGCTCGGCACGGCCCTGGGGGCCTTCGTGCATCCGGCTTTCCTTGGCCTGGCCGCGTTCGTCGGGGCGGGACTGGTCTTCGCCGGGGTCACCGAAACCTGCGGCCTGGGGATGCTGCTGGCCCGGATGCCCTGGAACCAGGCCGGCGAGGCGGGCGTGCGCGGGCTGAGTCCATGACCTCGGGACTCCCGCCCGCGGTCCGACGGCCGCGCACGGGATTCATCCAGGACGAAGGAGACTTCGAACTCGAACCGCACCCAAGACTCTGTCTAATGGAACGTGTCCATGGTCCGTCCAACCCCTAGGAATGAAGGAGAATCCCGTGCCGCGTCAACCCTCGTCCCTACCGCGTCGCCGCCCGTCGCCGACCGTCGCGCTCGCCTGTCTGGCGAGCGCCGCGGTGGGCGCCTTGCTCGGCGCCACCACGAGACTTGCCCCGGCCCGCGCCGACGGACGCGAGGCCGGCCACCGAAACGCCCCGGCGGGCGCCAAGGCCCCGATCCAGGAGGTGCTCCATTGCCCGCTGGCCTTCGCCGGCGTCCACCTCCTGAAGGACCTGCCCGAGCGATCCGCCATCGCCTACCATTACTGCAAGGACCTCAATGCCGACATCAGCCAGTGCGTCCTCTACGACGACACCGGCCCGGATGCCCGCCTGATCGGCGTCGAGTACCTGATCAGCGACGCGCTCTACCGCAAGCTGCCCGCCGAGGAGCGGGCCTACTGGCACGATCACCGGCACGAGATTGACGCCGGATTGCTCCGCTGCCTGACCCAGAGCGGTGGTGAGGAGGAGAAGACGCTGGCCAAGATCCGCACCCTCTGGGGCAAGGTCTATCACACCTGGGTGTCGGGCACCGACTATCCCCGCGGCCCGGCGCGGCTGTTCTGGTCCGTCACCGGCGAGGACCCCTTCCTCCTCGCGCCCGACGCCAAGCTCCCGCCCCAGTTGAAGGTGGGCGCGGCGAGGTAGAAGGTACATCCGGCGACCCAAATGACACAATGACACATGCGAGCCCGGCCGGGTCCCGCGGCGTGCCTCTCCCGCCGCCACGCCGGCCCACCGGGCCACTCATCCCCAACCTGCCCTGGAGGGCCTTTCCCATGAAACTCGTCATCGTCGGCGGCGTCGCCGGGGGGGCCTCGGCCGCCGCCCGGGCGCGGCGGCTCTCCGAGGACGCTCGGATCGTCCTCTTCGAGCGCGGTCCGGACCTCTCCTTCGCCAACTGCGGCTTGCCCTACTACATCGGCGGCGAGATCACCGACCGCGACAAGCTGCTCGTCGCCAAGCCCGCGCTGCTGCGCGACCGCTTCCGGCTCGATCTCCGTCCCGGGACCGACGTCGAGGCGATCGATCGGACTCGCAAGGTCGTCCGGGCCAGGAGCCTGGCCGAGGGCCGGGTCTACGAGGAGACGTACGACAAGCTGATCCTCGCCACCGGCGCCGCGCCGCTGCGGCCACCGATCCCGGGGATCGACCTGCCCGGCATCCACACGCTGCGCAGCCTGGGGGACACCGACCGCATCAAGGCGGCGATCGACCGCGGTGTGGCCCGCGCGGTGATGGTCGGGGCCGGGTTCATCGGCCTGGAGCTGGTCGAGAACCTGGTCCGGCGCGGGGTCGCGACCACGCTCCTCGAGTTGCAGGACCAGGTCCTGCCGCCCCTGGACAAGGAGATGACCGCGCCGATCGCCGCCGCCCTGCGGGCCCACGGTGTCGCTCTCCGGCTGGGCGAGTCGGCCCAGGCATTCGAGCCGGCCGGGGACGGGCTGATGATCCTGACCAAGTCGGGTCAGAGGCTGCCGGCGGACCTGATCATCCTGGGCGTCGGCGTGCGGCCCGAGAGCGGCCTGGCGACCGCGGCAGGGCTCGCCGTGGGTCCTCGGGGCGGGATTCAGGTCGATCCCCACCTGCGGACCTCCGACCCGGACATCTACGCCGTCGGTGACGTCGTCGAGGTCCCCGACTACGTCACCGGCGCGCCGACTCAGGTGCCGCTGGCCGGCCCGGCCAACCGCCAGGGTCGGATCGCCGCCGACCACATCTTCGGGCGCGACAGCCGCTACCGGGGGACCCAGGGCACGGCGATCCTGCGCATCTTCGAGATGGCGGCCGCCATCACCGGGATGTCCGAGAAGCTGCTCGTCCGCGCGGGCCGCCCGTACCAGAAGGTCTACGTCCACCCGGCGCAGCACGCGGGATACTACCCCGGCGCTCGGCCGATGACGATCAAGCTGCTGTTCGAGCCAGGGCGAGGCACGATCTTCGGCGCCCAGATCGTCGGCGAGGAGGGGGTGGAGACGCGGATCGACGTCCTCGCGATGGCCCTCCAGGCACGGATGACGGTCTTCGACTTGGAGGAGGCCGAGCTGGCCTACTCGCCCCAGTTCGGTTCAGCCAAGGACGCGGTGAACATGGCCGGTTTCGTCGCAGGCGGTGTCGCGCGGGGCGATTACGCGCAGGTGCATGTCGAGGACCTCCCCGCCCTGGTCCGTGAGCCGTCGACGATGCTGGTGGACGTGCGCACGCGGACGGAATACGCCGGCGGAGCGATCCCTGGCGCGGTCAACATCCCGCTTGATGAGTTGCGCGAGCGCCGCAACGCCCTGCCTCGGAGCCGGCGTCTGATCACCTACTGCCAGGCCGGCCAGCGCGGCTACGTCGCCACCCGACTGCTCCGCCAGTTGGGGCACGACGCTGCCAATCTCAGCGGCGGCTACAAGATGTACCGGATGTTCCACCTCCGCGATCGCAACGGCCCTTCTCAGTCATAGCCGGAGCACCCGGTCCGCTGAGGGGACATTCGAAATCTCGGATTCGGGCCTGGTTCAAAACGGGCGGATTTCGAGTAACAGTACAAACCTTCCCCGTGCCTTGGCGAGCAAGGTGCTCGGGAACGCCGCTCGGCTCGGTCAGATGCGCTCGAAGCGGGTAAAGCCGAGCATTTCCAGCCAGTGCGGGTGGGCCTGGCCGGTCAGAAGTTCGGTGGGGGGCTTCCCCTCGCGCTCGGGGCGGTCGCTCCGCTCCAGGAGGCGGTGATTCAGGAAGTACTGGAGCAGGCTCAGGTAGTCCGAGCCCAGGTGGCGTCGCAGGGTGAAGGAGTTCCGCAGCCGGCTGTTGAGGTTCTCCACCAGCGCGCTGGCGCGGACCGGCCCCGCAGCCAGCGCGGCGCTCGCCGCGCAGGCCTCGGGGCACCGGCCGCGGAGCCAGTGCCGCACCACGGCCTCCTCGGCCCAGCGCCGCGGGTCGCGTTCGTCGCGTGCCCGCGCCCGCAGCAGGCGACGGAGCCACTCCGGCGGGGCCTGCCGCGTCGCCGCGAGCGGGCCCAACGCCTCGTCGAGCACCCGCGCAAAGGCCAGCAGGTCCTCACGGCGGTTCTTCAGGAGTCGGTAGATCGGGCCAAGCCGGTGCGGGCCCGAGGAGACCCGCGCCGCAGTTCGGCCAGGACGAAGTCGTACAGCACACGACGGTCGGCGTGGCACGGCCCGGCCACCGCGAGCACGTCGTGGCGGAGCCACTGCGGCACGGCCGTGTCCCGGGCGGCGCGGGCCTGCCGCCGTGGCTGCCCCACGGCGTGCGAGGGCCGGGCTGGACGTTTGCTGGTGGGCCTGCTCACGCTCCAGCCGTTCGCAACCCGCCAGGGCGTCGGAGGCGCGGTGGTCCAGGGAGGTGACGACCTGCTCCAAGTCGTGCACGAGGTGGAAGACGTCGCCGCGACAGGGGACATCGGGCAGGGCGAGTTTTTGGCCGGCGCAGAGGCCGGTGCCGAAGTCGGCGACGGTGGCGTCGGGGGCGAAGCCGCGGTCGGCTAGCCCATGTTTGGGGTCAGTCGACGTAACCCCTTGCGGCGTAGACACCGAATTTTCGATTAGTCACTACACTACCGTCCCCCTCGAAAGAATGGATGGATGCATCGACCCGGCTCACAGGACTTTCCGCACCCATCGTCCCAGCTCCCGAGCCTCCCGCCAACACAGCTCTGAGGTGGTGCGACGTGATCCTGCGTAGAGCCAAAACCGAGTTTTCGATGAGCGCGCTACATCACGGTCTCCTCCCCTTCGGGGGGAACCAGCGGTCGCTGGTCGACGCGTTTCAGGGCCTTCAGGACCAACCGCGCATCGGGACAGCCTCCAGAGACCCCGCGGCGGTCTCCTTGGCCCTCCCAGCGGAAGCGCACCAGCCGGACCGTCGACAGGGCTTGAAGCGCCCGCTCAGGCGACAGCTCCAACCCCGAGTCCTCGAGCCGTCGGCCCAGCCAGCGTGGGACCAACAGCGCCAACGCCGCCACGAAGATGTGGGCCTTGACCCGCGGCTCGACCTGGTGAGAGCTCGGCCGCAGCGCCAGCACGTCCTTGAGTTGCCGGAACCCACTCTCGAGCTCCATCAACTCCTTGGACTGCGCCACCGCCTCGAGGATGCTCAGATCCTTCTCGCTGGTCGAAATCACCTATTTTCCCTCGATCTTCTTCTCACGCCCCAGCCGGGTCTCGCTCTCGGAAGACGCGAACACACCTCCGATCAGCTTCCAATCGAAATAACGATAGCCATGATATTTCTGCATGATCCGCTCGACGGCCGCCCCGAGCTTCTCCGGCGGCTTCAAGTCGCCCGAGGCCACACGCTCCTTGAGCTTCTCCAGTTTCTGACGTGCTCGCTCCATCGCCTGTTGGCGCTTCGCCGGTTCATAGCCGCGGCGTTCGTCGGAGGCGATGACGATCACGCGCAGGTCGGAATCTCCGGACGGGACTTCCTGGGCACGCGTGCGGGGCGGATCGGTCTTTCGTTCTCGGGTATTGATGCCGCCAGGGCAGTCGATCCAGTGGGTTTCGTCGATGGCATCGAGCCAGGCATCGAGCTTGGTGTTGCGCCGCCGCTTGATCCCGACCAGGAATCCATGCTCATCTTTTGTGATCTTCTCTATGTTCTCATCGGTGAGCATACCCCGATCGCCCACAAAGACGAGCCGGCCGAACTCGAAACGTTTTCGCAGATCATTGATAACTTCTTGAACTGTGGAATGGTCGATGCGATTGCCCGCCCAGACGTGGTGTGCAATCGGCCAGCCCGCGACCATCAGCACGCCGACGATCACCGGGACGTTCTGCGACGTGCCGTCACGGCTGGAGCCGTGCTGGGCGAAGTCGTGCGGGCCGGCACCCTCGAAGGAGGTGCTGGTGATGTCGTAGAGGACCAACTCGGGCTTGAGGCTGAAGAGGTCGCGGAGCCGGTGGAAAAGCGCGACTTCGATGCGTTCTTTGGCTGCGTGGAGCTGGTCGCGGGTGCGGTACCAGGCGTCGAGCTGACGGGGGTGGACGCGGACCCGGCGGCGCTGGTGCCAGTGGGGGATGAAGCGTCGGCCCTTGCGGTCGCAGACGAAGTCGGTCTCCAGCCAGCCGGCGAGTCCGTGCTCGCTGGCCGGGGCGATGAGCCGGTGGGCGACGAGCACGAAGGCGCGGTCGGCGAACGGGACGCCTTTGGCGTGGCCGCGGTGTTGGTCGAGGATGGCCCAGAGGCCGAGTGGGTTGAACACAGCGCGGACGGCGAGGATAGGCCCCCAAGTCGAGGCCTCGACGACCTCGGGATCGGCGGGAGTGGCGTCTTGCGGACGGCCGGCGCCACCGAGACGTCGCTTGAGTTTGGGGCGGATGTCGACGAGGAGATCTGTGCGTCCCAGATCGGCGACGACGCGTGGTTTGACCTTGCCGGCTTCGCGGTAGGCTGCGACGACGCGGACGTATTCGTGGACGGTGCCGCTGGAGGAGCGGACCTTTACGGTTCTGGGGTACATGAGAACCATGATCACGACGCAATTGGGATTTGGCAAGGAGATTATTGAGAGATTCTCGGAGAACGCGGAGTAGTATTGTCACTACGTTTTTCAGGCTGGCGGGGGTTGCCTGAGGCCCAGAGCCTAGAAAACAAGGCATTTTCACGCGCGGCGGCCGCCGGCTCAGGCGGTTTCACCCCAAACATGGGCTAGGTCGTGTGGACAACAGTTGAGCGATTTGGGTAAAATACGGGGGTTGTTTCCACACCATCGAGGGCTTGCGATGCCACCCCGCCACGCGATTGAAGATGCCGACTGGGAACGAATCCAGCACCTTTTGCCCGGCCAGCCCGGCCCACATGGGAAGGTCGCCAAGAACAATCGTCTCTTCCTTGATGCCATCCTTTGGATCGCTAAGACCGGTGCCCCGTGCGCGACCTGCCCGAATACTTCGGCAACTGGAACAGTGTCTGGCGGGAATGGCACGAGGATAACGCAAAGCCTTGCCATTTAAACGTTTGCGACGATTATAATTCTTACTGATCGCTGCGCAAAGAAGGTCAAGTTTTTGCAGAGTGAGGGTTTCGCCAATACCCTTCACCGACCGATCAGAAGCACCTCTATTTCCCAAGGGAACCAAGCCGTTCCACGTGTCAGGGCCTCACTCGAAGTCGCCTGGGAACGTTTGACCTCCTTTGCGCAGCGATCAGTAAATTATAAGATCACTTATTGTAAAAATTCGGGGACCGAGGGCGCGGGGCACCTCAGTTTCCCTGCGGGTCGCACTTGAGAGCCGCGGCTCCGGGGTCAGGAACGCGAGCTCCTGGGATGGTAGCTTGGTGGTTGAATCGGACTTCCACCCGTCCCCACACCCAGGAGGTCACCATGGCTCAGTTTCACGTTCCCTCCACTCGCGACCCAATCGATTCCCTGCGCGACCAACTCAAACAGAAACCAGGGCTCCCCTTCCTCGAACTCCTCTCGCGGTCGCTCGTCGAGGCCGCCTGCCGCCATTGCAACCATCAGTGGCGGAAACGCCTCTACACCCCCTGGATCACCTTGGGCCTGTTCCTCTCCCAGATCCTCTCCGATGACCAATCCTGCGATGACGCCGTCGATCGCTTCCAGAAGTTCCTCTACGACCAGGGGCTTCCCGCGGTGGCGACGGAGACGACCAGCTACGGTGAAGCCCGGCAACGCCTCCCCGAGGCGCTTCCCTGGGAGTTGGTCCGCCGCACCGGGCATGTGATCCCGCAACAAGCGTGCGATTGCTGGCTCTGTCACGGCCGCGCGGTCAAGATCCTCGACGGCTCGACCGTGCGCATGCCCGATACCCCGGAGAACCAGGCGGCGTATCCGCAACCGTCGTCTCAGACGCCGGGGTTGGGATTCCCGATCGCCCGCATCCTCGTGATCTTCAGCCTGGCCGTGGGGACGGTCCTCGATGCGGCGATCGGGCCGTACCAGGGCAAGCAAACGAGCGAGCTGGCCCTGCTCCGACAGATCATCGCCGAGTTTCAGCCCGGTGACATCGCCCTGGCCGACCGCTGCTTCTGCTCGTACTGGGTGATCGCGGCCCTGCTGGCGCGCGGCAGCGATGTGGGGGTGCGTCTGCACCAGTGCCGCAAGGCCGACTTCCGCCGGGGCCGCCGACTGGGTCGCGAGGATCATCTCATCACCTGGCCGAAACCCAAGGAGATCCCCGACTGGAGGAGTCGCGCCGAGTACGACGCGATGCCCGCGGAACTGACGTTGCGCGAGTTCCGCGTCCGGGTCAAAGACCCGACCAAGCGGGTCCGCACTCTGGTGGTTGTGACGACACTGGTGGAGGCGAAGACGTATCGATCCGAAGAGCTGGGGAATTTGTTCCGTCAGCGGTGGGATGCGGAATTGGATCGGCGTTCCTTGAAGACTCAGATGAAGATGGAGATGTTGCGGACGAAGAGCCCGGCGATGGTGCGCAAGGAGGTGGCGGTGCATCTGCTGGCGTACAACTGGATCCGGGGTCTGAGGGCGGAGGCGGCGCGGGCCGGGGCAGTGCAGCCGCGGCGGCTAAGCTTCACGGGGTCGTTGCATACGGTGCGCGCATTCGAGGAGAGTCATCTGTAGGATCCGGTTCAGATCAAGGCGGATCTTCCGCGGCTGTTGGAGTTGATCGCGAAGGAAACGCGTGGACGCTCGCCCGGACCGGTACGAGCCGCGCGCGGTGAAGCGCCGGCCGAAGCCGCACCCGCTGCTGCGGATGCCGCGGAAGAGAGCGAAGCGGTTGATCAAGCGGGGTATAATACCTTATAATAAAGCATAGGATCAATTGCGAATCAGTGTCGCCGCAAGCTATTCAACAGCAGAGCCTTGCGTTATCCTCGTGCCATTCGGGTCTGGCGGCGGTTCGACCGCTGGGCTAAGAAAGGGGTTTGGCAGCGCGTGTTCGAGATCCTCCAAGACCCGGATCTGGAGTGGGTGATCTTGGACTCCACGGTCATCCGGGCTCATCCCCACGCCGCCGGCGCCCAAAAAAGCGGACGGCAGCGGAGGCCAAGCCGATCAAGCCCTGGGGCGGAGTCGAGGCGGGCTCACGACCAAGATCCACGGTGCTCTCAGTGGGCTCGGGCTCCCGGCCCAGGTCCTCCTGACGCCGGGCCAAGCGGCCGACGTGAGCCAGGCCGAGGAGTGGCTTGCGGGGTTGCCGCCCGAGGTGGTGATCGCCGACAAGGCCTACGACAGCAAGGCCTTGGTGGATGCGATCGAGGCGCGGGGTGCGGAGGCGGTGATCCCGTCGCTCTCGAACCGCAAGGAGCAACGGTCGTATGATCGGGAGCGCTCCAAGGACCGGAACTTGATCGAGCGGTACTGGCACAAGTTGAAGCAATCCCGACGTGTGGCCACGCGGTACGAGAAGACGGCCCAGAACTTTTTGGCCTTTGTTCATGTGGCCTCAATCATGATTCTGCTGCGGTAACCCAAATCGCCAAGGTTACCCAGCTATTGTCCACACGACGCTAGCCCATGTTTGGGGTCGTCGACGTAAACCCTTGGCGGATAAGGGTCGAATTTTCAGATTGTCACTACATCACGGTTTCTTCGCCCGTGGGGGGCGGCGGTGGCTTCAGATCGGCCAGCTTCAGCGCCTTCAGGACCCGACGCGCGTCCGGGCAGCCTCCGCTGACCCCGCGACGCTCCGCTTGATCCTCCAGGCGCAAGGTCACCAGGCGTATCGTGCTCAGCGCCTCCAGCGCCCGCTCCACGGAAAAATCAACGCCTGCTTCCTCGAGCCGACGACCCAAGAGCCGCTGCACCAGCAGCGCGAGTGCAGCTACGAAGATATGAGCTTTCACTCGCTGTTCGATCTGATGATAGATCGGCCGCATGGCCAACACGTCCTTGAGCTGGCGGAATCCCCGCTCGACATCGCTCAAGTCCTTGTAGATCGCTACGACCTCGAGCACACTCAGTCCCGACTCGCCGGTCGCGATGACATATTTCCCTTCGATCCCTTTCTCACTTTCCAGGCCTTTCTCGTTCTCGAAGTAGCGGAAGCCTCCCTGGTGGATGTCCCACGAGTAATAGCGGTAGCCGTGGTTCCGCTGCAGTAGCCGCTCGGCCGCGGCGCCGATCTTCTCGGGCTGCTTCAACTTGCCGGCCGCCACACGCTGCTTGAGCTTCTCCAACGCCTGGCGTGTCCGCTCCATCGACTTCTGACGCATGGCCTCCTCGTAGCCGCGGCGCTCGTCGGAATCGACGATGATCACCCGCATGCCCTCGACTCCCGACGGGATTTCCTGGCCTCGCGTGCGCGGCGGATTGGTCTTCTTCCTGCGCCGTGATCCCCACCGGGCAGTTGATCCACTTGGCCTCGTCGACGGCCTTCAGCCACCGGTCCAGCTTCTTGTTTCGCCGCCGCTTCAAGCCGACCAGATAGCCATGGCCGCCCGCGGTGATCGCTTCAATATTATCATTGGTGACCATGCCCCGATCGCCGACGAAGACCAGGCGGCTGAACCCGAAGCGCTGGTGCAGATCGGCGATGGCCTTGCCGACGGTGGTGTGGTCCACCTCGTTGCCGGCCCAAACGTGATGCGCGATCGGCCAGCCGGAGACCATCACCACGGCGACGATCACCTGGACGTTGTGCGGCTTGCCATCGCGGCTGTGGCCGTGCTTGGCGAAGCCGAGCCGGCCCGGCACCCTCGAAGTAGGTGCTGGTGATGTCGTAGAGCACCAACTCGGGCTTGAGGCTGAACAGGTCGCGGAGCCGATGATAGAGGGCCAGTTCGATCTGTTCCTTGGCGGCCACGAGTTGATCGAGGGTGCGGTACCAGGCCTCGAGCTGCCGGAAATGGACCCGGACCCGCTTGTGCTGGTGCCAGTGGGGCACGAACCGCCGGCCCCGGCGATCGCAGACGAAATCGGTCTCCAGCCAGCCGGCCAGGCCGTGTTCGCTGGCAGGGCGGGTGAGGCGATTGGCGATCAGGACGAAGGCCCGGTCGGCGAACGGCACGCCCTTGGCCTTGCCCAGCGCCGCGTCGAGGATGGTCCAGAGCCCGAGTTGGTCGAACAAGGCGCGGAGGGCGAGGACTGGCCCCCAGGTGGAGGCATCGAGGATATCGAGATCGTTGTCCGGATTTGTCTCCGAGTCGGCATCGTAGCCGAGCAAGCGTTTCAGCTTGGGGAACATTTCGGCGAGCAGATCCATGCGGCCCAGATCGGCGATGGTGCGTTGCTTGACCTTGCCGTTGTCGCGATAGGCTTCGACGACGCGGACATACTGGTTCACCGCGCCGCTGGAGGACCGGACTTTGACGGTTCTGAGGTACATGTCGTGAAGTATCACGACGAATTGACGGGAAATCAAGCCAAAAAATTCGGGTGAAATTTCAAAAATTCGGGTCGATATTGTCACTACACTATTCAGAAGCAACGGCGTGCATCGCTGAGGAAACCCCGTAAAACAGGGGAAATCCGCGCGACGAGGGCCGGCGGACCACGATTTCACCCCAAACATGGGCTAGCACGGCTGTCCGGTGCAAGCCATCGTTGTTGCGTTCGGACTCGACGAGCGAACGGTCGCCGACTGGCGCGACAGAGCCGGTTGACACGGCCAACGCCTCCACGAGCATGTCGTCCTTCAACGCCGATTTCCACGGCCGGGAAAACAATCAATCCTCGGACGGCTGTCGTGGTCAGTGGTAGGTGAACTCGATCGCCCGTTGACCGAGCCAGGCGATGGGGGGGGAGTCGCGGTCGAGGGCGGCCTCGCGGAGGATCGGGTTGTGGCTGCGACGGTCGAAGGCGACGGTGAGGCGGTCGGCCTGGATCGTCACGGTGCCGGCGGTCTCGACGAACCGGCGGTAGAGTTGCTTCGGGTCGGCCTTCTCGAAGCCCTTCAAGCGCGACGCCAGCCAGCGGTAGCAGCCGTTGGCGATCACGGTCAGGGTGGCGTCGAGGTCGACGTTCAGTCGCACCTCGCTGGCGAGGCAGTCGAGGTGGAAGAAGTTCACGCTGACGCCCAGGCCGCCCTCGATCCGGTTGCGGCCGGCGTAGCGGATGATCAACTCGCGCGGGGTCTCCTCGAAGTCGTTGGAGAGGAACAGCGTGGGGCGATCGCGGCCCAGACCGGTCACGGCGATCTGGCGGATCGGGCCCTCGTAGCCGCGCAGCCGCACGCTTTCCTCGATGATAACGGATGTGCGTGTGGCATCGTTTGGGGATGTCGATCACGGCCCCCTTCCAGGCGGAAGCGGGTTGCTGTTCCAGGCGCCGGAGGATGGCCGCACCTCGGCGGCGGATGGTGACGAAATGGATCTTCCGTCGGATTGACGCGCGACAGTTCGGGGTAGTCGACGACCTTGCTGTCGAAGTAGAGCCACTTGGGGTCGGAGCCGGTCACCTCGTGCCAGAACTCGACGAACCGCATCAGTTCGCCGTGCTGATCGTTGCGGGTCAGGTTGGCGTTGGAGTAACACAAGCAGCGGCTGTCCTGTTCCAGTGCGAAGAACGTCAGGACGCTCGGCCCGGCTTTGCCCTGGAGCGGAAGGTAATGGCGGTCGAGCGCCGCGGGGTCGCCGCGGAATGGGATCGGATGGAAGTCGAGCGAGAACCCATCGGGCTCGGGAAAGAGCACCGGGGCGAGGGCCTTGACCCACCCCTGCAACAGGCCCCGTTGCTGGTCGCGGACGGCCCGGTAAGAGTAGGCGGTGGCGAACGACTTCTTGGGGAGGACGTTGAGTCCGGCGAACAGGCCAAGAACTTCGTCAGTAGTTGAAGTCGTCGATATGACTACGTCGCTCTTTGTCGAGCAGTTTCAGCGCCAGGAGCGACAGCAAGGCGCTCGGGGCAGGGACCATCCCCGAGCCGGGATACCCGGCCTCGGTGACGAGCCGATCGAAGCCGAGCCGGGCCAAGAGTGGCAGGAAGAGGAAGATGCCCGCGACACGCGAGCGGATCGTGCGGCCGGGCTCGAGGTTCAGCTCGCGACAGATCTGCGACGTCGGGCGTCTCGGGACCCGATCGCCCTCGGCCCGCACCTTCCCCGAGGGGCCGCCCACGGCCGTCCGGGAGAAAAAGGGGGTCGTGATGCCTCGGCGACAATCGGCCCGCAAGCGACTGGCCATCGACCTCAGCGTCGAGGGCTTGTAGCCGAACCGCTCGGCGACGCGTTCGAGGGGTTCGTCCTCGACGAAGATCGCGCGGAGCGCCTCGTATTGGCGTTGGAAGGTCGGCCGTGGCTCGAGGAAGAACCGCCTGGTGTGGCTCCCGTCCATGATGCGTGCTCCCGGACGTTGATTATTTTCCGACCCGAAACCGCCGCTGAGCGTACCGCGAAAACGGGTGCCGAGAAAGGGTCGAAGCGGCCCTCAGCGTGGCCAGGTCCTTGAGATCCAGGAAGGAACGCGCGAAATACATCGGGACAGTCATGAAATCGAGAATGTAGATACGAAGCCGACCGAGCCGCTTTGGGCCGAGAAAACAATCAACCACAGGGTGGCTCGATGCGGCAAATCCCCGAGGAATGAGGGACCCTGAGCCCGCAGAGATTGATTATTTTCCCGGCCGTGGAAATCGGCGTCAAAAGATGCTGTAGTGTAAATCTGTATGATGGAGCTGCGGCCCCATCCCAGGCGGCCGCTCCCCGCGCCGTCCCAGACCCGTCGCCCTCCCACACGGCCCCGGCGCTCTCGGAGCGCCTGCGGCCGCGGGAGGATCAGAGCCACCCACCGAAGGATCAGGGGGACCGAGGAGGAAGAGTCAGGAAGATCCAGCGCGGCCGCCCACGAGCGTTCTCCTCCGGAGGCACGCTCCGTCCCCTTGGCCCTGGAGGCGGCCCTTCCTGAGAGGAGGCGGTTCGGTGAGACAGCGCCCGACCGCGGAAAAAACGCCTCCGGCTCCCAGTTCCCAGCCCTCGGCTGAGGAACTCAGGGCACGTTCCAGGACCGGAACGCTCAAATTCCGCCGAAATCCTTGGCTCTGGCGCGATCGCACCCGTGATCGAGGCATCGGAGCCGCCAGCCCGTCCCCTCTACCACAACGGTCGCGAAGGAGCCCGGGCCGGGGTCGAGGTCGCGCATCGACCACCGCGCGACCTCTCCGGGCCTCCCGACCACGTCCAGGAGTCGGGCCGGCTCCCCCGGCGCCAGCGACACGTCGAACCGATCCAGAGGCAGCGAGAAGCCCTCTCCGGTCGCCTTCATATAAGACTCCTTGCGCGTCCAGCAGCGGAAGAACGCCTCGAACTTCTGGTCCTCGGGCAGCGCCGGAACGTGGCGCACTCACGGGGCGAGAAGAACCGCTCGATGATCCGCTCGAAACTCTCGATCGGCCGGACCTGCTCGATGTCGACCCCGACCTCCCGATCGCGCGCGACCGCGACGAGCGCCAGCCCGTGCGAGTGCGCCAGGTTGAACCGGAGGTCGGTCCCCACCGCCAGCGCCGGCCTCCCGTAGACTTCGTAGCGGAATTCCAGCCGACCCGGCTCCGCCCCCAGATAACGACCCAGGAGCGCGCGGAGCGTCCCTCGACCGACGATGAAATGGTGCCGGTCGCGCTCGAAGCGGAACCGGGCGGCCCGCGCCTGCTCGTCCAGCGCGAGTGTCCCCCTCAGCCGCTCGACGACCACCGCCGGCGAGTCCAGCCGGACGCGCAGACATGCACCTCGTCCCGCGAGATCTCCAGGTCGCTCGGAATGGGCTCCCACACATATTTATTGTTACTCACATGATTGGGCCCGATGGTCGTATCATATCCTCTGTTATTGCACCGAGAGACACTGCTAGGCCGCCAGGATCTGCAACCGTAACGCGCTCAACATGTCCGTGAACGTAGGAATTATACGCATCCCGCAAAGTTCCTGCACGGCCGAGGGCGGCCGTGCCACAAACTGTAGGCCAACCGCCTCGGCTGGCGGGCAGATTCTTTCTGGGATGCGTATTATTGCTTATTGCGTATTACTTTGTGCGGGTACCAGTCCCGATCCCGATGCACATGCGCCCCGGCATGACCGTCGAGGGCGTACCAAACGATCGTCAACGTCCCGACGAACCACGCCAGCGGGTGTGCCCGCTCCACACTCCGCTCGCTCCAGACCCGCGGATCGTGAAGGCCGAGGTAATGCTTGCTGTCGAAGAACGTCAGTTCCGCACTCCAGCGCCGGCAATAGCCCTGGAGGATGAATTCGGCCGAGACACTCGGGTCGGTGGCGACCAGGGCCTCATCCCGCCACTGGCCCACCGGGTCGCGCACCAGCAGCACCACCACCGGCTCGGTCTTGCACCCGCGGTACCAGAGCACGTCGCGGATCACCTGGAGCCGCAGTTCCCGGGTCGTCTGCGGAAAGACGACGGTCTGCAACTCGGAGGGAGAGGTCGTCACATCCTCGATCATCACCTTGGGGGTGGGCAAGCGATCCCCCTTCTTGCGGGGGCGGCCCTTCTGACCCGCGACCGGCGGCGCGGGCCGCTCGTCCAGGGCGGCCTTCCAGTGCAACGGGCCGATCACCTGGAGGTTCTTGGGACGGCCTTGGAGCGTCGCGGCGTTGACGTCGGCCGAATCGCCGACCAGCCAGAACGTCCGCTCGGGGTTGGCCTCGGCCAGGAGCCGCGCAGCGCGGCGGCGGCCTGCGGACGGCTCTGGTACCCGGCCTGGCCCTTCTTGCGGGAGACCCGCCAGAGCACCGGCAGGCAGGAATACCGATCGGGCGCAAGGGGATGGGGACCGCGATCCCCAGGACGACCCAGTTGACGCCGAAGCGGAGCGTCTTGTGCCGGTTGGTCGAGAGGACGGCGTCGAGGAAGATGCCACCGAAGGCGACCTTGGCGCCACGCTGGTGGCAGAGCGTGTCGTCGACCACGATCCAGACGACCCCGCCGGGGATCAAGTGGGTGAGAATCAAGGTCGCCAGGACGAGGCCCAAGTCATCCCACTCCCAGGCGGCGGAGTGGAAGACGGCGTAAGCGGTGTCGTGGTGCCGCTGGGCGGCCCACCCGGTGACCTGCCAGACCTCGCTGATGGTGCGTGGACCGAGGCAGACGATCCAGCCGTCCAGCAGCGCCTGGAAGGTGACAAAGACCTGGGGATGGAAGCAATCGCGGAAGGGCTCTACCAACGCGGCGAGCGAGGGAATAAGCTGATCCATGGAGCGGACCTCCGTGCGGTGAACGGTCCTGGGGCCAGACAGCACCCCCAGGATTACCGACTCCGCGTGGGATGGTCCGCTCTCTTTGTGCCATCTACGACTCCTGTAAAAGTCCGAAAGTCGAGTCTGACCGAAGTGCAGCCGCTATTTGATAGGCCACCGGCGTTGCCGGTGGAAGAGTCCTCGCAGAGGAGGGCCGCGAGGACGCGGCCCTCCTCGCCGGCTCCTATTGATGGCGATAGAACCCCCAGGGGGTGGCCAGGATGAGGATGGGCTGCTCAGCGATCAAACAGCCGAAGGGCCATCTTCCACCTGGCCAATCTCCCGCCTGCCCCCCCGAGAGACAGTCAGCGGGAAAGGGGCCAGACCGCCGGCCGGAGGGGCAGGACTGCCCAACGAAGGCCCCCCTCAGCGGTCAAAACCTGCCGCAGCCATGGCCACCCTGCCCATCAGACAATCATCGCCCGTCCAGCCGGTGCTCGGGTAGTACCAGATGGCGTGCGGGACGTCGGATCCCCCGCGCGGTCCCGCGTCGGCCCCGTGGCGGGCGAGCTGGGGCCCTGAGGCCGCCGGGATCCGCGTCGCCCGGCGCAACGGCGTCTCCAACAAGGCGCCGCCCGCCCGGGCCCGGGAGCTCCACGACGGCGGCCTGCCGGCACCGGAGATCGCCCGCGCCCTGGGCGTCAGCGAGCGGACCGTCTGGCGCTCCCTCCAGGAGCACCGGGGATCGTTGTCGTCCGCGGCTCAGGGTCAACGTACCTTCCCCCGCCCGCGACGTGGCCATCGTATGATCACCGCGATGCAAGGACCAAGGTGATGGCCATTGTCTCTACGTTCGCGAGCGGAAACGCGCCGATCTTCCCCACGGACTCGCCGGGGGCGAGCCGATACGCCCTGGCACGACCTTCGGCGTCGGCGACCACATCCTCGACGTGGGCCGGGCAAGCGTACCCGTAGGTGTTCAGTTCGGAGTGGCTGCCGTCCTTCCAAGGTCTTAACTATCCCATGTTTGGGGTCAGTCGACGTAACCCCTTGCGGCGTAGACACCGAATTTTCGATTAGTCACTACACTCCCGTCCCCCTCGAAAGAATGGATGGATGCATCGACCCGGCCCACAGGACTTTCCGCACCCATCGTCCCAGCTCCCGAGCCTCCCGCCAACACAGCTCTGAGGTGGTGCGACGTGATCCTGCGTAGAGCCAAAACCGAGTTTTCGATGAGCGCGCTACATCACGGTCTCCTCCCCTTCGGGGGGAACCAGCGGTCGCTGGTCGACGCGTTTCAGGGCCTTCAGGACCAACCGCGCATCGGGACAGCCTCCAGAGACCCCGCGGCGGTCTCCTTGGCCCTCCCAGCGGAAGCGCACCAGCCGGACCGTCGACAGGGCTTGAAGCGCCCGCTCAGGCGACAACTCCAACCCCGAGTCCTCGAGCCGTCGGCCCAGCCAGCGTGGGACCAACAGCGCCAACGCCGCCACGAAGATGTGGGCCTTGACCCGCGGCTCGACCTGGTGAGAGCTCGGCCGCAGCGCCAGCACGTCCTTGAGTTGCCGGAACCCACTCTCGAGCTCCATCAACTCCTTGGACTGCGCCACCGCCTCGAGGATGCTCAGATCCTTCTCGCTGGTCGAAATCACCTATTTTCCCTCGATCTTCTTCTCACGCCCCAGCCGGGTCTCGCTCTCGGAAGACGCGAACACACCTCCGATCAGCTTCCAATCGAAATAACGATAGCCATGATATTTCTGCATGATCCGCTCGACGGCCGCCCCGAGCTTCTCCGGCGGCTTCAAGTCGCCCGAGGCCACACGCTCCTTGAGCTTCTCCAGCTTCTGACGTGCTCGCTCCATCGCCTCTTGGCGCTTCGCCGGTTCATAGCCGCGGCGTTCGTCGGAGGCGATGACGATCACGCGCAGGTCGGAATCTCCGGACGGGACTTCCTGGGCACGCGTGCGGGGCGGATCGGTCTTTCGTTCTCGGGTATTGATGCCGCCAGGGCAGTCGATCCAGTGGGTTTCGTCGATGGCATCGAGCCAGGCATCGAGCTTGGTGTTGCGCCGCCGCTTGATCCCGACCAGGAATCCATGCTCATCTTTTGTGATCTTCTCTATGTTCTCATCGGTGAGCATACCCCGATCGCCCACAAAGACGAGCCGGCCGAACTCGAAACGTTTTCGCAGATCATTGATAACTTCTTGAACTGTGGAATGGTCGATGCGATTGCCCGCCCAGACGTGGTGTGCAATCGGCCAGCCCGCGACCATCACCACGCCGACGATCACCGGGACGTTCTGCGACTTGCCGTCACGGCTGGAGCCGTGCTGGGCGAAGTCGTGCGGGCCGGCACCCTCGAAGGAGGTGCTGGTGATGTCGTAGAGGACCAACTCGGGCTTGAGGCTGAAGAGGTCGCGGAGCCGGTGGAAAAGCGCGACTTCGATGCGTTCTTTGGCTGCGTGGAGCTGGACGAGGGTGCGGTACCAGGCGTCGAGCTGACGGGGGTGGACGCGGACCCGGCGGCGCTGGTGCCAGTGGGGGATGAAGCGTCGGCCCTTGCGGTCGCAGACGAAGTCGGTCTCCAGCCAGCCGGCGAGTCCGTGCTCGCTGGCCGGGGCGATGAGCCGGTGGGCGACGAGCACGAAGGCGCGGTCGGCGAACGGGACGCCTTTGGCGTGGCCGCGGTGTTGGTCGAGGATGGCCCAGAGGCCGAGTGGGTTGAACACAGCGCGGACGGCGAGGATAGGCCCCCAAGTCGAGGCCTCGACGACCTCGGGATCGGCGGGAGTGGCGTCTTGCGGACGGCCGGCGCCACCGAGAAGTCGCTTGAGTTTGGGGCGGATGTCGACGCGGAGATCTGTGCGTCCCAGATCGGCGACGACGCGTGGTTTGACCTTGCCGACTTCGCGGTAGGCTGCGACGACGCGGACGTATTCGTGGACGGTGCCGCTGGAGGAGCGGACCTTTACGGTTCTGGGGTACATGAGAACCATTATCACGACGCAATTAGGATTTGGCAAGGAGATTGTTGAGAGATTCTCGGAGAACGCGGAGTAGTATTGTCACTACGTTTTTCAGGCTGGCGGGGGTTGCCTGAGGCCCAGAGCCTAGAAAACAAGGCGTTTTCACGCGCGGCGGCCGCCGGCTCAGGCGGTTTCACCCCAAACATGGGCTATTTCGGCCTTGATCATCGTTTGGGCCACTGCACGGTCGTTCTCATGAACGATGGGCCGATTCCGTAAGGCTTTGCTTCAATCTGGTGGTCAGACGCCCATACAAAGTGACCGAAACGATGATCAAGGCCGCTATTTCGACTGGAAACTCACTGCCGGGACGCTCGAGTTCTCCGAGAGGCAGACGCACTTCGAGCGTGAAAAGAAGATCGAAGGAAAATATGTGACCGCGACCAGCGAGAAGGGACTGAGCGTCCTCGACGCCGTGGCGATGTAGAAGGAATTGACCGACGTCGAGAGCGGGTTCCGTCAACTCAAGGACGTGATGGCGATGCGGCCGATCTCTCACCAGGTCGAGCTGCGGGTCAAGGCCCACATCTTCGTCGCGGCGCTGGCCCTGCTGGTTCAACGCCTCCTCGGCCGACGGCTCAAGGAGGCGGGGGTTGATCTGTCGCCGGCGCGGGCGCTGCAAGCGTTGTCCACCGTGCGGCTGGTGACCTTCTGTCTGGAGGGCCAACCGGAACGCCGAGGGATGGCTGGCGGCTGTCCCGACGCACGGCTGGTCCTGAAAGGCACTGAAGCTCGTCGACCAGCGCCCGCCGGCGCCACCCGAGGGGGAGGACACCGTGATATAGTGACTAATTGAGAATCCGGCCCTTGCGCCGCAAGAGGTTACGTCGCGCCACCCCAAACATAGGCCGGCGGCGACGTAGGCCCGCGCACGGGCAACCGCCGCATCGAAGCCCTCCACCGATCGGGCGTCGATCCGCGCGACAATCACGAAGTCGCGGTCGCGCCGCGCCAAAGTCGCGGCGCGGACCTTGGCCGCATCGTTGCGCGAGCGACCAGTTGCTTGCCCGAGAGATGGCCGCACCACTTGGGCAAGACCTGATCCTCCATGTGCAGTCCCGCCGCGCCCGCCTCTTCCAAGAGGCGCACGATCCGCTCGACATTGATCGGCTCGCCAAAGCCGGTGTCGGCGTCGCAGAGCAGGGGGAGCGTCGTGGCGCGCGCCAGCACGGCGGCCTGCTCGGCGGACTCGGTCAGGGTCAAGAGCCCGATGTCGGGCACGCCCGCCCAGCCCGCCGACAGCGCCCCGCCCGACAGGTAGACTGCGGCGAAACCCAACCGTTCGGCCAGCTTGGCCGTCAGCGCGTTGAACGCGCCGGGGATCATGAGGGGCCGCGCGGCCCACGTCTCACGCAGCCGGGCGCCGGGAGATGGCATGATCAATCCTTCCAGTGCGAGTGCGAAGGCGATGTCTCCCGCGGCCCGGGACGGAACGCCGCGCCGCATCGTTACGAGCTTTCAGAGATGAGAGACACTCGGGTGCGACGCAAGGGCGCCCCCCCGACGCGACGGATCAATCAATGGCCGTGCGCCCCATTGTGGACGACGGGCTTCCCACGATGAGAGGCGTGCTTCACGACGTGCTGACCATGCAGCACGTTCGCGTGCAGGACTTGATGAGTACCGACACGACGTTGGCGTCCGTTGCGGGTGAAGCCCGGACCGCGAGCCGGGATCGAATTCGCTACGGAGATAGGTCCCGGAACCGGAACATTCGACGCGCCGCCCGGGGAGCCCGTCGCGCCCTGGAGTGTGACGCCCGCATTGCCCTGGCCTCCGAGCGCTTTCCCGGAGACCCCACTCGTGAATGGGGAGACTGAGAGGGAGGGCGAAACCGTTGACGTCGTGCTCGATGTTGCCGGCATGGCGACATGGATAGTCTTCTCTTCACCCTGCGAGCCCGTTGTTCCCACCGGGGTACTGGGTACGACCGCGTGAGTGGTCGTCGTGCCGCCTGAGGTGCTCCCCGATGCGCTTGGCGCATGATCAGGCGAGATGGACGACCCGCCCTGGGAGGTCGTTGAACCCGTGGAGTTCGTCGCTCCGGCCTGGGTGCCTCCCGCCCCTCCGCCCCGGCTCCCCGACGACGGGCCGCCCGTGACCGGGTGCTCGAGCGAGAAGGCATAGGCAGTGTCGGCCTGGAGCTCTGAGATCGGGATTTTGGCGGCGGCCAGGACCGCCTTCCATTGCGTCTGCACACCCGCCACCTGCTGCGGCGACGCGTTCTCGCCGGCCGCCAGCAGCGTCGCCGAGTCGTTGACCAACCCCTTGATCTGGTAGACCGTGAGCCTGTTGCCGAGCACGGCCGAGAGCGCCGATTCCACCGCCGCCAACTGGTCTGGTGTCGGGGCCACTCCCGTCTTTAGGACCGACAGCGCATCGACCAGCTTCGCTACGTTCTGCTTCTGCGCGTCGCTCAGAGACAGATCGGCGGAGTGGTCTGAACCACCGGAGGAGGACGGGACGCTCCAGATCGGTCCGGGGAAAGGGTACGATACATCGATCGGGATCGGCGGCGTTGCGGGACCGGTGATCGGATCGGCCGAAGAAAGCAGGGCGCGCCCTTCCAGCGACTCCGGCACGGCGATCCGCCACGACTCGCTCCGAGGCCGCTCCTCACGTCGGCGACGACGGAGAGGCGCGGTCATCCATTGCATCATGGCTCCCATGATCGCAACTCCTTTTGGCAGTGAAGGGGAATGAGCGGGCCTCGGCAACGCGCCAGAGACCGAGTGCCTCTATCCCTCAGACGTTCATCCGGTATCGGCGCTTCGATCGCCTGCGGAATTGGCAAACTTGACAATTCCACAATTTTCCTCAAGGACGACTGAGTCCCTTCGAGAGCGTGTGCCGTCTTCGCACATGTCGAGGCCTCGACCCCCTGCGAGCACGGTGGCGTTGACGGAAAGCGGCGGCAAGATTAAATTTCGCGCCCGATCCTCAACGATCGAGCCCGTCCCGAGTCGACAAGGAGGTCGTTCCCGTGCGCATCGGTTTCGACATGCTTGCCGTGCAGTCACCCCACCACGGCCACCGCGGGATCGGCCGCTACAGTCGCCACCTCGTTGCCGCCCTGCTCGACCGCGACGACGGCCATCAGTTCGTCCTCTATGCCCACGATGGGCTGCCTGATGACCGCATCCCCCGCTCTCCCAACGCCATCGTCCGATGGGTCGGCCCGGAAGCGGAGCACGACGGGTCCTCCGTGACCGACCGCCTGGATCGTCTGGCACGGACCAACCCCGATGCTCTCGAAGTCCTGGTGGTCCTGAGCCCTTTCGAGTTCTGGCAGCACTATCATCCTCCGGCGCGGCCGTGCGACGGGCTGAAGCTCGCGGCCGTCGTCTACGACCTGATCCCGTTCCTGTTCCAGAGCGAGACGATCTACGATCCCACCCTGCTGCGGTTCTACCGGACGCTGGAGGAACTGCGCCGCTACGACGCCTTGCTGGCCATCTCCGAAGCCACCCGCGCCGACTGCATCGCCATGCTCGGCCTGCCCGACCACCAGATCGTCACCATCGGCGCCGCCAGCGACCCCGACTTCTTCAGCCCCGAGGAGCCCGGCACGCGGGCCCGGCCCGAGCCCACGCTGCACGCGCTCGGCATCACCCGGCCCTATGTGCTCAACGTCGGCGGCATGGACTGGCGGAAGAACAACCTCGGCCTGATCGACGCCTTCGCGCGGCTCCCCGAGCCCCTCCGCAACACTTACCAGCTCGTCCTGACGTTCACCATCCTCCCCCATGACGCCCACGCGCTCCGCCAGCATGCCCTCGAAGCCGGAGTCGGCGACGCGCTGGTCCTCACCGGCGAGGTCAGCGACCAGACGCTCCGCACTCTCTACCGCCGCTGCGCCGCTTTCGCCTTCCCCTCGCTCTACGAGGGCTTCGGACTGCCGCTCCTCGAGGCCCTGCTCTGCGGCGCTCCCGTCGTCGCCGGCAACAACTCCTCGCAGCCCGAGGTTGTCGGCGACGCCGGGCTGCTGGCCAACGTCGCCGATCCCACCGACCTCGCCGCCAAGCTCGCGCAGCTCCTCCAAGATCCCGCCCTGGCCGCGACGCTCCGCACCCGCGCCCTGGTTCGGGCCCGGCAGTTCCGCTGGGAGCAAACGGCCGAGCGGGCCTTGGCGGTGCTGGCGGGTCTGGCCGAGCGCCGGCCGGCGGCGCGGTGCCGCGGCGCGGGCCCGCGCCGGCCGCGGCTCGCCTTCTTCTCGCCGTTGCCGCCGCGGAGGTCGGGCATCTCGGATTATTCGGCCTCGCTGCTTGGCGAACTGAGGCAGACGTACACGATCGACCTGTACCACGAGACTGGCTACGTGCCCGAGCTGGGTTTGGCGTCCGACGCGTACGCGTGCATCGACGGCCGGCTGTTCGGGCGTCATGCGGCGGTGAAGGACTATCACGCCGTCGTTTACCAGATGGGCAATTCACGGTATCACAGCTACATGTACGCGAACATGCTGCGCTATCCAGGGGTGGTGACACTCCACGACTTCTGCCTCGCCGGCTTCCAGCTCGACTATGGCTACAGGCTCGGGGATTCGCGGGCATATTTCGAGGAAGAGTTGGTCCGATCCTATCCCGAGCGGAAGGACGAGATCCGATCGTGCATGAGGACCTGGCCCTGGGACTGGGAGGTCATCGCGCGAGGAATGTGCGCGGCGGGGCTGGTACTTGAATCAGCGAATCTTCGAGCGCTCGGGCCGAGTGGTCGTGCACTCGCCGTGGTGCGTCGCCCAGGCGCGGGCCGACCGCCCGGGGTTCGCCGAGCGAATGGTGGTGATCCCGATGGGGACCGAGCCCCGTCGCGTCTCAACGGCGCAGCGGGCCGCGATCCGCGCGCGGTTCCAGATCCCCGCCGACGCGCTGATGGTCGCCAGCTTCGGCTTGATCCACCCGGACAAGATGAGCCCCGAGGCGCTCGACGCCTTCCTGGAGGTGGCGCATTCGGACGCCTCCGCCGTGTTCGTCTTCGTCGGTGAGGACGCCGACGGCGGCCTCGTTCGGAGTCACGCCGATGCACTGGGCTTGCGGGATCGGGTCCGCTTCCTCGGCCGGCAGACGCTCGCCGACTTCGTCGACCTGGCCGCCGTCACCGACCTCGGCGTCAATCTCCGACGGCCCCCCACCAACGGCGAGACCTCCGCGGCACTGCTCAACCTGCTGGCGTCGGGCATCCCCACCCTCGTGACCGACGTGGGAACGTTCTCCAACTTCCCCGGCGACGTGGTCCGCAAGGTCCGCTGGGAGTCGGAGGGCCTCGACGGCCTCCGACGCGCCATGCACGAGCTAGCCACCGACCCCCAGGCGCGCGAGGCGCAGGGCCGCGCCACGTGGGAGTACGTCCGGGCGCACCACGAGTGGCCGCACGTGGCGAAGATGTATGTCGAGGTGATCGAACGCTGGCATGAGGAGCAGGTCGCCGCGAAGGGCCGGGCCCCGGCGCTCGATCGCGTACGCGTGGCGTGAGGCAGAGCGATCAGGGCCGGGCGTTGGTGTTGACGGGAACGACGGACGCGAATATGGTTCGCGGCCGGCCCCACGCAATCGACCCGTCCGACGAGACGACAAGGAGGTCGTTCCCGTGCGCATCGGTTTCGACATGCTCGCCGTGCAGTCGCCCCACCACGGCCACCGCGGGATCGGCCGCTACAGTCGCCACCTCGTCGCCGCCCTGCTCGATCGCGACGACGACCATCAGTTCGTCCTCTATGCTCACGACGGGCTGCCCGACGACCGGATCCCCCACGCTCCCAACGCCATCGTCCGATGGCTCCGGTCCGAACAGGAGCGTGGCCTCACGACCGTGACGCAACGGATGGACCACCTGGCGCGGACCAACCCCGATGCCCTCGACGTGCTGGTGATCCTGAGCACCTTCGAGCACTGGCAGTACTATCACCCGCCGGCCCGGCCTTGGAACGGGCTGAAGATTGCAGCGATCGTCTACGACCTGATCCCGTTCCTGTTCCAGAGCGAGACGATCTACGATCCCACCCTGCTGCGGTTCTACCGGACGCTGGAGGAACTGCGCCGCTACGACGCCTTGCTGGCCATCTCCGAAGCCACCCGCGCCGACTGCATCGCCATGCTCGACCTGCCCGACCACCAGATCGTCACCATCGGCGCCGCCAGCGACCCCGACTTCTTCAGCCCCGAGGAGCCCGGCGCGCGGGCCCGGCCCGAGCCCACGCTGCACGCGCTCGGCATCACCCGGCCCTATGTGCTCAACGTCGGCGGCATGGACTGGCGGAAGAACAACCTCGGCCTGATCGACGCCTTCGCGCGGCTCCCCGAGCCCCTCCGCAACACTTACCAGCTCGTCCTGACGTTCACCATCCTCCCCCATGACGCCCACGCGCTCCGCCAGCATGCCCTCGAAGCCGGAGTCGGCGACGCGCTGGTCCTCACCGGCGAGGTCAGCGACCAGACGCTCCGCACTCTCTACCGCCGCTGCGCCGCTTTCGCCTTCCCCTCGCTCTACGAGGGCTTCGGACTGCCGCTCCTCGAGGCCCTGCTCTGCGGCGCTCCCGTCGTCGCCGGCAACAACTCCTCGCAGCCCGAGGTTGTCGGCGACGCCGGGCTGCTGGCCAACGTCGCCGATCCCACCGACCTCGCCGCCAAGCTCGCGCAGCTCCTCCAAGATCCCGCCCTGGCCGCGACGCTCCGCACCCGCGCCTGGTTCGGGCCCGGCAGTTCCGCTGGGAGCAAACGGCCGAGCGGGCCTTGGCGGTGCTGGCGGGTCTGGCCGAGCGCCGGCCGGCGGCGCGGTGCCGCGGCGCGCGCGGGCCCGCGCCGGCCGCGGCTCGCCTTCTTCTCGCCGTTGCCGCCGCGGAGGTCGGGCATCTCGGATTATTCGGCCTCGCTGCTTGGCGAACTGAGGCAGACGTACACGATCGACCTGTACCACGAGACTGGCTACGTGCCCGAGCTGGGTTTGGCGTCCGACGCGTACGCGTGCATCGACGGCCGGCTGTTCGGGCGTCATGCGGCGGTGAAGGACTATCACGCCGTCGTTTACCAGATGGGCAACTCACGGTATCATAATTATATGTATGAGACGATCCTGCGTCATCCGGGGGTGATGACGCTCCACGACTTCTGCCTGGCGGGTTTCTATCTGCATTATGGTCATCGGATCGGGCTGGGGCGCGATGTCCTGCGCTCGAGTTGCTCACGTGGTATCCCGAGCAGGCAGCGGAGATCGAGGCGCTGATGGCCACGACGCCTCCCGAGGACCTCGCACGAGAGTGCACACGGCGGGGCTGGTACTTGAACCTCCGGCTCCTCGACTCGGGGAATCAAGTGGTGGTGCACTCGCCCTGGTGCGTGGGTCAGGTGCGGGCGACGCACCCCGAGCAGGCCGGGCGGATGGTGGTGGTCCCGATGGGGGCCGAACCCCGGCGCGTCTCGGCGGCGCAGCGGGCCGCGATCCGCGGCGCGGTTCCAGATCCCCGCCGACGCGCTGATGGTCGCCAGCTTTGGCTTCATCCACCCAGACAAGATGAGCCCCGAGGCGCTCGATGCCTTCCAGGAGGTGGCGCATTCGGACGCATCCGCCGTGTTCGTCTTCGTCGGCGAGGAGCACGACGAAGGCGCCGCTCGCCGCCGAGCCGAGGCGCTGGGCCTGCGCGAGCGGGTCCGCTTCCTCGGCCGCCAGACGCTCGCCGACTTCGTCGACCTGGCCGCCGTCACCGACCTGGGCGTCAATCTCCGACGGCCCCCCACCAACGGCGAGACCTCCGCGGCACTGCTCAACCTGCTGGCGTCGGGCATCCCCACCCTCGTGACCGACGTGGGAACGTTCTCCAACTTCCCCGGCGACGTGGTCCGCAAGGTCCGCTGGGAGTCGGAGGGCCTCGACGGCCTCCGACGCGCCATGCACGAGCTAGCCACCGACCCCCAGGCGCGCGAGGCGCTGGGTCGCGCCGCCTGGGAATACGTCCGGGCGCACCACGAGTGGCCGCACGTGGCGAAGATGTATGTCGACGTGATTGAACGCTGGCATGTGGAACGGGCCGCCGCACGGGACCGCCTCAGGTGTCGGCCGCTCGGCGCCCCGCGGGCCCGAGCGGGCCTAGGCTCCCTGAACACAGGGCATTTTCCTTCCCCCAGACGGAACGGGTGAGTCGATGAAACGTCTCGTCAAGGCTGGATTCAAGGCGTTGTGGCGATGCATGCTGCCGTTGCGTCGGCCGCTGATGCGCAAGTTCGAGGCCTACCTTGCGCGCTGCCTCCGCCCCACGGAGCGATTCATCACCGATGAAACGAACGTGCTCATGGATCACGTCGTGCGCGAGCTGGTCCGGCTGCAACGGCAAGTCGAGTCGCTCCAGCAGGCGATCGAGGAGTTGTCGCCGGCGCAGGGCGGCCTGGCCATCGCGGGTGAGATCGACCCCGAGACCCGCTCGGCCACCGAGCACCTGAAGGTCGGTTGAGATACCGGCCCCAGCCGATCGCGCGACCCGGATTCCCGAGGACTCAGGGCCACCGCCGCGCTGGCTCACCGCAGCGCGGCCGCGTCGCTCACCCTGACGAGGCGGCGAGACTCGCCGAGGTTTTCGACCGGGGCGTCTGCGGGCCGGCTGTGACAGGCGGGCAGCGCGATCCAGCACGAGTCGGCCGACGGTCCGGGTCTCGCGCGACTCAAGGCCTCCGCCAGCCCGGTGCTCGGCGCAATCGCCCCTTTGTAATCGAGATGCACGGTGTCCCTGAGGCCTTGATCATCGTTTCGGTCACTTTGTATGGGCGTCTGACCACCAGATTGAAGCAAAGCCTTACGGAATCGGCCCATCGTTCATGAGAACGGCTGTGCAGTAACCCAAACGATGATCAAGGCCTGCCGCCAGGATTCTCTGGGTAGACCTGGGTGGTTTCCCACCCAGGCGTCGGGTAAGGAGGTGACGTCACCGTCACCCCCTCCCCTAAGAACTGCACGGGAATGTCTCCATTCATGCAGCTCAAGCCTCTCAAACGCCCCTCTCGGGACGCGGCTTACCCACGTCCAAACCTTGGTTGTGAATCTGCTGGTGGCAGTTCGGATGCACGAGCACGCGATTCTCGATCGTATCCTGGCCCCCATGGGTTCGCCACTGGATGTGGTGGTTGTGCCACCCCGTCCCCGTGGTGATCTTCTGATGGCAGACCGGACAGATCCCGCCTTGCTCCCGCCAAAGCAGACGCAGAGTCCATCGACCCATCAGGGTCCCGGCCATCTTCACGCCCAGGCGTTCCTCGAAGTACGGTTCCCAGGCCGGGTCATAGGGATTCGCCTCTCCTTTGACTTTCGTATGCCGCTGGATCGGTAGACTCGAAGCATCGAAGAGCCGGACCGGTTGGATCCTCTCCTCCCGACCGGCGACCTCGCCGTGAAAGACCCAATGCCGTCCTCCGACGACTTCGAAGTAGCGGTCCTTGATCCATCGTCGGGACTTCTTGGGGTGCCTCCGAATGGCCCACCGCCACAACGCACGAAAGATCGCGTGGTCCACTCGCGAGAAGGTCCGCTTGCTCGACACATGCCGGTGATAGTTCGCCCAGCCCCGGATCACCGGGTTGAGGTTCACGATCAGATGTCCGGCCGTGACTTGCCGGCTCGCCTTGATGATCCCCCGGACCTTCTCCAGGAACGTCGCGACATTCTTCCGTGACGGCTTCACCAGGACGGTGCCACCGTAGTCGCGAACGTTCTGCCCGAGGAAGTCGAAGCCGTCCTCGATCCGCGTGAGATGCGTCTTCTCCGGTGAGAGTTCCAGTCCTCGCTCCTTCAGGAAGGACTCCACCATCGGCTTCACCTCCGTCTCCAGGAGTTCCTTCGAACTCCCGGTGATGATGAAGTCGTCCGCATAGCGCACCAGATTGACCTTGGCCTTCCGGCTCCGGGCGGTGGCCTTCGGGTAGCGTCCCCTCAGGACCCGTTCCAGGCCATCCAGCGCCAGGTTCGCCAATGCCGGTGAACAGATGCCACCCTGAGGCGTCCCTTCCTCGGTGGCGTGGAGGACGTGCTTCTCGATGAACCCGGCCTTCAGCCATTTCCGGAGGATGCCCTTATCCATCGGGATATGGGCCATCAACCATTCGTGGCCGATCCGGTCGAAGCACGACTTGATGTCCCCCTCGAAGATCCAGCGAGCACCGCTCCGGTTGCTCAGGACGGTGTGGCATTGCCCGATGGCGTCTGCCGTCGATCGTTCCTTCCGGAACCCGTAAGAGTTCGGGTCGGCCGTCGTCTCCGCGATGGGATCGAGCGCCTGCAGGTAGAGGGCCTGCATCGCCCGATCTTGCATCGTGGGAATTCCGAGGGGACGCATCTTGCCGTTATTCTTGGGAATGTACACACGTCTCAGCGGTCGGGGGTTGTAGCCCCGCTGCCGGAGCGTCTGTAAGGCCGTCGCTTTCTTCTCCGGGGTATTCCAGATCGCCCGGTCCACACCCGGAGTCCCTTTGCCTTGGTTTTCCGTCACTCGTCGGACGGCAAGGGCCTTGCCGCTGAACGAGTGGGTCAGCAGATGTTGCAAGGCCTTCACCTTGCCCCACCGGCCTTCCTGGATCGCCTTCACGATACGGGCCTGGAGCCGACACACGATGCGGTGGGCTGACTCCCAGTTGATGGTATGCCAGCCTTCCTCCTCGTCGGGGACCGCACCAGTAGAGCGAGACTCCACCGTCATCTGCTTGTCCCCCGAAGTGGATTGCCAGGTGCTCTCGTGACGAAAGACCCGAGGGAAGTCGGCCCGCTTTCGCGTGGGGTGATCTCGCCCGATGACTCAACCCCTATCCGCCCGACTACCGGACGACATTCGCTTCTTCCCTCATCCTTTACCCGCCGTCCCATCGGCGACCACCTTGCGGCGGGCCTTCCCCAAGGGGAGGACGACGGGCTTACCACGTTCCACGGACGGATCACGGATGGTGCGGGCTCTGCCTCTTCGCCGGTGGCTCGGACAGCGACGGCAGGGGATGGGAGAGGCCCCTGCACCTGGCCACGTACCGTTTGGTTCAAGCCTATCAGCGCCTTTGGCTTGCTGGATCTCACGACGTTTATCAGCAGTTCACCTGAGTTAGCCCTGCCATCCACCCTGGCCCCCGACCGCCTTGGCGTTAGCAGTCGCCGGATTCCCTCGCGGGAGGTCCGACCACCCCATCGGGGTGAGGTTACGTTGTCCCAGGAGCTTCGCACCGCCGGATTGCTCGGGCCGCACGTCCTGGTAGGGTACCGGTGGTCGCACACCGGGTTATGTCCCGAGAGACCAGTCATAACAGGTCCATCCGTAGCTTCGTGTCGCACCTCCCACAGATCCAGACGTGCCCAATTAAGGCATCGGCTCGTCATGTCACGTACGCGCTACGGGACGGCACACCGAGTGGACCGCGATCGCGGGCGGAAGCGGGTGACGCTTCCGGAAGCGATTAGGCGGTCCCAAGTCATCCGACTGCCACGCCGCCGCCGACGCGACAGCCAGCGCTTCCAGATCCCGGTGGCTGCGGTACGGAATCGGGCCAGCACCTGGAGTTGCCGGTGATCCCGGAATACGCGAAGTGGCCCACAAGCTTCTGACTCAGGGTCCGGTGCTGGGCCGCGATCGGCTGGTGGCGGTTCCTTCGACACCCTTCCGACAGGGCTTTCAATCCGCGGCGGAAGCGGCTCTTGGACGTCTTGCGCTTCACCACCCAGTTCCCGTTCCGTGAGCGGGCCCAGTAATGCGTGAAGCCCAGCAGGTCGAAGGTCCCTGGGGGGTCCGCGCCTCCGAGTTCGCTCCTTCCCGGTCGCCGCAGGGCCGCTCGAACGGCACCAGCCGCGTCTTCTCCGGGGGGATCGTCAAGCCGTACTTCTCGAATCGCTTGGGCAGCCCGTCCCTCACCCTCCGGGCGTCCTCTTCCCAGGAGAACCCCATGACAACGTCGTCCGCGTAGCGGATCAGGAACGATGCCCCTTCAGGCGCGGTTGCACCTCCCGCTCGAACCCTTTGTGCAGCACGGAGTGCAGGAAGACGTTCGAAAGCATCGGGCTGAGCACGCCCCCAACAATGTTGCGAATGACCTTGTTGGGGGCCATGCTCAAAAGGGGAGGGACTCACCCGATAGACGATGCGGATTTCCCCCTCATCGACCTCGACCTGCTTGACCAAGGCTCGAATGATCTCTCGCTGTGTCTCCCAGTCCGGCTCGCGTAGTCCTTCGGACACCCGCCTCGCGAATTCCTCCAACTGGCCAATCACCAGCCGCAGCTCCGACTCTCGGCTCTCCTCGGCGGCCGTCCGCTTTCGCTCCTCCTCCAGCCGCGAAAGCCGCTCCGCGCCGTGCTGATCCGCGGCTCGAATTCGGACTTCTCCAGCAAGCCCTCCTCATACGCATCAATCAGTCGAGAGATGCTCTTCTTGACCTGCTTGATCAGCTTCGCCACTTGGTCGACCTCCCGGCGCCGTCGGGCTTCGGCTCCTGCCGACGGCGGTCGTACTCGGCCCTGATCCGCTCGGGCTCGGAGAGCAGGCTGCGAACCTCCTCCCAGACGGCCGCGTCCAGCAGGTCGGTGCGGACCTGCTTGTTCCAGCATAACCGCTGCCCGCCGAAACGATACGCATCTGAGCCCGTGCAGCGATAGGAGGCATACGGGATTCGCCCCTTGGCCGACGCCCGGCTCGTGGGTTTTCCGTAGCACCCATAGCCGCATCGCTTGCACACGATCCGCCCCTGCAACAGGTAAGGGCTTGCCAGAAATAACCTTTACAATTTCTTGGCTCGCGGCGAGATCGTGTAGTTCCAATCGCCATGGAACTCGTGCCGTTGCAGTCGCAGTCCCGCGAGTCCCTCGTCGCTGACCTTGATCTCGGTCTCGTAAGGATTGGTGTCCAGGGCCGCCTTCACGATCAGCCCCGTGCTCGTCGTGGTACTGGCGATCAGGCTGACGATCGCCTGGAGGCTGACCAGCGGCCGACCACGCCAGTTCTGCGTGATGAAGCTGAACAGCCGATGTGCGATCTTGTTCCACTTGCTCGTGCCCGGCGGGAAATGGCTGACGGAGAGCGTCAGGCCGAGGTCATCGGCCCGTGCTGCAGCGACACCTTCCAACGCCGCGTGCGATGGCCATTGCTCCCCCCGCCGTCGGCCGTGATGAGCGATTCGCTGGCCTTGGGGAAGCGACACTGGCCCATCTCATCCCACCAGCGGCGGATGCTGGCGGTCGCGAACTGGGCGGTGTCGTGAGCGATGCCCACGCTGACCCAGCCCTGGTTGTTGATCATGTCGTAGACACCGTAGGGGATGGCCTTGCCCAGGGTCTTGTCCAGGAAGTCGTGGACGCGCACCTCTTCCGGTTCGCCTTGCGCATGCCATTCCCGCCCGCCGTTCTTGAAATCGCCGACCAGTTCCTTCTTCTTCGTATCGACCGAGACCGCGGGTTGGCCCCGGAGCGGGAAGCGTCCGACACTGGCGTTGATGAACTCGAATTGGGCGTTGCGGTCGGGATGCGAAGAGCCTTCGCGCGTCTTGCGGTTGGCCCGCAGGCTGTATCCCGCCTCGCGCAGCAACGCCGCCACGGTGCGTGACCCACGGCATGCTTCATCCGCGTCAGTTCCTCGGCCAAGCGGCGGGTGCTCTTGCAGGTCCAGCGGAGTGGGGACATGGGGTCGCCTCGCGTCGAGGGTTCCAACAGCGACTCCAAGGCCGCCAGCAATCCCGGGTCGGTCTTCGTCAACGGAGGCCGACCGCCACCACGACGCCGGATGCGTGCCGCCTCGGCCTCGCGCTCCGCGATCGGTCGATCGAGTTGCGCAAGCCGGTGGTGATCGTGGGGCGAGACAGTCCTGGGGCTTGGGCCACGAGCGAGACGCCGCCCCAGCCCAGGTCACGCGCCTTGGCCGCCGCCCATTGCCCGCGGCGTCGCTCGTCCATCTCGGGGACCAGGCGTTGATACTTCCGCCGGATTCGTGCGATCGTGTAGGTGTCTTGCATCCCCTTGTGATCGCAGATCCTGGCGTAACGACCAAGAACAAATTGTAAAGGTTATTTCTGGAAAGCCCTAAGCGTACTGCCGCATAACCGCTTTTTGGGATCGCACCCGTCGAGCACGGAGCGGGCCTTCTCTTCGGGCAGATGGCAGTGAAAGAAGGCCGTGCCCTTGCGTTCGGAGAAGCGGTCCTTGCCGGCGTTGCAGTAGAGTAGGCGGATGTGATTGAGCTTGCCGTAGCGGCCAGACCGAGAGATTGCCGGCGTTACGCTGGCCGTAGCGGTGCAGTCAGGGTTCTGGCAGCAGAAACGTGCGAGGTCGACCATGCGGGGCGTGAATCCAGGTTGAACGGAGGTGTTCCTGTCACGGGATGCAGGCGAGAGGCCTTACGCATTCTACGTCGCTCCTCCGCTCGGTGTTCAATAATGGTAGGGCACCACCAGTGTTATTTTCTCAACGAGGAAGAATATGTTAGACATTTTTAGTAACTCGCCTTGTCGCAAGCTGCGAGTAGAACTTGGAGTTGCACCTCTCGGCGTTCGGAACAGCCGCCTTGGCCGTTCGGTCCGCGACCATTTCCTGGAAAAGTGACTCGTAAGCCGCGACGAAGCGTGCCATGCCGTAATGCTCCTCGGCACGTTCGCGCCGGCCCGCCGAAGGCACGTCGGAGTTCGGGGTCCGTCAGCGGCGCGATCAGGGCTTCTCCCAGAGCCGTAGCGTCCGCGATGGTACCAGTAAACCGGTCTTGCCATGAACTACCTGCTCCGGGACGCCGCCAATGGCGCTGCCGATCACCGACCGACCACAGCCCATCGCTTCGAGAACTGTATAGGGGAGGTTGTCGGCCAGGGTTGCCGCCACGAAGACGTCTGCCGTCACAGCCAAATCGGCAGGTCCTTCTGGGCGATCGTGCCGAGGGGCCGCACCCAGGGGCGGTTGGGGGTGACGTCCTCACCGGCGATAGCCAGGATGGCTGCGGGTAATCGAGGCGAAACGTGCCGCCTCGAATGCCTCGGCCAGATACTTCAGGCCCTTGCGAACGCTGTAGCGACCATGGCTCTCGAAGGCCGCCACGTGCAAGACGAGGGGGACGTCGGACGGCAGGCCGAGCTGCTCCCGGGCGTCGGGGATGGGCTGGAATCGTTGAAGGTCGATGCCATATGGAATGATCTTCGTCTCGAAACGGCCAAGTCTCCTGCCGCTCCAGCCTCTGACGGAGCCACTCGCTTGGGCTGACGACCGAACGTCTCTGGCGCAATGCAGGCGCTGGAGCCGCTTCCAGAGCCGCTGCTTCATGTAAGGATTGGCCACGACCTTGCGCCAGCGGCTCGACAGCAGCGGGCATCGGAGGCACCAGGTGTTGCGATCGCAATCCCGAGCAGGGAATGTCGATGGTGCCGATCGGGGGGCGGGGTCGGGTATGGTGAAGCAGGTCGGATAGAGCCTCGAGACCCGAGGAAGAAAGCTGTACGGCAGGTTGCTGTAGAACGAATGGCAACTGACCACGTCCGGGCAAACCGACGACAACCCGTCCAGGATTAGGTCCGCGGTGTTGAAGCCCTCGCACGGAAAGAAGGTCACCTCGTGGCATGCTGATAACTCTCGCTCCAGATCGTGGACGCAACGCGACGCACCGGCATTCCATATCTCATGAACAAAAGCAATTCTTGGAACACCCTCGCGAGGATGGTAATCGACCTTAACTCGCCGAGGCAGGAGTGACTCTCGGCGCCCTGCCCATTCAGTATTATTTCGTGATACTTTTGTTTACTGAACGCCAGGGTCATTTGCCGGGTATCGTATGTTGCTGTCGAGGAACAATGGCCGATTGGCCAAGCCAGGGAGCGTGCTCACGCCGCTGTCAAGTCGATTCGGCCCCGTTGGTGCCGTTGAACAAAGCGTGAGTGGTGAGGACGTTGCTGCCGGCAGCGACGTTCGACCTTGCTATTAAACGCCGTGCCAAAGAGGTTGTCTTGCGTGTTAAAGGACCAAATTGCCCTCCGGCCCGCCCGTCCCGTTGGGATCAAAGGAGGCCGAGGCTGGTGAGCGTACGACTGCCAGCGGCCAACCCCCAGGCCTTGCCGTCATGATTGAAAGGCGCCGCTGAAGTCCATCGTTCCGAAGAGGTCGCCCCTCGCGTCGCGGACCAGGCCGGCCGTCGGGTCGGCTCCGTTGAACGAGGCCAGGGTGGTGAGCGGCGTGTATCGGGCGTCGGCCGGGCGAGGCCAGGCTAGGCCGAACACGACGAGGGCGACTAGGGACAGGGTCGCCGAGGGGATCGCTCGCATGATGGTTCCTTCCGAGATCGAATGCCTTGGCGATGGCGCCGGCGGATCGACACAACCCCTGCGCCGGGCCGTCGGGGGGTACCCGAGCCCCCGGTCACCGCGATGCACTCACAGCCCGCCCATCTGACAGTTGTGGTATACCCCACTTGATAGTGAAACAACAGACCGGTGACGATGGCGGGGCAGGGAGCACCCACCATGTCGCGACCGAGGAAGAAACCCGCCACCCCATCCCGGTCTGTCGCCCAACCGAAGCCCATTGCGGCCTACGTGCGAGTATGGAGCACCAAAGATCAGAAGACCGATAGCCAGCACCGCGAGGAGATCCGCCACTGGTTGGAGGGCCACGGGATCGCCCCGGACAAGGTCGAGTGGTACGTCGGACGTCGAGTCGGGCCGCAAGATGTCGCGACCGGAGTTCTACTGCCTGCAACGGGACATCTTCGCCGGGACCGTCCGCACCGTGGTCGTCTTCAAGGTCGATCGGATCGACCGACGGTTTCGCCAGGGGCTCAACCTGCTCTGCGACTGGTGCGAGCGGGGCGTGCGGGTCGTCAGCGTCACGCAGCAGGTGGACGTCTCGGGCACCCTGGGC
>CAWDND010000021.1:0-63755 GCA_963803395.1 uncultured Planctomycetaceae bacterium
CTGCACTGCCCCGGCCCGCGCCGCCTCCGCCCTCAGACCCCGGATCCAGTTGTACGCCAGCAGATGCACCGCCACCTCCTTGCGCACCATCGCCGGGCTCTTCGTCCGCAACATCTCCATCTTCATCTGAGTCTTCAAGGAACGCCGATCCAATTCCGCATCCCACCGCTGACGGAACAAATTCCCCAGCTCTTCGGATCGATACGTCTTCGCCTCCACCAGTGTCGTCACAACCACCAGAGTGCGGACCCGCTTGGTCGGGTCTTTGACCCGGACGCGGAACTCGCGCAACGTCAGTTCCGCGGGCATCGCGTCGTACTGGGCGCGACTCCTCCAGTCGGGGATCTCCTTGGGTTTCGGCCAGGTGATGAGATGATCCTCGCGACCCAGTCGGCGGCCCCGGCGGAAGTCGGCCTTGCGGCACGGGTGCAGACGCACCCCCACATCGCTGCCGCGCGCGAGCAGGGCCGCGATCACCCCGTACGAGCAGAAGCAGCGGTCGGCCAGGGCGATGTCACCGGGCTGAAACTCGGCGATGATCTGTCGGAGCAGGGCCAGCTCGCTCGTTTGCTTGCCCTGGTACGGCCCGAGCGCCGCATCGAGGACCGTCCCCACGGCCAGGCTGAAGATCACGAGGATGCGGGCGATCGGGAATCCCAACCCCGGCGTCTGAGACGACGGTTGCGGATACGCCGCCTGGTTCTCCGGGGTATCGGGCATGCGCACGGTCGAGCCGTCGAGGATCTTGACCGCGCGGCCGTGAAAGAGCCAGCAATCGCACGCTTGTTGCGGGATCACATGCCCGGTGCGGCGGACCAACTCCCAGGGAAGCGCCTCGGGGAGGCGTGGCCGGGCTTCAGCGTAGCTGGTCGTCTCCGTCGCCACCGCGGGAAGCCCCTGGTCGTAGAGGAACTTCTGGAAGCGATCGACGGCGTCATCGCAGGATTGGTCATCGGCGAGGATCTGGGAGAGGAACAGGCCCAAGGTGATCCAGGGGGTGTAGAGGCGTTTCCGCCACTGATGGTTGCAATGGCGGCAGGCGGCCACGACGAGCGACCGCGAGAGGAGTTCGAGGAAGGGGAGCCCTGGTTTCTGTTTGAGTTGGTCGCGCAGGGAATCGATTGGGTCGCGAGTGGAGGGAACGTTAAACTGAGCCATGGTGACCTCCTGGGTGTGGGGACGGGTGGAAGTCCGATTCAACCACCAAGCTACCATCCCAGGAGCTCGCGTTCCTGACCCCGGAGCCGCGGCTCTCAAGTGCGACCCGCAGGGAAACTGAGGTGCCCCGCGCCCTCGGTCCCCGAATTTTTACAATAAGTGATCTTATAATTTACTGATCGCTGCGCAAAGGAGGTCAAACGTTCCCAGGCGACTTCGAGTGAGGCCCTGACACGTGGAACGGCTTGGTTCCCTTGGGAAATAGAGGTGCTTCTGATCGGTCGGTGAAGGGTGCACGCCCGCTTCTGGACATTCCAGCGCAGGCCCGGAATCGTCAATCGGAGAACCTGGGGATTCCGTGGTAGAGTGCGGCGCCGTGGAGCTTTGGAGGTGCGAGTCTCGGCGTGGAAGGAGTCAATCCATGGATGGGACGGCGGTCACCTTGAAGGAAAAACTCGATCCACTCCTGCGCGAGGCGGCGGAGGTTTCCGTGGCCCTCGATCAGGCCGACGGCACGATCGTGGGAGTCCCCCATTACGCAGTCATCGAGGCCCGCGTGCACGAACGGGGGCAACCACTCAGCCGGCAGATTCAGGCACGCCAGATGGGCCAGATCGCCGCGCGAGCGGCCGACACCGCCAAGTGTCCCGAGTGCGGTACCCGGTGCCCACTCGTGCGCCAGAAACGTCGGGTGACCTCCATCGACGGCTCCCTCACCGTGGAGGAGCCGGTGGGTCACTGCCCCGGCTGCCGCCGGGGCTTTTTCCCCCCTCCGGGAATCGTTGGGCTTCGACGCCCGTGAACTGACCCCCTGATTGGTGCAGCGGATCACCGTCGCCGCCGCCGAGACGCGCTCCTTCACGCGCGGCGCGATCGTGAGGAAAGACGTGGGCGACCGGGGCGTCTCCGCCAAGACCATCGAGCGAGTCGTGCATGACGTGGGTCGGGAATTGGCCGAGCGTCGTGATGCCGATCCCAAGACCGACGATGCCCTGGCCCAGCGTCCGCAGACGCCACCGGAGTGGGCCGTCGTGGAGTGCGATGGGGGCCGGATCCGCACCCGCGAGCCGGGGCACGGCCCCGGGGTCCATCGCACGGCGGAAGGCTGGCGCGAGACCAAGAACGCTTGCTTGATTCGCGGCTCCCGCACGCTCTCCGACCAGGATCCGCAGCCGGAGCCGCCGGCCTGTTTCTGCGACCCCAAGCACGTGGCGAAGATCGCCGAGACCGCGGCGTTGTCGGTGGCCTCGGCGCAGCCGGCCCCAGTGGTCGAAGTGCCGGAGAAGGGATCCCCCGAGCCGGCCGGGCTCGTCACGCCGGCCGAGTGGCATCCCCGACGACTGGTCCGCACCGTCCTGGGCAGCATCGCGGAGTCGAAGGACTTCGGCAAGCAGAGGGCACGCGAAGCCAAACGGAGGCGGTTCGCCGAAGCCCCGGCCAAGGCGTTCTTGGGGGACGGACTGGCGTGGAACTGGTCGATCTGGAAGCAGCACTTCCCCGACTTCACACCGATCCTCGACTTCCTTCACGTCTTGAGTTATCGGTTCCTGGCCGCCAAGGCCGTCCACGACGTGGCCAGCGACGCGTGGGCTCAGGATCTGGTCTGGATGCGTGGCGCCTGGCAAGGGGAGGTGGCGCAGGTGCTCGAGGAATTGCGCGCCTGGCAGACCAGGCGGGGCGAACCGCCTGAAGGCGCCGCGGAGAACGATCCCCGGACCCTCCTGCAGAAGACGATCACCTATCTGGAGAACAACCGGGGTCGGATGAAGTACCCGGAGGACCGCCGAGAGGGTCTGCCGGTGACGACGGCCTGGAGGGAGTCGCTGGTCAAGGAGATGAACTATCGGGTCAAGGGGACGGAGATGTTCTGGAACGACCCGGAGGGAGCCGAGGCGCTCCTGCAGGTGCGGGCCGCGGCCCTCTGTGACGATGAGCGGTTGGCGAAGCACCTCAGGACGCGCCCGGGTTGTCCCTTCACACGTCGACCCAAGTCGCCCAAGTTCGCAGCGGAAAAAATCAGAAGCTGACGTGCACCCGTCGGTGAATGGTATTGGCGAAACCCTCACTCTGCAAAAACTTGACCTTCTTTTGCGCAGCGATCAGTAAGAATTATAATCGTCGCAAACGTTTAAATGGCAAGGCTTTGCGTTATCCTCGTGCCATTCGCTCCAGCGGGTGTTTTCGGTGGTGTCCCATGGCCCAGGAAACGGCGGTAGGCCCTACTGAAAAGTTGTTGGATGACGAAAAATTGGCGCATTCAAGTTGTCTAGCCACAAAGAGTTCCGACTCAGGCGTCGATTTTTCGTCACCTCATACTAACCCGGGAAAACAGAGCCTCCCCAAAATCCGTGACGGTCAGGAAAAATCGAAAAACGAGCATGGGAATCCAAGCTAGGCAACTCTCGAGGCCACGTGTACGATAATGCTGGATTCTAGAACGTCTGGCCAGCGACTCGTCGTCAGAAGCCTGGACGAGGACAGGATCGAGAGCTTGGGGACGTAGCTCAATCGGGAGAGCGCCTGCTTTGCAAGCAGGAGGTTGCCGGTTCGATCCCGGTCGTCTCCACTCCTCTCTTCTCCTGATACACTGTTTGTCAGCGTTACATTACTACTGACGAATTTAGCACTTACGACAAGCCGAGCCGGTTCTATGGAACTCGGAATCTCGACCTCCATCGATCGACGAGCATCTAAATAGCTACTTTCAACAGGGAAAGTGAATCACGCAGCCTCCTTCACCTCGTAGACCGACCCCTCGACCTGGAACGGATTCTTGCTGCTGAACCAGGCGAACGTCAGGTCCAACAGCTCTCTCATCGTCTTGCATCGATGATTCCGCGTGATCTCCTCATGCAAATGCCACCACACACGCTCGATTGGGTTGCAATCCGGGCTGTACGGCGGCAGCAGTGCAGATCGATCCGATCCCGGTGCTCCCACAGGTAGAGCGCCACCGCCTCGCTGGTCTGGCACGTCACCTGGTCACAGATCACGCCGGGGACTTTCTCCGCGAACGCGGACAAGCGCGGACAGTTTCAGCAGTGGACGCCGAGGCAGTAGGTGGCGCGGAAGTCTTTCTCTTGCAGAGGGTTGCTTCGACTTCTCGGGCTGCCTTGGCCGCCCAAAGTGTCCGCGCTGTCCACTGGTCCTGGCACTGGCAGTGAGAAAGTCCCGCAGCCCGCGATCGACCTGCCGCGTAACGTCTTCCGTTCCATCCCGAAGGGCTCGCTCGACCGGCTGATGAAGCGGGTCCAGACCCGCGTGCTGGGCGACCCGGTCGAGACCGCCATCCTCGACGACTGGTGGGCCACAGCGGTGACGTGCACGACCGTCCGGCCGCTGGAGACGACCCCCCTGCCGCGGGCGGCCGAACCCGCGAAGGTGCTCGCCGGCGGGGTTCGGATCCAGGGCCATCCCCGGCTCTCGGCCCGCGCCGTCTGGACAGCGTCCCGGTGGCCTCGCGCGACCTAGGCAACCTGGCCCTGCCGCGCCTGCTCCGCGACGATCCCTCGATCCGCCAACCGTTCGTGCTCGCCCCGACGCGGAGCACCGACCCGGGGCTGAGCGTGCTGGAGTTGACCGACGTCAACGACCACACCGCGGTCACGCCCGAGGAGCCCGTGCGCCTCGACGTGCCCGTGCCCCTGCCCGAGGGCGAGCACGTCCTCCCGGTCGGCTTCGACGGCGAGTTCTTCCTGCCGCTCGGCCGTGCCGTGCCAAAGACCGACGGCGGCACGGAGATCGTCATCGAGCGGCTCCCCGGCGACCACGCGCAGGCATCGCTGCCCGAGGTCGCCCGACGCAGCCTCGGGGGCTCGATCAAGATCTTCTTCCAGAAGGTCGTCTGCGGGGTGCTCGGACGCGAGTTCGAGTACCCGATCCTGGCGGCCGCCGACGTTGACGAGGCCGGCGGCAAGAAGGAAGTCGTCTACGAGAAGGACGCCGAGAACATCAGGGCTTGCGTCTCCGAAGCCCGGAAGATCCTGCTCCTGATCCACGGCGTGATCGGCGACACGCTGGAGATCCGCCGGGGGATGCGGCGCGCGAAGGTCGGGCCGGAGAGGAAGCCCATCGATTCGCTCTACGACCTCGTCCTGACCTTCGACTACGAGAACCTGAATACGCCGATCGAGGACGTGGCGCGCAAGCTCAGGGAGCGGCTGGAGGCCGTGGGCCTGGGACCGGAGCACGGCGAGGAACTGACGATCGTGGCGCACTCGATGGGCGGGCTGGTCTCGCGCTGGTTCATCGAGCGGGAGGGTGGTAACAAGGTCGTGCAGCGCCTCGTCATGTGCGGCACACCCAACGGCGGCTCGCCCTGGCTCAGCGTTCACGACTGGGCGATCAGCACCCTGGCGATCGGCCTGAACGGCCTGGCCACGCTGGCCTGGCCCGCTGCGGTCGTCGGCGGCCTGGTAGCCTCGATCGAGCGCGTGGACGTCAACCTCGACCAGATGCAGCCAGGGTCCCCGTTCCTGAAGGAGCTGACACGCAGCCCCGACCCTGCGGTGCCCTACATCATGCTGGGCGGTGACACCTCGTTGGCCCCCGCAGCCCTCGTCATCGACAAGAGCGGCCTCTCACCCGCCGGGCGGCTGCTGGCGAGGCTGCTGAGCAAGCCGATCCTGCACGGGCTGGCCGACACGCTCTTCCGCGATCAGGCCAATGATGTGGCGGTCTCGGTCGTCAGCATGAGGGACGTGCCGGGGCCATGGAAGCCCGCCTACGACCTTCGCGCTGTGGCCTGCGACCACCTGAGCTACTTCCGCCACACGGCGGGCCTCATCGCGTTGGGAGAGGTACTCTCACGGCCCATCCAGCGGTAGGCACGCTGAAGTCATCCCGGCACAGAACTCCAGTAGACCACCCTGTGGGCCGCCGGGCGAGCATCGCCGTTGTTTGGCCTGAACAGTGACGATGGCCCCATTATTGGTTGAAGTCAACGACTGTAGAAGATGCCCTTTGCCGGACGGACGCGTGGGCGAGGATCAGCGGGGGACTGGCGGCCACGGAGGTGGCGACGGCGACACGGTTGCGGCCCTCGTGCTCGGCCCGCGCCATCGCGTCGTCGGCCGCGGCGATGAGCGAGGGAATATCCTGGGCGTGCGTGGGGAAGCAGGCCACGCCGATCGAGGCAGTCAGCATGGGCATGGTCGTCGTGGCCGTCCCCGCGGCGGCGATCGCCGAGCAGACGACCTCGGCGACGCGAAGGCTGTCGGAGACGCCGGAGATCGGCAGGACGACGATCATCCGATCGTCTTCGAGCCGCGCGACGACGTCGCTGGCGCGGATGAGCTTCACGATCGTATCGGATACACGTTGGACAGCGATCCTGACGACCTCGGGGCCGTGCAGTTCGTGGATCGCGGCCAGCCGGTCGATGCCGACGCAGAGCAGCGAGAGGGGCTCGCGATGCCGCTTCGCCTGCGCCACGGCGTAGGGCAGGACGGCGTTCAGGAATGTCGCGTCGCGGAGGGCGACGATCGTTTCAAGACCGGCGTCGGGATCGACCGGGCGATCCGCGCGCAGGCTCCGCTCGGCGGCGGCGGCCAGGACGCAGAGCGTGGTCATCCGGTGGACCAGCCGGCGCGACCAGCGCCGTCCGGGTTCGGGGATCACTCGAAGCGTCCCCTGGACGCAGTCGCCAACCCGGAGCGTCAGTCGGAGCGGTGAGCGCGGCGACGGGGCGACCGAGGGGTCGTCCTCCTCCGCGAGTAGCGCAGGGCCGACGTCGCTCGACGGGGGCCAGCAGGTGATCCGGACCGCGTCCGTGCTCCGTCCGCGATACAACTCGACCAGGCGGGCGCCTGACATCTGGTGGGCCAGGCGCACCAGTGTTGCGTCGATCTCCGACGGCTCACGGGCCGATGCGACGATCGCGGCGAATTCGCCCCACACGCGGTCGCCCCACGCGGGAGGAGCGAGCGCCTCGACCGCCGCTCGGACCCACCCAGCCGCGCGGTTGACCCACGCGCTCACCCGCGGATGTAACGCCTGGTGGGGGCGCTGATGAGAATTCAGGGAGATCGCCCGCGAGGGCCGCTGGGAGGTCGCGTGGTTGGGCATGGCAGTCCGTGGGAGTGGGAGGATCGTATCGAGGAAGCGAGCACAATCCGAGGGCATTTCCGCCTCCCGGGGAGGATCATCACCGCCGGGACGGCGACGCCTCCAGGAGGCTCCCGCTATTTCCCGTGACACCAGCCTCGGTCCAAGGTGCCATTCATTGGGGCGGTCCGGATTACACCCGCATTCGGAGGGTGTGGGCTCGCGGGGGGCGCCGGATCGCGTTCCGTCCCGGATCTCGTCTCGTTCAGATCAAGAGTAGTCCCGAGATGGAAATCCGACGGGATCGGGCTTGTCAGGGTTGCCGAAAATGATCAGGATGCCGCGCCGGCCGGTGGAGTGGTCTGAGACGCCTCCCGGGACGTCGGTGCCCGTCGCCCCCGGCGGGGGCACGATCGTTCCGGGACGCGGAGGAAAGGTCCCGTCTCCAGACCCCTCGCGTCGCACGTACCGGTCGATCAGGCCTCCCGTCACGTCGTCCGGCCGGTGGAGGAAGTTTCCCGATGGTCGAGGCAAAACGCATGCGTCTCAGGCTGATCGCGGCCGAAATCACGGTGGTGGCCGCGCTGGGACACGCCGGCTGCGCCATCATCGCACCTCGGCCGATCTCGGAGAACCCGCTGGTCGTCCCCTCGGCCGACTTCGAGACGGTCTGGAAAGCGACCATCGCGGTGCTCGACGAGTACTTCGACATCGCCACCGAGAACCGGCTCTCGCGCACGATCGTGACCCACCCCAAGCTCGGGGCGACCGCGCTGGAGCCCTGGGCCGGCGACTCGGTCGGGCTCGACCAGCGGATCGAAGCGACTCTGCAAACGATCCGCCGGTTTGCCCAGGCCAAGATCGACCCGGCGCCCGGCGGAGGTTGGCTCGTGAAAATCGAGGTGCAGAAGGAACTTGAGGATCTGGCCCGGCCTGACCGCCAGTCCGCCGGCCGCGCCGTCTTCAACAACGACTTCCCGGTCAACCGGAGCCGCGAGATCGTCGGCCCCGTCCCGATCCCGATCGGCTGGATCCGCCTGAATCGTGACGCGAAGCTGGAGCAGGTCATCGTGCAGCGGATTCGCGATTCGCTGTTTCTCTGAACGCCTTCGGCGACCGGTCACCCGGCTGCATGGGCCACTCCTCTCCGACGGCCGAAAGGGAAAAGACCTCGACGCGCACCCCGCTGGCGTAATGGGCCAGCGGGGGCGCGTCGGGCGCTTCAGGCCCGACGCGGCCAGCAGAGATTCCTCGAGTGTTATAACTTCGGCAGCCTGGAGTGGATAGGGCGTATGGTGAACCTGGCCGCGATAAAGCCGACCGCGTGAGTTGGCATAGAGGATGTAACGTTCCACCAGGAAGTGCTCCAGGGTGCCAACGACCGCCGGCGTGACCGGCCCTCGCGGCGCGGCCTGGATCGAGGACGAGGCGGGCACGGGGCCAGGCCAGCGTCGCTCCGAGGCGTAGGTGATGGCCGAGGGTGGTCCCTCGCGGCCGGGGGACTCCGGAGTCAGGCTCATCCGGGCGAAGTGATAGGGCAGGTGGTACCAAGCACGGGCGACCCGTACCGCGATGGCGTTGGCGGCGTCGAGGCTGAAGAACCAGACGCCGGGGTCGCGGCCCGAGGCGTGGACATAGGTCCGCACGTTCGTCTCGTGGAAGCTCGAGAATCCGGGGATCGGTGGCAACCCGACCGGGCGCACGCCGCTCATCGTAAAGGGGACCAGGCCCACGAAGGCCCGCCCCTCGAACAGGTCGAGTGCCAGGCCGGGCGGCAGGAGCGGGCGAATCTGGTCGGCCAGGATCTCCCAGTGGAGGAAGAGGAGGTGTCCCCAGTTTTGACGCATCACGGCGCACCGTTGGGGCTGGACCGTGGGCGCGACGCAATCTCTTGGACGAACCGGGTGGGACGATGGGATGGACATGACGCGGCGACCTCGTGAACGGCATCGATCTTGCCATAACTGACACCCAGGAACGGACTGGCTCCTGGCCGGACATTGGGCACCTGAGCCAAGCCTCCTGGACCCATTTCACGCCGAGTCAGATCCTTCGCCCGGACGGCTTGGAGATATAGTCTTCGCGTTCCAGTATTTCCTATAATGACCCTGGTGGAGCTGAGGTCAAGGGGTGGGTTGTGGCCGCCTCCAGCGGCCGGGCGGTGAGCGATGAAGACATCACGCTGAGTGCCAAGCAACGCCAGGAGATCGAGGAACGGCGGCGACAGGCCGCGACGCCGCATCTTCCAACGGCTCTCCACCCTGCTGTGGATCGACGAGGGACGCACCCGGGACGAGGTGGCCGAGTTGCTGGGGGTCTCCAGCCGCCAGGTCGGGGACTGGCTCCGCATCTTCCGCAACAAGGGCTTGGACGAGTTGTGTACCGTGCACTATCACGGTGATCCGGGTCGGTTGCGACCGCACAAGTCGAGCAACTGCGCCAGGAGATCGCCAAAGGGACTTTTCACAACGCCGTGCAGGTGCGGGCCTGGATCGAGGAGCAGTTCGGTGTCACCTACTCTCCTTCCGGGGTGAAGGATCTGTTGGACCGGATCGGTGCCAGCTACCACAAAGTCTCCGGCTTTTTTCTGGAAGGCGGACCGGGCGAAGCAGCGTCAATTGGTGCGCAAGTATCGGCGGCATCGGCGTGAGGCCGGGCCGACGACCCGCCGCTACTTCGTGGACGCGTGCCATCCGGTCTGGGGCCTGGAGTTGCTCTACTGCTGCTGGCTGCTGGTCGGGCAGCGGCACTACGTGGGTGTCGGAAGCGGTCGGAAGCGATTGAACATCCTGGGGGCCTACAGCCCCGACGACCACGACTACGTCGACCTCCGCCTGAGAAGGAGAACATCACCGGCGAGCAGTTAGTGAAGTCCTGGAGAAGTTGCTGGCGAAGCACCCCGAGACGGAGAAATTCATCCTCTACCTGGACAATGCCAAGGGCGATAGCAAGGCGGTGGTCAAGGAGTGGCTGGCCCGCCATCGGCAGTTCCGCCTGGTGTTCCTGCCGGCGTACTCGCCCAACCTCAACCTGATCGAGCGGCTGTGGAAGTTCCTGGGCAAGAAGGCCCTGCACCGCTGGCACAAGACGTTCGAGGCGATGCAGGAGGCGGTGGCCGAGGTGTTGGATCGCCTGGAGCGCCACCGCTGGAGTTGGACCGCCTGATGAGCGAAGAGTTCTACATCCTCAAGGATGAAGAGTTGCCCCTGCACCCGGCCGCTTGAGACGCGGGCTCTCCGTCACACACGGACTATAGAGGACGCAATCCACTCAGGAACGACCGGAGATCGTCCGTCCTCTCCTTGAGAGGCCAACCAACGACGAGAGGAGAGGACATCATCCAAGATGCACACCAAGGTGTTCCCTCTACCAGGAAGCACTGTTCGGCGATGGTATAATCTCGTTCAGGATCGCGCCGAAGTGTCAACCGCCCATAGCCTGCGACGACGCCGGGCGGGAAGTACCGCGTGTCAAACCCCTCGCGCCGCTCGATGATCTTCGTGAGCTGCGCCGGAGGGCCTTGCGGGCGACGGGGCCATCTCGCCGAGCGGATCGTCCGCCGCCGCGAGCGCATCGCGGTGGGTGCCGATGGCTTTCGTCAGATCGCCTCCGGACGGTCCGTTCGACGGTGGAGGCGTGACCGGTTTCCAATTACACCCCGACGCGAGCGCGCGGAGCAGGCCCGCGGAGAGGAGTCCGGAGCCAGCGGCGGCCCATCGCGATTTCAGAGAGATCCTCCACTCGATCACCGGATCGAGCCTCCTCGGGTGGAGAGGGCCGCCAGGTCCGGCGTGCCCTCTCGCCCGGCCTCACGGGACGGGATCAGAACGCGTCGGCTGAGATGACCTCGCCGCCGTTCCTCGTGGCGAGTCCGGCCCAGGTCAGGCGATTGACCGAATCCTTGAGGAACTGGACGTGCCCGTCGCAGAAGAGGACGTTCACGCCCCCCGAATGATTACTCCGTGCGGTCTTCCAGGCGGGGTTGTGCGGGATGCTCCCCCAGCAGTCGAAGAGCTTGGAGTTCGGGGTCATGTAATGGTTGTAGAGCGTGCTCCGGTAGTCTCCGTCCCACCAACCGTTGCCCTTGTCGAGACCCCAACTGGACGGCGAGGCGCAGGCGTTGGCGCTCAACGGCGACGAGGGGAGCGCGGCCGAGGTGATGGCGCGGCCACGACGGACGTCGCTCGGCTGGCTTGTCGAGCTGGTCGCGACGCTCGCCGCGGTGCCGAGCAGTTGCTCGGAGGCCGCCACCGTGCCGCTCGACCCGTCGACGATCGTGGCGAGCGACTGCGGAGGCCCCAGGACGAACGCACCGTCGGCCGGGTTGTACAGGCCGGCGTCGCCGCTGTTGATACCGTCGCCGGTACAGAAGTGGTAGTTGGTCGCGCCCGAGGGGCCGGCACCGCCCGGCAGGCTCCCCGGCGGCTGCTGGCCGTCGCTGGGGCAGAGAAAGAAGCTGATGGCCGTCCCCATGGCCGTCGTGTTGGCCGGGAAGGTGGAATAGTCAGGCGGCCCGGCGGCAATCGGCCAGCTCATGTTCAGCGCGTTGTAGACGGCCGATTGCTCCATGTAGGGCGTCAGCTGCGCCAGGACCGACCAGCGGTATTGAAAGGCGGTGGTGCCCGCGAGGGCACCGGTGGTCGGGGGCGTGTAATTCATCGGCGGATAAAGGAAGCCGACCGGGAAGCAGTTCAGCGACGAGTGGTAGTTGTGCAACGCGATGCCGATCTGCCTCAGGTTGTTGGTGCATTGCGCTCGCCGGGCCGCCTCGCGCGCCGCCTGAACGGCGGGCAGCAGCAGGGCAATCAGCACGGCGATGATCGCGATGACCACCAGCAGCTCGATCAGAGTGAACCCTCGACGTCGCACGATCATGATCTGACAAGCTCCCAACGAGGGCGCGGCGCGGACCCGCGCGCGTTCGCGCCGGCGGGCCACTGGCCGTGGTGAAAGACGGCGGGACTCTCGGACGGGTGACAGCGATGTCGTCCCCCGCAACGCCGGGCCTCAGACAACGCGCGGCGCCGAACGGGACGGTCAACGAGCGAGGATGAGATCAGGTGGGACGATCCTGCTCCGGCGGCTCTTCGGGGCAGGCGTGCGGGCCGAGGGAGAGGTGATCCGCAGGGCAAGGAGACAGCCGGACCCCGGGTGGCGTGGGCGGGAATGTCGTGGCGGCGAGGAGGGCGGCCGTGTCCAGGACGAGGACGATCAGCGATGGAGTCGTCGGCTCCGCACCACTGAAGGGGGGCGCGTGCCAACAGGGGCCGGTGCCCGACTTCGTCAGCGCGGGCCGAACTGGAGCCGGCGGTTGATCTGTCGATTGGTCGGAGACACAGCGGCAGGAGGCCCCCCAACAGTGGGTGCAGCACTGACAGTGGTGGTGGCCGACGTGCCGGGTTTCTCGGCGCGGTCCCAACGAGACCATGGCTCTCGAGGCCGTCATCTCCCCCAACAGCCATGCAATCTCCAGCAGCACCACGACCATCGGGAAGCGGGCTGAGCGGGGTAGGAGGCGTGGGGATCAAAAACCGCACAGGCGAGCCTTTCCGTGACAAGGAGGCGCACACGTCGAACTCCGACGAGCGCCGACTATGTTCACGCACTTCGGAATGGCCGTCAAGAGGCGCGCCCTCGTCAGCGTTCGGAGGGCGCACGACATGGTTTGCAGGGTCAACTGAGTTGGTATCATGAGGCGGCTCGAAGTCTGTGACTGTTCCCCCAGCCGACCTACATTCTGGAGAGGACCGCGAACATGGGTAAGGACGCCGCCGCCATCCGGGATCAGCTCCAGCCCCGCTTGGCCCAGATGGCTCGGGACTTGGGGCGGGAGGTTTATCCTGACGGTTTGTCCCGAGACACGAAGTTCTCGGAGTTGGAAGCCGTCGCCGGTGCCTTGGGGGACGAGATCGCACGGCAGATCATTGAGGCGAACGTTTCGGAGCAGGCCGACGACGGGCCCGAGGCGGAGCTCGGCGAATGTCCGGTCTGCGGGGGGCCGGCCCGCAAGGCCCCGGACGCGCCCCGCGTGCTTTTGACCACGCGAGGCGAGATCGCCTGGAAGGAACGCGTCGGCAACTGCCCCCGCTGTCGGCGGGCTTTTTTTCCCTCAGGGCCAGGCGTTGGGCCTGGATCGCACCGGCTTGAGTCCCCGCGTGCAACAGAAGGTGGTTCATGCCGGGGTCCACAGCAGCTCGTACCAGCAAGCGGCCCGGGACCTGAACGAACTGAGCGATCTGGCGATCGGGCCCAAGCCGGTCGAGCGGCTGACCAAGCGGATCGGTCAGGAGCGTCTCGACCAGCGCGACGCCGCCGTCGCGGCGTTCCAGGAGCGGCCGCTGATGGAGAAGGACACAGTGGCCGAGCCAGGGCGTCCCTGCCCGCCGGTGGCGATGGCGTCGGTCGACGGCGGCCGGTTGCAGGTGCGATCGACGGCGATGGAGACGTCGGCGTCGGCGTCGGAACGGTCCAGCCACTGGCGGGAGTCGAAGGTGGCCGTGCTGGAGACCTACCAAAGTGAGGTGTCCCCCACCGATCCCGATCCCGACGTGCCCCGCTGCTTCTTGGACCTGACGCGCACGGCGCGGCTGGTGCGCGGCCTGGGCCATGCTCTGCCGGGCGGCCTGGAGGTGGAGAGCGCGGGGCCGGACCCCACGCCGGACGAGCCGGCCGCTCCGGGCCGCGATCGCGCCGCCCGTCCGGGACGACCCCAACGCTTGGTCCGCAGCGTGCTGGCCAGCCGCGCCTGCGCCGACGACTTCGGACCGATGATGCACCAGGCGGCCTGGGAGCGGAACTTCTTCGGGGCCTCGCGGCGGGCCTTCCTGGGCGACGGCCAGGCGGCCAACTGGACGATCCAGCAACGCCACTTCCCCTCCTTCCAGGCGATCCTGGACTTCGTCCACGCTCTGAGCTCCATCTTCGCCGCCGCGTTGGCAGGCCGGCCGCGGGCCGAGGGGGCCGCAGTGTACGCGCGGTGGATCCAAGCGGCCTGGTCGGGTCAGGTCGAGGCGATCCTGCCCGAGTTGGAGACGCACTCGGCGGCGCTGGGAGCGCCGCCACTGGAGTGCACCGATAGTGACCCCCGAAAGCTGGTCTTCGAGGCCCTGCGTTACTTGAGGAACAACGCGGACCGGATGCGGTACGATGACTACCGCCGGATGGGTCTGCCGATCATGACGAGCGCGGTGGAGTCGATGATCAAGCAGATCAACCGCCGCGTCAAAGGCAGCGAGAAGTTCTGGTCGGAGCCGGGCGCGGAGGCGATCCTGCAACTGCGGGCCGACTACCTCAGCGAGACCGAACCGATGGCCCGATTCTGGAAACAGCGAGAAGACGACGCCAGTGGACAGCGACCCTACCGCCAAGCGGCATGACCAACCAGCCGCTTGGATTATTGTTCACTCAAACCATGTCGTGCGCCCCTCGTTCGGAAGCCAGTCGTGAGTTCGCCCGCCGCAGAAGTTCACGAGGGCGTCTCGTTTTCTCCCTCGAAACAAGGGCTCGGTTGCCAGGCCGGCATCGACTCATCCCCCCCCGGGGTCCGGAGACCATCGGCGCGAACACTTGAAGCCCAAAGGCTTCCGGCGCCGAAAAACAACTCCTGCTGGAGTACCTCCTGACGACACCTCAATGCCTCGTGCTGGACCAAAGGATCTGTTGTGTGATCCTGGAGGGTCGGCTGCCGCCTGCCGTCCGATGTGCCGAGGAGGCAGGCGGCAGCCGACCCTCCAGGATCACACAACAGGGCGGTTGAAACCGCGCTGAGATATCGAGCGCCTTGGGCGTCTCGGCGAACCAGGGGTAGATGGCCGGCAGGACCAGCGCGGTCAGGAGCGTGGAGGTGATCAGGCCGCCGATGACGACGGTGGCCAGCGGGCGCTGGATCTCGGCGCCGGGGGTGGTGGCGATGGCCATCGGGATGAAGCCGAGGCCGGCGACCAGGGCGGTCATCAGGATCGGCCGGAGCCGGACCAGCGGCCGCCTCGCGAGCCGCCTCGTGGGGCTCGACGCCCTCGCTGCGCAGGTGCTCGACGGCGCTGACCCAGACCAGGCCGTTGAGCACCGCCACGCCGAACAGCGCGATGAAGCCGACGCCCGCCGAGATCGAGAACGGCAGGCCGCGCAGGGCCAGGGCGAAGACGCCGCCGGTCGCCGCCATCGGCACGGCCAGGTAGATCAGCGCGGCCAGCCGCAGCGAGTGGAACGTGCTGTAACAGCAGCAGGAAGATCAGGCAGCAGCGCGACGGGCACGACGATCATCAGCCGCTGCGAGGCCGTCTGCAGGTGCTCGAACTGGCCGCCCCAGCGGAGCAGGTAGCCGGGCGGGGAGCTTGACCTTGGCGTCGATGGCGGCCTGGGCCTCGGCGACGAAGCTGGCGATGTCGCGGCCCCGGACGTTGACGCCCGACGACCGCCCGGCGCTGCGACGTTCTCGCGCTCGACCTCGCTCGGCCCCTCCTCGAACGTCGATGTCGGCCAGGTCGCGCGAGCGCGATCGGCCGGCCCTGGGGGTCGACGACCCGGATCGACTCGATCTTCTCGGGGTCGTTCCGCCACGACTGCGGGCAGGCGGACCTGGATGCGGGATGCCGGCCCTGTCCTCCTCGAAGACGGTGCCGACGGTCGTGCCGCCCAGCGCGGCGACCGCGTCGAGCACGTCGGAGGCCTTGATCCCGTACCGCGCCAGCTGGTCGCGGCGGACCTTGATCGCGGAGCATCGGCAGCCGGCCGGAGGTCGGCTTCTTGATGTCCTGCGCCCCGGGATGCGCGCCAGGACCCGCTCGATCTCCAGCGCCATCTGGCGCAGCACGTCGAGGTCGGGGCCGTAGATCAGCACGGCCACGTCGCTCTTGACGCCCGCGACCAGCTCGTTGACCCGCATCTCGATCGGCTGGCTGAAGCCGAACTTCACTCCCGGGACGTTCTCGGTCAGCGCGCTTGTCCATCTCCTCGATCAGCGCGTCGCGGGTCAGCCCCGGCCGCCACTCGTCCTGGGGCTTGAGCATGCGTCCAGACGTCGGTCTGGTGCACGCCCATCACGTCGTTGGCGATCTCGGGCCGGCCGGTCTTGCAGTAGACCAGCCGCACCTCGGGGAATCGTCTTGAGGAGGTTCTCGATCTGCGTCGAGGCCGCCACCGCCCCCTCGAGCGAGGCCGAGGGGATGCGCACGGCCTCGATCAGCAGGTCGCCCTCGTTGAGCCGGGGCATGAACTCGCCGCCCAGGTTCAGCGCCGACCGGCACGCTGGCGCCCACCAGCGCCGACCGCCAGCACCGCCGCGACCGACCGGGTGGCGGATCGACCGCGTCGAGCACCGGCTGGTAGAGTCGCTTGAGCCAGCGGATCAGCCAGACCTCCTTCTCCTCGGCCTTCGACGCTCAGGCCCAGCGAGGCCAGCACGGGCATCAAGCGTCAGCGACAGCACCAGCGAGCCGGCCAGGGCGAAGATCACCGTCAAGGCCATCGGCCGGAACAGCTTGCCCTCGGTCCCCTGCAGCGCCAGGATCGGCAGGTAGACGATCGCGATGATCAGCTCGCCGAACATCGTCGGCTTGCGGACCTCGATGGCCGCGTCGCGGACGATCTCGAGCTTGGGCCGCGTGCCCCCCTCGTGCGCCAGCCGCCGGACGCAGTTCTCGATCATGATCACGCTCGAATCGACGATCAGGCCGAAGTCGATCGCGCCCAGGCTCATCAGGCTGGCCGTGACCCCGGTGGCCAGCATCACGTTGGCGGCGAAGAGCATCGACAGCGGGATCGCCAGCGCCGACGATCAGGCCGCCCGCGGAGGTTGCCCAGCAGCACCAGCAGGACCACGATGACCAGGACGCCCCCGGCGGTCAGGTTGTGCAGCACCGTGTTCAAGCGTCTGGTCGATCAGGTGGGTGCGGTCGTAGAGCGGCTCGATCGTCACGCCCGGCGGCAGGCTCTTCTGGAGCTCGGTCGATCTCTCCTTGACGTCGGCCGACGACCTGCCGCGGCCGTTCTCGCCGATGAGCATCATCACCAGCCCGGTGACGATCTCGCCCTGGCCGTCGCGGGTCGCCAGGCCGGCGCGGATCATCGGGGCGGGGTGGACCTTGGCCACGTCGCGCGATCGTCACCGGGACGCCGTTGCGCTCGTCGATGACGATCGCGGCGATGTCCTCGACGTTGTGCGCCTGGCTCACGCCGCGGATGTACCGTGCCTCGCCCTCGTGGACGAGGTAGCCGCCGCCGACGTTGGCGTTGTTGGACCGCAGCGCGTCGAAGACGTCGGTCATCGACAGCCGGTACGTCGCCGAGCTTGTCGGGGTCGAGCTCGACCTGGTAGGTCTTCAGCTCGCCGCCGTGGGAGTTGATCTCGGTCACGCCCGGGCACCCTGCGCAACTGGTAGGCGATGAACCAGTCGAGGATCGTCCGCAGCTCCATCGGCGTGACGCCCGACTCCGTGGTCGCCTTGACCTGGAACTGGAAGACTTCGCCCAGCGCCGTGGCGATCGGCCCGAGCGTGGGCGTGCCGTAGCCCGGCGGGATCGCCTCGGCGGCGCGGGCGAGCCGCTCGCCGACGAGCTGCCGGGCCCGGTAGATGTCGGTCCCTTCCTTGAAGACGACCGTCACGACCGAGATGCCGAACTTGGAGATCGAGCGGATCTGCTCGACGTCGGGCAGCCCGCTCATCGCCCCCTCGACCGGGAACGACAGCAGCGTCTCGACCTCCAGCGGGCGAGCGCGGGGCCTCGGTGATCACCTGGACCTGCACGTTGGTCAGGTCGGGCACCGCGTCGATCGGCAGGTGGAGCGCCGAGTAGACCCCCAGCCCCGCGACCAAGAGCGTCGCCATCAGCACGAGGAAGCGGTTGTTCAGCGAGGATTCGATGATGGCGTTGAGCATGGCGTCATTCCTCCTCGGTCTGGTTCTGGAGGATCAGCTCGCTCTTAGGAAGAACGCCCCGGACGAGACGACCATCTGCCCCTTGGTGAGGCCGGCGAGGATGGCCTGGCGGTCGCCCATCTCGCGGCCGAGCTTGACGGGTCGGAGCGGTGAAGGTCCGGCGCGTCCTTGCCGGCGGGGACGAAGACGACCCTCTGGCCCTCGATCTCGACCACCGCGGCGGTGGGGACGGTCAGGCGCCTGCTCGGTGGTCGGCGCTGTCGAGCACGATCCGGACGAACATGCCCAGCTTGAGCAGGCCGTCGGGGTTGGCGGTCTGGGCCAGGAGCGGCACGGTCCGGGTGGTCGGGGTCGACCTGCGCCCCGACCGAGAGCAGCTTGGCCTCGAAGGTCCGGCCGGGGTAGGCCGTGGCGGTCAGGCGGATCGCGCCTGCCCAGGCTCGGCAGCACCGCTGAAGTCCGACTCGGTGATGTTGGCGATGACCCAGACGGTCGACAGGTCGGCCAGGGTGAAGAGCACGTCGTTCATCTCGGCCTTCTGGCTGGGGACGGCCGCCTTGCTGATGATCGTGCCGTCGAACGGGGCGACGATCGGTAGACGGTCACGTCCTCGCCGCTGTGACGTCACCGGCGGCGTCGCTGGCGTGCTCGAGCAGGTGCGCGATGTCCTCCGAGACGCCCAGGATCCGGAGCCGCTGCGCGGCGTCGATCACCGTCCGCCTCGGCTTGCCGGACCTGCTGGTCGGCCACGCCGCTTCTGCTGGTTCGCGTCGAACCGGACCTGCTCGAGCGCGGCCTCGAACTTGGCCTGGGCCCCCTCGCGGGTGTGCATGGCGAGGAAGAACGGGTGCTCGCCGATGATCTCGTGCTTGCGCAGGTCGCAGTCTTCTCCTCCTCGTGGGCGGCGATCTCGTATTCGGCGTAGGCCTGGAGCAGCAGGCGCGGTTGGAGCCGAGCGGGCTGTCGGCGTACTTCTGCTCGATGGTCGCGGCGGGGACGTCCCTTGCGGAGCTCGGGGATGAGCTCGGCGACGTTGGCGGCGACCTGGTCCTTCCATTCGGCTTCGGTCCGCGCGGTCGCCAGCTCGCGCTGCCGGGCGCGGAGGTTGAGCCGGGCGGTGCCGACGTCGGGGCTGTCGAGGACGACCAGCAGGTCCCCCTTCTTGACGCTCTGCCCGAGCACGCGTGGACCTCGCGGACCACGCCCGAGGCGCGGGGTCGGATCTCGACCCGGCGGTCGGTGTTCGCCTCGATCCGGCCGGGGACGCCGACCTCGGCCGGGAGCACCTCCATGCGGGCCGGCTCGGTCCGCACCCCCGCGACCTTGAGCTTCCCTTCGGGAAGGGTCACCGTCGTCGCGGCCGCCGGCGGCGTCTGGGGAAGCGGCGGGGGCGCGGCCGCGGTCGGCGACGATACCGCCGACCGCCCGTGAAAGAGCGTATCGTGCAACACGTTGGAGAGGAAGAGCGCCAGGCAGAGCCCCACAGCGGCCCACAGCAGCGCGCCCCTCAATGACCATCTGCGACTCGTGAATGCCACGGACATCGATCACTCTCCTCGCCTCGAAGGCCCGGGAAATTGCCCCTCGGGCTCGATGGATCAACTCAGCCACGATGAGAGGACGGGAGGGCGGCGCGAGCGCGCCCAGGGGCCGCATCGAGGCCCAGCGTGCCGAGCAGCGAGGATGACTCAGCAGGTCCAGCGCTGAAGGAGCGCGGCGAGCGTCGCGCGCAGGCGCAAACGTGGCGCTGAAGGCGCGTGACTGACAGGGACCGGGGAGAGAGACGGTCGCAATCCCTGCGACGGGGAGAACCAGCGGGAACGCCGCCAGCAGGCAGGCGGCCGGCCGCCCCTCGCAGCTCGAGGACGTATCCGAGAAGATTTGCGGGCTGTCGCCGCCGGTCAAGGCTTGCCAATCCGCGAGATGCGCGTGGATCGCAGGCCCGGTCCCCCGCGGGTCCTTGTCCAATCCTCCCGCGGTGGGGAGGAACCAGTGCCAGTGCAAGACCGCGACATCGTCTGCCGAGCCCGCGCAGGGGTGCCAGCGGAGCAAGTGGTCATGGTAGGTGCAGACTTCGCCCCGCCTGTCGTGATGGCGGATGTTGTGGAAGTCGGGCTGGGGCAGCGGAATGTGGACGAGGCTGAGGATCACGAAGGCAATCCCCAGGACACGCACACTCCGCTGACGAGCCGGACACCGGAAACGCATGCTCGAGCCTGCGGCGACTTGGGAGGGAGTGGAGAATTCACTTATTGTTGCCCGATCTCCCAAGATCGTCAAGCGGGTGTGGAGGTCCTACTTCGGCGCGGACGCGGGGGGGAGGGGGTCGTCGGGCGTCCATTTAATGAGGCGGATGCCGTTGGAGGGGAAGACGCGGGGGATGAGCGAGAGGTCGTCGCCGACGATCGGGCGCTCGACCGCGCGACCGTCGCTCCAGTAGCCCAGGTGCCGGAAGAGCTCGCCGTTGGAGGTGGCCTCGTCGAGCGTCCGGCCGGCGAAGCCGGCCTCGAGCGTGATGTCGGCCAGGCGCCAGAAGCCCGCTCGGTCGAGGGCGTTGATCTCGGCCCGGCTCAATTGGAAGCCGAGGAACAGGCCCTCGCCGGTATCGAATCCGTGGTAGGCCGCAGTCGGGGACAGGTGGTCGGCAACCAGGCGCGGGTGGCCGTGAAGGTCGGTCCGATAGAGCACATACTTCTTGCGCGCGCTGGGGATGGCGGTGGCGCCTGCGAAGATCTGCCGCGCCCGAACGTCTCCGACAACCCGGTCGTCCTCGGCGGCGACGACGACCAGCAGGGTCGTCGCGGAGATCCGCGCCAGACTCGGCTCGCGCGTCGGCTGGACCTCACCCGGCATCAGCGCGATGACCGCGCGGGGGAGCGGTAGGTGGTTCGCCTCCGCCACCGCCGCCATCTGCGCTGAGAGATTACCGCCGGCCGAGTGGCCGATCAAGGCGAACCGATGGCGATCGGGCCGGATGTGGCTCGGCGAGGTCTCGAGGACGTCGAAGGCGTCGCGGACGGAGGCCAGCGCGTTGGGCAGGAAGTCGGCCGGCCTGGTCGTCGGATCGGCCTGGTAGCGAGGGAAGATCACGATTCGGCCACAGCGGACCAGGTGATCGATGAAGGCGCCATAGGCGGCCGGGTTTACCGCGAGCCAGCCGTGATGGAAGACCACGACCGGTGCGACCGCGGGCGTTGGGTCGGCCGGCTCGAACAGCCAGTACGCTCTGGCTCCGTGGCCATACTCTTCGCGCCTTACAGACTTATGAGGATAGATGTCATTCGTCGTCCGGTCACAAGTCGACCCGCCGTCTGCATGGACGTCGGGTGCAGAGAAGGCCAGGACGATCGCGACGCAAAGGCTGCCGATCCTTGGCAAGCGTGGCATGGCAGGCGGGACTCTCGACGACGGGGAGGGCCTCCGGCCAATCCGTTGGTCGGAATTGGGTCGTCAGTTTGCCCGAGTCTCGCCGAAAGTCAAGCTCAGATCATTCAACCCCGCGACATCGTCCTCTGGCCCGACCCGGTCGGTTTCCGACCCACCTGACGACCTTGACCGGTCGTTCCGGAGTTGGAGGCGGGGGTGGGAGGATAGACCGTCACCAGATTCGGCGACGACCAGATCCCATGACGCTCGTTGCCGGGAAACCAGGCGAGCTGATCGAGACTCAGGTCGGAGAACCGCAAGAACCCGAAGACGCAGATCGGGTACTTGGTCACGTTCTCCATGTCGCCGAGCCGGATCGGCTCGGACAGGGGCAGCCCCGCCGCGCGATAGGCCTTCTCCGTCATCTCGACGCAATATAAGGCCCTGTCATCGGTGGAAAGTTCGAAGTCGAACGGGACTTGCCGCTCGTAGACGTCGCGGCAGAAGCGTATCGCCAGCGCGGTGCGCGACGCCAGCTCGGGCCGGACGCGCTTGACGCCGAACGATCCGACGTTGTCGAGGATCCAGACATGGAACGGTTGCCGACGCACACCGGCCTTCGTGGTGTCGTAGACGACCGGCGTGCCATTCTCGAGGGCCACGATCGCGGTATGCGAGTACGGGCTCCCGCTCGCCCTGGCGATGAATCGGCTGAACGGGAAGTGGCCAAAGAGGATGCGCGCATCGGCCTGACGGAAGAGAATGTCGCCATCGCGGAGCACGGTCTTGCCCCACTTGTCCCATTGCTTCATCAGCGGGGTCATCGGGAGCGCCGGGATCTCCCCCGACGCGCGGGCCAGGGTCGCGGCCGGTCCCCAGGGATTGCCCTTCCAGCCCGGCGGGATGAGTCGATCGGTCGGCTCTTTGCCGTCGCAACCGTTGAACAGCATCGTCATACACCAAACGAATGTCCACATGGACGTGATCCTAAAGAACTCGAGAAGTTTCCGCCCTCGTCACGCGGGATTGCCCGCAATCCACGTCGCAAGTGTACAAGCCATTTGCTCAGGGTGAGGAAGGTTCGACCGCGGGGGTTGGGCTCTGGCGGGTGAGGGATCTCGACCGCCTCTCGAACGAGATCCTCGATATTCGAAAGATCATTATAATCGATAGTCGGCGATTTTTCAACTGTATCTTCCGTGCTCTCACGATTTCACGATTCCCGACTTGATCAACCGTTCCGTGCTCATACCGTGCCTCGAGGAAGCGGCCCCATACCGTCTGGCGGATTGGGAGAAGACGGCGGCGGCGTGGCAGACCCAGGGGCGGATCGGTCGCTTGAACATCGGGGAACCCCTCCGAGATGATGACAGCCTTCGTCGGATGTTCTCTCATCACGGCGGGTTCCTCCTGCCACCGATCTGTCAACTTGCTCGGGACGTTTTTCGCGGAAACGAGACAATCCCGGTTGCAGGAGCTCCATGTCACGCTGAACCAGTGATGTGAGGATCGGGTGAAGATCAGCGAGAAGTCTCATAGACCGGATAGCCTGTTATTTTGAGTTGCCGAACTTATTGATGATGGATTGGATCGTCGAGCGCGGGAGATCGAAGACGTCGGCCAGGAGGCGCTGGGAGAGGCCGTTCCGATGGGCGACGCAGATCACCAGGTTGCGTCGGAATTTCCAACGCTTACCCACGCTCGCATGAGGCGGAAGCGAGGGGACCGAAGCCATTGAGGGGTCACCACCAGGATGAGTATGTCGTCGGGTCTGCGTCATGGCACGATGTCAACTCCGAGAGGACCGCTCCGACCGTCGGGTGCGGGCAATGGACGATTTTTTATCATACCATATGTTTATTATTATGAGCCGTGCAACATTCCACGCGACCGGTTGACGAGGTTGTGGCGGATCAGGAATTCCCCTCTCTCGTGCGACCTGCGTGACTTCCCCATGGATATCATCGAATCCATCGACTGGACCGGACTCCCTTTCTGGTTCTCCAGGGAAGATCGGCGTCGGGTCGCTGAGCATCGCCCCCGGATCAGCCCGCTTTCGGAGGAATCCTCCGATTCCTGGGGGGGATGACTTCGGCTTGTTGAAAGGGCGGAATTGCTGTAAGAGACGCGGATCTCAAGGGATGAGGGCTCTTGGGATGAGGACCTCGCAGGTGTTCAACACGAGGGGCGCTCGGGCACTCACGGAAGGACGCGGACGATGCGAAGAACCCGGATTCGAAAGTGGGTCGTCCGGACGGTCACGGTGCCGCTCCTGTTTGCCCTGGGATTCCTCGGCTGGAACCTGGCGACGGCGAACTTCGCGACGGTCGTGACCGGACACCTCTACCGCTCGGGCCAGATGAGGGCGAAGTCCCTGGCCCAGGTCATTCGTTCGCGAGGAATCCGGACGGTCTTGAATCTCCGAGGGGCGAACCCCAAACAAGCCTGGTATCGTGCCGAGCGCGCGGCCGTGCTCGGCGCGGGCGCCACGCAAATCGACATCGCCCTGTCCTCGGCCGAATGGATGTCCCGTGCGCAGGCGCGAACGCTCCTCCACGTCCTCGACACCTGCGAGTACCCCTTGTTGATCCACTGCTGGCGTGGATCGGAACGGACGGGCTGGGTCTCCGCCATGACCGAACTCCTCCGGCCCTCGGGCACTCTCGCCGAAGCGCGCGGCCAGTTCTCTCTCCGCTATCTCTTCGTCAGGGCGGGTGACGGCGCGGTGATGCGGGAACACCTCGAGCAGTACGAGGACTGGCTGCGGCGTCGGGGACGGGCCCACTCCCCGGACCAGTTCCGGCTCTGGGTGACCGAGGGATATCAGCCGGGGGAACCGTGCCGTGAGCAATGGTCCTATGACCCGTACCCCCTCGTGGTCATCTCTCGACCCGCTCGGCATTCCGGACGTCTGGCCAACGGGAATCTGATGCGTCGGAAGTGACCCTCATGGCTTCATGAAGAAAATCAGGGGCAACTCGGAAGAGAGGGCCGTCGTGCTCGAGAGCTACGAGATCACGATTCGCGTCCGCTCTGCCGGAACGGACCGCAGAGGGCTCGAGCTTGGGCGTACAGCGCTTCTCGACCAATCGTTCGGTGAAGGGCAGGCCGAGTTGAGCAGCGGAGGCGACGTAGTCCTTGGTCTTGGGCGTGGGGGTCTTCAGCAGGGTGAAGTCGAGCATCCCGAGCAAGATCTCGGCGGAGAACTTTCGCAGGCGTGAGATGACCCCCGACTGACGACCGATCGGCTCGAGATCCGGCCCAAAAACCGCTTGCAGGGTCCGTGGCCCTCTGGGGTATGCTGCTCAGCGGGAAGCTCCTGGTTCCGGGACGGCGTTGCGTGAGACACAACACGTCATGAAAGAAGGGTTCCCTGCTTCTTTTGCCAGGCCAATTCCGTAAGGTCCGTGCGTATGAGTTCTTCGTCCGCGCCGCCCGCGCGGAGATGGCGAGAGATAGCCCCCCCAAAAAGCGGGTAAAATCGCCAGAGTCCAGCCCTTGATGAAGAAACGCCAGGATTTGGCGGATCGCCTCCCTATTAACGATATTTATCTGTTTTTCTCATCGGCATCGTCTCCGGATCGCTCTCTTCGTCTTCCCTTCGCCCCATTCTGGTCCCTGCACGGATTGATCGCTTCTCCTGCTCGCTGGCTTTTCACTGTTCAGGCCACGGGCGCGACGGCGACGGGTTCCTCTTGTGCGGGGCGAGGGCGCCATCGCTGCACGCGGAAGAGGCCCTCTTGATCCGCCCACGCTTCCACTTCCACGAGGCCCGAGCGCTCCGCCAGGGCCCGGAGCCCCTCCGGGGTGTACTTATGCGAGTTCTCGGTGTGGATCGGCTCGCCCTGGAGGATACGGACCATCAGGTCGGCGCCCGGGATCCGGACGAACTGGTCCAAACAACTGACAAGGTGCATTTCCACGCGTCCGAGGTCGTCGCGATAGATGGCACGGTGGCTGAATTGGTCGAGGTCGAAGTCAGCCCCGAGTTCGCGATTGATCCGCGCGAGCAGGTTGCGATTGAACTGGGCCGTCACCCGCTCAACATCGTCGTAGGCGGCCTCCAGGATCGCCCGGTCCTTGACCAGGTCGGTGCCGAGGAGCAAGCGGTCGCCCGAATCCATGGTCGCGGCCACCCGGCGGAGCAGGCCGATCGCATCCTCGGCCTCGAAATTCCCCAGGCTCGACCCGAGGAAGACCCAGAGTTTCGGGTCGGGGATCCGCGCGGCGATGCCGGCCAGTGCCTGCTGATAATCGGCGACGAAACCCGTCACGCGTAGCGCGGGGAAGGCGCGGCCAGCGCCAGCGCCGAGTCGCCGAGGGCGGTCGGCGAGACGTCGATGGGGACGTAGTGTAGCCTGCCATAAGACCGCAGCGCCGCCGTGATCAGCCGCCGGGTCTTCGAAGAGCTACCGCTCCCCAGCTCGATCATCACGGGGCTGCCGACCCAGCCGGCGACCATCGCGTCGGCGTGTTCGCGAAGGATCGCGTCCTCCGTGCGGGTCAGATAGTACTCAGGGAGTTCACAGATCCGCTCGAACAGCGCGGAGCCGACCGCGTCGTAGAAGTACTGCCAGGGCAAGGTCTTCGGCTGGGCGAGCAATCCGAGGCGGACGGCCTCCGCGAAGGAGGCGGACTCGGAGCGGGACGAGGCAGATTGATCCACGATCTGCAAGCGCCTCGTCCCGACGTACGGAGCGGATTCGATTGGCAAGGGACACCTCTCGCATGATTCGCACCCGATCCGAACGACCCGGGCGCCGGGTTGGCGTCTTGCAAGGATCGTGCTGGGATCTGCAGTCGGACCATGCTAGGGGAGGCACTAGGCCGGAAGCAAGGGCCCAGTCCCTCCCGGGCCGGGGCGGGGGACGCCCGGCACTCACGCGGGGGGATCGAGACGGTGAATCCGCTTGGTGATATCGGTATTCACAGAAGCGTAGGGATGGATGATGTTCCCGATGTTGAAGACCCTGCGGATGCCCTCGACGTCATCGACCCCGAGGGCGTTGGAGAAGATGGTCCGCAGGTACTCGATGCCCTTGGCGGAGGGCTTGAACCGTTGGGGGTCGTAAAAGCTCGGGGAAAGGGGGCGGGCGTGGATCACGCCCCAGCGGTCGCGGAGCTTGTTGGCGGTCAGGCTGTCCAGGACGAACCCGCCGTCGCGATACTGCAAGGTGGCCACGCAGTCGTGGAATCCCTGGAGGAGCAGTTCGACAGCCTTGCCTCCGAGCTGCGAGGCGTAGAACCGGTCGAAGTGGATGGGCCGCCCCCCGCGCTGGGTGTGGCCGATCTTCCGGACGAAGATGGCGGCATCGGCGCTCTCGTTGCGCCGCTGTCGGGTGAAGAACGCGTCGCCGATCCGTTCGACCAGGATCCTCTTCACCGCCTCGGCGGCCCCTGTGTACTGAACGTTGCCGGCCGGATCCTTGCTGGCCGTCACGGCGCCGAGGATGTGTCCTTCGGTATTGACAACCCCTTCCGAGACGCAAAGGATGGCGTGTTTCTGAACGTCGAGGACGGCCAGGACGCGCTCCACCAAGGGACTGGGTTCGATGGGCGACTCGGGGACGAGGATGATATCCGGCTGTCCGAAGGCGGTGCCCAGGGAGATCATGCCGCAATCGCGGCCCATCACCTCGATGATGGCGATCCGGCGATGGCTCTCCGCCGTTGTCCGGATCCGCTGGACGCTCAGCGAGGAGACGTAGACCGCGGTGGCGTAACCCGGGGTCACATAGTTGATCATCTCATCGAGGCCGAATTCCCGCCCCGGGTGCTTCCGGTAGGCATAGCCCTTGGGCCGGGCGTCCGGCTCGCGGACCCATTCGGTCGTCTCGTCGAGATAGTTGAGGCCGAGGTCATTGTCGATCGTCTTGGGAGCGAGGACGACGGGCAGTTGGTGGCTCAGGGGCTGCATGCCATTGAGCGTGCCGTCGCCGCCGACGCAGATCAGGCCGTCCACATGGAGCCGGTGGAGGCGGTCGGCAACCCGGGCGATCGTCTCGGTATCCTCGGCATTGACGTAGTCGCGGGAGGCGCCGAGGATCGAACCGCCCCTGGTCTCGTCGAGCTCGGGGATCGCTTGGAACAACGGGTTGAGATGGACGTGGGGGACCTGGGGATTGAGCAGACCGCTGAACCCCTTGATAATGCCGAAGACTTCTACGCGGGCCTGGTTCGCCCGATGGACCGCCCCCACGATCGTGGCATTGAGCGCCGGCGTGTCGCCGCCCGCGGTCAAGATCGCGATTCGCCTCATGGTTCCCCCTTCATTCGAAGGCTCTGAAACATCCCATGCACGCGAGCCCGAGACGTGCGGCGGGGGTTCGTCCCGACGAGGATCGCTTGCGCGAGCGTCCCGGATCGTTGGAGGACATGGGAGGGGAATTCACCCGAGGGTCAAAGAGGGTCCGCCCTTCATCTCGACCACATCACCGGCAGCCATTTTCCGCCGCTTCCGGAACTCGACCTCTCCGTTGACCCGGACTCGTCCCTCGGCGATCAGGGTCTTGGCCTCGCCGCCGGAGAGGACCCATCCGGCAAGCTTGAGGACCTGCGTCAGGTTGATTTCGCGATCACCGACCTTCAACCGCGCGGCCATTCATCTCACCCGTCCGCTCGAATTCTTTCCCGGCCGCCTCGGCGATCGCCCGGCCGACGCGTGCCTTCCCCTCCTCAATGATCCTCTGGAGCGTTGGGGGACCGCCCTGAGTCTCGCTCCAGCGGTCACGATTCGCCTCGGGCGCGCCGCTCTGGGACACCGGCTTCGGTTCGGGGGCCTGCGGCTCTTCCGACGCAAGTCCCTCGGAGGGCGTCCAGAAGGGCGCAAGAACCGAGCGGACCTCGCCGGGCAAGGCCGCCCCGACCGCCTGCATCACCTGGCCGACGACCTGGCCCGTGGGGCTCGCGAAGATCGGATTCCGGGTCTGGGGTGCCAGGCTGACCACGAAGAGCGTGACCACCAGCCCGAGCAGTACACCTTCCAATCCCCCCAGGACCATGCCCAGATGGCGGTCGAAGGCCTCGAATTTCAGCCGACGAAGGGTCGCCCGGACGATCCAGGCGAGGAGAAAAACACCGCCCGAAACGCCGGCATAAATCACCAGCATCGCCAGGCTTCGGGCCACCGCCGGCTCACCCGGGAACTGGGGGGCCAACTGCTCCGAGAGGGGATGGGCCACCGTGTAACCGAGCACCAACGAGGCGATGCTCGCGAGCTGCCAGGTGATGCCTCGCCAAGCCCCCCAGATCATCCCCGCAACCAGAACGCCCGCCATCAGTGCATCATAGAGCGTCATCCCTGACCTCCTGAAAGAGGGCCTGCACGCGGACCGGTCCCCGATCCTCTTAACTTATGGTAGCCGACCAACCCCAAAGACGGAAAGAGACATTTCCAATATCGAGGATCGACCCTCCGCTTGAGATCAACCGAAGAGATTCATCCACAAAGGCGCAAAGGACACTGCGTGGGGGAGGGGATAAGGTGATGGGAGTTGGGGGTATGCTGAGTCCGCTGGAAATGGGCTGAACCCCGAGCGACCGGGACAAAAACTCTCACGCACGGCACCTGCACCTCTCCGAAATAATCTCCTAGCGCCCACGCCTTGGTGCGCTCGGCCCGTTCTCACGCGGCCTTCCGTTCCGGCTCCGGCAGACGAATCTTGGGAAGTTCGCGGGTCTGCCGCCATAAGTTCAGTTCCCCATTTTCACGCGCCGCCTCCAAATGCGGCCAACGACAGAACCCCCAGCGACGTCCCACTCATCCCTCGTCCCTTGCAACGCTCCGACACCGACCAGTCGTGGAATTTCTCCACGCGCGTACTCGCGATCCACATGCCACCACGCTGCTGTTGCTGGTAATTCGGGATCGTCCCCCGACGTTTCTCCAGGTAGGCGATTAACTCCTCCAGCACTGGGGGGTCCTCACCCACTCCATCGCCTCCTGCAACAGCGCAATCGCCGCGGCCACCTCCCCGATCCACAACTGCCCCAAGACGGCGCGTTCCAGGGCCCGACGTCGATCCTTCGGGCCACCGGCCAGGCTGAATTGCCCATAACACGAATGGCACGAGGATAACGCAAGGCTCTGCTGTTGAATAGCTTGCGGCGACACTGATTCGCAATTGATCCTATGCTTTATTATAAGGTATTATACCCCGCTTGATCAACCGCTTCGCTCTCTTCCGCGGCATCCGCAGCAGCGGGTGCGGCTTCGGCCGGCGCTTCACCGCGCACGGCTCGTACCGGTCCGGGCGAGCGTCCACGCGTTTCTTCGCGATCAACTCCAACAGCCGCGGAAGATCCGCCTTGATCTGAACCGGATCCTACAGATGACTCTCCTCGAATGCGCGCACCGTATGCAACGACCCCGTGAAGCTTAGCCGCCGCGGCTGCACTGCCCCGGCCCGCGCCGCCTCCGCCCTCAGACCCCGGATCCAGTTGTACGCCAGCAGATGCACCGCCACCTCCTTGCGCACCATCGCCGGGCTCTTCGTCCGCAACATCTCCATCTTCATCTGAGTCTTCAAGGAACGCCGATCCAATTCCGCATCCCACCGCTGACGGAACAAATTCCCCAGCTCTTCGGATCGATACGTCTTCGCCTCCACCAGTGTCGTCACAACCACCAGAGTGCGGACCCGCTTGGTCGGGTCTTTGACCCGGACGCGGAACTCGCGCAACGTCAGTTCCGCGGGCATCGCGTCGTACTCGGCGCGACTCCTCCAGTCGGGGATCTCCTTGGGTTTCGGCCAGGTGATGAGATGATCCTCGCGACCCAGTCGGCGGCCCCGGCGGAAGTCGGCCTTGCGGCACGGGTGCAGACGCACCCCCACATCGCTGCCGCGCGCGAGCAGGGCCGCGATCACCCCGTACGAGCAGAAGCAGCGGTCGGCCAGGGCGATGTCACCGGGCTGAAACTCGGCGATGATCTGTCGGAGCAGGGCCAGCTCGCTCGTTTGCTTGCCCTGGTACGGCCCGATCGCCGCATCGAGGACCGTCCCCACGGCCAGGCTGAAGATCACGAGGATGCGGGCGATCGGGAATCCCAACCCCGGCGCCTGAGACGACGGTTGCGGATACGCCGCCTGGTTCTCCGGGGTATCGGGCATGCGCACGGTCGAGCCGTCGAGGATCTTGACTCATCTTCAACACCATAATGTGGCATCTCCAGGAGTGGCATAGACTTAACGCATCAACCAGGTGGCGTGGCACCAGGCGCAGCATCCGGCCTTGGGGTGGTGGGTGCGACCTGTTGAACCGTCGGCGGCAAGGTTACCCCCACAGTTTGGAACACCTTCCCACACGGGCCTTGTACCTCGCTCCGCAGCAGGAACTGCTTCCCGTCCTGCTCCACCTCCACCCTCTGCAGCCGCTCCAGGTCACAGATCACATCCGCCCACTCGAACTCGTGACCCCGCTCCTCCAAACGGGCCTGGAGTTCCTGACGTAGGACCAACGCCAGGAACGAGCAGAACACATGGCCCCGGATCGTCTCATCACACCGGTGGGAGATCGGACGGGTCTGTAACAACGACTTGCATGAGCGGAACCAGTGCTCCACCCTCCAGAGCCGTTGGTACTGCAACGCCACCTCAGCCGAATCGAGATCGGTGTGGGTGCGGAGCACCCACTTGCCGTCAGAGCGGGCGTCCTCGGCGATCTTCGCTTCCTCGATCTGGAAGTGAGGGGAGCTACTGCCGCTGAGGTAACGGCGATAGCCCTTGTGGCCCACCAGCGACTTGTCCCCCGAGTGGAGTTGCTCGCGCAGCGCCGCCACGATCGCCTCCCGATCAGCGGCCTCCTTGCGTGCCTCGTCCTCGTTGAGGCAGACTACGTAGCGACGCTCGTCCACCCACACCTCCTTGACTTTCAGGGGTGAGGGATCGTCGCTCTCGACGCGCTGGGGATGCACGACCCGGTAGCGGCCGGCTCGGGACAGCACCTCGTCTTTCACCTCGTTCTGCGACCGCATCCGGGCTCCCAGGATGTACTGCCAGCCCCGCTCCGGTTGCTCCAGCGCCTCGATCGTCTCCTGGCTGATCATGCCCCGGTCCGCCACGATGCAGATCCGCCGCACCCCGAACCGACTCCGCAGGCGATCGACGACCGGGATCAGCGTGGTCACGTCGGTGGTGTTGCCGGGCCACAGTTCGCAGCAGATCGGCCGCCCCTGGCCGTCGAGCACCGCCCCCACCACCATCTGGTACAGGTCGGGCCGATGGTCCTTGCTGAAGCCCCGCTGGCCGATGTCCTGGCCACCTTCCCCCTCGAAAGAGAGGGAGGTGGTGTCGAAGAAGACCCGTGGGAGATCAGTGAAGAGATCCCGGCGGTGGGCGAACAACTCCTCCTCGATCCGGTCCTTGGTGCAGCGGGGTGCGAACGGCGTCTGGCCCTTCTGCTGGTCCTGGGGCAACTCCTCGCCGAGCCAGGCCATGGCCCGGTAGAGGTGGTGCCGTTGCAGCGGTTCGCATCCCTCGATCTGGGAGTCGGTCCGCCACTTGTCGGCGGCCCGGTCGCTGCCGGGGTCGAAGAGGCGATGGAGGACGGTAAGAAAGATGGCCCGCTCGACATTGAACTCGAAGCGGCGTCCGTCGCGGAGTTGCTCGATGACTCGCTGGCACCCCGTCTGTTGCCAGAGCCGCTGGAAGATCAGGGCGGGTCCGATGCGTCGCGTGGTGAGGGTCGGGAGTTGCCCTTGGGCGTGAGCGGAGAGCAGGAGGACGGACTGGGCCAGGCGTGCCCCCGAGACCAGCAGGGCGTCGCGTTGTCCAGTCTGCTGGAGTTGGTCGAGTCGTCCCAGGGTGGCGACGACCCGTTGCCGGGTGCGCCATCCTCCCAGCGGTTCTCGACGATCTGGAGGTAGGTGCGTGGACCGGAGGTCTTGGTGCGGAAGAACATGGTGCCCTCGTGGTTGGGACACCATGATCATAGGGGATAATTGGCGGATTTCAAGGGTATTGTTCTGGTTACGTGGCACCATGATTATGGCTCCGGTACGATCCCCGGCCTATCACCAAAGGAGTTACGTCGAAAAACGAGGCGCAACTGTCGAAAATCTGCCTGGCGAAGTCATCTCCCTCGTGCCTCAATGGCGCCCGAGAATCTCTTCCTATTCTGTGCAATCTCAGTCGTTCCAAAATAAGTCCGACGGTCCGCTACAACGCAAGCTCATGTCCTACATCTCCTTCGGTGTAGGTGACATCGTCGGTCCCGAAGGCCTCCTCGACCACATGCAGCAACCAGAGCCACAGCGTCGCCCACCGGAGCCGTTCCAGTAAGATCACCCGACCGCCGCGGCGGGGCATCGCCAGCAGCGTGGCGTGCAGCCACACCCAGAGGTTCCGCAGTACCCGCGCGATTCCCACGTACCACAGGCGCACCTCCGGTCGGCGGGTCGTCGTTCGGATCCGCGCCGCGTGCATCTGGCGGTCGCTCGTCTCGATCCCGAACCGCAGCCGGTAAGTCGTGAACACTGCGTCCGGCGACGGCGGCTGAGAGCCCCAGGAGGCGTAGATCAACACCTGACGCCCGTGCCGCGTCCACTGCCCGCGATAGTTCCGGCACTTCACGCAGAGCGACACCGTCGCCGGCCGCCCCTTCGTGTCGGCCAGGGTGTAGGTCGACCAACCGCTGTTCGTCCACGTCCGGAAGACAGAGCTGCCACTGGGGCCTTTAGGCTAGGCTGTCCAATCTGTAGTGATTTCGGGCCGTTTTTTTCATGCTGGTTCCGGGCCCTCGTTCATGTTACTGGAACGGGCCGCATTCAACACCGCTCGCTTCTTCTTCTGCGGGGAAGGTCCCAGGTGTTCATCGAGCCACTCTTCGACATCCTGTGCTCGAACGGTCTCCAATGCCTGGCGAAGGAGGTCCGCCGTCAAGGAGGTCACCAACAGCGGGATCGTCAAGACATTCGCCGTGATCTCCCGGCAGGGCGCTGGTGCAGCAAGGTCTTTGTACTTGCCAAATAACGACTCCAGCACGTCGGTACTCCCCAGGTACTTCTGCCTGGCAGGTACCTTGGCTCCTTCCTTCCGCACAAATGACAGGACCCGTCCTCGAAATTCGTTTTCGACTCCCACCGGTTGGCTTTCTCCTTCCAGGCGGTCCTTGGCTCGGCGCCAACTCGTGCGGCTCAGTCCTGCTTCCTTGATCTCTTCCTCGGCAACTTTGACGACCTTCTGAAAGTAACTCCAGGCGCGCACTTCGCGCGCGTACTCTGCGCAGCCAACCCAGTTTCTCTTCCAACCATTTCCCCGCCTCGGCAACGCCTTGGCCCAGTTGCTCCGCCAAAGTCGCCACATCGGCACCCTGGAGCAAGACCAACATCTCGTTGGCCCACGTCAAGTGACTTTCCAGGTTGAGGAACCGCGCTTTGCTGCGCCAGGCCGGGGGCTTCAGAAAGCTGCCTGCGGTCTGCTGCAACTGCTGTCGCGTGCTCTGGCACGCCGTGACAAAACTGGCCCAACGCGCGTCGGGCTCGAGTTGGTTTTTCAGCAAAATGGCCAGGCCGTGGGTGATGTCGGAGGTCTCGACGACGCACTGGTGACGATCCTGCTGTTTCCGCCGGAACAAGCGAATTCCCGCCAGCACATCGCTGCCGTGATCGGAGACGACCTGCACCGGCACGCCCAGACGTTGGCTGAGCGTGCCCAGGTGGGCCGCGACAGTTTCGCCGTTGCAGCGCGTCAACACAGCGACCGAGAGCACCTGGACATCGTGGTCGGTAGCCCAAACCGTTATGCGATGGAATGGGCGAAATGAGATCTTCACCCGATTGCGGGTCAGGTTCAATCGCGAATGGATTGCGGACGGGGCCGCGCCGATCACGAACTGTCGTCGGGATCGAGGGCCATTTCACGGCGTTTTTCTCGGGAGATCGTCCAGGGCAAGAACGGCGCGAGGTCCGCGGGGGCTTGGCCGCCATTGTCGGCGCAACTTTGCAGGTACCACGTCAGCCACTTGCGGATGTTCAACCGGGCCAGCGTCAAGGTCGCGAATAGAGAAAACAAGGCGGCCGCCAGGCGGCCGCTCCACAACGCACCAGAGCCATAGTAGTTCTTCCGACCCAGAGCCGGACCCCGCGCCTGCCGCTCCGAGGCGTTGTTGTCCAGCGGGATCCGCAGGTCGTCCACGAACCGGATCAGCCCGGGCCAGTGCTCCTGGAGGCTGACCAGCACTTTGCGACAAGGGGTCGCGAGTTTCGGGTCCGCCAACTCCGTCTCGGCCTGAGCCTGCATCGTCGCCACAGTCTGCCGCACTTCGGCGTCGGCGGCCGCGAACTCCACGCTGCCGACGGCATGTTTCCGCCGCTGGTGTTGCTGCCGATACAACGTACGGATGCGCCGCAGCCACGCTACTGCCCACTCCTTCGACTCGTCCCACCCCTTGCCGACTTTGACGAAATCACGCCGGACGTGCGCCCAGCAAAAGACCAGGATCACATGCCCTGTCTTCACCTGGGCCATCGCCTTGTAGGCCGAGTAGCGGTCGACCATCACCACCACGTGGGCGTCGTCGGGGAAGTGGCCTTCGGGGACCTCGTGGCTGCGACTGGGGTCCAGTCGAAACACCACCGTGTCCTCGCCCAGGAAGACCCACAGCCACCATTGATACCCGCTCTTGCCGTCCTGGACGATAAAGACCATCCAGCGCGTTTCGTCGGCCTGGGCGAACGCCGATCGGGCGTTCCGCGCCAGCAGCGCCTCGTAGAGCGGCTGAAACACGGGTTCGAGATGCTCCAGGCCGCTCGTGACGGTACCGGCCGCCACGTCGAAATCGAGACTGCCGCCAGGAGGCTAACAACCGCTCCGTGGGACGGTGGCTGGCAAACTTGTCGAGCAGGATCTCCACCCACACGGACACCCCCAACAACCCCTTGGGGATCAACTTGGGTGCCGGCGGAGCGGTGAGGGTTCGCGGGCCGAACGCACAGGTGCACGTCCGTTGATAACGTCGCCGCCGGATGCGGCGGCGATAGGGGCGGACCTCGATCTCGATCTGCTCGGAATCCTCGGTGTCGCTGGGGGAGAACGGCACCCCACACCCGGGACAACAGCGCTGGTGCTCGGGCAACTCGCGGAGGTCCTCGACGACTGGCAAGTGACTGTAGTCCCGCCGCTTCGGCCCGGGCCGCTCCGTTCGCTGGCTGCGACTGGCGGGCTCGGGGAGGCCGGCTCCTCCTCGCCATCAAGGCCATTGGAGCGGTCCCGAGACGAAGCGTGTTCGCTCTTTGGTCCGAAGAGTTGGTCCTGGAGCTTGCGATTGTCACCGCGAAGCTGTGCGACCTCCTGTTCCAATTCGGCGATCCGTTGCTTGGCCGTGGCGTGCTGACTCCGCCAATACCCGGTCTGCTGCCGCAGTTCGAGGTTCTCGCGTCGCAGTTGCGCCTTCGGTGCGCAACTCCACGACTTCCTGCCGCAGTGGCGCGAGACAGGTCGGCTCGGTGGCCGACGAGTCAACTTCGTTCAGGGGTAGAAGCACGAGGTCTTGCATGACCCCAAAAATCTACGCAAAACCGACGAGGAAAAGAAAGGGCCGACCGGACGTTCAAGAGAAAAAAACGGGTTAGGCGAAGTTTTACGATGGTCGGGGCTATAGCCTTTGCTGCGTAACACCGACAAGCGCACGCCCAGGATCACCAGACACTTGTGCTCTCCCAACTGGATGGTCAGATCGACAAGAAACACCCAATCGGAACAACGCGGCAAGGGCCGCCGCAGCAGAAACAAGCCGACACGCAACAGCCACAGGCGAATGGTCTCGGCACATGGGCCAACGGCGACCACAACACCTTGGAGGGAGGAAAAGATCAAGGCGACTCCGCGATAACTGCTGTGAGCCTCGCAGACCCAGGTCAGAGCCAAGCGAACCAAGAGCAGGGGGTAGACATGTCCTTTGGCGCAAGACAACTCTTCGGGTGTAATCAGTCGCCCAGCAAGGAGAGGGGGATCAGGAGTGTCCTTGACCGATTGAGCATCTGGCCCCCAAAAAAGACGCAGACATGCGGACCGTCAGCGGAGGGGCTCTCAGGAGCCGCTGACAAGGCTCGCAGTTGTTCCTCCAAGTCTTTGACGCGGGCTTTCCACTGATCTCGGCTCAGAGACAGGTCACGGTTCGTGACCCGCAACTGTCGAATCTGCTGTTGTTTCTCGGCCGATCGTTGTTTCCACCGATCACGACTGGCTCGGAGTTTCCTTGCCTTTCGGGCAGCATCCCCGTCGTCGCTCATCACTAAATCCCCACTTGAAACACCCTCCTTGACGGGACCGATTCTGGCATGAATTCTAACATGGAAAAACAGCACAGACTGGACAGCCTACCTTTCGGGTGCTTGGCGCGCGGCCGTGACAGACCACCGGCATCAGGAACGGCACCCGCGCCGCCTGGAGGTAGCGAACGACCGCCACGCGGGAGAACCCGCGATCCAACAGGAGCAGTCGGGGCCGGATGCCCACACAGGCGGCCTGACGGAGCAGACGTTGGACCCCCTGCTTGAGCGACTCGCCCTTCTTGACGCCGGTCAGGGCCACGGTGGAGCGCTGCCCCTTGCGGATGACGGAAGCGGTGGCGTAGGCGTGGAAGTGGCTAGTACCACAACCCTCAAGAGGGCTGGCATGAATGGGCGGGTTTTGGCGAAAATACCTGGCTTTCCCAGATTCCTCTTTCAACACGAGGCGATCACATGCCAGGCTCGGCTGCCAGAATCCGAGTTACCGAACGGCAACTCAAGATCCTCCAGGACATCGCCCCTTCGCGCACCGCCGCCGTCGCACTCGTGCAGCGGGCGACACTCATCCTGCGGGCCTTCGACAAGATCGACAACCAAGACATCGCCGACGAAATCGACCTGAATCGAAACGCCATCGGCCTCTGGCGGCGACGCTGGGCCGAGGCGTGGCTCAGACTCATCGAGGTCGAATGCACAGAGTCCTGGGCCGACCTGCGTCGGGCCATCGAGGACGTCCTGAGCGACGCGTCGCGGCCGGGCAATCCCGGCAAGTTCACACCGGAGCAAGTCACACAGATCCTGGCGTTGGCGTGCGAACCGCCGGAGAAATCGGGCCGCCCCATCACCCACTGGACCGCTCACGAGTGGGCCGACGAGGCCCGGAAGCGGGGCATCGTCGCGTCGATCTCGGCGTCGCAAGTCAATCGCTATCTCAACGAGGCGGAGTTGCAACCGCATCGCAGCCGTTATTGGCTCAACACCAAGGAGAAAGACCCGCAGCAGTTCCAGGAGAAAGTCGAAGCGGTGTGCGATGGCTATCAAGAAGCACCGCGGTTGTACGCGGCGGAGAACACGCATACGATCTGTACGGATGAGATGACGGGGATTCAGGCGCGGGAGCGAATCGCTGCGACGTTGCCGATGGTGCCGGGCCGGGTGGAAGCGCGGGAATTCGAGTACGAGCGTCATGGCACGCTGACGCTGATCGGGAACTTTCACGTCGTCACGGGAGAGTTGGTGGCCCCGACGTTGGGGCCGACGCGAACGGAACAGGACTTTGTGGCGCATGTGGCCCAGACGGTGGCGACGGATCCCGAGACGTCCTGGGTGTTCGTGGTGGACAACTTGAACATCCATGGTTCGGAGGGCTTGGTGAACTGGGTGGCACAGACCTGCGGCATCGAACGCGAGTTGGGGAAAAAAGGTAAGAGGGGCATCCTGCACTCGCAAGCGACGCGGCAGGAGTTCCTGGCGGATCGGAGCCATCGCATTCGTTTTCTGTATTTGCCCAAGCATACGTCGTGGCTCAACCAGATTGAAATCGTCTTTGGCGTGATTGCGCGAAAGGTGATTCGACGAGGGAATTTCAAATCGGTGGATGACCTGAGGGAGAAGTTACTGAGCTTCGTTCGGTATTTCAACGAGGTCTTTGCAAAGCCCTTCCGCTGGACATTCACAGGACGGCCCCTGAAGACGTAATCTGGGGAAGTCAGGTAAGCTTCAATTACGATGACAGAGAAATAGCGGGTTGTGGTACTAGTGCCGCTCTGGGCCTGGCCGCGGTAGCTCTCGTCGGGGTTGCGGAAGGGACGGCCGTGGTAGGGGATCAAGGTCCAGTCGATGGCCAGCCTCTGAAGGCGTTTGCGGAGCGCCTTGGCGAGTGTCCGGCCAAGGCGGCGTTGAGCTGTCGTTGCAGTGTGGCGTCGTCGGGCAGGGTGGCCACAGAGCGCCTGGCGTGCCGTCTCGTCGGAGGGGGCGTCGCGGAGGCGTTGGCAGGCGTCGGACAACGAGGTGATCCGGGCCGCGTCGGCCAGCAAGAGCGCCCAGAGGACCTGGGCCGAGGTCTGGCGTTTGTAGTCCTTGAACTTCAGAGGGGCTTGCAGGTGCTCGGCGGCGAGGCGGTGGACCCGGTGGCGGTCGAGGATACGATGGGGTGGTGCATGGCTCTCTCCGGTGATGACTCTGTCCTCGAGAGTCATTATTCGGGGGGAGCTTGCGTCGATCGGCATTTGTCCTTCGCCATGCAGCCCAATTTTGGAACGACTGAGAATGGAATGAGCCACTTCTGCCTGTCGCCGAACCCCCGGTTGACGCTCAATGTATACCAGCCCGGTGGGGCCAATCCACGCGGATGCCCGCAAGCACGTAGGGCCGGCATGATGGCCCCGGGGGGTGTCTCAGGGAAGGCTGTCCAGTCTGTACCGATTTCGGGCCGTTTTTTTCATGCTGGTTCCGGGCCCTCGTTCGTGTTACTGGAACGGGCCGCAGTCAACACCGCTCGCTTTTTCTTCTGCGGGAAAGGTCCCAGGTGTTCATCGAGCCACTCTTCGACATCCTGGGCTCGAACGGTCTCCAATGCCCGGCGAAGGAGGTCCGCCGTCAAGGAGGTCACCAACAGCGGAATCATCAAGACATTCGCCGTGATCTCCCGGCAGGGCGCTTGTGCGGCAAGGTCTTTGTACTGGAGTTTTGCAAACAGTGTTTCGACCGCGTCAAAATAGGTAAAATCGGCGCATTCCGACCCGAATTTCCTCGGGCGCTGTTGGAGTGCGGAGCATCTGATCATGCCAGGGATCGTCGAATTCCCCACCGTGGTTCATGACGCCGTGGCCCGATACGGCGACTTCTTCGCCAACGACTGCCAGCGCCGCCACTTTCGCCGAGTACCTCACCGGGCTCTTCGTCGCCCAGCGCAAGACCGTCCTCGGCATCCATGACGCGTTCGCCCATACCACCGACCAGTCCTGCCTCAACCGCTTCCTCACCGAGGTCGCCTGGGACGCCGAGAGCCTCAACGAGCGACGACTGGAGTTGCTCCAGGAGGATCCCACGACCCGCTACAGCGACCAGGGCGTCATCCCCATCGACAACACCCTCATCGACCGCGACGGGGCCTTGATCCCCGACGCCGGCTGGTTCTGGGACCACGCCGAGGAGCGGAACAAGATCGCCCAGGACTACCTCTTCATCAACTACGTCTGCACCAGCGGCAAGCACTACCCCCTGGAGTTCCGACTCTTCCGCAAGCAGGAGATCTGCGCGGCGATGAAGGAGCCGTTCCGCAACCATACCAAGTTGTGCTGCGAGTTGATCGACTGGGCGTGTGAGCGACGGATCCCCGGCGACTTCACCATGGACAGCTATTTCACCAACGCCGAGATCCTCAACCACATCCACGGCAAGACCGATCGATTCGGGCAGCCCCGGGCCTATGTCGGTGACCTCAAGAGCAACCGCAAGGTGCAGTGGCAGGGCCGGATCCTCAAGGTCGAATGAACTGGCCGCGTCGATCCCGGCGGCGGACCGGAAGGAGTTGCGGATCGGCGATCGGCGGCAGTGGTATTTCACGGTGACGCTGCGGATCCCCGACGTGAAGCACAAGGTCCGGATCGTGGTGCTGTGGCGGTATCGCCACGACCCCGAACCGGTCAAGATCCTGGTCACCAACCGGACCACCTGGGAGGTGGGCCGAGGCGTCCGGGTGTATCGGCATCGTTGGACGGGCACGGAGACGTTTCATCGGGACGGCAAGCAGCAACTCGGGATTGGGTGATTGTCAGCTGCGTGACTTCCGAAGGCCAGACCCGGCACATGTACCTGGTCATGCTGGCGTACAGTCTGCTCATGAGCGAGTTGAAGCAGGGCCGTGCGAAGGAATGGGCGTTCCAGAGGCTGATGACCATCGGCGAGGCCTGTCGGGCGATGGAGAAGGAGACCCTGCGGAGCGACGCTGTCGTGGGCGATCGAGCAGGTGACGACTTGGGGAGGTCGTATGACCATGTGGTGGCACAAGTTGGGCTGTCGTGACATCGTGAGCCCTGGTTCGCAGCCACGCGGCATCGATCGCGCGGAGTGAATTCGACAATCCCTGGCATGATCAGATGCTCCGCACTCCAACAGCGCCAGAGCGGATGAGGGTCAACTACGCCCATTTTGCCTGTGTCGAGGCTGCGAGGTCACTGTTTGCAAAACTCCAGTTTGTACTTGCCAAACAACGACTCCAACACGTCGGTACTCCCCAGGTACTTCTGCCTGGCAGGCACCTTGGCTCCCTCCTTCCGCACAAACGACAGGACCTGTTCGCGAAAGGCTTTCTCGGTTCCCACAGGTTGGCTTTCTCCTTCCAGGCGGTCCTTGACTCGTCGCCAACTCGTGCGGCTCAGTCCTCCTTACTTTGATCTCTTGCTCTGCGACTTTGACCACCTTCTGAAAGTAACTCCACTGTGCGCACTTCGCACGCGTACGTGCGAGCCAACCCAGTTTCTCTTCCAACCATGCAGCCGCCTCGGCTTCGCCCACACCAAGTTGCTCCGCCAAAGTCGCAACATCGGCCCCCTGACTTTTCTTCTACAGTTGCGCCTCGGTTTTTGACGTAACTCCTTTGCTGACGGGCCGGGAATCGCATCGGTGCCACAATCCTAGTGCCACACTACACGGCGTTTTCCCCTTGTAATCCTGCATTTCTGCCCTATGATCATGGTGTCTCAACCACGCGGGCGCCATGTCCTTCCGCACCAAGACCTCCGGAACCCGCTCCTACCTCCAGATCGTCGAGAACCGCTGGGAGGATGGACGACCACGGCAACGGGTCATCGCCACTCTGGGACGCCTCGAGGAACTCCAGCAGTCCGGCCAACTCGACGCCCTGCTGGTCTCGGGCGCCCCCTGACCCAGTCCGTCCTCCTGCTCTCCGCTCACGCCCAGGGTCAACTCCCCACCATCAGCACCCGACGCATCGGACCGGCCCTGATCTTCCCGCGGCGCTGGAAAGAGACGGGGTGCCCACGGGTCATCGAGCGACTTCGGGACGGACGCCGCTTCAAGTTCGATGTCGAGCGGGCCATCTTCCTCACCGTCCTCCATCGCCTCTTCGACCCTGGCAGCGACCGGGCTGCCGACAGGGGGAGGACCGACTCCCGGATCGCGGGGTGCGCCGCGATCCAACTGCACCCCCTCTACCGGGCGATGGCTTGGCTTGGCTCGGCGAGGAACTGCCCCACGACCAGCAGGCGGGCAAGACGCCGTTCGCACCCCGCGGCACCAAGGACCGGGTCGAGGAGGAGTTGTTCGCCCAGTTGTTCGCCCCTCGGCGTGACCTCTTCACTGACCTTCAACGGGTCTTCTTCGACACCACGTCGATCTCCTTCGAGGGCGAGGGCGGCCAGGACATCGGCCAACGGGGGTGCAGCAAGGACCATCGGCCCGACCTCGATCCGAGGGTCGTCGGGGCCGTGGCGACGGACAGGGGCGGCCGATCTGCTGCGAGTGGTGGCCGGGCAACACCACTGACGTGACGACGCTGATCCCGGTCGTCGATCGCCTGCGGAGTCGCTTCGGGGTAGCTGTCTATTTTCGTTGAGACTGGTCTTTGTGATTTTTGGGCGGTCGAGTAGGTTTCGGGTATGGACTCCCGTGACGACAAGAATGAACGGATTCGGCAACTGACCGAACAGAACCGGCAGCAGGCGGCGCGGATTCAGCAACTGGAAGAGGAACTGGAACGGCTCAAGCAGTTGCTGGCGGGGAAGGCGGATTCCAAGGCAGCCAAGACGCCGGTCTTCAAGGAAAACTACAGCCTGGGACGAAATGCTCGCCGCAAACGGAAGCGGCGAGGCCGGCAGTCCAGCGGGCGGCGGCCCAAGGAACTCAAGCGGGAGATGGTCCGGTCCGAGGACGACGTCTCTCACGCCGACGCCGACCCCCAACAGTGCGTCTTTCGTCGTGAACAGTTCGCGTGGCGGCTCATCGACGGCCAGGCGGTTGACGTCGGCTATCGCATCCATGACTTGCCGGACTCGAAACAATGGCCGCTGCCGCCGGGGCTGCGTACCAGTCGCAGCGAATACGGCCTCGAGATCATCCTCATTCTGGCGTTTCTGCACTCCTGGATTGGCGTCTCGCTGGACCAGGCGTGCGAGGTGATGCGGTGCTTCACGAAGTTGGAACTGTCGAAGTCCCAGGCCGACTCACTGTTGAAGCAACTGGCCTCCGACTGGGACGAGCAATACGACACGATCGCCGAACTGATCGCCTTACAGATGATTGTCTACATTGATGAGACCGGTTGGAAAGTGGGCACGAAGTCATGCTACACGTGGGTCTTTTCGACGACGATGCACGTGCTGTTTCGTTGCGGCGTGTCGCGGGCGAAGACCGAAGCGGCGGCGGTCCTCGGCGATTCGTTCGCGGGGATCGGCGTGACGGACGATTACGCGGCTTACAAGAGCCTGTTCACCCAGCATCAGCTATGCTGGGCACATCTGATCCGCAAGGCGATCAAGCTCGCGTTGCAGCACCCCGATCACCAAGAATATGCGACGTTTCTCGACGAGTTGTGCGAGACATATCACCAGGCGCTGCGTCATCAACGCGACGGTCGACTGAGCGTCGGTCGCGCGGAGAAGGCCGAGCAATTGCTCGACCGCATCCGCCCACTCTGCACCCGTCACGGCGAACGGATCGTTCCGGATGAGACCCCGTCGCACGTGGCCGACTTCATCCGTTTGCAGAACGAGTTGATGGACAACCCGGACTGCCTGTTCGTGTTCGTCGAACATCCGACGGTCGAGGCCACGAACAATCGCAGCGAACGAAATGGCGCCGCGAAGCCGAAGTCCGCAAAGGAGCCCGCACCAGCAAGACGGCCGACGGAGCCCAGCGACGCGGTGTGATCGGCCAAGTGCCACCACATCCCGATCACTTTTGTGCCACCACATCCCGATCAGTTCGTTGTAATCTGGACTGAAAACCGCATCCCTCCCCGGAGGTCATCATGAGCAAAGTGATCGGGAAGCCGCTCGCCGTCGAGCCATCGTCGCCGCCGTCCGGAGCGGTCGATCGCAGCACGAGGTCGCCCACGAATTCGGCGTCAGTCAATCCACTGTTCATGCGTGGGTCCGTCGGGCCCAAGGCCAGCGACTCGACCGGGTGGACTGGCACGATCGCCCGTGCACTCCACGCACCACCACGCGAACCGAAGCCACCATCGAGGATCTGGTCCTGACCGTGCGAAAGGAGTTGGGACACTGCAGCGACCTGGGATTCCATGGGGCCGAGGCGATTCACGAGGCCCTCAAGGCCCGCAAGATCGAGCTGCTCCCCTCGGTGCGGACCATCCACCGCATCCTCGAACGACGGGGCGCCTTGGACGGCCAGAGACGCATCCGTCGCCCCCCTCCGCCACCGGGTTGGCATCTGCCCGAGGTCGCCTCGAAGCGGCGGGAACTGGACAGCTTCGATGCGGTCGAAGGGCTGGTGATCAAGGGCGGCCCCCAGATCGAGGTGCTCAACGGCATCTCCCTACACGGTGGGTTGCCCGTCTCGTGGCCGATGGAGGCGAGCGTGACGGCCAAGGTCGTGGTCGCGTCGCTGATCGCGCATTGGCAGGCGGACGGCCTGCCCGGCTACGTGCAGTTCGACAACGACACGATCTTCCAGGGGCCGCACACTCACCCGGACGTGGTCGGGCGGGTGAGTCGGCTGTGCCTGAGCCTGGGCGTGGTTCCGGTGTTCGTCGTGCCCCACGAGTTCGGCTTCCAATCGATGATCGAGAACTACAACGGCACCTGGCAGGAGAAGGTCTGGGCCCGCTTCGAGCACGGCTTGCTGCCGGACTTGCAGGGGCGATCGTGGCGTTACGTGACCGTGCTCTGTCGCCATCGAACCGATCGCATCGAGTCGGCCCCCCGGCGGCGTGCCTTCCCGAAGCGATGGCGATTGGACCTCCAGTCTCGACCCCGGGGCCGGATCATCTACGTGAGGCGGACCAGTGCGGTGGGGGCAGTGGAGGCGTTGGGCCGGAGTTTCGAGGTGGACCCGCACTGGCTGAATCGGTTGGTGGCGCGTGGAGGTGGACCTCGATGGGGACAAGATCCGCATCTACCGGCTCCGCAGGAGGGAGCCGCAGGACCAGCCGCTCTTGAGGGAGTTGCACCATCATATCAAGAATAAAAATTCTTGGAGTGACCGTGAAGGATATGCTCGATTGAGCATGATGTGCAAATCACGCATGTCCATCTGATGACTGATCGGGATGTGGTGGCACTTGCCACCGTCTCGTCTTTCAACTGATCGGGATGTGGTGGCACCTGGCCCGTGATCCTCACGGTGCTGGCCTCGCTGGCCACCCGCTTCGAGCGATTCACACTGGACAATCTCCTGTCCGAAGTGACCCGCTGGTGGGAGACAGGTCTGTCCATCTTCCAGCAGGAACTCGCCGCACTCCACCAACCCAACGCACCGCCCACCCTTCTCACCGAAACATAACAACGCTCGTCCGGCAAGCCGTGGGGAAATAGACAGCTACGCTTCGGGGTGCGTCGGGTCGGCATCGTGGCCGACCGGGGCATGATCAGCCCAGAGACCATCACAGCGTGGGAGCAGGACGAGCGGGGTTGGCAGGACCTCCGCGGTGCCCGCATGCGGGCGCAGACCGAGGTGAGAGACGAGGTCCTCTCCCAGCCGGTCGCTCTCGGGTCGTGCATCCGCAGCGGGTCCACAGCGACGACCCCTCAGCCTTGAAGGTGAAGGCGGTGTGGGGGGGCGAGCGCCGCTACGTCGTCTGCCTGAACGAGGCGGAGGCCCGCAAGGACGCCGCCGACCGGGAGGCGATCGGGGCGGCCCTGAGGGAGCAACTCCGCCGTGGGGACAAGTCGCTGGTCGGCAACAAGGGCTACCGCCGTTACCTCAGCGGCAGTGACTCCCCTCACGTCCGGAGCGATGAGGCGAAGATCGCCGAGGACGCCCGCTACGACGGCAAGTGGGTGCTTCGCAGCAACACCGAACGGGACTCGGCCGAGGTGGCCTTGCCGTACAAACAGCTCGGGATGGTGGAGCATGGGTTCCGCTCGGGCACGTCGCTGTTGCAGACCCGGCCGATCTCCCACAAGTGTGACGCGACGATCCGGGGTCATGTGTTCTGTTCGTTCCTGGCGTTGGTCCTTCGTCAGGAGCTTCAGGCCCGCTTGGAGGAGCGAGGTCACGAGTTCGAGGGGGCGGATGTGATCGGGGACCTGGACCGGTTGCAGAGGGTGGAGGTGGAGCAGGACGGGAAGCGGTTCCGGCTGCGGCGTGAGGTCCAGGGGAGTTGTGGCCAGGGGTTCCAGGCGGTCAGAGTGGCCAGACCTCCGACGATCCAACAAGCCTCGCCGACCGGCCCGGAGCAAGACGCTGCGCAGAGTGCCACGCAGCCCAGTTGATGCGTCAAGTCTATACAGCTAATGGAGATGCAACTTACTGCTGTCGAAGATAAGCCTGAAGCAAAACCAACATCTTGTTGGCCCACTTCAAGTGACTTTCCAGGTTGAGGAACCGCGTTTTGCTGCGCCAGGACGGGGGCTTCAGAAAGCTCCCTGCGGTTTGCTGCAACTGCTGTCGCGTGCTCTGGCACGCCTGGACAAAACTGGACCAACGCGCGTCGGGCTCAAGCTGGTTTTTCAGCAGAATGGCCAGACCGTGGGTGATGTCGTAGGTCGCGACGACGCGCTGATGATCCTGCTGTTTCCGCTTCCACGAGCGAATTCCCGCCAGCACATCGCTGCCGTGATCGGAGACGATCTGCACCGGCACGCCAAGACGTTTGCTGAGCGTGCCCAGGTGGGCCGCGACCGTTTCGCCGTTGCAGCGCGTCAACACAGCCACAGAGAGCACCTGGACATCGTGAGGAGCGGGGCTGTAGCCTTTGCTGCGTGAGGCGGACAAGCGCACGCCCAGGATCACCAGACATTTGTGCTCTCCCAACTGGATGGTCAGATCGACGAGAAATACCCAATCGGAGCAGCGCGGCAAGGGCCGCCGCAGCAGAAACAACCCGACACGCAACAGCCACAGGCGGATGGTCTCGGCACAAGGACCTACGGCAACCACGACACCTTGGAGGGAGGAAAAGATCAAGGCAACACCGCGATCACTGCTGTGAGCGGCGCAGACCCAGGTCAGAGCCAGGCGAACCAACAGCAGGGGGTAGATATGCCCTTTGCGCAAGACAACTCTTCGGGTGTAATCAGTCGCCCAGCAAGGAGAGGGGAATCAAGAGGGTCATCGACCGATTGACTATCTGGCCCCCCAAAAAGACGCGGACAGCCGGACCGTCAGCCGCGGGGCTCTCCGCAGCGGATTGCAAGGCGCAGTTGTTGCTCCAACTCTTTGACGCGTGCTTTCCACTGATCTCGGCTGGTGGACAGATCACGGTTGGTGACCCGCAACTGTCGGATCTGCTTTTGTTTCTCGGCAGAGCGCTGTTTCCACCGATCACGACTGGCTCGGAGTTTCCTTGCCTTTCGGGCAGCATCCCCTTCGTCGCTCATCACGGCATCCCCACCTGAAACGTCCTCCTTGGCGGGACCGATTCTGGCATGAATTCTAACATAGAAAAACAGCGGGAGCGATGCGAAAGAATCGGTGCCGTGGAGCGGGGTTTCTTTTCGCCCACACGCTTGTTGATAATCGTCGTTTCCCGATCTACCTGTCGCAAGGGGAACGACCATGCCCAAGCGCAAACCCAGCCAACGGCGAAAGCCGGAGACGACTCCACAGCAACCGCGGAATCGCCTTGCGGAGATCCGGGCCGAGATCCAGGATGTCCAGCAGCAGATCGAAACCAAACGCCGCGAGGGGCGCGTGATCCGCACCGCCGAAGATTTCCAGTCCATGGAACGCGCCATCGCGGCCCTGACCAACCGACTGTCGGCCCTTTGCGATCCCAATAAGCGGTTATGCCGCAGTACGCTTAGTTTGCTTCTTCGCTGATGGTTGCGTCCATTCGTCGTCCTCGTCTTGGAGCGCTTTCAACTCGGCCAAGCATTCGGGCGGCATCCAGCGCCACTCCGTTCGCCGGTCCTTCGCCATGGCCCCCCGCGTGGGCTCCAGGATCTCTTCCCACCGGCCCGATACGACGGCCGCTCTCAGTTGGAACACCGCCTCTGCGTTGTCCTCCGTCCAGGAAATGCCGTTGCCCTTGAGCCGAAGATTGATCACCCGCCGGATCGTGCTCTCGATCGCGCCGCTGCCCCTCGGCACACCGCGGCGTCGGAGGCAGTCATCCCGCAGTCGCCCCGCATCCGAATGCTTGGTCAAATAGCGGCTCTCGCGCCACCTCGGTGAATCCTCGGGCTGGTTCCCCGCCAACCCCTTCAATTCGGCGATCCCGTCCGCGCTTCTGCCCTCCTTGAGGAGCCCGCGAAGCCGCGGGTAAAGCCCCTTGCGCTGGCCCTCGGTCCGTGGCAAAGCCGCCAACCCCACACTCAGATGATGCACGGCATGACACCAATCGAGCACCTCAACAACCCGCTTCGGATCCAACTTGGCCTGGGCGATGACCCCATCCAACCGCTTCCAGATCCACGGGGCGCCGTCGGCCACGAACGTCACCAAACGAGCCCCAGCGGCACCCATGCGGTGCAGATGAAACGCCACCAGTTCGATCAACGCATCGGGCCCCTGGAGCGTCCCGTCCATGACGGGCTGGCTCCCCCGAACCATGCGCCCCTTCTTGTCCCCCTCGAACAGGATGGCCACCTTGGGCTCGCGCCACTCGATCCGGAACTTCGTCCGTTTCCGCTTGCCGCCGACGCGAATCGTCTCCACCACGGTTCGCACGCGGAGGCGACCGCCGTCGCTCCCGACCGCGATGCTCTTGCCCGTGAACTCGCGGCCGGCCGGGAGTTCCCCACGACGGAACCGCATGAGGTCGCGCGTGCGGGTCGCCCGCATCTGGGCTCCCAACTCACCAGCGAGCGCCGGATCGCTTTCTCGTCGAGATCCAGGCCCTGCCGCGCCCACGCCGCGCGCGACTGTGCGAGGGGCAGCAGACCGACCAGGCGACCCACCTGGGATTACGCAGTGGGGCTGCAACCCTCACGGATTCGATAGGCCGCCAGTTCGGGGTAGAGACCGCTTCCCTCCGGGCCTCGTCCCCTGCCGGTGCGCCCCCGAGGAGAGCAGTCGAGGGTCATCACCGGGACCGCCAGGCCACCCAGAAGCCGGACCACCAGGGGGCGTCTTTTTTTTCCACGGGGCGGAGCGGCACCTCCGCTGCGCCGCTCACTTTGTCGATGTGCGGGACCGTCTCGGGCTGCTCCCTGGCCTTGGCCAGCAGCCCGGCGACGTCGAGGTCGGCCTGCCGTCGGGCTTGCTCGTGAACTTCGCGTTCCACTGCGGCGAAGCTGGCCGGGTCGGTGGTCAGGCGTTCGAGCCACTCGTGTTCGCGTTCGGCCAGCAATCCTCCGGTTTGGTCGGCCACGGCGGCGGGTGAGGATGCCGGCGGGCCGTTGGGACGGGGACGCGTTGCGCTCCTCTTCGGCTTGTTCCGGCCCATCTGCTCTTCGGACTCCAGAAGTACCTCCAGGACAGGCTCCTTCGCTGATGCTTATCATCGTGGCTCGGCCGCTGCCTGATGAAATACCTTAACCTCCAACCTTTTCCTCGTCACCGCTTTTTGGGATCGCACCCTCCTGATGGCCGCGGCGACGCAAGCCGCCCGCGACGACTCGGAGAACCGGCACAGGCCCGCTCCTTGGCTCAAGGGGCGGGCCACACGATCAAGGATCAAGGCCGACGCGACGTCACACTCCGGACAACGTGCGGCCAGGTCAACGTCCGGGTGACCTCCTTCAGCCGCAACTGTGACCGCAGCAGGTCGGGCAAGGGGATGTACCCAATGCTCGTACTCTGGGGGGTGCATGACCATTGCTCGGCAGCCCTCGTCTCGGAGATCAGCAAGCTGGTGGCGATGCTCGGTTCGTTGGAGGAGGTTGAGCAGGTGCTGTCCGACCGGGGGCAACCGCTGGACTTCAAGACCATTCGGACGATCGCTTATCGTTTTGCCGCACGTGCCCGGACCGCCCAGCGTGTGGGGAACTTGAATTGGGGAGAGACCGTCGCGGGCCGTCGCGTGGTCGTCTCCACCGATGGCGGCCGGATCCGGATTCGCACGACCAAGCGCGGTCCCAGGACCGCCAAGGGACGCCACCGCTCTCACACGGACTGGCGTGAGCCAAAGTTGCTGGTCATCTCCGTGGTGGATGAGAAAGGTCAGATGGATCGGAAGTTCCTCGCGGTCATCGATGGAACCCTGGGCGGTCCGGACGCGATCTTCAAGTTAATAGAGTTTTATTTATGTGAATTAAAGAGATTAAACCACAGCGGACAAGGTCCTGTTTGTCGCCGATGGCGCCCGTTGGATCTGGAACCGGGTCGGGGCGATGCTGCAGCGGTTGGGGGTCAAACCGGACCGGGTCAACGAGTTGGTGGACTTCTCTCATGCGGTGGAGTATCTGGGCAAGATCGCGGCCTTGCAGCGCCGCTGGACGGCGGCGGAGCGTCAGGCGTGGATCGGTCGCCAGCGGCGACGCCTGCTGAAAGGAGGAGTCGAGGAGGTGCAAGCGGCGATCGATGCTGTGTGTGGTTCCCGCCCCGGCAAGGCGATGAAACGGGAGCGCGACTACTTCAAACGGAACGGCGGCAAAGGTCGGATGGACTACGCACGGATGGCAGCGTTGAAGTTGCCGATCGGTAGTGGTGCGGTCGAGAGTGCGATTCGCCGGGTCGTGAACCTGCGATTGAAGGGGCCGAGCATCTCCTGGCACAAGACCAGTGCAGAGGCCGTTCTACTGTTACGTTCGTACTACAAGGCGGGACGCTGGAACCATCTTGAGAGACAGGCACTTACAACTACAACAGGGATCGCTGCGTGAGCCGAAAGAAATGGATCGCTCCCGCGCGATGTTGCTCGTCAATAGCACGTCGGGTTGCAGGCGCTCCTGCGTGGCTGCCACGGGAACTCGCCCGTCCTGTGCGTGGAGTGCACACTGGAATCACGGAACGCTCATGTTGGGTTCCAGGGGGGTGACCCACGGATCTCGCCGTAAGTCCCACAGAAGGTAAGACTTGGGGCAAGTGGCTGAGAATGCCGTCCCTTAGCGAATAACATAAGAGATTCCAATAACTTACGACGAATCTCGAGCCTCCACCACCCTAGGTCGTGTGGACAAGAGGTGGGCAAGATAAGTCAACTGGAGAACTGTTTCGGTTGGGTGATACTGGTGGCTTGTCCACCAATGCCCGGCGATAGGGCGGTCACGGCGTCTCAGGTAGACGCCAATGGTGGGCAGACAACCAGTACCATCCACCCCACTGTTTTGCCAGATTTGCCCAGCTCTTGTCCACACGACCTAGAACCCGGCATGAGCGCTCTTGAAATTCCGCAGGAGAATGGACCTTCCGCAGGACGGTCGGCCTCGTGCCAGGCGTATGGTAAATCCCTTCTCACCTTGATCGATCATCAAAGTTGAGGAGCCGGAAGTCGATCCCGGCCAAGGCGCCGTCGGCGAAGTTGGCGAGGGGCCGTCAATAGTACCAACTGGAAACGGAGCCAGAAGAGGTCGCTTGTCTTCTGCAGGCCCGGCCCGGGACGAAAAAGCACCGGCTGGGCGAACATCGCGTGCTCCCAGTCGAAATAGAACTTGACATACTTGTTGAGATACCAGTTGAAGCCCGCGTCAACGAAGCTGGCCCGGTTCGTCCAGAGGTTCGGGTCGGCCAAGCCGCCGGTGAAGACCTGCCTGCCGACCTCGAGTTCGCTATAGCGGGCCTGGAGCTCGAGAGCACCCAGGGCGAACTTGCCTTTGCGAAGGTCGAAGGGATGGAGCGGCTCGACCAGGGCCCGCTTCTCCAGCGTCTCCCCCGTGATGATGTAACCCACCTGGACGTGGAAGCCGGACACCGGCAGGGGCTCGGGAAGGGCATTCGGCGTCGTCAGCGCGAAGCTGTTGATGCCGCTGTCCCAGGCCCCGAGGACGGAGAGCCCCTTGTAAAAGTAGGTGGCGTGCAGCTCCCAGAGCCTCCGGTCCCCTCGCTCGCGGACGTTGTTGTTGAAAGCCAGGAAGGGGACGGCGACGAGGCTGTCCCCCGAGCCGGTCGCGAGCGTGTTCCCGGAGGCGTTCACCGACCCCCGCAGCAGGGCGGGCACCAGCGGGTTGTTCTCCTTGCCCGCGTCGACCGAGCCGCCCACACTGAGGGTCTTCAGGGCCGTTTCCGTCTGGAAGAATGGCCGGAAGTCCACGAAGGCCATGACATCCTTGGCGTAGTTGAAGTCCTGGTAGGAGTTGCGCGGGCCGTCGAAGATCCCCACGGCGTATTCGAGGCGATTCTTGAGCACGTTGCCCCAGCCCATCAGGCCGACCTGGCGGTTCGGTCCGAAGTTCGCCGCGAACGGCGCCCGCTCGGGGGTGAGAAACTCCCAGTTCGAGAGCTTCGCCCATTCGTAAGTGAAGGGGGCCCTGTAGCGGCCGATCCGGAGCTGGAGGCGTTCATCGTAGCGGAAGTCGAGGTAGGCGTTGAGGAGGTCAAAGCTGTTGTTGGTCCTCTGGAACGAGATCTGGTACTCGACGGGCTTGGTCACCCTCCCGCTGAAATAGATCCGCGCTCGGGGGACGTTGAGGTCGCTGACGACAGGGTTCTGGTTCTGCTGCTCGTAGATCCGGGATTCGACCTGGAGCTCGCCGTTGACCCGGATTTCGAACTCCTGGTTCTCCGACTGCAATACGTAGCCGTATCGTCGCTGATAATTCTGGTCGTAGAACGCCCTCAGGGGGAGCCGATCTCGGCCTGTTCTCGCCGCTGTCGCGCCGCGAGACGGGGGGGAGGACAAGCCACCGGTGATGGGCGGCTCGTCGGCTGTGCCGGCCCGACCTCCCGCTGCACGGGTCTGCGTCGGCTGTCGCTGGGCCCGCGACGCTTCTTCGAGCCTCTTGGAAAGGTCTTGGACCGTCTTCGAGAGAGCCGCGTTCTGATTTAATATCTTATTATTTTCTTTTGACACACTCTCATACTGCTGGAGGAGTCGCTGATTCATCTCTTCCAGCTTGCGGAGTCGTTCCGCGAACTGTTCCGGGGACGCCTCGGCCGGCGAGGCGGTGCTCATCCCGGGTGTCGGCGCGAAGACCGGTGGGGTCGGGGACTGGGCGGAGCTGGGCGGGAGCCATCCGACCAGCGCCCGCCCAGGGCGAGAATCCACCCTTGTCTCCACTGCCTGAGAGGTTGAACCGGCATGAAACGACCTCCTCGTCTTTCAAGCCGAGCAGGATTCCTCCTCCGACTGAAGTTCTTCATCGGCGTATTGTCGATCGGACATTGAGGGATTTAGCGGTTGTTCTGAAACGGCCGCTTGGTCGGCGAGCTCGCCGACTTCGCCGGCGCCTCTCGTGTTGTTCTTCGAGACGACCCGAGATCAAGAACCGCCTCAGGACGCGCCTCCTGATTCCTCCTCCAGAGTAACCCGTCAGAACCGTTTGAACGCCGCGATGGAATCGACCTCATTCAGGACTGGGTCCTTCCAGAAGCGCACCTGAGCGGACTGCTCGACGGCTTCGTGGACCGCCTTATCATACACCTTCCCGTTCGCTTAACGAAAGAGGCACTTTTCAGAAAGGCGAGAGAGGCTTACCACTGAGTCCATGAACACTGCAACGCCTTGTGTGCTCAGCGTCGAACGGGTGGACGACATTCCCGTTCTGTTCGCTTCCTTGCAACGCTTGCAGGTGGCCGAGTTCCTCGACCGCCACTTCCCGACGCACCATCTCTGGAAGGGGGAGCTCTCCTTCGGCGAGGTCGTCTGTGTCTGGCTCGTCTTCCTCACCTGCCAGGGCGACCACCGCCTCTACCACCTCCTTCCCTGGGTCGAAGAGCACTTGCTCACCCTTCAGGCCTGCCTGGGGAAGTCCCTGCGGCCTTTGGACTTCCATGACGACCGCCTCGCCGACGTCCTCGACGCCCTCGCCCAGCCCACTCCTTGGCAAGCCTTCGAGGCTGACCTCAACGGCCACACCGTCCGCGTCTACGCCCTCGCCCCTTCCCTGTTCCGCATCGACACCACCACGGCGTCCTCCTATGCCGAGGTCCTCTCGGAGCACGGCCTGTTGCAGTTCGGCCACAGCAAGGACCGCGACGACCTGCCCCAGTTGAAGATCGCGGCGGCGGCCCTCGATCCGCTCGGACTGCCGGTGAGCACGTTGGCTGTCGCGGGCAACAGCGCGGACGACCCGTTGTATAGTCTTCGCGTTCCAGTATTTCCTATAATGACCCTGGTGGAGCTGAGGTCAAGGGGTGGGTTGTGGCCGCCTCCAGCGGCCGGGCGGTGAGCGATGAAGACCATCACGCTGAGTGCCAAGCAACGCCAGGAGATCCAGGAACGGCGGCGACAGGCCCGCGACCGCCGCATCTTCCAACGGCTCTCCACCCTGCTGTGGATCGACGAGGGACGCACCCGGGACGAGGTGGCCGAGTTGCTGGGGGTCTCCAGCCGCCAGGTCGGGGACTGGCTCCGCATCTTCCGCAACAAGGGCTTGGACGAGTTGTGTACCGTGCACTATCACGGTGATCCCGGTCGGTTGCGACCCGCACAAGTCGAGCAACTGCGCCAGGAGATCGCCAAAGGGACTTTTCACAACGCCGTGCAGGTGCGGGCCTGGATCGAGGAGCAGTTCGGTGTCACCTACTCTCCTTCCGGGGTGAAGGATCTGTTGCACCGGATCGGTGCCAGCTACCACAAAGTCTCCGGCTTTTTTCTGGAAGGCGGACCGGGCGAAGCAGCGTCAATTCGTGCGCAAGTATCGGCGGCATCGGCGTGAGGCCGGGCCGACGACCCGCCGCTACTTCGTGGACGCGTGCCCTCCGGTCTGGGGCCTGGAGTTGCTCTACTGCTGCTGGCTGCTGGTCGGGCAGCGGCACTACGTGGGTGTCGGAAGCGGTCGGAAGCGATTGAACATCCTGGGGGCCTACAGCCCCGACGACCACGACTACGTCGACCTCCGCCTGACGAAGGAGAACATCACCGGCGAGCAGTTCGTGAAGCTCCTGGAGAAGTTGCTGGCGAAGCACCCCGAGACGGAGAAATTCATCCTCTACCTGGACAATGCCAAGTACTATAGCAAGGCGGTGGTCAAGGAGTGGCTGGCCCGCCATCGGCAGTTCCGCCTGGTGTTCCTGCCGGCGTACTCGCCCAACCTCAACCTGATCGAGCGGCTGTGGAAGTTCCTGCGCAAGAAGGCCCTGCACCGCTGGCACAAGACGTTCGAGGCGATGCAGGAGGCGGTGGCCGAGGTGTTGGATCACCTGGAGCGCTACCGCTCGGAGTTGGACCGCCTGATGAGCGAAGAGTTTCACATCCTCAAGGATGAAGAGTTGCCCCTGGACCCGGCCGCTTGAGACGCGGGCTCTCCGTCACACACGGACTATAGAGGACGCAATCCACTCAGGAACGACCGGAGATCGTCCGTCCTCTCCTTGAGAGGCCAACCTACGACGAGAGGAGAGGACATCATCCAAGATGCACACCGAGTGTTGTTCCCTCTACCAGGAAGCACTCGTTCGGCGATGGTATATATCCCCGAGATCCAGAAGGTGCAACGCTCCTTCGGCGCGGGCGGCAAGACCTACGTGGGCGACTGCAAGAGGGCGGCGTTGGCCACCCGCGCCTACGTGGCCAGCACCCAGGACTACTATCTCTGTCCGTTGTCGGAGAAGCAACTGTCCCACGAGGAGCGGCGGGCCTTGTTGCAGCCGGTCTGGACCAGCCAGCAACCGCTGCAGCCGGTGTATCGTCCCCAGGCGATGCCCGAGCAACCACCCGAACTGGTCGCCGAGGGCTTTTCCGTCGAGGTGGTCGTGCAGGCGGAAGTCAACGGGCGTCTGTTGCAGTGGACGGAGCGGCGCTGGCTGGTGCGGTCGGTCGCCTTCGCCACCGGCCCGCAGCCGCGGCGGGACAAACGCGTGCAACAGGCCGCGGAGCCACTGGAGCAGCTCAACGCACGCAAGCAGGGCAAGAAACGCCTGGGTGCGGAGGAGTTGCACGCGGCCGCCCAGGCGATCCTCAAGCAGCCGCGCGTGGAAGGCTTGCTGGAGGCTCGGGTGGAGACAACCACCCGGGAGCGGCGTCTCCGTTGCTACGGCGACCGCCCGGAGCAAACCGTGCAGGAGCAAGACCCTCAAGTGGAAGTGGCGCGGCGGGAAGGAGCCATCGAGCAAGCCAAACGCGAGATGGGCTGGCAGGTCTACGCGACCAACCACCGGGAGATGACCTTGACGGCGGTGGTGTGGGGCTATCGAGGTCAATACCGGATCGAGGACGACTGGTCGCGGCTGAAGGGCCGGTCGCTGTCGCTGACGCCGATGTACCTGCAGGACGAGAGCCGGATGCAGGGACGGGTGCTGCTGCTGAGCCTGGCCATACGTCTGCTGACCCTGCTGGAGTGGCAGGTCAGGAAGAAGCTGCAAGACAGCGGGCAGACGCTGACGGGGGTCTACCCCGGTCAGCCGGGAAGGCAGGCGCGGCGACCCAGCGCGGAGATGCTGTTGAAAGTGTTCCAGGGGATCAGCCTGAGTGTGGTGGAGGTGGCGGGGGAGGTGAGCATCCCCCTCACGCCCTTGACCCCTCTGCAAGAGAGATTGTTGGCCTTGTGGGACTTGCCTGCCGACCTGTTCCACCGCCTCATTCAGCATTGTGCTGAACCCCTTCCCGTGTTAAGCGAATGGTAAGGAGCCGCGAAAAAATAAGTTGGTTATTTCGCACAGGTTTTGGTTCAGTGGGGGTATGAAATACACAGGCGTCATCCCCACGCTCCGGTCGAAGTACGAAACCCTTCAGCCCTTCCTCAATGAGAGGGTGCGACGGCTTTGGTCCGCGACCGAAGCCATGGGCTTGGGCCATGGTGGGATCGCCGCACTGGCAGAGGCGACCGGGATGTCCCGGACCACCATCAGCCACGCCATTCAAGAGATCCAGGACCAGCGTGAGTCGCCCGGAAGCACACTCCCCATCCAACGCAGTCGTCGTCCGGGGGCCGGGAGGAAACGACTCATCACCCAGGATCCGGCCCTGCTCATCACACTCGAATTGCTCGTGGACCCGACCACCCGCGGTGAGCCCATGTCGCCCCTGCGGTGGACCTGCAAGAGCACCAGGAAACTGGCCGAGCAACTTCGGCAGTATGGCTATCAGATCAGGGCGCGGACCGTGGCCCACTTGCTCCACCAACTCAACTACAGCTTGCAAGCCAACCGAAAGACGCGCGAGGGCCAGTCGCACCCTGACCGCAATACCCAATTGGAATACATCAACGCTCAAGTGGCCCAATTCCAGAAGCGGAATCAGCCCGTGGTCTCGGTGGACACCCAGAAGAAGGAGTTGATCGGGAATTTCCAGAACCCAGGTGCGGAAGGGGAGCCCGAGGGATCGCCTGAACTGGTCAATGTGTCTGATTTCAAGGATGAAGAACTGGGCCAGGGGATCCCTTACGGGGTTGATGACCAGACGACGAACCGAGGGTGGGTCAGTGTCGGCATCGATCATGATACGGCCTACTTCGCCACCGAGACGTTACGTCGTTGGTGGTTGAGGATGGGAGCGAAGGACTATCCTCAAGCCACGGAACTGCTGGTGGTCGCCGATGGTGGCGGGAGCAACAGCAGTCGTGGACGGTTGTGGAAGGTTGCCGTTCAGAGACTCGCGGATCAGCTTGGCCTGACGATTTCGGTCTGCCACTTCCCACCGGGTACGAGCAAATGGAATAAGATCGAGCACCGGATGTTCTGCCAGATCACGGAGAATTGGCGGGGTGTGCCCTTGAGGAGCTTGGAGATCATGCTAAACCTGATTGGCCAAACCACCACGCGCACGGGATTACGGATCGAAGCGGAGCCGGACACCAACCACTATGAGGTTGGATTGAAGGTCAGTGATGCGGAGTTAGCGGGGGTTCAGATCACAAGAGCAGACTTTCACGGCAATTGGAATTATAAGATCTCTCCACGATCGAAATGACCAAGTTATTTTTTCGCGGCTCCTAAGTCCGACGGTCGAGGCCACGAACAATCACAGCGAACGAAATGCGCACCGCGAAGCCGAAGTCCGCAAAGGAGCCCGCACCAGCAAGACGGCCGACGGAGCCCAGCGACGCGGTGTGATCCTCACGGTGCTGGCCTCGCTGGCCACCCGCTTCCAGCGATTCACACGGGACAATCTCCTGTCCGAAGTGACCCGCTGGTGGGAGACAGGCTTGTCCATCTTCCAGCAGGAACTCGCCGACTCCACCAACCCAACGCACCGCCCACCCTCCCCGCCGAAACATAACAACGCTCGCCCGGCAAGCCGTGGGAAAATAGACAGCTACTGCTCCACTCGTGCCACGTACTGAACATCCGTGGGCGGAGCTATCGGCTTCGAGACCTGGAAGACGACCTGAATGGCCGGTCGCGAGCAGCGGGGAAGTGGGCTGAGTCGCCGGATCGCGATCGATGCTTCGTAACGAGTCGTGGCGACGCTGGGGGCGCCGTCCCCGGCGGCGGCCGAGAGAGGGAGTCGTCGGCGCGATCGGGGGGCCGGGGAAGGCCCTCGTCGAGGGAGGGAGTCCGGGCCGGTGTTCAGTGGTCTTTTTGTTCAGTAAAACGGCCTTGGAGGAGCCGTTCAAGGCGTCGGAGGGGGGATAGTAATGGGCTTGATCGGGAGACCAGGGACGGCCGCCGTTGAGGGAAGGAACCGCCGGTCATGTACACTGATGCTTATGTTCAGTCAAGGCGGCCTTGGAGGAGCCGTCTACGAGGCGGGAGGGGAGAGTCAGGGTCTGGACGGGCCGATTCGAGGGATCTCGGTCGTGGAGGAAACCGAGGATCGAGAAGGGAGGAACGCGTAACGACTGGAGTTCAAGCCCCTGCCACCTGGTTGGACTTGGAGGAACCAACGGGACCTGCGGATGGGTGTGCAAAGTCCCAGAGAAAGCCGAGAAACAGGGGGAGTCCTGGAGGAAACTTCCCCGTCAGGAGAGCCTCAGGGCTCGTAACAGTTCGGGTTCACTAAGGCGACTGGCAACAATAATTTCCCTCTTTCGTCTTTCCAAATGTCAAGTTCTTCAGATCTCCGCTTATTATTGGGAAGGTTTTGCTGGTTCGCTATGAGGTCGAATCACATAGTTCAACTTTGGCAACACTCGGCGAGGCTTCACATTAACCCTCGCTCGCTGTTCCATGCTCACCTTCACTTTCGTCTCATACGTTTTCTGATCCAAAGCCGCTCGGCATCGGAAGCCCGTGTCGGACTTCGTGTGGCGGATGAACTGTAACATCACCTCGTAACTCACCAGAGGTTCTCCGGCCCAGTTCTCGCTGATCAGGCTGAACATCCGGTGCTCGATCAGATTCCACTTCGAGGCCCCAGGCGGCAAATGGGAGACACAGATGATCAAGCCCAATTCGTCGGCCAGCTTTTGCAACTCCCACTTCCAGGCAACCGGACGGCTGCCGTTCGATCCCCCGCCGTCCGCTGCGATCAAGAGTTGCTTGGCGTCCGGATAGCGCTGGTGGCCGACCTGAAGCCACCAGCGCCGGATCGCCGCTACCGCAAACGCTGCCGTCTCATGCGATGTGCCAATCACGACAAAGCCCACATTGCGGTGGATGTCAGAGATCCCGTAGGAGATCGCCATGCCCGCGGCGTCTTTGCGGAAATCATGGTCCAGCACCTTGCGGGCCTCCCGTCGCCAGCAGCGTCCCGGGTTCTTGAAGTTGCCCACCATTTCCCGCTTTTTCGCATCCACGCTGATCACCGGCCAACCCTTGCGGAGATAACGCCGCCGCTGGCGAGCCAAGGAACGAAACTGCCGATCTCGGTCAGGATCCTGCTTCCTGGCCAGACACTTGCGATTGGTCCGCAACGAGTAGTGACGCTCCCGCAACAGACGAGCCACCGTTTTCCGCCCGATGACAAAACCACGGCCACGCAACGCTCGGCACAGTTGCAGGGTTGATTTGTGAGTCCATTTCAACTCCGACATCGGATCGCCTGCCGTGACGTCACGCAACAGATCGTCCAACGCTTGGACCACCCCGGGCTCGAGTTGTTCCAGGCGTTTGCGTCCTCCGCCTGGTCGCCGGACTCGGTTCGCCACCTCCGCAGCGGACCGTTGACTCTCACGCAGGCCTCGCCGTATGGTCTTGGGACTCAAACCAGTGATCCGGGCCAAAGAAGCGATCCCACCCCGCCCCTGTTGGTGCGCCAGGAAGCCAACAAATCGGCGACGACGCTTCTCGTCCATGCCGGCCACCAAGCGGTTGATGGCTCGATGCTCCTCCGCAATCTCTCCCTGCGGTTGCATCAGACAAGAGTCACACGTACAGCAACGGATTTCCCGACGATGGATCCGAGACATTTCGGCTCACCTCCTTGCCGCTGGGCAATCATGGAGACAAGCCTATTATACTCCGAAAGAGGGAAGTTATTGTTGCCAGCCGCCTTACATCGCTCGCGCCGGTATCGGAGATGATAAGGAGGGGCCCCTGTTTCGGCCCATGAAACCGGACGGCACCGGGCTGGAGCGGCGGCACCTGGACCGGAAGACCCCCTGGCGGCTGGTGAAGAAGTATTGTCGGGCTGCCAGCATCGATCCTACGCGGATGGGGGGGCGGGGCATCGGCATCCATTCGCTGCGCAAGACGGCGATCAACGACGCCATCAGGAATGGGGCCACGATGCACGAGGTGCGGGAGTTCGCCGGGCACGCCGATATCCGCACCACCGAGGTCTATTTCGTGCGCAAGGAGGAAGACGCCGAGGTGGCGGCGCGGCGCATCCACATTCGCGTCACAGGACGCAAGGGCGAGTGAGCCCGTGGCGTGGTCCAACCAGAATCCAAACCCGCTCTCCTTACTATGATCAAATCAGGTAGACGTCGAGCCCCAGGACGAAGAGGCCGAAGAGCAGGCGGAGATGCGGGCCGCTTAACTTATTTGCGCCGAAAGCACCCACATAGCCTCCGAGGAGCATCGAGACAGCAATTATCATCGCCGCCCGGATGTCCACATTCCCCTTGCAGTAGTATTCGAGAGTCGCCGCGAGGCCGACAGGCGGCAGGAGGACGGCCAGGTTCGTTCCGACCGCACGATGCTGGTTGTAGCCGATCCAGTAAATCAACGCCGGAACGATGACGATGCCCCCGCCGATGCCGAAGAATCCCGAGCTAATCCCGGCCACGACCCTGATAATCACTAGCTTCGCCACCGTCGCCACGGTGATGACCCCTCGGGCTCGCCCGTGAAATGGGTTAGAAGCGGCTGGGGGTGCTATCGAGGGGAGGATGCACCGAAGTGTTTTCCTGCGGCACCCCGACCGGCCCTGTGGGAGGAGGTCTCGACTGAGCTAAAGAGCGGAGCGAGCCAACGCCAAAAGTGCAATCAGGGCGACGAGTGCCAGAGCCACCCGCATGCCCGGCTGCGTGCCGCCCTGACGAGGCCGTCCCCGCACTAAAGCCGTAACCCACCGCCAGTGGAGGCAGAGGTGCAACGCGAGTGACCCGAGGAAGACAGCGGAGATCCAGAAATGCACCTGCCCCCAATCGTGCCGGTCCAGCCCCCAAATCGTTGTATGATGTCCGCTTCCGGGCGGGAGGAGGTAATGCATCAAGACGCCCGTGGTCGTCAGGAGCACGAAGCCCACGAACGCCGCGGTATCGACCACGAAGTTTAGGGTAGTGCGATTCATAGAACCTCCTTGAACGCAAGAAAGGCAAACACCCCACCGGGGCATAGCGGGGCGTTTCGAGCCGCGAAATGCGGTCTCCAAGCCGCCGATTATCTCACGCGACCGCCAGTGCCGTCCCCTGAAAAATTGTCAAATTCTTGATTATCAGCAGTGGATTGAACATGCGGAAATTTTGCACTGCGTTGGGAACATCCGTAAGTCTCATCCCGGATTTCCCAGATGAGTCCGTGGTCTCGGCATGACAAGGGGCGAAAGTCGTATCCCATGCGAAGGCCGTCACGTTCCCGCTGGCCGAGGTGGCCGTGCCCCGGGCGTTGTTCGCGGCGATCCTGGGACGGATCGGTCGGCTGGCGCGGTGCCGAGCCCGAGATGAGCGTTCGCCGCGGGCGGGTGGGGGTGAGGAGGTGCAGCCGAGGAGGACGGGGATGGTCCGCCGTGAGGTAAGGGTGACCTGCCGAAGAACGGACCGATGGGGGCCATCGGGGTGTTCGGTCGGGCATCCGGCGTGCCGGACGTCCCGATCTCTCCGACTTATCCCCTGGACACGGGCATTCGGCCCGCGTCCAATACGTGTTCAAGAGAGCCGGGAATGATCACGGACGGCGAGGTCAACGCTCATCTGGGAAATCCCGGTTACAATCGTGTGGGGGGGGCCAGGAACTCGGCCAGTTCGGGCAGCGGGGTGGTCGGGGCGTGAGGTATGCGGATCGTGGTCTTCATACTTCATTCTAAGAACCGGCTCCCAGGTCGACGACGGTCTCCGTCCCTTTGAGGCCGAGCGCCGTCACCACTTCATCGGGCTTCTGCCATGCGGCGCGGTCGGCGCGTTCGAGGAACGCGGCGTACTTCTCGACGTCCTCGAAGGGACGAAGGTTTTTCAGATCGACGCCCTGCTTATGCAGCGGGCAGTCGATGGGCGGATGCAACGGATCATGTCCTCCCTTCTGCTGTCCGGTGGCGCTGGCATCCTCAGGAACCGCCTGGCTAGCGTTCGGAGGCGCGGAAGCCGTAACACGGACACTGGCATTGGAAGTGGAGCTGCCCTTGTCTTTGTTTAGGCATCCCGCGAAGAGGACGGCACAGGCTAGCACACTGGCCGGTAGAATCCACGGACGATACATCATGCTCATAATAAGTCTCCCTCAAACTCATCAGGTGCCGGGCGCGATGGTTCGTCGATCAAGGTCGTCATAATTGTCCTCGCCCTCCGTCGTCAGGAGCCCGTCACATCACATCGAACACGTACTTCAGCGCGTAGTAGACGCCCACGATAAGAAACAGAACGCCCGTGACTCGTCGGGCCCACCATTCGATTCGGGAAATCGCATTGAACGCCTTGCCGACCGACTTGGCACTGAGCGCGATGAGCACCGCGAATGCCAGGACCGGCAAGGCCGTGCCAATCCCGTAAACACCCGGCAAGGCGACGCCGGACCGGACCTTCACGGAGAGAGGAATCAAGCTGCCGAAGAAGAGTGCGGCGGAGACGGGGCAGAACGTCAAAGCGAACAGGACACCCAGCACGAGCGCGCCCCACATCCCCAGGGCATCGACGCGCTTCTGCATCGTGTCGCTCACCCCCGGCCCGGTGATGTTGAGCTGGATCAAGCCGAGCAGGAACATGGCCACCACGATGAGGATGGGCCCCAACAGCTTGTTCATGTACTTCTGCAGGAACAGGGAGAGCTGCGGGATCGACAGCACGCTGGCGACCAGGAGCATCCCCAGGGCCAGATACGCGAGCGACCTCCCGAGAGCGTAGAGCATGCCGCTCAGGAGCACCTGCCGTGGACTCCCCACGCGCCGCCCGATGTAGGAAATTGCCGCGATGTTGGTCGCCAGTAGCCGTTCACCAGTGTAGTTGCGGATACCCGCCCCTCTCACAGGAGGAACAGCATTGTGCGAAATCGCGAAAACGGCTACTTTGGCGGCTCATCACAGTCATTCCGTTGACTGCAAGGCTGAACGGGTTCGGCCGGGAAGGTGCGGCAATGACACCCCGATTGTTCCGTTCGCGAGCTGGCGTCGGTCGAAGACCGTCACCCGAAACGGTCGCTGTACGTCTCCTCAAAGGCGGGGAACCAGTCGTTTGACTGCTCGAACGTCTGGTGTTCGATGCTGCGCATTGAAAACCAACCGGGTATGTCCCAACTTCCTCTCGAGGCTGCGATGCTCTTGACGATCCGAAAAGTCATGTCAGGGTGGGTCAGCATCTCTTGGCTGTCTCCGCCCAGCGAGGCCGAGACCGTGCACTGCGAGGACTGACATTACTTTCCTGAGACGCTATAAGCACAAGCCTCAGTACAGCACTTCCTATTACACCGGTGAACGGCTACGG
>CAWDND010000022.1:0-81353 GCA_963803395.1 uncultured Planctomycetaceae bacterium
AACTGGAGTTTTGCAAACAGTGACCTCACAGCCTGGAAGCAGGCAAAATGGGCGTAGTTGACCCTCATCCGCGATGGCGCTGTTGGAGTGCGGAGTATCTGATCATGCCAGGAATTATCGAATTCACACCGCGCAATCGATCCCGCGTGGCTGCGCACCAGGGCTGACGATCTCACGACAGCCCCAACTGGGCGACCACATGGTCAGAGGGACGCCCCCAAGTGGTCACCTGCTCGATCGCCCACGAGAGCGTCGTCCGCAGGGTCTCCTTCTCCATCGCCCGACAGGCCTCGCCGATGGTCATCAGCCTCTGGAACGCCCCTTCCTTCGCACGGCCCTGCTGCAACTCGCTCAGGAGCAGACTGTACGCCAGCATGACCAGGTCCATGTGCCGGGTGTGGCCCTGGAAGTCACGCAGCTGACAATCACCCAATCCCAGTTGCTGCTTGCCGTCCCGAGGAAACGTCTCCGTGCCCGTCCCACGATGCCCAGACACCCGGACGCCTCGGCCCACCTCCCAGGTGGTCCGGTTGGTGACCAGGATCTTGACCGGTTCGGGGTCGTGGCGATCCCGCCACAGGACCATGATCCGGACCTTGTGCTTCACGTCGGGGATCTCCAACGTCACCGTAAAATACCACTGCCGCCGATCGCCGATCCGCAACTCCTTCCGGTCCGCCGCCGGGATCGAGGCGGCCAGGTGATCCACCTTGAGGATCCGGCCTTGCCATTGCACCTTGCGATTGCTCTTGAGGTCACCGACCTAGGCCCGGGGCTGGCCGAAGTGATCGGTCTTGCCGTGGATGTGGTTGAGGATCTCGGCGTTGGTGAAATCGCTGTCCCTGGTGAAGTCGCCGGGGATCCGTCGCTGACACACCCAGTCGATCAGGTCGCAGCACAACTTGGTATGGTTGCGGAACGGCTCCTTCATCGCCGCGCAGATCTCCTGCTTGCGGAAGAGTCGGAACTCCAGGGGGTAGTGCTGGCCGCTGGTGCAGACGTAGTTGACGAAGAGGGAGTCCTGGGCGATCTTGTTCCGCTCCTCGGCGTGGTCCCAGTACCAGCCGGCGTCGGGGATCAAGAACCCGTCGCGGTCGATGAGGGTGTTGTCGATGGGGATGACGCCCTGGTCGCTGTAGCGGGTCGTGGGATCCTCCTGGAGCAGCTCCAGTCGTCGCTCATTGAGGCTCTCGGCGTTCCAGGCGACCTCGGTGAGGAAGCGGTTGAGGCAGGACTGGTCGGTGGTGTGGGCGAACGCCTCAGGGATGCCGAGGACGGTCTTGCGCTGGGCGACGAAGAGGCCGGTGAGATACTCGGCGAAATGGCGGCGCTGGCAGTCGTTGGCGAAGAAGTCGCCGTATCGGGCCACGGCGTCGCGGACCACGGTGGGGAATTCGACAATCCCTGGCATGATCAGATACTCCGCGCTCCAACAGCGCCCGAGGAAATTCGGGTCGGAATGCGCCGATTTTACCTATTTTGACGCGGTCGAAACACTGTTTGCAAAACTCCAGTTAGAAGCGCTGGGGGTGCTATGAGGGGAGGATGACCGAAGTGTTTTCTGCGGCACCCCGACCGGCTGTGGGAGGAGGTCTCGACTGAGCTAAAGAGCGAAGCGAGGCCAACGCCAAAAGTGCAATCAGGGCGACGAGTGCCAGAGCCACCGCATGCCGGCTGCGTGCCGCCTGACGAGGCCGTCCCGCACTAAAGCTGTAACGCACCGCAGTGGAGGCAGAGGTGCAACGCGAGTGACCCGAGGAAGACAGCGGAGATCCAGAAATGCACCTGCCCCCAATCGTGCCGGTCAGCCCCCAAATCGTTGTATGATGTCCGCTTCCGGGCGGGAGGAGGTAATGCATCAAGACGCCGTGGTCGTCAGGAGCACGAAGCCCACGAACGCCGCGGTATCGACCACGAAGTTTAGGGTAGTGCGATTCATAGAACCTCCTTGAACGCAAGAAAGGCAAACACCCAACCGGGGCATAGCGGGGCGTTTCGAGCCGCGAAATGCGGTCTCCAAGCCGCCGATTATCTCACGCGACCGCCAGTGCCGTCCCCTGAAAAATTGTCAAATTCTTGATTATCAGCAGTGGATTGAACATGCGGAAATTTTGCACTGCGTTGGGAACATCCGTAAGTCTCATCCCGGATTTCCCAGATGAGTCCGTGGTCTCGGGATGACAAGGGGCGAAAGTCGTATCCCATGCGAAGGCCGTCACGTTCCCGCTGGCCGAGGTGGCCGTGCCCCGGGCGTTGTTCGCGGCGATCCTGGGACGGATCGGTGGGCTGCGAGAGGTGCCGAGCCCGGGATGAGCGTTTGCCGCGGGCGGGTGGGGGTGAGGAGGTGCAGCCGAGGAGGACGGGGATGGTCCGCCGTGAGGTAAGGGTGACCTGCCGAAGAACGGACCGATGGGGGCCATCGGGGTGTTCGGTCGGGCATCCGGCGTGCCGGACGTCCCGATCTCTCCGACTTATCCCCTGGACACGGGCATTCGGCCCGCGTCCAATACGTGTTCAAGAGAGCCGGGAATGATCACGGACGGCGAGGTCAACGCTGATCTGGGAAATCCCGGTTACAATCGTGTGGGGGGGCCAGGAACTCGGCCAGTTAGGGCAGCGGGGTGGTCGGGGCGTGAGGTATACCATCGCCGAACGAGTGCTTCCTGGTAGAGGGAACAACACTCGGTGTGCATCTTGGATGATGTCCTCTCCTCTCGTCGTAGGTTGGCCTCTCAAGGAGAGGACGGACGATCTCCGGTCGTTCCTGAGTGGATTGCGTCCTCTATAGTCCGTGTGTGACGGAGAGCCCGCGTCTCAAGCGGCCGGGTCCAGGGGCAACTCTTCATCCTTGAGGATGTGAAACTCTTCGCTCATCAGGCGGTCCAACTCCGAGCGGTAGCGCTCCAGGTGATCCAACACCTCGGCCACCGCCTCCTGCATCGCCTCGAACGTCTTGTGCCAGCGGTGCAGGGCCTTCTTGCGCAGGAACTTCCACAGCCGCTCGATCAGGTTGAGGTTGGGCGAGTACGCCGGCAGGAACACCAGGCGGAACTGCCGATGGCGGGCCAGCCACTCCTTGACCACCGCCTTGCTATCGTACTTGGCATTGTCCAGGTAGAGGATGAATTTCTCCGTCTCGGGGTGCTTCGCCAGCAACTTCTCCAGGAGCTTCACGAACTGCTCGCCGGTGATGTTCTCCTTCGTCAGGCGGAGGTCGACGTAGTCGTGGTCGTCGGGGCTGTAGGCCCCCAGGATGTTCAATCGCTTCCGACCGCTTCCGACACCCACGTAGTGCCGCTGCCCGACCAGCAGCCAGCAGCAGTAGAGCAACTCCAGGCCCCAGACCGGATGGCACGCGTCCACGAAGTAGCGGCGGGTCGTCGGCCCGGCCTCACGCCGATGCCGCCGATACTTGCACACGAATTGACGCTGCTTCGCCCGGTCCGCCTTCCAGAAAAAAGCCGGAGACTTTGTGGTAGCTGGCACCGATCCGGTGCAACAGATCCTTCACCCCGGAAGGAGAGTAGGTGACACCGAACTGCTCCTCGATCCAGGCCCGCACCTGCACGGCGTTGTGAAAAGTCCCTTTGGCGATCTCCTGGCGCAGTTGCTCGACTTGTGCGGGTCGCAACCGACCGGGATCACCGTGATAGTGCACGGTACACAACTCGTCCAAGCCCTTGTTGCGGAAGATGCGGAGCCAGTCCCCGACCTGGCGGCTGGAGACCCCCAGCAACTCGGCCACCTCGTCCCGGGTGCGTCCCTCGTCGATCCACAGCAGGGTGGAGAGCCGTTGGAAGATGCGGCGGTCGCGGGCCTGTCGCCGCCGTTCCTGGATCTCCTGGCGTTGCTTGGCACTCAGCGTGATGGTCTTCATCGCTCACCGCCCGGCCGCTGGAGGCGGCCACAACCCACCCCTTGACCTCAGCTCCACCAGGGTCATTATAGGAAATACTGGAACGCGAAGACTATATGCGGATCGTGGTCTTCATACTTCATTCTAAGAACCGGCTCCCAGGTCGACGACGGTCTCCGTCCCTTTGAGGCCGAGCGCCGTCACCACTTCATCGGGCTTCTGCCATGCGGCGCGGTCGGCGCGTTCGAGGAACGCGGCGTACTTCTCGACGTCCTCGAAGGGACGAAGGTTTTTCAGATCGACGCCCTGCTTATGCAGCGGGCAGTCGATGGGCGGATGCAACGGATCATGTCCTCCCTTCTGCTGTCCGGTGGCGCTGGCATCCTCAGGAACCGCCTGGCTAGCGTTCGGAGGCGCGGAAGCCGTAACACGGACACTGGCATCGGAAGTGGAGCTGCCCTTGTCTTTGTTTAGGCATCCCGCGAAGAGGACGGCACAGGCTAGTGTCGTTGCTCACAAAACTTGCAATGAATTCGGGGTATGTTTGGCGAACCACTGACGCATCTTCTGATTGGTCCAGGTCCACTCAAAAGGGTGGGCATAGCGATGGTTGTATTCTGGCCATGAAGCCAAGACATGGGTCTTGAACTCTTCCTGGCTCTTCCAAGACACACGCTTCAGGTAATAATGTTTGAAGGAATGAATTAGGATTTCCGCCTGGTTCAGCCACGACGCATTAGCGGGCGTATATCGAGGTCTCCACCAACCCTGACTCCCGGCAACGTACCGCTGTGTACCGGCCGCTATGTGGCTTGACCCTCCCTCCTGGATCAGGAAGACCCCTCGTAACTCCTTGTGCTGCCGGTGAAACAACTCCAACTCGGGGAGATAGTGTTCCGCATCATTGTGCGCCAGGAATGCCAACTCCATCAGCCCGCTATGCACGACCAGGAACACCAACATGTTCACTGTCCCGTGCCGGGTGTAGTCGAACTCCTGTTGCTCGATTGACCCGGGGATCGCTCGGCGGATCGGGACACGCTCCAGAACCTGGGAGGTCGGGATCTCATCGACACACACCACCCAGATGCCTTGTTCCGCAAGCCGAGCCGCATTGGCATAACACCAAAGGACTTGCTCCGCTCTCTGCTTGAACCTGGTGTCCAGCCGAGTCGTCTTCCAATAGCGAGTCCGATGGGGTTGCAAATCGACGTCATGCAAAATGCGGCGAACGGTTGCCGGGCTGATGGCAGAGATGATCTTGTCTTCCATCGCTTGGTTGGCCAGATCCTCGCTGGACCAGTGCGTGCTATGCAGTCCCTTGGCAATCGGTTCCAAACAGGCGAGTTCAACGATTTGTGCCCGTTGCACGGGGGAAATCTGTTGCGGACGGCCCGACGTGCCTTGCCGACCGTCGGTGAGCAAGCTCGCCAGGCCATTCCGGCGATACCGTTCACATACACGCCAAACCGTGGATTCATCACATTCCAGCCGGGCGGCGACAGAACATTGACGTTCCCCGGCAGCGATAGCCAAAACGATCTTGGCTCGTTGTACCTGAAACCAAGGCAGGGAACCGCTGTGAGCGGCGGCATGCAGAGCCTCCTGATCCCGCCGAGCAATGGTCAGTTTCTCTGGTCTGCGTCCACGCATGAGGCAACCTCCCATGCTGCCAAGGGGCTAACCAGCAGCATAGCAGGCACCTCGAATTCATTGCAAGTTTTGCGAGCGGAAACACTAGCACACTGGCCGGTAGAATCCACGGACGATACATCATGCTCATAATAACTGGAGTTTTGCAAACAGTGACCTCACAGCCTGGAAGCAGGCAAAATGGGCGTAGTTGACCCTCATCCGCGATGGCGCTGTTGGAGTGCGGAGTATCTGATCATGCCAGGAATTATCGAATTCACACCGCGCAATCGATCCCGCGTGGCTGCGCACCAGGGCTGACGATCTCACGACAGCCCCAACTGGGCGACCACATGGTCAGAGGGACGCCCCCAAGTGGTCACCTGCTCGATCGCCCACGAGAGCGTCGTCCGCAGGGTCTCCTTCTCCATCGCCCGACAGGCCTCGCCGATGGTCATCAGCCTCTGGAACGCCCCTTCCTTCGCACGGCCCTGCTGCAACTCGCTCAGGAGCAGACTGTACGCCAGCATGACCAGGTCCATGTGCCGGGTGTGGCCCTGGAAGTCACGCAGCTGACAATCACCCAATCCCAGTTGCTGCTTGCCGTCCCGAGGAAACGTCTCCGTGCCCGTCCCACGATGCCCAGACACCCGGACGCCTCGGCCCACCTCCCAGGTGGTCCGGTTGGTGACCAGGATCTTGACCGGTTCGGGGTCGTGGCGATCCCGCCACAGGACCATGATCCGGACCTTGTGCTTCACGTCGGGGATCTCCAACGTCACCGTAAAATACCACTGCCGCCGATCGCCGATCCGCAACTCCTTCCGGTCCGCCGCCGGGATCGAGGCGGCCAGGTGATCCACCTTGAGGATCCGGCCTTGCCATTGCACCTTGCGATTGCTCTTGAGGTCACCGACCTAGGCCCGGGGCTGGCCGAAGTGATCGGTCTTGCCGTGGATGTGGTTGAGGATCTCGGCGTTGGTGAAATCGCTGTCCCTGGTGAAGTCGCCGGGGATCCGTCGCTGACACACCCAGTCGATCAGGTCGCAGCACAACTTGGTATGGTTGCGGAACGGCTCCTTCATCGCCGCGCAGATCTCCTGCTTGCGGAAGAGTCGGAACTCCAGGGGGTAGTGCTGGCCGCTGGTGCAGACGTAGTTGACGAAGAGGGAGTCCTGGGCGATCTTGTTCCGCTCCTCGGCGTGGTCCCAGTACCAGCCGGCGTCGGGGATCAAGAACCCGTCGCGGTCGATGAGGGTGTTGTCGATGGGGATGACGCCCTGGTCGCTGTAGCGGGTCGTGGGATCCTCCTGGAGCAGCTCCAGTCGTCGCTCATTGAGGCTCTCGGCGTTCCAGGCGACCTCGGTGAGGAAGCGGTTGAGGCAGGACTGGTCGGTGGTGTGGGCGAACGCCTCAGGGATGCCGAGGACGGTCTTGCGCTGGGCGACGAAGAGGCCGGTGAGATACTCGGCGAAATGGCGGCGCTGGCAGTCGTTGGCGAAGAAGTCGCCGTATCGGGCCACGGCGTCGCGGACCACGGTGGGGAATTCGACAATCCCTGGCATGATCAGATACTCCGCGCTCCAACAGCGCCCGAGGAAATTCGGGTCGGAATGCGCCGATTTTACCTATTTTGACGCGGTCGAAACACTGTTTGCAAAACTCCAGTCTGGACTGAAAACCGCATCCCTCCCCGGAGGTCGCCATGAGCAAAGTGATCGGGAAGCCGCTCGCCGTCGAGCCATCGTCGCCGCCGTCCGGAGCGGTCGATCGCAGCACGAGGTCGCCCACGAATTCGGCGTCAGTCAATCCACTGTTCATGCGTGGGTCCGTCGGGCCCAAGGCCAGCGACTCGACCGGGTGGACTGGCACGATCGCCCCTGCACTCCACGCTCCACCACTCGAACCGAAGCCACCATCGAGGATCTGGTCCTGACCGTGCGAAAGGCGTTGGGACAATGCAGCGACCTGGGCTTCCATGGGGCCGAGGCGATTCACGAGGCCCTCAAGGCCCGCAAGGTCGAGCCGCTCCCCTCGGTGCGGACCATCCACCGCATCCTCGAACGACGGGGGGCCTTGGACGGCCGAGACGCATCCGTCGCCCCCCTCCGCCACCGGGTTGGCATCTGCCCGAGGTCGCCTCGAAGCAGCGAGAACTGGACAGCTTCGATGTGGTCGAAGGGCTGGTGATCAAGGGCGGCCCCCAGATCGAGGTGCTCAACGGCATCGCCCTGCACGGAGGGTGGCCCGTCTCGTGGCCGAGGGAGGCGAGCGTGACGGCCAAGGTCGTGGTCGCGTCGCTGATCGCGCATTGGCAGGCGTTCGGCCTGCCCGGCTACGCCCAGTTCGACAACGACACGATCTTCCAGGGGACCCACGCCCACCCCGACGTGATCGGGCGGGTCAGTCGGTTGTGCCTGGGCCTGGGGGCGGTCCCGGTGTTCGTCGTGCCCCATGAGTTCGGTTTCCAATCGACGATCGAGAACTACAACGGCACCTGGCAGGAGAAAGTCTGGGCCCGCTTCGAGCACGGCTCACTGCCGGACTTGCAGGGGCGATCGCGGCGTTACGTGACCGCCCTCCGTCGCCACGGGTGCGATCGCGCCAGTGCCAAGGATTTCGGCGGAATTTGAGCGTTCCGGTCCTGGAACGTGCCCTGAGTTCCTCAGCCGAGGGCTGGGAACTGGGAGCCGGAGGGAATGGCACCAGGATAACCTAACTTTCAGTCTCTTCGGAAGTTGAGCCGCGTGGCTTTGTGGGGAGCAAAGCGACCTCCTCGGTTGGTCACCTGGCGGTTGAGACCCGCACGCCAGGCACCACACCAAGGAGGTCCCTGTGGCTCAGTCTACCGCCTCATCGCCGCGCGACCAATTCCATGACTTCCGAGACCAGTTCGTCCAGCAGAAGGGGCTCCCCTTCCTCAGGGTTCTCTCGCGGGCCTTCGTCGAGACCGCTTGCCGTCACGTCAACCATCGGTGGCGTCAGCGGATCTACACCCCCTGGATCACCCTGAGCATCTTCCTCTCCCAGGTCCTCTCCGATGACCCCTCCTGCGACGACGCCGTCGATCGGTTCCAGAAGTTCCGCTACGATCAGGAACTCCCCCCGGTCACCCCCAAGACCAGCAGCTCCTGCGAAGCCCGGCAACGCCTGCCCGAGAGGGTCTTCTGGGATCTCGTCCGCACGACCGGGCAATCGATCCATCAAAAGGCGAACGACTCATGGCTCTTTCAGGGGCGACCGGTCAAGATCATCGACGGCTCCACCGTGATCATGCCGGACACGCCAGAGAACCAGGCGGCATACCCCCCAGTGGACACCCAAAAGCCCGGCCTGGGGTTTCCGATCGCGCGGCTCCTCGTGCTGTTCAGCCTCGCCGTGGGCACGGTGCTCGAAGCCGCGCTGGGGCCGTGCCAGGGCAAGCCGACCAGGGAACTGGCCTTGCTCCGCACGGTCATCGCCCAGTTCCAGCCCGGTGACATTGTCCTGGCCGACCGGTTCTTCTGTTCGTACTGGGTGATTGCGGCCTTGCAGGCACGCGGCGTCGACGTGGTGGTGCGACTGCACCAGCGCCGCACGGCCGACTTCCGGCGCGGGCGTCGCCTGGGCCGAGAGGACCACATCGTCACCTGGACCAAACCGCCACAGGTCCCCGCCTGGAGGAGCCGCGCCGCGTACGACGCGAGGCCCGCCCAGTTGACGATCCGGGAACTCCGCGTCCGGGTCCAAGACAAGACCAAGCGGGTCCGCAACCTGGTAATCGTGACGACCCTCCTGGAAGCGAAGACATCCCAAGCCAAGGAGTTGGGGGGGCGGTTCCGTCAGAGGTGGTACGCGGAACTGGACCTGCGTTCGTGGAAGACGGACATGCGGATGGAGCTGCTTTCGACCAAGAGCCCGGAGATGGTCCGCAAGGAGGTGGCGACCCACCTGCTGGCGTACAACCTGATCCGGGGGATCATGGCCGCGGCGGCGCGGGCCGCGGAAGTGAAGCCGCGGCGGCTCAGCTTCCAGGGGTCATTGCACACAGTCCGCGCGTTTGAGGAAGTCCCTCTGTACGACCCGGCGCGGCTCGTAGCGGACCTGCCGCGTCTGTTATCGTTGATCGGCAAGAAGCGTGTGGGGGACCGCCCGGACCGCTCTGAGCCACGGGCCGTGAAGCGACGCCCGAAGCCTCACCCGCTGCTGCGGATGCCGCGTGCGAAGGCCAAACGCCTGATCAAACGAGGGATAATACCCTATAGTAAAGCCTAGCCTCAACTACGAATGGCTATCGCCGCAAGTTGTCCAAATGACAGGCTTTAAGTTATCCTGGTGCCATTCGGAGCCGGAGGCGTTTTTTCCGCGGTCGGGCGCTGTCTCACCGAACCGCCTCCTCTCAGGAAGGGCCGCCTCCAGGGCCAAGGGGACGGAGCGTGCCTCCGGAGGAGAACGCTCGTGGGCGGCCGGCTGGATCTTCCTGACTCTTCCTCCTCGGTCCCCCTGATCCTTCGGTGGGTGGCTCTGATCCTCCCGGGGGCGCAGGCGCTCCGAGAGCCCCGGGGCCGTGTGGGAGGGCGACGGGTCTGGGACGGCGGGGAGCGGCCGCGTGGGATGGGGCCGCAGCTCCATCATACAGATTTACACTCCAGCATCGTTTGAGAATCGAACTCAGCGGGGTTCGAGCCGAGAAAAGGCCAGAAATCCCGCAGAATCTTTGGCACTGGCGCGATTGCACCCGTCGCCACCGAACTGATCGCATCGAGTCGGCCCCCCGGCGGCGTGCCTTCCCGAAGCGATGGTGATTGGACCTCCAGTCTCGACCTCGGGGCCGGATCATCTCCGTGAGGCGGACCAGTGCGGTGGGGGCGGTGGAGGCGTTGGGCCGGAGTTTCGATGTGAACCCGCACTGGCTGAATCGGTTGGTGCGCGTGGAGGTGGACCTCGATGGGGACAAGATCTGCATCTCCCGGCTCCGCAGGAGGGAGCCGCAGGACCAGCCGCTCTTGAGGGAATTGCACCATCATATCAGGAATAGAAAGTTCTTGGAGTGACCGGAAGGACATGCTTGATTGAGCATGGAGTGCAAGTCGAGCATGTCCATCTGATGACTGATCGGGATGTGGTGGCACCTGGCCTCCCAGGCCCTAACGGAACATCATCAACATGTAGACTCGGGGGACGCCCCAGGGGAGCCAGGGGCGGCAATTTATTAGACCCAGGACCTCGTAATCCGGAAGGGGCTGGAAGGCCACACGACCGCGACAGGCCGAGCGATCGACCAATCCCAAGTCGCCCATACGGTGTATCCAGCCGGTCCGCAAGCGCTCACGTGCATAGAATAGATTATTAAATTCGTATCCCGCGTCGATCTCCGCCGGCGGCAGCCCCCGTGTCTCATGGAGATAGGTGGCCGCGGCCCAGCGAACTCGGTTCCATCCCATGTAGTCGTGCGTTGCCGCGATGCTGAAGCCCATGTACACGGCCAGCAGCAGGACCGCTGTCCACGAACACCAGGAGCCAGGCCATGTCGACTGGCCGGCACCCAGCACGACCAACAACCCCAGCAGCAGCGGCAGGAACACCAGCAGATGCCGATCATGGAGTAAGGCATACGAGAAAGCCATTGGCCCGAAGCTGAAGACCCCGGTCGTGAGCAGGAAAACCGCGTGCCAGGGCCAGTTACCCGGCGCGACAGCCGTGACGCGGTGGAACCAGAGTTCGCGGCCAAGTACGGCCAGGATCAGAACCGACAGCGATGCGCCCAGCGCAGAGAGGGCCGTCACCCCGATCCAGACCACTCGCGGCGCTTTCGGAACCTCGCCTCCAAGGCTGCGAATTCCCATGCCAAAATCGATCAACTGATTCGGGGTCATCGGCATGAGCCAGTCGACGAAAGTCAGCAACGCTGTGACAACCGCCGTCAACCCGACGACCGCCACCAGGGTGTTCCTTCGCTCCCGGAGAGTCTGCCGCTCGAGTGCCACGGGCAAAACCAGCAACGAGTACGGCAAGCACCACTGACCAACATACATCAGCAGGAGGACCATCCCTCGTAACGGGCTTCGCAGGGCTCCGAAGTGCATGTGGACGATGTCTCTCAGGACCATCTTGACAGCCTCGGTCTTGGAGTCAAATGGCCCCGGCAACTGCCCGATATGCTTGAGGTAGCGCTCGAAAAGCGAGAGCAGGACGGCTGTCAGGACCGTGGGAACAAGGGCCAGGAGCACCCATCTCTTGTCGAACCCTCGACGCAAGGGATAAGCCACGAGGAAGCCGACCAAGATCATCAGTCCGATCTGGCGGATGAACGCGGCGAGCACCGCCAGGACCACTCCAGCCACGATCTGGTCGTTGAGGTCGAGGTCGAGACCCCGAATCAGCAGCAGCATCGACACGATCATCAGGGCCAGGAACGGGATGTCGGTCATGAAGGTGTAGGAGAGGTAGAGATAGAAGGGATTGAAAGCCAACAAGGCGGCCCCGAACGTCGCGATGCGGCGATCGGCGCCGAGGTTGCGCAAAAGGAAGTACATGCCGACGATTCCGACTAGACCGAGTGTGAGCGTCGAGAGCCGCAGTGCCGTGAACGAGAACCCCTGCGGCAAGCAAAAGAGGCCCCCCCAAAAAAGCTGGGCGAGCAAGGACGCCGCCTGATTGTCGGTGAACTTGAGCACGCGTTCCTTGAGCAGGACCTCGACCGGCAGTCCATAGGACCAGTCGTCGTTGAGGGGAAAATCGCCGATCGGATTGATAAGGACCGTGCAGGCCACCCAGGCCGCGCCCAGCAACCCGATCGGCCAGTGCGTTTTGATCCCGGTTGGGGTCTGATCAATTTGCGAGAAAAGCTGTCCCATCGCGTACCCTCGGGCTGACCGACGGCGGCCTGGTGCGGGGCCGCAGACGTTACGAGACCGGATCCACAACGTGCGGTGAGCGCCTGCTATGCGGTCCTGGCCGTCTTAAAGACGTCTTCCACGATGTCATCCAGGCTGTGGGTCAGGTCCCAGTTTGGGAAGTGGGCGCGGAGCTTCGCCAAGTTCGAGATGTAGACGATGTGGTCGCCGACCCGGGAAGTGGGGTCGTAGGTCGTGGGGATCGCCTTACCGTTGAGCTGGCCGATCCGGTCGAGCAGCTCCTGGAGCGAGGCCGCGTTGCCCCGGCCGCCACCGAGGTTGTAGACCTCGCCCGGCCTGGGGTCCTGGTAGAAGGCCTCGAACGCCCGGATGACGTCCTCGCTGTGGATTTGGTCCCGGACCTGCTTGCCCTTGTGACCGATGATCGTGTATGGCTCGCCGCGGAGTGCGACCCGGACCATATAGGCAAGAAATCCGTGCAGCTTGACCGCACTGTGGAACGGACCGGTGAGGCAGCCGCCGCGGAAGATCCCCGTCTTCATTCCAAAGTAACGGCCATATTCCTGAGTCATGACATCGCCTGCGAGTTTGCTCACGCCGAAGAGGCTGTGGGTGCAGCGGTCGACGCGGCAGGTCTCGTCGATGCCATCGAAGTGTTCGGGCTTGGCGTATTCGTAGCGTGTTTCATGCTCAACCAGAGGCAACTCATTGGGCACGTCACCGTAGACTTTGTTGGTGCTCATGAGGATGAACACTGCGTCAGGAACGTGCTTGCGGGTCGCCTCTAGGAGGTTGAGAGTGCCGCCAGCGTTGATGTCGAAGTCATCGAACGGGCGGGCCTTGGCCAGGTCGTGCGAGGGCTGGGCGGCGCAGTGGATGATGAGGTCAGGGCGGGTGTCCTCAAACACTCGGGACATGGCCTCGCGGTCACGGATGTCAAGGGTATGGTGCTCGAAGTGCTTGCAGGTTTCGCGAAGGTGATGGAGGGTCCAAGTGGTGTCCCCGCCGGGGCCGAAGAAGTCGGCCCGCATGTTGTTGTCGATGCCATAAACACTGGCCCCGCGGCGGTCGAAGTAGCGAACCGCCTCGGAACCGATCAGCCCGCTGCTTCCAGTTACAATAATTTTCATATATTTATTATCCTTATATATTATTGACAAGCGGCTCAGTTTTGCGTCTGTCCCGGTACCCATCACCCTCGGCATTGTGTCAGGTCAAACCCGCGGCCTGGGCCTTCGACTCCGTGCTCGACCGCCGTGGAAGCGGCCGGACACCGAAGCGGGTCCTCCATGCGAGGCTGGCCAGGATTTTAATGTATCCCAGGCCGTTTTTCATCAACGAGAAACTGGATTGCCCCATCTCTGGGGTGCGGTTGATCCACGAGATGGCCACCGGGCGGACTTCATAGCCCATCAGGATGGGCTTCAGCCCGGTCTCCGCGTTCGCCGCGAACCAAGCCGCCTCGAGATCGAGGTTCTCGACGACCTCCCGGCGCATCAGCTTCAGGTTATTGGTCACGTCGCGCATCTTCCTGCGGAAAATCAAGTTCAGCAGGAGGTGGAACGAGCGGTTGCAAAGAATCTTCGGGAGCGGATAGTTGATCAGCACGCTCGACCGGGAGAACCGGCTGCCCAGCACGACGTCGGCCCCGGAGGCGGCCTCATCAAACATTTCGCGGAGTTCGGGCAGGATGTGCAGGAAGTCGCAATCCATGCACAGAACATAGCGCCCGGTTGCCGCCTTTATCCCCTCGGAGATCGCGCGACCGACGCCGTTGGGTGGCTTGCGGAACAGGGGCCGCACCCGCGGGTCAAAGGCCGCGAGATCCTGCATGATTTGCCGGCTGCGATCCTTGCTGTTATCATCAATTAAAATTATCTCATGAATATACTCATTGTAGTGCTTCAGAAGTCCCTCGACGAGCGGGCCGAGGTTCATTTCCTCGTTGTAGCATGGCACGACGACCGAGACCCCGTTGTGCAGCACGTGGTGCTCGGTCATCCGCACGAGTGGCCGAGGCAGACCGCGCGGGGGCTTCTGTGCGCTCAAGAGGATCGTCCCGGCTAGCATCTTGATGCCCGGCGTGTTCTCCATCACCAGCGAGAGGGTGCGGAACAGCGGCAGCGACCAGAGAGGGATCGGCGGGTAGAGGAAGTCGTAACAGGTCGCCCCGATGCTCACGAAGCCCAGTTCCGAGAGTAGCTCGTAGAGCTGGACCTGATTGTGGAGGGTCCTCTCATCGCCCCGGCGCAGAAACGGCAGCACGTGGCTGAGCGTCTTGCGGAACTGGAAGACCGGGTTCCACGGGTTGGTCTCGAAAAACAGCAGCCGGCCTCCCGGCCGAAGCAGCTTCTGGATTTCAGTGAGCAGGCTCACGGCGCTGAGGTGCTCGAGAACGTTGTTGGCGATCACGTAATCGAACTGACGGCCATCCAGCTCGCCAGGGAACCCGGTCAGCCGCACGGCTTCGACCGACGGATGCTTCTCCTTCAGCCGGACCAGGTCATTCGACGGGTCCAAGGTCGCCGCCGTGATCGGACACTCCCCGCGAGTAACCCCTTCCAGCGACTGGGTCAGCGTGCCGGATCCGCACGCCAGTTCCAAGATGGTCTCCCCTGGCAGCAAGTGGAACAGATGCCGCGCCGTGCAGGCCCGCCACCAGATCCGCATCCCGTTCAACGAATCTTTCCGGGTCCAGTACCGGTCGGAAACTCGTTCGCGGTCGGCGAGTGATTCGAGCACAGCCTTGGAAACGGCACTCTGGCCCCCGGAGGGGGGTGCAAATGGGTTGACTTCGACCATCGACGAAATGCCTCTGATACCGGAATACCGAGTCTCAAGGAACCATGGGGGATAGTCGCTTCCGAGCCACGATATACTGGAAAAATCCCCAACCCCAGTACGAGGCGAGGGTGATCCGGTCTGACAACGACGAGAGCCAGAGAGGGCCAGCGGGCAAAATGAGCATCGTGCGATGCTGGACGACCTCCATGTGGCGGCTTACCGCCTCCCGGAGATGACGAGTGGTCAGGAACTGGTGCGGACCCTCCGGGATCTTCATCTTCCAGCGCTCGGCCAGATCAAGCAGGATTTCCCAGTCGCCGTTTGGCGTCACGGCCAGCCAGAGCCCCCCCTCCTCCAGCACCCGTGCTGATTCCGAAAGCACCCTCTCGAGATCCACCACGTGCTCCAAAACGTTGATCAGGAAGACCCCGTCGAACTGGGATTCGCCGAAGGGGAGACGCTCACCGGCGGCCACGACGCGATGCGTCCGGTTCCCACCGGGACGCTTCAGGAGCATCTCCCGACTCAGGTCGCAGGCCACTGCCGTCGGGCTCCCCAGCGAGTCGAGCAACTCGCTGCAGCCGCTCCCGAGCTCCAGGAGGCGACACCTCCCATTCATAAAATAATAAATTATATTTTTATATTTAAACTCGCACGTCCGATTGGCCTGCTGGCCGTACTCTGTTGCGATCTCCCGGTAATGAGCCTGGACCTCGGACTGCTGCGGTCTGATGTGAGTCATATTCTGAAGACGTCCCGAAGGTACAGGGCTGGAACTCGAGGGCGATTTCCAAGGTAAAGACCGAACTGTAGTGCGCCCTGAAATTGGACCACCAGACAAGGGGGTCTTTGATAAGACCGGTCACTGCGATCGCTGGATGCTGATCCATTGTTGCTCGAACTCGGGTGGTGTCTTAACAGCGTTGAACAACTGGCATCATAACCCATTCACGCATCGTCCAGACGTGGTCGGCGAGTCCTACCGCCATCGCCGGCGTCCGTTTTCGGATTCGCCCTTGTTCGTCACGTTCATCAAGCGTTCGAATAGGCCAACAGAAATTATAACTATACATCGTAAAATAGGTCATCGCCTCGTGCACCCGCCAATCCTTCGAGAACGTGTACGTCTTGCGAACCTTCCGGGCGTTGTGGTGCCGGTCCGTCGCGTTCTGCCGTTCGAGGAACGAGGTGTTGATCCACTGGCTGACCTTCGACCGCGCCAGCGCCGCCACGACTGCCGCCATCGTGCCGAAGACCACCCGGGTGAGGATCTCGACCACGCGGCCCTTCTCCCGCCTCTTCTCGACCGTCGCGTACCTCAGTTCCGGCGGCGGGACTTTCCCGGGCGTCATCGTTCGGCTCGGTCGGCCGCAGGGTGTGGTCGCGACCTCCTGGCCGTAGGCGTTCAGGAGCGCCGTCTCGTACTAGACTTTCGGACATTTTACAGGAGTCGTAGATGGTACAAAGAGAGCGGACTACCCCGCGCGGAGTCGTTATCCTGGGGGTGCTGTTTGGCCCCAGGACCGCTCACCGCACGGAGGTCTGCTCCATGGATCAGCTTATTCCTTCGCTCGCCACCTTGGTAGAGTCCTTTCGCGATTGTGGCTCATGGGCCCAAATCAGTAGCGACCTTGATTCTCAGGATCGCCCGCAGAACGGCTTTGGTCGCCTCCTTCATGTTATATGACCATTCGAACATGGCCATGTACTGGCCCAGGAACCACTTACTGACTCCACGGAAGCTCCGCAAAAAGTTCCGTGCCCCAGTCCACAATCCCTCGGTCGTATTGTTATGAACCTCGCGTACCCCGTCACCATCGTCATCACGCGCCCACTCCCGTTTCCCCGGAGTGTGACACACCGTGGCGTGGCCGCGACCGAGTTCCGGAACGTGGTCGTAACCACTCCATTCATCCGTGTATACCATGGCCTGCGATTTTGTTGTCTTATCTACAAATGCTTCCAATGTCTCCTGATCCGAATGCGCCACGACCTCCAGCCGCACCGTCCCAGACTCTCGGCCGACGATCCCGACCACGGGAGGACGGTCGTTTTCCATCGTCCCGTGCCCCTTGATCTTGTTGGCCCGACACCGGGGCGGATCCTCCGGGTCCTCGTGTGGGACCTCTTTTTCTCCGGCGTTTTGATACATTTCGTCGGCTTCGACATGATCGTCCTCCAAGGGTTTTCGATCCAAATTGGATTGTGCTTGTGCTTGGAATTTGTGTCTAAGATCCAAGAGATGCCTTCGGCTACATGAGAGTTCCCGGGCCAACTGGGCGGTGGACACCCCCGGAGTAAAACCGCGCAGGATGAGGACCATCTGCGTGGGCCGCCAGTGGGTCCCCTGGAAGAGGGTGCCCGTCCAGGCATTGAAGACCCGGCGGCATTGAGTACATCGATAATTGAGTATTGGGTCACGATAATAGTTTTGAATTTGAAGTCCTTCTTGGGTCTGACAGCGGGGACAGTGCAAGCCCTGGGGATGAAAGATGTCGATGAGGAATTGATAACAAGCATTTTCATCCATTAGATCATTGATGGGGAAATCCATCGCATGAACTCCTCAGGATCGGGGTGCATGGCCGAGAGAATGGTTTTCGACGATCTGCGAAAGTCAATGGGGAAGTCACTGATTTGGGCCCATGAGCCCGCGATTGTTTCCACCCCAGCGTCTTCCCCACCTTCCAGGCCCTGCTCGCCGGTTGGATCGTCTGCCTCGGCCCGCGCACCATCAGCGAGGTCTGGCAGGCCACCGGCTGGGCCGCCAGGCGGCATCACGATACGGCTTACGCCGTGTTCCGTGCCGCCGCCTGGGAGTGGGACGACTGGGGGATCCTCCTGGCCACACTGATCCTGGCCCCTCTTGTCCCCGGCGGTGTGGTCTGGATCGTCGTCGATGACACGCTCTGCCACAAGCGCGGCGCCAAGGTCGCCTTCGGCGGCATCTTCCTCGACGCCGTGCTCTCGACCAAGAAACACAAAACGCTGCGGTTCGGTCTCAACTGGGTCGTCTTGGGGATCGCGGTCCCATTGCCGTTCCGCGCCGATCGGTATTACTGCCTGCCGGTGCTCTGGCGGCTCTCCCGCAAGAAGGGCCAGGCCGGATACCAGAGCCGGCCCCAGGCCGCCGCCGTGCTGGCGCGGCTCCTGGCCGAGGCCAATCCCGATCGGACCTTCTGGTTGGTCGGCGATTCGGCCTACGTCAACGCCGCGACGCTCCAAGGCCGCCCGGAGAACCTCCAGGTGATCGGCCCGTGGCACTGGAAGGCCGCCTTGTACCGCCGGCCCGAGTCGCCGCGTGAGGGCCGGAAGGGACGTCCCCGCAAGAAGGGGGAGCGGTTGCCGACCCCCAAGGCCATGATCGAGGACGTCGCGACCTACCCCGCCGAACTCCAAACCGTCGTCTTCCCCCAGACGACCCGGGAACTGCGGCTTCAAGTCATCCGCGATGTGCTCTGGTACCGGGGGTGCAAGACCGACCCGGTTGTGGTACTGCTGGTGCGCGACCCGTTGGGCCAATGGCGGGATGAAGCCCTGGTCGCCACCGATCCGTCGGTCTCGGCCGAATTCATCCTCCAGGGATATTGTCGGCGCTGGAGTGTGGAACTGACCTTCTTCGAGAGCAAACAGTACCTCGGGCTTCACGATCCGCGGGTCTGGAGCGAGCGGAGTGTGGAGCGTGCCCACCCGATGGCGTGGTTTGTCGGGACGCTGACGATCCTGTGGTACGCCCTCGACGGTCATGCCGGAGCGCACGTGCATCGGGATCGGGACTGGTACCCTCACAAGGTGACTCCCCTCCTGTTTCTTGGCCACGAACGACCACTTCTCATCGAACTGGATCTCTCGGGTTCGAGGGGGAAAAAGCCACGAATTCGTCGTGGAGGAGCCGGGCGTGCGGGCCGGCCAGGCGGCTGTAGCGGACCACAGTGTTGCGGTTCACTCCGACCAACCGGGCGGTCGACCGCACGCCGCACCGCTCGGCGAGGTGGTCGAAGAGCGAGACGGCCTTGTCATCGGGCAGTTTCGCGCCGAACAGGGGCGTCCCTTTGCGCTCCGAGAACCGGTAGCGGCAGGTGCGGCAGGAGAGCAGACGATGCTGCTCCTGTTTGCCGTACCGGCCACAGACCGTCGGGTTGCCGGCCCCACGCTTGCCGTGGTCGAGGCATCGCTCGTTCTGGCAGCAGAAGCGGGAAAGGTCCTCATCCACGGCAGCACCTCCGTAACCCTGCGGCGACGAAAAGAACAGATTTCAAGCCATAAGCCTTTTGTATACCAGAAGCTTACCGAATTTCAATCGTCGTAAGACACCACCGATTTTGGGGGCGCACTACAGTTCCATCTATCACACAACTTCAGCAAGGAATTTTACTGACTCTACCGTTTTCTGCGTGCGCATAAAGAACCGGGTTGCAGAGAGCAAGGCCATCCCTTCAAATTCCTGCTGGTGCGTGAAGTTCGTTCCCAAGAACGAGGCAGGATGAAGCTGGATGCTCCCCAGCGAACCCGGTCGTGCCGGCGGGATCAGCCCACCGTCACGAACACCCAGTCTCGTGGCGCCCGGCAGATTTGTCTACCCCTGGACCGCGAGACCTATCTCCGAATCTGGGATGACCCCCAGGCCGTGCGACTCCTCGTGGAAGACCTCCTGAAACAGCATCCCGTACTGTTTCCCAAGGCCATGACCGAGGGATTCACCTTGTGCGGCAAGCTGCCCCAGTCCAAGAAGCTCGCCGGGGTCTGTCTCCGCCGGGTCCGTGTCACCCAGACCGATGAGGACGGCCACTCCACGACCCAGGACTTCTTCCTCAGACCCAGCTTCGTTTTGCCCTACTGCTGCGGCACCGTCGAAGACGTCGAGAAGGGGATGCTGCTGCTGAGCTAGGACGTCCCCTACCACGTCGTTCGATACTGCTTCGGTCGCAATCCCATGTTCTGGTATCGCCTGGAACAGTCGCTGGGGCGCAACAGCTTGGTGGGCACCACGGTGCGTGATCCCGATGCCTTGCCCCAACACCTGGCGGCGGACGAACATCATGCCCAGTTGTGTGGCGAGGACGCCTACGTCGCGATGACCGCCGGGGGTGGTTGCATCTTGGGAATGGCCCTGAGCAACACCGCGAGCGAGGTGGACCTCACCGCCGCCTCCGGCCAGTTTCGCGACGAGGCGGCCGTGGCGGCCCCCGAGGACACTCCCGAGACGGTGAACACCGACGGCTGGAAGGCGACCCAGGCCGCCTGGCCGACGTTGTTCCCCAAGGTGGTCTTGATCTTGTGCTTCTTGCACGGGTTCTTGAAGAGCCGCGACCGCTGTCGCAAGACGTTCGAGCTCCATCGCAAGATCTGGGAGGTGTACCAGGCGGCGAATGCCGGAGCCTTCCGTGAGCAGAGGGAGTCGTTCCGTCAGTGGTGCGCGGTCCGCTCATGGTCGGGTCCGATTCAGGAGGCGTTGGAGGAGCTCTGGAGTCGCACCGAGGAGTATGTTCGTAGTTATAGTCACCCGGCGTGCCACCGCACGAGCAACCAGGTGGACCGTCCCATGAACGCCCTGTATCGGTTGCTCTACGCTAACCGGACGCTGCACGGGCACCTTGGGACGGCGCAGTCGCGGCTGCGGGGTTGGGCGTTGTTGATGAACTTTCGTCCCTTTGAGCCCCAGACGCGACGCCGGACCGGTTCCCAAAGCGCGGCCCATCGTCTGAACAAGACCAAATATCATGACCATTGGCTGCACATCCTCTACATCTCCGCCTCGCTAGGGGGATTCAGTGCTTGAACGCAGAAAGCGGTAGAGTCAGGAATTTTATACTCTCCGGGAAATCCAAAGTAAAACAATTTTTCCCTCGCTGTTAGTCCGGTGGGCATCTTGAAAGTTGGTGGAATCTTTGTACACAAGAGCGAACGCGGTGACCTCAGAGGAAAACCTGACGACGGGATCGGAGTCCACCCATGCACTCTTCAGCCCTGACGCCCGAGAAGCAGGCCGAGATCGAGGACCTTACCCGGGCCATCCGCGAGGCCGTCGACGCCGAGATCGGCGAACTGGCCGCGAACCTCGCCTCCACCGACGACGCCCACCTCTTCGGACAGAACGAGTTCAAGATCCGCCCCTCGCCCACAGGATCGTCGCCAAGGCGGTCGAGGAACATCTGACGCGAAAAAAAACAACGATCCAGCACAAGGCTAGTCCGACTAATCGTAGTTGAGCCACCAACAGGTTGACCGTCCTGCTAAAATTGGCCGGCTTTGCTAGATCCCCATTCATCAGGAGGTCTCTCACCATGCCGGGTAAGACGGCCAAGATCACCATCACTGAACGGCAACAAGACATCCTGCGCACCGTTTCCAACGCCCCCACGGCTTCGTCGCAGTTCCGGCAACGGGCTTCCATCCTCCTCTGGGCCTTCGATGGCTTGAGCAATCCCGAGATCGCCGACCAGGTCGGCCTGTCGCGACGCCAGGGTGGCCTCTGGTGACGACGCTGGGCCATCGCCTGGGACCGACTCATTCAGATCGAGTGCGTCGAGACCCCCGCCGAATTGCGACGGGCCATCGAGCAGATCCTCCGCGATGAGCCCCGGCCCGGCGCCTGAGTTTCCCCTATGACTTTTGTATACTAGGGCCGACGTAAGCTGCGCACCAGAGATACCTTCGGATGGAGCCCACCGATGACTGGCCTCACTATGTTATGAAGCCACGGCCTCTGGCCGTGTGACCCGAAGAGCTTCGAGCGATCCGGCGTGCATCGCCTCGTCAGACGGCATAGGTTCTCCCTCCGGGAAGGCCCCTTCGGGCAGGAGGGGGAGCCTCTGCACGAGTGGCAGAACCTGTCCCATGTGCGGTGGGACTGCAAGTACCACGTCGTGATCATACCGAAATACCGCCGCAAGGTCTTCTACGGGAGGCTTCGGCGTCAGGTCGGGGTGATCTTGCGAGAGTTGTGCCGTCAGCGAGGGATCGAGTTGGTGGAGGGGCATGCGATGCCCGACCACGTCCACCTGTGCCTGAGCATCCCGCCCAAGTACAGCGTGGCGCACACGATCGGCTTCCTGAAGGGCAAGAGCGCCGTCCGTATTCATCGGGAGTTGCTGCAGGAGCGTCGGTTGACCGGGTTGCACTTCTGGGCGGCGGGATACTGCGTCAGCACGGTGGGCCTGGACGAGGCCCGGGTGCGTCAGTACATCCGCGAGCAGGAGGAGCTGGAGCGTCGTCAAGGAGAGTTCGACTTCGAGTAACCACGTCGGCCCCAGGGGGGCCTTCCCCACGTGACCGCCCCCAAGGGGGGCGACCGCACGGAACCGGCCCCCTCGGGGGGGCCTTCCTGATACCTCGGCCTCTGGCCGAGGAGCCTCATTCCGCTGATCCGCACGCCCGCCGCGCACGTCGGCATGGACCGGGCCGACCGCTGGATCGGGCTGTCCGACGGCGGCAACGGCCTGGAAGCCCGGCTCCGGGAAAACTTCTCACGTGTGGAAGTGATTATCCTCGATTTCTTTCACCTCGCGGAAAAACTCACCGGCCTTGCGCGACTGTTGCACCCCGGCGACGAGGGCGCGGCGGAGGCCCAAGCACGGTGAGCATCACGTTAGTTGGTGAGACAGGCGTTCAGTTGGGCGAGTAATCCCGATTCCAAAAGGCGTCCCATTGGCCCTTCTCGCTGCGGTAGAGCGCGGAGGTGGCAGACGGCGTGGGCGGCGTCCTCGCCCCAGCGCATCCCGGCCAACTTCAGGCGTTGGCCGACGACCGTCTTGCAGGCGCTCTCGCTCGCGCCGCTGCCGAGGCACCAGCCGTGAGCCAGGTATTCGGGGTACTCCATCCGGTGTGCGTGCCGGTCGAGGTAACCGGTCAGCTCGTCGACCGCCTCGTGCAGGCCGGGCCGGGGAGGCCAATCCCACTGGCGGAGGACGGCACCCAGCAACGCGCCCCCTTCCTCCTTGAGCCACTGCCGCCACTGCCGTGCTTGGGCCTCCGCCGTGCCCTCGTCGCCGGGGTGCAACAGTCGCGCAAGGCCGGTGAGTTTTTCCGCGAGGTGAAAGAAATCGAGGATATACTCTACGCGGCCAATAGTGGCACATCTCCAAACATCTGAAACTTGTGGCTCATTAGCGTCTCCATCTCGCCCTTGTGCCCAGTGTGCAGGCCATCCAGACACTGATCGATGGCGGTTGTGAACTGCTCAGAGGACTCGTCGTAGGTCGAGTTCAACGACTCCTGGCGCCCGAACCTCCACAACCGCTCGATCAGGTTCAGGTTGGGAGAGTCGCGGGGGAGGTATAACAATTCGATCCCCAACGACGCCGCCAGGGTTGGCACCCGCGCGCACTTCTGGTAGCGCGCGTTGTCCAGCACCAGTGTGATCGGCAACCCCACGGAGGCTTCCGCAACCACCCGCACCAGCGCACAGACCGACTCGGCGTTGATGGAGTCGTGATTGGTCACCCGGATCAGCCGGTGCGTCACCGCGTCCAGAGCCCCCAGGACGTTGTCCCGCTTGCGACCCGAGGCCGCCCGCACGAACAGCCGCGCCGCGCCCACAAACAGCCCAGGAACGGCGCGAACACGAAGTGGGCGGCGTGCACGAAGGCCACCTGCCGCTGACCCCGCCGGGCCTGCTCCAGCCGTGGCTCCAACTCCTCCTGCACGCAGGTGGCCTGCTCCTGGGCGTGCTCCTCGCTGGTCTTCTTGGGGGGGACGGGGATGGCCCCGACCTGGCGCCAGCGCCGCCCGAACCGGTCCTTGAGGAAGTGGCGGACCTGGCTGAGGCCCCTGCGGACGCCGGTCCGCTGCTCGATGCTCGCCCGGGCCTGCTTGGTGGAGCGGGGGGGGTGCGCCTGGAAGTACTCCTCCAGGGAGGTCTCGTGTTCGACCAGGGCGCTTCGGGGATGATGGCCTGGGCAGCGACGCAGGCGGGGCAGGCCCCCCTCGAGGTACTCGTCCAGGGAGCGTGGGACGCTGCGACGGGAGACATCGGCGTCGGTGGCGATGTCGTCGTGGCTGAGGCCGTGGCTCTTGAGCCAGAGCACCTCCCTCTTCCGCTGGACCCGAGGGTCGGGGTGATGGTAACGGTCGTGGGCCAGTTCCTGCCGGTCTTCTGCTGGGAAGGTGAAGGTGCGCATGACGGCGACTCGATGCTGTCCTCAGGTCGTTCTCCGTCAGTAGTTTATTGACGGTCAGGAAAGTAATGTCAGCGGAATTGGGAGTTCCGAAGCATGGAACAGGTTCCGCAGGAACGCCTGATCTCCGCGAACCGTCGTCAACTCGGCGATCACCCGGCCATCGAGCTCGGGCGGATCTCGCGGGGCAAAATTGTTCAGCCGCGAGTACTTCAACCAGCTCCACAGGGACTCGACGGGGTTGAGCACCGGCGCGAACGGCGGCAACCGCTCCAAGCTCAGCCGGTCGCCGAAGTGGGCCTCCAACGCGCGGATGGGTTCACCCTTGTGCATGGTGCCGCCGTCCCAGATGATCACGAACCGGCCCGCCAAGTCGTGCAACAACGCCTCCAGGAAGGCCGTCACGTACCAGTTGTCGAAGTAGCCGTCGGCCAGCGTGTGGAAGTACAACCCACCCCTTTGAAGGTGGTTCAACAATCTCGCAACGTCTTGTAGCTTAAAATGTTGCGAGATTTCTGATAGAGATACGAATCTGGTACAAATCAGAATCTAATTTATTCGCTGTCCCGAGTTCGGGCCGTCAAGGCCGATTCGGAACGAATTCTCGCTCCAGCGACTTGATCTCGGCGCTAGTAAATGCCCCAGATTACCGCAATGACAGCGATTTATTTGCACCTCGTAGACGGGCAGCCACCTTCAAAGGGGTGGGAAGTACAACCCCAGGCGGTCGCGGCGCGGGGACAGCCACAACGCCGCCGCGACGGAGACCTTCTTGCGGGGCCCGCCGGCCTGGGTGAGGGACGGCGTTTGGCCCCGTGGCGCCCAGGTGCGGCGGGCCAGCGGGGCCATCAGCAGGCCGCTCTCGTCGATCAGGACAAGGCGCGCCCCCTGGCGTCTGGCTTTCCTCTTGATCCGAGGCCAATCCGAGGCGAGCCACGCCGCGATCGCCCCCGGGTCGCGTTCGCGGGGGACGCGCTCGGGCTTCTGGGGGGTGAAGCCGCGGTCCCTCAGCCACGTGGTGAGCGACCGGGGGTTGAACCGGATGGCGAACTCCTCCTCGATCAACTGGGCCAGCCGAGGGGCGGTCCACAGCTCGGTAGCGAACCCGTGCTCGACGGGGCTGCCCCGTAGCCACCGCAGGACGATCTTCTCCTGGGTGACGGTCAGCTTGGGTGGCCGGCCCGGTACGGGGCGAGCTGTCAGGCCCTCCGGGCCTCGGTTGCGGAAGCAGGCGAGCCAGCGACAGACCGACCGGACCGAGATCCCGAGGAACTCGGCGATCTCGTCGGCCGAGTGGCCTTCGAGGTATCGCTGGACGGCGAGTTGGCGCCGGTGCTCCAGTTCGACGGGGGAGCCCTTGGTTCTCATCCTCAGAGTGTAACGCAACCCGGGTCTCACTGACATTACTTTCCTGACCGTCGATAAACCCGTCAAACACGGCAAGGCGCAACCCCAAGCCAGACAAGCACCACGTCGAGTCGCGTCATAATCTGGTGGAGATCCGTGAGGAGTCTCAGTTTATCTCCTCGCACGGCCGCCTACAATTTGTGCCAGACCAGGCCGCGCCGAGTATATTCACACGATTCCGCGAAGAGCCACAAATCAACATCGAGTCGCAGCCCCACCCCGACCCTCATCCCCTGTGGGGGAGGGTCGGGGTGGGGGACGAGCGAGCTTACGAGCCTCATTGCGTGAGTGACTCAAGGGTCGTTCCGAGGCGGATTCACGCTGCGGGCGGCGGCGCCGCCAGCTTGAGCATGAGGTTCTCCCTCAAATACAAGTTCACCTGCTGGGCTCGCAGCGCCAGCAGGCGTTCGGCCTCGTCCGCGATGCCGTCCCGGTCCAGGGTGATGCCGAGCAGAGGGGAGAACGTGAACGTCAGCGGGGTGTGACCGCCGTAATCGACCCGGATCAGCCCGTCTTCCAAGTAGTAGAGCCAGTCGTCGGGCCGGACCCGGTCGGCCCAGCGCGCGCGGTAGAGCCGCGCGTTCTGGGAGTCGTGGTTGGTCCGACCCTCCGTCATCGACTCCAGGTGGTACAGCTCGCTCTCGTGGCAGTAATGGACTTCGTGCCCCAGCGCGCCCACTCGAAGGCACAGGTCCACATCTTCGAAGCTGTTAAGGAACGCGGTGTCGAATCCGGAGAGGGCCTCGAAGACCTCGCGCCGGATCAGAAAGCAGGCCCCCGTCACGATTTGAAACTGCCGCGACCTGTTAACAGCCGGATGGTCCGCAGGAAAGCCGATGTAGAGGTGGCGCGGGTGGCGATCGGCGCAGATTGCCATACCGCAATGCTGGATCGTCCCGTTGGAGAAGAGGAGCTTACTGCCGACCAGCGCGGCCTCAGGATGAGCCTCGACGTGGTCGGTCAAGGCGTCGAGCCAGCCCGCGAGCGGGATCGTATCATTGTTCAAGAAGACGAGGTGGCGACCCCTCGCAACCGCGACGCCGTCGTTGCAGGAGGTGGCGAATCCCCGGTTCTGCTCGTGCCGCACGACCCGGATCCGCTCGCCATAACCCGCCAGCAGCCGGCCCGTCGCCTCGGCCGAGCCGTCATCGACCACGATGATCTCGGGCGGGGCCACCCGGTACGACGACCCCAGCAGGGTGTCCAGGCACGATTTCGTCAGGGCATCTTGATTATAAACTGGTATAATAATCGAGTGAGAGATCATCCTCGGTTCGACTCCCCATCGAGCCCTCTTGATTTCCGACCCAGCCCGCTCCACGCGATCAGTCTGCGGGCCGCGCGGTAGACGCGCCCCAGCGGGCTGTTCCGGAAGATGTTCAGCCGGACCTCCGCGTCGTGCAGCGGCCGGGCGAACGCGTCACGGTCGGCGGCCAAGGCGTCGCGCTCGGCGGCCAGGGCGTCGCGCGGCGGCCAGGGCACCGTAGCGGCCGAGCAGATCGCCGAACGTCTTGTGGATCTCGTCGTCGTGCTCGATCATCTGGGCGTGTGCGGCGAGCAGTTGGGCACGCAGGTCCTTGATCCGTTTCGCCAGCGCCTCCTCGCGTCCAGCAAGGATCTCCAGCCTGTGTTCGGCCTGCTTGAGATGCCGTCGGAGGCCCTCGGCCTCGCCGAGGGCGTCCTGCGTCCGCCTGGCCAGTTCGCAGATCCGGCGCTGGAGGAAGACGAGCCCGGGGGCGGGAAGGGGATAGGCCACGATCAGGCCGTCGTGCACCAGACGATCCGCCGGCGCGTCCGGCGAGCCCGTCTCGTCCCCGAAGACCTTATCCGTGCCCGGCGGGTCAGTCGTCGGCCCGATCCGCTCCAGATGCCCGACGGCGTACTCTGCCTCCTGCAAGAGGTCAATGAGGCCCTCATAGGTGAAGAGCCAACAGGGCCCCGCGCCGAGGGGCCCTTTCCCCACGATCTCCGGGTGGCCGGCGACGTGGGCGACGCCGGTGATCGCGAGCAGGAGCGAGCCGCCCGGCCGGATGTGTGGCCTGAGCGCCGGAAGGCCGCGCACGGGTCGTCGAGGCGCCCCAGGAGGTCAGCCAGGACGACGACGTCGAAGCGGCGGGCATCCTCACCGCCATCTTCAGGCAACTCGGGGGAGCACACGGCGATCCAGTCGTCGGGATTCAGGTCGGGGATCGGCCGCGTCCCCTCGACCTCGACGGTGACCGACCGCGAGCCCCGCTCCTGGAGCGTCTGGGCCAGTTCCTCGGCGTTGCGGCCGAGGATCAGGACCCGTCGACCGCTCCCCACGAGGTGCGCCACGCGCCGGTTGAGACCGTCCGGATGCGTGAGAGGCGCGTGGAGACCACTGTGTCGCCGGGCCGCTCCCCTCTCGTGGGGATGGGCTATTCGCAAGACAAACTGCTCCACAGGGATCTCCTTACCGACCGGTGGTCCCAATGATGCAGATCGAACCAACCCGAGAGCCTCGGTCGTCCTCCTGGCCAAGGTTCCCCGCGTCGGGAGGGCGGCGTCGCGGGTGAAGAGGGGTCCAGAGATCCCAGGCTTCCACCCTTCGATCGCGCGGTCCCTGCGAGATGTAAGGCCGCATGCGGGTCCGGGGCTGGAGCCCTCTGGCCCGCAACGTCCCCACCCCGCACGTCGCGGCCATTAGCTATCAGAACGCTTGGATTCCCACAAGGCGAGATCAAGGTGGTCGAACGGCCAGGGGTGCACGCCAGCTTCTGGACATTCCAGCGCAGGCCCGGAATCGTCAATAGGAGAACCTGGGGATTCCGTGGTAGAGTGCGGCGCCGTGGAGCTTTGGAGGTGCGAGTCTCGGCGGGGAAGGAGTCAATCCATGGATGGGACGGCGGTCACCTTGAAGGAAAAACTCGATCCACTCCTGCGCGAGGCGGCGGAGGGTTCCGTGGCCCTCGATCAGGCCGACGGCACGATCGTGGGAGTCCCCCATTACGCAGTCATCGAGGCCCGCGTGCACGAACGGGGGCAACCACTCAGCCGGCAGATTCAGGCACGCCAGATGGGCCAGATCGCCGCGCGAGCGGCCGACACCGCCAAGTGTCCCGAGTGCGGTACCCGGTGCCCACTCGTGCGCCAGAAACGTCGGGTGACCTCCATCGACGGCTCCCTCACCGTGGAGGAGCCGGTGGGTCACTGCCCCGGCTGCCGCCGGGGCTTTTTCCCCCTCCGGGAATCGTTGGGCTTCGACGCCCGTGAACTGACCCCCTTATTTTATTGGGTGTAACTACTGCCTTGCCCTTATCCAGTTTCCCCGAGCTTCCTGTATAGCCTTCCGTCTTCCTGTTCGACATGGTAGGCCCAGAACGAGTCCCAATCGCCGTTGAGGTACGTCGCGCGCAGGTTGAGCATCGCTTGCGCACCGTCGGGGTACCAACGCATCCCCGCTCGCTCCAACCGGTCTTTCACCAGATGCCGACACGCCCCCTCCACCACCCCACTCCCGATCGGATAACCCGCTGCACGATACTCGTCGTACTTCATTCGCCGCGGTTCCGCTCGAAATAACCCGCCACCTCGCGCACTGTCTTGCGACGTGTCCCCTTCAAGCCTCGCTTGGTCATCATCTGACGCAACCCGCCGACCCCATCACCGACCTTCCCTTCCAGGAGCATTCGCAATTCTTTCTCCACCCATTCGTGCGCCTCACGCTTCTGGGTCGACTCCTCGAAGAAGCACCACGCCGCCTTCCACAAACGCTCCATGACGTGGAACAGGTCCAGGATGCCGATCGCGTTCTCAGGCAGGTACTCGCCCTGGCGATCGTGCAACGCGCGTTCCCCGTCCGAGAGGAAGATCAACGGCTTGGTCCCCGCCGGGTTGCGCCGCATAACCTCGTCGGCCAGCCAGAGGAACAACGCTACTTTGCCCACCAGCAGCTCGGCACGCACGCGCTTGTGCGTGGGCTTCGGGCGCCGCTCGGCGGCCTCCTCCCTCATGACCTCGTCGATCACCTCGTCGGCGGTACGCACGAACGGGTCGATCGTGTAGACCGCGCCCACCGCCGCCATCTTCTTCTTGTTCGCCTTCTCCCCTTTGCCGCGACGCTGGTTCGCCGACACCGGCAGCGGGGTTTCGGTCGCCTCCTCCGGCGGCAGCGCCTTGCGCACCAGCGGCACCCCTTTGCAGTCGGCCGTCACCACCAGGATCGGCCCCTCCTGCGTCGCTTCGGGTGTCGGCAGGTGGTTCTGGAACGGCTCCACGTCGCTGCCCTGCTCACGGTTGAGGTCTTCCGAGGCCCTGACCGAGACCTCCAACCCCAAGATCGTCTCGAGTTTCTTGATCGCCTCGGCATGGGCATCGTCGACGACGAACACCCCGAGCCACTGCTGGAACAGGTACGAATACTGCCGCCGCGGAAGGTGGAGACGGGCGTCGAGCGGGGCGGCCTCGAGTCGCTTATGGCCGTAGCCGATCCGCTCGATCTCGACCGCGCCGAAGATCGACAGGTAAGGACGCCGGCGCGGCTGATCCAATCGGGGCAAGACCCGAGGCGGGTCGTCCAGACCCTCACCGCAGACGGTCAGGTTCGGCCCGGCATCGCCGTCGCCGGAGAGTGCCAGGAACGCCCGGAGCAAGTCGAGTCCCATCGCCAGGAGGTCACGGAAGACAGCCTCTTCGACTTGGTGGATCGGTTGTCGCTTGTCGGCGGCGGAGCGAAGGCGTTCGATGAGGGTCCAAAAGGTCGTGAGGGACCGGTCGACGGCCTTGGCACAGCTGGCCTGTTCGGGGGTGGAGTAGGTCTGAAGCTTGACGGCGGGCGCGGTGGTGGCGAGCATGGGCTTGGCTCCTCTCCAATGCGGGACATCCTTGGACATCGTTAGTATCCCGGAATGTACCGCGTTGGGGGGGGTATTTCGAGACCCCGCCGATCAGACCCAACACCATAAGCCTTTGATTTTCAGATACCTGGGGCAACAGAGCGACGTGCGAAGTCAGTAGTTACACCCTATTTTATTGGTGCAGCGGATCACCGTCGCCGCCGCCGAGACGCGCTCCTTCACGCGCGGCGCGATCGTGATGAAAGACGTGGGCGACCGGGGCGTCTCCGCCAAGACCATCGAGCGAGTCGTGCATGACGTGGGTCGGGAATTGGCCGAGCGTCGTGATGCCGATCCCAAGACCGACGATGCCCTGGCCCAGCGTCCGCAGACGCCACCGGAGTGGGCCGTCGTGGAGTGCGATGGGGGCCGGATCCGCACCCGCGAGCCGGGGCACGGCCCCGGGGTCCATCGCACGGCGGAAGGCTGGCGCGAGACCAAGAACGCTTGCTTGATTCGCGGCTCCCGCACGCTCTCCGACCAGGATCCGCAGCCGGAGCCGCCGGCCTGTTTCTGCGACCCCAAGCACGTGGCGAAGATCGCCGAGACCGCGGCGTTGTCGGTGGCCTCGGCGCAGCCGGCCCCAGTGGTCGAAGTGCCGGAGAAGGGATCCCCCGAGCCGGCCGGGCTCGTCACGCCGGCCGAGTGGCATCCCCGACGACTGGTCCGCACCGTCCTGGGCAGCATCGCGGAGTCGAAGGACTTCGGCAAGCAGAGGGCACGCGAAGCCAAACGGAGGCGGTTCGCCGAAGCCCCGGCCAAGGCGTTCTTGGGGGACGGACTGGCGTGGAACTGGTCGATCTGGAAGCAGCACTTCCCCGACTTCACACCGATCCTCGACTTCCTTCACGTCTTGAGTTATCGGTTCCTGGCCGCCAAGGCCGTCCACGACGTGGCCAGCGACGCGTGGGCTCAGGATCTGGTCTGGATGCGTGGCGCCTGGCAAGGGGAGGTGGCGCAGGTGCTCGAGGAATTGCGCGCCTGGCAGACCAGGCGGGGCGAACCGCCTGAAGGCGCCGCGGAGAACGATCCCCGGACCCTCCTGCAGAAGACGATCACCTATCTGGAGAACAACCGGGGTCGGATGAAGTACCCGGAGGACCGCCGAGAGGGTCTGCCGGTGACGACGGCCTGGAGGGAGTCGCTGGTCAAGGAGATGAACTATCGGGTCAAGGGGACGGAGATGTTCTGGAACGACCCGGAGGGAGCCGAGGCGCTCCTGCAGGTGCGGGCCGCGGCCCTCTGTGACGATGAGCGGTTGGCGAAGCACCTCAGGACGCGCCCGGGTTGTCCCTTCACACGTCGACCCAAGTCGCCCAAGTTCGCAGCGGAAAAAATCAGAAGCTGACGTGCACCCGTCGGTGAATGGTATTGGCGAAACCCTCACTCTGCAAAAACTTGACCTTCTTTGCGCAGCGATCAGTAAGAATTATAATCGTCGCAAACGTTTAAATGGCAAGGCTTTGCGTTATCCTCGTGCCATTCCTCCGGGCACTATCTCACGGCGTATCTCCCAACGCGGACAGTTCTTCCCGCAATTCCTCCGGGGTCAGCTTGAGGAACTCCCAGAAGCTCAGGTCGGGCAATTTCAAGCCCAGCAGGCCGTACGGCGTCTGATCCTTGCGGCGGCCGGTCCGGAAGCGACGAAGGTTCCAGGTACAGCCGCTTCAGGTCGAGTAACCCCTGCGTCATCTTCCGGTGCCGCGCCTGCTGCATCCGCGCCACGCTGTTGACGCATTCCAGCAGGCTGCTCGCACGCCACACCCCACGAAGCACCGCGCGGACGCGCCCCGCCTCGTCGCGCCAGTCCGGACACGCCTTCGTCAGCTGGACCGTGCGGACCAAGGCCCAGGCGCGGGTGGCGGCGGACAGACGCCAAGGCTGGCGGCGCAGACCTTCCAGGTCCAACGACGCCGACAAGAGGTCGGGGTCCAACCCCAGGTCGGTCAACCGTTCGTGGATCTGATCCAGGAACGTGAAGCTCTCCCGCCGGAGTAACAGCCGCCGGGTCTTGGCCCACGCCGCGCCGCCGAGGTGCGGCAGCGCCGCCGCGATGACAGCCTCGGCCTGTGTACGGTCGTTGAGGCGGCCTTCGGGGGTGAAGATCTCGAACGCCGATCGGGCCTGTTTCCAGGCCGCTTCAGCGGCTGTGGCCTGATCCCAGAACCGCTCGGCTTGTCGCCAGAGCCGGTTCAGCGGCGCACCATGACCCTGGCACGATTGCCCCTGACGACCACGCCGTTCGCGTCCCTTCTGAGCCGTGTCGGCACGCTCCAGGGCACGCGCGGCCGCGCCCAGGTCGTCCGCAAGGCACGCCCTCCTTCGCGGAGCGTGTGGAAGACGTCGAGCGCGTCGTCGAGGTCGGGGAGGCCGGCGGCGCATCGGCGGGCACGCTCGAGTTTCACACCTTTGCCCAGCCCCGAGCCGTCGTCACGGACCACCGCCTCGAGCGTCGGGAATCGGGCGAATTCCTCGGCCCATGTCGCCCCGTCACGCGCCTGGACCATCCGGCCCGTCAGCCAGCAGAGGCTCTCAGGCTCGACGACCATCAGGACGGGTTTGCGCCGAAAAAAATCTCGTCGGCGGTGCCCTGCTTGACCCTGAGCCGGGCCGCCTCGTCGAGCACCTCGAGCAGCGGCCCGGCGTGCTTGCCGGCCTCGAGGGTCGCCCGCCCCAGCGTCGCCACGGCCCGGCTGCGCCTCTGCCCCGTCATGACCCGCAACAGCCGCCGGGCCACACTCAAGCTGACCCCCTCGGCCTGGGCGACGGTGGCGAACTCGTGCTGCTTGTCGGGGGTGATCTCGACCGCGTGTTTCAGCCTCGATTCGAGGGCCCGGACCTCGGCCTGCCGCTCGGCGAGTTGCCGCTTTAGCTCGTCGATTTGGGCTTGGGCCGCAGTGCCGTCCACGGCCTCGGCGACCTGTTCGGCCTCGCGGTACAGCGACTGCCGTGATTGCTCACGGTCCTTGGCCATCTCGGTGACGTCGCCATATTGACCGCAGAGGACCGCGAAAGCACTGGCGATGCGTTGCGGGATCGTGGGCATGGGGACTTGCTCCGTCGAGGACGATCAAGAGATCACGCCCACGATTGCACACGCACCCACGGGAATTGTCCACGGAATAGACCCGCCGAACGACGGTTTTGAGAAAGTGCCTTCCCTCCTGCTCCAAGTTCCCAGCCCTCGGCTGAGGAACTCAGGGCACGTTCCAGGACCGGAACGCTCAAATTCCGCCGAAATCCTTGGCACTGGCGCGATCGCACCCAAGCTGTCCAGGGTCCCGGCCTTGGGTGCAATCGCGCCAGTGCCAAAGATTCTGCGGGATTTCTGGCCTTTTCTCGGCTCGAACCCCGCTGAGTTCGATTCTCAAACGATGCTGGAGTGTAAATCTGTATGATGGAGCTGCGGCCCCATCCCACGCGGCCGCTCCCGCGCCGTCCCAGACCCGTCGCCCTCCCACACGGCCCCGGCGCTCTCGGAGCGCCTGCGCCCCCGGGAGGATCAGAGCCACCCACCGAAGGATCAGGGGGACCGAGGAGGAAGAGTCAGGAAGATCCAGCCGGGCCGCCCACGAGCGTTCTCCTCCGGAGGCACGCTCCGTCCCCTTGGCCCTGGAGGCGGCCCTTCCTGAGAGGAGGCGGTTCGGTGAGACAGCGCCCGACCGCGGAAAAAACGCCTCCGGCTCCGAATGGCACCAGGATAACCTAACTTTCAGTCTCTTCGGAAGTTGAGCCGCGTGGCTTTGTGGGGAGCAAAGCGACCTCCTCGGTTGGTAACCTGGCGGTTGAGACCCGCACGCCAGGCACCACACCAAGGAGGTCCCTGTGGCTCAGTCTACCGCCTCATCGCCGCGCGACCAATTCCATGACTTCCGAGACCAGTTCGTCCAGCAGAAGGGGCTCCCCTTCCTCAGGGTTCTCTCGCGGGCCTTCGTCGAGACCGCTTGCCGTCACGTCAACCATCTGTGGCGTCAGCGGATCTACACCCCCTGGATCACCCTGAGCATCTTCCTCTCCCAGGTCCTCTCCGATGACCACTCCTGCGACGACGCCGTCGATCGGTTCCAGAAGTTCCGCTACGATCAGGAACTCCCCCCGGTCACCCCCAAGACCAGCAGCTCCTGCGAAGCCCGGCAACGCCTGCCCGAGAGGGTCTTCTGGGATCTCGTCCGCACGACCGGGCAATCGATCCATCAAAAGGCGAACGACTCATGGCTCTTTCAGGGGCGACCGGTCAAGATCATCGACGGCTCCACCGTGATCATGCCGGACACGCCAGAGAACCAGGCGGCATACCCCCAAGTGGACACCCAAAAGCCCGGCCTGGGGTTTCCGATCGCGCGGCTCCTCGTGGTGTTCAGCCTCGCCGTGGGCACGGTGCTCGAAGCCGCGATGGGGCCGTGCCAGGGCAAGCAGACCAGTGAACTGGCCTTGCTCCGCACGGTCATCGCCCAGTTCCAGCCCAGTGACATTGTCCTGGCCGACCGGTTCTTCTGTTCGTACTGGGTGATTGCGGCCTTGCAGGCACGCGGCGTCGACGTGGTGGTGCGACTGCACCAGCGCCGCACGGCCGACTTCCGGCGCGGGCGTCGCCTGGGCCGAGAGGACCACATCGTCACCTGGACCAAACCGCCACAGGTCCCCGACTGGATGAGCCGCGCCGAGTACGACGCGAGGCCCGCCCAGGTGACGATCCGGGAACTCCGCGTCCGGGTCCAAGACAAGACCAAGCGGGTCCGCAACCTGGTAATCGTGACGACCCTCCTGGATGCGAAGACATACCAAGCCAAGGAGTTGGGGGGGCTGTTCCGTCAGAGGTGGTACGCGGAACTGGACCTGCTCGTGGAAGACGGACATGCGGATGGAGCTGCTTTCGACCAAGAGCCCGGAGATGGTCCGCAAGGAGGTGGCGACCCACCTGCTGGCGTACAACCTGATCCGGGGGATCATGGCCGAGGCGGCGCGGGCCGCGGAAGTGAAGCCGCGGCGGCTCAGCTTCAAGGGGTCATTGCACACAGTCCGCGCGTTTGAGGAAGTCCATCTGTACGACCCGGCGCGGATCGTAGCGGACCTGCCGCGCCTGTTATCGTTGATCGGCAAGAAGCGTGTGGGGGACCGCCCGGACCGCTCTGAGCCACGGGCCGTGAAGCGACGCCCGAAGCCTCACCCGCTGCTGCGGATGCCGCGTGCGAAGGCCAAACGCCTGATCAAACGAGGGATAATAGCCTATAGTAAAGCATAGCCTCAACTACGAATGGCTATCGCCGCAAGTTGTCCAAATGACAGGCTTTAAGTTATCCTGGTGCCATTCCCTCCGGCTCCAAGTTCCCCGCCCTCGGCTGAGGAACTCAGGGCACGTTCCAGGACCGGAACGCTCAAATTCCGCCGAAATCCTTGGCACTGGCGCGATCGCACCCCCGGCCAGGGTGACGATCTGCTCGGCGGCCGTGGAGAGCCGCGTCTCCTGAAGGTTGACGGCGATGTCGCCGGGGAAGAACCCGTGGTGACAGTGGGAGCAGAGAGAGTAGGGCCGCTGCTCCAGACGGATCCATCCCAGCAGGGTCAGGAATGCTTTGGGCCGGTCGAGGTCCTGGAACTTGGCCGCGTCAAAGCAGTGGGGGCAGTTGGTGCTGGAGCCCTGGTAACTTTTTTGGCTCTTCGCGGAATCGTGTGGTTAACTTTGGGCTCTTTACCCTCGGCAAACCGCTGTTTTCTTCGGGGCGAACGCCCTTCCCTGACCATCGGAAACTCGTCACGATGAGCGGATGGGTAAACTCAAGCGACTCCAGGATGTCTACAGGTTCCCCGGCTTCGTCCCACTTGGCCGGCGTTCGGGGTGTCTTCGGTGACCCATGGGCGGTGGTCATCACGCTCCGCCGCCGCTGAAAAAAACGCGCTGCGGGGTGTGCGGGCGAGGATCTCGCACCTTCTACGACCAACGGCCGCGGCGCGTGCGCGACATCTCTTGTGGCGACAGGCGGGTCTCTCTCGAGCTCTCGGTTCGCCGGGTCGATTGTCCTCGGTGTGGCGGCGTGAAACGCGAGCAGTTGGAGTGGTTGGCGGACAACCCCCTTTACACCAAACGGTTCGGGCGTAACTACCGCCTTCCACCCTCCCTCTGATGGCGCAGGTAGTTGTTTTTCAATGCTTTAGGATTTCGACCTTGGTCGGACGGGGCTTCAAAAGGCCCTCTTCCTGCGGTATGTTCCAGGATGTCTTGGGTCCCGGCACACACCACAGTGAAGAGGAGCCAGAATCATGCTTACCCCCACCGTTGCCGCCGTCAAGTTCGATCTCCCGTCGACCCCCGAGCAACAGGCTTGCTCGACGAAGATCGACCAAGGACTCAAGACCTTCTGGAACGTGGTCGAACGCATGCAGCACGCCGCCGACCAGCAGCAACCGATTCATCAGGTCGAGGAGACCATCTTTCGGGATCTCTTGGTGATCGGCCGCTGGCTGCTCCAGGCGTTCCTGGACATGGCCGGTACTGGGGACGTGGGTCCGACCCTGACCGTCGCCGGTGATTCCCCCTCGGACCCGGACCAGGAACTTCCCCGGCTGGATCAACCCCACAAGCGTCCCTATCTGTCGATCTTCGACGAGATCGCCATCGAGCGGACCTGCTACGGCCACGACCGAGTCGAAGCCGCCCCCTTGGACGCCCAACTCCACCTGCCGCAACGCCAGTATTCGTACTTGCTCCAGCAGTGGCTGGGGTCGTTCGTGGTCGACGATGCTCACGCCGAGGCGATCCGGAAACTGGGGACGATCCTCGGCCTGGAGATCACCGTCAAAGCGTCGGAGGATCTCAACCGGGAGCAGGCCAGCGATGTCGAGGTGTTTCAAGACCGCCTTCCCGTTCCGGACGCCGCCGAGGAAGGACCGCTCTTGGTGGTGACGGCCGATTGCAAGGGGGTGCCCCTGGTGCGCAAGGCGCTGCCGCCGGACGAGGCGACCGACACCCCACTGCCAGCCCTGGCGAACCAGCGTCGTGGCAAGGGCGAGAAGGCGAACAAGAAGAAGATGGCGGCGGTGGGGGCGGTGTATACGATCGAGCCGTTCGTGCGCACGGCCGACGATGTGATCGAGGAAGTGATGCGGAAGAAGGCCCGTGAGCGTCGCCCCCGTCCGCAGAACAAACGGGTGCGTGCGGAGTTGCTGGTGGGCAAGGTGGCGTTGTTCTTGTGGTTGGCGGATGAGGTGATCCGCCGCAATCCTCAAGGGAGCAAGCCCGTGATCTTCCTCTCGGATGGGGAACGGGCGCTGCATGACCGGCAGGGCGAGTATCTTGCCGGAGAACACGGTCTGTATCTTGGATTTGTTTCATGTCATGGAACGGTTGTGGAAGGTGGCCTGGTGTTTCTTTGAGTGCCGATTTTCGCGGGGGGATTAACTTGCCTAATCGATACTCAACTTTCGTGATGTCGTGCGGCAGGCATACCCCTGACGCGCGGGGGTCGGGATATGACCCGGGGCTGTCACGGGCAGGCCAGGTGCACCGAACGATTGCCCAGCCACGGGACCGGGGGCGTCGGCTTCGTCAGACCGGCCTCTTTCAAAAGCGGGTGGTGCGCGCGTTTGCTCAGGCGGACGATCACACCGTCCGTTGTGATCTCGATGTCGCCCGGCGTGTCGACGAACTTCCGGAACAGACGCGCAGGGCCAACACGTGCAAAGCCTTTCAGGCGTTCCGCCAAGCTCCGGTACAGGAGGTCTGCGACCACGGTCAGGGTCAGGTCGAAGTCCACGTTCAAGCGGACGTCACTGCACAGGCAATCGAGGTGGAAGAACGTGATCTGTTCACCGAGTTGATTCTCCACGTGATTCCTACTGGCGTCGGTCTGGAGGGTTTCGCGGGCCGTCCGCGGTTTCGGGAGGTCGTTGGCCAAGAGGAAGGTCGGCGACTCGTGTCCCAGACCGGTCACAATCCGTTGCCGCAGGTCGCCGTCGTAGCCCTCGAGCCGGACGCGCTCGTCGACGTAGTGGATCTGGCGGCGCTTCCCCTTGGCTTGGGTGACCTGGCCGTGCTGCCAGTTCTCCGCGGGCAGGCGTTCCACGCGCGCCAGCATCCCAGAACCGCGACGGCGGAGGGTGAGGAATCCGATCTTGCGTCGGTTCAGTTCGTTAAGGCCGGCGTAAGTGGTCGCGCGCGAGTCGAAGAGCAGCCGGGCCGGATAGTGCCCGGTCTGCTCCCGCCAGGAGTCGGCGAACTTCGGGACCATCGCGTCGGCCTCGTCCCGCACGAGGTTGGCGGTCGCGTAGCAGCTCACCCGCCGGCCGGCCACTTGGGCCACAAACGCCATGACCGAAGGGAGTGCGTGGTGTCGCATGGGTACCCAGTGATTCTCCAGGTCGGGCTCGGCGCCGCGGAACGGGATCGCGTGGAAGTCGAGGTTAAAGCTCAGGGGCGGGTCTCCCAAGGGGGTCTTTCCGATCAGGGCGGCGACCAGCCGCTCGGTCATGGTGCGCTCGGTCTTGTACGAGTAGTCGGTCGCGAAGGTGGTCTTGGGCAGGACATTGAGGCCGGCGAACAGCCCCGCGCCCTCGTCACAGCACAGATCGCTGATGTGACTGACGCGGCGCTTGCCGAGGAGTTTGGGGGTCAAGATCGCCAGCAGCGTCTGCAGCGGCGGGATCTGCTCGGAGCCGGGGAGGCCCGCGGCGGTGACAGCGGCGGGCAGGTCGAGTTCCAGGAGCATGGGGAGGAAAAGGAAGAGGCCGGCGACCTTGCTCGAGAATCGTCGCCCGGCCTCGAGCGACCGCGTGCGGACGTCGGCAATGTCGGGAACCACCGAGCCATCGCAGGCGATCTCTCCCGGTTGCGGCGTGGGGCGGCGATTGCGAACCGTGGTCAAGCCCGCTCGGTGGAGGACGCCGAAGAGATACGACTCGCTGACCTCGAAGCCCTCGCATCGGAGAGTGGCGTGGATGTCGGCGAGGGTGGCGTCTTGGCGACGGAGTTCACAGGCTCGCTCCTGGATCGCGGCGTGCTTGGGCGCGGACTTTCGTCCTAGCTGCTCGGTGAGGAAGAAGGTGCTGATGTCGGGATCACTCGCGAAGTCGCGGAGGATGGCCCGGACGGTACCGACATGGAGCTGATACTGCTGTGCGAGTTGTTGGGCGGTCGCGTCCTCGAGGAAGGAGGCGCGGCAGATCTCGTAGCGGCGCTGGGTCGGCGAGTTGGGTTGCTGGAAGAGGCGCGCGAGTTCAGGGGATCGGGCCCTCGCAGTTGAGTCCCGAATAAGCAGGTTGTGATCGGCCAAAGGATGCAACGGTGCGGGGCTAAAACCCTGCTGGACGATGGGAACGTCTGATGGGAAGAGAAGCAAGAAAGAAGGGATTTTGGCGAAGATGCCGAGGTGACGATGGGTGAGGAAAGGAGTTGCGGAGGGGACGGAAATCGCGATGTGCTGGCTCGAATGGGACTCGCGCGGCGGACCTCGAGATCCGCTAAAATCCGGGGAAATCGAAAGGCTCGCCGGAGAGAATTGAGTGCCGAATAGGCAAATTACGCAGCCGCGAAAATCGGCGCTCAAGGCCGAATTCGCTGCGGCTGGTGCGCAGCCCCGGCGGCAGCGGCCATTGTTTCGAGTCGGGCAAGTCATGGATGCGATAGCCGACGTCAACCGCCTGGCCGTCGATGAGCCGCCACGCGAACTGCTCACGACGTCAGACGCACTGTTGGGGGTCGGCGTCGGCGTGAGAGACGTCGTACTCGGACTGGACCATCTCCCGCTTGAGTTCCTTGGGCCGCCGCCCGCTGGACTGTCGGCCTCGCCGCTGCCGTTTGCGGCGCAGCGTTTCGACCCAGGCTGTAGTTTTCCTTGAAGACCGGCGTCTTGGCCGCCTTGGAATCCGCCTTCCCCGCCAGCAACTGCTTGAGCCGTTCCAGTTCCTCTGCCAGTTGCTGAATCCGCGCCGCCTGCTGCCGGTTCTGTTCGGTCAGTTGCCGCATCCGTTCATTCTCGTCGTCACGGGAGTCCATCCCCGAAACCTACTCGACCGCCCAAAAATCACAAAGACCAGTCTCAACGAAAATAGACAGCTACCGAGCGGGCCGTCCTCGCCGAGCGGTTCCGACGCGGCAAGCTCCAGAAGGCCCGCGCCGGCCAGTGGGTCGGCGGCCGCGCCCCCTCCGGCTACCGTGACGTGCCCAAGCGGGACGGCGTCCCCGGACAGCTCGTGGTCGACGACGCCGAGGCCGAGGTCGTCCGGATGCTCTACCGCTGGCTAATCGAGGAGCGGACGACCGTCCGCCAGATCCTCAAGCGACTGGCCGACGGCCCCTGGAGGCCGCGCAACGGCAAGCGGCTCTGGTCCAACAGCGTCGTGCACCGAGTCCTCTCCGACGCGGTCTACACCGGGACGGCGCACACCAACCGGAACGTGCTCGTGGCGTCGCGCAAGCCCCGGTCCACCGGCCCTCGGGCGGGCCTGCCGACCTGCCGCAAGCCACGCCCCCGCGAGGAGTGGATCCCCGTCCCGGTGCCGGCCATCATCGACGAGGCTACTCATCAGCATGCGAGCGATCAATTGGCCCGCAACTCGGCCCTCTCCTTCCGCAACAACACCCGCAACGACTCCCTGCTCCGCTGCCTGCTCACCTGCCGGACCTGCGGCCTGGCCAGGTTCGGCGTCACCACCAGCGGGACCGGCGGGCGGCGCGTGCACCGCTATTACATGTGTCACGGAAAGGACACACTTGCACGCGACCGCGAGTGCCGCTGCCCGCAGGCCCGGACCAAGGTCGAGGAGCTCGACGCGGCCGTCTGGGGCCAGATCAAGGGGTTGCTTGACGACCCGGCGACACTGGCCGCGCAGTTCGAGGAGCGGGCCCGACAGGCCGACGCGGTCGACTCCGACGCGCCGGCGGCGGGCCAGAAATGCGAGGCGCCACTGCGCCGACTCGACCGCGAGGAGCAGCGCCTGCTCGACGCCTACCCCATGTTTGGGGTGGCCTGACGTAACCCCTTGCGGCGCAAGGGTCGGATTTTCAATGAGTCACTACATTACGGTTTCCTCCCCCTCAGGTGGCGCCGGCGGTCGCGGGTCGACGATCTTCAGCGCCTTCAGGACCAGCCCTGCGTCCGGACCGCCGCTGGCCATCCCTCGGCGTTCCGCTTGACCCTCCAGTCGGAAGGTCACCAGTCGTACGGTGGACAACGCTTGCCCCGCCCGCGCCGGCGACAGATCCACCCCCGCCTCTTCCAGCCGTCGGCCGAGGAGTCGTTGCACCAGCAGGGCCAGCGCCGCGACGAAGATGTGCGCCTTGACCCGCGGCTCGACCTGGTGAGAGATCGGCCGCAGCGCCATCACATCCTTGAGTTGCCGGAACCCGCCCTCGACGTCGGTCAGTCCCTTGGACATCGCCACCGCGTCGAGGACCCCCAGTCCCTTCTCGCTGGTCGCGATCACCTATTTTCCTTCGCTCGTCTTCTGCCGCGCGAGCTGCGTCTCGCTCGCGGAGTACTCGAGCACCCCGCCCCTGAGCTTCCAGGCGAAAGAGCGAGAACCGTGATATTTCTGCAGAATCCGCTCGACGGCGGCCCCGCTCTTCTCGGGCCGCTTCAAGTCGCCGGAGGCGACACGCTCCTGGAGCTTCTCCAGCTTCTGGCGTGCCCGCTCCATCGCCTGTTCGCGCTGCGCCTGCTCGGAGCCCCGGCGTTCGTCGGAAGCGAGGACGATCCCGCGCAGCTCGGGATCTCCGGAGGGGACTTCCTGGACGCGCATGCGCGGCGGATTGGTCTTCCGTTCCCGGGGATTAATGCCGCCGGGACACTCGACCCACTTCGTGTCGTCGACGGCGTCGAGCCAGGCGTCGAGCTTGGCGTTGCGACGCCGCTTGATCCCCACGAGAAATCCCTGCTTATCTTTTGTGATTGACTCGATGTTCTTGTCGGTGACCATCCCCCGATCGCCGACGAAGACGAGTCGACCGAACTCGAACCGTTTGCGCAAATCATTGATGACTTCTTGAACCGTGGAATGGTCGATGCGGTGGCCCGCCCAGACGTGGTGCGCGACGGGCCAGCCCGCGACCATCACCAGACCGACGATCACCTGCACGTTCTGCGACTTGCCGTCGCGGCTGGAGCCGTGCCTGGCGAAGTCGTGCGGGCCCCCGCCCTCGCAATACGTGCTGGTGATGTCGTAGAGCACCAGGTCGGGCTTGAGCCGGAAGTGGTCGCGGAGGCGGCGGTAGAGCGCCACTTCGATCCGCTCTTTGGCCGTGTGGAGTTGGTCGCGGGTGCGGTACCAGGCGTCGAGCTGGCGGGGATGGACGCGGACCCGCCGGCGCTGGTGCCAGTGGGGGATGAAGCGTCGGCCCTTGCGGTCGCAGACGAAGTCGGTCTCCAGCCAGCCGGCGAGCCCAGGCTCACTGGCCGGCGCGATGAGCCGGTGGGCGACGAGGACGAAGGCGCGGTCGGCGCACGGGACCCCTTTGGCGTGGCCGAGGTTCTGGTCGAGGATCTCCCAGAGGCCCAACTGGTCGAACAGGGCCCGGACAGCGAGGATCGGTCCCCAGTTCGAGGCCTCGCCGATTTGGGGTTCGGCGAGATCAGCGGCCTCGATGCCGACCTCTCCGGTGAGGAGTCGTCGGAGCTTGGGCAGGATCTCGACGAGGAGGTCCTTGCGTCCCAGATCGGCGACGACACGTTGCTTGACCTTGCCGGCTTCGCGGGAGGCTGCGACGACGCGGACGTATTCGTGGACGGTGCCGCTGGTGGAGCGGATTTTGACGGTCCTCGGGTCCATGAGGACCATGATCACGACGAAGCATGGGGTATTCAAGGGGTAATTCGGGAGATTCGGGATCGATTCTGAATCAAATTGTCACGACACTTTTCGGACCGGCAGGGGGCCACTCCGCGCAGGGCCTGGAAAACAAGGCGTTTTCGCGCGGGAGCCGCCGACCCGGGTGAATTCACCCCAAACATGGGTTAGCCTTGGCTTTCGCTTTGGCTTCGCCTATGGCGGTGAGCATCTCGTCATGGAGTAAGCTCCAGAAGCGATAGCTGGGCAGTTTCAGTCCCAAGTGCTCATAGGGGCAACGGCCACGGCGCTTCCCACCGCGAAACACCCGCGTGTTCCAAGAGAGCCGCTTCCAGATCGAGCATCCCCTGACTCAGCGTCTTATGCCGCGACTGGTGCATCCGCAACACGCTGTTCATGCACTCCACCGCACTGCTGCGCGCATCGCTCGACCGAACACCGCCGCCACCTGCCGGTAGAACTGCCGCCAGTTCGGGTCGATCTTCTGGCAGAGGACCTGCTGCACCAACGGGGCCACCTGGCGATAACCCCCCACCGCAGTCGGGTCCGAATTCCGGGGCCGCTGCCGCCGCAGCCACCACAAACGCACCAAAGCGACACACAACCCCTCGGGCACCGAAAGTTGGCAGAGCTGATGGTGGAGCTGATCCAAGAAGGTGAACGACTCCGTCGCTTGGAGCAGCCCACGGACCTTGGACCATTCGGCGCCTGACAACAACGGCAGGGCCAACGCGACCTGCTCTTGCGCCCAGGACCGATCATTCACGAGACCATCAGGACGAAAGAGACTCAGGGCCGGCTCAGCCCGCTTCCAACCCGTCTCCGCCTGCTCAGACCGCTGGAAAGCGGCCGACGCCTTCTTCCAGGCCGCGCGGGCCGTGACGGCTAAACCCCGCGCGTCTCGGCCCTGCCGTTGCGCCTGGTCCACCGCTCGGGTGGCGGCCTCGGCCTGCTCCCAGAGCCGCTCCACCCGATTCCACATCGTCCTCAGGACGCGTGAGCCTCCTGCTTAGTCCTTAACCAAGCACGGTCCGAGGTCTGAATCGAGCACCTGATGCGGAGATAATTCGAAATCTCCCGGAAATTGAGGCACAGTGGAGTGACTCATTTCGTTCCACCGCCCCAACCCCACAGGAGATTTCAAGTGAAACCGCTTCCACACCGCCATCACGCCGCCGGCAAGCGGAAAATCCGTCGCCGGCTCGATCGACCGATCACCGCCCCCGCGATCGACCCGGTCCTCACCGCCTCCAACATCCACTACGAAGTCGCCGACAAGATCCGGGCGATCCCCTGCGGCGGCATCGGCGCCATCCATCTGATGGTCCGCAAGCTCGGACTGGCCGAGGCCATCGACGAGCGGCTCCACCTGCTCAAGTTCCACTTCCCCTACCCCGAGTCCGACCACGTCCTGAACTTCGCCTCCAACGCCCTCTGCGACGGCACCTGCCTCGACGACATCGAGCTGCGGCGCAACGACCTCGTCTTCCTCGACGCCCTCGGCGCCGACCGCATCCCCGACCCCACCACCGCCGGCGACTTCTGCCGCCGCTTCACCACCGACGACGTCGAGATCCTTCAGGATGTCTTCGATCAAACCCGGCTGAAGGTCTGGCAACAGCAACCGTCCGACTTCTTCGACGAAGCCATCCTCGACGTCGACGGCACACGCGTCGCCACCGGCGCCGGTTGCAAGCAGGGGGTGGACATCGCTTACGATGGCACCTGGGGATCTCATCCCTTGATCATTTCCTTGGCCCACACCGGCGAGGTGATCAGCATCGTCAATCGCTCCGGCAACCGGCCTTCGCACGAGGACGCCGCCGAGCAGCTCGACTTGGCCATCCTCCTCTGCCGTCAGGCCGGCTTCCTCCAAGTCTCCCTCCGCGGCGAGACCGACTTCACCCAGACCACGCAACTCGATGCCTGGGACACCGAGGCAGTGACGTTCCTCTTCGGGAGCGACGCCATGCCCAATCTCACGGCGTTGGCCGAGGATCTGCCCGCATCGGCCTGGTCCGAGTTGCAGCGACCACCACACTCCACGGCCAAAGGGCCGCCTCGAAAGCGTCCCGAGAAGATCAAGGACCAGATCGTCCGCCCGCGTGAGTTCGAGACCTTGACCCGGCTCCGGGAGGATGTGGCCGAGGTCGCGTATCAGCCGACGGCCTGTCAGCGGACGTACCGGTTGATCATCGTCCGCCAGACGATCGCGGTGGAGAAGGGCCAGACGCGCCTGTTCGAGGAGATCCGCTCTCGATTCTACCTGTCCAACGACCGGAAGGCCGCCGCCCGCGGTCTGGTGTTTAAGGCCAACGACCGCTGCAACCAGGAGAACCTGATCGCGCAGCTCAAGAGCGGGGTGCGCGCGCTGCGTGCGGCGGTGGACAACCTGGTGAGCAACTGGGCGTACAGGGTGATGACGAGCCTGGCGTGGAACCTGAAGGCCTGGTGGGCGCTTCAGGTTCCCGAGCACCCCCGCCCCAGGGAACTTCACCGGGAGCAGAAGCGGCGGCTGTTGACCATGGAGTTCAAGCGCTTCGTCAACACGATCATCCCGATGCCGTGCCAGATCATTCGCGGTGGGCGGCGACTGGTGTACCGGCTGTTGTCGTGGAACGAGTGGCAGGGGGTGTTTCTGCGGACGGTTCATGTGTTGCGGTGTTGAACGAGGAGACCTTTGAAGCCGGGATCTGGATGTCCCGGTCCGCCACGGCGTCGTGAGCCACGAGGCAGATGGGAGTTGACGATGAAGCAAATTACTTCGTGAAGACATGGGGAAAGATTTTCCCCCCGATCACCGTCCGTACCCCATACCAGGCGCGGCCAGCTCAGAATGCAAGGCTAAAACCTCGCTTGTTTAAGGCTTAGTGTGGAAGACATCGAGCGTCTTCTCCAGCGAAGCCGACTCGCTCTGGCTCCCGCGGCGGTACTGTTGGAACTGGGCGATGCCCGCTTGGAGTCCAGAGCCCGCGTCGCAGACGACCGAGCGCAACGAACTCCAGGGCTTCAATTCTCCGAACCAGGTCGCACCCTGGCAATTGTCGGCCTTCTTCCCCACGAACCAGACCATGCTGTGGGGTTCAACCCCGACCAAGATCGGTCGGCGGTGGAAGAAGATCTCATCGAGGCAGCCGACCAGCACGAACGCCTGGCAGGAGCGATCGAGTTGCTTGAGGATCCGACCGGCGGCGGTTGCGGCGGCTTGGACCCAGCGATGAAGCGTGGAGCGACCGGGACATGCCTGGGTGCCCAGAAGGATCGCCAGCAAGACGCCAAGTTGGTTGAGGCTCAAGCCCATGGCCAGGGCCGTGACAGCGAACTCCTGTTGCTTGACCAGGGGAAACTCGATGGTCTGGAACAGCCAGTCCCACAGTTGGGCGTTCTCCCGGCGGAGGGCCGCGTTGTCTCGGATCAGTTCCTCTCAGGTTGGTCCACCGCTGTGCTCGGCCTCGACGGCGGCCATGACCTGCCGGGCATGGTTGTACACGCACTGGCGGCTGCAACCAGACTTCTGGGCCTGCTCGGTAACAGCACGGTGGGGGCCCGTGAAACGCGCGGCGGCATTGGCGATCCAGGCAACGAAGGGTATGGTACGCATGGGGGGTGGGTCCTCTTGGGTGCGGCTCCGTTTGCAACCGCACACTTGAGGTCCATCCCCCAAAAGAGTCAAGAGGGGGCTGGCTGAATCTTGCCAAGTGTCAACTTGAAAATGGCGTTATCGGCCCGCTTTGGGACGATCCCGACGAGTTACGCATTGGGGAAGAGGGTCTGCTGTTCGACCCTGTAGCCGTTCACCGGTGTAATAGGAAGTGCTGTACTGAGGCTTGTGCTTATAGCGTCTCAGGAAAGTAATGTCAGTCCTCGCAGTCACCCCTTTGAAGGTGGTTCAACAATCTCGCAACGTCTTGTAGCTTAAAATGTTGCGAGATTTCTGATAGAGATACGAATCTGGTACAAATCAGAATCTAATTTATTCGCTGTCCCGAGTTCGGGCCGTCAAGGCCGATTCGGAACGAATTCTCGCTCCAGCGACTTGATCTCGGCGCTAGTAAATGCCCCAGATTACCGCAATGACAGCGATTTATTTGCACCTCGTAGACGGGCAGCCACCTTCAAAGGGGTGGTCCTCGCAGTGCACGGTCTCGGCCTCGCTGGGCGGAGACAGCCAAGAGATGCTGACCCACCCTGACATGACTTTTCGGATCGTCAAGAGCATCGCAGCCTCGAGAGGAAGTTGGGACATCCCCGGTTGGTTTTCAATGCGCAGCATCGAACACCAGACGTTCGAGCAGTCAAACGACTGGGTCCCCGCCTTTGAGGAGACGTACAGCCACCGTTTCGGGTGACGGTCTTCGACCGACGCCAGCTCGCGAACGGAACAATCGGGGTGTCATTGCCGCACCTTCCCGGCCGAACCCGTTCAGCCTTGCAGTCAACGGAATGACTGTGATGAGCCGCCAAAGTAGCCGTTTTCGCGATTTCGCACAATGCTGTTCCTCCTGTGAGAGGGGCGGGTATCCGCAACTACACTGGTGAACGGCTACTCGACCCTGGTCGGTGTCGATTCGAGGCGGGATTCCAGAATCGCCAGGCAGAGGGGTTCGAGCATCTTCTTCCAGCGGCTCAGGCCGGGGTTCTCGGCCTTGACGATGGCGAGGATTTCCTCGCGTTCCGGGTCGGGCAGTTGTTCCCAGGCGGCGCGAAGCGTCGGCCTCGCGGGCCTGGATTTGCTCCGCCTCCTCGCGGGCGCGCCGCTGCTCCTGACGGCGGGCTTCCTCGGCGCTGATTTCGGCCGCGGCGGCCTTGGCCACGGCGGCCGACTCGGGAAAGTCGCCGGGGGCCTGGTAATCGGACCGGATCGACGCGACCAGGTAGCCCGCAGGGTTCTTGCCAACCCGCTTGTCCTCGTTGCGGAGCAGCCAGTCGAAGACGTCGAGCTTGGTCCGGATCCGCCCGGCCGGGTGCGCCTCGACCAGCTCGACGGCGGTCTTGGCGGTCACCCCGCGCGCCTTCAGCGCCTCGACCAGCTCCGGGATCTCCGGCTGCGGCGACGTCTCGGCACGGGCCCCTTGGCCCCGGATCAGGATGATCCGCCAGCATCCCCGCTTGACGAACGAATAGCGCTCCTCGGGACTCAGCGGCTCGAGGAACCCGAGCTGCTCCAGCTCCTCGAGCGCCGGCTTGAGCCGCCGCTTCAGCTCGGTCGGCGCGTACGACCGGCTCAGGCCGATGTGCTCGCAGGCCAGCGTCCGCAGGTCGAAGTCGAGCCGCGAGCGGCGATAGAACCGCTTGTCCAGGAAGCGGAACATCCGCTTGGTCGTCGGCAGCCGCAGGCCCAGGTAGAACTCCAGGTCGAGCTGCTTGAGGTTGCCGCTCTGGAAGCTCTGGAAGATCACCTCGTTCCAGCGGAAGCTCGACAAGGGCAGGGGGGTCTTGTCGGGCTTCGCTGGCGGCCTTCTCGCCTTTCGAGGACTTGCCCGAGCGCGACGGGGCCGCCGCCGCTCGCGGTCGTAGAGGGTGACGTTGTCGAGGACGTGGAAGTTCTCGTCGACCCAGCTCTTGGCCGCGTTGTCCCACCAGGCATTCTCGTACATCAAGACCACGCCGACCCAGCGATGCAGCGCCTCCTCGATCCGCCGATAGCTCTGCCCGCTCTGCGGCCAGCCCAGCAGCTCGATCAGCTCGTAGCGCGAGAACTGCACCTTGGGGTCGGTGAAGTTGCTCCGCCGCTTGGTCAACTGGATCAGCCCGACAAGCACCTCGTCGTCGAGCGACGTCGGCAGCCCGTGCTTGTGCGTCCCCATGATCGTCAGCCGCCGGACGATCGGCGGGCTATCGCGGCGCTCCAGCTTGTCCTCGAACACCAGCGTCGTCTGCCCGTCGGGGATCCGATCCGTCAGCGCGGCGATCGGGAACTCGGCCAGGTTCAATTCATCTTTCCAGCCGGCGTCCGCCGACGTCGAGATTTCCTCGACCCTTCCCCGATTCCTCAATCGGCTCATCCCATTCGTCCATCAGGTTGGTCCCAGGTACTGTCATCGCTGATGATTCCGGGAATCTGAAATTTGAGAAGTCGAAAGAAACCAACAACAAGACAGCGGAACGCTGTTGTTGTCTTTTTGTCTAAACAAGAGTCTAAAACAAATTCTCTGCGCCGCAAGTGGTTTCTAAACCAGAACTTACAGACCGTAAGTATGTCCGGTTAATCGGTAGTGGTATGCTCGGGATATCGTGAGTGCACGGCAAACTATGTCCGGAGTATCGTGAAAAGTATGCCCCATGCATCGTGAATGGACGGGTTTCGCATGTCCGGATAATCGTGATGAACAAAAAGCGACTATGTCTCATTTATCGCTAGGGTCCAGGTGTACACAAGGAGGCACTTGGGGCGAAGTACGCTCGGTTGATCGGCATGGACATCGGGACAGAGGAGGACGAAGTATGCTCGGTTGATCGGCATGGACGTCAGGACAGAAGGGAGACGAAGTATGTCCGGTCGATCGTCATGGACATCAGGACAGTATTGGTGGGCGGGTGGGGATGTGCGGGCGAAGTATGTCCAGTTCATCGGTAGTCCGGAGGGTCGGCGTGTTCGCGCGATCTTCGAAAAAGTATGTCCGGAAGATCGTGGTGAACAAAATGCCATAAAGGCTTCTCACTGCGGTCGGGTGGAGCGCAGGGCAGCCCACCTTTGTCGTGCTGATGAGGGTGGGTGGCCCCGCGCTCTGTCTGACCTCCAAGAGAGGCCTCTTTGAGCGATGCTCTCAATCGAGGCTCGGAGGCAGGAAGAAAGTATGTCCGGTTGATCGGTATGAACGGAGGAGCACGCCTCCCGACTCCGCGTTCTCCCTGAAAAATGCCTCTTTTGCTCGGGACTCTTCCTCGAAGATCCGGGGTAGGGTGGTCCATCATTCCGCGCCGCGAGGATGATCGCGACAGTCGACCGGCGAAGTATGTCCGGTCGATCGGTATTCGGCCCCTCGTGCGCGTTCAACACACTCGGTGTGCAAGTAGATTGGGTAGACGGGGCAAAGCGCCGCGTGTCCCGCTGCATGGGCTACGATCTCCGGATTTTCGCGGTGGATCAAGGCACGCGCCCGGGCCAAACTATGTCCCGATTATCGTGAGTGCACAAGCGCAACCACTCGGTAAAGCTTCGCCGAACCCGTTAAGATTTTATCAACGATTCACAATGGGGGAGCGGGGGTAAAGCCGTTGGTCAGGTCGCGCGGCGGGGCATGAAGGTGAACCGGGCGAGAAAGATTTTCCAGGCGGAGTGGTTCTCGTTCTCAAGTCGGTTGATGCGCTCGAGGAGCCAGGTCGTGGACGCCCTGGCGCTCGCCGGGGTGGGAGTCGTCCGGGGGATTCGGAGCGGCGTGACCGAGGGAGGAGGTGGGAGAGTTGGGGTGGGTGGTGGAGCTGGCGCGGCCGGAGAGGTCGTGGGGGATGCGGGGCTGGTTTCGGGGGCGCGTCGTGAGAGCTCGGCGCGGAGGGTGGCCAGCTCACGATCGACGTTCTCGATCCGCTTCAAGTGCGCGTTCAGGAGCGTGGCGTTGTCCTGCTGGAGTTGACGGATCAGCTCCGTCAAGGCGACCTGGGTCTCTTCCTGTTTCTGCAAGACTTCACTTTGATTCCCCTGGATCGTCTCCACAATCCAGGTTAACAGCGCACGCTGTGACTCGACCGGGATCAGGTCGAGGGGCGGCAGGGTGTCGGGCCCTTGGTCGCCTTCGCGATTGACGACGTGGGCCACGAGCGAGGCCGGTCCCGCCGCGAGGGTGTCTCGCGGCAAGATGGAGAGCTGGCGGTTCGGCGGCGCGACCTGGACGGTGAACTGTGCGGTGCCGATGGTCAGCGCGGCGCCGTCGTGCAGGATCGAGGCGCCGCGGATCGGCCGGTCCTCGATCCGGGTGTGATGGCCGCAGAGGTCCACCAGATAGGCGGCGGTCGGGGTCCGGATCAGGGCGCAATGGGTCCGCGCCACCGAGGCCTCCTTGATCGGGATGCCGCAGGCCGCCGACCAGCCCAGGAACACCATCTCGGAGCCGAGCACCCAGGGGTCTTCGCGCTTCCGCCGCGGTTCGAGTGTGACCATGACGAGTTCGGACTGGCCCGCGTCGCAGAGCAAGTCGGCGTCGCAGGGGGGCGGCTCGCTGATCGTGCCGTTGATCCGGAGCCGGAGCACCTCGATTCCTCGGCCGGCGACCTCGAGCCACTGCCCCGGCCGCAGCCAGCCGATCCTCTGGTCGGTGCCGTTGAGCCGGGTCCCGGTCCGAGTCGCCAGGTCGACGGCATAGAGGCCGCGCGGGTCGAGGTGTAGGTAGACATGCCAGGTGCTGACGGCCTGGTCGATGAGGCGGATGTCCGCGTCGACGGCTTGGCCAATGAGCGCGAAGGGGCGCTTGATCCGGACGATCCGCTCCGGCTCGCGGCCCTTGCCCTGGACCCGAAGCATCATCTCGCCGCCCGTCCAGAGAGGACCGCCGGATTCTCGGTTCTGGTCCCGCATCGAATCACGTCCCCCCGGGGCCGGCCGAGGACCCCGCTCTCTCACCCGAAATCGGCCGGGACCGTCGTCGGATCATAGGTCGTTTTCCCTCAGCCACCGGATATCCCTCGGCGGATCGTGGAGGAGAGTCCGGGTTGCTCGAACGGTGTTCGGAATCTTCATCGGTTCATCACCGTGTCCCACTCCCCGCGCTCCGAGGGCTGGAGCTGCTCGATCCGCAGCCCGGCCTGCCGGGCGCGGTCGCGAGCCTTCTGGGACTCGTCGATCCGCCCCTTCTTCTGGTAGGCCCGGGCCAGGTGGTAATAGACCGGTCCGATCGGCAAGGCCGTGGCCGCGGACTCGAGGTCCTTGATCGCGTCGTCGAGCTTGCCGAGTCGGGTCAGGATGACGCCCCGGGTGTCGAGGATGTGCGGCTGCCAGCCGACGCGTTTGAGGGCGTCGTCGGCCCGTTTCAGGCCCTCCTCGGGCCGGTCCAGGTCCTCCGAGAGGGTCCAGGCCATGTCGTTGAGGAACAGGAAGTTACTCGGCTTGCGCGAGAATGGCCTCGTAGAGCTTGACCTGCTCGTCGGGCCGGTTCTGGAGGCGGCGGACATCGGCCTGCTTCTGGAGCAGCTCGAGCGCGTCGGGCTTCTGTTTCCGGGCATCGGCGAGGTACTGGTCGGCGAGCGCGAGCCAGCGGGGATCGGCGTTCGGCTGGAAGGCGAGCGCCAGCGCTGAGCTGCCGGCATTGCAGGGATCGCCTGTCTTGGCGGCGTCCTGGAGGAGCTTGCCCGCATCGTCGAGGTGCCCTTGCCGGGCGAGGAACTCGGCGAGGAGGCAGGCGCCCCGAGGGCCGAGCGCCCCGACCTGGCGGGCGACCCGCTCGGCGGCGTCGGGCTGCTTCAGCTCGACCAGGAGGAGGGTCATCTTCTCGCCCAGGGCCAGGCCCTCGGGCGTGTTGATCCGGGAGGCGAGCGCCTGCTCGAGCATTTCCGCCCCTTCCCGGCCCCGCCCCCTGGCCGTCAAGATCCGGCGCGGAGTTCGGCCACGGGGAGGCCGTCCGGGTCGATCGCGACGAGGCGGGCCAGTTGTCGCTCGGCCTCGTCAAGGTCCCGGCGCGCAGCAGGATGCTGGCGTAGAGCAGGATGGCTTCGGGGGTGGCATCCGCGCCCGCGGCCCGCGCGGCGTGTTTCCGCGCCTCGTCCACCTGGCCAGCGGCGAGCCGGAGCCGGGCCAGCAGCTCGTGGACCGCCGCGGCGGTGGGCAACTCGGAGGCGAGTTCCTCCAGAATCAAAATCGCCTGTTGCCGGTGCCCCGGCTCTGGTCCCCGCGCATAGACCTGGGCCCGGGTCAGGCGGTCCTCGGGGGTGTCGTCCGCTTTGGCGGCCGGGCCGATCAAGCTCAGCGCCTCGTCCCAAGCGGCGCGGTCGCCGATGTGCCCGGCCAGGATCAGTGCCAGCTTCCGGTTCGCCCAGCCAAGCACGGGGTCGCACTTGAGGACCGCTCGGAGCACGGCCTCGACGTCGCCTCGGCGGCCAGTCTGCTCGAGGAAGGCGATCGCGGCGCGACTCACCGCGAGGTCCTCGGGCCAGCGCCGCAGCGCCGCACGATAGCAGGCATCGGCCTGGTGGAAGTCGCCCAGAGCGCGGTAGCACTGCGCCCAGAGCAGCTCGGGTCGGTCGGTCTTGACCTTCTCGCGGATCTGCGCGACGGTCGCTGCCGCCTGTCGGGTCTGCTTCTGGCCGACCTGGAGCATCAGGAGCTGGAGCCAGGGCTCCGGCGCGTCTGGCTGCTGATCGATCAGGAGCCGGAGCTTCTTCTCCGCCGCCTCGGGCTTGCCGAGCGCGTTCAGGACGCGGGCCTGCCAGGTCCGCGCGTCGAGGTCCTGCGGATCGCTCTGGACCATCTTCGCGGCCAGGATCTCGGCGCGCTCCTTGTCGCCGATCTTCAGGGCCTGGACCGTCGCGAGCCGCTCCAGCGCGGCAGGGATCGTTGCCGTCGTCTTGCGGAGCTGGTCGAGGTCGGCGTCGCGTCGCTCGCGGACGAGCAGCGCCACGAGCGGATCGAGCACGACCTCTCCCCCCTTCAGCCGGAGCGCCCGCTCATAGGCGGCGACCGCTTTGTCGGTTTGGTGCCGTTTCTCCGCCAGCCGTCCTTCGAGCAGGTAGCCGACTGGCAAGAGAGGATGGTCCGTCTTGATCTCCCGGATCAGGCGGTCGGCCTCGTCGAGCCGGCTCGCCTCGCGGGAGGGTTCGGCGGTCGGGTCGGGTCGGGCTCTCAGGAGTTCCTCGGCGCGGGCGAGCCGCCAGTACGGGGCCTTCGGCCCGCCGATGTCCTTCATCGCCTCGACCTCGGCGTGGATCGCGGCCTGATCGCCGGAGGTCAGCGCCAGCTCAAAGAGTGCCATCCGTGGCTCCGGGTTGTCGGGCTGCCGCCGCGCCCACTCGGTGAAAGCGTGGCGGGCCGCGATCAGGTCGCCCTGGCCGATCGCCAGGTCGCCCAGGGCCTTCCAGAGCGTCGGCTGCCGGTCGTCGGGGACGCGGCCTAGCCCCTCGGTCAGCGTGGCGCGGGCCTCCTTGACATGGTCCCGCGCGACCAGGATGGCCGAGCGGATCAGGGCGTAAGCGGCCTGCTCGCCGGTGGCGGCGGACGCCTGCGCGAGGACCTCGAGCGCCTGCGTCGTCCGCCCGAGACGCTTCAGGCCGTTGGCGCGCGCCGACCAGAGCGGCACCGACTTCGGGTTGAGCTTCGAGGCCGCCTCGAGCCGCGCCAGGCCGTCGTCGAGCCGGCCGAGGGTGACCAGATAATCGGCCTCGAACAGGGCCAGCTCCACCGCGCCGGGGGCGGCTTTCCGGGCCCGCTCCAGGGCCCGCTCGACCTCAGTCCACGACCGTTGCGCCGGGGGCCGTTCGAGCTGCCGCTGCCAGGAGAGCAGCGCCAGGTTGGCCAGCAGCCGGGCGTCGTCGGGGAGCGCTGCCAGGGCTTGATCCATGGTGGTGATCGCCTCGTCAAGATCCTCGGCCGCCTGGACCCGCGCAAGCGCCAGCCAGGGGTCGCTCCAGCGCCGCGAGAGGGTCGTCGCCTGGCGATAGGCGTCGATCGCCTTGAGCCGATCCTGAATCGCCTCGTAGGACCGGCCGAGCAGGTCATAGAGATGCGGCTCCAGGGCCTTGGGGACCTTGTAGCGGATGGTCTCGAGCTCGGTGATCGCCTCGGCGGGGCGACCCTTCTTGAGCAGCAGGAAGCCATTGAGGTAGCGGTACCAGGCGTCGGGCTCGTCACCTCCGACCAGGCGGCGGTATTGCGAAAGGAGCGGCTCGGCCTCGCGAGGGCGGTCGGTGTCGATCAGCACGTGCGCCAGCCGCCAGGTCAGGTCGGCGTTGTTGCCGCCGGTGTGGAGCAGTCCGGACCGCCAGTCCCGGACCGCCTCGTCGGGGTGCTGCTCCTTCAGCTCGATCAGGCCCTCGATCAGCTTGATCCGCAGGTTGCGCGCTGCTGGGGGGATGCCGGCCAGGTGTCGCCGCGCGGCCTCCATGTCGCCGCGCTCGGTCGCGTCCTCGGCGGCCGCGAGCCGGACAGCGACATTGGCCGGGTCGGCCCTGAGACCCTCGGCGATCTCGGTGGCGACCTTGTCTGGCTGGTTCAGGCCGGCGAAGAAGCGCGACCGGACGAGGTGGGCCTGCGCCAACCGCTCGGGCTCGCCGACGTTGGCCCGGACGAGGTCGTCCAGCACCCGGAGCGCTTTGCCGGGGTCGTTGCGTTTGTCGCGGTAGAGCAGCGCCAGCCGCTCGGCGCCGGCGACGTCGCCGGGCTCTTTGCGCTCGGCGGCCTCGTATTCCCGGCACGCCTCCGCTAGGGCCCTGGCATCACCCTCCGCACCGACCTCCTCCAGCGCCTGCGCCAGCAGGCGGTGCGCGGCGGCGGCGTCGACCCCCCGCTTGATCAGGTCGCGAGCCAGCGCCACGGCCGCCTGCGAGCGCCCGCCGACCTTCAACGTCAGCTCGACCAGCCGCCGCCGCGTCTCCTGGCGCCGGGGGTCGTCGGGGTCGCGGCCGAGGACCCGGTTGTGGAGCTGGATAGCCTCCAGCGCCTGATACGCGTTCTGGACGCTCTCGGCCAGGATCTTCGCCTTGAGGTCGAGGGCGTTGGTGTCGTCAGGGTTGAGCTCCAGGTAGCGGTTCAGGTAGCTCAGGGCCAGGTCTTTCTGATTCGCCTTGAGGCGCTGCTGAGCCTCGCGCAGGAACATCGCGCGGTCGTCGCGGGCGCGGATCAGCATCAGCGCGAGAAAGCCGGAGAATGCCCCGAGGACCAGGACCCCGAGGAGGATCAAGCGGAAGCTGCTGAGGCGACGTTTCCGGGCGGTCGTGCTCACCGGGTTCATGGCGACGGTCCTTCAGTCGGGTTCGGTTCGCTCCATCGAAAGCCCCGAAGGCGGGGATAGACGGCGGCCTTGACGGGGAGGGTTCACCGCGTCCTCGCGGCCGGCGGACCAGGGCCTCAACCTGGCACCGCCGCGATCCACCCAGCAGAGGCAGGCAAAACCGGATCACTCGACACTACTATGGCGAAGCTCCCTCCCGGCCGCAATCCGACTCGGACGGAGCCCCGATGTTGCCAGAGGTCAACGCGAGACCCCACGACGGTGCGTCGCGGGGTACAGACAGTAGGGGGCGGCGCCACCCGGGACGATTCCGACTTGCAATTGTCGCTTTTCTCGCTCCATGATACCCTCATGAGCGCCTCGAGGATGGCCCCGCCGCCGCTCCTTCCGGACGTGTTCCCGGACCTGGCGGTTGCGGGGCCAGTCGGGGCGCGGACCACCCCCGCTTGAATCACCGTTTCCAATCGCCGGGCCGCCCCCTCGAAATCACCCCGCTTGGCTTTCCTCCGGCCCTGTCCGCCTTTCAGGAACGAGGGCCTCATCGGCCGCGCGTTTCGGTCGCGATGTCCCATGTCCCCTCCGCGGAGGAGCCGACCGTTTCATGTCTGAGAATGTGATGAGCATCAACGACATGTCGATCAGCCCCGACATTGCCCCACCGCGCCGTGCCGTGCCGTGCCGGCGTGCGAGCATCGGCCGCTGGGCCCGCGTGGCGCTGGCCTCGCCGCGCTGCTGGCGTCGGGCGGGATCCGGTGGTGGCAAGCCGGCCGGATCGGCCGGATGCTCCGGGAGGGCCGGGTCGCGCCCTTCCCCCTAGGGGTGCTGCCCTTGACGCTGGGGACCTGGCGGGGCGAGTCGGTGGCGCTTGACCCCAAGATCGCGCGGGGTGCGGGGGCGACCGACATCATTACCCGGCGCTATGTCGATCAGAGGACTGGCGCGGCCGTCGACGTGATCGTGCTCTATGGGATCCCGACCGAGGTCTACCAGCACTCGCCCGAGGTCTGCTATCCCAGCGCCGGCTTCGAGCGGATCGAAGGGCCCGGGCGCCGGACAATCACCGCGGGCAGGCTCGAGGCACCGTTCTTCTCGCTGGTCTACTCCAAGGGCGAGGGGGGCCAGGCCGGCCTCCATGAGGTGTATTACGCCTGGCGCTACAATGGCCGCTGGCTGACCGAGACTGGCCCGTACAAGCAGTTCGAGCGGATCCCGGGGATGTATAAGGTCCAACTGGACCGGGTCATCTCGGAGCGCGAGCGGCGGGACGTCGGCAATCCCTGCGAGGCGTTCCTCGAGGTCCTGCTTCCCGAGCTGGAAGGCCGCCTGGCCGCCGCCGTAGCGCGCGCGTCGGAGATGACGCCATGATTCCCCGAGGAGTCTGAGCGATGACAAATCTCCCCGGCCCGCCCCCGGCGTCCGCCTGGTCGGCGCAGGGCTCCGCCAAGCCGTCGCTCGCGGAGTTCGACGACGCGTCGCTCGACGACCCGGCCGCTCCCCGCAAGAAGTACTCCGCCCAACTGGCCTGGCGCGCCCTCCGCCGGAACTGGTGGCAGGCGTGGCGCTTTGGGTTGTCGGCTCGGCGGCGCTGATGGCACTGGCGTATTCGCGGGTCAAACCCATTTATATCGCCGTGTCGCAGATCCGCGTCGAGCCCGAGGACAAGCCCATCTTCGGCGGGGGGGGCGTCCCTTTAGGCAACTTCACGGAGAAGCTCGAGACCGAGGTCGCCGCGGTCACCAGCCCCCCCGTCATCAGCCTGGCGCTGGCGATGCACGAGGACCTCAGGACGCTGCCCCAACTCCGCGATGCCGTCGACGTCGAGGCGGAGCTCCGCCAGGCGCTGCTGGTCCGGATCGTCCCCCGGACGCACCTGATCCAGGTCGAGATGTCGTCCACGTCGCCGGTCGAGGCGGCCAACATCGTCAATGCCGTGGTGGAGGCCTACCTCAAGCATGCCTCGCTCGTGAACAACGAGGAGACGAACCAGCGCATTCTGCATCTGGAAGAGACCAAGGGCGAGCGGCTGAACGACCTCGACGCGAAACGCGCCGAGATGCACCGGTTGAGCCGGGAGATGGGGTCCGCGACCGTCGAGGGCTTGAAAGAGTTCAAGTCCGTGACGATCGATCAATACCGCAGCTTCTCCCAGCAGTTGACCGACGTTGAGATCTCGCGGATCGCGATTCAGGCCAAGCTCGCCCAGCTCGAGAACGAGCGGATCGCGCTCAGCCGCGCGCTCGATGACCAGGAGGTCGAGCAAACCGTCATCGAGGCGTTCTACACCGACCCCCGCGTGGTCAACTTGCAGGCGCAGCGCGAACGGATCGAGATGAAGCTCAACGGGGTCAAGGACGTGACCCGGGGCCACGCCGGCGACCCGTCGATCGATCACCTCCGGAAACAATTGACGTGGGTCTCGGACCAGATCGACAAGCTCTGGGGGCGCCTTGCCCCCCGCCTGAGGGAGCGGCTGCTGAAGGGCTCCGACGCAACGGCCGAGCGAGAGATCAGCCAGACCCGCGGCCTCCTGGCGGCGCATCAGGGCCAGGAACGGGCCCTCCGGGACAAGATGAATCAGATGACTGTCGACAACCGCGGCGCGGGGGCCGACGCGTTGCGGCTCGAATGCGCCCGGGCCGACATGCAGCGCACCGCCGAGGTGCTGCACAAGGTCGAGGACATGCTCTATCAGCTCCGGCACGACATCACGGCGCCGAGCGCGAAGATCCGCCGGGAGTTCCCGGCCAGGCCGTCGAACCGGCCCAGTTCCGAGAACCGGTTCAAGATCATGGCGCTGGCGCCGGTCGCAATGGCGCTGGCGGTCATGGCGCTGTTCGTGGTCGTGGAGGCGGGCTCGGGCCGGGTGGCCGACCCCGACGAGCTACCCCGACGGGTCCGGCTCCAGGTGCTGGGGGTCGTGCCCCCGCTGCCATCCCTCCGGCCGTCCTCGGGGATGCTCGCCGCCCGCGACGAGTTCCGGGCGCAGCGGCGGCTCGACGAGTTCGTGCAGAGCCTCGACCACCTTCGCGTGACCCTCTGCGCCCGGCCCGACCCGTGGGGCCGCGACCGGCATTGCGTGCTGATCACCAGTGCCTGCGGCAGCGAGGGCAAGACGACCTTGGCGGCGCAACTGGCCGAGCGCTGCGTGAACGCCGGCCTCATGACCCTGCTGATCGACGCCGACCTGCGCAACCCGACCCTGAGCCGGATGCTTGACGCGACGGGCAACCAGGGCCTGATCAACGTGCTCCGCGGCGAGGTGGAGCCCGAGTCGGCGATGATGATCATCGGCGACGCCGGCGGCTTCCACTTCCTGCCAGCCGGGACACCCAAGATCGACCCCAGCCGGCTCTTGCAGAGCGATCAGCTCGGCAAGCTGCTGGCGCAGGCGCGCGCGAGCTTCGACATGATCATCGTCGATGCGCCGCCTGTGCTCCCGGTCCCCGACGCTTTGACCATCGGCCGCTGGACCGACGGCGCCGTGCTGGCGGTCCGATACGACACGAGCCGGTTCCCCCTGGTCGAGCGGGCCAATCGCCGCCTGGCGCACGTTGGTGTCCCGGTGATCGGCGCCGTCGTCAACGGCGTGCGGTCGATGGAATCGATGTACGGCCCCTACAATTCCGCTTACGGCAGCCATATCACGCCCGAGGCGCCGGTGGCCAATGGTTAGGAGGAGCCTCTCCCAGCCGGGTGGGTGGAGCGCGCCGCGACCCATCATGAGCATGAATAGTGTGTTGCGCCGTTCTCTACTCACCCTCCAGAGGGCCCACGCCTCTCCCGGAAATCCTCGAAAATGGCCTTTAGACACTCCCGGATTTCGTTTATCACGTCATTCAGCACCGGGGCCACGGACCCCGGCCACCCTGGTGCCGGGCGGACCGTCCCTTCTGGCCGACCGACGGGTCCCTCGGCGCTCGAATTCCCCTCCGGTAATCGCAACCGTCGTCGCGGAAGACTACCGTAATTTCGCGGTTGCACGACTGCGACCTCTCTCTTCGATTGACAGGATGTTCGTTCGACCAAGCGCCGAAAAACGAGGACACAGCTCTGCTGAAACTGTCAATCGAAGCCGGTCGTTGTACGAGATCAAGTGTGGTGAGTGGGTCCGCGACGGCAACCCACGGGCACGGAGTGTGCCCCGCGACGGCTGCGGCCACAGGGACAGGGCCCGGCTGAAGACGTTCGTGACGGTCGGACGCACGGGGCGGAGTCGGGCAGCGGGAGGGAGATTCCTCGTGGCGAACCTTCAGGTCAAGGCGACCAAGCCATGGCGCCCGCGCGTCTCGGACCTCGTGGCCGCGGTGCTGCTGACGTCGGCGCTGGTCTGGTCCTATGAGCCAAGCTTCACCGGCCTGCTCTCCAAGTGGAGCCATGACCCGAACTATTCGTTCGGCTACCTGGTTATCCCGATCGCGCTGGCGATCTTCTGGCAGCGTCGTGACGGCCTCGACCGCGCGCGGCTGGCGCCGCGCTGGTGGGGGTTTCTCCCGCTTCTGGCCGTGCTGGCCCTGCGGGGGGTTCTCTTCGAGTGGAACGAGCAGTATGTCGAGACGGCGACCCTTCCCCTGGTGGTGGGAGTCCTGGCGCTGGGGCTGGGGGGATGGCACTTGGTCCGCGTGGCCCTGCCGGCGATCGCCTTCCTGTTCTTCATGCTCCCCTTGCCCCCCGCCCTGAACATGATCCTCGCCAATCCGCTCCAGCGACTGGCGACGCTGGGCAGCGTCGCGGTGTTGCAGGTGACGGGGCTGCTCGTGCTGGCCGAGGGAAACGTGATCATCGTCGGCGACGAGCGGCTCGAGGTGGCGCAGGCGTGCAACGGGCTGTCGATGCTCCTGAGCTTCGTCACGCTGATCACGGCGATGGTCATCCTGATCCCTCGGCCGCTCTGGGAACGGCTCGTCCTGCTGGCTAGCGCCATCCCGATCGCGCTAGTGACCAACGTCATCCGAATCGTCACAACCGCGTGGTGCTACAACCGGTTCGGCCACGACGCCGGTGAGAAGATGACTCACGACGCCGCCGGGCTGGCCATGCCGATGATCGCGCTGGCGCTGGCGTTCCTGGAGCTCCGCGTGCTGTCGTGGCTGTTCGTCGAGGTCGAAGAACAGGGGCCCACGGTCCGGCCGCGGGCCGTCCCCGCGGCGGACCGCGGCGGATGATCGCGCGGGCGGTCGGCGTGAAGATCCTCTATTTTAACCCGGTCGGCACGATTGGCGGCGCGGAGATGTGCCTGCTCGACGTCCTAGCGTCGGTCCGATCGGCGCGGTCGGATTGGCGGCTCGGCGTGGTCCTGGGGGACGACGGCCCGCTGGTGGAGGCTGTGGGTGAGTTGGGATTGCCCGCGACCGTGCTGCCGATGCCGGGTGCTCTGGCCCGGCTGGGCGACGCGGGCCTGGACGATCGCCGGGCGGGGCGGCCCGGGCGGCTTCGCCTGGCGGCTTGGGGCCCGATCGCGGCAGTGGCCGTCGCCGCCTACCTGGCCCGGTTGCGCCGGCTGCTCCGCGCCGAGGCCCCCGATCGCGTCCAGACCAACGGCATGAAAGCGCACGTCCTGGGCACCTGGGCGGCGCCGCGCGGGGTGCCCGTCATCTGGCACCTGCACGACTATGTGGGGTCGCGCCCCGTGATGGCCCGGCTCCTCCGCGAGACCGCGCGGCGCGGGATCGTCGCGGTGGCGGTCTCGCATGCGGTCGCCGCCGACGCGGCCCGGGGGTTGGGCGCGCACGTCCCGATCCGGACGATCTACAACGCGGTTGATGTCGAGCGGTTCGCCCCCGGCCCGGGTGACGGGGCGTGGCTCGACGCGGCGGCTGGTCTGCCGCCGGCACCATCGGGGACGATCCGCGTCGGCCTGGTCGCCACCTTCGCGCGGTGGAAGGGCCACGAGCTCTTCCTCGATGCCGCTGCCCGGATCGGCCGGGACCAGCCGTGCCGATTCTACGTCGTCGGCGGACCGATCTATCGCTCGCGGGGGTCGCAGTATTCGACCGAGGAGCTGCAACGACGCGCCGAGGGGTCTGGCGCTCCAGGGGCGCATCGGGTTCACCGGCCATCAGGCTGAACCCGTCGCGGCGCTCCGGGCGCTGGATGTCGTGGTTCACGCCAGCACCCGGCCCGAGCCGTTCGGGCGGGTGATCGTGGAAGGGATGGCCTGCGGTCGCGCGGTGATTGCGATCGGGGAGGGCGACGCCACCGTTACCACCCACTCGCCGCTCTCCCGGTGGGGAGGAAATGAGCCGGACGGTCCGGGGCAAGGGAGCCGAACCCTCAGCGGCGCAGCCGAGTTGTTCGAGGACGGCATCACGGCGCTGGGCTGCCCTCCGTGCGACCCCGATGCCCTGGCCGCGGCGATCGCCCGGCTGGTCGCCGACGGCGACCTCCGCCGCCGCCTGGGCGTCGCTGGCCGGCAGGCGGCGCTGGCCTGCTTCGACCGCGCGCGATTGGCCGAGCAATGGGGTATTGTTTATGACGCCACCACGCACGAAGCGCAAGTGGATCATCACGGAGCAAAAATTCGGTAAACTCGTATCGGGCCGCTGTAAGTGATGAGCAGGTCTATGTTTCAGGCTGAAATTCACTAGTCGTCTCAAACTGTGCATTCCGCAATCCCAAGTTCATTTTGTACTTGAGACGTGGAAAGATGGGTTAACCGAAAGTTTACGGGGGCGGCCCGGCCCACACACTGAGCCTGCGCAAGTTGGCCGCCGCGCTGGAGCGCGCGCTCGGCCCGCGGCTCGCCCCGAGCGTCGCCGGCGTCGCCGACTGGCGGCCGGGCGACCAGCGCGTCTTCGTCGCCGACATCCGCAAGGCCCGGCGGCTCCTCGACTGGTCGCCCAAGGTCCCGACCGTCGAAGGGGTGGACCGGCTCCTGCGCTGGGTCCGTGACCATCGCCACCTGTTCGAAACCCCGGCGCGGGGCTGCCCCCATGCTTGACGAACAGGCTCCCACGATGGGGCGGGGGGCATCTCCGGAGGCGGTCCGCATCATCCCCGAGGGATCGGGCGCTAACGAAAGAGTCGCTCATGATCGGGACCCGCGTCTGCCATCTTGGCAAGTACTACCCGCCGGCCGCCGGAGGCATCGAGTCACATGTCCGGACGCTGGCGTGCGCGGAAGCCGCGCTGGGCCTGGTGGTCCGGGTCTATTGCGTCAATCACGAGGCCGGGCCGACTGTCGTCGAGGCGGACGGCGCGGTCGAGGTGACGCGGTTCGGCTGCATCGCTTCGATCGCCAAGTTCGACATCTGCCCTGAGCTGGCGACGCGGCTGGAGCAGGTCGAGGCCGACATCTTCCACGTGCACGTCCCCAACCCGACGATGCTCGTGGCCCTGCTCCGGGCCGGCCCTCGCAAGCCGGTGGTGGTGACCTACCACAGCGACCTGGTCCGGCAGAAGATCCTGGGCCGGCTGTTCCGGCCAATCGAGCGGTTGGCCTACCGCCAGGTCCGCGCGATCCTGGCGACGAGTCCGCTCTACCCGATCGGTTCGCGGTTCTTGCGGCCCTACGTGGACCGGGTGCACGTCCTGCCTCACGGGATCGACTTGCGGCCCTACCTGGACCCGTCGCCCGATGACCAGGAGCGGTCCGCGCAGCTCCGGGCGCGGTACGCGCGGGACGAGCCGCTCTGGCTCTGCGCCGGCCGGCATGTCTATTACAAGGGCTTCCTCAACGCGGTCCGAGCCCTGACCCGGGTTCGGGGGCGACTCCTGCTCATCGGCGAGGGGCCCGAGCGGCCCGAACTTCGCGCCGAGGCCGAGCGGCTCGGCGTGGCCGATCGAGTCATGTTCCTGGGCACGCTGCCGCACTCCCTGAGCATCGTGCCGTACTACCTGGCCGCCGATGCCTTCTGGTTCCCGTCGAACTGCGCGGAGCGAGGCGTTCGGCCTGGTTCAGGTCGAGGCGATGGCCAGCCGCTGTCCGGTGATCAACACGCGGATCCCCCACAGCGGGGTGTCGTGGGTCAGCCTGCACGAGGAGACTGGCCTGACCGTGCCGGTCAACGATCCGGTCGCGCTGGCGGTCGCCGCCAACCGGCTGCTGACCGAGCCCGGCTTGCGCGACCGGCTCGCGTCGGCGGCCCGGAGCCGCGCGATCAAGGAGTTCGACCACCGCGTCATGGCCGAGCGGAGCCTGGCCGTCTACCGGCACGTCCTGACCGGGCCGAAAGTCCCGCAACCGACCCGGCGCCCGGCCCTGATCTCCGGCCGGATCTCTTGAGTTATGTCTTCCATGAGCGCATCCTTGCGGGTCTTGCACTGCACGCCCGGCAACCTTTATGGCGGGGTCGAGACGTTCCTGGGCACCCTGGCGCGGCGTCGGCGGGAGACGCCCAGCATGGAGCCAGAATTCGCGCTCTGCTTCGAGGGCCAATTCCACGACGAGTTGCAAGCCGCCGGCACGGCGGTCCATCGCCTCGCGCCGGCACGGTTCAGCCGGCCCTGGACCGTCTGGCAGGCCCGGAGACGCCTTCACCAGCTCCTGGCCGCGCGGCCGTTCCACGTGGTGGTCTGTCATAGCTGCTGGATGCACGGACTCTGGCGCGCGGTCGTGCGCCGGGGCGCCGGAGGCTGGTCTTCTGGTTGCACGAGACGCTCAGCGGCACCTCCTGGGTCGAGCGTTGCGCCGCGTTGACCCGGCCCGACATGGCCGTGGCCAATAGCCACTGCTCTGCGGCGGCCTTGCCGGCCCTTTTTCCGGGGGTTCCGCGGGAGGTCCTGGACCTCGCGGTCGTCCCGCCGACCAGCCACCCGGTCGAGGACCGGCGCGCGGTCCGCGCCGAGTTGGCCACTCCGAACGAGGCCACGGTCATCCTTCAGGCCTGTCGGCTGGAGCCCTTGAAGGGACATGAAGTGCTCCTCGAGGCGCTGGGCCGGTTGCGCGACCGGCCGGGCTGGGTGGCGTGGATCGCGGGCGGGGTTCAGCGGCCGCGCGAGCGCGGCGTATCTCGAGGGGCTGCTGACGCAGGCCGAGGCCCTCGGGATCTCCGACCGCGTCCGGTTCCTGGGCCATCGGTCCGACGTCTCGCGGCTGCTCGCCGCCGCCGACATCCACTGCCAGCCGAACACGGGGCCGGAGTCGTTCGGCATCGCGTTCATCGAGGCGCTCTACGCCCGCCTCCCCGTGGTGAGCACTTGGATCGGAGGAGCGGTCGAGATCGTCACCGAGTCGTGTGGCGTCCTGGTCCCTCCGATCGATCCCGCCCCTCTGGCCGAGGCGCTCGTGGCCCTGATCGATCAGCCCGAGGCGCGGCGCGCCTCGGCGCGGCCGGGCCCGAGCGGGCACGCAGTCTCTGCGATCCGGCGGCGACCCTGGCCCGGATCGAGGACCTGCTGCGCGGCGTCTCGATCGGGGCGATGTATGTCAGGGGAACGGCATGAGCGTTGGCTGCTTCCACCTGCTCACCGGCGAGTATCCGCCACAGCCCGGCGGCGTCGGCGACTACGCGGCGCAGGTGGCCGCCGGACTGCGCGGGCCGGGTTCGAGGTCCACGTCTGGGCTCCTCCGGCGTCCGACCCGCCACCGATGGCCGAGGGGGTCACCGTCCACCGCTCGGCCGGGCGCTGGTCTTCGGCCGACCTGGCCCGGCTCGATGAGGAGCTGGACGCCTTCGCGGCGACGCGTCGGCTGATCGTGCAGTACACGCCCAACGCATGGGGGTACAAGGGCCTGAATCTCCGTTTCTGCCGCTGGCTGGTCCGACGTCGGGGCCGGGGAGATGACGTCCGGCCGATGTTCCACGAGGTCTTCTATCCCTGGCTGCTCCGGGACAGGCCAGCCCGGTGGCTGCTCGCCGCGGGCCAGCGCTGGATGGTCCGGGAGGTGCTTGAAGCCAGCTCCCATGTCTATGTCTCGATCCCCCACTGGGAGAAGTACGTCCGAGCCTACGAGCCCGGGGGCAGGCGGCCGGTCACCTGGCTGCCGATCCCGAGCAATGTCCCCGTGGTCGATGATGCCGAAGGGCCCCGCGCACTGCGGCGTCGGATCGGGGGGACGCGATCCTTGGAAGCTTCGGGACATTCCCCGGACCGATCGCGGCATGCTGGTCGAGGTCCTGCCTCGACTGCTGGAGGGGCATCCCGAGCGTCGGGGAGTGCTCATAGGTCGCGGTGGCGAGGCGGTCGCCGACCGAATCCGCGCGGCGCATCCGGCGCTGACGGGTTGCGTGCACGCCACCGGCGGGTTGCCGATGGTGGAGGTCTCGCTCCACCTGCACGCGTGCGACGTGCTCGTGCAGCCCTACCCCGCCGGGGTGAACAGTCGGCGCACGAGCGCGATGGCCGCCCTGGCGCACGGCGTGGCGACGGTCGCGACCCTGGGCGTGCACACTGAGCCGCTCTGGGCCGAGACCGGCGCCCTGGCCCTGGCCCCCGAGGGCCAACTCGAGGTCATGAGCCGCGCCGTCGAAGCGCTGCTCGCCGACCCCGAGGCCCGCGGCCGTCTCGGCGCGACGGGCCGCGCGACCTACGAACGGCACTTCACGCTGGAGCGGACCATCCGGGCACTGACCGGTTCGTGATCCTCCTGGCGAAACGAGGCTGGCTCGTCCGATGAAGATGCGCTTGTCAAGCTCATTGGTTGGAGGGCGACCCTCCTGCTGGGCGATCCGACCGTCATCGATCGCTGGTGCTGGCTGAATCGCCACCTCCGGCCCGGTCCGTTGCGAACGCTTGATGCCGGCTGCGGCACGGGGGTGTTCACCCTGTACGCCGCGCGGCTCGGTAACGAGGCGGTGGGTATCACCTGCGACCCGCGCCAGATCCGCACGGCGCGCTGGTGCGCTGCGATCTTGCACCTCGATGGTGCGCGGTTTCGCGAAAACGATCTCAGGAACCTCGACGAATACGCCGGCACTCTGGGACAATTCGACCAGGTCATCGTGTTCGAGACAATCGAGCACATCAAGAACGATCGAAAGCTGCTGAGCGACCTCGCCGCGTTACTTCGCCCCAGCGGCATGCTTCTGCTGACGGCCCCCTCCAAACATCATCGCTCGCTCTGGGGAGAGACGATCTCCGAGACCGAGGATGGCGGACATGTGCGCTGGGGTTATACTCATGAGGAAATGAGGAACCTCTTCCAGATGTGCGGGCTGGAAGTCGTCGTTGAGGAGTACGTCAGCGGCCTGGTCTCGCAGAAGCTGGCCAGCCTCCAGTTCGCCCTGATTCAGATCAATACCCTGCTCGCCTGGGCCCTGACGTTCCCGCTGAGGGTTTTTCACGGCCTCGACGGTCCACTGACGAGGCTCGCGCTCTCCGCACCTGAGCATCGGGGTCGTCGGGCGAAAGGCGGCATGAGCGCGCTGGGGTTCGTGGCAGGCGACGGCCGGGCGAACCCTGGCGTCTCGTAGGGTGCCACCACGCTCATTTTCGCGGCCCAATGTCGTGCACCCGGCAGTAGAAGTCGAGCCACTGGCGAGCGATGACGGGCCAGGCGAACGCCTCTCGGGCCCGTGCACGGCCGCACTCGCCAAGTGCGCGGCGGCGGTCGGGGCTCTCGATCAATTCCTGGAGCGCCGCGGTCCAGGCCGATTCATCGGCCTCGGGGAGGACCCGGCCGGTGTCGGCCAGGACATGCGGGATCTCGCCCGAATCACTGGCGACGACCGGCATGCCGACCGCCATCCCTTCCAGGAGCATCCGCCCGACCTGTTCGCGCCAGTGAGGGGTGGTCTGGCTCGGCGCGGCGAGGAGATCCATGGCGTTCAAATAGGCCGAGACAGCGTCGTGTGGGACGCCCGTGACGATGCGGACGCGGTCGACATGGCGGCGGGACCAGTCGCGGAGCGCCCCTTCCAGCGGCCCGCCGCCGAGGAACAGGGCCCGCCAGCCGGACGGATTAAGGCGGTCGAGCGCGGCGCTGGAGCAGGAGGATTCCCTTCTCCGGGACGAACCGCCCCGAGTAGCCGACGACCGGCGGGCCGGGCTCGGACCAGCCGAGCTCCGCGAGGGTCCGCCGCCGCGCCTCGGCATCAGGCCGGAAGGCGTCGAGATCGACCCCCAGCCAGATCACGCGGCGCTGGGCGGTCGCGGTATCCGGGCCGGTCCTTCAGGTTCTCCCAGATGGTCTGGCCCCCCGCCACCCAGCCGGCGGCTCGTTTCACGGCGTACCGCTCGACCTGGGCAAACGGCAGAGGATATTTCTTTGAGATATTTTGAAATGTATGGAAAATCAAGGCTGCGCCACCCGGGGTGTTGTAAGCGATCTGCCCCCCGGCCAGGATGTAGGGCTCTTCCCAGGCGTGGATGACGTCCCAGCGCTCCCGGCGCAACACGCCCGCGAGCCGGTGCGCGTAGAGGAAGACATGGATTCGCTTCGAGAACCGGACCGGAATTTTCTCCAGGCGGTACGCCTCGTCGCCGTCCGGCTCGAGCGGGATCTGCCGGAGATCCCCGTGAAAGAAGGACGGGGCGACGACGGTCACGCGGACGCGGTCGCCACCGGCAAGAGCGACCTCGCGGGAGAGACGCCGGTTCAGAGCGACGACGAAGGAATGGCCGACCATCAGCATGTTCATGGCGCGTGGAGCAATGTAGCCGCCCCCTCCGGGCTCGCGACCGGCCCCCCAGTTCTTCCGAGCGGGGTCATCGGTTGCGCCGGCGAGCGAGCCAGCGGTCAAGATCGGTCCGCTCCCGGATGACGAGCATGCTCAGACCCAGAGCCGACCGTCGCCTTGCCTCTCTCGGGCGGTGAGGCCCGTCCAATCGTAGGGTCATGTGGACGACCCAGCACCGCCCACCCTTTGTGCAGCATATCCCAAATGATCGGGAGAACCGAGGACCGGGGCGAGATTCTGGTCCTCGAGATTTTTAGAATCATACTTGAATTTATATTTTATGTTACCATTATAATATTAAAAGATTTTATGAAATTGAAGTTGCTCTCCGTCGAAACAGAAAAAGAGGAGTGAGTGTGACACGCATTTGGCTGCTCATCGCGGGTGACTTCACCCCACTGGGGGGCATGGACTGCGCCAACTACGGCCTGGCGTCGTTCCTGGCACGGCGCGAGGGGACCGAGGTCCACCTGGTGACGCACCGCGCCTGGGATGACCTGGAGGCGCGGCCGAACGTCCGGGTGCATCGGATCCCTCGGCCCTGGGGCAAGCACCTGTTCGGGATGCCACTGCTTGCGCGGGTCGGTCGGTGGCGGGCGCGCCGGCTTGCGCCGTGTGGGGCCCGGGTCGTCGTCAACGGTGGTAACTGTGCCTGGGGTGACGTCAACTGGGTCCATTACGTGCACGCCGCCTGGCCACCCCGGCAGGAGGAGGGCCTGGCGCATCGGGTCAGGGCAGGGCTCATCCGCCGCTGGTCGCTGGCCGACGAGGCGCGGGGCTCCGGCGGGCCCGGGTGGTGATCGCCAACTCGGAGCGGACCCGCGCCGACGTGATCGAGCGCCTTGGGGTTCCCGCCGAGCGAGTCCACCTTGTCTATTACGGTACCGACCCGACGCGGTTCCGGCCACTGACGGCCACCGAGCGCACTGAGACCCGCGCGCGGATGGGCTGGGCCGATGACCGTCCGACGGTCGCGTTCGTCGGCGCCCTGGGCGATACGCGCAAGGGGTTCGATACTCTGTTCGAATCCTGGCGGCGGCTGGCTCACGATCCCGGCTGGGACGCGCGCCTGGTCGTCCTCGGCGCGGGGGCCGCGCTCGACGTCTGGCGGCGGGCCGCCGCTCCGCTGAATGGCGCGATCGAGTTCCTGGGTTTCCGCCGCGACGTGCCCCAGGTCCTCCGCGGCTGCGACGCGCTCGTCAGTCCGACCCGCTACGAGGCCTACGGCCTGGGCGTCCACGAGGCGCTCTGCTGCGGCCTGCCGGCGCTGGTCACGCGCACGGCGGGGGTCGCCGAACGGTATCCGGTCGAACTCCAGGACTGGCTCTTGCCCGACCCCGACGACGCCGCCGACCTGGCCGACCGGCTGCGCCGCTGGCGCGAGCGGCCCGAGGCGACGCGTGCCGCGCTGGCGTCCCTCTCCGAGCGGCTCCGTGCCGTCACCTGGGATGATATGGCCGAGCAGCTCGTGACAATCGCCGAGAGTTCCTGAGGCGGAGGACCCAGACCCCGGTCCCTCTCGCCCAGGGAGAGGGCCAGGGTGAGCGCGCGTTGAACCTTGCTCGAAGCGTTATGAGGATAACGGGTTGATGAGCTTCATGGCAGGCGTATCGCCAGCGGAAAGGCCGGGATCGCGCTGGGATGTCCTCGCATGTCTCGCATGTGCGGTGGTCGGCATGCTGCTGAGCATTGCACCGCACCTGGCCGCGGTCGCACGATACGGAACACTTGAGTATATCAATGATGATGATGATGTTTTTTATCTCTCCGCCTCCCGCGCCGCGTACCATGGCGAGGATCGCATGCGAGACCCGTTCTGCGGTCGTTGGGAGGGCGTGGCGACCTATTATACCTGGATGCCGATCGTCCCCCTGGCCAAGGCGAGCCGCGCCCTCGGTCTGCCTCTCATCCTGGTCAGTCTGGTATGGCGATTCCTGGGAGGGGCACTTCTGGGGCTCGCCCTGTTCCTCCTCTTCCGCCGCCTGTTCGCCGCCACCCGATGGCCGACGGCTTGGGCCCTGGGGTGCAGCTTGGTCTGCCTCGCCGATGGGGGCTTCGGGGACGGGCGCTCGCTGATCGGCGATTTTCTCCTCTTCCGCCATCTCTTGGCCGGAACGACTCCGCGGCTGAGGCCCGATGCTCTCCCTCAGTATCGCATCATCCCGCCATTGCTGACCCTCCCTTTCCTGCTGCTGATGGTGGCCAGCCTGCTGCCGGAGGAGCGAAGGTCCGGCCCTCGGTCAATCCTCCTGGGGGCGGCCTCTCTCGGTCTCTGCTTTTTGATGTATTTCTACCAGTGGACCGGGGCCGTACTGGCTCTCGGGATCTTCATCCTCCTGTTCCTGGCGGGGGGACTGAGGGCCCGTGAGGGCCGTGCGCACTTCCGCAAGGCTCGGGCGGCGGCCCTGGTCCTCGCGGGCGGGATCGGCATCGGGATCCCGCAGGTCTCCAGCAACATGCGGACGTTCGACCAGGAGTCCTCTCGGAGCATCCTGGCCCGGATGTACAGGCCGACCCCCCTCGCGCGCAATGACCCACGGCGGGGGTGCTACCTGGAGAATAGGTGGATCTGGGCCAAGCTGGCCCTCGGTGCCTTCGGTATCGTGATCCTCCGACTCCCCAGCTTGCGCCTGCTGTGGAGCGTCGCCTTCGCGGGCTATGTACTGGCCAATGGCGCCCTGCTGACCGGGCTTGATTTCGAAAATTTCCACTGGCACTACGTGAGCCAACCGGCTGCGGAGCTCCTGCTCTTGGGCACGCTTGTCCTCTGGTTGGACCTTCGCTCCGGCCTCGGTCCTCGCTCTCTCCGGGCGCTCTGGGTCGTGCCGGGCCTGCTCCTGCCGATCGCCGCCGTCTGGCGACCCTATGAGGCCCTGCATGCCCCGGATGCGGTCCGGTACAATCGCCTCTTGCAGGAGTTGCGACCCCTGCGACGGAGCCTGGCCGCCATGGACACGGACTCCTCCTTGGCCGGGTCGAGCACGGCGAAGCTGGCGATCCTCTACTCCCGGAATGCGATCCTTTACGCCTCTCCCTCTATGTGGACATGCCTGATCCCTGATGATGAGCTCCATCGGCGCCACGCCTTGAACGGCTGGCTGACCGGGCTCGACACGCGGGCGTACTCTGACTGGGCCGGCAAGGATCTCTGCTTCGGTGACGACCTCCCGCAGACCCACCTGGGACCCAAGGCGGTCCGGAAAGCCAGGGTGTCGATCTTCGACTCTTTGACGAACGCTCGCACACCGCCGCCCTGGATCGACCCGTATCGTCCGCTTTACCTGCTTCTGCCCACCACGTCGTCCAGGCCCCTGCGCGGTGGGCCTTGGTTCCTGGTCCAGAGGAGCCCCAACTGGGCCCTCTGGTCCAGGCATCCGACGGCTGGCGTCGCCCCGGGCGGTTGAGTACGGGTCCTGGTCCGTTGCCCGGCGTCGGACAGGACCGCCACCGGCACTCGTTAATCCCGATGTTACCATAACAGCTCTCGTTTTTCTGTCATCCGAAATCGGGCAATCCGTCGTGGATAAGGGGACGGATGGATGATCACCCCCGACCCTCAGGTATCTCGCGTGTCTTTCGCCCCCCCTCCTCGACCCTCGCTAACGGATCGGTCGCAGCCGGCGCGCCGAAGGGGGCGCCCGCGAAGGAGCCGGGATGGGGGTGGCTGGAGTGGTTCGTCCTCTCACAGACGTTCATCCCGGCGCTGCTGTTCGTGCCCGGGATGTCGCCGATCCGGACGCTGACACGGGTCTCGGCCTACGGGGTGGCCACCCTCGCCTGGATCACGCTCGTCTGGGCCGGGCGTCGGCCTCCTGGCGCGGAGGCCTTCCCGGCGCGGCCCTGGCTCGTATTCTGCTCGGTCTGGCTGGGGCTCTCAATCCTGCATCCGAACTCCTATTCGTTGCTGGCGGCCAGCGCGCAGGCGGCGCTGTATATCACGATCCTGTCACCCGTGTTCTGGGCGCCTCTGGCGCTGACGTCGAGCCGGCAGATCGGCCGCCTGATGGCACTCCTGTTCCTTTGCAATGCGCTGAGCGCCTTCCTCGGGATCGCGCAGGTCTTTCGGCCCGAAACGTTCAACCCTCCAGTGATTCCACTGATGAATAATATTTTTAATGGTGAGAATTTGATGTTCGTGGCCGACGACGGTCGGAAGGTCCTGCGACCCTGCGGCCTGACCGACTCGCCGGGGGCCGCGTGCGGGGCGGGGGTGGTGGCGGCGCTGCTCGGGCTCTGCTGGGCGCTGCGACCAATCGCGGTCTGGAAGCGGCTGGCCAGCCTCGGGCTGGCGTTCCTCGGGGTGGCGGTCATCTACTTGACGCATGTCCGGACGTCTCTCGTGATGGTGGGGATCTGCCTGGTCGCGCTGACCGGCCTGTTCGTCTTCCAGAGGAGCTACCGCCAGGCCCTGCTGTTGGTCTTGTCGGGCGCGGGGCTCGTGGTGGGCGCTCTGGCCTGGACGGCGGGCAAGGTCGGCAACGCCGTGACCGAGCGGTTCATGAGCCTGTTCCAGGACGCCCCCGGCGCCCTCTATTTCAAGAACCGGGGCATGTTTGTCCAGGAGGCGTTCGAGAAGGTCTTGCCGAGCCACCCGCTGGGCTACGGAATGGGGTGGTGGGGGATGGTCAACGTCCATTTCGGGGATCCGAACCGGCGCTCGCTGGTCTGGGTCGAGGTGATGTGGCCCGCCTGGATCTACGACGGCGGGCTGCCGCTGCTGGTCGGGTACGTGGGGGCGTTGGCTCTGGCCATGGTCGACTCGGTCTGGATCGCCTGGACGTGCCCGGATCGTGACCTCGCCTTCTGGGCGGCGGTCATCGTCGCGCTCAATCTCAGCATCCTGGCGACCTGCTTCAGCTTCGTCCCCTTCCTTTCCCCGATGGGCGTCCAGTTCTGGCTGTTGTCCGCAGCGCTGCACGCGGCGGACGCGCGGGTCCGGACCGACCGGAGGGTGGCACCTCGATGAGAGTCGCGTTCCCTGCCCGGCTGCTTGAGTTTGAGACGTGAACCTTTCCCTCAAAGTCCAATTTCCAATCTCTCGCGAGCCCTCCTTTGCGCATCCGTTACTCGCTCCTGAACTTCGCCACGGCGGTCCTGTTTACCGCGATCACCATGGCCATGGGGCTTTTCGCCTCGCCCTGGTTGGAGCTCTGGCTGGGCCGCGAGCGGTTCGGAGCGTTCCGGATTGTGGTCGACGGCCTCGGCTCTCTGACCCTCCTGCAATTCGGGCTGGGCGAGGCGATGGCGCCGATGGTCGCGCGGGCGATTGGCCATGGGGACGATCGCGCCTTGCGTCAGGCGATGGCGGCCGGGATGCGCGCCTACTTCCGCGTGTCGCTGGTCATCGTGGCGGTCGGGGCCGTGCTGACGGCGGGAGTCGACCGGCTGGTCTCCGGGTTGCCCCCGGCCGGAGTCGCCGACCTCCGAGGGGCGTGGCTGCTCGGCCTGCTCGGGATGCTGTCGCTCGGCCTGGCCCCGCTCCGGACGTTCGTCGATGCCCGCCAGCGAGGCCATCAGGTCAACCTGCTTCTGATCGGCCAATCGCTGCTCATCACCGGCGCGGCTCTGCTCCTGGCCCGGGGGGGGTGGGGGATCACCGGGCAATCGCTGGCGAACCTGCTGGGACTCTGGGCATTCTCCCTGGCCCTGGCTGTGCTCGTCGCGCGGGACCGTCGCGATCTGCTCGGCGCGGTTTGGTCCCTCTCCGTCGATCGTGAGACGAGGCGGGCGCTCTGGTGCCTCGGAGCCGCGTCGTTCCTGATCAACGTGAGCAACCGGATCAGCCTGATGACCGACAACCTCGTGATCGGCAAGATGCTGGGCGCGGGGGCGGTCACCACGCTGTTTTTCACGCAACGGCTCGCCGTGCTGGTCCAGATGCTCATGGCGGGGATCGGCAGCGCGGTCTGGGCCGGGTTAGCCGAGTTGCACGCCCTTGGTGAACACGAGACCTTCAACCGCCGGCTCGTCGAACTGTCGCGCCTGGTGGCGGTCCTGAGCGTCGCGGCCCTGGGTCCGATCGTCGCATTCAACCGGCAGTTCGTCGGCCTCTGGATGCGCCCAGGTTTCGTCTACGGGGGCGACGCGATCATCATCACGGCGGCGATCAACGCGATCCTGCTGCCGCAGCTCTTGCTCTGGAGCTGGTGTTTCAGCGTCACGGGCCAGGCGCGTTGGCTGGTGGCCCCGTCCCTCGTGGGTGCGGCCGTCAACCTGGCAGCGAGCGTCCTGCTGACGCACCTGCTGGGGCTAGTCGGGCCCCTGCTCGGGACGACGGTGTCCTTCGTCGCGGTCAGCCTCTGGTATCTGCCCCGGCGGCTCCATCGCGTCTTCGGGACCTCGACGGCCGCGCTGAGCAGGGCCGTGGCGTCGCCGCTGGCCTGGGGAGGGATCTACACCGTCGGTCTCTGGTGGGCTGCCCGCCACGCCCCGCCGGTCGGCTGGCTGGGCCTGGCCGCGGCGATGGGCCTGGCCGCGCTCGGCTTCCTGGCCCTGGCCGCCGCCATCCTGTTGAGAGCCGAGGACCGGGCGCTCTGGCGGCTCCGGCTCCGGACGCTCCGGCCCGGGGTGTCGGTAGTCAGTAGTCAGTAGGGAGAGAAAGCCGCATGGAACTGCTTGGACGTCAACGGTTCGCAGCATCACCAGGATTTTCTTATCCTTCCATCAATCGACTGACAATTGGCTACTGAGAGGCTGTGAATTTTTCGTCAATTGTACACTAAATAGCCTTGATAGGCCGATTCGGAAGAGCTGGCTGCATCAGGTATTACGCCGAATGGTATTCCGGCGTATGAGTGTACTTTCGACGAAAAATTCACAGCCTCTGACTAGACTTTCGGACTTTTTACAAGGCACGTCGTGCTGATGGACGGCAGGTCACAGTTGCTTTGTTTTCGAGCATCCCGGTACGAAGCCACAGTCGCATAATTGTTAGTGCACAGACCTGTGCACTGAAATTTGGCGCTGTGCTGACAGGCAAACGCTGCCGAATCTAAAAACAAAGCATCTGTCGACGAGGACGCTTTCAGACGCTTGTAAAAAAAAGTCCGAAAGTCTAGTCTGAGTCCTGGCTCCTGAAATGCTCCCGACTCGCCTGGCCCTGGTCTGCGACTTTCCGGAAGAGCGATGGCCGAGCATGGACCTGGTCGCCGAGATGGTCTTGACCTACCTCGGCCGCGAGCATGCCGACCGGGTCGCGGCGACGCGGGTCTGCCCGCCCTTTCGCCATCGCCTGACCCGCTGGCCGATGACGCGATGGCTCAGCCCGGCCCGCAACGCCGACCGGGTCCTGAACCGGTTCTGGGATTACCCCCGCACGCTCGGTCACCTGGCGCGTTGGGGGGAGCTCGACCTCTTCCACTTGGTCGATCATAGCTATGCTCAGCTCGTCCACGAGCTGCCGCCAGGGCGTGCGGTCGTCACCTGCCACGACCTCGACAGCTTCCGCTGCCTTCTGGAGCCGGGCGCGAGCCCCGCCCGCGCTGGTTCCGCGCCATGATGCGGCGGACGCTCGCCGGTCTGCAAAAGGCCGCCGCCGTGGTCTGCGTCAGCCAGGCGACCCGCTGCGCTCTCCGCGCATCCGACCTGGTCCCCGAGGCGCGGCTCCACCTCGTCTATCCGGGCACCCATCCCGAGTGCTCCCCCGACCCTGACCCGACGGCCGATGCCGAGGCTGCCCGGCTGCTTGGTCCTCCCTACCCCCTCGGGCCCCCCGACCTGCTCCACGTCGGCTCAACGATTCCCCGCAAGCGGCTCGACGTCGTGCTGGCGACCTTCGCCGCTGTCCGCCGCGTCCATCCCGGCGCCCGGCTGATCAAGGTCGGCGGCGTGCTGACCGACGCCCAGGAGCGGCACGTCCACGATCTCGGCATCGGCGATGCCCTCGTGACCCTGCTCTTCTGCCCGCGCTCGATCCTGGCAGCGCTCTACCGTCGCGCCGCGCTGGTCCTCCAGCCGAGCGAGGCCGAAGGGTTCGGCCTGCCCGCCGTCGAAGCCATCGCCTGCGCCGCGCCACTCCTGGCCAGCGACCTCCCGGCCCTCCGCGAAGCCGGCGGCATCGCTGCGGTCTATTGCCCCGTCGGCGACGTCCCCGCCTGGTCCCAGGCCGCCCTGACCCTCCTCGACGACTACCGCCACCAGGCCGACGCCTGGCACGCCCGACGTCATGCCGGCCTCGCCCATGCGCGCCGCTTCCAATGGTCCAATCACGTTCGCCAGCTCACCGCGATCTATCAAGACGTCCTTTCTCGACTCGGGTCCTGAGGCATCGCCTGGTGCGGGTTCAGGAGAGTTCCTGGGGTGCCGCTCGCAGCGGAGCAGAATCCCACGCTCTGCCGTCCAGGTTCTCTGGACAGCCTGCAGGCCAACGGATCTCAGGAAACGTACGTTACCCCAACTTCCGCAGTTGGGCCAAAATTGCACCAATTTTCAGGTGCTTTTTCGTCGTAACTCCTTATTCGTCGGGCCGACCTCGACGCAAACGCCGTTGTAGTGCCAACCTCGTGTCTTGCCTTTCCTCCGAGGCCGTTCATGATGGTCCTTGGAGGACGCGATGGATCTGCGGCACTCGACCGTCACCAAGAACGGCAAGACCCCTACGTACTGGCGGCTCGTGCGCTCGGTGCGCGTCGGTCCGAAGGTGCGGCAGGAGACCGTCGCCCAACTCGGCGAACTCGACGCCGAGGGACGCATCGCGGCGCGCCATCTGGCCGACTCGCTCGTCGGTCTGGAGCGTCAACCCGGCCTCTTTGACGAGGACCTCCCGACCGAGCCCGTCACTGTCGTCCCGAGTCGTCTCCGGTTGGAACGCGGTCGGCGGTTCGGCGACGTCTGGCTCGCCTGGAAACTCTGGCAGGCGCTCGGACTCGATACGTGGCTGGAGAAACGTCTGCCCCGAGGCCGCGAAGATGTGCCGTGGAGCCTGATGGCGGCCGTGCTGGTGATGCGCGACTCTGCGAGCCGTCGAGCGAACTGCACATCGCCGAGGATTGGCCCAACTTCCGCAGTTGGGCCAAAATTTCACCGATTTCCAGGTGCTTTTTCGACGTAACTCCTTATTCGTCGGGCCGAGTTCCGGGCAAACGCCGATGTAGTGCCAACCTCGTGTCTTGCCTTTGTTCTGACTAGACTTTCGGACTTTTTTTGAGGCACGTCGTGCTGATGGAAGCGGCAGGTCACGGTTGCCTTGTTTTTCGAGCATCCCGGTACGAAGCCACAGTCGCATAATTGTTAAGTGTACTAACACCTGTGCGCCGAAATTTCGGCGCCGCGCTGACAGGCAAACGCTGCCGAATCTAGAAACAAAGCCTCTGTCGACGAGGAAGGTGTTCGACGCTTGTAAAAGTCCGAAAGTCTAGTCTGAGGCCGTTCATGATGGTCCTCGGAGGACGCGATGGATCTGCGGCACTCGACCATCACCAAGAATGGCAAGACTCACACGTACTGGCGGCTCGTGCGTTCGGTGCGCGTTGGGCGGAAGGTGCGGCAGGAGACTGTCGCCCAGCTTGGTGAACTCGACGCCAAGGGGCGCATCGTGGCGCGCCATCTGGCCGACTCGCTCGTCGGTCTGGAGCGTCAACCCGGGCTCTTCGACGAGGAACTCCCCACCGAGCCCGTCACCGTTGTACCAAGTCGTCTGCGGTTGGAACGCGGTCGGAGGTTCGGCGACGTCTGGCTCGCCTGGAAACTCTGGCAGGCGCTCGGACTCGATCCGTGGCTGGAGAAACGTCTGTCCCGAGGCCGCGAAGATGTGTCGTGGAGCCTGATGGCGGCCGTGCTCGTGATCGCGCGGTTCTGCGAGCCGTCGAGCGAGTTGCACATCGCCGAGGACTGGTTCCGCCGCACGACGCTGGACGACCTGCTCGGGCTGCCCGAGGCCAAGGTCAACGACGACCGGCTCTACCGTGCCCTCGATCGACTCTTGCCGCACAAGGACACGCTCGAAACGCACCTCAAGGAACGCCTCGGAACGCTGTTCAAGCTGGAAGATGATCTGCTGTTGTACGACGTCACGAGCACCTACTTCGAGGGCCAGGCGACCGGCAACACGCTGGCCGCGCGGGGCTCTTCGCGCGACCAGCGGTCCGACTGTAAACAAGTCTGCATCGGTTTGGTCGTCAGCCGCGAGGGCTTTCCGCTGGGCTACGAGGTGTTCGCCGGCAATCGCAGAGATTCAACGACGTTGCGGGAAGTCGTCAAGCGCATGGAAGAGCGGTACGGCCACGCGGGTCGGATCTGGGCGGTCGACCGCGGAATGATCGACGCGGCCAACCTCCAGTGGCTCAAGGGACGAGGCTCGCGTTCCATCGTGGGGACGCCCAAGGGGGAGTTGAAGCGGTTCGAGCAAGAGTTGCTCAAGGGGACCTGGCACGAGATCCGCGAGGGCCTGGAGGTGCGGAGTGTGCCGGATGAAGCTGGTTCGGAGACGTTCCTCCTCTGCCGCAGCGCCGACCGCGCGACCAAGGAGCGGGCGATGCGCGTGCGGTTCGAGCAACGCATCGAAAAAGGTCTTCAAGCGATTGTGCGAAGATGCGAACAGAAGCGTTGCGACCTGGGCGTGATCGAGCGCCGGATCGGCCGACTGCTGGGCAAGAACACGCGCGCTGCGCGGCTCTTCTCGGTCCAGGTCGGTCGTGCCGAATCAGGGCGCGTTGTGGTGACCTGGTCCCGGAAAGCGTCGGCGCTGGAATCGGCGAAGCGTCGCGAGGGCTGCTACCTGCTGCGGAGCAACGTCTCAGACTGGACGGCCGAGGACCTCTGGAGGGCCTCCATGCAATTGACCGAAGCCGAGGCCGCGTTCCGGATCCAGAAGGACGAGCTGCGCCTGCGACCGGTATGGCATCAGACGGCGGAGCGAGTCCAGGCCCACATTCTGGTGTGCTTTCTTGCCTACGTACTCCGCAAGATGCTGGAAGGCTGGTCGCAACGCGCCGGCTTGGGCCGGAGCATGCCCACGCTTTTGGAGGAGTTCGCGCGGATCCAGAGCACCGACGTTGTGTTGCCGACCAGCGACGGCCGCACCGTGCGGCTACGGTGCGTGGTGCGTCCCGACCAGGCGCAGACGATTTTGCTGCACCACTTGGGCCTGGAACTCCCCCAACGGCTGCGGATCGCAAAAGGAGTCGCTGATTTGTAGTGCCAACTTCTGAACGCCGTTATTGAAAAACAAGCGAGTTTCGCTTCTTTTCTGCTGATAACTGCGGAAGTTGGGTTGGTTCCGGCGCACGGCGCTGGACGACTTGCTTGGGCTGCCCGAGGCCACCCCTTCCAAGGTGCTATTTCTGTTGAATCTGCTTATGCAAGAGCCTGGCAGTGGAGACGTGGTGGTTGGTCCGACCGCTCGTCCGCTTCGGCGGCGGCTTCTTCGGGCCGCGCACCGTCCGGGGGTACTTCGCCAGCCACGCCTGGCTCGCCACTTCCCGCAGGAATTCGGCCAACTCGGCCAGGCTCAGCCGGCCCAGCGGCGCCCACTCCGAGGGCGGCAACGCGATCCTCATCCCTTCGTACGTCGTGGCCACCTCGTTCGCCAGGTGGTAGTTCGACACCTGTGCCTCGACGGTCTCGCGGCCGTGCTCCGACCGCAGTGCCGCCCGGACCGTCGCCAGCACGTTGTACGCCACCAACGCCACGCAGAACCCGAACAGGGCTGCCTTTGGATAGGCCAACGTGTTGATCTCGCAGACCAGGGCTTCGGTCAATGTCTGGAACACGTTCTCCAGTCGCCAGCGTTTCCGGTAGGCATCGGCCAGCGTCCGGGCGTCGGCCCGCTCCCGCGGCACGTCCGTCAGCAGGAACAGCTCCTTCTCCTTGTCCCGGGTCGGCTGGTCCAGGTCCAGCCGGAGGCGGCGGAGGGTCATCGCCCCGCTGCCGTCCGCCTCGGTGACCGTGACCGTCTGCTCGGACACCATCCCGGTGGCGACCCGGCCCACCTCGGCCCACGGCGTGGTCTCCTTCCAGTAGAGCGTCGACTTGTGTTGCCGCACCAGGAAGCTGCCGCCGCGGGCGCGGCTGCCGAAGACCAGCCGCGTCGTGCAGAAGTTGCGGTCGGCGATCCAGAGGTCGCCGGGCTCGACCCCCGGCAGCACCTGAGCGATCAGGGACCGCTCCTGGGCGTGGGCGTCCTCGCACGGCACGACATCGATGACCAGCATGGTGGCCGGGTCGAGGACCACCAGCGACTGCCCCGGCAAGGCCGCGGCGCGGGTCGTGCGGGTCGCCGGGACGCGGTGCTCGGTGCCGGCCAGATGGTTGCCGTCGAGGATCTTGGCGCGGTAGCCCGGGACCGGCTGGGGCAGGGTGGCGTCGAGCTGACGGACCAGCGGTGCGAGTCGCCCGGCATTGTCCAGGACGAAGGCACGGCAGACGCCGGGCTCCACCCCCTTTAACTTCTCGTAGAGCGCCGTGAGCGAAGCGGCGATCTCGCCCAGCGAGGCCAGATAGGCGGCACGGACGGAGGGCTGGGCCCCGCAGACGACGGCGCCCATCAGCTCAACGATCGCGGAGAAGAGCACCTCCCGGGTGTACTGACGGGTCGCGTTTTCCTCGAAAAGGCGATCGATCTCAGCGGGATCGAGGGCGTGCTCCAGCAGCGTGCGGAACATCACCGAGATGGGGGCCTGTTGGATGAACCGCTCGAAGACCTCGCCGAGTCGCATGGCTGTC
>CAWDND010000023.1:0-21116 GCA_963803395.1 uncultured Planctomycetaceae bacterium
CTAGACCTTAACCAAGCGTGATATATAGGAGTCTCGCCAGAATAACCTATCCAATTTACTGTCTCGGGAGGATCGAGTAATTCCACTCGCCGTGGAACTTGTCCCGCTTGATGGACAATCCCTCCATCTGCTCGTCACTGACCGTTCGACCCGTGGGGTAATTGCCCTCGTCCAACTCCGATCGGATCGCCAATCCGGTCTGCGTCGTCGTATGCCCGATCAGATTCACCACCACCTCCCGACTCACAAGGGGGCGACCCCGCCAGTTCTCGGTGATGTAGCAGAACATCCGATGCTCGATCTTGTTCCACTTGCTCGTGCCGGGAGGGAAGTGGCACACCGAGATCCGCAGGCCGGTCTCATCGGCGAACTCCTGCAATTGCACCTTCCACAGCCGGCAGCGCCTCCCGTTGGAGCCGCCCCCATCGGCCGTGATCCACAGCCGCTTCGCCCGTGGATAGATCCGGCGGCCCATGTTCCGCCACCAGCGCCGCAACGTCTCCACGGCGAACTGGGCAGTGTCGTGATCGACTCCCACGCTGACCCAGCCGGTGTCGGTCGTCTGGTCGTAGATGCCATAGGGGATCGCCTTCCCCAGGTCCCGCTTGGCGAAGTCGTAGACCTCCACCTCCTTGGGCTGCCCCTGGGGTTGCCATTCCCGGCCGCCGTTGCGGAACTGGCCCACCAGTTCCTTCTTCTTGGCATCGACCGACACCACGGGCTGCCCCTGCCTCTGGAACGCCTGGACTCGCCGGTTGATGTACTGGAATTGGGCATCTCGATCCGGGTGACCTTTGCCCTCGATCGTCTTGCGATTGGATTGGAGGCTGTAGTCCAAGTCGTGGAGGAGACGGTTGACCGAGCGCTCGCTGACGGCATGCCCTCGAGCCTGGAGTTCGGTCGCCAACTTGGCCGCGCTCTTGCACGTCCAGCGCAGCGGCGACATCGGATCGCCACGGGTCACGGGATCGACCAAGGTCTCCAAGTCACGCAGGAGGTTGGGATCATGATCGACCAGGGGCTTTCGTCCACCACCCGGTCGGCGTAACCGCTGAGGGGCCACCTTCCGATCAGCGGGAGTGATCGGGAGGTCGAGTTCGCTCAAACCGGTTTTGATGGTGATCCGAGAGAGTCGGGTGGCCTCGGCGACGTGAGTGATTCCACCCCAGCCGATGGCTCGGGCTTCGGCGGCAGCCCAGAGGCGGCGCGCCCGCTCATCGAGCACGGGCTCCAGGCTGGTGTACTTCGTTTTGATGGTCTGGACTGTGACGTTCCGCATGCAGACCATTCTACCGATCGAGGGCGAAAATTGGATAAGTTATTCTGGCGAGACTCCATAGAGCATCGGCGCTAAAATCTCGGAAAAAGCTCGAAAACCCCCGGAGTTTTTCGAATAATTGAGGCAGGAACACTTCCTCAATGTTCCAGACTACGGAGACTTTCGAGTGACTGCTACTCTCCCCGAGAAGACCCGAAAACACAACGGCAAGAAGACCCGGGAACGCAACCGCAGGATTCTTCGCGAACGCCGGCGCAGAATCCTCACACGCATCGAAAATCGTCCTGGACCCGAACGCGACCAGCCCATGATGACCGCCACCAACATCCACTATGAGCTGGCCGAGCGCGTCCAGGGCCTCGCCGCCGGCGGTATCGGCGCCATGCTCCTGTTCGCGCGCAAGATCGGCTTGATCCGCGACCTCGACCACAACCTCCACCTCCTCAAACGCCATTTGCCCTACCATGAATCCGATCACGTCCTGAACATCGCCTTCAACATCCTCGCTGGTGGACAACGCCTCGAGCACATCGAGCTGCGCCGCAACGATGCGGTCTACCTCAACGCCTTGGGCGCCGAGCGGATCCCCGATCCCACGACCGAAGGCGACTTCTGCCGCCGGTTTACCGCGACCGATGTCCAGACCCTCATCGACACCCTCAACGGGGTCCGCCGCCGCGTCTGGGCGCAACAACCCCCGGAGTTCTTCGACCAGGCGATCCTCGACGCCGACGGCACCCTCGTCGCCACCGCGGCTGAGTGCAAGCAGGGGGTCGATCTGTCCTACAAAGGCATCTGGGGCTATCACCCCCTGATCCTCTCGCTGGCCAACACCGGCGAGCCGCTCTCTCTGGTCAACCGCAGCGGCAACCGCCCCTCGCACGAGCACGCCGACATCTACTTCGATAAGGCAATCCACCTGTGTCGTGAGGCCGGCTTTCGCCGGATCATCCTGCGGGGGGACACCGCCTTCACCCAGACCAAACACCTCGACCGCTGGGACCAGGCCGGCGATGTCCGGTTCTACTTCGGCATCGACGCGATGCCCAACCTCAAGGAATGGGCCGAGCAACTCCCGGCCGACGCCTACAGCTTTCTGGAACGACCGCCGCGGTATGAGATCAAAACCGTCCCCCGCCAGACGCCCGAGCCGGTCAAGAAGCAGATCGTCCGACAGCGCCGGTTCGAGACGATCCATCTGCTCGAGGAGATGATCGCCGAGTTCGACTACTGCCCGGTCGCCTGCAAGACGAGCTCTCGGGTGATTGTGCTCCGCAAGCGTCTCGGGATCGACAAAGGAGACGTGCGATTGCGCGAGGAGTATCGCTATTTCTTTTACATCACCAATGATCGCACGTCCGCGGCCGATGCGGTCGTCTTTCAGGGCAACGACCGGTGTGACCAGGAGAACCTGATCGCACAACTGAAGAGCGGGGTGCGGGCGCTGACGACGCCGGTGGACACCCTGATCAGCAACGGGGCGTACATGGTGATGGCGTCGCTGGCCTGGAGCCTGAAGGCGTGGAGCGCCTTGCTGGTGCCGGTGACACCGCGGCATGCGGCGAAACACCGCGCCGAGCAGCGCGTGGTTGCGGATGGAGTTCGCGACCTTTCGCGCGGCGGTGATCGAGATGCCGTGCCAGCTCGTTCGGAGTGGAGGTCGGCTGATCTATCGGTTGTGGTCGTGGACACCGTGGCAAGGCGTGTTCCTGCGTCTGGTGGAGCGGTTGCAGGGCTGTTGGTTGTGTTGAGCGTGCCACGCCTGAAGTCGGGGTCCGGATGCCCCGATCCGTGCTGGCCATCGAACCGAGAGAAGCGGTGAGGCGATGAAGCAAACGAGTCGGGACTGGGGACCGGGCGCGGCCGTCCCGGCACGATGAATGTACGTAATTACATCGGCGATTATTGTTTAACGTTAGCGTAATATATTACGCTTGTTTTGGGGCTAGACCACGTTCACGAAGCAATATCGATCTAGGGTATGGCGCTCCGGTGCGGCGTCGGGGTGGCGGTGGGTGAATCTGGCTGTCCGCGCATGGGGACGCCCCAGGGGGTACGTTCCTGGGGCGTCTGGGGGAGATTTACGCGGTGTTGGCCGCCTGAGATGCGTCGGCCAGGGCCGCGCTGAAGATAATGTTGGGAGCCCGGTGCCGCTTCACCAGGGTCCGATGCTCGGGCGAGTTCCAGATAGCCGTGGCCATCTGGCTCTGCGAGGTGCCCGCAAGCAGGCGCTTGACCCAGGAATTGAGACTGGTCTGATTTGGGTTATGGCCAAGCATCTCGCGATAGATGGTAGTCACGAAGGCCACATTCTGTGGTCGCACGGACACTGGCTGGCCTGATTGCAGCGCAGAGCCTAATGCTGCGTTGTAGCTGAGCGCGGGGGCCTGGTGATGTTTCACCAGTGACCTATGCTCGGCCGAATTCCACAACGTAGTAGCCACCTGACCAGCCGAAGAGATACCCGCAAGCAACTTGTTGACCCAAGAGTTTAGATTGGCCTGACTTGGATCATGGCCGAGGATGTCGCGATAGAGGGCGGTCACGAAGATCGCGTCCCGCTGAGCCGGGGTGAGAACCACCGGTGGCGGGACCGGAGTCGGGGTCGGGACCGGAGTCGGGGTCGGGACCGGAGTCGGGGCCGGGACTGGAGTCGGGGCCGGGACTGGAGTCGGGGTCGGGACTGGGGTCGGGGTCGGGACTGGGGTCGGGACCGAATGGCACCAGGATAACTTAAAGCCTGTCATTTGGACAACTTGCGGCGATAGCCATTCGTAGTTGAGGCTAGGCTTTACTATAGGGTATTATCCCTCGTTTGATCAGGCGTTTGGCCTTCGCACGCGGCATCCGCAGCAGCGGGTGAGGCTTCGGGCGTCGCTTCACGGCCCGTGGCTCAGAGCGGTCCGGGCGGTCCCCCACACGCTTCTTGCCGATCAACGATAACAGACGCGGCAGGTCCGCTACGAGCCGCGCCGGGTCGTACAGAGGGACTTCCTCAAACGCGCGGACTGTGTGCAATGACCCCTGGAAGCTGAGCCGCCGCGGCTTCACTTCCGCGGCCCGCGCCGCCGCGGCCATGATCCCCCGGATCAGGTTGTACGCCAGCAGGTGGGTCGCCACCTCCTTGCGGACCATCTCCGGGCTCTTGGTCGAAAGCAGCTCCATCCGCATGTCCGTCTTCCACGAACGCAGGTCCAGTTCCGCGTACCACCTCTGACGGAACCGCCCCCCCAACTCCTTGGCTTGGGATGTCTTCGCTTCCAGGAGGGTCGTCACGATTACCAGGTTGCGGACCCGCTTGGTCTTGTCTTGGACCCGGACGCGGAGTTCCCGGATCGTCAACTGGGCGGGCCTCGCGTCGTACGCGGCGCGGCTCCTCCAGTCGGGGACCTGTGGCGGTTTGGTCCAGGTGACGATGTGGTCCTCTCGGCCCAGGCGACGCCCGCGCCGGAAGTCGGCCGTGCGGTGCTGATGCAGTCGCACCACCACGTCGACGCCGCGTGCCTGCAAGGCCGCAATCACCCAGTACGAACAGAAGAACCGGTCGGCCAGGACAATGTCACCGGGCTGGAACTGGGCGATGACCGTGCGGAGCAAGGCCAGTTCCCTGGTCGGCTTGCCCTGGCACGGCCCCAGCGCGGCTTCGAGCACCGTGCCCACGGCGAGGCTGAACAGCACGAGGAGCCGCGCGATCGGAAACCCCAGGCCGGGCTTTTGGGTGTCCACTTGGGGGTATGCCGCCTGGTTCTCTGGCGTGTCCGGCATGATCACGGTGGAGCCGTCGATGATCTTGACCGGTCGCCCCTGAAAGAGCCATGAGTCGTTCGCCTTTTGATGGATCGATTGCCCGGTCGTGCGGACGAGATCCCAGAAGACCCTCTCGGGCAGGCGTTGCCGGGCTTCGCAGGAGCTGCTGGTCTTGGGGGTGACCGGGGGGAGTTCCTGATCGTAGCGGAACTTCTGGAACCGATCGACGGCGTCGTCGCAGGAGGGGTCATCGGAGAGGACCTGGGAGAGGAAGATGCTCAGGGTGATCCAGGGGGTGTAGATCCGCTGACGCCACCGATGGTTGACGTGACGGCAAGCGGTCTCGACGAAGGCCCGCGAGAGAACCCTGAGGAAGGGGAGCCCCTTCTGCTGGACGAACTGGTCTCGGAAGTCATGGAATTGGTCGCGCGGCGATGAGGCGGTAGACTGAGCCACAGGGACCTCCTTGGTGTGGTGCCTGGCGTGCGGGTCTCAACCGCCAGGTGACCAACCGAGGAGGTCGCTTTGCTCCCCACAAAGCCACGCGGCTCAACTTCCGAAGAGACTGAAAGTTAGGTTATCCTGGTGCCATTCGGGTCGGGACCGGAGTTGGCGTCGGTGTTGGGCCTGGGGTCGGGACCTGAAAGTCCTTCTGACCAGTGGACACTCCGGAAAGGAAATCAACCTCAACGTTCTGCCCCGCCACTGTGAGTGGGACTGTGGCCTGGCCAGCAAAGCCGGGACCGGAAGCACTGACGCGATACATGCCGTCGGTGACCGGTAACGACCAACCGCCTTGGGCGTTCGTACTCGTACTGGTTACGCCATCCGAAACTGTCACCCCGGCAAGCCCCTCATTGAGATCATAACGCCCATTGCCGTTGCTATCATTGTAGACAACCCCAGTAACGAACTCATCAGTCGTATTCTGATAGGCTGTGTGGATCGCCCAGTAGTCCTTGTACGTGGACGAGGACGAATAAGCGTGGCCAACTCCAATCTCGCGGGAATCGGCGAAGAATGGATCGATGCCCAGTAAATGAATACGATGACCGGGCGACGAGATCCCGGCATCGACGAGGAGACCGTCGAGTGCGGCTCCGGCGTTCGCATATCCCGCAGCGAGCGACTCGATGTTGTTCGCAGAGTCCAACAAGAACGCCGGTAGCGGGTACCCGGCGTCACGAGCCATTTTGTTGGGCCATTCACCGGTGACCTGACTCTGGTGGCTGAAGTAGTTGTATGTGGCCATCTCTTCGGCGTGGAAGTCTGCCGACCCGAAAAGTGCGTTGTTGACGGCTAGTGGTCTGTCAATTTTTGATTGACGGGTATACTCTCTTCAGCTTGACCCGCGCGTCGGCGATCGTGACACGCCAGTTGATGGTGATTTTCGCCTTGTTGCGCTGAGTCTCCCAGACACCGACCTCCCTTCGGACCACCTTCGTCGCATCCAGGCGGCGATCAAGACATTGGCGGTCCAGGATGGAGAGTTCCGTTTCTGCCATGTTCAGCCCGCTGCCATGGACGGGGGTGGGGTGGATCTCCAACCGACGCGCCAGGCGGCGCGCCTCCTCGGGGGCAAAAGCCTCGTACAGCGCGCCGATTGTATGCGTGTTCAAGTTGTCCTGCACCCACCGCAGACCGATCGCCTCGGGGTAGATCTCATCCAGGATCACCCGCAGGCACTCGGCCCAGTCCACCTTGGTCCGACGGTCGCGGACGAACACCTTCCGCCATCCGCGAAGGGGTTCCACGAATCAGAATCGGTTGCAGACGCCCTTGCGTTCGTACTCGTAGTCATAGAGAACCGGGCGGCCCTCGCACGCGGGCAAGGGGATGCGGGTCTCGGCGATCAACTGCTTGGGCATCTCATCCCTGCCCACCACGGGATATCGCGGATCGTAGGGCAACTGATACAGATCCAGGAGATCCTCCATCCGGGCCACGAACTCGGCGTCAGCCTTGGGAGGAAAGCACCACGTCTCCTCGTGCCACGGGATCACGGCGTTTTTTTAAAACCTGCCGCACGGCCTCGGGGGAGACCGCGCCGCGGCCCAACGCCACCAGTCGGTCGGCGATCAGCCGCAAGGTCCAACGCTTGCGCCCCGGCGGCGGATCGCTCTTGGCGATCGCAATGATCTGCGCCGGCTCGCGTCGATCGACTTTGTAGGCTCCGCGTGGACGGGGTCGCGGAACCAGCGCCGATTCCAGCCCCTCCTCGACAAAGCGTTGCCGCACCCGTTCCACCGTCCGAGGCCCGATACCCAACGTGGCGGCGATCTCCTGGTCCGTGCGCCGCAATCCATCGACCGCCTCGTCGGCGAACAGGAGGAGGCGCGCGTGGTTGAGCTTGCGGGCGGCTGCTTTGCCCGATGAGAGCATCGACCGCAACAGGGCTCGCTCCTCGTCGGTGAGGGTCACCTTGTATGTCCGTTTCCCGGCCACGGCGGACCTCCTTCGGTTGCTCCAGGATCTTGGGGTACAACCGAAGGATGGACACCCTCGCCATACTCGTCAATCGAATTTTGACAGACCACTAGTCGGGCGGCACAGCACCACGCATTCGACCTCGGGGACATCCACGCCCTCGCCCAAGACCGCGACGTTGACGACGACCTGTGTATCGCCGCTGCGGAATTTGGCGATGATGCTGTCGCGATCGAGTGCCGTGCCCCAGACCGCCTCCGCCCGCAGCCCAAGCACCCGTAATTGACCGGCGAGCGTCCGGGCGGACGCGATCGTCGGCGTGAAGACGATCGTCCTCCGCCCCCCAATCTCGGCTCGGATCGACTCCGCGATGTCGGCTAGGTGATCACTGATCGCCACTCCCAGTTCCGAGGCGACGAAGTCGCCGGCGATCACCCTGCACCGCCTCAAGTCGGGCCGGATCCCCAGCCGGATCGCCTTGGGGCGGACCAGCCACCCATCCAAGACTGCATCGAGTAATGATTAGGAGTATAAGATCCCGTCCGGGTAGGTCTTCAGCAGCGGTTTCCCATCATGCCGGTCGACGGTGGCGGTGACGCCGATGTGGCTCCTGGCGCCGGTGAAGTGCTCGTAGATCTTCTGATACGAAGTCGCTTCGGCGTGGTGACATTCATCGGTGACGATCAAATGGAAGGCATCCCGGGGCCAGGATCGGAGACGGGATCCCTGGAGGGAGAGCACCGAGGCGATCACCGGGTTGAGAGACCGCTTGGGCTCTTCCGTTTTTAAGTGCAAGATGGGTCGAAAAGGGCCTTCAGTCCGTGGGCCATCTGGCGGATCTGCTCGATCGACCAACCGATCGCCTCCGACGCCCGATTCAGGTCCAGGATCAGGCGCGTCCATAGACTGTCGGCGGACTTCAGCCCGTACGCCCGCTTGGTGATCACCCGCGCCTTGTTGTTGATCCCCTCCACTGCCGCACTCGTCTGATGCGCATCGAAGGAGTTCAGGATCGCTGTCTTCCACCGGTCGTAGGTCGCGAAGAACGCGCCGAGGTCCAGCCCCAAGTCTTCGGTCTCACGCCGCAGTCGCCTCAACCAGCGCGCCGCCGTGGTGCGATCGCCGGCTGTGTCGAAAATCTCCTGGAAGCGGAGACGCACCCGGTACAACTCCTTCAGCTTCGGGATCTTCTCGAACAGGCCCTCCAACGCCTGCCGTTCCTCCGGTGTCAAGTTCTCGGGATCACGGCGGAAGGCCCACCTCTGGGAGCGAAACGCCTTCCGCTCGGCCTTGCTCAACTTCGCCTGAGATTCACGGGTCATTTTTTTCGAAGGGCATCGACGGCCTCGTGGAACTTCTTGGCCACATGGAACCGGTCGGTCACGACGCGGCTGTCCTTCAACCGCTCGGCGCACGCTGCCGGAGAGGCCGCGCCCATGTCCACGCGGTGGGTCCGCACCTGCTGGCGTTGCTCCTCGGAGAGGAGGTCCAAGCAATTCAGAGCCGCGGCCGTGTCCTTGCCGCGTGCCACGGCCAAGATCTGGGGCCGCGCCGGATCACTCAGGTCGGTCAGGAGCGTGACGTAGAGCCGCTGCCGCTTCTTCAAGCTCAGTTCGTCCAGGCCGATGTCGGTGATCACTCGTTGCGGATCGATCTGACGCTCCTCGGCTCACTGGGACTCGACGATGCGGTTGCCGTTCACCAGTGTAGTTGCGGATACCCGCCCCTCTCACAGGAGGAACAGCATTGTGCGAAATCGCGAAAACGGCTACTTTGGCGGCTCATCACAGTCATTCCGTTGACTGCAAGGCTGAACGGGTTCGGCCGGGAAGGTGCGGCAATGACACCCCGATTGTTCCGTTCGCGAGCTGGCGTCGGTCGAAGACCGTCACCCGAAACGGTCGCTGTACGTCTCCTCAAAGGCGGGGACCCAGTCGTTTGACTGCTCGAACGTCTGGTGTTCGATGCTGCGCATTGAAAACCAACCGGGGATGTCCCAACTTCCTCTCGAGGCTGCGATGCTCTTGACGATCCGAAAAGTCATGTCAGGGTGGGTCAGCATCTCTTGGCTGTCTCCGCCCAGCGAGGCCGAGACCGTGCACTGCGAGGACTGACATTACTGGAGTTTTGCAAACAGTGTTTCGACCGCGTCAAAATAGGTAAAATCGGCGAATTCCGACCCGAATTTCCTCGGGCGCTGTTGGAGCGCGGAGTATCTGATCATGCCAGGGATTGTCGAATTCCCCACCGTGGTCCGCGACGCCGTGGCCCGATACGGCGACTTCTTCGCCAACGACTGCCAGCGCCGCCCTTTCGCCGAGTATCTCACCGGCCTCTTCGTCGCCCAGCGCAAGACCGTCCTCGGCATCCATGAGGCGTTCGCCCACACCACCGACCAGTCCTGCCTCAACCGCTTCCTCACCGAGGTCGCCTGGAACGCCGAGAGCCTCAATGAGCGACGACTGGAGCTGCTCCAGGAGGATCCCACGACCCGCTACAGCGACCAGGGCGTCATCCCCATCGACAACACCCTCATCGACCGCGACGGGTTCTTGATCCCCGACGCCGGCTGGTACTGGGACCACGCCGAGGAGCGGAACAAGATCGCCCAGGACTACCTCTTCGTCAACTACGTCTGCACCAGCGGCCAGCACTACCCCCTGGAGTTCCGACTCTTCCGCAAGCAGGAGATCGGCGCGGCGATGAAGGAGCCGTTCCGCAACCATACCAAGTTGTGCTGCGACCTGATCGACTGGGTGTGTCAGCGACGGATCCCCGGCGACTTCACCATGGACAGCTATTTCACCAACGCCGAGATCCTCAACCACATCCACGGCAAGACCGATCACTTCGGCCAGCCCCGGGCCTAGGTCGGTGACCTCAAGAGCAATCGCAAGGTGCAATGGCAAGGCCGGATCCTCAAGGTGGATCACCTGGCCGCCTCGATCCCGGCGGCGGACCGGAAGGAGTTGCGGATCGGCGATCGGCGGCAGTGGTATTTTACGGTGACGTTGGAGATCCCCGACGTGAAGCACAAGGTCCGGATCATGGTCCTGTGGCGGTATCGCCACGACCCCGAACCGGTCAAGATCCTGGTCACCAACCGGACCACCTGGGAGGTGGGCCGAGGCGTCCGGGTGTCTCGGCATCGTGGGACGGGCACGGAGACGTTTCCTCGGGACGGCAAGCAGCAACTGGGATTGGGTGATTGTCAGCTGCGTGACTTCCAGGGCCACACCCGGCACATGTACCTGGTCATGCTGGCGTACAGTCTGCTCATGAGCGAGTTGCAGCAGGGCCGTGCGAAGGAAGGGGCGTTCCAGAGGCTGATGACCATCGGCGAGGCCTGTCGGGCGATGGAGAAGGAGACCCTGCGGACGACGCTCTCGTGGGCGATCGAGCAGGTGACCACTTGGGGGCGTCCCTATGACCCTGTGGTCGCCCAGTTGGGGCTGTCGTGAGATCGTCAGCCCTGGTGCGCAGCCACGCGGGATCGATTTCGCGGTGTGAATTCGATAATTCCTGGCATGATCAGATACTCCGCACTCCAACAGCGCCATCGCGGATGAGGGTCAACTACGCCCATTTTGCCTGCTTCCAGGCTGTGAGGTCACTGTTTGCAAAACTCCAGATTTAAGTTGATCCACGTCTTTTCAGATACTTCTCGCTGAACACCACCGCAATTTCAGAGGCTTTTCGTTGATCTGTACCAACAGAGCGAGGATACCAAGTCGTTTTGCTCTTGAAAGATAGGGCCTGCATCCCGGTGAATGAGGGTGTTCTGAGTCCCCACCACCGGAGATGCAGACCATGGGCACCGAAGTACCCACGCCCGTCGTTATACCCGTTCACTGCGCCCCCAAGAAGGCCCCATGCCCGAACTGCGGCAAACACGGCCGGCGGAAGCGTAAGCTTCCCCCACGCAAGGTTCGCACGGTCGCCTACAAGACCGTCGCCTTTCTCGAGATCATCTGCGGCGAATATCAAGCCCGGTGTGGCTGCTCCAAGACGTTCCGGAACACTCCCGAGAGTGTCCTCCCCAGAGCCCTCTACGACAACAAGGTTCGCGATCTGGTGCTCGATCGCATCCTCAAGGACGCCATGAACGTCGAACAGATGTTGGAGTCGCTTCGCCGCGAATACCTCCTCGACCTGTCCACGGGGTTCGTCTATGACGTGCTCCACGGCTACGCCGAAACGCTCGACATGTCGGCGCATCGCCGTATGGTCCTGAAGCACTTCAGCGGCACACTGTGCGTCGACGAACTGCACCTGGGTCGCTTCACCTTGCTGCTGGCCACCGACCCGCTTGCGGATCTGCCCGTGGCCTTCGCCCTGGTCGCCCAGAACGACCAAGACCACATGGAGCGGTTCCTCAGGAACCTCAAGACGTGGGGCTTGAACCCCACGGTCGTGGTGACGGACGGCTCGAACCTGTATCCCACAGTGCTGAAGGATCTCTGGTCCGACGCCGATCATCAGTTGTGCGTTTTCCACATCGTCAAGGATATCAACAAGTTGGTCTTGGACGCCTTGCGGCGGCTGCGGACGGCGATGGGTCGGCGGGGCAAGGCCGGGCGGAAGAAGAAGCGGGGCCGCAAGGGCGCCAAGTCCAAGGCCGCCGCCTCGCGCCGGGGTCTGTCGGTCAAGGAGAAGGCGAAGTACGTGTTCAAGCGTCGTCATCTGATCGTGAAACGCCGGGAGAAGCTCACCGAGTCGGAGCGTGGCGACCTGACGCGGATGCTGGAATACGTGCCCGCGTTGGGAGTGTTGCGGCGGTTCGCTGATCGGATCTACTGGCTGTTCGACACGCCCAAGGACTATCACCAAGCCAGTTGCCGGCGGGCCAAGATCGTCCACGATCCGGACTTTCAAGCCGTGCCGGAGTTGGTCAAAGCGCTGGAGCAAATCGATGAGTCGAAGTTCCCCAAGATCATGGCCTACTTGAAGAATCCGCTGAGCCGTCGGGTTCGGACCAACAATCACGTGGAGCGGACCAACCGGATGTTCCGGTTCCTGGAGAAGGTGCGGTACAAATGGCGTCGGCGGAAGACGCTGGTGCGGTTCGTGGTGATGAAACTCGACCTCATCTGGAGCGAGTGGTCGCCACCGGAGGCCAAGGCGGAAACGACGTCCCGGTCGAAACTAGTCGAGCAACGCAAACCACAACGGAATGACGGATTACAACCACGTCAGGTCGCGTGAAATTGCGGTGGTGTTCAGCGAGAAGTGTCTCTTTTCAGCTGCTGTCCGGCATTCGATGCTGTGCCCTGGCTTGCGGGCCTTGTCGTTCCTATGCCAGACCACGGTTGTCGGAGAAATCTCTCGCGGAGTCCAGTTTCGGAAGAGTTCATCATAGAACCAATAGTTCTGACTGAGGTTCCAAGGCTGCCAGTCCGGGGATGCCGAGAAGCGAGTTGAAACAATTACCTCAGCGCCGGTGAGAGCCTCGGTGGCTACCGCTCGTGTCCGGCCAAGCGCGTGAATCGCGGCATCGACGGGGGAGCGAGGAAGGATCCTACGGGCGGCGCTCCATATCCCCCAGGTACCTCCTCCACGACCTGCGAACTATTGGTCTGCCTCATGAGGTCGATATATGCGCGATATTCGACGGGAAGGTATCCTCCGAGCTCCGGCACGAGGAAACGTTGTGGATCGTTTCGCGCGCTGCGAAGAGTTTCCTTGTAGTTTGAATACCCCGAGGCCGCGCTCGCAGCGCGAGGGAGAATGCGAGCAACGAGAAGCAACCTTCAAACAGCGCGGGCGTTGCGATGACACTCCAGTTCGCGAGATGTTCCAAGGCGAACTGAGCCGATTTTAGCGCTACGAGGATTACGGTTATCCTTCCCCAGCAATTGAAGGCCTCGAAGTATCCGCCGAGGTGTCCGCCCACGGACGCCAACGCTCCGCCGGCGAACAACACGACCCCAATCCACGCTACCAGCATGTGCTCAAGCTTTCGGCTGATTGCAGCGGCGACGGCAGTCAACGCAAGAATCTTCAAGGCGAAGCTGTTCTCCGATGATATCAGTCTGAGAATCTGGCGTGGCTCGAAGATTCGCGACGACTCGCCATAGGGCGCGAAGAACCACCACTGGTCCTTCGCGACGTCTCGGAAGTTGTATGCAACAGGTATAGTGGACCCCGAAAACTGGACCACCGGTTAAGCTATACTGGTGGTCCAGAGGAGGGGAACCAATGGCGGGCAAGCGGAAGATCCATGGGGGGGCCTTCAAGGCCCAAGTCGCCCTGGCCGCCCACAAGGGGGACCGCACGGTCAACGAGCTGGCCGGTCACTACGGCGTCCATGCAACGCTGATCCACGCCTGGAAGAAGCAGCTGATCACCGGGGCGGCGGGGATCTTTGAAGGACCGGCCAAGGCGGCCACGGCGGACGCCGCGGCCCGCCAGGCCGAGCTCTTCGAGCAGATCGGGCGGCTCAAGATGGAGCTCGAGTGGATGAAAAAAAAAGTTGCCCCCTTCGGCTGATGACCGAAGGTCATTGGTCGAGGTCAACCACCCCGACCTGAGCATCCGCCGCCAGTGCGAGCTGCTCGGGCTGAACCGCTCGACCTTCTACTACGAGCCGACCGGTGCGACGCCCGAGGATCTGCGGTTGATGCGACGGATCGACGAGCAGTATACCGCCTGCCCGTTCTACGGCAGTCGACGGATGACAGAGTGGCTGACCCGCCAAGGGGAGGAGGTCAATCGGAAGCGGGTCCAGCGGCTGATGCGGAACATGGGCCTGGAGGCGATCTACCCGAAGCCGAGGCTGAGTGCAGCCGGGAGGGGACATAAGATCTACCCTTATCTCTTGCGAGGCGTAAAGATCGAGCGGCCGGATCAGGTATGGAGTGCGGATATCACGTACGTGCCGATGCCATCGGGGTTCATGGACCTGGCGGCGGTGATCGACTGGTACAGCCGGTACGTGATCACCTGGCGGTGATCGAACACGCTGGAGGGGGCGTTCTGCCTGGAGATGCTGGAAGAGGCCTTGAGGTTGGGAAGTCCCGAGGTGTTCAACACCGATCAGGGGGTGCAGTTCACGGCGGAGGCGTTCACGGGGAGGCTGGAGGCGGCGGGTGTGGCGGTGAGCATGGACGGTCGGGGTCGGGCGTTGGACAACGTGTTCGTCGAGCGGCTGTGGAGGACGGTGAAATACGAAGACATTTACATTCGAGGTTATGAGGTGGTGCTGGAGTTGCAGCAGGGGCTGGCACGGTACTTTGCCTTCTACAATCAAGAGCGTCTGCACCAATCATTGGGATATGAGACGCCGATAGTTGTGTATCGGGGGGCCGGTGCCGCGAAGGCCTGATGAAGGTGTAGCGAAGGATCGCCGATTTTTGGTCTAGACAATGGGGTCCACCTCAGACAGGCTTACCGCATCATCCAGGATTTCATGCTCCGCCAGCACCGTGACTGCCCCCGCCCGCAGATGACGCAACCAGTTATTGCACCGCGTCATGGTGACTTCCGCCGTCGCTTCGCCGGTGCAAACGCGCCGAGTGATCGCGGCAAGGACTTCCAGCCGGATCAAGTCGGGAGCAAACAGCGGGCTCGTGCCGTCCATGAGTTCAAGTGCGGCATCCGACCCCGCTTCGGGCAGATACCATTTCACCGCAACATTGGCATCCACGACGATCACCCGCGACTATCCCTATCTTCGCGGATGATTTTTGCGCTGTCCGAGAAGCGCCGCATTTGGAGCGAAGCTCTGCCAGCCCCGCCCGCATTTCGCTGGCGATTTCACGCTTCTTCGTTAACGCAGCCTCGGTGATGATCTGCCGCAACTCGCTTTCCAGACTGCGGCCATCAAGCTTTGCCTGGTGGCAATGCCACTCGACAACCTAATCATCGACATTTCTGACGCGTACTTCTGTCATACACAAAATCTATTTTTGTCGTACTCTGTAAATTGTCGCATTTCATAGAATATGTGTCAACAACCATTAGTCGCACAAGCAGGGGCGTTGCCGCCTGCGGTTAGAGTTGAAGGCAAAGCCGCATTACTCAATTTCAGTCGTTCCAAAATTGGGCTGCATGGCGAAGGACAAATGCCGATCGACGCAAGCTCCCCCCGAATAATGACTCTCGAGGACAGAGTCATCACCGGAGAGAGCCATGCGCCCACCCCATCGTATCCTCGACCGCCACCGGGTCCACCGCCTCGCCGCCGAGCACCTGCAAGCCCCTCTGGAGTTTTGCAAACAGTGACCTCACAGCCTGGAAGCAGGCAAAATGGGCGTAGTTGACCCTCATCCGCGATGGCGCTGTTGGAGTGCGGAGTATCTGATCATGCCAGGAATTATCGAATTCACACCGCGCAATCGATCCCGCGTGGCTGCGCACCAGGGCTGACGATCTCACGACAGCCCCAACTGGGCGACCACAGGGTCATAGGGACGCCCCCAAGTGGTCACCTGCTCGATCGCCCACGAGAGCGTCGTCCGCAGGGTCTCCTTCTCCATCGCCCGACAGGCCTCGCCGATGGTCATCAGCCTCTGGAACGCCCCTTCCTTCGCACGGCCCTGCTGCAACTCGCTCATGAGCAGACTGTACGCCAGCATGACCAGGTACATGTGCCGGGTGTGGCCCTGGAAGTCACGCAGCTGACAATCACCCAATCCCAGTTGCTGCTTGCCGTCCCGAGGAAACGTCTCCGTGCCCGTCCCACGATGCCGAGACACCCGGACGCCTCGGCCCACCTCCCAGGTGGTCCGGTTGGTGACCAGGATCTTGACCGGTTCGGGGTCGTGGCGATACCGCCACAGGACCATGATCCGGACCTTGTGCTTCACGTCGGGGATCTCCAACGTCACCGTAAAATACCACTGCCGCCGATCGCCGATCCGCAACTCCTTCCGGTCCGCCGCCGGGATCGAGGCGGCCAGGTGATCCACCTTGAGGATCCGGCCTTGCCATTGCACCTTGCGATTGCTCTTGAGGTCACCGACCTAGGCCCGGGGCTGGCCGAAGTGATCGGTCTTGCCGTGGATGTGGTTGAGGATCTCGGCGTTGGTGAAATAGCTGTCCATGGTGAAGTCGCCGGGGATCCGTCGCTGACACACCCAGTCGATCAGGTCGCAGCACAACTTGGTATGGTTGCGGAACGGCTCCTTCATCGCCGCGCCGATCTCCTGCTTGCGGAAGAGTCGGAACTCCAGGGGGTAGTGCTGGCCGCTGGTGCAGACGTAGTTGACGAAGAGGTAGTCCTGGGCGATCTTGTTCCGCTCCTCGGCGTGGTCCCAGTACCAGCCGGCGTCGGGGATCAAGAACCCGTCGCGGTCGATGAGGGTGTTGTCGATGGGGATGACGCCCTGGTCGCTGTAGCGGGTCGTGGGATCCTCCTGGAGCAGCTCCAGTCGTCGCTCATTGAGGCTCTCGGCGTTCCAGGCGACCTCGGTGAGGAAGCGGTTGAGGCAGGACTGGTCGGTGGTGTGGGCGAACGCCTCATGGATGCCGAGGACGGTCTTGCGCTGGGCGACGAAGAGGCCGGTGAGATACTCGGCGAAAGGGCGGCGCTGGCAGTCGTTGGCGAAGAAGTCGCCGTATCGGGCCACGGCGTCGCGGACCACGGTGGGGAATTCGACAATCCCTGGCATGATCAGATACTCCGCGCTCCAACACGCCCGAGGAAATTCGGGTCGGAATGCGCCGATTTTACCTATTTTGACGCGGTCGAAACACTGTTTGCAAAACTCCAGCCCCTCTGAAGTTCAAGGACTACAAACGCCAGACCTCGGCCCAGGTCCTCTGGGCTCCGGCTGGCCGCCGCGGCCCGGATCACCTCGTTGTCCGACGCCGGCCAACGCCTCCGCGACGCCCCCTCCGACGAGACGGCACGCCAGGCGCTCGTGGCCACCCTGCCCGACGACGCCACACTGCAACGACAGCTCAACGCCGATTTCCGCGGCCGGAAATTCACCCACACCGAGACAGATGCTAGATCATTTTTACATACAAGATAACGACGCTATAATAGCGTGCAACCCCGGAAGAAACAGCGTTCTCGATCCGTCCCGTCTCCATGGGAGGCCAGCAGCTGGCGGGTTGGTGTGACCATGGGGGTGGGTGAATTTCGACACTTCTCGCTCAACACCACCATAATCTCACGCGACTTGGCGTGGTTGTAGTCCATCATCGCGCTGGGGCTTGCGGCGCCTGACGTCTTCCGGCTGAGGCGTCTTGGCCTTGGCCTCGGGCGGCGACCAATGGCCCCAGACATCGTCGAGTTTCAACACCACGAACCGCACCAGCGTCCGCCGCCGCCGCCACTTGTAACGCACCTTCTCCCAGAGGCGAATCGTCCGGTTGGTCCGCTCCACGTGATTGTTCGTCCGGACCCGCTGACTGATCGGGTTCTTGAGATACGCCACCAGCTTGGGGAACTTCTCGGCGCTGAACTGCTCCATCGCCTTGACCAACTCCGGCACCGCCAAGAACGCCGCATCGCGCACGATCGCCGCTCGGCGGCAACTCGCTTGGTGGAAATCCTTGGGGGTGTCGAAGAGCCAGTAGATCCGGTCCGCGAAGTGTCGCAGCGTCGCCAACTCGGGCAGGTATTCCAGCATTCGTCTCAGGTCGTCACGCTCCGCTGCGGTAAGGTTCTCCCGCCGCTTGACGATCAGATGGCGATGCTTGAATACGAAGTGTGCCTTCTCCTTGACCGTCGGTCCGCGGCGCCTGGCGGCGGCCTTGGCCTTCGGACTCTTGCGGCCCCGCTTCTTCTTGCGGCCGGCCCGGCCCCGCCGCTTCATCGCGTTGCGCAACCGGCGCACGGCATCCAAGACCAGCTTGTTGATATCCTTGATGACGTGAAAGACGCACAACTGATGCTCCGCCTCGGACCACAGTTCCCCCAGCAGAGCGGGATAGAGGTTCGAGCCGTCGGTCACCACCACTTGGGGATTGAAGCCCCAGACCTTGAGGTTCTTGAGGAACCGCCTCATGTGGTCCTGGTCGTTGGCGTCGACCAGGGCGAAGGCCACGGGCAGATCGCTCAGGGGGTCGGTGGCCAAGAGCAACGTGAACCGACCCAGATGCAGTTCGTCGACGCAGAGCGTGCCGCTGAAGTGTTTCAAGACCTTGCGGCGATGCGCGGCCATGTCGAGCTGTGCGACATGGTCGTGGAGCACGTCGTAGACGAACCCCGTGGAGAGGTCGAGGAGGAACTCCCGGCCCAGCGACTCCAAGGTCTGTTCGACGTTCATGCCATCCTTGAGGATGCGATCGAGCACGAGGTCGCGGACCTTGTTGTCGTAGAGCGCCCTGGGGAGGACGTCCTCGGGAGTGTTCCGGAAGGTCGTGCAGCAGCCGCAGTGGGCTTGATATTCGCCGCAGGTGATCTCCAGGAAGACGACCGCCTTAGAGGCGACGGTGCGCACCCTGCGCGGCGGGAGCTTGCGCTGCGCCGGGCGTGTTTGCCACACTTCGGGCAGGGGGCCTTCTTGGGGGCGCAGTGACGGGGTATAACGACGGGTGTGGGTGCTTCGGTGCCCATGGTCTGCATCTCCGGTGGTGGGGCTCAGAACACCCTCATTCACCGGGATGCAGGCCCTATCTTTCAAGAGCAAAACGACTTGGCACCCCGCTCGGGATGGTGGCGATCAGCGAGGAGTCTCTGAATTTCTCCCTCAAGGCCCTGGCCAGATCGCATTTATTTTGGTTGATCATTACCGGACCGAGCAGGGGGTTAATGCGGTCAACAGCGGAAAATAGGCCGTGGCGATGCGCAATCCCCAAACATTTCCAAGAATGTACTCTCTTTATAACGGGCGCCGCTGGGCGGCCGATCAGCGGAAATTCACCCACGCCCTGACAACTGTAGACGGCGGATTTTTGGGAGGATCAGGAGAAGATGCTCTCGAGATTGTGGGGGATTTTCCGACCGCGGAAATCGGCGCTCAACGCCGCCTTGGCCGGACTCTTGCCCAAGCGCTCCGCAAACGCCTTCAGAGGCTGGCCATCGACTGGACCTTGATCCCCTACCACGGCCGTCCCTTCCGCAACCCCGACGAGAGCTACCGCGGCCAGGCCCAGAGCGGCACCAGCCACTTCCACGCCTACGCCACCGCTTCCGTCATCCGCAAGGGGCACGCTCCACCGTGGCCCTGACCGGCGTCAAGAAGGGCGAGTCGCTCAAGCAGAGGGTAGCCGTTCACACCCCGAAAGCGGATGTTCAGTATACGAGACCGATCGACGATACAACGGAAATCGTAGGGAGAAACGCACTCGGGCTGTCAATCTAATGAACGCTTCATGGTTTTTCCCGTTGATCGCTAGCCTCCGGCATCAACGTCAGTTCGGATGAGCTGTTCAGTAAGCTGATCCGATATCGTCGGAAAAACCGGCAAATCCGGCGAAATCACGACACTCCTTGTTCAGTATACATCTGCTTTCGGGGTGTGAACGGCTACAGCAGGGGGTCCAACGTCTGCTCCGTCAGGCCGCCTGTGTGGGCATCCGGCCCCGACTGCTCCTGTTGGATCGCGGGTTCTCCCGCGTGGCGGTCGTTCGCTACCTCCAGGCGGTGCGGGTGCCGTTCCTGATGCCGGTGGTCTGTCACGGCCGCGCGCCCAAGCACCCGAAAGGCCCCAGTGGCAGCTCTGTCTTCCGGACGTGGACGAACAGCGGTTGGTCGACCTACACCCTGGCCGACACGAAGGGGCGGCCGGCGACGGTGTCGCTCGGCGTGAAGTGCCGGAACTATCGCGGGCAGTGGACGCGGCACGGGCGTCAGGTGTTGATCTACGCCTCCTGGGGCTCTCAGCCGCCGTCGCCGGACGCTGTGTTCACGACTTACCGGCTGCGGTTCGGGATCGAGACGAGCGACCGCCAGATGCACGCGGCGCGGATCCGAACGACGACCCGCCGACCGGAGGTGCGCCTGTGGACGTGGGAATGCGCGGGTACTGCGGAACCTCTGGGTGTGGCTGCACGCCACGCTGCTGGCGATGCCCCGCCGCGGCGGTCGGGTGATCTTACTGGAACGGCTCCGGTGGGCGACGCTGTGGCTCTGGTTGCTGCATGTGGTCGAGGAGGCCTTCGGGACCGACGATGTCACCTACACCGAAGGAGATGTAGGACATGAGCTTGCGTTGTAGCGGACCGTCGGACTTATTTTGGAACGACTGAGGTTGAAGGTCACCGAGGGGTGAGCCGGTGGAGTGTTCAGGTGCAAGGTCCGGTGGGACCGGGAAGTCCTGAAGGCGACGCGCCGGTGACGACATCCACGAGGAAGGCAGGGATCATCCCACGCGACGTGGGTGGTGGCGAGCGATCGCGGCATGGAGTGTCGATGGTCCCCCATCGGCGAGTGTCCCCGTATGCGCTCACATTACAGGACTCTAGACAGGTCTCCCACGTGGGTTGTTTTCCGTGCCCCACGCAGCGGGAGCACAACCGCATACAACCACGACATGCCAAAGAATCAGGGAGGGCCTTGAAAGCTGGGGCTCCCGAGATCCGAGAATCCCAGAAAACGGCTTGTGTGTCCAGGATACTGACCGTTTTTAACGCCGTGGCCACGCGGCTCTTCCCCACACCTGAAGGCTGAGTTTCCCCTATGACTTTTGTATACTAGGGCCGACGTAAGCTGCGCACCAGAGATACCTTCGGATGGAGCCCACCGATGACTGGCCTCACTGACACTATC
>CAWDND010000024.1:0-101452 GCA_963803395.1 uncultured Planctomycetaceae bacterium
GGCCGGCGAAAGTTTCTCGTACTGGCAGGGGCCTCGGTCGGCCGGCCCGCGTCATGCGGCCTGCGGGGGGCCTGCTCGCGCCCACGGGGCATCCAGCCCCGCATGGGTCGGGCCTCCTGCCCTCCGCGCGGCGGCCTCCGCCCCCAGCAGTTCGTGGGGGGGCTCGGCCGCCGCGAAAAGTTAGTCAGCGGGGAGAGGAGGGGAAGAGAAGGGTCTCGCGGCTGGCGATGGCCCTCGGCACGCGCGGCGGTCGCCGACCCCGCGCCGTGCCAGTTGCCACGTTCGGCAGCTCCCGCCGCGGCCCCGGTGGGTTCCGGCCCGGTCGTGGCCGGGTCCCGCCGGCAGCGTCACTCCCCGGGCCGGTCGTCAACCCTGAATCCGGCTTATTATTTCATGTGTGCACGCTGCCGAAAATCCTTTATATTACCGGGTTTTTTGCTCGGCAAGCCCACTGAAATTTGGTACAGTGTAGCCTGCTCCACTGGCACCCAGTGGGGCCGCGGGTGGTCGTGAATCAGACGACCACCCGCGCTTACGGCACCTCCGGTTACGAGGTACACCCATGCTCAACGTAGCGCCCTCCACGCGCCGCGCCAAGAGATCTTCCCCCAGGCACGGCACCTGCAAACTCCGCGTGTTCATCAACTCGGATGAGTACTCTCTCAAACGTCGGCCCGCCCCCGAACCGGGCGCGCGTCGCTGGGCGCTCGCGAAGCGTACCGGCGATCGGTCCGGGTCGGTCTACCACGTCACCCGTGCCGCCGGGTTTCTGTCCTGCTCGTGCCCCGATCACCAGAACAACAAGTTTAGTTGCAAGCATATCAAGGCCCTCGTCGCGCTCGGCATCCTGTCGGGTCGCAAGCGTCCCGCCCCCGCGATCGAGATGCCCCGCTCCCCGGCCGCCCGTGCCGCCGCGGCCACCATCGTCGCCCGCGCCGCCCAGCTCGGCACCGCCCCTGCCCGCCGGGAAGGGGGTGCCCTGTGAGCGGCTACACCTTCGGCCACTACGCCAACGAAGACGACCAACCGGAACCGCTCTGCCCGTATTGCGGCGAATGCCACGCTCCGGGTCCCTGCCCAGGCGAAGGGCCCGAGGATTGGCCCCTCCCCGCCGAGCCCGAATGGGTGGCCGACCCGGGCGCGGCCGCAATGCCGCTCTGGGTCTATGAACAGATGTCATGGCGTCCCTCCGGCAACTGATCCGGCCCGGCGCCGCGGCGTGCCCTGGCACGCCGCGGCTCGGCCCGAGGAGGGACCGCCCCATGACCCGCACCGAAGCCGCGCACCTCAGGGGGATCGCCCGCGCGGCCAAGCTCACCCCCGCCCGCCGCCGCGAGATCGCCAAACGCGGTTTTCAAGCCCTGGTCGCGAAGCGATTCGGAGAAGACCGCCGGCGTGCCATCGACTGGCTGGTCGCCAAAAGGGCTGGCCGCGCTCGACGCCGACTTCCCGCCTCCCCTGCGGAAGTTCTTCGACCCCGGACCGATGCCACCGGCCGAACCCGCCGACCAGGCCGACCCGGAGTTACCATCCTGATCCACCGAACTGGACCCGGGCCGGGCGGGCTCACACCCCCGGCTCGGAGGTCGGGGCGACGGCGCCGGCAATGCGGCTCAATCAGATTGGGGCGATGCCGCCGGTCGTGCCGATGAAGAGGGCCGGCCGACGACCAAGCACTTTCGGGAGACGCACCGGGCACTTTGAGGAGACGAAGTGAGCACCTTCGGGAGACCGACCAAGCACTTTGGGGTCCGGGACCAAGCACTTTGGGGTCCGGGACCAAGCACTTTGGGGTCCGGGACCAAGCACTTTGGGGTCCGGGACCAAGCACTTTGGGGTCCGGGACCAAGCACTTTGGGGTCCGGAATCAAGCACTTTGGGGAGCGGATTTCGGGGTGTCTATCGACATAACTCGTTTGAATTTATGAACTTGCGCCGCACGTTGTCCGTCCTAACTCTTAACTCTTGTTAACTAGAAAAAGCAACAACAACAAGACGGCGGATGGTGGTGGTGCTTTTTTGGGGTCCGACTATGAAGAAAAAAGACCGCCTGGAGCGACGAGCCGAGCTTGCGCCCCTGGACGTGATCCGCGTCGAGACCGCCATCGCGAGGTTCCCCCTGCACCGGTTGGCCAAGGCCGGGGTGGTCGAGATCGTCATCCGCGAGCAGAACGCCGAGGGCGACTTCCTGCGGTGGAAGGTGAGCCACAACAGCGAATACGGCCAGCCGGGGCCGCTCGCGTACAAGGTCGATACGCTCATTGTGAACCGCAGGGTCGAAGAGGCGGGGCGGCCCATCCCTCGGATCATCCGCTTAGGCAGCCTCAACGATATCTGCCGGGAGCTTGGCTTGGTCGAGAGCGGCGCGAACACGAACAAGGTCAAACGGGCCATCCACCAGAACGCCAGCGCCTACATCACCGCGAAGATCCGGTACAAGTCCGCCGACGGGGCCGAGCGGCGGATCGAGGTCGGTGATACCCGCTATGGGGTCGTGTTCACAGGTGAGAAGCTCCCCGACGGCAGGACGGCGGACGCCGTGTACATCGTCCCGCACGACTTCTACCGCGAGATCCTCGACAACGTTCTGGTGCGGCCTCTCGACTACGATTACCTCAAGGGACTGCCCCCCGCGTCACAGCGGCTCTACGAGGTTGTGAGCTACGCGATGTTCGCGACCTTGAAGAACCATCGGCCGAGGGCGAGGTTGGTTTACTCCGAGTTCTGCCGACTCGCACCCCTGACGAGGCACTTCGACTGGGAGCATGCCCGAAAGCAGATGGCGAAGATCCATGCCCCCCATTTGAGGGCCGGCTACCTCGCCGAGGTCGCGTTCGAGGCGACGACCGACCACGAGGGCCGGCCTGACTGGACGATGAGCTACACGCCCGGCCCGAAAGCGAAGGCCGAGCACCAGGCGTTCACTAGGCGGGGCGGGACGGCCATGCTTGCGATCGAGCCGCCGCCGGCCGAGGCGAAGCCGCCCAAGGTCGAGCCCGAGCCCGCCGGCCTGGAGCGGGAGCTGGTCTCGCGGGGCGTGACGCGGGGCGTGGCCGCCGAGCTGGTGGCGACCTACTCGGAGGAGCGCCTCCGGGCGCAGATCGAGCGGTTGGACTGGCTCCGGGAGACGAAGCCGAAGCGGGTCAAGGACCTCGGTGCCTATCTCGTCGAGGCCATCCGGGAGGATTACGCGCCGCCGGCCGGCTTCGCGAGCCAGGCAGATCGCGATCAAAGGGAGGCGATCGCACGGGCGCAGGAGGAACAGGCTCGCCAGGCGAAGGCCCACGAGCGGGAGATCCAGGCCCGCGAAGAGGCGATCCAGAAGCGGATCACAGCCTACTGGGAGGGGCTGACGACCGAAGAGCAGGCACGGCTCGAGGCCGCGGCGCTGGCGGAGGCGCCACCGGAGCAGAGGCAGGTCTACGAGGACGCGCGGCTTCCCTCCTTCCGGCGGACGTACCTCCAGACGCTCCGCCAGGAGCACCTCCGGCGGCTGCTCGACCTGCCCGTGTCGGGCTGACCCAAGAGCCCCGCCAGGACCGCCCAGGACGCGATCTAAGACGTCCGCGCGGGTCGGGAGGGGAATCCCTCGTCCGACCGTCGGGAGGCCCGCCAGGGGCCGTCTAGGGGTTGTCACCGTGTGACCACCCTTGTTCGTGGTTGTCTGGTCCGGAGCGGCGGGCCGCCCCGGGTGCCCACGCTCCGGGTCCCCCTCTCGTGGTCGCGACGCGACGCTCGCGGCCTCCGGCCCGCTCCGTGCCCGGCTCCGAGGCGGCTGGTCTCCCGGCCTTCCGAGAGCCAAGGGACAAGAACCCACGTCCTTGAAGGCCCGCTCGGTGCGTGATCGGTCTCAGAAGGCGACCCGTTGCGTCTTCTGGGGCATGCCGATGCGTCGGGCGTTCTCGCCCGAGGCTTGTCCGACCTGGAAGTGCGGCGTCTCGGCCCGAAGCGGGGCAAGGCGCGCAGTGGAAGCGATTGCACCTTCCGGGGCGGAAGGCGCGGTCGATGAGCGGCATGAGGAAGTCTCACAAATTCCCGGCGTGCGGGCCAGTGGTGAGACTTTGATTTCAAGACGAGTTCGCGAGACCCAAATCGGCCTGCCGAGACTGGCTGTCGCTGTCATTTTCAGAAGTCGATTGCATTTTGGGTCAGAAGTGGCCTGCAGCGGGTCAGAAGTGGATTGCACTGGGAATCATCGTGAGCCGACACGCGCTTCCAGGGTGAGCACTTGTTATTGAGATCGGCACGCGGCGAGGCAGGCGGCAGAGGTGGCACGGTCCGTCTTTCGGCCGGAGTCTTGATCCTCGGCGGGAGTGTCGCGTTGCGGGTCAGGGCTCTGGGAGCCGTCGGCCTTGGAAACACGGAGATATCCGATGAATACGCTCCTCTCTTCCCCGATTGTCACGTAACCGTCCGGTTGTGTGACAAGGCCGGACCCCGCTGGGTGCGTCCCCGTTTTTGTCCCTTATCGCGTCACGTTTTCTGTGTCCTGCAAAGGGCCCCGCTCCGGCTCGTGTGACAGTCCCCGGGACCGAGTCCCCCGACTCGCCCGAACCGCAGGAGGTCCCGCAGCTCGTGGGGTCGGTCACTGGCTTGGGGCGTTCAGACTCTTGGTGAAGTCGGGTTCTGACCCAAATAGAGGACAGTGCAGCCCACTTCCGAACAGAGGCCGGGTCAAAACCCGATTGCACCCGTGCCCGATCGAGCCTGATTCTCGGATCAGCCAGTGCAGTCGGCTTCTGAAAATGACAGTCGCGTCGGTATCGGGCGGGTCTCATCAAGCGGCTGGTTTGTGAGACGATGACGAGCAGGAAGATGGAGGGAGTGCTTTGCGGTCCGGCGGGCCGGATTAAGGGGGTGTCGCGTTGAGCGATGCGGAGCAAGTCGCTACGATGAAGGGGATTTCCGTCATCGGCCGTGGTCATCGGTCGGCGTCTTCTGCGGCCGACTCGGTGGTTTATGCGGGTCCGCAGAAAAACAAGTTGGGACGGACACAGCCCCCTCCGCGTTCGCTGTAGAAAGTCGTGGCTGCGCCGGTTTTCTTGTTGCGGTCCTTTCCGCCCAACCCGTCGCTGAGGCCGACCGTCCGGCCGCGAGGATGCGAATGAACTGCGGGGCTGAAACAAGGCCGTTCGATCGGTTAGTACTACTCCGTTAACTTCCTCAACCTGTTGCAATTTCAGAGCTTATGGCATTCTCCAGAACATCAAATGCTCGCAATTGCAACCATTGAGTCCCAAGCAAACCCTGGAAAACAAGGGCTTTCTTGTAGGGCAGGCATCCTTGCATGCAAAAGTTCCGAAAAACTTAACGGAGTAGTAGTAAGAAGGCCGGCTCTAAAGCCATCGGTCTCCTTTCGCCCTGAGTACCCACAGCTTCGCAAGGAGTCGAGACATGGCGGAGAAGATGACTCGTCGGGGCCTTGTTCAACTCAGTGCAGCGGGCATGATTGGACTGGCAGCCTCGACCAATGCAGCTACGACTACGACAGACGACGCTGAGGAAGGGAGTCATCCGAGGAGGGGCAGTGGCTCCATAGGCGGGACAAGGTTCCTCCCGTTCCTTTCGGCAGCCGATTTCGCGTCCTCCGCGAGGCGAGCCGCAGCAGGAATTGGAAATTACCAAACGAGGCTCGCAAAGTCCTGGGAGGGTTACCGGACGACCAACTACGGGGATAATTTCAAGATTGGGGTCGTCTTTACCCCGGAGGGCCGCCCTCTATATGGCAGCGTGGCCTCTGGCGATGGGGACAACGTGGCCTTCTACACGGAGATTGGAGATTACCAGGTTGCGGTCTTGGGGGTCGGGTTGGGGAGGATGGGCGGCTCTCACACTTATTATGCCGCAATCATCAAGAATGAAAACCCCGTGATTGAGGCGAGATGGACCATCAATATCTCTCACAGCAGGGAAAATTCAATCAATCCAGGGGGAGTTCTTTCTGATCTTGTTGTTGCAATCAGGGATAAGCAATTCGAGGGCGTCCACGGTGCATACTTCGACAAATGCATCAAGCGTCACACACATGATTTCGTCGAGATTTGCCTGACCTTGGGCAAGGAGGCCTGCATCGCGTGTGCAGGCGTGACGATCGGCTGTTGCTGGTACAACTGTCATTGCTGATTCGCCCTCGCTTCCATTGGCGATTATAGCACTACTCCGTTAACTTCCTCAACCTGTTGCAATTTCAGAACTTATGGCATTCATATTAACATAAAATGCCCATGATTGCAAGGATTGAGTCCCAAGCAAACCCTGGAAAACAGGGGCTTTCCTGAAGGGCAGGCATCCTTGCGTGCAAAACGCCCGAAAAACCTAACGGAGTAGTATTAGGAGCCGCGAAAAAATAAGTTGGTCGTTTTGATGGAATGAGAAGCGAAATAACCAAGTTGTTTTTTCGCGGCTCCTTAGCTCGACTTCTGCCCTTTATCGGAGCCCGATTGCCCAGAAAAACCTAGAAAACTCGGCAATCTCGACTTTTTGAACACCCGCGATTCCCCTGGGGTTTTCAAAAACTTGGGCTGCTCTTCGTGGAAAGCCTGGAAAATAAGGCGTTCTGCGCGCTCAAAAAGGGCAAAAGTCGAGCTTAGGAGTCTCGCCAGAATAACCTATCCAATTTACTGTCTCGGGAGGATCGAGTAATTCCACTCGCCGTGGAACTTGTCCCGCTTGATGGACAATCCCTCCATCTGCTCGTCACTGACCGTTCGACCCGTTGGGTAATTGCCCTCGTCCAACTCCGATCGGATCGCCAATCCGGTCTGCGTCGTCGTATGCCCGATCAGATTCACCACCACCTCCCGACTCACAAGGGGGCGACCCCGCCAGTTCTCGGTGATGTAGCAGAACATCCGATGCTCGATCTTGTTCCACTTGCTCGTGCCGGGAGGGAAGTGGCACACCGAGATCCGCAGGCCGGTCTCATCGGCGAACTCCTGCAATTGCACCTTCCACAGCCGGCAGCGCCTCCCGTTGGAGCCGCCCCCATCGGCCGTGATCAACAGCCGCTTCGCCCGTGGATAGATCCGGCGGCCCATGTTCCGCCACCAGCGCCGCAACGTCTCCACGGCGAACTGGGCAGTGTCGTGATCGACTCCCACGCTGACCCAGCCGGTGTCGGTCGTCTGGTCGTAGATGCCATAGGGGATCGCCTTCCCCAGGTCCCGCTTGGCGAAGTCGTAGACCTCCACCTCCTCGGGCTGCCCCTGGGGTTGCCATTCCCGGCCGCCGTTGCGGAACTGGCCCACCAGTTCCTTCTTCTTGGCATCGACCGACAGCACGGGCTGCCCCTGCCTCTGGAACGCCTGGACTCGCCGGTTGATGTACTGGAATTGGGCATCTCGATCCGGGTGACCTTTGCCCTCGATCGTCTTGCGATTGGATTGGAGGCTGTAGTCCAAGTCGTGGAGGAGACGGTTGACCGAGGCGCTCGCTGACGGCATGCCCTCGAGCCTGGAGTTCGGTCGCCAACTTGGCCGCGCTCTTGCACGTCCAGCGCAGCGGCGACATCGGATCGCCACGGGTCACGGGATCGACCAAGGTCTCCAAGTCACGCAGGAGGTTGGGATCATGATCGACCAGGGGCTTTCGTCCACCACCCGGTCGGCGTAACCGCTGACGGGCCACCTTCCGATCAGCGGGAGTGATCGGGAGGTCGAGTTCGCTCGAACCGGTTTTGATGGTGATCCGAGAGAGTCGGGTAGCCTCGGCGACGTGAGTGATTCCACCCCAGCCGATGGCTCGGGCTTCGGCGGCAGCCCAGAGGCGGGCGCCCGCTCATCGAGCACGGGCTCCAGGCTGGTGTACTTCGTTTTGATGGTCTGGACTGTGACGTTCCGCATGCAGACCATTCTACCGATCGAGGGCGAAAATTGGATAAGTTATTCTGGCGAGACTCCTTAGCTCCAAGCGTTAGGCCGGCTGGAAGATTCGCGCACGCGTTGCCGTCGAGAGGAGCAGATGATGAGCCAAGGCAAGCTCGACTACTTGGTTAGTCAAGTCCAGGAGGAGATTGGCCACGCAGACCGACGTAGGTACAAGAACCCAGCCCCTTGAAGGTGTTAAGTCGTACACTTTTGTCGATTTGCCAAAATCTTTGCGGTGGCGACATGTTTGATCTTGGCTCCGCTCTGCCTCTTCGGTCTCGGCTTCTTCGGGCCGCGGGGGTGTTTCTTGTACTTCGGGAGGCGAACTCCCTCCGCCAACCGCACCAACACGCCGGCCAACTCCGGCGAGGTCAAGTCGTGAAACACCACCCATTCGTCTTCCGGGATCGCGATCATCATCCCGCGGTGCGTCATCTTGATCTCATCCGCCACGTAATAGCCCGAGACCTCCTTCGCCACCACCTCCTCACCATGGACCGAACGCAATGCCGCCTTGAGCGTGCTCAGCACGTTGTACGCCACCAACGCCACACAGAAGGCCAACAGCGCCGCCTTGGGATAGCCCAGCGTGTTGATCTCGCCGTTGAGCGTCGCCTCTAATTCTTGGAATGCGGTCTCGATCAGCCACCGCTTGCGGTACAACTCGGCGATCACTCGGGCGCGGGCGTCCTTGGCCGGCACGTTGGTCAGCAGGTGGATCTCCTTGTCTCCGTCCCGCGTCGGCTTGTCCAGGACCACCGTGATCCGGCGCAGGATGAGGATCTCGCCAGCGTCGTTCGTGGCCCGGATCGTCTGCTGAAACACCTGGCCGGTGTCGATCCGGCCGCACGCCCGCCGCTTCCCCGCGAACTCCCAATGCAGTGTCGAGGCGTGCTGCCGGACGACGAAGAACGCCTCGCGACCGGCGATCCCGAAGAGAAAGTTCGTCGTGCAGAAGTTGCGGTCATCGATCCAGAGATCGCCGGCGCGGACGAGTTCCAAGACCTGGTCCAGCAGCGAGCGCTCTTGGGCATGGCCGTCTTCGCACAGGACCACGTCGGTGGCCAGCATCAGCCGGGGGTCGAGCACGACCAGGGCCTGCCCCGGCAAAGCCCCGGCGCCGATCGTCCGCAGTTCCTTGATCCGGTGCTCGGTCCCGGCGAGGTGGTTGCCATCGAGGATCCTGACGCGGTCGCCCGGCAGCAAGGGGGATTGGGCGCCGTTCCTCGCGTCGATGACCGGCCCCAAGCGTTCGGCGGTCGAGTGGACCAGCGCCGCCGAGAGCACCGGTTCGGTGTGGTCGAGTTTGTCGTAGACGGCCTTGATCGAGGCATCGATGATCTCGCCATGGGCCTGAATAGGCGGCGTGAATGGAAGGCCGGATGCGGCAGACGACCACGCTCATCAAGTCCACGATCGAGGAGAAGAGGAGTTTCCTGGTGTACTGTCGTTCGGCGACGTCTTCGAACAGTTGGTCGATCACCGTCGGACTGAGAGCGTTCTCCATGACAGCTTGCGCCATCACCGACAGCGGGGAATCTTGGGCAAACCGCTCGAAGATGTCGCCGAGGATCATAGCCGTCGCCTCCCTGGAGAAACGGTAACTCCGTGCCTGGCGACAGCTTAACAGACGCATACGACCACCTTCAAAGGGCTGGTACAAGAACCGGAACATGGCGATCCTGATCAGACTCGTTGCAATTCTATCCACGGCCGCAATACCTGTACTCCTGGGATTCAGAGCCTCTGCGGAAAATCAAAACGTGTTTGCAAATGCTGCCCTCGTCATGGGTGCTGTGGCGACCTTCCTGAACGCCTGGGAAATGTTCTACGGGTACAAGGAGTTGTGGGGAGTGAATACGGCGACGGCAACACAACTCCGCTCTCTCGCGTTGGACCTCGGCTATCTTACGTCAGGCGGTCAGGATGCCGTTGCGGACGATGTCCTGGACGAGCTACACAGGCGCCTTCAGCAAACACTAACAGAGGCCAATTCCGCGTGGGTCGGAGTTCGGCAATCCACTGCCAGGCAATCGCCGCCGCAGCCGATAATCCCTCGGAAGGATCAGTAGCCTGTGGAGTCTCTGAAGAACCTGAACTACGAAAGAATTCGGCTTTGTGTGTCCCGTTTAACGGAGGTTTATGAGACGTAGGGCTGACTGCGTCATCCCACGCAGAAGGCAAGGTCCTCACCGGGTGGCCCGCCCGAGGACCCGGGCGACCTGCATGGGGTTCCAGGGCTTGCCGCGGCGGGTGGTGTGTCCATCGGCGTTGAGCCGCGCGGCGATCGCGCGCAGCGACAACCCGTCGGCCCGCAACCCGGCCAGCTCGCCAGCCAGGTCGGCGTACGCCGCCGCGACTGCGGCCCGTTGGACCTCGCGGGCCCGCGCCCGGCCCCTGGCGCCGAGCTCCGGGGTGAGCCGGCGGCCGTCGGGCCGCGCCGCCCCGAGCCGGCCGCCGCGCGCCTTGTAGGCGGCCAGCGCGGCGCGGGTCCGCTCGGAGATCCGCTTGGCCTCGTCCTCGGCCACGGCCGCCAGGATGTGGATCGTGAGCTTGTTCGCATGGGGATTATCACATGCGATGAAATCCATATTCGACTCCATGAGACCACTGAGAAAGTGGACATTCCTCGCAAGCCGATCGAGCTTGGCGATGACCAGGGTGGCCCGGGACCGCCGGGCGTGCGCCAGCGCCTTGGCCAACTCGGGACGGTCGGCCCGCTTGCCACTCTCGACCTCGCGATAGGCCCGCACGATCGCGGCGCCCTGGCCCCGTGCGTAGGCCGCGACGGCGGCCACCTGCCCCTCCAGGCCAAGGCCGCTCTCACCCTGCTGTTTGGTGCTCACACGATAGTATGCAATAATATTCATTTATAATAGTCCCCTGGGGTCCGCGGGGGGCGTGTGCCACGCGGTGGCACCTGTCACATTCGTCGGGCCGACCGCCCCGACGAACGTTACACACCGGGGGCGGCCGCGCCCGGGCCGTCCCCGTTTCTCATCATCGGGGCAGGGCGGTGCCCCGATGATGTCCGAAGAGGGGACGCCGCACGAACGGCACGGAAACCGGCCATTTCCAGGAACATATTTAGATCATTTTTAAAAGTGAACATAAATAAAGACAAAGTCGAATCGCTGGCCGCGGCCCTGGCCGCTGGCGGCTCGGCGGCCTCGTGGGCCGAGGCACAGGGCGTGCCCCGCCGCACCGCCTACCGCTGGGCGGCCGAGGACGGGGTCAAGAGCCGGGTCAAGGGCCTGCGGCAGGGCCTGGTGGGCGACGCCGTGGGCAAGCTGACGGCGGCGGCCGGCAGCGCCGCCGACACGCTCAAGAGCCTCCTGGCCGAAGACCAGCCGGCGACGGTCCGTCTCGGCGCGGCCCGCGCGATCCTCGGGGCCCTCATTGACGTGCAGACGCACGCGGAGCTGGCCGATCGGATCGCCCGCCTGGAAGGGATCGCCGATGCCCAACGTGAATGCGCGACTTAAGCGGCTCGAGGCCGAGGGCGGCGGCGTGGTCCGGGCCTGCTGGCTGTATGTCGGCTGGCAGAGCCCCGCGCGGATCCTCACGAGCGGCGCCGGGGTCTATCGCCTCTTCCTGCCCCACCAGGGCAACCTCCCCCCGGGTTGTCTCGCCCTCCTGAGGCACCCGGACCCGGCAGGGGCCACGGTCAGCGCGGCGGCGGCCGCGTGGGCGCTGGGCCAGCTCTGCCCGAACCTCCGCCAAACCGCGCTGATCCAGGCCGCGCGGATCCTCGTCCTCCTCACCGCCGGCACCTCGGCCGAGCCCTGGCCCGACGACGACCGCGCCTGGGGTTTTTTGCATATCCCCCCGAAAAGGTATATTTCAGCCTCTACTCGGTCATGGCCGACGGTGCGGAGGGCATCCCGCTGAGGCACTCGGCCAGCCTGGTCAATTGGACCTCCAAGCTTTGTCGTGCTGAACTGATCCGCCCATAGCCGGCCAGCGTCCTTGCGTACTGCGGATGTCTCATGGCGTCTCAGAGGATTTGAGAACGCGACAATGAGACATAGATTGGGGCACGTCGAGCCACACGTCTCAGAAAGTACACCTTCCGGGACGTGCCGCGCGGAGGCAGGGCAGAAAGAGCGGGCGCATCGCATGTAGGGATCGGCAAGCCCGACCTGACCGTCTGATTCCTGGAATATACCTTTTCGGGGGGTTATGCAAAAAACCCCCGCCTCCGCCACACCCCCCGCGGCCGCGCCGGAGGCGTCCCCCTGAGGTTCGCGGTCGACGTTGCCGAGCTGGCGGTCGTCCTGGAGCTCGAGACGGAGCCGCCCGGGGTGGACCTGGCGCGGGACGGGCTGGGCGACGGCTGCCTCGACGCGGCGGTGGAGGGGATGCTCGCGTGCCACCGCGCCAGGCGTCGCCCGACGGCACGCCGTGGGCCGCGCTGAAGGACGCGACCGTGCGCGCCAAGGGCCATGCGGTGATCGGGGTCCGCTCCGGGACCCTGCTCCACCCGGACCGCTGCGCGCCGGCGAGCGGACGATTGAGGCCCGGTATGCCGCCTGGTACTACCCGAGCACCGGGCGGACGGGCGACGGGTGCGACGGGCATGCGCGCGCCTTCCATGCCGGCCATCCGCTCACCGGGAGCCCGGCGCGGCCGATCCTGGGCTGGACGCCGGCGGCGCGGGAGACCTGCCGCCGGCTGGTGTCCGAGGCTGTGGAGGACACGCCGGCGGGTCGGCGGCCGCGGTGGTAGTGCCCGCGCCGGTCGGCGGGCCCCGAGGTCACAGGCCGAGCACGAGCCGGAGGCGGTCCTCAACCCGGGCCATCGTCGCCGGGGACACACCCCCCAGCCGGCGGCCGAGCCGTTGCTGGGAGATCGTCCGGACCTGGTCGACCATGACCAAGCTCGTCTTCGTCAGCCCCCCCTCTCGCGGGGCGACCTTCACGTGGGCGGGGATGCCCCGGTCGGTGCCCGTGATCGGCAGGACGATCGCCAGGGCCGCGGGGCTGCGATTGAACGGATCCACGGAGACGACCAGCACCGGGCGGGTGCCCGCCTGCTCGTGCCCGAGGGTCGGGTCCAGGTTCGCGACCCAGACCTCGCCGCGCGATGGAGGGGACACGGTCCTCAAACCTCCGCAGGAGACGGCTCCTCCTCCAGGCCATCGGCCAGGGTCGTCTCCCACGCCGCGAGCTCCTCCTGGAAGTCGGCCCACGCGTCGGGATCGGCCTTCAGGGCCGTATAGGACGCGTGATAGTCCGCCCAGAACCGCTGGCGCCGCAGAGCTTCCACTGCCTGGACGACCACCGCCTGCATGGTCATCTCCCCCCCCGCAAGCTCTTTGATGGCCTGATAGGTGTGGTCGGGCACGCGCAGGGTGTGGTCGGACATCGCTCCTCCCTTACGGATCCCGCGCGCCTGAGTCCGACGCCGGACACGATCCAGGCCACAAAACGGGACACTAGGCTGATTATCGCCCGGGGTCGGTCCGGTGTCCAGAGGAAGCCCCTGTTCGCCCCTCCGCACGTCATCACCGATGCGGCACGACCGAGCCAGATAGGGCCTCTCCTGAAACCGCCACCCCCGGACCTGGAAATCCCGGGGTCCGCGCCGGCCGCGGACCACGACGATTGGGGTAGACTCGAATGGCACTCGGTTAAGGCGTAACCTGCATACCCGCTTGAACTTGCGAAAAATGAGAATTCTGGCTGCTTGGGGTCGACTTTCCAGAGGCTACATCCTCAACCCTTGTTTTCCAAGGCGGCTCAACTGTCAACGAGTTTTGATATAAAATCTCACCCTGAATTAACGCGGCGATTCTTGGCTTAACTCCTTTGCTATCTGGAGCTTTCGCTTAACCGAGTGCCATTCGGGTAGACTCTATTCAGCACGGGTGCCGACCCCAAGAAACGCCGGTTTTTCCAGGGTCTGGATCGGCGGTTTACGGGCCGACCCTCGAAGAAACCGAAGGTCTTCTACCACGCTTTCCGGTATCAGGCGAAGTCGTGGGACCGCCCCGGTGGGTGGTGGCCAAGGTGGAGTGGCACGCGGGTGAGTTGTTCCCTCGCGTCGGGTTCGTGGTGACCAACCTGAGGCGGAGCCCGAAACGGGTGATCAAGTTCTACAACTCCTATCCGACAAGACTTTAGGATGCCTTGTGCACTGTGAACTCAGTGAGCCCTCCACCCGGACTTATTGAGAAGTTACTGGAAATTTGTCCCAGATGTGCGGAAAGTCCGTTTCATGACTCCGGGCATGACTTTTTCCGGAATAACCTTGAATTGTGCCGTGCAATCGATTGCAGTATGTGTTCGGATCAACCGAATGAGGCGACCCAACGGCTGGGACGGCTCTCATCTAGACCTGAAACAAGCGTGATCCGAGGATTGACATAGGGATGACAGTGACCTGCGTCCTATGAAACAAGGCATAAACCGGGACGAGGGAATTCGGAGAAGCATCACTCGAAAACGACAACCCCCTCGCAAATGCCTTCGACAAAGGCCTTTGAACATAGGGGTGAGGTTCCAAGCAGCCTCTCATCACGCTTGTTTCAGGTCTAGAAAATCCCGGTTAAGGGTTAGGTGTCGCTACGCGCTATCTATAGCCAAGACAGATAATATGAATGAATCTGAAGCCAAAGACTTCATCGCGAACGAGGTGAGCCGACTGCTCTGGCAGCGACTCGCCATTATTGGCTCGCTATTCGGCATCGCCAACGTTATTGCTTTTGTTGCCCTCTTGAACAGCATCACTACTCAGGCACATAGCATAGCCGAACAACAAGTCAAGAGTTCCGCCGCTGATTTCGCGAAAGAAAAACTCGAAAAGTTTACCGAAGTCACGGAGGCGGCAAAAGAGCGTATCTCCACACTCGACAAGAGTTACGTCAACCTTTACATTAAGGTTGGTGAGACGAATGCGGGATTGGAATCACTCCAGTCTAGCAAGAAAACCCTCGAAAAGAGTCTTTCCGATCTCGCAGCCGAATCGACGAAGCTCCGCACAAGCATCGAGGTGCTCAAAACATCCGACATTACGCGCGTGGCTCAAGTCGTTACCGCCATCAACACACTGCCCGTCGACTCTAAAGCCCTCGTGACAGAATGGAAATCCCAGATTGTCTCACTCCAGCAGGCATTGTCGCAACACGTTGCTGACAAAGGCAATCCACACCAGACCAACATTGAACAGATTAGTGAAGGGGCACTTAAACTTGCAGAGACAAAGAAATATGATAACAAAAACATTAAAACGTTAAATATTGATAGACACATAAATACTCTTAGAGATAATACAATATTTTTTAATAATCATTCTGAAGGTTGGATTGGTATAACTGACGACGAAAAAGATGGAAATAATATACCAATTCCTTATATGAACATTTGTGGATATGCTGGTTATGCGGCAGATCCAACGCCGAAGAGGAGGGCCGAATTTTTTGCCGATGTTGTGAAAATCCGGTCAAGAGAATTCTTTGGTCCTCCTTACAACGTTCCCCAACATTAAAACTGTACGCTCCTTGCCTCTTTGTCAATCGAACTGGACTACCCTCACTCCCGGCAGAGCACGAAGCTTGCCGGGCCGGACGCGGGTGACCCCGATTGCTCGCCAACCGGGCATCTTGCGGCCGGCGTTGATCTCATCCCAAGTCCACGACCCTTTCCAGGAGGCTTCTGGCACCGCGGCATGACGACTCCTGTGACTTGGAGAGGAGAGAGAGACATGAGCGTCGATTCTACCAGAAATCGAGGCACTGGACCGAAGCCACTCCGCGAGCGATCGGAGCCGTCGTCAGGCTGAATCAATCGTGCCAGTGGGATCCCCCGGACGCTGTCGCGGGCACGCCGAGCCGGAGCCCCGTGCCACGCCCCGCCCGGGCCGCCAATGCCACGCTGGAGATGGGCCACCGTCCCCAAGCCAAGGCCGCCCGCACCACGGCCACGTGGTCGTCCACCGCCCTGCCGGACGATAGCCCCGCGACCCCGGGCAAGATCTGGGACGACGCTCCCGATTCAGATCCTCTTGGAACCGAGAAGACCCGCTGACGCGGACCGACGCTCGCCGCCAGTGGCGCGCCGGCCTGGGGGATTCCCACACCCCCTCGAGGAGATGGGCCCCCGTCCCCGAGCTAAGGCCGCCCGCCGCAGTCCGGCCGGCGGGATCCCCTGGAGCAGGCGAGGGCCCTGGTCGGCCGGCCCGCGTCATGCGGCCTGCGGGGGGCCTGCTCGCGCCCACGGGGCATCCAGCCCCGGAATGGGTCGGGCCTCCTGCCCTCCGCGCGGCGGCCTGCGCCCCCATCAGTTCACGGGGGGGCTCGGCCGCCGCGGCAGCAGAGCAGAAATATGGCCGCGGCTGCGCCGCTCTTTCGTGCTCGTTCGCACCCCCCCCCGCCCCCCGGTCCCTCACTGGGAGGGGTTTTTCTAACCCGATACGAGGTAAGCAGTTGGCGAGGCATCAGATTTTCACCTCTGGGACACGAAGTCATCGGCACCACCGTGTTCACCGGAGGTCCTCCCATGCCACGCCGCACTCCACTCGATGCCTGGACCGAGCAAGTCAGCGACGCCTTCCCCAACCTCAGTCGGCCCCAGGCCACCGTCCTGGCCTTGTACAGCTTCGGCATGATCCTCGCCCAGCGGTGCGGCCTCCACTGTGTCGTCACCGCCTTGCTCCCCTTCGTGGCCGTCGGATTCCACACCCTCCGCTCGCGGCTCCAGGAGTTCTCCCAGCCCGCCGCGGCCAAATCGGGGACCCGACGTCAGGAGCTCGATGTCACCACCTGCTTCGCCCCTTTGCTGACCTGGGTGCTCAAAGGCTGGCCGTCGAAGCGGTTGGCCTTGGCCCTGGATGCCACCAGCCTGGGCGCCGTCTTCACCGTGTTGTCGATCAGCGTCGTGTCCCGCGGCTGCGCCCTCCCCGTGGCCTGGAAGATCCTCCCCGCCAATGTGACCCACGCCTGGAAGCCCGAGTGGCTCGCCTTGCTCGCGGCATTCTCTCAGCGGGTGTCCCCGGGCTGGACCGTCGTCGTGATGACCGATCGCGGGCTGTACGCACGCTGGCTCTCCCGTGCGATCGTCGCCCTGGGTTGGCATCCTCTGATGCGGATCACCAAGTGCGGCAAGTTCCGCAGGCAGGGGGGCAAGGTCGGCGTCCCGGTCAGCCGGTTCGTCCCCAAGCCGGGTCGCCGGTGGCAGGGCCGCGGGATGGCGTTCCCGAAGAAGCCCGAGAAGCGGCTGGAATGCACGCTCCTGGCCTGCTGGGAAGAGGGTTACGACGAACCGTGGTTTGTGGTGACGGACCTGGCGCCGGAGCAGGCCGAGGGCCTGTGGTATGGGATGCGGGCCTGGATCGAGCACGGATACAAGCTGCTCAAGAGCGCCGGCTGGCATTGGGACCAGACGCGGATGACCGACTGCGACCGTGCCGAGCGGCTCTGGCTGGTGCTGGCGGTGGCGACGCGGTACGTGCTGGCCGTGGGCGGGGACTTCGAGGCCAGTCAGGAGGTCCCCGTGGAGACGATCCCCGAGCTGGCCCCCGCCGGCGCGACGGGGGGTCCGGCCGGGACCAAGCCCTCGGGCGAGCCCCGGGCGGCGCATCGGCGCGGCCCAGAGCGGCGTCGCGAGCCCGAGCCGAGCGGCGCGCTCGGCTCCGCGCCTCGGGGACGAAGGAGCGGCTGGTCAGCGTGTTCCGCCAAGGGATCTCGGCGTTGGTCGCTGCTCTGATCCTGAGTCATGCGTTACCAAGACCTCATTGGAGACCGGAACCGTGGCTGGAACTCCGAGCCGAAATCGAGATATCTCAAGGACAACCATCGACACCAAGCCCAATAAACCCCTCCCAGTGAGGGGTGCGGAGGGGGGCCGCGGGTCACCGGCCCGCGCGGCGGGCGCCGAGGCGCGCGCCCCGCCGGCCCCCGCGTGCGGCAGACCCGCCGCAGCCCCGGGGGGTTCCGGGCCGCGGCGCAGCTCGGTCCCGCCGGCGGCGTCACCCCCCGGCCCGGTGCGGCTGCCCGGCCCTCCGTGGCCGGTCGGGCCGCGTCCATGCGGCCAATCTGTTTAATCATTCATGTTTGCACAATGCCGGAAATTCCTTATTTTACAGGGTTTTCCGCTAGGCAAGCCTACTGAAATTTGGTACAGTTGAGCCTGCTCCACTGGCCTTCAGTGGGGCCGCGAGTGGTCGGTTACGACCCGCCCACCCGCGCTTACGGCACCTCCTCTTACGAGGTAGCACCCCATGGCCACCGTAGCGCCCTCCGCGCACCGCGCCAAGCCCTCTTCCCCCCGGCACGGCACCTGCAAACTTCGTGTGTTCATCAATTCGGATGAGTACTCTCTCAAGCGTAAGCCCGCCCCCGAACCGGGCGCGCGCTCTTGGTCGCTCGTGAAGCGTACAGGTGATCGGTCCGGGTCGGTCTACCACGTCACCCGCGCCGCCGGGTTTCTGTCCTGCTCCTGCCCCGATCACCAAAACAACAAGTTTCGTTGCAAGCACATCAAGGCCCTCGTCGCGCTCGGCCTCCTGTCGGGCCGTAAGCGTCCCGCCCCCGCGATCGAGGCGCCCCGCTCCCCGGCCGCCCGCGCCACCGCGGCGGCCATCGTCGCCCGCGCCGCCCAGCTCGGCACCGCCCCTGCCCTCTGAGAAGGGGGTGCGCGATGAGCGGCTCCACGTTCGGCCACTACGCCCACGAGGAAGACCAGCCGGAACCCCTCTGCCCGTACTGTGGCGAATACCACCCGCCGGGTCCGTGCCCTGGCGAGGAACCCGAGGATTGGCCGCTCCCCGCCGAGCCCGAATGGGTGGCCGACCCGGGCGCGGCCGCCATGCCGCTCTGTGTCTATGAACAAATGTCGTTGCGTCCCTCAGGCAACTGAGCCGGCCCCGCAAGCACCGGGGTAGCCAACCGCCGCCCCGGCGCCTCTTTCACTCCCTCCGTTTCGCCGGAATACTGAGGGGAAGATCACCCCCGAGTCCGAGTTTGATCCGTACCCCCGCGGGCCGGTTTTCCCGGCCCCATTCTCACGAGGAACCCGATGACGAAAACCCTTCAAGTCCAATCCGTGAAGCTGGTGGTGCCGTTCAAGGCCGGCGAAGTCCCTCGGGACATCGATCCCGCAGATCCCCGGCTCGTCATCGAGCTGGGTGGCCTCCAGATCCAGGCGAAGGTGAACGCGAAGGCCGCGCAAGCTGGCCCAGCACCCCGGGGGCGCGGTCCTTCAGGGGCGATTGATCGTGGAGGCCGACGGGACGCTCACTCTGAGCGAAGCCGGCTTCCAGTTCCTGGAGCCGAGCCCGCAAGCGCCGGGGTAGCCGGTCGTCGCCCTGCCGCGTCGTTCGTTCCGGCGGGTTCGCCCAGCAGACCCGCCCGAGCAAGCTGCCGCTCGGCCCACCGCCGCACGGGATCGTCGGGCGGCTGCCGCAGCGCCATCGCACGCCAGATCGCAATCTCTTCCGACCGCGACAGCCTCGGTAAGACGTCGGCCGCGTCCGGCTGTTGGTACCTCATAAGGGGGGCCCTCCTCGACCCGTGGTCCGTCCTGTACATTTATTCTAAGAACGTACGTACAGGAGTCAACGAGGAGGTCCGAGGCGCTGGACACTATGTCCCACCTGGGATATGCAGGCCCAAGGCGGACGGGATGACGGCGCCGGCGATGCGGCCCAATCGGATTGGGGCGACGCCACCGGTCATGCCGATGAAGGGGACCGACCAACTACCGCCGCGCCCCGTACTTTGAGTTGGGCGCCCCCGTACTTTGAGTTGGGCGCCCCCGTACTTTGAGTTGGGCGCCCCCGTACTTTGAGTTGGGCGCCCCCGTACTTTGAGTTGGGAAAAAGCGTACTTTGAGTTGGGTTTCGAGGGGTTCGTCTTGACCTAAGTTGCTTCTCCCATTATACTTGTGCAGCACGGCCCCCGGTTAGACTCTTAGACTTTAAGAGACTTTAAGAGACACCAACACCAGAAGGATGGTGGTGGTGCTCTTTTATACACTAACATGAAGAAGACCCATCCGAAGACCGAGCCGGTGGTCCTCCGGGACGTTCTCCGGGTTGAGACCACGCTCTCACGCTTCCCCATCCACCACCTCGCCCGGCAGGGGACCGTCCGCATCGCGATCCGGGAAACGGGCGCCGACGGCGAGCTGGCCTTGCGGTGGGAGGTCAGCTACAACTCCCAGTACGGCCCGCCGGGGCCGCTGGCGTACAAGCTCGACACGCTCATCATCAACCGCCGGATCGAGGAAGCAGGGCGGCCTACCCCGGGGTTGATCCGCCTGGATAGCCTCAGTGAGCTTTGCCGGAAGCTCGGCCTGCCCGACAGTGGGAAGAACATCCGCGACATCCGGCGAGCCCTCCTCCAGAATGCCAGCGCTTTCATCACGGCGAAGGTCCGGCACAAGGTCCGCGATGGGACTGAGCGGCGGATCGAGGTCGGCGACACGCGGTACGCCATCGTGTTCACCGGCGAGACACTGCCGGACGGGCAGAGGGCCGATGCGGTCTATCTCGTCCCGCACGCCTTCTACCGCGAGATCCTCGACACGGCGACGACCCGGCCCCTCGACTTCGATTACCTCCGCGACCTGCCGCCCGCGGCGCAGCGCCTCTACGAGCTGCTGTCGTATCACGTCTTCGCCACCCTCAAGCACAGCCGGCCCGAGGCGAGAATGCGTTACTCGGAGTTCTGCACCTACGCGCCGCTCACGCGTTATACGACGTTCTGGTTGATGCGACAGCAGATGGAGAAGGTCCACGCCCCCCACCGGCAGTCCGGGTACATCGCCAAGGTCGAGTATGAGATGACGACCGACCGCGAAGGTCGGCCGGACTGGACACTGATCTACACGCCCGGCCCGAAGGCCCAGGCCGAGTTCAAGGCGTTCACGAGCAAGGGGGAGAGGGTTGCGATCGAGCTGCCTTTGGCCAATCCCGAGCTCCCGCCGCCCGCCGAGGTGAAGCCTCCGGAGGCCAAGCCCGAGCCCACCGGCTTGGAGCGGGAGCTGGTGGAGCGCGGCGTCACGCGAGCCGTGGCCGCCGACCTGGTCCGCGACTTCCCCGAGGACCGGATCAAGGCCCAGATTGAGCAGGTCGATTGGCTCCGCGAGAAGAAGCCCCAGAAGATCGGGGACCTCGGCGCCTATCTCACCAAGGCGATCCGGGAGGATTTCGCGTCCCCCGCCAGCTTCGAGGGCAAGGCCCAGCGTGCCGCCAAAGAAGCCGCCCGGCGAGCGGCGAGTGAGCAGGTGGATGCCGTCCGCCAGGCGAAGCTCCGCGAACGAGAAGCCGAGGCCCAGATCCAGGCGTACTGGGAGGCCCTGACGCCAGAGGAGCGGTCCGCGTTCGACACCGAGGCGCTGGCCCAGGCCGATCCGGATGCCCGCGTGGCGTACGAGAAGGCGACCCCGCAGGTCAAGCGGCTGCTCCTGGTGGCTCTCCGCGAGGCCCTCGTCCGCCACCGGCTCGGCCTGCCCGCCACGGATTGATCGAGAAGGCCTCTAGCAGCCCCGGCACGACGTCCCCACTCGCGCGGACGTGGAATCCCTCGTCCGACCGCCTCGAGGCCGCCAGGGACGATCCTGGAAGTTTCCAGGACAATCCTGGCGACGCGCTCGATAGTGAAGCGCATCGTGGTCCTCCCGAATCGCCACCGCGCCGAGCATGAGGAGTCCTGCCCCATGCCGTTCACCGCTCCCCCGACCGAGCCCAGCGCCCCGCTGCTCGATGTCCACCAGGTCGCGCGTCTCTTGGGGATCAGCCCTCGCAGCGTGTGGCGCTTCGCCCAGAGCGGGAAAATGCCGGCGCCCGTGTCGCTCGGGCGGGCGCAACGCTGGCGCTCCGAGGAACTGCGCGACTGGATCGCTCACGGCTGCCCTCCCGGACGTGCCGGCGGATAGGCCCGAATCGCGTGGGACCCGCCAGGGCCGATTCTGTCCATTCTGTCCATTCTGGCGCCAGGCCAGTGTTCACCTTGGGATTCGGAGACGGCCGGGGTGCGCGCCGCTCGCGCCCTCCGTGGTTGTTCGTCCTCAACCCCGCGACGCGGAAGGGGATGCGTAAGATGGTCCCCCTTCAAGAAAGGCGTGACCCCAACGCCGACGTGAGCCCCGCGCCGTACGACGCCTGGGTCTTCGCCAAGGCCCGGGCCGGACACCCCATCAACGGTGAGGCTCGGCGGGTCTCGGGGACGCACCGGGAGCTCGCGCGGCGGCTGGCCGAGGCCGACGTCGAGGACCGCGACCGGGCGTGGGACGCTCATCTGTCCACACTGTCCGAGGCCGAGGCGGGCGCCTGGATCGAGGCCGTCGCCGCCGTGAACCCGGACGGCCCGGCCCCCGAAGATGACGGCTGGGGACAGCCTCTCGCGTTCAAACTGCCGCCGGTCGAGCCGTTCCCGCTGGACGTCTATCCCGCGGCGGCGGTCCGCCTGATCCGTCAAGGCGCGACGTCGATCGGCTGCCCGGCCGACTTCCTCGCCCTGCCCGTGCTCGCGGTGGCGGGCGCGGCGCTCGGCCGCTCGGCCAGTCTCCGGCTCAAGAGCGGCTATTTCGCCTCCGCGAGCATCTACGCCGTGTGTGTCGGCCTGCCCGGCGACGGCAAGAGTCCCGCCGTCAGCGCGATAGCCAGCCCGATGCGGAGCCTCGACGAAGCTCATTTCGCGGCATGGAAGGAGGAGAAGGCCGCCTTCGAGATTCAACATGCCCAGTACGAGTCGGCCAGCAAGGCCGCCGGGCGGGGCCGCCCGAAGCGTGGGAAGGAGGACGAGCCCGTCGAGCTGGATCCCGTGAAGCCCGTCCCGCCGGTCCCGAGGCGGGCCGTGGTCGGGGACAGCACGATCGAGTCGCTGAACGCGACCATGGGGCAGAACCCCCGCGGGCTGCTCCAGGTCCTGGACGAAGTCTCCTCGCTGGTGACGTCGATGAACCAGTACCGGGGCGGCAAGGGGTCGGACCGCCAATGGTATCTGTCCACGTGGTCAGGGCAACCCACCCCTTTGAAGGTGGTTCAACAATCTCGCAACGTCTTGTAGCTTAAAATGTTGCGAGATTTCTGATAGAGATACGAATCTGGTACAAATCAGAATCTAATTTATTCGCTGTCCCGAGTTCGGGCCGTCAAGGCCGATTCGGAACGAATTCTCGCTCCAGCGACTTTATCTCGGCGCTAGTAAATGCCCCAGATTACCGCAATGACAGCGATTTATTTGCACCTCGTAGACGGGCAGCCACCTTCAAAGGGGTGCGTGGTCAGGGCAACCCCACCTCGTGGACCGCAAGGGGCACGCCGAGAACATCCCGATCCGCGTCTCCCATCCGTTCCTCGGCCTGATCGGCGGCATGGTCCCCGACATGATCGGCTCGTTCTGCGACGAGCGCGGCCGGTCTGACGGCTTCCTCGACCGCTTCCTGTTCGCCTACCCGGACCCGGTCCCCAAGAGGGGCTGGCAGGAGGAGGGCATCCCAGACGAGGCCGCCGCGGCGTGGTCGGAGATCGTCCGCCGGCTTCACGACTGCCCGCTCAAGTTCGAGGACACGCGACCCCTCCCGCACGTCGTCCACTTCACTCCCGAGGGAAAGCAGGCGTGGCGAGAGATGATCGACGCCCACTCCGTGGAGCAGTCCGACGCCGACTTCCCGCAATCGCTCAAAGGCCCCTGGGCGAAGCTCGAACAGTACGCCGGCCGGATCGTCCTGATCCTCCACATGCTCAGCCTGGCCGCCGACCCGAGGCGGGACACGGCCACGATCCCCGACGTGTCAGCCAGGACGGTGCGGAACGCCGCCCGGCTGCTGACCTACCTCAAGAGCCATGTCCGGCGCGTCCACGAGGCGAGGAAAATCCGGCGCGCGGGGAGGAAGGGAACGACGACACCCGGTCCGTCCTCAAGTGGATCTTGCGACACCACGCCGAGTCCCTCTCGCGCCGCGATTTGACCCGCGACCTGAAGCGCACCTTCAGTGAGCGGCCGAAGGCGTTGAATGAGGCCCTGGCCTGGCTCGTCGGGTGCCACTACCTCCGGCGCCGGCCCGATCCGCCCAGGCCGGCGGGCCGCCCGGGACCGAAGCCCTCGGAAACCTTCGACGTCAACCCGTACCTGATCGTGCCGCAAAATCCCGGAAATCACCCGAATTCGATCCCCGAGCGACGATCCCAGGGATTTCGGGGATTTTGCGGCGCACCAAGGACGTCTCGACGACGAGGAGGTGGGCGATGACGACATTCCTTTCTGACCTCTGGAGGGCAGTGTCACCCGGTTCCACGGCCCCGTGCGAACCCCGCTCCAATCTCCTCTTGATCGCGCCGCAAAATCCCCAAAATCACCCGAATTCGCTCCCCGACCCGGAAGACGGCGACCGGGCGGACGATCCGGAGGATTTCCGGGAATTTGCGGCGCACCCAAGACATCCCGACGCCGAGGAGGGGTCCGATGATTCTCCTCCCTTCTGATCCCATCGAAGTCGTGATTGCTCGGACCTCCGGACCCCCGCGGCCGCCCGGGACCGAACACGCCGGCTCTGGTGGGCCTGCCCCTTTCACGACGATCGCAACCCTAGCCTGGATTCCCATGCAGGGGAAACTGGTTAACAAATCCACTTGAAGCTGATCAGGAATCCCCGTAAAATACAGCCGTTCCTCGATCGACAAGTTATCGCTGTCCAAGAACGATAGACGCTTCCGCCACAACGTCAACAAAATTAGATGAACAATCTACATTCGTTGTTTGAACCCCATTTTCCCTTTATTTTAAGTCTTCCTCGCAACCCATCATCGTATCAGTAATCAGAAGCAAATCAGGGTGACACCGTGACAACATGGACGATAATTCCAGAGATCGCCTAACGCTGGCTCGCCTGTTCTTGGAGCCATCCAACTCCACTCACCGACAATACGAGGCCCTCCGGGCCTTCTTCGTCGAGGGTGTCCCCTCCGCCGAAGCGGCCAAGCGGTTCGGCTATACACCGGGCAGTTTTCGCGTCCTCGTCCATCAGTTCCGCAATCAGCTCAAGCGAGACTTCTTCGTCCCCACCGCACGCGAAGGCCGACCGCCGGGCAAACAGGAACGGCTTCGGGAACAGGTCGTCGCGCTGCGGAAGCAGAACCTCTCCGTCCACGACATCAGCCGCGCCCTCGCCCGCGAAGGCGAGTCGCTCAGCCCGGCGGCGGTCGCCGTGATCCTCGAGGAAGAGGGGTTCGCGAAGCTGCCGCGACGAGCCGATGACGAACGGCCCGACCAGCCCCGTCCCGTCGTGGCCGAGGTGACCGACGTCCGCCGGCTCGACCTCACGCCACGCCACGTCCGCACCAAGTTCGGAGGCCTGTTCCTGTTCCTGCCGTGGCTGATCTCGGCCGACCTGGACAAACTCCTCGTCCGGGGCGGTTTCCCCGGCTCGAAGATGATCCCCGCCGCGTGCGCGGTGCGGTCGCTGCTGGCGTTGAAGCTCTTCGGCAACGCACGACACAGTCACGTCATGAGTTCCGTGCTCGACGACGGGCTGGCCCTGTTCGCCGGGTTGAACGTGGTCCCGAAGCGGTCGTTCTTGACCGAATACAGTAGCCGAGTCGACCCGGCCTGCTACCCGAAGTGGATGCGTGATTGGTTCGACGCGGTCAGCCGTCTGGGCCTGAAATGGGGGACGTCCTTCGACCTCGACTTCCACACGATCCCCTTCCACGGCGACGACGCCGTGGTCGAGAAACATGACGTCTCGAAACGGAGCAGGCGGCAGAAGGGGATGCTGGCGTTCCTGGCCCAGGACGCCGACACCCGCGTCTTTTGCTACGCCAACAGTGAGTTGCGCAAGGACCAGCAGAATGACGAAATTCTTCGATTCGTCGAGTTCTGGAAGCAACGAACCGGACACCTGCCTGAGGAGCTCATCTTCGACTCCAGGCTGACGACCTACGCCAACCTCAGCAAGCTGAACCGGATGGGGGTCCAGTTCATCACGCTCCGGCGACGGTCGAAGAAGCTCCTCAACGCGATCGCGCAAACACCGGCATCGGCCTGGCGACGGATCGAACTGGAGAGCGTTTCCCGGGCGTACAAGACCCCGCGCGTCCTGGACCGGCGGCTCACTCTGAACGACTACGACGGCCCACTCCGGCAGTTGACCGTCGCCGATCTCGGGCACGAGCAACCGACCTTGCTCTTGACCAACCAGATGACCCGATCCGCTTCTCACCTGATCGGCCGCTACGCACGGCGGATGCTGATCGAAAACACCATCGAGGATGGGATCGACTTCTTCCACTTGGACGCCCTCTCCTCGGCGGTGGCGATGAAGGTCAACTGCGACCTGCAACTGACACTGATGGCGAGCAGCTTGTACCGCCTGCTGGCCGTCCGCGTCGGCAACGGCTACGAGTCCGCCAAGTCCCGCCATCTGTTCCGCGACTTCATCGACGCCTCGGCCAAGGTCACGATCACGGAGAGTGAAATCGTGGTGAGGTTCCAGAAGCGCGCCCACAACCCGCTGCTGATCGCCTCGGGGTTCGATCAGACGGACGCAGCGGTGCCGTGGCTGGGGAGCAAACGCTTGCGGCTGGTCTTGGGATAGTGCCATCCCGGCACCTCGGCCGAGCGTGGTGTAAAGTCAAGAACTAACACAACAACGCAATATAGCATCTTGCTGCATATAGGCATTTTGTTAGCCGGTTTCCCCTGCATGGGAATCCAGGCTAGCCTCTGTGTGGTCCCCGGCAAGGAGCGATACCACTGCTTCGGCTGCGGTGCCGGCGGCGACGCGATCGACTTCGTCAGGCGACGGAATCCCGGGATGTCGTTCCCCGAGGCGGTCCGGGCGATCGGGGGCGGTTCGCTCCCAGGACCTGGCCGCGCGGTCGAGGCCAGGACGCCTCGACCTGCCGCTCCTCGGAAAGCGGACCGGCCGGAGGGCTGGCAGGCCTTCGCCCGCGAGATCGTGTCCCGGGCCGAGGCGCTGCTCTGGTCCGACCAGGGCGCTGAGGCTCAAAGTTACCTGAGGGGCGAACGCGGGTTGAGTGAAGAGACGATCCGGGAAGCCCGGCTCGGCTCCTGGCCCGAGGACGACTCCGTAGGAGGGATCTGGGTTCCGCGCGGCCTCGTCATCCCGTGGTTCGCTGGCCCCGCCGTGGCGGGCCAGCCGCTCGCACAGAGTGCGGACGTGAGGCTCATCAACGTCCGTCGCCCGGAGGGCCAACCCAAGTACCTCGCCGTTAAAGGGAGCCATCGAGGCGGGATCTCTCCCGGTTGGTCGGGAATCGTCCGGGGAAAGCCCCTCGTGATCGCGGAGGGAGAATTCGACGCCCTGCTCCTGGGTCAAGAGCTTCGCGGCCTCTGCTCCGTGGTGACGCTCGGCAGCGCGAGCGACCGGCCGAACCCGCGCATCCTGAATGTGCTGCTCAAGGCGTCCCCCTGGATCATCGCCGGCGATGCCGATGATGCCGGGAAGCGGTCGGCGGCGAACTGGCTCTCCCGGTCGGATCGCTGCGTGAGAGTGGCACCCCCGCGGGAGAGGGGCAAGGATTGGACGGCAGCCTGTCAAAACGGCCTCGATCTCCGGGTCTGGTGGCAAGAGACGCTCGCCCGCCAGGCGCGGCTGGGAGTGCCCGGCAGCCCTCCGCCGCCGGCGAGCCCCCTCGCGGTCGTTAAAGAGCGCCTCGTGCCGGACCCACCGTCCGGCCTCCCGGTTTTTCTGCCGCCGTCGGGGACCAACCCCGGCGATACCCCCTGGCAGGCCGAGCTGGAGTCCTGGTCCGAGGAGCTGCAGGAGGCAGGGGACGAACGCTCCGGCCTGCTGGAATGCGACGGTGCACTCGCCCGCGCCACCGCCGAGCGGCGTGCCTTCGAGATGATCGCGGGCCGACCCGCGCTGACCCTTGGGATCACGAGAGGCGGACAGCCCTGCGGAGGTCGCTCCGACCGAACTCGACGCTCTCACCCTCGTGCCGGCGCCCGACGAGGCGGGCGTCGCCCGCCTCTGGACGTGTCAGGACCCCTTCTGCCTCCACCAGGGGCGGTGGTGGCTCTCGGCCCACGGCGTCGTCAACTGCTGGAACTGCGTCCCGCCGACCTTCCCCCGGTTGGTCGTTGCCGCCGGCGGCGCCGAGGAGGCTCCCTTCGTCGAGCCCGACCGCCCCCACCAGGCCGTCGCCCCGCATCGGAGCCTGAGACCCATCCTGACGCACCCGTGACCCGAAACCGAGTCGGCCGCGCCCGTCGAGCCGAGCTCATTCCCCTGTTGAGGAGGCCGACGTTGACCGCACGTGGCACCTGGAAAAAATGCGAACAGCGAGCCGCCGCAGTGTTCGGTGCCCGCCGCCAGCCGATGTCGGGGTCCTCCGGCCGGGAGGACGTGACCCGCTCCGATTCCACCCATCCTCGCCTCTTCATCGAATCGAAGTTGCGGGCGAGCCACGCGGCGCGGACGTTGCATGATGCGACCAAGGAGTTGGCCCGCCGCGAGTCCAAGATCCCGATCCTCTGCCTCTTCGACAAGGGTAGACCGGGATTCCTGGTCTGCATTCACTCCGAGGACCTGCCCGCCGTCGCCAGCGAAGTGCTGGCAGCCGAAAAGTTGTAACATTATTTATTAAATAACACATAAATCACAATAAGTATGTTTAGTATTAATATTATATGTATCACAAATTTAATAGGTAATGGATCAGCTAATCTACGGACTCGCCCCGGCCGGCAAGCTCGGTAGGCTTCGGCGCTCCGCCTGCCGGCTTCGATTTTCCTGACCGTCACGGATTTTGTAGGGGGGCGGTACCCTGCTGACATAACGAGTGTCCGTCGGAAAACTACCCTATCTCCCGAACCGCAAGCCGAACGTTGGTGATTTTGTCGATCGTTAGCATACTATTATGTGGAGTATCGCGAACCTTCTTGGAATTTAATTAGATGATATGTCTAATATGCACAGATATCTGCGTAGTTGCCAATCACCACGGTGTCGATGCCATGGTTCCACCACGTCTTTGGGGCCGGGCCGACCAGCTCAGGCCGCGGTGCGGCCGCGCCGCGACTGCCCCGCCTCGCACTTCGGCTCCTCGCGCGCGATCAACAGCTTTCCCAAGACCTGAAGATTCCGACCAAGGATCCCCAGCCCCACGTACCGACAGTAGCCGCCGAAGTTCTTATCTCGACACCGATCCAGACCATTGCCTGACTGCAACGCGCCAATTGCCGACTCGATCCCCGGGTGATGCCGCCGCGCCTGGCGGAATTCCACAGTGGCCTCTTGCTCCTGACGCTGAGCCTGAACGTGGCCTGGCTTGGGCAAGCACGGCTGCTCTACCAGTTTCACCAACTCGCGTTGATTCTCCGGAGAATGAAAGCCGCGATCGAACGACGCACGTCGGATTCGACCGTTCAGTCGTTGTTGCGCCTGCTTCATCTCCTCCACCAGGACCTCGCTGTCCTCCGCCCCTCGAGGCAAGATCGCATAGTGGCACACAAAGCCCGCGCCATCCTCGATCACCAGGACGCGGTGGCCGAACTCGAGAGGTTGAGGAACTTTGCCACGTATGATCAACTCAGTGTGCGGCTCGAACAGACTGAAGAGTTTGTCGCTAGTGTCGATCCGTTCCCCCTCGAGCACACGCCGTCGAGCCAAGTCACAGACATGAATGGTCATGTTTAGATAATCAGTCAATTTCTCCTTGAGCATGTTTATTCTGGACGCAGCGGCGCTGGCCCATGTTTGGGGTGACCCGCTGTAACTCTTTGCGGGGCAAGGGCCGGATTTTCGATTAAGTAGGTCGACAGAAGTTTTTTGACAAAGGCGGCCGTGCCAAGGCGCCCTGCCGGAGGGAATGAGCGAAAAACACGGGTTTTCTGCCTATGTGAGTCGGGAACCCATCAGCCAAACGCTCATTGGATCATAGTTAGGAAAGCCTTTATTGAGAGGGACCGTCGTTTTCCCCTTGTTTTCCCGCCTCGCCGCAACGTGCCTCGAAAATACTATCCCTGAGGCCGGGCAGTCCTGGTCGCCGACTTCGTTAATCCGTGAGCCAGAAGTTGCCCGACAGGACACCGGCCTGTCGGAGCCGTTCCCGAGGACTCAGGTCGATGATGTACCGGCAAACGGCCAGAGCGGAGTCGGTCACGGTGACGGTCGGTCGGTCCCCAACCGCCTGTCTCTTGGCGTGCCGCCACAGGTGATCCATCGCGTTCAACTCCGGGGTGGCCCGGGGCAGTAACCGGACTTCGATCCCCAACTCCTCCGCCAGCGCCAGACTGCTCGGCGACTTGTGCTGCGACGCTCGGTCCTCGAAGAGCACCGGGTTCCAGCCCCGCCAGTGAGACCGGATCATGGCGAGAAACGCCTGATGAGTCTCGTTGACCCATTCTTCGGTGATCAGCAGTTCCACGTCGCCGCTCTTGATGTTGATCGCCCCATGCAGGATCCTCTTGGCGCGATTGCCTGTGATCGGCACACGGACCTGCTCTCCGATGTGGCCATAGGCGTTATACAGCGGGGGAGTCTCCGTGATGATCGTCTCGTCGAGCATCAGCAGGATGGCGCGGCCCTTCTGATCCAGGCCGCGTTTCAGCCCCCTTTTGACTGCCGCCACATCTCGGGCCGCAGCGCCAACTCATGACGGGGCCGCTTCCAACGCATGCGCAGGCGGTCGATTGCGCGGCTGACCGTCCTGTCGGAGACCTTGATCGCATGGTGATCCCGCAAATACTGACACAGGAGTGGGGCCGTCCAGACCGTCGCGTGATAACCGAGCTTCCTCGGGTCGTCATCGATCACTGCGGCGATTCGTTCGTCAATGGTCCCACTCGCTGTCCTGGGGCGGCCCATCCGAGGAGCGTCGAGGAGCCGCGCCCTGAGATCCAGCTCGGCTCGTTCCTGGAATCGGCGCAGCCAGTTGTAAACCGTCTGCCGGCTGACCTGGAATAGTTCGGCGACCAGGGCGACATCGGATCCGTCGGCGATCCCGAGCAGCGCCTGGGCACGGCAGCGTTCCTTGGCCCAGGGTGTGTGGGAGACGATGACTTCCAATTCGCCGCGTTGCCGGTCACTGAGCACAAGCAGGGCCATCGGTTCACCTCCGGGCAAGTCTGGTGAATCGAGGGCCATGTTACCTTGTCAAGGAACTTCTGTCGGCATCCTCGGCCGCAGGGATAGTATTTATGCGGCGCGCCGCGGAGAGGCTGGAAAACAAGGCCCAAAAGGGCCTCTCCTTCAATAAAGGGCTGCCTAGCTATGTTCCAATGAGCGTTTGGCTGATGGGTTCCCGACTCACATAGGCAGAAAACCCGTGTTTTTCGCTCATTCCCTCCGGCAGGGCGCCTTGGCACAGCCGCCTTTGTCAAAAAACTTCTGTCGACCTACTTAGTCACTACATCACGGTCTCCTCCCCCTCCGCTGGCGCCGGCGGACGCTGGTCGACGAGCTTCAGCGCCTTCAGAACCAGACGCGCGTCAGGACAGCCGCCGGTGATCCCGCGGCGTTCCACTTGGCCCTCCAGGCGGAAGGTCACCAGCCGCACGGTGGACAACGCTTGCAGCGCCCGCGCCGGCGACAGATCAACCCCCGCTTCTTCGAGCCGTCGGCCCAGGAGCCGCTGGACCAAAAGTGCCAGCGCCGCGACGAAAATGTGAGCCTTCACCCGCGACTCGACTTGGTGATAGATCGGCCGCAGCGCCATCACATCCTTGAGTTGACGGAACCCATTCTCGACGTCGGTCAATTCCTTGTACAGCGCTACGGCATCGAGGACGCTCAGTCCCTTCTCGCTAGTCGCGATGACATATTTTCCCTCGAGATTCTTTTCACGCCCAAGGCGCATCTCACTCTCGGAGAACTCAAGCCTCCCGGCGCTGAGTTTCCAGTCGAAGTAGCGATAGCCGTGATATTTCTGCATAATCCGCTCGACAGCAGCTCCGATCTTCTCGGGCCGCTTCAAGTCGCCGGAGGCGATCCGCTCCTTGAGTTTCTCCAGTTTCTGGCGTGCTCGCTCCATCGCTTGCTCGCGCTTCGCCTGCTCGTAGCCCCGGCGTTCGTCGGAGTCGATGACGAAGACACGCAGGTCGGGACTTCCCGAGGGGGCTTCCTGGGCGCGCGTGCGCGGCGGATCGGTCTTCCGTTCCCGGGGATTGATGCCGCCGGGACAGTCGACCCACTTCGTGTCGTCGACGGCATCGAGCCAGGCGTCGAGCTTGGCGTTGCGGCGCCGCTTGATTCCGACCAGAAATCCATGCTGATCTTTCATAAGGGATTCGATGTTCTCATCGGTGACCATGCCCCGGTCGCCGACGAAGACGACGCGACCGAACTCAAAGCGTTTCCGCAGGTCATTGATGACTTCTTGAACCGTGGAATGATCAACACGGTTGCCCTCCCAGACATGATGGGCGATCGGCCAGCCGGCCACCATCACCACGCCGACGATCACCTGCACGTTCTGGGACTTGCCGTCGCGGCTGTAGCCGTGCTTGGCGAAGTCGTGTGGGCCCGCGCCCTCGAAGTAGGTACTGGTGATGTCGTAGAGCACCAGGTCGGGCTTGAGGCTGAAGAGGTCGCGGAGGCGGTGGTAGAGCGCCACTTCGATGCGTTCTTTGGCTGCGTGGAGCTGATCGAGGGTGCGGTACCAGGCGTCGAGCTGGCGGGGATGGACGCGGACCCGGCGGCGCTGGTGCCAGTGGGGGACGAAGCGCCGGCCCTTGCGGTCGCAGACGAAGTCGGTCTCGAGCCAGCCGGCGAGCCCGTGCTCGCTGGCCGGCGCGCTGAGCCGGTTGGCGACGAGGACGAAGACGCGGTCGGCGAACGGGACGCCTTTGGCGTGGCCGAGATGTCGGTCGCGGATGGACCAGAGGCCGAGTTGGTCGAACAAGGAACGGACGGCGAGGATGGGCCCCCAGGTCGAGGCATCGACGATCTCGGGATCGGTCAGGGTGGTGTCTTCCTGACCGACGTCGCCACCGAGCAGTCGCTTGAGTTTGGGGAGGATGTCGACGAGGAGGTCTTTGCGGCCGAGGTCGGCGACGACGCGTTGCTTGACCTTGCCGTCTTCGCGGTAGGCCTCGACGACGCGGACGTATTCGTTGAGAGTGCCGCTGGAGGAGCGGACTTTCACGGTTCGCGGGTACATGAGAATCATTATCACGACTAATCCTGGGAATTCAAGGGAAATCTCCGGTAATTTTAGGGAAGTCGTGGAATAGATTGTCACTACACTTTTCAGGCTGGCGGCGGGTCGCCTGAGGCGCAGGGCCTAGAAAACAAGGCGTTTTCGCGCGGCAGCCGCCGGCTTGGGTGGCTTCACCCCAAACATGGGGTAGGTGCAGAACTCCGAGTAACGCATTCTCGCCTCGGGCCGGCTGTGCTTGAGGGTGGCGAAGACGTGATACGACAGCAGCTCGTAGAGGCGCTGCGCCGCGGGCGGCAGGTCGCGGAGGTAATCGAAGTCGAGGGGCCGGGTCGTCGCCGTGTCGAGGATCTCGCGGTAGAAGGCGTGCGGGACGAGATAGACCGCATCGGCCCTCTGCCCGTCCGGCAGTGTCTCGCCGGTGAACACGATGGCGTACCGCGTGTCGCCGACCTCGATCCGCCGCTCAGTCCCATCGCGGACCTTGTGCCGGACCTTCGCCGTGATGAAAGCGCTGGCATTCTGGAGGAGGGCTCGCCGGATGTCGCGGATGTTCTTCCCACTGTCGGGCAGGCCGAGCTTCCGGCAAAGCTCACTGAGGCTATCCAGGCGGATCAACCCCGGGGTAGGCCGCCCTGCTTCCTCGATCCGGCGGTTGATGATGAGCGTGTCGAGCTTGTACGCCAGCGGCCCCGGCGGGCCGTACTGGGAGTTGTAGCTGACCTCCCACCGCAAGGCCAGCTCGCCGTCGGCGCCCGTTTCCCGGATCGCGATGCGGACGGTCCCCTGCCGGGCGAGGTGGTGGATGGGGAAGCGTGAGAGCGTGGTCTCAACCCGGAGAACGTCCCGGAGGACCACCGGCTCGGTCTTCGGATGGGTCTTCTTCATGTTAGTGTATAAAAGAGCACCACCACCATCCTTCTGGTGTTGGTGTCTCTTAAAGTCTCTTAAAGTCTAAGAGTCTAGCCGGGGGCCGTGCGGCACAAGTATAATGGGAGAAGCAACTTCGGTCAAGACGAACCCCTCGAAACCCAACTCAAAGTACGCTTTTTCCCAACTCAAAGTACGGGGGCGCCGAACTCAAAGTACGGGGGCGCCCAACTCAAAGTACGGGGGCGCCCAACTCAAAGTACGGGGGCGCCGAACTCAAAGTACGGGCGCGGCGGTAGTTGGTCGGTCCCCTTCATCGGCATGACCGGTGGCGTCGCCCCAATCCGATTGGGCCGCATCGCCGGCGCCGTCATCCCGTCCGCCTTGGGCCTGCATATCCCAGGTGGGACATAGTGTCCAGCGCCTCGGACCTCCTCGTTGACTCCTGTACGTACGTTCTTAGAATAAATGTACAGGACGGACCACGGGTCGAGGAGGGCCCCCCTTATGAGGTACCAACAGCCGGACGCGGCCGACGTCTTACCGAGGCTGTCGCGGTCGGAAGAGATTGCGATCTGGCGTGCGATGGCGCTGCGGCAGCCGCCCGACGATCCCGTGCGGCGGTGGGCCGAGCGGCAGCTTGCTCGGGCGGGTCTGCTGGGCGAACCCGCCGGAACGAACGACGCGGCAGGGCGACGACCGGCTACCCCGGCGCTTGCGGGCTCGGCTCCAGGAACTGGAAGCCGGCTTCGCTCAGAGTGAGCGTCCCGTCGGCCTCCACGATCAATCGCCCCTGAAGGACCGCGCCCCCGGGGTGCTGGGCCAGCTTGCGCGGCCTTCGCGTTCACCTTCGCCTGGATCTGGAGGCCACCCAGCTCGATGACGAGCCGGGGATCTGCGGGATCGATGTCCCGAGGGACTTCGCCGGCCTTGAACGGCACCACCAGCTTCACGGATTGGACTTGAAGGGTTTTCGTCATCGGGTTCCTCGTGAGAATGGGGCCGGGAAAACCGGCCCGCGGGGGTACGGATCAAACTCGGACTCGGGGGTGATCTTCCCCTCAGTATTCCGGCGAAACGGAGGGAGTGAAAGAGGCGCCGGGGCGGCGGTTGGCTACCCCGGTGCTTGCGGGGCCGGCTCAGTTGCCTGAGGGACGCAACGACATTTGTTCATAGACCCAGAGCGGCAGGGCGGCCGCGCCCGGGTCGGCCACCCATTCGGGCTCGGCGGGGAGCGGCCAATCCTCGGGTTCCTCGCCAGGGCACGGACCCGGCGGGTGGTATTCGCCACAGTACGGGCAGAGGGGTTCCGGCTGGTCTTCCTCGTGGGCGTAGTGGCCGAACGTGGAGCCGCTCATCGCGCACCCCCTTCCTGGCGGGCGGTGCCGAGCTGCGCGGCACGGGCGATGATGGCGGCCGCGGTGGCGCGGGCGGCCGGGGAGCGGGGCACCTCGATGGCCCGCGCCGCGGGGGCGGGGCGCTTGCGGCCCGAGAGGAGGCCGAGCGCGACGAGGGCTTTGACGTGCTTGCATGCGAATTTGTTATTCGCGAAATCGGGGCACGAGCAGGTGCTGCGCCCGGCCGCGCGGACGACCCGATAGACCGCGCCGGCCCGGGCGCCGGTGCGCTTCCGCAGGGCCCAGACGCGGACCGAGGGCTGGGGGGCGGGCTGGCGCTTGAGAGAATATTCATCAGAGTTGATGAACACGCGAAGTTTGCAGGTGCCGTGCCGGGGGGAGCGGGCCTTGGCAGGGCGCAGCGGGGGGCGCTACTGTGGACATGGGGTGTACCTCGGAACTGGAGGTGCCGTAAGCGCGAGTGGTCGGGTGATGACCGACCACTCGCGGCCCCACTGAGCAACTAGTGGAGCAGGCTTTACTGTACCAAGTTTCAGTGGGCTTGCCTAGCGGAAAGCCCTGTAAAATAAGGGATTTCCGGCATGGTGCAAATATGAATGATTAAACAGACGGGCCGCATGGAGGCGGCCCGATGAAGGCCGCGGCCCGACCGGCCAGGAGGGCCGGGCGGCCGCCCGGGCCGGGGGGGGGCGCCGCCGGCGGGACCGGGCCGCGCCCGGCCCGGAAGCGAGCGGGGCCGCCGGCGGGCCTTCCGGACGCGGGGACCGGCACGGCCCGGGGCGGGCGACCGCCGCGCGTGCCCCAGGCCCGCAGCCACCCCCCGCACCCCTCACTGGGAGGGGTTTTTCTAACCCGATACGAGGTAAGCAGTTGGCGAGGCATCAGATTTTCACCTCTGGGACACGAAGTCATCGGCACCACCGTGTTCACCGGAGGTCCTCCCATGCCACGCCGCACTCCACTCGATGCCTGGACCGAGCAAGTCAGCGACGCCTTCCCCAACCTCAGTCGGCCCCAGGCCACCGTCCTGGCCTTGTACAGCTTCGGCATGATCCTCGCCCAGCGGTGCGGCCTCCACTGTGTCGTCACCGCCTTGCTCCCCTTCGTGGCCGTCGGATTCCACACCCTCCGCTGGCGGCTCCAGGAGTTCTCCCAGCCCGCCGCGGCCCAATCGGGGACCCGACGTCAGGAGCTCGATGTCACCACCTGCTTCGCCCCTTTGCTGGCCTGGGTGCTCAAAGGCTGGCCGTCGAAGCGGTTGGCCTTGGCCCTGGATGCCACCAGCCTGGGCGCCGTCTTCACCGTGTGGTCGATCAGCGTCGTGTCCCGCGGCTGCGCCCTCCCCGTGGCCTGGAAGATCCTCCCCGCCCATGTGACCCACGCCTGGAAGCCCGAGTGGCTCGCCTTGCTCGCGGCATTCTCTCAGCGGGTGTCCCCGGGCTGGACCGTCGTCGTGAGGACCGATCGCCGGCTGTACGCACGCTGGCTCTCCCGTGCGCTCGTCGCCCTGGGTTGGCATCCTCTGATGCGGATCACCCAGTGCGGCAAGTTCCGCAGGCAGGGGGGCAAGGTCGGCGTCCCGGTCAGCCGGTTCGTCCCCAAGCCGGGTCGCCGGTGGCAGGGCCGCGGGATGGCGTTCCCGAAGAAGCCCGAGAAGCGGCTGGAATGCACGCTCCTGGCCTGCTGGGAAGAGGGTTACGACGAACCGTGGTTTGTGGTGACGGACCTGGCGCCGGAGCAGGCCGAGGGCCTGTGGGATGGGATGCGGGCCTGGATCGAGCACGGATACAAGCTGCTCAAGAGCGCCGGCTGGCATTGGGACCAGACGCGGATGACCGACTGCGACCGTGCCGAGCGGCTCGGGCTGGTGCTGGCGGTGGCGACGCGGTACGTGCTGGCCGTGGGCGGGGACTTCGAGGCCAGTCAGGAGGTCCCCGTGGAGACGATCCCCGAGCTGGCCCCCGCCGGCGCGACGGGGGGTCCGGCCGGGACCAAGCCCTCGGGCGAGCCCCGGGCGGCGCGTCGGCGCGGCCCAGAGCGGCGTCGCGAGCCCGAGCCGAGGGCGCTCGGCTCCGCGCTCGGGGACGAAGGAGCGGCTGGTCAGCGTGTTCCGCCAAGGGATCTCGGCGTTGGTCGCTGCTCTGATCCTGAGTCATGCGTTACCAAGACCTCATTGGAGACCGGAACCGTGGCTGGAACTCCGAGCCGAAATCGAGATATCTCAAGGACAACCATCGACACCAAGCCCAATAAACCCCTCCCAGTGAGGGGGCGGGGGGGGGGGGCGAACGAGCACGAAAGAGCGGCGCAGCCGCGGCCATATTTCTGCTCTGCTGCCGCGGCGGCCGAGCCCCCCCGTGAACTGATGGGGGCGCAGGCCGCCGCGCGGAGGGCAGGAGGCCCGACCCATTCCGGGGCTGGATGCCCCGTGGGCGCGAGCAGGCCCCCCGCAGGCCGCATGACGCGGGCCGGCCGACCAGGGCCCTCGCCTGCTCCAGGGGATCCCGCCGGCCGGACTGCGGCGGGCGGCCTTAGCTCGGGGACGGGGGCCCATCTCCTCGAGGGGGTGTGGGAATCCCCCAGGCCGGCGCGCCACTGGCGGCGAGCGTCGGTCCGCGTCAGCGGGTCTTCTCGGTTCCAAGAGGATCTGAATCGGGAGCGTCGTCCCAGATCTTGCCCGGGGTCGCGGGGCTATCGTCCGGCAGGGCGGTGGACGACCACGTGGCCGTGGTGCGGGCGGCCTTGGCTTGGGGACGGTGGCCCATCTCCAGCGTGGCATTGGCGGCCCGGGCGGGGCGTGGCACGGGGCTCCGGCTCGGCGTGCCCGCGACAGCGTCCGGGGGATCCCACTGGCACGATTGATTCAGCCTGACGACGGCTCCGATCGCTCGCGGAGTGGCTTCGGTCCAGTGCCTCGATTTCTGGTAGAATCGACGCTCATGTCTCTCTCTCCTCTCCAAGTCACAGGAGTCGTCATGCCGCGGTGCCAGAAGCCTCCTGGAAAGGGTCGTGGACTTGGGATGAGATCAACGCCGGCCGCAAGATGCCCGGTTGGCGAGCAATCGGGGTCACCCGCGTCCGGCCCGGCAAGCTTCGTGCTCTGCCGGGAGTGAGGGTAGTCCAGTTCGATTGACAAAGAGGCAAGGAGCGTACAGTTTTAATGTTGGGGAACGTTGTAAGGAGGACCAAAGAATTCTCTTGACCGGATTTTCACAACATCGGCAAAAAATTCGGCCCTCCTCTTCGGCGTTGGATCTGCCGCATAACCAGCATATCCACCAATGTTCATATAAGGAATTGGTATATTATTTCCATCTTTTTCGTCGTCAGTTATACCAATCCAACCTTCAGAATGATTATTAAAAAATATTGTATTATCTCTAAGAATATTTATGTGTCTATCAATATTTAACGTTTTAATGTTTTTGTTATCATATTTCTTTGTCTCTGCAAGTTTAAGTGCCCCTTCACTAATCTGTTCAATGTTGGTCTGGTGTGGATTGCCTTTGTCAGCAACGTGTTGCGACAATGCCTGCTGGAGTGAGACAATCTGGGATTTCCATTCTGTCACGAGGGCTTTAGAGTCGACGGGCAGTGTGTTGATGGCGGTAACGACTTGAGCCACGCGCGTAATGTCGGATGTTTTGAGCACCTCGATGCTTGTGCGGAGCTTCGTCGATTCGGCTGCGAGATCGGAAAGACTCTTTTCGAGGGTTTTCTTGCTAGACTGGAGTGATTCCAATCCCGCATTCGTCTCACCAACCTTAATGTAAAGGTTGACGTAACTCTTGTCGAGTGTGGAGATACGCTCTTTTGCCGCCTCCGTGACTTCGGTAAACTTTTCGAGTTTTTCTTTCGCGAAATCAGCGGCGGAACTCTTGACTTGTTGTTCGGCTATGCTATGTGCCTGAGTAGTGATGCTGTTCAAGAGGGCAACAAAAGCAATAACGTTGGCGATGCCGAATAGCGAGCCAATAATGGCGAGTCGCTGCCAGAGCAGTCGGCTCACCTCGTTCGCGATGAAGTCTTTGGCTTCAGATTCATTCATATTATCTGTCTTGGCTATAGATAGCGCGTAGCGACACCTAACCCTTAACCGGGATTTTCTAGATGAGAGCCGTCCCAGCCGTTGGGTCGCCTCATTCGGTTGATCCGAACACATACTGCAATCGATTGCACGGCACAATTCAAGGTTATTCCGGAAAAGGGTGCGATCCCAATAAGCGGTTATGCCGCAGTACGCTTAGTTTGCTTCTTCGCTGATGGTTGCGTCCATTCGTCGTCCTCGTCTTGGAGCGCTTTCAACTCGGCCAAGCATTCGGGCGGCATCCAGCGCCACTCCGTTCGCCGGTCCTTCGCCATGGCCCCCCGCGTGGGCTCCAGGATCTCTTCCCACCGGCCCGATACGACGGCCGCTCTCAGTTGGAACACCGCCTCTGCGTTGTCCTCCGTCCAGGAAATGCCGTTGCCCTTGAGCCGAAGATTGATCACCCGCCGGATCGTGCTCTCGATCGCGCCGCTGCCCCTCGGCACACCGCGGCGTCGGAGGCAGTCATCCCGCAGTCGCCCCGCATCCGAATGCTTGGTCAAATAGCGGCTCTCGCGCCACCTCGGTGAATCCTCGGGCTGGTTCCCCGCCAACCCCTTCAATTCGGCGATCCCGTCCGCGCTTCTGCCCTCCTTGAGGAGCCCGCGAAGCCGCGGGTAAAGCCCCTTGCGCTGGCCCTCGGTCCGTGGCAAAGCCGCCAACCCCACACTCAGATGATGCACGGCATGACACCAATCGAGCACCTCAACAACCCGCTTCGGATCCAACTTGGCCTGGGCGATGACCCCATCCAACCGCTTCCAGATCCACGGGGCGCCGTCGGCGACGAACGTCACCAAACGAGCCCCAGCGGCACCCATGCGGTGCAGATGAAACGCCACCAGTTCGATCAACGCATCGGGCCCCTGGAGCGTCCCGTCCATGACGGGCTGGCTCCCCCGAACCATGCGCCCCTTCTTGTCCCCCTCGAACAGGATGGCCACCTTGGGCTCGCGCCACTCGATCCGGAACTTCGTCCGTTTCCGCTTGCCGCCGACGCGAATCGTCTCCACCACGGTTCGCACGCGGAGGCGACCGCCGTCGCTCCCGACCGCGATGCTCTTGCCCGTGAACTCGCGGCCGGCCGGGAGTTCCCCACGACGGAACCGCATGAGGTCGCGCGTGCGGGTCGCCCGCATCTGGGCTCCCAACTCACCAGCGAGGCGCCGGATCGCTTTCTCGTCGAGATCCAGGCCCTGCCGCGCCCACGCCGCGCGCGACTGTGCGAGGGGCAGCAGACCGACCAGGCGACCCACCTGGGATTGCGCAGTGGGGCTGCAACCCTCACGGATTCGATAGGCCGCCAGTTCGGGGTAGAGACCGCTTCCCTCCGGGCCTCGTCCCCTGCCGGTGCGCCCCCGAGGAGAGCAGTCGAGGGTCATCACCGGGACCGCCAGGCCACCCAGAAGCCGGACCACCAGGGGGCGTCTTTTTTTTCCACGGGGCGGAGCGGCACCTCCGCTGCGCCGATCACTATGTTATGAAGCCACGGCCTCTGGCCGTGTGAGTGCGATTCGTAGCATCTTCTCGATCTGTAATGCGTTAAGCAAGGAGGATTTCCGACATTACCCGATGTTCCGCCATCGGTCTGCTACCCCGGCGGGCGTCACTGGCAACGGTGAGGTCCGAAGCCCGGGGGACAACGCAACCTCGATCCTCGGATCGGCCGGGAACGCGCGAGCCGACACGGCGACTGCCAGCATCACGGCGGTCGGGGGCCAGCAGTCCGGGGCATGGTCAACCCAGGTGAAGTGCTGATAAAGGCCGTGACCAGAGACAAGCCTAAGATGCTGACAGGCTTGAACCAAAACGGTACGTGGTCAGGTGCAGGGGCTTCACACTCCCCTGCCGCGGATGTCGCACCACCGGCCGAGAAGCACGACCTCAACCCCGGCGATCGCGAAGGTGAACGAAGTAACTCCGTTACCTCCCCGCGAGGGAAGGCTGACTGCAAAGGAGGCTGATGAGGCGGCGGAGAAAGGATGAGGGAGGAAGCCAACGCCGCTCTGTAATGGACCGGATAGAGGGTAAGTCCACCCACGGACGACATCCCCTCATCGCGAAAGCGAGCCGACTTCCCTCAGGTGTTCCGTCACGAGAGAACCTTGGCCAACCGACTCAGGGAGACAAGCAGAGATGTCGGCGGCAGCAATGCCTGCTGGTGCGGCTCCCGAGCGTACGCCCGACTGGCACTCCATCCCTTGGAAGAAGGTCTGGCGCACGGTCCGTCGGCTCCAGGCGCGTATCGTGAAGGCCGTGACGGAGGGCCGGTGGAACAAGGCCAAAGCTTTGGTCCACTTGCTCACGCACTCGTTCGGTGGCCGGGCCCTGGCCATCCTGCGAGTGGTCAGTAATTCGGGTGCGAGGACTCCCGGTGTCGACGGGGTGCTCTGGAACACACCGGAAGCCAAGTCCGCCGCTTTCAACGTCCTGCGCCGGCACGGTTACCGACCGCAACCGCTCCGCAGGGTGTACATCCCCAAGAGCAACGGCCAACGCGGCCTCGGGATCCCCACGATGACCGACCGGGCCATGCAGGCACTCTACCTGCTTGGACTCGACCCCATCGCGGAAACCCTGGCCGACGGCCATTCCTATGGCTTTCGGCTGGAACGCCGCTGTGCCGATGCCCTGGAGCAATGTCATCTCCTCTTGAGCAATCGTCACGGCCCCGAATGGATCCTCGAAGGGGACATCAAAGCTTGCTTTGACCGAATCAGCCATGGATGGCTGTTGGCTCACATCCCCATGGACCAGTCCTTGCTGAGGCGATGGTTGAAAGCGGGTTTCCTGGAGAAGCAAACCTGGTTCGCCACCACGGAAGGAACACCCCAGGGGGGGACTGTCTCCCCCGCCCTGGCGAATCGGACCCTGGATGGACTGCAACGGCTCCTGGCGGATCACTTCGCCGCGACGCCGAGCCAGCAAAGGATGACGAAAGTCCACCTGGTCCGCTATGCGGATGACTTCGTGATCACGGGGAGCTCGAGAGAGCTCCTCCGTGATGAAGTCCAACCGCTCGTGGCCGACTTCCTGAAGGAGCGGGGGCTGGAACTCTCTCACGAGAAGACCCGGATCACGCCTCTGAAGGAAGGCTTCGATTTCTTGGGGCAGAACGTCCGGCGTTATCGCGGCGGCAAGGTCCTGACCAAACCGTCAAAGCGAAGCGTGAAGACGTTCCTGGCCAAGATCCAGGAGACCATCGACGGCTCGGGCCGCCAAACGGCAGGAGAAATGATCCAGCGTTTGAACCAGCAAATCCAAGGCTGGACCATGTATCACCGTTATGCGGCGAGCAAGCGCACCTTTACGTACGTGGATCATCGGATCTTCCGAATGGTGTGGCGCTGGTGTCGGCGACGGCACCGGACCAAGAGCCGGAAGTGGATCAAGGAGAAATCCTTCCAGCAAGACGGTCACCGCCACTGGGTCTTCACCGGCACGCTGTACGACCACAAAGGCCAAGGCCGGCCGATCCAGTTGATGGCCGCAGCTCCGGTGCGGATCATTCGTTACGTGAAGATCCGCAGCGCCGTCAATCCCTACGATCCGGAGTGGGAACTGTACCTGGAAGCACGGCTGGGTTGGCAACTGGCCCAAACGCTGTCAGGTCGCAGCCGGATTGAATCCTTATGGAAGGGACAAGAGGGGCGGTGCGTGGTGTGCGGTCAGCCGATGCACCTCGCTGAGGAAGATCATCACATCCACCATCGGATCTGGCGCAGCCGAGGTGGCCCGGATTCAGCCGACAACTTGGAGTTGTTGCACGCCAACTGTCATCGGCAGCTCCATGTGCAGGAAGGACGGACAAGAGCGGCCGCGTCCTGCGAAGGGCGTTCGTGAAGGCTTGAGCTGGATGAGGGGAAACTCTCACGTCCAGTTGTGCGTCCAGGAAAGGCTGATGTGTTCAGCAGGAGATAGACCTGCCGGGGTAAGAATCGGAAACCCCGTAGCTGGGAGGGCAGCCCGGAGGGAAACCGATGGTGCTGAAGCCCCTCGACGACCCTACCCGCGGGGTAGGTGCGAGTCGTTCGGGCCGTAACGCAAGTGAACGCGAGGTGGCCCCGAAAGTGAGTAGCCCCGGAGGCCGAGCCCGCAACTGTAGGGCGAAGGCAGTACAGCTCGTCGCAAACCGATCGATGCGGCGGGTTGCTCCGGCGGGGTGGTTAGCGACGGCACGGCGGCCAGGACACATCGAGCAACTGGAGAAGCCCTCCTCGTCCCGACCCGAAGGGGCGGAAGCTGGGTAGGCCGTATAACCGGCAACACCGGGAAATCGGCTGACGACGAGAGGGTGACGGAGGGGTCCGCAGTAGCGGTGAAACGGGGTAACGCCCGTGGAGCGAAGAGGCCCTGCTGTTCGTAACTCTTCCGCCAACATGGGAGGCAGGGGCGGGATGATAAAGACGCCCATCGATCTGCAGGACCTGAGACGGAAGATCTACTCCAAGGCGAAGGCCGACACGGCCTGGCGCTTCTGGGGCCTGTACGTCCACGTCTGCAAGAGGGAGACCCTCCACGAAGCCTACGCGCTGGCCAAGAAGAACAACGGGGCTCCGGGCATCGACGGGGTCACCTTCGAGGCCATCGAGGCAGGCGGCGTGGAGTCATTCCTGGAGCAACTCCGGGACGAACTGGCAGCACACAGATATCGTCCGATGCGGAACCGGCGGCAGGAGATACCCAAAGACGGGGGCAAGGTCCGCGTCCTGGGCATCCCCTCCATTCGCGACCGCGTGGTCCAGGGGGCCCTCAAGCTCATCCTGGAACCCATCTTCGAGGCCGACTTCCAGCCGGGCTCGTTTGGCTACCGACCGGGGCGGACAGCCCATGAAGCGGTGCAACGGGTCGCCGAAGCGATCGTCAAGTGCAAGACGCGCGTCATCGACATCGATCTCCGGGCCTACTTCGACAACGTCCGGCATGACCGGCTGCTGGCGAAGGTGGCCGCCCGGGTCAGTGACGCCGACGTGCTGCACTTGCTCAAGATGATCCTGAAGGCGTCCGGGGCGAAGGGCGTACCCCAGGGGGGGGTGATCTCCCCCTTGCTCAGCAACCTCTACCTCAACGAGGTGGATAAGATGCTGGAGCGGGCCAAGGAGACCACCCGTAACGGCAGGTACACATACATCGAGTATGCACGCTATGCCGATGACCTGGTCATCCTGGTGGACGCCTATCCGCGTCACGACTGGCTGCTCCGAGCGGCGGACAAGCGACTGCGGGAGGAGTTGGCGAAACTCCACGTCGAGATCAACGAGGAGAAGAGCCGTATCGTGGACCTGGGTCAAGGGGAGAGCTTCGGGTTCCTGGGCTTCGAGTTCCGCCGGGTGCGCAGTCGCCAGGGGGCGTGGCGTCCTAACTACGCCCCCAGGCTGAAGAAGCGGACGGCGTTGCTGCGGAAACTCAGGGACATCTTCCGACGCTTCCAGTCCCAGCCGATCGGTCGGGTGGTGGCTCTCATCAACCCGATCCTTCGTGGCTGGGTGCAATACTTTGCCGCAGGGCACTCGAGCCGGTGCTTCAGTTACATCAAGGACTGGGTGGAGAAGAAGGTGCGGCGGCACCTGATGCGCGCCCGGGGGCTTCGGGGCTTCGGTTGGGACAGGTGGAGTAGGCGGTGGCTGTACGATCGCCTGGGGCTGTTCGACGGCTACCGGGTGAGCCGACCGCCGAAAGCGCTGCCAACGGGATAGGCCACATAACCCTTGGGGTGAAGCGGGCAGGAAAGCGGAGTGCGGGAAAACCGCCCGCTCCGTTTGACGTGGCGGGGGTTGGAGACGTGACCATGGGAGCCGGACTGAGGCCCACGGCGAAAGGCGTGGACGAGCCACCGGACCCTACCGTGCGCGCGCCAGCCCTCGACCCTACCTGAGGGGGCGGGGAGGCAGCAATGCTTCCCTGCTACCCGACCCCGAAGAGCTTCGAGCGATCCGGCGTGCATCGCCTCGTCAGACGGCATAGGTTCTCCCTCCGGGAAGGCCCCTTCGGGCAGGAGGGGGAGCCTCTGCACGAGTGGCAGAATCTGTCCCATGTGCGGTGGGACTGCAAGGACCACGTCGTGATCATACCGAAATACCGCCGCAAGGTCTTCTACGGGAGGCTTCGGCGTCAGGTCGGGGTGATCTTGCGAGAGTTGTGCCGTCAGCGAGGGATCGAGTTGGTGGAGGGGCATGCGATGCCCGACCACGTCCCCCTGTGCCTGAGCATCCCGCCCAAGTCCAGCGTGGCGCACACGATCGGCTTCCTGAAGGGCAAGAGCGCCGTCCGTATTCATCGGGAGTTGCTGCAGGAGCGTCGGTTGACCGGGTTGCACTTCTGGGCGGCGGGATCCTGCGTCAGCACGGTGGGCCTGGACGAGGCCCGGGTGCGTCAGTACATCCGCGAGCAGGAGGAGCTGGAGCGTCGTCAAGGAGAGTTCGACTTCGAGTAACCACGTCGGCCCCAGGGGGGCCTTCCCCACGTGACCGCCCCCAAGGGGGGCGACCGCACGGAACCGGCCCCCTCGGGGGGGCCTTCCTGATACCTCGGCCTCTGGCCGAGGAGCCTCATTGTACGCCCGTTGACTTCCTGCCGATAAATCGTTCCAATCCCCGAAGCTGGAATTCTTCGAGGCGATGCCACGCGGGGAACTGCTTTCGCGTTCGTCGGCGCCGAAATGAGGAGAGCGAACATGAGCAAGATGATCACTTGGCTGTGGTTTGACAGCGGCAAGGCCCGCGAGGCTGCCGAGTTCTACGCGAGCGTGTTCCCCGACAGCCACGTCGGGAAAGCCCACGCCTCCGCCGTGGACCTTCCGTCTGCGAAGGTGGGAGAGGATCTCACCGTCGAGTTCACCGTCCTTGGTCAGGCATACATCGGCCTGAATGGCGGGCCGAATTTCAGCCCGAACGAGGCCGTCAGCTTCATGGTCCTGACCGAGAGCCAGGAAGAGACCGACCGTTACTGGAACGCCATCGTCGGCAGCGGTGGCAAGGAGAGCGCCTGCGGCTGGTGCAAGGATCGCTGGGGCTTCTCCTGGCAGATCACGCCGCGTGTGCTGCTCGAAGCCACGACCGACCCGGATCAAGCCGCCGCGAAGCGAGCAATGGAAGCGATGATGACGATGAGGAAAATCGACATCGCAAAGATCGAGGCCGCTCGCGCCGGGAAGTAAATCTCACCGGCTGCGTTTTCGAGAAGCATTACAGGCTCTGACAAAACCCCGCTTTTTCAGGAAGCGTCGTAATGCAGGATGCGATGTCGACGGGCCGGGTTTTGTCAGATCTTGATAGGTGCGTGTTCAGCTATCGTAGCGCACAGAGGGCACGGAGAAGCACCGCCGAACTTTGGTTTAGGGATGAGCACGGAGTCGTGGTGTTGATTACCCGAGCGACGGGATTCGAGACTTTGAAGTCCCTGATCCCTCCCGTTCTAGCTCCAACTCCTTGGGAGTCCCAGTGCTCGTTGGGATTTCGCTCCCCGTTAGCTAGACGGGTGCGAATTTGCGACGGTGGACCACTGATTGCCCGAGTCATTCGGGCTGCACTCAATTTGATCGCCTGACCGTGGCGCCGTCAAGTCACTGCAAAGCGAGCGAGATTCAGAACAGCGACGCCTGAAGGGTTCTCGGCGGCCAGAAGACGCCGAGCACCAGCCGGGTGTTGTATGGGAAGTAGGTTCCCATAAAGAACCGCGTGTCCTTGTCTTCTCGGCAGAGTTCGCGTTCCAGCGGACTCACTTCTGTCCGGACGACGGATCGTAAATCAGAACGCCGAGAGCTTTCGCTGCCGCTTTGAGTTTGTCGTCGAGCGTCGCGATCGGCACGCCCCGCCTCATCGCGAGCTCGAGGTAGGCAGCGTCATATGCGGACAGGTTCTGACCACGGGCGAGATTGAGCGTTTCTCCCCAGGCCCGGGCTGTCGTCTCGCCGTCGACGACGATTGGCAGGACGCCGAGCAGGCTCAGCCAGGTCGCGGCCTGCGCTGGGGTTGAGCGCTTGCGTCGCTCTCCCATGACGACGGTGTTTGCGACTTCGAGCGGCCAGAGTGACGGCACGAGGGCCTGACTCTTCGCCATGCCGTCGCGGACGGCGTTCGCGTAGTCATTCATCTCGTCCTTGAAGTACCAGGCCATCGTGACGGATCCATCGAGGACGAACTCTGTGGGGCTCTCCATCGCGACTCCCTTCGCTGTGATTCGTGTGCGGGTTAGAAGCGCCGGCCTTCTTCGATCAGGTCGCGAATGCTCAGGTCAGGGCCGAGGGTCGGACCTTGCTCCTGCTGGAACCGCTTCATGTCCTCGATCACCTGGTTGACGTCGGCCTTCGCCGCGTCTCCGGACGCAGGCACCAGGCGTGCGACAGGCTTGCCGTGCCGCGTGATCGTGATCGTCTCTCCGCCCTCGACCCGGTCCAAAAGTTGGGGGAGATGGGTCTTGGCCTCGTAAGCCCCTACCGAGGAATCCATGTCGGCCGCCTCGCTCGTTTCGATGTCTTCGGCTGATCTGGCCATAGCACCTCTAGGATTAGACTAGTCCCGACCAGTCTATCATGGTTCCGGGCTCTACGCCATCGTAGTGGGTTAAGTTGTCCGCTTTCTGGCATGGTTCCTTTGGAGCTATCTGGCACCTTCAGTTGATAAGCCGCCTTTAGATTTCCCGAGGTGGCCTCTTCGACTTCCCGGAATGTTGCAATTACAACTATTCTGGAGGTGGAGAATCCATGGCGGGAACGAAGGACGACTTGCCGGCCGCCGAACTCATCGCAGGCCAGTGCCTGGGCGTCCGCGTGCGGACGCTCAATCGTGCCGTCAGCGCACTGTACGACGAGGCCCTGCGGCCTCACGGACTGCGGGTCGGCCAATTGAACCTCCTGGTCGCCGTCGCCCGGATGGGGACCGCCAGGCCGGGGGACCTCTGCCGCTTCCTCCGGATGGACAAGTCCACCCTCAGCCGGGACGTCGAGCTGATGAGGCGGAACGGCTGGCTGGAGGTGGACGGATCGGGCGACAAGCGAGCCCGCCCGTTGAGGATCTCCGCTGAGGGACGAGCCCTCCTCGAAGGGGTCGTCCCCGCCTGGCGGCAGGCCCAGAAGAGGGGCGAGGCGATGCTGGGGGGCGAGGCTACCGCCGCCCTCGGACGGGCCGTCGATCAACTGTGGCGGGAGGGAGCCACCAAACCTGGAGCCGGGCCATGAATCTGAACGATCATCCCACCATTCGCCGGCTCACCGGCAAGGCTTCGGAAGGTGTGCACCAGGAGCCAGCCGAGACGGTGCTGGATGCCGCCTGGTTACGCCAGTTCGCTTCGGATTGCGGCGCGGACGACGCCGGCCTCGTCGAAATCGCTCGCCCCGGACTCGACCCGCAGCGCGAGGAGATCCTCAGGAACTACCCCTGGACCAAGTCGCTGCTCAGCCTCGTGCTCCGCATGGCGCGCGAGCCGTTGCGCGGGCGCCCCGGTCGGTGGCCAACCTCGAATTCCACCGCACAGGCCACGAGGTCGACGAGGTCTGCGCGGCCATCGTGGCCAGGCTCGAGGAGCGCGGGGTCCGGGCGGTGAACCCCTCGATGGGATTCCCGATGGAGATGTATCAAACCCCGGGGCATGCCATCTGGATCGTCTCCCACAAGCCGGTGGCCGTCGAGGCCGGCCTCGGCCACATGGGGATTCACCGCAACTTGATCCACCCGAGGTTCGGCAACTTCGTCCTGCTGGGGACCGTGCTGATCGATCGCGAGACGACCGAATACGACCACCCGATCGACTACAATCCGTGCCTCGAATGCAAGCTGTGCGTCGCCGCTTGCCCGGTCGGGGCGATCGGGCCGGAGGGCTCGTTCAATTTCTCGTCCTGCTTCACCCACAACTATCGCGAGTTCCTGGGCGGCTTCACCGATTGGGTCGAGCAGGTGGCCGACGCGCGCGACGCCGTCGACTATCGCCGGCGCATCAGCGAGCCCGAGACGGCATCGATGTGGCAGAGCCTGAGCCACGGGGCCAACTACAAGTCGGCCTACTGCATGGCCGTCTGTCCGGCCGGCGAGGACGTGATCGGCGCCTACCTGCACGATCGGCAGGGCCACCTCCGAGAGGTCGTCAGGCCCCTTCAGGAGCGAGCCGAACCGGTCTACGTCGTGGCGGGCTCGGACGCCGAAGTCGCGGCACATAAGTTCAAGAACAAAACGATCAAGCCCGTCGGCAACGGCCTCAGGCGCGCACGATCGCCGGCCTGCTCAACTTCATGCCCTACGTCTTCCAGCCGATCCAATCGCAGGGGCTCGATGCCGTCTTTCATTTCACGTTCACCGCGCGGAACGGCGCGAGGCCACCATCACGATCAAGAATCGAACGCTCGGGATCGAGGACGGGCTCGTCGGCAAGCCGGACATGCAGGTCACGGCCGACGCGAAGACGTGGCTCGGCTTCCTCGCCAAGGAAAAGAGCCTCGTGTTAGCCCTGCTCACGAGGAGGGTGCGCCTCAAGGGCAATCCGAAGCTGCTCATCGCCTTCGGCAAGTGCTTCCCGAGCGCAGGCGCCCGGCACAAGCCGGTCGAGATCGTACCGCAACCATCCAAGCTCAGGGGCGAGCCCGCGCGTTACCGGAAAAACGATCCGGCCACCGGAAAGATCCGGTGGCGGGGCAAGCTCACCCTCTCAGGCATGGCCGACGAGGCTCACGAGGTGAAGACCTTCCGCTTCAGCCCCCCTGGTGGCGGGCCAATCCCCTTCGAGTACCTGCCCGGCCAGTTCGTGACGCTCCACATCGCGCCTCGGGGCATCCCGACCAAACGGTCCTACACAATCGCGTCGTCACCCACCTGGAGCGACCGGATTGAGATCACGGTCAAGCGAGAAGGCCAGGGACTGGTCTCGCGGTGGTTGCACGACGAACTCGGGATCGGGGACGAGGTCGAGATCGAGGCGCCGAATGGGACCTTCATCTTCAGCGGCACGGAGGCGGACCGCGTGGTCCTGATCGGCGGCGGCGTGGGGATTACGCCCATGATGAGCGTGGTGCGTTATCTCGCCGCGACGAGCTGGCCGGGCAAGATGCACCTGATCCTCGGCTTCCGGTCACCGCGCGACTTCATTTTTCGAGAGGAACTGGCCGAGCTCCAGGCACGCAACGCCAATCTCTGCGTCACCGTCACCATGAGCGGCCCGCGAGACGAGCCGTGGTCCGGGCGCGTCGGCCGGATCGATGCGGCCCTGCTCGCTTCGACCGTGCCCGATCTCGCGGCCCATCGGGTGCATGTCTGCGGCCCGCCGCCGATGATGGACGCGGTCAAGGCCGCACTCGTCTCGCTCGGTGTCCCCCAGGCCCAAATCAAGACAGAGGCGTTCGGGACGGTCAAACGCGATCCGTCCGCGAAGGATGCCGGATCAACGGAGATCGCGGGCAGGGCTTTCTTCCTGGCTTCCGGCGTGACCGCGCCCGTCCCGGTCGATGCGACGATACTCGACGCGGCCGATACGGTCGGTGTCTCGATCGACAACGCCTGCCGTTCCGGCACATGCGCATCCTGTCGCGTCAAGCTGGTCTCGGGCCGGGTGACGATGGCCGTCGAGGAGGCGTTGACCGATCAAGACAGGGCCGAGGGTTACATCCTGGCCTGCCAGGCCAAGATCCAGGGCGATGTTGAAGTCGACGCTTGAGGAGGGCCGCTCGCGGAAATCGATACTCTCCCCGCGACGTTCGCTCGCTCAGGCCACGCTACAAACCGCACAATCGATTCAGATTTGCACAATCGAACATAAACACCATTTCGGACGGGGCAGCAGGTTCAACGGGCAGCCGACTCAACTGCTTCCGTGGTGCCAAATAGGTTGGGTAAGGAGGTGACGTCACCGTCACCCCCTCCCCTAAGAACTGCACGGGAATGTCTCCATTCATGCAGCTCAAGCCTCTCAAACGCCCCTCTCGGGACGCGGCTTACCCACGTCCCAACCTTGGTTGTGAATCTGCTGGTGGCAGTTCGGATGCACGAGCACGCGATTCTCGATCGTATCCTGGCCCCCATGGGTTCGCCACTGGATGTGGTGGTTGTGCCACCCCGTCCCCGTGGTGATCTTCTGATGGCAGACCGGACAGATCCCGCCTTGCTCCCGCCAAAGCAGACGCAGAGTCCATCGACCCATCAGGGTCCCGGCCATCTTCACGCCCAGGCGTTCCTCGAAGTACGGTTCCCAGGCCGGGTCATAGGGATTCGCCTCTCCTTTGACTTTCGTATGCCGCTGGATCGGTAGACTCGAAGCATCGAAGAGCCGGACCGGTTGGATCCTCTCCTCCCGACCGGCGACCTCGCCGTGAAAGACCCAATGCCGTCCTCCGACGACTTCGAAGTAGCGGTCCTTGATCCATCGTCGGGACTTCTTGGGGTGCCTCCGAATGGCCCACCGCCACAACGCACGAAAGATCGCGTGGTCCACTCGCGAGAAGGTATAGTGGACCCCGAAAACTGGACCACCGGTTAAGCTATACTGGTGGTCCAGAGGAGGGGAACCAATGGCGGGCAAGCGGAAGATCCATGGGGGGGCCTTCAAGGCCCAAGTCGCCCTGGCCGCCCACAAGGGGGACCGCACGGTCAACGAGCTGGCCGGTCACTACGGCGTCCATGCAACGCTGATCCACGCCTGGAAGAAGCAGCTGATCACCGGGGCGGCGGGGATCTTTGAAGGACCGGCCAAGGCGGCCACGGCGGACGCCGCGGCCCGCCAGGCCGAGCTCTTCGAGCAGATCGGGCGGCTCAAGATGGAGCTCGAGTGGATGAAAAAAAAAGTTGCCCCCTTCGGCTGATGACCGAAGGTCATTGGTCGAGGTCAACCACCCCGACCTGAGCATCCGCCGCCAGTGCGAGCTGCTCGGGCTGAACCGCTCGACCTTCTACTACGAGCCGACCGGTGCGACGCCCGAGGATCTGCGGTTGATGCGACGGATCGACGAGCAGTATACCGCCTGCCCGTTCTACGGCAGTCGACGGATGACAGAGTGGCTGACCCGCCAAGGGGAGGAGGTCAATCGGAAGCGGGTCCAGCGGCTGATGCGGAACATGGGCCTGGAGGCGATCTACCCGAAGCCGAGGCTGAGTGCAGCCGGGAGGGGACATAAGATCTACCCTTATCTCTTGCGAGGCGTAAAGATCGAGCGGCCGGATCAGGTATGGAGTGCGGATATCACGTACGTGCCGATGCCATCGGGGTTCATGGACCTGGCGGCGGTGATCGACTGGTACAGCCGGTACGTGATCACCTGGCGGTGATCGAACACGCTGGAGGGGGCGTTCTGCCTGGAGATGCTGGAAGAGGCCTTGAGGTTGGGAAGTCCCGAGGTGTTCAACACCGATCAGGGGGTGCAGTTCACGGCGGAGGCGTTCACGGGGAGGCTGGAGGCGGCGGGTGTGGCGGTGAGCATGGACGGTCGGGGTCGGGCGTTGGACAACGTGTTCGTCGAGCGGCTGTGGAGGACGGTGAAATACGAAGACATTTACATTCGAGGTTATGAGGCGGTGCTGGAGTTGCAGCAGGGGCTGGCACGGTACTTTGCCTTCTACAATCAAGAGCGTCTGCACCAATCATTGGGATATGAGACGCCGATAGTTGTGTATCGGGGGGCCGGTGCCGCGAAGGCCTGATGAAGGTGTAGCGAAGGATCGCCGATTTTTGGTCTAGACAATGGGGTCCACCTCATCCGCCGCCTCATCAGCCTCCTTTGCAGTCAGCCTTCCCTCGCGGGGAGGTAACGGAGTTACTTCGTTCACCTTCGCGATCGCCGGGGTTGAGGTCGTGCTTCTCGGCCGGTGGTGCGACATCCGCGGCAGGGGAGTGTGAAGCCCCTGCACCTGACCACGTACCGTTTTGGTTCAAGCCTGTCAGCATCTTAGGCTTGTCTCTGGTCACGGCCTTTATCAGCACTTCACCTGGGTTGACCATGCCCCGGACTGCTGGCCCCCGACCGCCGTGATGCTGGCAGTCGCCGTGTCGGCTCGCGCGTTCCCGGCCGATCCGAGGATCGAGGTTGCGTTGTCCCCCGGGCTTCGGACCTCACCGTTGCCAGTGACGCCCGCCGGGGTAGCAGACCGATGGCGGAACATCGGGTAATGTCGGAAATCCTCCTTGCTTAACGCATTACAGATCGAGAAGATGCTACGAATCGCACTCACACGGCCAGAGGCCGTGGCTTCATGAGGTAGTGAGAGGGGTCAGCGAGATGTGGTCCCCGGGACGGCTCGTTTTTATCGCCTTTGAGTTCTCGTCGGATCGAGCATCTACTACGGCGGGTGGCTCTGATCGCGCCCAACGTCCGTAGGTGGGGAGTTAGGGAGTCCTTCATGAGAGAAACTCCAGCGTCGTCGTCTCTGTCCTACGCAACCGCTGTCCGCTCAAGTGTATGAGTGCAACTTGGCAGGTCGGGTAGCCGGAGCCCGCCGCAGAATACCCCTTCCGTGGCCGTAACCGCCCCTTCCAGGCGTCGCCAGCGCCCTCCCGCCCTTTCTACCCCCAACTGTCGCGATGCGTTATAGGGGTAGACCCAACAGTCATGTCACAAGCCGCCACTTGGCGGCTGACCGGGCTACTTTTTACATTTCGCCTGTCGGGTGCCCCTGTAGAGTTCATCGAAACTCCGCAAACGGCCAATGTTGGCCACGCGACTCTTTACAAAAGACGCTGGCTCATGTGGTCTAATTGGTAGAACGGCCGGGCTTGGTCGCCCCCAACCCCTTGATTTCCTGGCACTTGGGGCGGCCTAGCTGTGGCTACCTACCATTCTGACCACATGAGTCTAAGGAGTTACGTCGATAAAGCACCTGGAAATCGGTGAAATTTTGTCCCAACTGCGGAAGTTGGGCTAGAATCCTTGAGAGTAACGGCTCGCGCGGTCGCGGAACCCCCACTGGGTCACTCCTGAGGGAGTCAGTGAAGAATTATAGACACAGCCGCTCACCCCAGGGTGATATCGAGTCGAGCAATCTCGTGGGGTGTCAGGTCGATCAGAACCGCATCGCCGTCGATGGGTAGATCGACGATCGGCTCGTTGTGAAAATCGATCTTCCTCGCCCAGATGGGGTTGCGGAAGGTGCGGAGGCGGCAGCGGGCGGGGGTCCCGGCGGTCTCGACGAGGTGGAAGACGACGCCCCAGCCGCGGCCGTCGCCGGAGGGGTTGGCGTACGCGACGCGGGTGACGGCGACCGCCTTGGAGTCAAGGGCGAAGAGCCAGCCGGTCGGCCCCGTCCGGGGTGGGCCGGCTTCTGTTGGGACGGCGAAGGCCGGGGTGATCAGGTCGAGGGCGGCATGGAATGGGTGTTCCAGGTCGAGCGCGATTCCCAGGTGGAACGTCCGCGCGGTTTCCCGGCCGGCGATCAGGAGCGTGTCGAGCATCCGGGGTCCATGGCGACGGTGGTGCGCCAGGCCGCCGAAGAGCACGGTGGTCCGCTGGCGACGGGTCGAGATGTCGAAAGCGTCGGGGGTCTCCGGGCGATCGGCCTCGGTCAGCTCGGGGGCGAGCAGGCAGGTCCGGCGGAGCGTCGAGTTCGGGTCGGGCCAGGCCCAGCGGCAGGCGAGGTAATGACCCCAAGGGTCGGCCTCGGCCGCGCAGTCGAGCCAGAAGGGGTCGAGGTCGGCGAGCGTGACGTCAAGCTCGAGGATCGGCCGGCCGCTCCAGAGTCGATAACGCTGCTGGAACGAGGCGATACAGCGGTCGTTGCGCGGGTCGATCACGGCCCCGCGTGAGACCGCCTGGACCAGCGCGGGGCCGGCATATTCGACCGCGAAGGACTGGGAGCGCATCCGGGTGGCGACCGCAGTCCCATTCGACCCGGTCAGGCCCGTGAGGACCAGTTGCTGGCCGAGCCGCACGGTCTCCTCCCGGGTCGCCCGAAAGCTCCGGATGCCGCCGGTCGCCGCGTCAATCTCGACGGCCATCGACTCGTTGCGGAGGACCCGATCGTGCGCCGAGCAGCGCTGGTCGCCGCGGGAGGGACTTCGACGTTGGCCTTGCGGGGAACCCAGGCGAAGCCGAACGCGGGCAGTTCGACAACGGTCCAGACCCCTTCCTCGGAGAATTGCGTGGCGCGGAGCGGGCCTTCGGGCCGGAGGTCGAGCGCCGCGTCGGGCAGGAGCACGGCCGCCCGCCGCGCGACGCCCAGCGGGTTGAGCACGAGATAGCCGGGCCGGCCCGCCGTCCCGCCGCCGAGCGCGCGGGTCAAGGTTCTGGTCCAGGTCGGTTCCTGGCGATCAAGTCGCGTGCGTGCCTCGTCGTGCCGGCCCATCTCGAGCGCCGTTTCCGCATCCGAGGGCTCTTCCGCACGTCGAGTCCGGCGCGTCAGTCGAGAGGGCCAGGGCGCAGGCGCGGAGGGTGCTCAGGGCGTCGAGCCAGGCGCGGAGCCGGGCGTGCGCCGCGCGGCGCGAGATCGGCTCCGGGTCGCGTCGCGCGACCGCCTGGGCCAGGTAGGGGGTGACGTACTCGTCGGACTCGGGCCGGAAGGTCGCGAAGGGCCGGTCGGTCAGGTGGAAATAGTCGTTCAGCGTGACCCAGCGCGCAGGACCGGCGAGTAGGCGGCGACCCGGCGAAGGTCGAGATACCAGGAGGCGACCGGGCTCGGCCAGTGGACCAGCGGGAGCGTGGCGACGTGGTCGTCTTTCATCGTCAGCGCCAGACGCCAGGGAATCTGCAAGCCGGTGACGGGCCGGTCGGCACCGAGGGGCGGGCGGGTCAGCGTCTCCAGGTTAGAGCCGTCGGGGGACTCCCAGAGCCGCTTGGACTCGGGCCGGATCGGGAACCGGCCGGCGTCGAACCCGAGGTGCACGGCGAACCGGAACCCGAAGCGCTTGGCCAGTTGCGGCAGTTGAGGGTAGAGACCGAACCGGCGCCGGGCGACGGTCTCCACGTTGCGGTCGTCGAGGTGTCGCCGATAGACCTCGCCCGCGTGGCGGAACTGCCAGAGGATCGACTCGATGGGCAAGAGGGGCTCGTCGGCCTCGGTGTAGGCCCCGCCGCCGACGTCGGCCCAGCCCTCGGAGATCGCCGCGCGCAGCGCGGCGAGCCTGTCGGGGTCGTGATCAGCCAGATTCTCGATCGCCCGGGCCGGGGCGAGGAACGTCACCGGGGTGTGCGCCGCCAGCGTGTCGGCCAAGGCGCCGGCCGGGGTGGAGGGATCGACGAGGCAGATGTCGATCAGGTAGGCATCGACGGGGTAGAATCGCTCGCGGGCCTGGGTGAGCAGCTCAAACGCCGCGCGGAGGCGGTTGGCGGCGGCGGGGCGGTCGCCCGACTGCCAGGCGACGGCCCCGGCCAGCACCTCGCGAGTCAGACTATCCAGGTCGAGCCCCTCGACGTGTCCCATCGCGATCGTCAGGTCGCGGAGCCACCACCGCGCTGCGCCCAGCGCCAGGAAGTCGAGGGCGACCGCGTCCATCTCCTCGTCCTCGGCGGGCTCGGGCGCCCCGGCCGTGCCCAGCCGCGCTCGGATCGCCCGGAGCAGGGCGCGGCGGTCCCCGTTGGCGTCCACGACGATGGTCCCGGAGTCCTCGGCCTGGGTCCGGTAGCCGGAGGGGAGCCGTTCGGCCGCCCCAGCGGCCAGGACCCGGATCTCGCGTTGGCCGGGCGTCGAGGGGGACGCAGCGCCCTCAATCCTCGGCAACGCGTCGGCGAGGGCCAGGAGCGATGGGTGCCAGGGGGTGGAGACCGCGCACCAGGTCGCCAGCGCGTCGCGTTCCGAGAGGCCGACCGGCGGTTCCACGCCGGGGTCGGCGATCAGGGCGATCAGCGTCCAGCCGCTCCCCGACGACCCCAGCGACGTCGATGTGTTCCGTTCGCTCTCCGTCGGGTCGGAGGGGGGCATGCTCATGCCATCAAACTCCGAGCGCGTCTTTCAGATTGCGGATTTCGGCCGAGAGTGCCGCGATGGAGCCCCTGAGCACCTCAACCTCGGCACGGAGCGCCGCCACCTCGGCTGCCCAGGCCGGCGGGCCACAGGCGGACACCGCCTCGTCGAGGACGAGGGCGCGGGCGGGCCGTTCCTCCTCGTCGGCCAGTGCGGCGGAGTGCGCGAACGCTTGGCGAACCTTCTCGAGTTCCGCGGGCGGATAGAGCCCGTGGGTCACCACCATGCCGCGCTTCTGGCCGGGGGGCGACAGGTAGACCACCAGGTCGCGACCGGTCAGCGCCTCAAGCACCGACTGGAGCGAGGCGAGGTCGGGGAAGGGCTCCATCCGGCTCGCCCGGTTCCGCAGGTCCCCCTCCGTCTGCGGGCCCCGGAGCATGAGCTCGGCCATGACCGCCAACTCCACCTTGCTGACCTTCAGCCAGTCGTAGAGCATATGCTTCCAGCGGACGACGCGACCGCCCGCCTCGACCATCACCGCCGCTCCCTTGTGGCGGAGGTCCTGGAGGGTTTCCTCGATGTCGTCCGCGTCGTAGTTGGTCACCGGGTCGCGGTTCGACTTTTGGTTGCAACCTGTGACGATCGCCGAGACCGTCAGCGGGTAATACTCCGGGGTCGTCTTGGCCTTTTCCACCAGCACCCCCAGGACCCGCCGTTCCCGGGGGGAAAGCGGCACCCAGGTTCGTTCGGCGACCGGCGAACTCATGTTGCATCCTCAATTGATCATGGGCGTGAGCCACACGCCGTTGATGGAGTTCCTCGCAAAGGCCCGAAGCTCGCAAAGTCAAGGACGCGAAAACGACCCTTCAAAGGAGAATTCTTTTTCTTCGGTTGCGTGCTTGCGCCTTCGCAATCAACTCCTTGACGTGTTGGACTCGGTGTATCCTCCCCGCCTCACGGATGACTCGCTTCACGGCTTCTCCAGCTCCAGCTTTAACGTTTCCGTGACCCGGTTCGTGAAATTGGCGATGCCGACGACCATGGCCAGCTCGACGATCTCGCGGTCGGAGAGGTGCTGGTGCAGCCGGGAGAGCAGTGACTCGCCAACGTTGATGTGGCGGGTCACCTCCTCGGCATACCGCATCACGTCGCGCTGGAGCTCGTCGTAGGCATCGCTGGTCTCGAAGTTGGCGGTCTCGTTGACCTGGCGCTCGTTCAGTCCCGCCTTCCGGCCGAAGGCTTGATGGTGAGAGCGGCAGTATCCGCAGCCGTTGAGCTCCGAGGTCTTGATATACGCCAGCTCGCGTAACTTGGGGTCGAGCTTGGTTTTCGTGGGCGCTTCGTTGAGAGCGAGGAAGCCCTCGAGCAACTCGGGGCTGTGCGCCATCACGCCGAACACGTGCGGCACGGCGCCCAACTTTTTCTCCAGACTCTCGAAGATCGGGCGGATCTTCTCCGCCGCCTCGTTCTTCGAGACGTATCTGACGAGGGCCATCGATCATCCTCCCAGGGTGACATCGGACGGCACAAATTTTAACTTTCCGAATGGTCCGCTCATCATTTCCGAACCCGAGGCTCGGCGGGTTCTTCAAGTAGGCCATGATCTTGGGGAACTTCGACTCATCGATTTGCTCCAGCGCTTTGACCAACTCCGGCACGGCTTGAAAGTCCGGATCGTGGACGATCTTGGCCCGCCGGCAACTGGCTTGGTGATAGTCCTTGGGCGTGTCGAACAGCCAGTAGATCCGATCAGCGAACCGCCGCAACACTCCCAACGCGGGCACGTATTCCAGCATCCGCGTCAGGTCGCCACGCTCCGACTCGGTGAGCTTCTCCCGGCGTTTCACGATCAGATGACGACGCTTGAACACGTACTTCGCCTTCTCCTTGACCGACAGACCCCGGCGCGAGGCGGCGGCCTTGGACTTGGCACCCTTGCGGCCCCGCTTCTTCTTCCGCCCGGCCTTGCCCCGCCGACCCATCGCCGTCCGCAGCCGCCGCAAGGCGTCCAAGACCAACTTGTTGATATCCTTGACGATGTGGAAAACGCACAACTGATGATCGGCGTCGGACCAGAGATCCTTCAGCACTGTGGGATACAGGTTCGAGCCGTCCGTCACCACGACCGTGGGGTTCAAGCCCCACGTCTTGAGGTTCCTGAGGAACCGCTCCATGTGGTCTTGGTCGTTCTGGGTGACCAGGGCGAAGGCCACGGGCAGATCCGCAAGCGGGTCGGTGGCCAGCAGCAAGGTGAAGCGACCCAGGTGCAGTTCGTCGACGCACAGTGTGCCGCTGAAGTGCTTCAGGACCATACGGCGATGCGACGACATGTCGAGCGTTTCGGCGTAGCCGTGGAGCACGTCGTAGACGAACCCCGTGGACAGGTCGAGGAGGTATTCGCGGCGAAGCGACTCCAACATCTGTTCGACGTTCATGGCGTCCTTGAGGATGCGATCGAGCACCAGATCGCGAACCTTGTTGTCGTAGAGGGCTCTGGGGAGGACACTCTCGGGAGTGTTCCGGAACGTCTTGGAGCGACCACACCGGGCTTGATATTCGCCGCAGATGATATCGAGAAAGGCGACGGTCTTGTAGGCGACGAGAAAATTGAACATCGTTCACATGCATCGGACGAAGTTAATGGGTAAATCGGGTATCCTGACCTCGTAAATCCAGTAAACACAGAAGGGTTGTAGTCGAGAAGTATCTAATTTCTATTCGAAGGTCCGGCTTATCATCCTAGCCGGGGGTCGCCGGGATCTTCAAGAAGTCAGAGCTGGTTGAGCCATCCGGCCAGCGCGGTGAACTGCGGGCCGGCGTCGCGCGTGGGGTCAGGCCAGATGGTCAGGAACCCCCGGTAGTGGATCTCTTCCAGGGCGCCCAGATATTCCTCCCAGTCGAGTGCGCCGGCGGGGGACCCGAAGCCCGCGCGCTGGCCGCCAGGATCTGCGGCCGCGCGGTCGAGGCGTCGTTGGCGTAGGCGTGCGCCACCCAGGGACCGAGGGCGCGGGCGGTGGTTGCGGGGTCGAGGCGCTGTTGCTGCAGGCCGGCCGGGTCGATGCTGGCAGCCAGGCCGTTCGAATCGAGGGCGTCGAGGATCGGGCGGAGCGTGCCGCCCGGCTCGGTCCCGGTCTCGATCGCGAGCCGGACGCCGCGATGGTCGGCGCGGCGGCCCAGCTCGGTCAGCGCGAGGACGAAGGCCTCGCGGCGCGGGGCGTCCGGCTCGTCCGGGACCGCGCCGACGCGGGCCAGGACGAGATTCGTCCCCAACTCGAAGGCGAGGGTGAAAGCTCGCTCGGCGCGGCGGAGCCGATCATCGAGCTGGTCGGTCGTGTCGAACGGCCGTCGTGTCGGCAAGTGCATCGCGATGAGGGACAATTCCACCGAGCGCAGAAGGTGCCGCAACTCGCGCCGGCCAGTCTCGGTGAGCCGGTCGGGCGCGAGGTCGACGATGGCGTCCAGCACGACCCCCTTGGCGCCAAGCTGCGCGGCCTCTCGGATCTGATCCCGGATCGACGCGATGGGATTGAGTCGGAGCCCTAGCGGAGTACGGATCATCTCGGGTTCATTCCTTCTCAAGACAGTGCGATGGCAGATCGGATGCTTATCATGTCTCGGCTCGGGGGTCGGGCTGTCCCTCCCCGAGATCTCGGGTCGGAAGAAAAGTAACTCCGGTCCGATTTCCCTTCGATCCTACCAAAGTCGCCGAGTCGCGGATGGGCCGAAGCCCCTCCTCGCGCACAGGATCAGGCGGCCTCTGACGCGATCAGACCCGTTCCGGGGGCGAGCCCCCATGCCGAAGGGCCCCCACTCACATTTGGGGCAAGGGGATCAGGGCTCGCCGGATGGAACAGCCTGTATGAGCGATCCTCAGCTTTGGCCAAGTTATTTCCTGACAATGCCTTAGGCGGGGTGGCGGAGGCGCCTGCCCCCTGGGACTAAGTCGAGTCAGGTCGGAATGTTACGTCGATTAATAGGGGACATAACCCCCCGAAACACCGGAAGAGCCCTGGAGAAATTGCTGCATGTCGATGGCGGGTTCCGGAGAGGTACGGTAAAAAGGACGAATCACCCCTCAAGGCTAGGGACGGGTCGGGGGAGGATGTGAGCACTCCGCCACGACTGAAGTCGTGCGGCTTCTGGGCAAACCCCTCCAGCGAGGAGCTTAACGCCCAAGGCCCCGCTCCGAGCCTGGGGACCCCGAAGGGTCCCTGAAGTTTCTCTCTTCCTTGTGGTTGATGTTTTACGGGAGGGCCTTCCCCTCCCAACCGGCAACACCAAGTTTCCAAAGAGCCGCACCGGAGGGACCTCCAACGACCTTGGGGGCACGCTTGGAGCAAGACCGGCCGGATGTGTCCGCAGCGTCTCACGACGTTGCGCGACTCAGGATAACCGAAAGGGACGGATGTTTCCATCGTGTTGCCGGGAAGCAACGGGTTGAAACCCTTCCAGAGGAACCCGCCTCACCATGGCCACTGAAGTGGCGTGGCTTGCGGCGGGTTCAGTCGGTCAACAATCAGATGGGACCGCCGGCCCGGGGGCCCGGGGCGGGGTGGAGACGTCCCGTAGCCCATCGAGGAGGGTACACCGATGCTGATGTCAGCCGCCGATTACCGGGAGTCTCTCCGCCGGTTCAACCCGGTCGTGTTCGTGAACGGACGCCGCATCGAATGTGTGGCCGATGACCCGATCCTGGCCCCCGGTATCAATGCCATCGGCATCACCTATGACTTCGCCTTCGAGCGCGAGCACAAGCCCCTGATGGCGCGATGCAGCCCTCGAGCGGGCGCGAGGTCAATCGCATGCTGCATATCAATGAGACGAGCACCGACCTCCTCTCCAAGCTCGAGGCGGTCCGGCTCCTGTGCAAGCACTGCGGTTGCGCAACGCTACCTCACGCACGATGCGCTCAATGCGATCTGGCAGGCGACGTATCGCATCGATGCCGATAAGGCCACCGACTATCACCAGCGATTTCTCACGTACCTGCATCGGATCCAGGATGAGGATCTGACGCTCGGCGTCGCGATGACCGACGCCAAGGGCGACCGCTCCAAGCGCCCGCACGAACAACAAGTGCCCGAGACCTACGTGCGCATCGTGGAGCGCCGACCGGACGGGATCGTCATCATGGGCACCAAGGCGATCGTGACCGGGGCGCCCTACGTCCACGGCTTCCTGGTCATGCCGTGCCGGAATATGGGGCGCGAGGACGCCGACTTCGCAGTCTGCTGCGCGGTCCCTCTGGATGCCCCGGGCGTGACGATCGTGGCTCGCCCGGCGGGCCGGCCGGGTGAGAACGGCGCCGTGTTCACGGGCAAGTACGGGCAGTCGACGGGCGTGGTGCTCTTCGACAACGTCTTCGTGCCGCACGAGCGCGTTTTTCTCGCAGGCGAGTGGGAGCATTCGGGTTTTCTCACCACGACCTACGCGACGCATCACCGGCATAGCTGCATCGGTGCGCGCGCCGGCTTCGGCGACCTGCTGATTGGGGCCGGGGTGCTCATGTACGAGGCGAACGGCCTTGATGCCTCGCTCCACGGGCACGTGCGCGACGCCATGGTCGATCTCATCAAGATCGTCGAGGGCTTCTTCGCCTGTGGTGTGGCAGCTTCGGTCTACGGCCTGAAGGACGGGTCCGGGAACATCCAGCCAGACAGCATCTTCAGCAATGTCGGGAAACTCCTGCTCGCGACTCAGATCTACGACATGCAACGCCTCGCCCACTACGTCTCAGGCGGTCTCATCGTGGCGTTGCCTGGCCCCGAGGAGGACCACAACCCAGCAACCCAAGCTCGCCTGTCGGCCGTTCTCGCCGGCCGCCAGGACATCCCGGCGCTGCGCCGGCTTGAGGTGGCGCGTCTCATCGAGGATCTCACCGCGTCCTACTCGGCCGGCTGGTATTCGATCATCAGCCTGCACGGCGGCGGCTCCCCCGAGGCGATGAAGCGCGAGATCTGGCGACAGTACCCATTGGAGGACAAGGTGGCGCTGGTTGAGGGCCTTCTCGAGCGGGGCGTGGCGGCCGACATCGCCCGGCCGCGCGCCCAGCAGCCCGGCCGCTGCTGTCTTACTGGCTGCCGGGTGCCGGAGCCACCACGCGCCGCCACCGAGACATCTGAAGCAGCGGAGTCAGAGGAAACACGTGGGTTAATCAAGTCCCACCGTCAAGACGATTCCTCAACGTAGCCGGACACGTTTATCGTGCCGGGATGCAAGGTGCGGTGCAGCAATTCCCGGACAGCCCTTTCGTAAGGAAAAATAAGGGGTTCCAGAAAACGCTCTTCGCAAACTCTTGTACAGTATGTCTTCTACCTGATTGGTCTCCAACAAGGGAAATTACAGGGGATTTTGAGTGTGACACCCTGTTGACACTACTGAACACCTCCGGGAATTGCTGGGTGCGGTGCACGTCGTACTCGTCGGCGCCGGGGACCGCCGCGTCGCTGACGGCGGACGGGGCGACTCAGTCCTCGTGGACCTTCAGCCGATCGCCCCGGCCCGGACCTGCTCCTCAAGCGGTCCGGTCGCACGGCCATTGCCCTAGCCAGTGAAGCCGATGTTGACCGGCAGGTCATCGGCCGCCTGGAACATCCGCTCGAGATGCCAGGGGCCGGGCGGGCGGTCGTCCCGAAAAAATGCTCTTTAACGCGGAGGGCCGGCGTGGGTTAAATGGATTCACGGCTCCTGGCTGCGCTGGGGGTTGATCCTGCCCTTTGGTGTTTGTCTCTTCGAGGGAATTCGTGGCGATCGTCCGCCCTCCCATGGCCCGTCGCGACCTGGACATCCCGGCTGAACGGCTCGCCCGCCTGATCGGCTCGTGGCCGGAGCCGGCCTTGCTGGAGAGTGGGCCGGGCTTCGGCGCGTCGGGTCGCTGGAGCATCCTCGCCGCGAGGCCGAGGTGGGTCTTCGAAGCGACGGGCGACACCTGGACGCTCCGATCGGATTCGGGGCTTGGCGACTCGGGGACAGGCGACGTGCTTGAGGTGCTGGCCCGCCTGCACCGTCACAACGGCCTGACCGACCCGGGCGAGATGCCCGGCCCCGACCTCCCGCCATTCCAGGGGGGGGTGATCGGTTTCTTCGGCTATGACCTGGCCCCCCGGCTCGAACGTTTGCCGCGGAAGGCCCCCCGTGACTCGCGCCTGCCTGACATTCGGATGGCGCTTTATGATACCGCCGTGACCCTCGACCACACCTCGGGCGCCGTTGAACTCTGGGCGCACGACCTGCTCGGTGAGGGGGCAGCGGCGGCTGAAACGCGGTGCCGTGAATGGCGACGGGCCGTTGCCCGCACGCGGCCCCGATCGATCCGGCCGTCGTGCCTGGGGCCGCTGGAGAGCAACTTCCGTCGGGAAGAGTACCTCGACGCCGTGGCCCGCGCGCTGGAATACATCGCGGCGGGGGACATTTTCCAGGTCAACCTCGTCGCAGCGGTTCGCCGCTCGCGGGCGGCCCGAGCCGCTTGACCTGTACCAGCGGCTCAAGGCCAGGAGTCCCGCACCCTTCGCCGCGTATCTTCGGTGGGACGACCTGGCCGTCATCAGCGCCAGCCCGGAGTGGTTCACCCAGACTCGAGGCGACTGGCTGGTCACTCGGCCCATCAAGGGGACCCGCCCGCGGGGCGCGACCGCCGAGGACGATGCCCGACTCGCCGCCGAGCTGGTCGCCAGCCCCAAGGACCGCGCCGAATTGACCATGATCGTGGACCTGGAGCGCAACGATCTCGGCCGGATCGCTCGGTATCGAACCGTCCGGGTGATCAACCCGCTGGCCGTCGAGACTTTTGCCCAGGTGCATCATCTGGTGGCCACCATTGAGGGCCGGTTACGGCCGGGGACGGGTCCGATCGACGTCGTCCGCGCCCTCTTCCCCGGCGGCTCGATCACCGGCGCGCCCAAGATCCGCGCCATGGAGATCATCGACGAGCTGGAGCCGACCCGCCGGAGCCTCTACACCGGGGCGATCGGCTATTTCAGCCGGTGGGGAGCCAGCGGCTTCAACATCGCCATCCGGACCATGCTCGTCGAGGGGGATCGCGTCAGTTACCAGGTCGGCGGCGGGATCGTGGCCGACTCGGACCCCGAGACCGAGTATCACGAGACGCTGCACAAGGGCCGAGGGCTCCGCGCGGTGATCGAGGGCGAGGGGGGCAGGTCATGATCTGGGTCGGCGGTCGGATCGTCCCCGATGACGAACTGAGCATCAAGGTTCTGGATCGCACGTTCGAGCACGGCCTCGGCCTCTTCGAAACCTTCCGCACCTGGAGCGGTCATGCGACCTTGCTCGGTCGCCACTGCGCGAGGCTGATGCGTTCGGCGGGGGAATTGAGACTCCCACTCGCTCCCTCCGCCCTGCCCGACGCCGAGGCCGTGGCCGCGCTGCTGCGAGCGAACGGCGTGGACGGTGATGCGATGCTTCGGATCACGCTGACCGGGGGCCTCTCGGAGGATTGCGGCTCGACCCTCTGGATGCGCTCGGCCCCACTACCGCCGCCGCTCCGAACGGCGGGGGCGGTGGTGGCTCTCGACCTTTGGGAAGTCGCCCCGTCCAATCCGCTCGCGCGGTACAAGACGTTGAACTACTGGGAGCGACGCCGGGCCTTCGATGAGGCTCGACGGCGGAATGCCGATGAGGTCTTGAGCACGGGACCGTGCACGTGTTATTGGGAGGGGAGCCGGACCAATCTGTTTGTTATTAAGAACGATATACTGATAACACCATCCCTTGCAGGCCCAATCGTTCCCGGCGTGATGCGTGGTCTCGTCCTGGAATATGCACGTGACTTGCCGTTGAAGGTCTCCGAGCTCGGCCGTCTCTCGCCGGTCGAGCTTCGCGGCGCCGATGAGGTTTTCTTGACGAATTCGGTCCGGGGAATTCTCCCGGTCATGCGTGCCTTCGGCAGCGGGCCCGGGATTGCTCCTTGGGGCTGGGCCGTCCCCGGCCCCTGGACGCAGAGGCTCTGGATCAAGATCTCCGACTGGCTCCATCAAGGAGGGCCGAGCCGCATGACGACCGTCGCCGAAGTGGCCAAGTGGCTCGATGAGTTTGCACCCTCACGCCTGGCCGAGGCCTGGGACAACGTTGGCCTGCTCTGGGGCGACCCTACGCGCCGAGGTGACCCGGGTGATGACCTGCCTGACTGTCACGCCCCGAACCGCCCGCGAGGCGATCGACGACCGTGCCGAACTGATCGTCAGCCATCACCCCGTGCTCTTCAAGGCGGTCAAGCGCATCCGGGCCGACCACCCCGAGACCGGCATGCTTTGGAGCTTGGCCCGCGCGGGGGTCGCGATCGTCAGCCCGCATACGGCGTTCGACAGCACGCATGGAGGGATCAACGATGGCTTGGCGCGCCGGCTCGGCCTGGTGGACGTGGGGCCGCTCCGGCCCGCCCCCGCCCCGGCGTCGTTCAAGGTGGTCGTTTTCACCCCCGAGGGCGATCGCGAGGCGGTCCTCTCGGCCGTCTTCGCGGCGGGGGCGGGCCGGATCGGGGCCTATGAGGAGTGCTCGTTCTCGATCGACGGGTCTGGCACGTTCTTCGGGACCGAAGGGGCCAACCCCGCCGTCGGCCAGGCCGGGCGGCGCGAGACTGTCCGGGAGCTCCGGGTCGAGGTCATTTGCCCGGTTGAGCGGCTCGCCGCGGTGTTGGCCGCGATCCGGTCGAAGCATTCGTACGAGGAACCCGCGATCGACGTCTTCTCGCTCCACGCGACCGCGCGAGGGGCGGGCGTCGGCCGCGTGGGGCGACTGCCCGAGGGCCTGTCACTGCCGGAGTTCGCCGCGACCGTGGCGCGGCGCTCGGGACCCGGGGGCTCCAGATCGCGGGCGAGCCGTTTTGGAGGGTCGAGCGGGTGGCGATCGCCTGCGGGGCCGGCGACGACCTCCTCGGCGATGCCGCGCGGGCCGGCGCCGACGTCCTGCTCACCGGCGAGGCGCGGTTCCACCGCGCCCTGGAGGCCGAGATGCTCGGACTCGGGCTCATCGTCGCGGGACACCACGCCACCGAGCGGCCGGGCGTCGAGGACCTCGCCTCCCGGATCACCCTCGCCTTCCCGACGCTGATCGTCTGGCCCAGCCGCCTCGAAGCCGATCCTTTCTGGTCGATCTCCTGACTGTCCAGAAATCACTCGAACAATCCGTTAATCCTGAAACAAGCGTGATGCGAGGTTTGACATAGAGCTATCAGTGGGTCAAAGTCTATGAATTAAGGAAGAAATCGAAACGATTGAATGAGGAGAGGCGCTCACTTGAAAATCACATGCGCCGCTGGCGCCCCTTCTACAAAAGGCTGAAATCGGAGGGGTGAGGTCCCAGGGAGCCGATTCATCACGCTTGTTTGAGGGCTGGTAAGAGCTGTGGGTGGCCCCCACAGCACTCGACGATCTATTTGGGAGACCTGAGAAATGGCGGAGACGACATGGATGGAACACCAAGAAGCGAAGATAAATAGTCATCCTCCTGTCCCTTCGCATCCGCTGCACTGGTTCCCAGAATTCTGGGAACTTCGGCGCAAGCGTATCCGCCCCCAGGCCCGTTTGCTGGGATTGTCGCTCTTGGCAGGGATAATCTCGGGCGTCAGCGCGGTTCTCTTTTTCACCGCCTGTCAGATAGTTTCACATTACGCCCTCGATGTCGTTGCCGGCTACCATGCAGGCGCCCCCGGCGGAGAGCCGTCGCTCTTCGCCGAGACGGCACGGTCTTTCCATCCCTTGCTGCTCTTGGTCGTACTGACCCTGGGCGGGATTCTTAGCGGATTTATCGTCTTCACCTTGGCGCCCGAAGCGGAGGGCCATGGCACCGATGCTGCAATCGAGGCATACCACCATCATGATGGCCGTATCCGTGCCCGTGTTCCGATCGTAAAAATGGTTGCCAGTGCCATCACCCTAGGCTCGGGCGGCTCGGGAGGCCGCGAGGGGCCGATTGCGCAGATAGGCGCAGGCTTCGGTTCGTTCTTGGGGACCGTGCTCCGCCTCCGTCCCGTGGAATGCCGGGTCCTCATGGCGGCCGGCATGGGGGCAGGGGTCGCCGCTATCTTCCGGGCACCGTTGGCCGGGGCCCTCTTCGCCGCCGAAGTCCTCTATCGCTCGCCGGAGTTCGAGCCCGAAGTTATCATCCCTGCCGCCCTCTCCAGCATCATCGCTTATTGCACCTTCGCCCTGGCTTTCGGATGGACGCCTCTCTTTTCTCTTCCCCCAAAAGTGCTTAACACTCTTACCTTCCATGACCCCCTGGCCCTAGGGCCTTACCTGATCCTGGCGCTGTTCATGGTCGTGCTGGCCATGTTGTATTCCCGGAGTTTTTACGGCCTGAACTACCTCTTTCACAAGCTTTCCATTCCACCATCCTTTAAGCCATCAATCGGAGCCTTCTTCACCGGGGTGGTGGCGCTCGGTCTCTACTATGTCTTCGGCCGGGAGAGTGAGATACTCTCCGTGCTGTCCTTCGGTTATGGGGTCCTTCAGCATGCCATGACCGCTTCCCCAACCACTGAGGGCAGCCTCTCTTCGGCGCTCGTCCTTCTTGCCGTCGCCTTGGGCAAAATCGTGACCACCGGGTTGACCATAGGCAGTGGCGGTTCGGGAGGGGTCTTCGGCCCCTCGATGGTCATCGGCGGCTGCGGCGGTGGGGCACTGGGAATTCTGCTTCACTGGCTCTGGCCCGGCCTAGTCCCCCATCCGGCTAGCTTCGTCATCGTCGGAATGGCCGGCTTCTTTGCGGCTGCCGCCAAGACACCCTTCTCAACTCTCGTGATGGTGAGCGAGTTGACCGGGAACTACAACCTCTTGTTGCCCACGCTTTGGGTCTGTGCCATAGCCTTTCTGCTCTCGGACGAGCAGTCAATTTACAGCTCTCAGGTCGAGAGCCACTCCCGTTCACCTGCCCATCAGGGTGCTTATATCCGTGATGTACTCTCGGGTCTGAATGTGAGTCAATTTTTAACTCCATTTACGGATGTGCCCACCGTTCAACGCGGCGACCGACTCAGCCGGGTCACGCAGCGACTGAGCACCACGAGCTATCACGCGTTGCCGGTGACCGACCCTGAAAACCACCTCCTTGGGGTCATCAGTATCGAGGAGGTTTATCGAGCCTCTCAGTATCCGCATTTAGATTCGTTGATTATGGCAACGGATTTGATGCGCACTAATGTAACTCCACTTAAGCCGGAAGACCACCTCGACCGCGCGTTGGAGCTTTTCGTGGAGAGCGACCTGCTGGCGTTGCCCGTTGTCGATGGCTCGCCAGAGGGGCGGGTCATCGGCGTCGTCAAGCGTTCCGATATCTCCAGCGAGTATCTCCGATACGTCCACGGAATTATCGTGCCGCGAAACCGAGAGGCCTGATGGGCCAGGCATAGGTTCAAAGCTACCAGCCCATGCCTCCGCCAAAAGGCACTCCGAAGCTCAGTAGTTCCAAAATTAGTCGACATCCCGAAGGGTTGAGGTAGATGGACGCAAGCCCCCTCCGAAGAATGACTTTGGGACACAGAGTCATCACAGGAGGGAGCCATGCGCCCACCCCATCATCTCCTCGACCGCAACCGGGTCCATCGCCTCGTCGCCGAGCACCTGCAAGCGCACCTGAAGTTCAAGGACTACAAGCGCAAGACCTCGGCCCAGGTCCTCTGGTCGCTGTTGCTGGCCGCCGCCGCGCGGATCACCTCGCTGTCCAACGCCTGCCAGCGCCTCCGCGACGCTCCCTCCGACGAGACGGCGCGCCAGGCGCTCTTGGCCACCTTGCCCGACTACGCCGCCCTGCAACGGCAGCTCAACGCCGCCCTGGCCGGACACCTGCCCAAGGCGCTGCGCCGCGCCTCCAGGTGCTGGCCCTCGACCTGACGCTGATCCCCTACCATGGGCGGCATTTCCGCAACCTCGACGAGATCTACCGCGGCCAGGCCCAGAGCGGCACCAGCCACTTCCACGCCTCCGCCACGGCCTACGTCGTTCGCAAGGGGCAGCGTTACACCGTCGCCCTGACCGGCGTCACCAAGGGCGAGACGCTCAAGGAGGTCCTCCGACGTCTGCTCCGGCAGGCGTCGCGCGTGGGCGTTCGGCCCTGGCTGCTCCTGCTGGATCGCGGCTTCTCCAGCGTGGCGGTGGTCCGCTACCTCCAGCAGGCGCGGTACCCGTGTTTTGCTTCAGACGGAATGGGAAAAGCGGACCGCTCGAATAAGCTACAATTTCGAGCGGAGGTTCTCCCATGGCCAAGAAGACTCGCAAGCGATTCACCGCCCAGGAGAAGGTTGCCATCCTTCGGCTCCATCTCCTTGAACACACCCCCGTCTCGGATCTGTGCGACCAGCACGGCATCCACCCCACGATGTTCTACCGCTGGCAGAAGGAGTTCTTCGAGAACGGCTCGGCCGCCCTCGAACCCCGCTCCCGACGCGCCGGCGATGCCAAGGACCGGCAGGATCGCCCTCCTGGAGCAGAAGCTCCAACGCAAGCACGAAGTCCTCTCGGAACTCATGGAGGAACATATCAAACTAAAAAAAGAACTTGGGGAACTCTGAACGGAGCCTGGGTTCCCCAGGCCACCCGTGATGCACTCGTCCAATTCATCCGGCATTGGGCCACGCCGCACCGGCCTTTCGGTCGTGCTCCTGGTCGGATGGCTGGGGATCGCCCTGAGCAAGTTCAGCCGCTGGAGCCGACGGCTGGGGACACCCAACCGGCACAACGCTCCCATCCCGCGTGACTTCTGGCTGGAGGACTGGGAGAAGGTCGCCATCGTCGCACTTCCACGACCGTTATCCCTTGGAAGGGTATCGGCGGTTGGCTTACATGATGCTGGACGCCGACGTCGTGGCCGTCAGTCCCTCCAGCGTCTACCGCGTCCTCAAGGCGGCCGGCAAACTCGCTTCCGTGGGGGAAAGGCTTCCAAGAAGGGGACGGGCTTCGAGCAGCCGGTGCGGCCCCACGAGCACTGGCACATCGATGTCTCCTACCTCAACATCTGCGGGACCTTCTTCTTCCTGTGCAGCATCCTCGACGGCTACAGCCGGTTCATCATCCACTGGGAGATCCGCGAGACCATGACCGAAGCCGAGGTGGAGACGATCCTCCAGCGGGCGCGCGAGCAGTACCCCGGCGAGCGGCCCCGGATCATCTCGGACAACGGTCCGCAGTTCATCGCCAGGGACTTCAAGGAGTTTATCCGCATCTGCGGAATGACTCATGTCAAAACCTCTCCATACTATCCCCAAAGCAACGGCAAGATGGAGCGGTGGTTCAAGACCCTGAAAGGAGAGTGCATCCGCGTCAAGACGCCCCTGAGCGTGGACGATGCTCGGCGGCTGGTCGCCGAGTTCGTGGCGCATGACAACACGGTTCGCCTGCACAGTGCGATCGGCTACGTCACGCCGGCGGACAAGCTGGCCGGTCGGGAGGAGGCGATCTGGGCCGAGCGGAAGAGGAAGCTGGCCGCGGCCGAGGCGCGGCGGCGCGCCAAGGCCGGAAAACGCGGCAGCGTCCCAGCCGTGTATTGTCTGAAGGCCGAGGTCCGGAGTAGACTGGAGGGACTTGGGCGGAGGATAGGGCAACGCGGGGACGCGACCCGAGCGCCGACCCAGGTGCCAAGACCGGGGCGGGCGGCACGAGGCCGCCCCTCGGCATTCCGGGATTGGCCCGAAAGCGATAAATCCATTCACAGTTTTTGAAACCACTGGCTAGCTTAGCGAGCAAGGCCGTTTTTCCCATTCACGCTGAACCAACACACCGGAAATCCGGAACTGGAAGTGGGGCAACCAAGAATAAATGCGCAAGAATTTATAGACACCGCGAGGACGCTGGTCGCCGGCGACAAGGGCGCTGCTGGCGAGTGGATGAAAGCAATCCACCTGCAACAAACGATTTGCCAATATTGGCGATTCCCCAGACCGAGGAGGCCCGGCGCGCCTATCGGGAGTTGATTGTGACCACGCCCGGTCTCGGTGAGTGCATCAGTGGCGCGATCCTCTACGACGAGACGATCCGCCAGCGGAAGAAAGATGGCACTCCCTTTGTTAAAGCCATCACCGATGCGGGAATCATTCCCGGCATCAAAGTGGACACCGGCGCCAAGGACATGGCGGGTCATCCCGGAGAGAAAATAACCGAAGGTCTGGACGGATTGCGCGACCGCCTGGCTGAATACTCTCAAATGGGCGCCCGTTTTGCCAAGTGGCGCGCGGTGATTGCCGTGGGCGAGGGCATTCCCAGCCGGGGTTGCATCGAGGCCAACGCGCAGGCGTTGGCTCGCTATGCCGCGTTGTGCCAGGAAGCCGGACTGGTCCCCGTCGTCGAGCCGGAAGTGCTCATGGAAGGTGAGCATACCCTGGAGCGGTGCTGCGAGGTAACGGAGGAAGTCCTGCGAACGGTTTTTCACCAGCTTTACACCCAACGGGTGATGCTGAAGGGGATGATCCTGAAGCCCAACATGGTGCTTCCGGGATTGACCTGCCCCCAGCAAGACGCGGTGGACGAGGTGGCCGACGCCACGGTGAGGTGTCTCTTGCGAGCCGTCCCCGCCGCCGTTCCGGGGAGTTGCGTTCTTGTCGGGCGGCCAACCCGGTGAACTGGCCTCGGCCCGTTTGAATGCCATGAATGTCAGATTCAAGTCGCGACTGCCTTGGGCGTTGGCGTTTTCGTTTGCCCGCGCCATCCAGCAACCGGCTTTGGAGATTTGGCAGGGTGAGGAGGCCCACGTGTTGGCGGCACAGCAGGCTCTGTATCATCGAGCCAGGTGCAACCGGGCTGCGCGCCGTGGCGAATACAATGCCGCGATGGAAAGGACATGAGCATGACAACAAGTATCCCGCGACTCACGAAACCTGCGGCATAGCAAAGACAGAAGGAATACCCGTTATGAAACCCAATACCGACCAGCCCAAGGCTCCCGAATCGAAGCCGGGATCGAAACCCAATGCGAAGGACGATCTGAAATCCCTTCCCATGCCGGAACTGCAGACAAAATTGGGGTCGTCGCCGGACGGCCTCAGTCAAGCCGAGGCGCAGAAACGGCTGACCCAATATGGGCCTAACGAGATTGAAGAAAAGAAAACCAATCCGTTCCTGAAATTCCTCACCTATTTTTGGGGTCCCATCCCGTGGATGATCGAAGGGGCGGTGATTCTGTCGGGCGTGGTCGGGCACTGGCCGGATTTTTTCATCATCCTCCTTTTGCTTGTTGCCAACGCCGTGGTCGGATTCTGGGAAGAACACCAGGCGGGCAACGCCATCGCTGCCCTGAAGGCCAAGCTGGCGATCAAGGCCAGGGTGAAACGTGATGGGAAGTGGATCACCCCGGCGGCGCGTGAGTTGGTGCCGGGCGACGTCATACGCGTGCGTCTGGGCGACATTGTGCCGGCGGATGCTCGCTTGCTGGCGGGCGACCCGGTGGAGGTGGATCAGTCCGCGTTGACAGGAGAATCTTTGCCCGCCACGCGCAAATCCGGCGAGGCAGTGTTTTCAGGTTCGATCATTCGTCAGGGGGAAATCGGCGCACTGGTCTATGCCACGGGTGCGAACACCTACTTCGGCAAGACGGCGCAACTGGTGCAGGAGGCGCACACCGTCAGCCACTTTCAACGCGCGGTGCTGAAGATTGGCAATTACCTGATCATCCTCGCGGTGGCTCTGGTGGTGGTGATTATTACCGTCGCGATCTTCCGCGGCGACCCGATCCTCACCACGTTGCAGTTCGCATTAGTGCTGACCGTGGCCGCGATTCCCGTAGCGATGCCGACGGTGCTGTCGGTGACCATGGCCGTCGGCGCGCGCCTGCTGGCCAAGAAGGAAGCCATCGTCAGCCGGTTGGCGGCCATCGAGGAATTGGCGGGCGTGGACGTGCTATGCTCGGACAAGACCGGCACGCTGACGCAGAACAAGCTGACGCTGGGCGATCCGTTCAGCGTGGAGGGCATCGCCGCCGACCAGGTCATCCTCAGCGCCGCGCTGGCGTCGCGCGCGGAAGACAAGGACACCATCGACCTGGCCGTGCTGGCGGCTTGAAGAACGATCCGGCATTGAAAGACTACCAGGTGGTCCATTTCCAGCCGTTCGACCCGGTGCATAAGCGCACCGAGGCCACCGTTAAAGCGGCGGACGGAAAGACGTTCAAAGTGACCAAGGGTGCGCCGCAGGTGATTTTGGAGTTGTCGGCCAATGCCGGACAGGTCAAGCCCGCCGTCGAGAAGGCGGTCAACGAATTCGCGGCGCGCGGCTTTCGTTCGTTGGGCGTGGCGCGGGCCGAGGGAGAAGGCCAATGGCAGTTTCTTGGCGTGTTGCCACTTTTCGATCCGCCCCGGGAAGAGGCCAAAGCGACCATCGCGACCGCGCGGCAGATGGGCGTGAAGGTCAAGATGGTTACGGGCGATCAAATGGCCATCGCCCGTGAAACCGCCGGGAAATTGGGACTGGGCACAAATATTCTCGATGCGAGCGGCTTCGGCGACACGAAGCATCACGAGACGGCGCAGTTGGCCGAGTCTATCGAGAAAGCGGATGGCTTCGCCCAGGTATTTCCCGAACACAAGTTCCACATCGTGGATGTCCTGCAGCAACGCGGTCACATCGTAGGCATGACCGGGGACGGGGTGAACGACGCCCCCGCGCTGAAGAAAGCCGACTGCGGCATCGCCGTTTCGGGCGCGACGGACGCGGCACGCGCGGCGGCGGCCATCGTGCTGCTGTCGCCCGGCCTGTCGGTGATTATTGAGGCGATCAAGGAGAGCCGGAAAATTTTCCAGCGGATGAACAGCTACGCGATCTACCGCATCGCCGAGACGCTGCGCGTGCTGTTGTTCATGACGCTGGCGATCCTGATCTTTAACTTTTATCCATTGACGGCGGTGATGATCGTGATGCTGGCGTTGCTCAACGACGGCGCCATCCTGTCCATTGCCTACGACAACGTTCATTACAAGGATCAGCCCGAGGCCTGGAACATGCGCGTGGTCCTGGGGATCGCCACGGTGCTGGGCGTTGTCGGGGTCGTCTCCGCCTTCGGCTTGTTTTATCTCGGTGAGCGCGTCTTTCATCTCGACCGTGCGCACATCCAGACGCTGATGTATTTGAAGTTGTCCGTGGCCGGACACCTGACGATTTTCCTGACGCGCACTCGCGGTCCGTTCTGGTCCATACGCCCCGCGCGGGTTCTATGGGTAGCGGTGCTCGGCACGCAAATGCTGGCGACTCTGATTGCGGTATATGGGCTGTTTATGACACCCCTCGGCTGGGATTGGGCACTGTTCGTTTGGGGATATGCGCTGGTGTGGTTTCTCGTGAATGACCGCGTGAAACTGCTCGCGTATCGGATTTTTGATCCCGCCAAAGCCAAGAAACCGTTCGATTTGACGCCGCAGATCGCCAAGCGAGCCTATGAACTATATGAGCGGCAAGGCCGTCGCAAAGATCACGCGGATCAGGACTGGCTCCAGGCGGAGCAGGAAATTCGGAAAGATGAGTCTCATAAGTGATAGAACTAGGAGTTACGCAGTTGTGCAGTTTCTGTACAGTAGGTGGCCGAAATTTGCCTTACCGCGCAAACGCTATCTTGCCCATGTTCCGGCTCGACGGGCCTTTTAACTATACATTGGTCAACTAGCTGCGTAACTCCTATTATTATCGCTGGTCGCTGGAGCGCGTCTGCGTCGCGCTCGGCCTCCGCGACCTCGATGGCTTCGACTGGTACGCGGCCGGCGCCGGCGAGTTGCTCCGCCGGCAGCTCCCGGACGGGAGCTGGTCCGAAGGACGGTGGGGGACACTCCCGAACACGTGTCTGGCGCTGCTCTTCCTGCGCAAGGCCAACCTCGCCTTCGAGCTGGACCGAGTGCTCAAGCTCCCCGGCGCTTCCCGGCCCAGGGCCCCCGCCGGACCCGCGGCCGCCCCGGAAGCCGCCCCCAAGAACGAGCCCCGGAGTGAGCTCGAGGCGGCGCACCAGGACGAGGCGAACGTCATCGTGACCGGCACGAGCGACACGAACTTCCCCGAGATCGCCGTCGAGTTCGAGGTCAAGCGAGCCGACGGCACGTTCCTGCTCGACGCCAAGGCCGACGTCTTCCGCGTCACGGAGGACGGCCGGGAAGAGCGCATCCTCCGGTTCCTGACCGCCTGACCACCGAGGCGCTACCGACGACCGTCGTCCCGGTCGTCGATCGGAGCCTGAGCATGGAGGAGGAAGATCGGATCGGTAGCCTGAAGCGCGCGGCCGCCACCTTCATGACGAACTTGCCCAGGAGCTCGCGCGTGGCCGTGGTCGCGTTCAGCTCGGACGTGAAGAAGATCTGCCCGTTCACGACCGACCCCCGGCGGGTGCAAGAAGCCGTCGACGCGCTGACCCCCGAGGGCGCCACGCGATATTACGATGCCGTGGCCGAGGCGCTCGAACTGCTCCATCAGGAGACCGGCCGCCGCGCCGTTCTGGCGCTGACCGACGGCGAGGACACGTTGAGCCCGGATTTTTCATCCTGACTCAGTATAAATTAGTTGTGCGATGGCCTAACTTGTTGTATGATATAGGTTATTGTCTTCGATAACCTCCAACACGCCAGGCCATCGCTCTGACAGACTGTAACCCCGATCCCCTCCGCTTTTCCACCCTCGGGCCCAAGGACGTCATCGCCGACTTCCAAGGTGGCCGCTTGACCACCGACGCCGGCGCGTTACTCCTCCGCGAGGTGGGCGACCGCCTCGGCCTCTTCGACGCCCTCGATGCGGCGATCCCCGACCCACGCCATCCCATCTTCATCGTCCACGACCAGAAGTCCCTGCTCGCCCAGCGGATCCTCGCCCTCGCTCTGGGCTCCGAGGACCTCAACGACCATCAGACCCTCCGCGCCGACCCCGCGCTGCAGGTGGCCGCCGGACGGAGCCCTGATCCCGAGGGGACCCTGGCCTCGCCCCCGACCCTCTGCCGCCTCGAGAACCGCGTCGACCGCCAGGCGCTGGTCGCGTGCGCCGAGGTCCTGGTCGCTCAATTTCTCGCCGCTCACCCCGAGCCGCCCGCGCACCTGATCCTCGACTTCGACGCCACGGATGACCCCGTCCACGGCCACCAGGAGCAGCGGTTCTTCCACGGGTATTATGATCATCACTGCTTTCTGCCCTTCTATGTCACCTGGGGCGACGAGCTGCTGGTGGCCTCCCTCCGCCCCAGCAACATCGACGCGAGCAAGCACGCCCGAGCGGTGCTGAAGCGGCTGGTCCGGCGGCTCCGCGCCGCCTGGCCCCACGTGAAGATCACGCTCCGCGCCGACAGCGGGTTCTGCCGCTGGCGGACGATGCGGTGGTGCGACTCGCACGGCCTCGGCTACGTGCTCGGGCTGGCCAAGAACAAGGTCCTGGAGCGGCTGCGCGGGACGAGATCGAGCGGGCGGAGCGGCAGTTCCGCCGCACGGGCCAGCCGCAGCGCATCTTCGGGTCGTTCGCGTACGCGGCGGCGAGCTGGGACCGGCCGCGGCGGGTGATCGTCAAGGCCGAGCACACGGCCCAGGGGGCGAACCCGCGGTTCGTGGTGGCGAACGTGCCGGGCGATCCTCAGGAGTTCTATGAGGATGTGTATTGCCAGCGGGGTGAGGCGGAGAACCCGATCAAGGAGCAGCAACTGGACCTGTTCGCCGACCGGACGAGCTGCCACCGGTTCCTGGTGAATCAGTTCCGGCTGTCGTTGAGCTCGGCGGCATACGAGCTGGTGCAGGCGTTGCGCCGGACGGCCTTGGCGGGGACGGAGCTGGCGCGGCGCAGGTGGGGACGATCCGCCTGAAGTTGTTCCAGGTGGCGGCGCGGGTGGTCGTCAGTGCGCGTCGGGTGGTGTTTCACCTGGCGAGCAGTTACCCGTATCAGGGGGTGTTTCGGGAGGTGTATGCGTGTGTGATGGGTCGGCCGCCGCTGGCGGCCGCCGAGTCTGGTTGAGTGAGCGGAAAAGGTGGTCGCAGCCGGCCTGCCGACTGGGGGTCAAGGGGAAGGTGCGCGCGCGAGGCCGGCGCCCCACCCCGCCGGCCCCGGATTTCACAAAAGGTGCTTATGTGGAGTCAGCCGAAGGGCGACCGAAGGGCGGATGAAATATCCGGGTTAGCCAGTCGGCCACGCTCGACTCGGTGATCGTCGCCGCGCGACGGCTGGGTCTGCCAGTGCACACGCTCGGCCTCGGCTCGGAGGACAAGATCGAGAGCGAGGCGCTGAAGCGCCTGGCCGTCGAGACCCGAGGCCAGAATTACCCCGCGCGACAGGCCGACCCGTTGCGGACGATCTATGAGCAGATCGCCGAACGGCTCCGCTCGACATACGGCCTAGTCTACCAAATCGATCGCCGGCTCCCCGACGGCACGCTCCGCCCGGTCCGGATCTACTACCGCGCGAGCCGCAAGGCAGGCGAGACCGCCGTCTCTATCCCGGGGATGGTTGTCCCCGCCGCCGGCTGGTCGCGGCTGTTCCTGGCCCTGATCGCCGCGCTCACGACCCTGGCCATGCTGCCCGGTCGGCTCGCGCGGCGGGCCTCGTCGAGCAAGTGATCATGGGGGATCCGGGGTGGGGGTTGGGAGATGGCGAATTGTCTCCGAATTCCCCATCTCCCAGGCCCCATCCCTCGGAAGGGTTCTCTGCCATGCCCCTCTCGATCCGCTATCCCCTGCCCACGCTGATTGCCTTGATCCTCCTTATTCTGGCGTCCTGGAGGGGCGAGGCGCTGACGCGCCCCTTGCGGTCGGCGCTGCCGCGCGCTGGATTCACCTGATTGCAGGGCCGCCGGTGCCCAACTCGACCCAGCCGCAGATCGTCGCCGGGCCGATCGTCCGCAAGGCGCTGCTGCTGCACGACGACATCGCGGCCTCCCCCCACCCGGTCGGACCGACCTTGGAAACGTTCCGGTTGCGGTTGTTCGTCGCGATCTACAGTCGTCTGGCCGCTGCAAGACACGCCCACGCACTACCGGGTCGGCAACCGCCGGCCGATCGGTTGGGTCCGCGCCGAGGATCTGCTCCCCTGGGATACCCGACTCGTTCCGCAATCCCTGGGAATGACAGGAGACCAGGCAAGGGCGTGTACCCGGCACCGGGTCGGATGGGAGGGTGTCGTGGGATTTTTCAAAGAAAAAACTTGACTCGTCATTTCGTTTCTCATAAATTCATCGAAGGTCACCTGAACTTGCTCAGGGTGGGCAAGTGCATGTAGGCTACGACTGCCCCGCCTGTCTGCAATTGCACACAGAGGCGGGGCTTCTTTATGCGCCTTTGCGACCGAGGAAGGTGGAGACCGACGGATCGATAGCGACGGTCTGCGGGCGCCACTCTCCAAAGCCGGCTCAGGTGCGACAGGCTGTAGAAAAGCGTTCCATCCCTGGCGATCGCCGTCCCTGCTCCTTCAGATCCAAAGGATTGTCTGCCCCGGCGGCGGACCCATGCCTCGACCCGCTGCATCCTTGGCTCACACGATAACTCGGAACGGCAGGACCCAGCAACTCCGGAGAGAGCGACGATGACGACAGAACAAGCGACGACGACGGCTGAACAATACGGGAGCGGCTCGATTGAAAGCATCCTGACTGAGAGCCGGGTCTTCTTCCCTCCTCCCGAATTCACCCGGAAGGCCCACATCTCCAGCCTCGAGCAATACCAGAAGCTCTGGGACCGGGCCAAGGACGACCCCGATGGATTCTGGGGCGAGCAGGCGCGGATTCTCCACTGGTTCAAGCCTTGGGAGAAAGTCCTCGACTGGAACCCGCCGCACGCCGAGTGGTTCGTGGGCGGCCAGCTCAACATCTCCTATAACTGCGTCGATCGACACTGCGAGGGGCCGACCAAGAACAAGGCCGCCTTGATCTGGGAGGGGGAGCTCGGCGAACGCCGCGTGTACCGCTATCAGGACCTCCAGCGTGAAGTGGCCCAGTTCGCCAACGTGCTCAAGGGCCTGGGCGTTGGCAAAGGGGACGTGGTCGCGATCTACATGCCAATGATCCCCGAGTTGGCGATCGCGATGCTGGCCTGTACCCGGATCGGGGCGCCGCATACCGTCGTGTTCGGGGGCTTCAGCTCCGAGGCGCTCTCCGGACGCATCCAGGACTGTCATGCCAAGGTGGTGATCACCTCCGACGGCGGCTATCGCCGCGGCAAGATTGTGCCGCTCAAGGAAAACGTCGACGAGGCGCTGGTGCACTGCCCGACGATCCGCAACGTCGTCGTCGCCCGCCGCACCGGCCATCACATCGTGATGTCCCCGGGCCGCGATCACTGGTGGCACGAGCTGGTCGCCAACGCCTCGTCCACGTGCCCGGCCGAGCCGCTCGACAGCGAGCATCCGCTTTTTATCCTCTACACCTCCGGCTCGACCGGCAAGCCGAAGGGCATCCTCCACACGACTGGCGGCTATCTCGTCGGCACCGCGTGCACGACCCGGTGGGTCTTCGACCTCAAGGACGACGACACCTACTTCTGCACCGCCGACGTCGGCTGGGTGACCGGGCACTCGTACGTGATCTACGGCCCGCTCGCCAACGGCGCGACCACCGTCATGTACGAGGGGGCGCCCAACTGGCCCGACGAGGGGCGGTTCTGGAAGATCATTGAGGACTACCGCATCACGATCCTCTACACCGCGCCGACGGCCATCCGCGCCTTCATGAAGTGGGGCGAGCGATTCCCCAGGCGCTACGACCTGTCGAGCCTCCGCCTGCTCGGGACGGTCGGCGAGCCGATCAACCCCGAGGCGTGGATGTGGTACCACAAGGTCATCGGCGGCGAGCGCTGCCCGATCGTGGACACCTGGTGGCAGACCGAGACCGGGACCATCATGATTTCCCCCCTGCCTGGCGCCACGCCGACCATCCCCGGCTCGGCCACCCGCCCCTTGCCCGGGATCGTGCCCGAGATCGTGACCAGGGACGGCAAGCCGGTCGGCCCGAACAAGGGGGGCTTGCTGGTCATCAAGCAGCCGTGGCCCGCGATGCTCCGGACCATCTACGGCGACGACGCACGCTACCAGCAACAATACTGGAGCGAGATCCCCGGCTGCTATCTCACCGGCGACGGCGCCCGGTGCGACGAGCAGGGCAATTACTGGATCATGGGTCGCGTCGATGACGTGCTCAACGTCTCGGGGCACCGGCTCTCGACGATGGAGGTCGAAAGCGCCCTGGTCAGCCACCCGAAGGTCGCCGAGGCCGCCGTGGTCGGCAGGCCTGACGAGTTCAAAGGCCAAGCCATCACGGCCTTCGTCACGCTCGAATCGAGCGAGTCCCCGTCCGAGGAGCTGCGCCGGGAACTCCGCGAACACGTCACCAAAGAAATCGGCGCACTGGCCCGCCCCGACGAAATCCGCTTCACCGAGGCCCTGCCCAAGACCCGCAGCGGCAAGATCATGCGCCGACTACTCCGCGACGTCGCCGCCGGCCGCGAGAGCACCGGCGACACCACGACCATTGAAGACTTGAGTGTCATTGCCAGGCTTCGCGAGGGAGACGAGGTGTGACCACAGAGGCGCACCGGGGAGTCGCGTCGCTCACCGCTCGGTCGGAGAGACTCCGCAGAGGGCGACGACGCCTCCCCTCCGCCTTCCCTTCCCGTGACACCCATCAAGCCGGAGGTTCCGACGAGGTCATCGACGGTCGCCTCGTGGGGGAGACCGCCGATGGAAGTAAGGGAAGGGTGGATGGCCTCACCACGCGTGTGAACGAGGAGTAACCCGTCTACGTCCCCGACTCGGGGCGAGTTCCAGTCGGTGTACATCAACTGGTCGGCCTCCACATGATGGGTATGGAAGCCGAGCTTCTCGCAGACACGGAGCATGCCACGGTTTTGCGGCAAGATCACAGCGGTGATCCAGTGCACCTGCTCATCGCGGCAGATGGCGACGAGCTGATGGAGGATCTCGGTACCCAGTCCGCACCGCTGGAACGTGTCGCGGACCAAGAGGGAAAACTCGGCCTTGTCGGTGCCAAACAGGAGGTTCAACCGCCCCATGGCGATGATCTGGTGTTCCCCGGTCTGCGGGTCCTTGTAGTCAGCCACGAGCACCATCTCACGGTTGTAATCGATGAAGCAGGTCCGAGTCAGCCTGTCGTGGGCGATGCGCCGGCTCAGCTTCAAGGACTGGAAGAAGCGCAGGTAGACGGTGTCCTCGGAGAGCTTCTCGTGGAACTGCACCATCAGCGGCTCGTCCTCGGGGCGGATCGGGCGAATCGTGACGGTCAGACCGCTTTTGCCTGTAAACGTGGTGACGTACTGGGTGGGATAAGGGCGGATGGCGGGGCGAGGCAACTGGTCCGCAGCGATTTCCGCCCTGTACAGGACCACGCGGGCGTCCAGCGCGATCAGCCGCTCGGGCGTGGCGAGCACCGGATTAATGTCGATCTCCTTGATCCGCGGCAGCTCGACCACCAGCCTGCTGAACCGGACCAACAGCCGCTCCAGCGCGCCCAGATCGATGGGACGGCGACCGCGGATTCCCTTCAAGGCAGTGGAAGATCCGCGTGCCCTCCATCATCCGCCGCGCCAGCGTCGTGTTCAGTGGCGGCAGGGCCAGCGCGCGGTCCATGCACAGTTCGATCAGCTGTCCGACCGCGCCGAACAGGAGCACCGGGCCGAACTGCGGATCAGGACGGCAACCGATGTATGATCTCGTAACCCTCGAGCGTCGATCATCGGCTGGACGGTCACGCCCAGGAAGTGCTCGGCGCCGACGCCTGGCGTACGGACCGCTCGATCGCGCGATAGGCGCGACGCAACGCCCTGGCATTGGTCAGATTGAGCTCCACCCCGCCGACATCGGTCTTGTGCGTGATCGTCTGGGAGTAGAGCTTCAAAACCACCGGGTATCCGAATTCCGCCGCGAGGGCAACGGCCTGCTCCTCCGTGGTGGCGACCAGGGTCCGCACGGTGGGGATGCGGTACAACTCGAGCAGCCGCTTCGATTCGGTCTCGGTCAAGAGGGTCCGCCCCGCGGCCAGGACGGAGGCGATCAGGTCCTCGGCCCCGGCGCGATCGGCTGCCGTCCTCGTCGTCGGCCAGTGCCGGCGTCTCGTACAGGCTGCGGAGGTTCTGGTTGTAGCGCCACAACCTGTTGAAGGCGCGGGCGGCGGTGTCGGGATAGGGGAATACCGGGATGCCGGCGCTGTGCAGCATCGACTCACCGGCCGCGACTTCATCCCCCCCCATCCAACTGGCCAGCACCGGCTTGCCGACGATTGCGCTTTGGGCCTTCACTTTTTCGGCGGTCAGGGTTGGGTCGGTCATCGCCTGAGGCGTCAAAATCACCAGCAGACCGTCGGTATTCGGGTCCTTGGCCACGACCTCCAGCGCTTTGCCATAGCGGTCGGGGCTGGCGTCGCCGAGCACGTCGATGGGGTTGTTATGGCTCCAGGGCGGTGGGAGGATGCGGTTGAGCGACTGGATGCTCTCGGGCGCCAGGGGTGCGAGTTGGCCGCCGCCGCCGATCAGGGCATCGGTGGCGAGCACGCCGGGGCCGCCGGCGTTGGTCAGGATCGCCAGGCGGGGGCCCTTCGGCCGTGGCTGGGTGTGGAGGATCTCGGCCATGCTGAACAGTTCGGAGATTCGGTCCACGCGCAACACGCCGCAGCGGCGGAGGGCGGCATCGAGCACGTCGTCGCTGCCGGTCAAGGCCCCGGTGTGCGCCGCCGCCGCCTTGGACGCCTCCTCCGAGCGGCCGGGCTTGAGGACGATAATGGGCTTGCTCAGCGCCACCTCGCGCGCCGCCGACAGGAAGGATCGCGCGTCGCCGATCGACTCCATGTAGATGAGGATGCTCTGGGTATGCACGTCGTTGCCGAGATAGTCGATCAGATCGCCCCAGCCGACATCGAGCATCGACCCGACCGAGACGAAGGCGCTGAAGCCGACCTTGGCCCGCAAGCTCCAGTCGAGGATCGCGCTGCCGAGGGCTCCGCTCTGACTGAGGAAGGCGATCTTGCCCGGCCGGGCCATGGCCTTGGCGACCATGGCCTTCAGGCCGGTCATCGGGCTCATCACCCCCAAGGAGTTGGGGCCGATGATCCGCATCCGGCCGGGCCGTGCTTGTTCCATGATCCGACGCTCAAGCCGCGCGCCTTCAGCTCCGATCTCCCCGAACCCGGCCGAGATGATGATGGTCGACCGGACCCCGGCCTCGATGCACTCGCCGATCAGGTCCGGTACCGTTGGCGCGGGCGTGGCAATGATGGCGAGATCGATCGGATCGGGCACATTCCCGATGCGGGGATGAGCTTTGATCCCCAGCACGCTCCGCCGCTTCAGGTCGACGGGGAAGACGGTTCCGCCGAACGGGCTGCTGATCAGGTTCCACACGATCGTCCGGCCAATGCTGCCGACCTTCTCGGTCGCACCGATGACGGCGACGTTCTGGGGCGAGAAGAACGCCTGCAGATCCCCTCCCTTGGTAGCGAGCAACAAGTTGGAAGCGAGGCCTTCCTTTGGTAGGACGCTCGCACTGCTTTCCTTTGGCAGGACGCTCGCGGTGTTCATGGAGCCGGACTCCTCAAGCCGATCTTGGGGGCGTTTCTCCGTGTGTCGCCCATGAGCCGGGTCAGGGAGGATCGCCGGCAAACCTGCAGTGCCGATTCATTTGGTCAGTTCCTCCTCGGTGGCTGGGGCGCACGCAGAAACCCCGTCTCTGCAATCACTCGCAGACCGGGACAATCGTCGCCTTCCTGAACATGCCCACCGTGAGCAAGCTCGGAGAACCACAAGTGAACTATATTATAAAAGCGATGACACGTCCAGTTTTTTCTTGAAATCGATGAATGAGTACTTCATCCGCCGTTGGGTGAGACGCGCTTGGTCTGGCCCGGTTTCAGCAGGAATCGCGCGGCGGGAGCCCGAACCTCCCGGTCGAGTTGCGACACCCTTGCGTGTCATGGTTGGGGCATGCATACAGTCTCGTGCCGCTGTCATGAGGCAAAATCGAGGGACCGACGTGGGGTGTGGGAGAGAGGATGATCGACGGGCAGGACGATTCCTCCTCGGGCGCGGCATGGCCGCGCCTTCGGGGGTCTCGACGCATTCGGGTCAGCCCGGACGGTTGGGCTGGATCAGATCGGGTACAGGTTCCCGAGTGCGGCCCGCTTCTTGGCGCTGCCCTTGGAGGCCTTGATCAACGGGAAGGTTTGCACCTTGCCATCGACTTCCAGGGTGAGTATGCCGGTCCGGATGACCGAGGTGGCGACCCGGACGTAACGGGTCGTGCCGTTGGGCAGCCAGACGTGGATGCGCTGGAGGTTCGGCTGGAAGGTGCGACGGCTGACGCCGGTCGTCTTCTTGCCGACGCCGCCCAGATATTTCGCCTTGCCGCGCGTGGTGACGTGATTGCCGAACGAGGTCTTCTTACCGCTGACTTCGCACTCGCGTCCCATCGGAACGACTCCTTACACCATGTCGGGCTCAGACTTTTTCCTTGGCCAGAGGATTGTGAGGCTTGCTCCGTTGAATATTGCCGCATTCCTCGACCAAATAGCAAACCTTGTGTGGCGGGACCGCGAGCTTGCATTGCGGGCAGACGTTCAATGCGGGAGCAACCAGGAAGTCGTGGCTCCGACGCATCCCCTTGGCTGACTTTGACTTTCGTCTCTTTGGTACGGCCACGACACGATCTCCCGGGCAGCCGCACGCTCGACGAATTTGGTGGAAAAGATACCTATTATCCGAAGTGTGCCCGGGATGACAAGGCCATCTTGTCCGCGGAGCCCGGGAATTTCGCCGAATCCGGTTGCGACCGGCGCGAGCGGGCCAGTATCCTTCAGGAGGTTGGCAGATGGGGTTGGGGTGAGTGCACACCTCCAAGAAGCCCCACCCTGATCCACCATCCCCCATGAGTGGTACGCCATGATGACGTCGGAAAGCACGGGCCTTCGCTGGGGGTTCATCGGCTCGGGGAAGATGGCGACCGCGCTGATCCACGGGATGATCCGCGCCGGGACGGCCCCTCCCGAGGCGATCTCCGCCAGCGACCCCATCGAGTCGGCCCGATCGGCACTGGCGGCAGAGACAGGGATCGCGGTGACCGAGTCGAATCGCCGAGTCGCCCAGGAGAGCGACGTCCTGGTGCTCGCTGTCAAGCCCCAGAGCATGCCGCAGGTCCTCGAGCACTTGCGACCGGTCGTCACGCCAGAGCACCTGGTCATCTCGATCGCCGCCGGGGTCGCGCTGGCGACGCTGGCTTCGGGACTGGGGGCGGACCGGCGGTTAGCCCGGGTCATGCCGAACACACCGGCGCTGGTCGGCGAGGGGGCGTCAGGCTACAGCCTCGGCCCGCACGCCCTCGAATCGGACGAGGCCGTCGTGCAAGCCTGCGTGGGGGCGGTCGGCCGGGCCTACTGCGTTCCCGAGACGCTGCTCGACGCCGTGACCGGCCTTTCAGGGAGCGGCCCCGCGTTCGTCTACGTGATGATCGAGGCGCTCTCCGACGGCGGCGTCCGCGTCGGCTTGCCCCGCGAGCTGGCGACGGCGCTGGCCGCGCAGACCGTCCTGGGGGCGGCGCGGATGGTCCTGGAGACGGACCTGCATCCGGGAGCCCTGAAGGACCAGGTGACCAGCCCCGGCGGGACGACGATCGCGGGGCTCCACGCCTTGGAGCGGGGCGGCCTCCGCGCGGCGCTGATGGACGCGGTCGAGGCAGCGACCCGCCGGTCGGCCGAACTGGCCGCGCAGTCAACGCTGACCGCTCCGGACCGCGAGGTGCGCTCATGAGGCTCGGCCTGATCTCCGACGTGCACGGTGATCCCCTCGCGCTGGAGCGGGCCTGGGCTCACCTGACCGCTCTGGGGGCCGACCGGATCGTCTGCGCGGGAGACGTCGTTGGCTATGGCCCGCTCCCCGACCGCGTCGTCACACTCCTGAAACAGCACGAGATCGATTGCGTCCGGGGCAACCACGACCGCTGGGCGCTGGAGCGAGGGCCGGGTGGGATCGACGAGTTTGGCGGGAGCACCCCCGGTGCCGAGACGCTTGAGTACCTCGGGCGCCTACCGTTTGACCGGCTCGTCGCCGACGGCTCGCGCGTCGCGGTCGTCGTCCACGGATCCCCCCGCAGCGACATGGAGTTCCTCACGCCGCACGACGCATCCTCCGGCCGTCCTGCGCGGGCTCCTCGAGACGCTCGGCGCCGACCTGCTGGCCGTCGGCCACACGCATAAACCAATGTGGTTTCGTTGCGAACTGGGCCTGGTCGTCAATCCCGGTTCGCTCGTCTCGATGCCCGTCGTGGACACGTCGAGGACATTCGCCCTTGTCGATCTCCGGGCGCTGACCGTCACCTTCCACGATGTTGAGAGTGGCGCGGAGATCCAGGTCAAGCCCTGGGCGAGAATCGGGTAGCTCAGGAGCACAGTCGGCCCCCTGTCGTACCTCGCGACGCCTTGAGTCAGGTTCCGGCTGCGATCGCGGGATGAGGAATCAGATCAGCCGGAACCAGGTCACCGCGACCAGACCAGCCACCGTCCCCACCAGCCCGATCACACAGAGCCAGAACTGGAGTGTATACAGCTTCCTCAGATCGTCCAGGGCGGCCATCAGGTGCGTGATATCTTTACCCTGAGTATACACGACGTTCCGGAACGAGTCGGCCGCCCGTTGAGTCCAGATCCCGATGACGGCATACAGGGTCCCCGAGAAGATCGGGAAGACATGGAACATGATGATCCCGATGACGATCACGAGGAGACCAATCGCCAGCACGAACAGCCCGACGAAATGCATCTTCCAGGCGAGGTTAGCGATGATCTCGTTCTCGCCCTGGTTGAACTCGAACTGCGTGGTCTCGACCGTTGATTCGGGCGGGACGGGATTCAGCGATTGAATGGTGGCCGGCGGGTTCTCGGAGGTGGTTTCCATCGCGATTTCCCCTGATGCTCTGCGACGACCTTCGCGTCTCTCCCTTGTCATGCTGACTGTTGCGACGTAAGAAGTCAAAGGAAATGCGGATGTTGGGTCGATTTGTCGACGCGAGGACCATGTCGATCGATCGGGATGCGGCGTTCGAGGGTTGCGATTCTCGGCCGGGACGACGGCTGGTACACTGACGTTTTGCATGGCCCGCCAGGGCCGTCTCGCTTCGGGAAGGACCGGACCGTGTTATGGAGGCGCCCATCCCGTCGAGCGCCCCGTGTTGGTCCTCGACTTCGGCTCGCAATACGTGCAGTTAATCGCCCGGAGGGTCCGCGAGCGGCACGCCTTCGCGCGGATCGTCCGCCACGACATTGCGTTCGAGCGGGTCGTCGAGCTAGAGCCGCTGGCTCTGATCCTTTCGGGCGGACCGTCGAGCGTCTACGAGCCGGGGGCGCCGCGGTGCGATCTGCGCCTCTTCGATCTGGGCATCCCCATCCTGGGGATCTGCTACGGCATGCAGTTGGTTTGCGAGGCCCTGGGCGGGACGGTCCACCCGAGCCCTGCGCGGGAGTACGGCCGGGCCGAGTGCCGGGTGCTCGACCGGCGCGAGGACCTCTTCCACGCCGTCCCTCAGACGACGACCGTCTGGATGAGTCACGGCGACCAGGTGCGAGACGCGGGGCGTGACTTCGTCCCCCTGGCGGCCACCGCGATCTGCCCGGTGGCCGCCGTCCGGCACCGCGACCGCCCGGTCTACGGCCTCCAGTTCCACCCCGAGGTCTCGCACACCCCCTACGGCGCCCTGATCCTGGGCAACTTCCTCGACCGGATCTGCCAGAGCGCGGGCATGTGGACCATGGGCGTGTTCATCGAGCGGTCGGTGGCCGAGATCCGGGAACGGGTCGGGCCGACCGACCGGGTGGTCTGCGGCCTCTCGGGCGGGGTGGACTCGGCCGTCGCGGCCGCCTTGCTCGCGCGGACGCTGGGACCTCGGGTCGTCTGCGTGTTCGTCGATAACGGCCTGCTCCGGCTGGGCGAGCGCGCCGCAGTCGTCGAGGCGTTTCGCAGCCACTCCGACGCCGAGCTGCGCGTCGTGGACGCCTCGGACCGGTTCCTCTGGTCGCTGGCGGGGGTGATCGACCCGCAAGTCAAACGCGTCCGGGTCGGGCATACTTTCGTGGAGGTCTTCCGCGACGAGGCGCACTCGATCCCCGCCGCGCGGTTCCTGGCGCAGGGGACGCTCTACCCCGACGTGATCGAGAGCGGCGGTGACCCCGACGGGCCGGCCGCGACGATCAAGCACCACCATAACGTCGGCGGCCTGCCAGCGGAACTCGGCTTCGAGCTGATCGAGCCGCTCCGCGACCTATTCAAGGATGAGGTCCGCCGCCTCGGCCTGGAGCTCGGCCTGCCCGACTCACTCGTCTGGAGGCACCCGTTCCCCGGTCCCGGCCTGGCGGTCCGCTGCGTCGGCGAGGTCACCGCCGAGCGGCTCGAGGTCCTCCGCCAGGCCGATGCCATCTTCCTCGAAGAGCTGCGCAACGCCGGCCTGGAGCGACAGGTTGCGCAGGCGTTCGCCGTTCTCCTGCCGGTCCAGGCAGTGGGGGTCATGGGCGACGACCGCACCTACGAGAACGCGATCGTGCTCCGCGCCGTCGAGACCGACGACTTCATGACCGCCGACTGGTCCCGCCTCCCCTCCGAGGTTCTGGCCCGCACCTCGACCCGGATTATCAACGCCGTCAAGGGAGTCAACCGGGTCGTCTACGACGTTACGAGCAAGCCGCCGGGGACGATCGAGTGGGAATAAGATGTCTCTCGGGACGTTTGTGCCCGCCGGGGGAGGCAGGCCTCCCCCGGCGGAGCATTCGCCGCCCCCGGCGGTGGGCAAGATCGTTCCGGGAAGAATTATGAGAAGCCATCCACGGCCTCGGATGCGCACCGGGTGACGATGACCGCGCCCGAGGCGAGGGACAGAACGACGCCAAATAAATTCAGCGAATCTCGGATGTATGGAATACGAATGTATTACCTTGCGCCTCAGGAAGTGCCATTCCCGGCGGGGCCTTGTTTAGTTTACTGAGAGTCAGGAAAGTAATGTCCGCCCGGGTATCGCTCATGTATACTTGCAGGCATGAGAGACAAAGGGTCGCCCGAGGAACATGAACACCGTCGTTTGCTGGCCGTCCAGCGCGTCCTGGAGGGATACACCGCCGAGGAAGTCGCCGAGATCCTTGGTGTCGATCCACGGTCGGTCCGTCGTTGGGTCGCCGCGTATCGTGAAGGAGGAGGACGGAGTTTACTCTGCCGGCCCGTCTCGGGCCGCCCGCCCAAGTTGACCCTCACTCAGGAGAAGATTGTCCGGCGCTGGTTGGCCGACAGCCCGAGAGAGCATGGGTTCGAGACCGAGTTATGGACCGCCTCGCGGTTAGGTCAACTGATCCAAGAGGAGTTCGGTATCCGACTCCATCCGAGGTATCTCAGCGTATGGCTGCGGGACCGGGGGTTCACCCCGCAGAAGCCGCAGCGCGTCCCCCGAGAGCGCGACCCGAAGGTGATCGCCGCATGGCTGGAGTCCGACTGGCCGCGCATCATAAAAAAAGCCAGACGACAAGGAGCGCACATCGCCCTGATCGACGAGAGCGGCTTGCTGATGGGACCGCTCCTCCGCCGCACTTGGTCTTTGAAGGGCCATACCCCGGCGATTACCCAGGGCGGCGCCCACCGCCAAAAGGTCTCGGTCGCGGCGGCGGTGGGGCTGTCGCCCCGCCGGGATCACTTGGGGCTTTACTTCCCACGCTGGCCGACGGCTACTTCGACAACTGGTCTGGGACCGCCTTCATCGAGGCGATGTTGCGGGACCTGTCCGGTCGATTCGTGGTCGTCTGGGACGGCGGCCCGATGCACAAGGGGGAGCCAATCCGCGCGTTGGAGACTCAGTTCGCCCATCGGCTGATCTTGGAACGGCTGCCGCCGTGGGCCGCGATGCTCAACCCGGTGGAACCACTTTGGAGTGGGTTGAAATGGGAGCGGTTGAGCAACTTCGCCCCGCACGATGTGCGTGAACTTGACGAGCGCATGGTCGCCGAGTTGGCTGCGAAGCGAAACGATCAAGTATTCTTGCGGAACTTGTTCCATGCCTCGGAACTCCCGCTCCCGCGGACATTACTTTCCTGACTCTCAGTAGTCCTCACGATTTCGCCCCAGAATGAGTGACGGTTGGGAAATTTCAAATTTAAAATATCTTGATTTTACTTGTGTCCTCCGTGCCTTGTGATGGATCCTTCCCCCATCAAACGCTCGCTTCGACCTCCGCCTTTGGGGCCTGCAAGGTCGCCAGCCAGCGGGCGAAGGCGAAGGCGAGGATGATCGCGACGAGAGACGAAGTTCAACAGCCGGTTGCGAGATGAGATCTTGGACCGTGAGGTGTTCGAGAGCCTGAAGGAGGCGAAGGTCCCGTTGAAGGACCATCACCTGGATTACAACCACCACCGCCCGCACAGTTCGCTGGGATAGGTGACCCCGGTGGAGTTCGCGGCGACCTGTTCTCGGCCGGATTCCGCTTCGCTGCGCCCGGCCGAAGCCAGGTCGATCCCCGACCCCGTACTCTCATAGTCCCCTGGCAACAAAGAATGGGGGCGGGTCATCCGGACAACCTGCTCCGAAGCGACTGATGGACACTGGAGACTGAACGATTACAATCGGCAAGGGCGAGCGAGCCGGCGCAGACGGGCATACAATGCCGGGAGGAACCATGGACACTATCCGTGACGTAGAACCGCTGGAGACGAGGGAGTGGCTCGACGCGCTCACGTCGGTCCTCGAGTTCGAGGGCCCCGAGCGGACGCATTTCCTCTTGAGTGAGCTCGACGCCGAGGCGCGCCGCAAGGGGGCGCCCGTGCCGTACTCGGCCAATACGCCCTACCTCAACACGATCCCGCCGGATCGAGAGGCGCGGCATCCGGGGGATCGTCCCCTCGAGCAACGCATCCGCTCCCTGAACCGCTGGAACGCGCTGGCCATTGTGCTCCGCGCCAACAAGGAGTCTTCCGAGCTCGGCGGCCACATCGCCAGCTTCCAATCTGCGGCCACTCTCTACGATATCGGCTTCAACCACTTCTGGCGGGCCCCGTCCGCCCATCACGGCGGGGACCTGATCTACATTCAAGGACATAGCTCCCCAGGCATCTACGCCCGCGCCTTCCTGGAAGGGCGGCTGACCGAGGAGCAGCTCCTCAACTTCCGACAGGAGGTTGACGGCAAGGGCCTCCCGTCGTACCCGCATCCCTGGCTGATGCCCGAGTTCTGGCAGTTCCCGACCGTTTCGATGGGCCTGGGGCCGTTGATGGCGATCTATCAGGCGCGGTTCCTAAAATATCTCCACCATCGCGGCTTGGCCGACACCGAGGATCGCAAGGTCTGGGCCTTCACGGGCGACGGAGAGATGGATGAGCCGGAGTCACTCGGCGCCTCTCGCTGGCGGGGCGCGAACGGCTCGACAACCTGATCTTCGTCATCAACTGCAACCTCCAGCGCCTCGACGGGCCGGTGCGCGGCAACGGCAAGATCATCCAGGAGCTCGAGGCCCTCTTCCGCGGTGCCGGCTGGAACGTCATCAAGGTCATCTGGGGCCGCCGCTGGGATCCCCTGATCTCCCGGGACTCGAGCGGCATCCTTCTCAAGCGCATGGAGGAGTGCGTCGATGGCGAGTATCAGGATTTCAAATCCAAGAACGGCGCCTACGTTCGCGAGCACTTCTTCGGCAAAGACCCGGCGCTCAAGGCGATGGTCGCCGGCATGTCGGACGAGCAGATCTGGAGCCTCAACCGCGGGGGCCACGATCCCTCCAAGGTTTTCGCCGCCTACGCCGCCGCGGTGAAGCACGAAGGGCAGCCCACCGTCATCCTCGCGAAGACGGTCAAGGGCTACGGCATGGGCGAAGCCGGCGAAGGCCAGAACATCACACATCAGCAGAAGAAGATGGGTGAGGCGGTGCTCAAGGAGTTCCGCGACCGCTTCAACCTGCCGATCTCGGACGACCAGCTCAAGGAGTTCGCGTTCCTCCGCCTCGCCGATGACAGCCCGGAAATGGAGTATCTCCGCGCCCGTCGCGCCGCCCTCGGCGGCAGCCTGCCCGCGCCGGAGGCGGTCCGAGTCCCTCGAAATCCCGCCGCTCTCGGCATTCGAAGCGCAGCTCAAGAGCACCGAGGGTCGCAAAATCTCCACGACCATGGCCTTTGTGCGGATCCTCAACATGCTCCTGCGGGACAAGAAGATCGGCAAACGCATCGTACCGATCGTCCCGGACGAGTCTCGCACCTTCGGCATGGAGGGCATGTTCCGGCAGTTCGGCATCTTCTCGCAGATCGGCCAGCTCTATCGGCCCGAAGACGCCAATCAGCTCATGTTCTACAAGGAAGACAAGACCGGGCAGATCCTTCAGGAGGGGATCAACGAGCCAGGGGCGATGGCATCGTGGATCGCGGCGGCGACGTCCTACAGCACCAGCGACACGCCGATCATCCCTTTCTACTTGTTCTACTCGATCTTTGGCTTCCAGCGCGTCGGCGATCTCGCCTGGGCCGCCGGCGACATGCGGTCTCGTGGCTTCCTCATCGGCGGCACGGCTGGACGCACGACGCTCAACGGCGAGGGCCTGCAGCACGAGGACGGCCACAGTCACCTGATCTCGGCCACCATCCCAAACTGCATCTCCTACGACCCGACCTTCTCTTATGAGCTCGCCGTCATCATCCAGGAGGGGTTGCGTCGAATGTACGAGCAGCAGGAGGATGTCTACTACTACATCACCGTGATGAACGAGAACTACGAGCACCCGGCGATGCCGGAGGGCGCAGCGGACGCCATCATCAAGGGGATGTATCGGTTCAAGGAGGGCCAGGCCAGCAGCAAGGAGGCGCCGCGCGTCCAGTTGTTGGGCAGCGGCACGATCCTGCGCGAGGTCATTGCCGCCGCCGATCTGCTGGTCAATGATTTCGGCGTCGTGGCGGATGTCTGGAGCGTCCCGAGCTTCACTGAACTCCGGCGTGAGGCGATCGAGGTCGAGCGGTGGAATACGCTGCACCCGACCGAGACGCCGCGGATGAGCCACGTCGAGACCTGCCTCGGCGAGCGGGAGGGTCCGGTGATCGCCGCGACCGACTACATGCGAATGATGGCCGACCAGATCCGCGCCTGGGTGCCGCGCCGCTACCGCGTCCTCGGAACTGACGGCTTCGGCCGCTCCGATTACCGCAAGAAGCTGAGACACTTCTTCGAGGTCGACCGGCAGTGGGTCACTGTCGCCGCCCTGAAAGCTCTGGCCGACGAGGGAACGGTCCAGGCCACGGTGGTCGCGGAGGCGATCAAGAAGTATGGCCTGGATCCTGAAAAGCCCAACCCGGCCAAGGTTTAGAGCCTCTCGCAGGAGGGTGAGTGGAACGCACCAATGTCCTTGGGTTGTAAGGGAATGATGCGTCTCAAGCACCCTTCTGGCAGATTGTCCCCTGCGGGACGGTGGAAGTCGGTTTTATTCCGCGGGTGATCCGGGAATCGAGCGTTGGTGCAGGAACATGGAGGTCTGTTCGTTTCACGTCAACGCAAGATTGCATGTCGGCGGTCCCGTCGAGAGCGGCCGCGCGGCGAAGGGAGGATACAGGTGGCGAACGAAGTCAAGGTGCCGGACATCGGCGATTTCAAGGACGTTCCGATCATCGAGATCCACGTGAAGGAGGGCGACGCGATCAATGCGGAGGACCCCTTGGTCACGCTCGAATCGGACAAGGCCACCATGGATGTGCCGGCGCCCGCAGGCGGCACGGTGGAAAGGCTCTTGGTCAAGGTCGGCGACCGGGTGAGCAAGGGCAGCCCGATTCTTCTCCTCCAGGCTGGCGCAGGCGCCATGACGCAACCGCCGTCCCTGATCACCCAGCAGGAGCCGCCACCCTCCGCGCAGCCGGTGACGGCCGCACCCTCGCCGTCGGCGGGATCAGCAGCGGCACCCGCTCCAGCCGCTCCTGTCAATCGCGCGCCGGCGGCGGATTTCGGGCAGGTCCATGCGAGCCCGAGCGTGCGCCGCATCGCGCGCGAACTCGCTGTCGATCTCACGAAAATCAAAGGGACCGGCGAGAAAGGCCGGATCACGAGGGAGGATGTCCTGGCTTTCCTGAAGGGGCCGAGCGCGGTCCCCGCCCAGGCGCCTACCGGAGTACCGGCCGCGGGCGCCGGCATCCCCGAGATCCCACCCGTGGACTTCTCCAAGTTCGGCCCGATCGAGACGAAGCCGCTTGCCCGTATCAAAAAGCTTTCCGGACCGCACCTCCATCGGGCCTGGCTCAACATCCCTCACGTCACGCAACACGACGAGGCGGACATCACCGACCTCGAGGCCTATCGAAAGGAACTGGACGCGGCGGCGAAAGACAAGGGTTACCGGGTGTCGCTGCTTGCCTTCCTCATCAAGGCGTCTGTCTCGGCACTCAAGCAGTTTCCGGACTTCAACAGCTCGCTTTCTCCGGAGAAAGACAGCCTGATCGTCAAAAAATACTACCACCTCGGCATCGCCGTCGACACCCCCGAGGGGCTGGTGGTGCCGGTCATTCGCGATGTCGACCGCAAGGGCATCCACGAGCTCAGCCAGGACCTCGGCGCCGCCTCACGGAAGGCGCGGGACGGCAAGCTCGCGGCCGCCGACATGCAGGGGGGCTGCTTCACCATCTCGAGCCTCGGTGGCATCGGCGGCACCGGCTTCACGCCGATCATCAATGCCCCCGAGGTGGCGATCCTCGGCGTCGTGCGGTCGAAGATGACCCCGGTCTGGAATGGCGAAAGCTTCGTGCCGCGGCTGATGCTGCCGCTGTCGGTCTCCTACGACCACCGCGTCATCGATGGCGCGCTCGCCGCCCGGTTTACCCGGCATCTCTGCCATGTGCTGGAGGATGTGCGCCGGCTGGTCCTCTGACCCGGCGCCGCTGCGCGATCACCCGAGTTGCGGAGGGATGCCAATGAGCACGATCGAGGTTCGCGTTCCGGACATCGGCGATTTCAAGGACATACCGATCATCGAGGTGCACGTCGCACCGGGCGCCAAGGTGAATGTCGACGACTCGTTGATCACCCTAGAGTCCGACAAGGCCACCATGGACGTGCCGGCGCCCCAGGCCGGAACCGTCCATGAGCTCACGGTCAAGACTGGCGACCGCGTCTCCGAGGGAGACCTCATCCTCTCCCTCGAGGCGGAGAGTCCGGCGGCCATCCCGCCCAAGGAGCGGATCAAGGAGGGCGCCGCGCAACACCCGGGGGCGGTCCGCCGAACTACGGCTCGACGAGCGGCCTCTATGACATGATCGAGGTCAAGGTCCCGAACATCGGCGATTTCAAGGACGTCGAGATCATCGAGGTCCACGTCGAGCCGGGCTCGGCGATCAAGGCCGAGGACCCGCTGATCACGCTGGAGTCCGACAAGGCGACCCTGGAGGTCCCCTCGCCGGCCGCGGGCACGTTGGCCGAGATCAAAGTCAAGCCGGGCGATCGGGTCTCCGAGGGCGACCTCATCCTCCTGCTGCGTACTGCCGAGGCCAAGGCCCTCGATGCGGCGGTCACCAAGCCGCCGGCGCCGACTCCGGCCGCGAGGCCGCCGGTCGCGGCGCCGGGCGACCTGCACGCCGAGGTGCTGGTCTTGGGCGCCGGGCCCGGCGGCTACTCGGCCGCGTTCCGCGCCGCCGATCTCGGCAAGAAGGTGGTGCTGGTCGAGCGCTGGCCGACTCTGGGCGGCGTCTGCCTCAATGTCGGATGCATCCCGTCCAAGGCGCTGCTGCACGCCGCCAAGGTCATCAGCGAGGGCCACGAGATGGCCGCGCACGGGATCGTCTTCGCCGCGCCCACGATCGACATCGACAAGCTGCGCGCCTGGAAGGACGGCGTGGTCAAGCGGCTGACTGGCGGTCTCGCTGGCTTGAGCAGGCAACGCAATGTCACCGTCGTCACGGGCTCTGGCCGCTTCGTCTCCCTCAACCAGGTCGAGGTCAAGGGCGACGACGGCGCATGCAAGACGGTGAGCTTCGAGCAGGCGATCATCGCCGCCGGCTCGGAGCCGGTGACACTGCCGTTCGTTCCACACCAGGATGCGCGGGTGATCGATTCCACGGGTGCGCTCGCTCTCGATGGCGTGCCCCAGCGCTTGCTCGTGATCGGCGGCGGGATCATCGGCCTTGAGTTGGCCACGGTCTACCACGCGCTCGGTGCGAAGGTGACGATCGTCGAGCTCATGGACCAGATCATTCCCGGGACTGACAAGGATCTCGTCGCGCCGCTCATGAAGCGGATCCAGGGGCTCTACGAAAACATCTATCTCAAGACCAAGGTCACCAAGGTCGAGGCGAGGGTGGACGGGCTGGCGGTGTATTTCGGCGGCGGCAAGGCGCCCGCGAGCGACATCTTCGACAAGGTCCTGGTCGCGGTCGGCCGGAAGCCCAACGGACGGCTGATCGGGGCCGAGAACGCGGGCGTCGTCGTCGATGAGCGCGGCTTCATCCCCGTGGACAAACAGATGCGCACCAATGTACCGCACATCTTCGCGATCGGCGACATCGTCGGCCAGCCCATGCTCGCGCACAAGGCGGTGCACGAGGGCAAGGTCGCGGCCGAGACGGCCGCCGGTCAGAACAGCTTTTTCGATGCCAAGGTGATCCCGTCGGTCGCTTACACCGATCCCGAGGTGGCGTGGGTCGGCGTCACCGAGAACGAAGCCAAGGCCCAGGGTCTGAAGTACGGCAAGGGGGTCTTCCCCTGGGCGGCGAGCGGGCGCTCGCTCTCGCTCGGCCGCGACGAGGGCCTCACCAAGGTCTTGTTCGACGAGACGACCGCGCGGATCCTCGGCTGCGGCATCGTCGGGCCGAACGCGGGGGATCTGATCGCCGAGGCGGCGCTTGCCATCGAGATGGGCGCGGACGCCCAGGACATCGGGCTGACCGTCCATCCCCACCCGACGCTCTCCGAGACCATCGGCATGGCCGCCGAGGCTTTCGAGGGAACGCTCACCGATCTGTACCTGCCCAAGAAGAAGCACGCCTGATCGGCGGCCGGACCCGGTCCCGGGCCTCCGGGATCGGGATGGAGGAACAACGTCTGCCGAGGCCGGTCCTGCACCGGCCCGTCGAGGCAGCAGACCGGCGAGTCCGAGCACCGCCGTGGCGTGGGTCACCGACACGGAGCATCGCGGACGGCATTCCCACGCGGAGCATGGAAACGAGTTAAGCCATGTTTATCTAGATTCGGGGAAGCTGCCATGCAAGCCAAGTCAGGACGCAAGCCGCTGTACTCGCACCTGTACTTCCAGGTGCTCGTCGCCATCGCGATCGGTGTGGCCCTCGGCTTCTTCTACCCGGCGACGGCGGAGACGATGAAGCCGCTGGGGGACGGCTTCATCAAGCTGATCAAGATGATGATCGCGCCGATCATCTTCACCACGGTCGTGGTCGGCATTGCGAAGATCGGCGACATGAAGGAGGTCGGTCGGGTCGGGCTCAAGGCGCTGATCTATTTCGAGGTGGTCTCGACCCTGGCCCTGCTGATCGGCCTGGTCGTCGTCAACGTCGTGCGCCCGGGCGACGGGCTCAACGCGGACGTGAGCACGCTCGATACCAAGGCCGTTGAGAGCTATGCCACGCGCGCCAAATCGCTCTCGACCGTGGACATGCTCCTGCACATCATCCCCGAATCCGCGGTGGGCGCGTTCGCCGGCGGGGAGATCCTCCAGGTCTTGCTCTTCTCGGTCCTGTTCGGACTGGCGCTGGCCCATTTCGGGGAGAATGGCAGGAAGCTGATCGATCTCATCGATCAGCTCTCGCACGTCCTCTTCAACGTGATCGGGATCATCATGCGGGTCGCGCCGCTCGGCGCCTTCGGCGCGATGGCGTTCACGATCGGCAAGTACGGGGTCGGCACGCTCGCCGATCTGGCCAAGCTGATGGCCTGCGTTTATCTCACCTGCGTGCTCTTCGTGGCCGTCGTCCTGGGCACGATCGCCCGGCTCGTGGGTTTCCGCCTCTGGCCGTTCTTGAAGTACATCAAGGAAGAGATCCTGATCGTGCTGGGCACCTCGTCCTCCGAGGCCGCGCTGCCCCGGATGATCATCAAGATGGAGAACGTGGGCTGTGCCAAGCCCGTCGTCGGGCTGGTGATCCCGACCGGCTACTCGTTCAACCTGGACGGCACGTCGATCTACCTCACCATGGCGGCGATGTTCATCGCGCAGGCCACGAATGTGCCCCTGAACCTCTGGCAGCAGCTCTCGATCCTCGGCGTGCTCATGCTCACCTCCAAGGGCGCCGCGGCCGTCACCGGCGGCGGGTTTATCACCCTGGCCGCGACGCTCTCCAGCACGGGGACGGTCCCCGTAGCGGGCCTGGCGCTGATCCTGGGGATCGACCGGTTCATGTCGGAGGCCCGGGCGATCACGAACCTGATCGGCAACGGGGTCGCGACCATGGTGGTCGCCCGGTGGGAGGGGCGCTCGACCTGGAGCGCGCCCGGGCGGTGCTGGCGGCGGGCTCAGAGGCGCTGGCCGAGGAGCCGGAAGCCGTGGCCGACGCCCTGGCCGACGGCGTGCCCCTGGTGTCCGAGCTCGCCATTCCGGAGCCACGGCGACCCTCCCATTAGAGCGAGCGGTTCTCGCTTGAGTGTGGCGAAGGGGTTGGCTCATGTGCTCGGATTGGTCATAACAGTCACTCCCAGGAGTGCACGTAGGAACTCCTGCGTCATCGTCTTGATCCTAGATCCCCCACCTGCCTGCGCCGGACCTTGAAGACCGCCGAGCACGAGACGGGGAACACGTTCGGCCTGCGGCACTGCACCTCCTGTCAAGTGCGTCATGAACGGCTCGAAACAGCGGGCCGAGGCCGACTCGCGCCCGATGTGGTTCTGCCCCGAGGACGAGATGAAGGTCTGGTGGGCCTGCCGGGTCGATCCCGCGAACCCGCCACGACCGCCTGGCCGAGTTCGCCGATGCCCACGGCCTCGACGCCGAGCCGCGGTTCTGGCGCGCCTCGCGCGGTAGGCCGGCTCAACGTCGTCGCCGCAGCCTGGGATACGCGCGGCTCCCAGCGTGCGGCGTCGACGCGGCGTTCGAGCTCCTCGGGCGTGGTCGGCTCGGCGAGGCCCTGGCGCTGGGCCTCCGCCCCGACGGCCAGGGCGATCCGGCGCGAGACCTGGCTGATCTCTTCGAGCGGAGGGAAGAGCGCGGCATTGTGGTCGGTCCGCGCGGGGGAGACCTCTCCGAGAGCGCGGGCGGCGGCGAGGAACATGGCGTCGGAGACGCGGCGGGCCCGCGCGGCGATCACGCCCAGGCCGACGCCGGGGAAGATGTAGGTATTGTTGCACTGGGCGATGCGGAACGTCCGGCCGCCGTGGGAGACTGCCGGGAAGGGGCTCCCGGTGGCGACCAGCGCCCGGCCGTCGGTCCAGGAGATCAGGTCGGCAGGGATCGCCTCGCTCCGCGAGGTCGGGTTCGAGAGTGGGAAGATCGCCGGCCGCTCGACGTGCCGTGCCATCGCGCGGACGACCTCCTCCGTGAACATCCCCGGCTGGCCGGTGGTCCCGATCAAGACGGTCGGCTTCACCTGCTCTACCACCTCCGTCAGCGCGAAGCCTCCCGAGGCGTCGTGCGCCCAGCCTTCCAGCCGTTCGAGCGGCTGGGCGTAATGCCTTTGAATCGGCTCCTGCGTGTCGGTGCTTCCGGAGTGGAGCAACCCGTGCCGGCCCACCAGCCAGAGCCGCGCCAGGGCGTCGCGCTCCGAGAGGCCCTCGGCCATCATCGCCGCGACGATCTGGTCGCTGATGCCGATCCCGGCCGAGCCCGCCCCCACGATCACGATGCGCTGGTCGGCCAGCCGCGTCCCGGTGACGTTCAGGGCCGAGATGATGGCCGCGACCGCGACGGCGGCCGTCCCTTGGATGTCGTCGTTGAACGTGCAGAGCCGATCGCGGTAACGATCCAGGAGGCGCCGGGCGTTCAACTTGGCGAAGTCTTCCCACTGGAGCAACACGTCCGGGAAGGCACGGGTGACGGCCTGCACGAACACCTCGATGAAGTCGTCGTACGCCTGGCCCCGCAAGCGGTCGTGCCGCCAGCCGAGGTAGAGCGGATCGGCCAGCGCCTCCTTGTTGTCGGTGCCGACGTCGAGCATGATCGGCAACGTCCGCGCCGGGTGGATGCCGCCGCAGAGGGTGTACAGCGAGAGCTTGCCGACCGGGATGCCCATGCCGCCGACACCCAGGTCGCCCAGGCCGAGGATGCGCTCGCCGTCGGTCACGACGATCACATCGACCTCGCGATAGGGCCGGTTCGCCAGGATCGCATCGAGATCGTCGCGGTGCTCGTACGATAGGAACAGCCCGCGCGACTTGCGATAGATCCGGCTGAAGTGCTGGCACGCCTCGCCCACGACCGGCGTGTAGATCAACGGCATCATCTCGGTGATGTGGTCGTGGATCAGCCGGTAGAAGAGGACCTCGTTGCGGTCCTGGAGGGCGCGAAGGTAGATGTGCTGCTGAAGCTCGGTACGCGTCGCCTGGAAGCTGCCGTAACGGCG
>CAWDND010000025.1:0-57352 GCA_963803395.1 uncultured Planctomycetaceae bacterium
CCCCGCCCGGCGACGCCCTGAGGTCCGCGTCAAGTCCGCAGGAGAGAGGTTCACCACCAGCGGGCACGCCCACAGCGAACACAGAGCCACGGCTTCAGGAGGAGCGTTAGCAGAGCGCCGAAGACCACGAACAGCAGGTTGCCATTCCCGCACCGCGGCGGCTCGACGGCTCGGCTCGGTTGTGGCCTGGCACGCGCGGCACCAGCGTGAGCGGCTCTGACAGGCCACAGGCGCCGTCCTCTGCGGGTGTATGGTATGCTCGGCCACACCCTTGGGGCGACGCCGTCGGGACACGCCAGGGAGGCGTGCTCCACGGGGTCCCGCGGCGCCGCGGAGGGACGGGAGCGATGAGAAGATCGGAGCCTTGTTACCTGCGCCGCGCTCGGTCATCCACTGGCGCCGGACATCCCCCAGGTCCTGTCCGAGGCACGGCTCAGCGCGGACGCGAAACTCGTCTATCTGGCCTTGCTCAGCCTGGCGGATTCGGGCGGATGGGTCCATGCGACCGAGCAAGAAATCGCCGAGCGGACCGCGGCCCTCCTGGACGAGATCGCCGGAGGCGCCGTGGGACTGCACGCGCTGGAGGGGGCGGCCCCCACGCTCCTGCTCGGGTGGAGTTTCAACTCACGACGACCCGCTCGCCGGCATCACCGGCCGAACCCTCGGCCCCGCGACGCGGCGTGTCCCGGGGCACACCGAGGCCCTTAGCTCGCGGCCCGGCTCAGGACGGAGTAGACTGTCGGCCGGCTCAAACCGACGGCCCGGGCGATGACCGCGACCTTCGTGCCCTCGGCCTTCAGCCGGCGGATCGTCTCCGTCTGCTCCGGGGTCACCTTGATCCTCCGACCGGGTCCGGCGGGGCGGCCGAACCGCACCCCGCGTTCCCGCGCCACGGCCTGGCCGGCGAGGATTCGCTCGGCCCGCACCTCGGTTTCGTACTGGGCAACCGACGCCAGCACGTTCGCCATCAGCCGGCCGGCGGGCGTCGCGAGGTCGAGCCCGTCCTTGAGACTGACGAGGTTAACCTTGTGCTCGCGGAGTTCCTCGAAGAGTTCCGTCAGTCCCTTGGCCGTTCTCCCGAGGCGATCGAGCCGCCAGACGACGATGGTCGAGATTTTGCCCTCCCAGACGGCCTTCAGGAGCCGCGCGAAGCCAGGACGGTCCATCGTCGTCCCCGTGAGTTTGTCGCGATACCACTTGATCGCGACGTCCTGCCCCTCGGCCCAACGCTTCAGGTCGGGCTCCTGGCTCCGCGTGTCCTGGCTGCGACTCGAAACCCGCACGTAAACCGCGATGTGCTTGCTCATGCCTCCAGCATGGACCGCCTGGTCCTAATCTGTCAAATGATTTCTATGACTTTAGGTTGACAGTCAGGGCGGTCGCTATAGTGGGTCCGCAACGATACCACCGCTGAGCGGAGCAGCATGCTCGGCCACAGCGATGAAGCCCAGGTCGCGTAAGGGGCTTGCGCGGCGGCGGGCTTGCGATGGCGGCAGCGCCGGGGGCAAACTTTCCCGCCGGGTCCGAGGTCTCCTTAGTCTTTCGCTTTCGGTTCCGTGCCTTTCTTGCCCTCAGGCGCGTTTTGCAGGAAGTTTTGCCTGAAGAACCGCTGCGTCTCGGCGGGGATGATGAACCCATCCTTGTCGGCGTCGAGCCGGTCGAACAGCGGCTTGGGGCCCGGGAACTCAGCGCGGCTGATCTTGCCGTCACCGTCCTTGTCCATCGCGCGGAGCCGAGGCGCGTTTTGCAGGAAGTTTTGCCTGAAGAACCGCTGCGTCTCGGCGGGGATGATGAACCCATCCTTGTCGGCGTCGAGCCGGTCGAACAGCGGCTTGGGGCCCGGGAACTCAGCGCGGCTGATCTTGCCGTCACCGTCCTTGTCCATCGCGCGGAGCCGAGGCGCGTTTTGCAGGAAGTTTTGCCTGAAGAACCGCTGCGTCTCGGCGGGGATGATGAACCCATCCTTGTCGGCGTCGAGCCGGTCGAACAGCGGCTCGGGGCCCGGGAACTCAGCGCGGCTGATCTTGCCGTCACCGTCCTTGTCCATCGCGCGAAGCCGAGGCGCCATGAAACCCTGGCCGCCTCCTCCGCCGGCTCCGAGCACTCGAGTCTCCTCGCGGGTGATGATGCCGTCGGAGTTGGCGTCGAGCCGGTGGAAGACGGCCCCCGCGCCGGGGCCTGCGCCTCGAGGCGCGGAACTTGGTGGCTTCCTCCCGGGTGATGACGCCGTCCTTGTCGGCGTCGAGCCGCTCGAAGAGCCTCTCGGGACCCCTGAACTCGGCCCTGGTGGGCTTGCCGTCGTTGATTTTGTCCCTCTGGGCAAAGCGCTCGATCTTGCCGTCCTTTTTCGGGTCGGCGTGCTTTAAGAGCGGCTCGAAGGCGGCGGATGACGTGGGCGCGGCGGCGGGCGGCGAGGGCGGCGCGACCGGTGCGGCGGCGACCGGGGAGCGCGGAGAAGCGCCGGGGGCGAACGCGGCCTTGAGTCCGACGATCAGGAGCAGCGCCGCGGCGATCCCCAACAGGGTGCAGACCAGCGTGTGCGAGAGCCGCGACGCGCCCTGCGGGCGCCGGAGCCAGGCGTGGAGATCGTTGCCCAACAACCGGGCGTGAGAAGAGCGCTTCCCGACGATCAGGAGCAGCGCGGCGACGATCCCCAACAGGGTGCAGACCAGCGTGTGCGAGAGCCGCGACGCGCCTTGCGGGCGCCGGAGCCAGGCGTGGAGATCGTCGGCCAACAATCGGGCGTGAGAATAGCGCTGGGCGGGGTCGGAGGCCAGGGCTTTCAGGCAGATCCGATCGAGCGCGGGGGGGATGGTGTGGTCGATCGAGCGTGGGGAGGGCAGAGGGTCGCCCAGCTGCGGCTTGACTATCCAGGTGGGGGCCTCGCTCGGGAGATTGGCCGGACGCTGGCCACAGAGCAGCTCGAAGAAGATCACACCCAGGCTGTAGACATCGCTCCGCTCGTCGGCCAGGTGGCTCCGGCCGCTGGCCTGCTCGGGGCTCATGTAGGCCGGCGTCCCCAGGATGGCGCCGTCGCGGGTCAGGTCCGACTCGAAGTCGGCCCGCCGCGCCAGGCCGAAGTCGGTCAGCCGGGGCCGCCCCTGCTCGTCGATGAGCACGTTCGTCGGCTTCAGGTCGCGGTGGAACACCCCCTGGCGGTGCGCATGGTCGAGCGCCTCGGCCAGGTCGAGGAGGATCCGGACCGAGGTGGTCAGGTCGAACGGCTGCTGGTCGCGCTGCCGCAGCAGCGTCCGGCCTCGGACATATTGATAGGCGATCCAGCACTTTCCGGCGTCGTGGCCCGCGTCGTAGACCGCGACGATGTTCGGGTGGTCGAGCCGGGCGGCCGCTCGCGCCTCGCGGAAGAACCGCTCCATGACCCGCTCGTCCCGAGCAGACGGCTTGAGCACCTTCAGGGCGACATCCCGGTCGAGCCGGGGGTCGTACGCCAGATAGACCTGGCCGAAGCCGCCATCCCCCAGCCGCTCGCGGAGCTGGAACCGGCCAAGCGTGCCCAGCGTCCCCTTGCTCCAGGTCTCGACCCAGGGGGTCGTCTCGCCCGGCGGTGGCTCGGGCGAGGCGTCAGTCCGGTCGCTGGTGACCGTCTCCCCGTCGTTACTCTGGCTGTCGATCGTCTCCCCGCAGAACGGACAGGCCTTCGGTAGGTACCGCGCCTCATCCTCGGACAGGTCCACGCTCTGCAAGCAATGTCTGCAGACCATCCGGAGAGGCGGTTTCATGGCACCTACTTCCCTGGTCGTCGATCGTCTCCCCGATCGTTAAGTTTGGAGATTCTCCGTTGTCCCGAAGATTCAGAACGCGTCGGCGCTGATGATCTCGCCCGCCTGGATCGAGTTGATCGCGATCCAGATCGGGGCGTTGATCGCATTCTTCACGAAGTGGACCGAGCCGTCGCCCCGGAGGGTGTTGATCCCCCCGGCGTGCCGGCTCCGCGCCCGGCGAACCCATTGGTGTCGCTCACCCCGCCGACGCAGGGGAGCTTGTGGTTCGGGTCGTTCGTACAGAAGTTGAGCTGGTCACCACCGACGGCAGTCCCCAGGGAGTCTTGGGTCGCGTTGGGCGTGAACCGCGTCATGAACGAGCAACCACCGGGCATGGTCGACCAGAGCAGACCGCGGACGTCATTGGTGTCCGCCTGGAGCACCTCGGCCAGGAAGACCGTGTTGCTCAGCCCGTCGGTCACCGAGCCGAAGTGGAGCTGGCCGTTGTGCCCAAAGGCCGACTGGAGATAATTCGTCGTCCCGATCGCGGTCTGCTGCCAGTTGGTGTTCCCCCAGCTCACCGCGTAGTTCCCCTTCGTCAGGATCGGGCCGCTCAAGGCCCCGCCCCGGAACGAGGTCGGCATCTGGAACGTCCGGACGCTGTCGGCCGGACACTGGAACACGCCGATCCTGGTCCCCATGACCGTGCTGTTGGCGTGGAAGCCCGCGGCCGGAGTGGCGGGTGAGGGTCCCTCGGTGCCCAGGGAGAAGTTGAAGGCGTCGAAGAGCGCCTGCTGCTCGAGCTGGGGGAGCAGCAGCACGCACCAGGGGGTGTCGGGTGTCCCCGAGAAGGTCGTCGGGAAACTCCCGTCGGGCAACGTCTTCCAGATCCGCCCGGGGACAATCGAGTTGTGAATACAGTGGAAGTTGTGGATCGCCAGACCGAGTTGCCTCAGGTGGTTGACGCAGTGCAACCGCCGCACCGCCCCGCGCACCGCCTGCACCGCGGGCAACAGCAGCGCGACCAACACCGCGAGGATTGCGATCACCACCAGCAGTTCGATCAGCGTGAACGCGCGGCGTCGTCCCCTCATGGTCGGGCCGCTCCTGAACGTGGGAGTGGGAAAGAAAGGCACCGGCGCCAATGGCCAACTCAGGTATAACTTAGGACGAAAATGGGCGGAGGTTTACAAAAACTGATGGGGCGGGGGGTAGGGCTGATTGGAGAACCTCGGCCAGGGTGCGCGGCTCGCGCCGGCGGTGAACAGGACGACGATCGGGGTGGCGGCGAGGAGGCGGTTCCGAGCGCCGTCGGCGACGGGGCGGAGCTGCTCGAGGGCCCATTAGGGTGTTAGCCCGATTGCTGCGATATATGTTTCAAGAAATGGCTGGTTTTCGTGCCGTTCGTGCGGCGTCCCCTCTTCTGGCATCATCGGGGCGCCGCCGCGCCCCGATGATGAGAAACGGGGACGACCCGGGCGCGGCCGCCCCCCGGGCGTCACATCGCTCGGGCCGAGCGGTGGGCCGATATGATGGATCGCCGTTAACGCGCGGCCGAGAGATAGCGGAAGACCGTCCGGAGCGAGACGCCCAGCGCCCGGCCGATCTCCGGCGCGCTCATCCCCTTGGCCTGGAGTTCCTGGGCCCGAGCGGGCTTCTGTTTGGTGGTCCCTTTGGTCCGACCGCGGTAAACGCCGTGCCGCCGGGCGACGCGAATCCCGGCGGCTTGGCGGTCGCGGCGGTACTCCCATTCGATCTCCGCGAGCCCGAGCATCAGCGCCGCCACCATCCGGCCCAGGGTGCCCGAGACGTCCACTTGTTGGGTCACGGAGACGACCCGCACGCCGCGTTCGCACCAGTCGCAGAGCAGGTTGAGGCCCTCGCGGAGCCGGCGGGCGATCCGGTCGACCTTGAAGACGACCACGGTGCGGACGGTCCCGGCGAAGATGTCCCGTTGCAGCCGATCGAACTCAGGCCGCGCCATCTTCCGGCCGCTCTCAATGTCGACGTACCACTCGACCTGGTCCAGGGCGAGCCCGTTCCCTTCCAGCCAGCGGCGGACCTCCGCGCGCTGGCTCTCGGTCTTCTGATCTTTGGTGCTCACTCGCACGTAACAGGCCACGGGCTTCGGCTTGACGGCGGTCTTCTTTGGCATAGGAGGTTCCTCCTACCCGCCAGGATCGCCCGCCGTCTGTACACTGTCAAGTGGGGTAGACCCGAATGGCACCAGGATAACGCAAGATCTTTCCTCTGATTGAAGTGCGTTGACGATTCGATCGTCTCATCCTATGCCTTCTCGTAGAGTCTTATGCCCCGTTTGGTCAATCGTTTGGCTGCCTTCCGCGGGATCTTCAGCCTCGGATAGGGCTTCGGCCGACGCTTCACCGCACGCGGCTCATAACCCATGTTTGGGGTGAAGCCACCCAGGCCGGCGGCTCCGGTGCGCGAAAACCCCTTGTTTTCCAGGTCTTTCGCATAGGGGAGCCCCGCGTCGGCCCCAAAAGCGTAGTGACAATCTGATCCAGAGTTCCCCTAGAACTCCAGGAGATTTCGCTTGAATCCCCATGATTCGTCGTGATAATAGTTCTCATGTACCCGAGAACCGTGAAGGTCCGCTCCTCCAGCGGCACCGTCAACGAATACGTCCGCATCGTCGAAGCCTACCGCGACGGCGGCAAGGTCAAGCAACGCGTCGTCGTCGACCTCGGACGCAAGGACCTCCTCATCGCGGTCCTCCCCAAGCTCCGCCGACTCCTCGCCGGAGAAACCGCCGTCGAGCCCGGCGATCCGGCCGATCCCCAAGTCGGCGATGCCTCGAATTGGGGGCCGGTCCTCGTCGTCCGGGCCTTGTTCGATCAGTTGGGCCTCTGGTCCATCCTCGACCAACACCTCGGGCGAGCCAAAGGCGTCCCGTTCGCCGACCGCGCCTTGATGCTCGTCGCCCACCGGCTCATCGCCCCGGCCAGCGAGCACGGGCTCGCCGGCTGGCTGGAGACCGACTTCGTCTGCGACCGCAAGGGCCGACGCTTCGTCCCCCACTGGCACCGGCGTCGCCGGGTCCGCGTCCATCCCCGCCAGCTCGACGCCTGGTACCGCACCCTCGACCAGCTCCTCGCCGCCAAGGACCGGATCGAAGTGGCGTTGTACCACCGGCTCCGCGACCTCTTCAGCCTCAAGCCCGAGTTGGTCCTCTACGATATCACCAGTACCTACTTCGAGGGCGCGGGACCGCACGACTTCGCCCAGCACGGCTATAGCCGCGATGGCAAGCCGCAGAACGTGCAGGTGATCGTCGGCGTGGTGATGGTCGCGGGCTGGCCGATCGCCCATCATGTCTGGGAGGGCAATCGCATCGACCATTCCACGGTTCAAGAAGTCATCAGCGACTTGCGCACACGCTTCGAGTTCGGTCGGGTCGTCTTCGTCGGCGACCGAGGCATGGTCACCGATGAGAACATTGAGTCCCTTAAAAAAGATCAGCATGGATTTCTCGTCGGGATCAAGCGGCGGCGTAACGCCAAGCTCGACGCCTGGCTCGATGCCGTTGACGACACGAAGTGGGTCGACTGTCCCGGCGGCATCAATACGCGGGAACGGAAGACCGATCCACCGCGCAGCGCGCCGCCAGGAAGTCCCCTCCGGGAATCCCGACCTGCGCGTGATCGTCATCGACTCCGACGAGCGTCGCGGCTACGAGAAGGCGAAGCGCGAGCAAGCGATGGAGCGAGCACGCCGGAGGCTGGAGAAACTCAAGGAGCGTGTCACCTCCGGCGCCTTGAAGCGGCCCGAGAAGATTGGGGCGGCTGTCGAAAGGATCATGCAGAAATATCACGGCTATCGCTATTTCGACTGGAAACTCAGCGCCGGGTCGCTCGAGTTCTCCGAGAGTAAGGAGCCGCGAAAAAATAACTTGGTCATTTCGATCGTGGAGAGATCTTATAATTCCAATTGCCGTGAAAGTCTGCTCTTGTGATCTGAACCCCCGCTAACTCCGCATCACTGACCTTCAATCCAACCTCATAGTGGTTGGTGTCCGGCTCCGCTTCGCTCCGTAATCCCGTGCGCGTGGTGGTTTGGCCAATCAGGTTTAGCATGATCTCCAAGCTCCTCAAGGGCACACCCCGCCAATTCTCCGTGATCTGGCAGAACATCCGGTGCTCGATCTTATTCCATTTGCTCGTACCCGGTGGGAAGTGGCAGACCGAAATCGTCAGGCCAAGCTGATCCGCGAGTCTCTGAACGGCAACCTTCCACAACCGTCCCCGACTGCTGTTGCTCCCGCCACCATCGGCGACCACCAGCAGTTCCGTGGCTTGAGGATCGTCCTTCGCTCCCATCCTCAACCACCAACGACGTAACGTCTCGGTGGCGAAGTAGGCCGTATCAGGATCGATGCCGACACTGACCCACCCTCGGTTCGTCGTCTGGTCATAAACCCCGTAAGGGATCCCCTTGCCCAGTTCTTCCTCCTTGAAATCAGACACATTGACCAGTTCAGGCGATCCCTCGGGCTCCCCTTCCGCACCTGGGTTCTTGAAATTCCCGATCAACTCCTTCTTCTGGGTGTCCACCGAGACCACGGGCTGATTCCGCTTCTGGAATTGGGCCACTTGAGCGTTGATGTATTCAAATTGGGTATTGCGGTCAGGGTGCGACTGGCCCTCGCGCGTCTTTCGGTTGGCTTGCAAGCTGTAGTTGAGTTGGTGGAGCAAGTGGGCCACGGTCCGCGCCCTGATCTGATAGCCATACGGCCGAAGTTGCTCGGCCAGTTTCCTGGTGCTCTTGCAGGTCCACCGCAGGGGCGCCATGGGCTCACCGCGGGTGGTCGGGTCCACGAGCAATTCGAGTGTGATGAGCAGGGCCGGATCCTGGGTGATGAGTCGTTTCCTCCCGGCCCCCGGACGACGACTGCGTTGGATGGGGAGTGTGCTTCCGGGCGACTCACGCTGGTCCTGGATCTCTTCAATGGCGTGGCGGATGGTGGTCCGGGACATCCCGGTCGCCTCTGCCAGGGCGGCGATCCCACCATGGCCCAAGCCCATGGCTTCGGTCGCGGACCAAAGCCGTCGCACCCTCTCATTGAGGAAGGGCTGAAGGGTTTCGTACTTCGACCGGAGCGTGGGGATGACGCCTGGGTATTTCATACCCCCACTGAACCAAAACCTGTGCGAAATAACCAACTTATTTTTTCGCGGCTCCTAAGACGCACCTGGAGCGTGAAAAGAAGATCGAAGGAAAATATGTGATCGCGACCAGCGAGAAGGGACTGAGCGTCCTCGACGCCGTGGCGCTGTACAAGGAGTTGACCGAGGTCGAGAGTGGGTTCCGGCAACTCAAGGACGTGATGGCGATGCGGCCGATCTATCATCAAGTCGAGCCGCGAGTCAAGGCTCATATCTTCGTCGCGGCGCTGGCACTATTGGTTCAACGCCTCCTGGGCCGCCGGCTCAAGGAGGCGGGAGTGGATCTGTCTCCTGAGCGGGCGCTGCAAGCGCTGTCCACCGTGCGGCTGGTGAGCTTCCGTCTGGAGGGCCAAGCGGAACGTCGAGGACTGACCAGCGGCTGTCCCGACGCCCGGCTGGTCCTGAAGGCGCTGAAGCTCGTCGACCAGCGCCCGCCGGCGCCGCCCCAGGGGGAGGAGACCGTAATGTAGTGACTACTGGAAGTCAGAAAAGTAATGCTACATTCGGCCTCGGGGTCGCTACCCTATGTTGTATGAGATCCCCTGGTTCGTCCGACGAGTTGGAACGCCGACGGCATCTGGCCGTGCAGCGCGTCCTCGAGGGATACCCGATCGAGGAAGTCGCCGACTTCCTCGGCGTCCATCGTACGACCGTCTCACGCTGGGTGTCTGCCTTCCGCGCCGGGGAATCCCCGGTCTGGCGGCCCGCCCCGCCACGGGCCGGCCGCCCAAGTTGACTCGCATCCAGGAGAAGATCATCCGCCGGTGGCTGGCCGACAAGCCGACCGAGCACGGCTTCCCGACCGACCTGTGGACCGGGCCGAGGGTGGCCCACAGGATCCACCACGAGTTCGGCGTCGAGATCAACCCGAAGTACCTGACCGTCTGGCTCCGTCGCCGCGGGTTCACCCCACAGAAGCCCCAGCGGGTCCCACGCGAGCGCGACCCGGAGGTGATCGCCGCGTGGTTGGCCTCCGACTGGCCGCGCATCAAAAAAAAGCAACGATCCTCAACAGAGCTAAGATGACGGCAATTCCCGGTAGCGCCGCTCCAGGTCGGCCAGGAGGGCCGGCCGTTGCTTCTTCGAGCGGGCCTTCCTCATGATCCTGCGCCGCTTCAATGCCTCCGTCTGGCTCGGCGGCTCGCGGGCCCCTCGATACGGCAACAGGTCCTCCACCGTAAAGGGCTCGGGGTGCGCCGCGTGGGCGTCCAAAGCCGGCACCAGCGTCGCGCCCGTCTGGACCAGACGCACCCCCGCGTGCCGCCGACCGTGGATCCGCCGCTCGTGGCTCTTCGGCAGGCGAAACCAACGTTCCAGATCGAGATTATCCCGGATCCCTTCGTAGTCCTCCTCCCCCACGAACAGGCCGGCAAGGAAGCTGATCATGACCGTGGCCATGTGGTGGCGGATCGGATCCTCGGTCGCCTCGAAGTGATCGATCAATGCCTCGAACTGCTCCTGACGCTCGAGGATGTCCTCGGTCCCGGGCTCCAGCGTCGCGGCCACCTCCGCGATCACATCGACGTAGTCTCGAATCACCGCTTGCTGCTCCTTGACTTCCTCCAGACCCTCCTGGATGCGGCCGGCGAGGTGGCCGAGTTGCTCCTCCGCGAACCCCCCTTTTTCGCGTCCAAGTTCCGTTGGATCGACTCCTGGACCTCGGTCAGCGCCTCGGCCATCCGGATGCCGGGAGGATGCAGCGGCCCCCCTTGATCGTCATTGAGGATCCCACGCACCGCCGCGCAATAATCCAGGACCACAGAGCCGGCAGGATCAACCACGGCAGGAGGCAGGTCCGATGCGGTCTCTCGCGCCGGGAGGGTGGCGGCGGGATCGGCCGGCGCGTCGTCGCTGGTCTCGACCTTCGGTCGCGCCAGCACGGCCTGTTCGATCGTCCGCAGGCCGCGGACTTTCTTCCGCATCTGGACCTTGGCGTGACTGTCCGCGTCCGTGACCGGCTGGGCCAGATCGCGGAGGAAGTGGTTGTCGCAGTAGCGATGGGGCACGTCGGGGAACTCCGCGGCAATCCCCGTGACGAACGCGTCCTGCTTGTCGGACAGCCAGAGGGCCACCGGCTTGCCCAACGACTCGGCCCACTGCTTGGCCCGGGCGATCAGGCGCCGGACCTCGTCCGCCGTGGCGGAGATCAAGGGCGCGGCGAACCAGACCCGCTTCTGGGTCAACTCGCGGACGACATAGAGGGTCTCATGCCCCTTCTCGGGTTGGAGGCCGTCGATCGAGAGGATGATCTCCGCCGTCGCGGCGTAGTGTCGGCGGAGCGATTCGGGGTCGTGCTGCCGCGCCGCGAGCATGACCTGGTACCGTCGGATGTACGTGTCGATGGCGTTCTCGGAGAGCTTGATCCCGTAGTCGTCCAGGAGTTCGGATCGGATCAAGGGAATGGCCATGTGGCGGGAACAGCGGCGATGGCCGATCCAACAGAAGACATCCCAGGCGATGGCCCACTTGGGTAAAGCGAGGGTGACTTCGGTCTCGGGGCTCTTGGTCTGGGTGTGGCCGGGGCAGTGGGGATCGGGGCAGTGGTCGAGCCTGCAGAGCAACTCGACCGGCCCCTGGAGGGTATGGAAGCGCCGAGAGCGGTGGTCACAGACGTGCATCATCCGTCCGCAACTCGGGCAGTTCCGATCCAGGACGTCGAGTTCCCACAAGGCGAAGTCGGTATCCTCAGGCCAGTCGTAGGGCATCGCGCCGATCTCCCTTGGGGACTGAGATCCGTCGATCGGGCAGATCAGCCAAGAGGTTACACGTGCAGGAGCCGAGATCCTAGCCCTGTGAAGGGCCGTTGAAAAAAAGCCCGGCGGCGACACGCCCACATCGTCCTGATCGACGAGAGCGGGCTGCTGATGGCCCCGCTCGTCCGGCGGACTTGGGCGCCGCGGGGACAGACCCCGGACTTCGTCCAGCGCGGCGGCGGAGGCCCCCGCCAGAAGGTCTCGGTCGCGGCGGCGCTGTGGCTCTCGCCGCGTCGGGATCGGCTGGGCCTTTACTTCAAGACTCTGGTCAACGGCTACTTCAACAACTGGTACGTGACCGCTTTCCTGGAAGCGATGATGCACGACCTGGACGGGCAGTTCGTAGTCGTCTGGGACGGCGGCCCGATGCACAAGGGCGACCCGATCCACCAGCTCACGGAGCACTTCGCCGACCGCCTGTGCCTGGAGGCCCTGCCGCCGTGGGCGCCGATGCTCAACCCGACCGAGCCGCTCTGGGGCTGGCTGAAGTATGATCGGTTGTGCAATTACGCCCCGCACGACGCAGCCGAGCTCGATGCAAGGGTGGTCGCCGAGTTGACCGCGGTCAAAGATGATCAGCGGTTCTTGCGAGGCTTGTACCACGCTTCGGAACTCCCTCTGCCACGTGCATTACTTTTCTAACTGGAGTTTTGCAAACAGTGTTTCGACCGCGTCAAAATAGGTAAAATCGGCGCATTCCGACCCGAATTTCCTCGGGCGCTGTTGGAGCGCGGAGTATCTGATCATGCCAGGGATTGTCGAATTCCCCACCGTGGTCCGCGACGCCGTGGCCCGATACGGCGACTTCTTCGCCAACGACTGCCAGCGCCGCCCTTTCGCCGAGTATCTCACCGGCCTCTTCGTCGCCCAGCGCAAGACCGTCCTCGGCATCCCTGAGGCGTTCGCCCACACCACCGACCAGTCCTGCCTCAACCGCTTCCTCACCGAGGTCGCCTGGAACGCCGAGAGCCTCAATGAGCGACGACTGGAGCTGCTCCAGGAGGATCCCACGACCCGCTACAGCGACCAGGGCGTCATCCCCATCGACAACACCCTCATCGACCGCGACGGGTTCTTGATCCCCGACGCCGGCTGGTACTGGGACCACGCCGAGGAGCGGAACAAGATCGCCCAGGACTCCCTCTTCGTCAACTACGTCTGCACCAGCGGCCAGCACTACCCCCTGGAGTTCCGACTCTTCCGCAAGCAGGAGATCTGCGCGGCGATGAAGGAGCCGTTCCGCAACCATACCAAGTTGTGCTGCGACCTGATCGACTGGGTGTGTCAGCGACGGATCCCCGGCGACTTCACCAGGGACAGCGATTTCACCAACGCCGAGATCCTCAACCACATCCACGGCAAGACCGATCACTTCGGCCAGCCCCGGGCCTAGGTCGGTGACCTCAAGAGCAATCGCAAGGTGCAATGGCAAGGCCGGATCCTCAAGGTGGATCACCTGGCCGCCTCGATCCCGGCGGCGGACCGGAAGGAGTTGCGGATCGGCGATCGGCGGCAGTGGTATTTTACGGTGACGTTGGAGATCCCCGACGTGAAGCACAAGGTCCGGATCATGGTCCTGTGGCGGGATCGCCACGACCCCGAACCGGTCAAGATCCTGGTCACCAACCGGACCACCTGGGAGGTGGGCCGAGGCGTCCGGGTGTCTGGGCATCGTGGGACGGGCACGGAGACGTTTCCTCGGGACGGCAAGCAGCAACTGGGATTGGGTGATTGTCAGCTGCGTGACTTCCAGGGCCACACCCGGCACATGGACCTGGTCATGCTGGCGTACAGTCTGCTCCTGAGCGAGTTGCAGCAGGGCCGTGCGAAGGAAGGGGCGTTCCAGAGGCTGATGACCATCGGCGAGGCCTGTCGGGCGATGGAGAAGGAGACCCTGCGGACGACGCTCTCGTGGGCGATCGAGCAGGTGACCACTTGGGGGCGTCCCTCTGACCATGTGGTCGCCCAGTTGGGGCTGTCGTGAGATCGTCAGCCCTGGTGCGCAGCCACGCGGGATCGATTGCGCGGTGTGAATTCGATAATTCCTGGCATGATCAGATACTCCGCACTCCAACAGCGCCATCGCGGATGAGGGTCAACTACGCCCATTTTGCCTGCTTCCAGGCTGTGAGGTCACTGTTTGCAAAACTCCAGTTCTAACATGCTGTAATCGAAAATCCGACCCTTGCCCCGCAAGGGGTTACGTTGAGCCACCCCAAACATGGGATAACGGTCCGGGCGATCACCCACCCGCTTCTTACCGATCAATTCCAACAGCCGCGGCAGGTCCGCCTCGATCCGCGTCGGATCGTACAGATGGCTCTCCTCGAACGAGCGCACGGGATGCAACGCACCCGTGAAGCTGAGCCTCCGCGGCTTCACCTCCACGACCCGCGCCGCCTCCGCCATGATCCCTCGGATCAGGTTGTACGCCAGCAGAGGGAGACGCCACCTCCTTGCGCACCATCTCCGGGCTCTGGGTCCGCAACATCTCCATCTGCATCTCGGTCTTCAACGTGCGCAGATCCAATTCCGCGTTCCACCGCTGGCGGAACAGGCTTCGCAGCTCTTGGCCTTCCCGTAGCAGGCGGACATAAAACGTCGCTAAGCCGGGCCCCCACCTCGCTCAGCCAGGATCCGACGCACCGAGGACCTACCGATCCCCAGGCGGCGAGCGATCTCCGACTTGCTCAGGTGCTGGTCCCAGAGCCTTTGGACCTGCTCGGCTTGCAGGGACGCCGAACGGGGCCGGCCATGCGGCTTGCCCTCCTCGCGGGCCTGGGCGATCCCCGCCCGGACCCGCTCCCGCAGAATCTCGCGCTCGAACTCCGCGAACACCGCCAGCAGGCCGGCCATGGCCCGGCCGCTCGGCGTCGTCAGGTCCAGCGCCTCGGTCAGTGACACGAAGCCCACCCCCAGCTCGCTCAGCTCCTGGAGCGTGACCACCAGGTCGGCCAGCGAGCGGCCCCAACGATCCAGCCGCCACACCATCACCACGTCGATCTCGCGGCGGCGGGCCGCCTTCAGCAACGCCTCGCGTCGGGGGCGCTCCTTCGCCCCCGAGCCGACGTCCTCGACTTGCTGGGTCAGGGCCCAGCCGCGGTCCCGGACATACGACCGCATCGTCCGGAGCTGGAGTCCGAGCGTCCGCTGGTCATGGGTCGAGACGCGGGCATAGAGGCCGACGCGCATACCGACCTCGTCCCTGGCCAAAAACCCCCCGCGGATTCGCCGCGGCCGACCCCGGTTTTCCCGCGGTTTCTGCGGTTGCCGGGACCCCGGCCAATAACTATAGTTTTCGGCCGGGTTGGGCAAGGGGGCCCTGCCCTCGAGATTCGGGATCGCCCCTCAGGGAAGGCCTTCGGGTCCAGGACGGATGCCCGGCAGATTCCTGACCGACGCCGAGCGGGAACGCCTCAGGCGCTTCCCCACGGAGGTCCCCCCCGAGGATCTCGTCGCCTATTTCACCCTGTCGGACCGGGATCAGGACCAGGTGCGACGACAGCGAGGCGGCGCCAACCGGCTCGGCTTCGCGCTGCAGCTGTGCACCCTCCGCTACCTGGGATTCGTGCCCGATCCGCTACGTTCGGTACCCCCGGCCGTCATCGCCCACCTCGCCCAGCAGCTGGCAACCCCTCCCGAGTCCTTCGCGGCCTATGGCGACCGCCCTCACACGCGGACCGATCACCTTCAGGAGGTCACGACCTATCTCGGTTTTCGCAAGGTCCGTCCCGGCGACCTGAGAATGCTCAAGGCCTGGCTCGTCGAGCGCGCCCTGGAGCACGACCGACCGAGCCTCCTGCTCCAACTCGCCTGCGAGAAGCTCCGCACCGAGAAGATCGTGCGCCCGGGCCCGACGCGTCTCGAACGCCTCGTGGTCGCGGTGCGACAGCAGGCCCAGCACGAGACCGACCGGCTCCTGGAACCCTCACTGGGAGGGGTTTATTGGGCTTGGTGTCGATGGTTGTCCTTGAGATATCTCGATTTCGGCTCGGAGTTCCAGCCACGGTTCCGGTCTCCAATGAGGTCTTGGTAACGCATGACTCAGGATCAGAGCAGCGACCAACGCCGAGATCCCTTGGCGGAACACGCTGACCAGCCGCTCCTTCGTCCCCGAGGCGCGGAGCCGAGGCGCCCTCGGCTCGGGCTCGCGACGCCGCTCTGGGCCGCGCCGACGCGCCGCCCGGGGCTCGCCCGAGGGCTTGGTCCCGGCCGGACCCCCCGTCGCGCCGGCGGGGGCCAGCTCGGGGATCGTCTCCACGGGGACCTCCTGACTGGCCTCGAAGTCCCCGCCCACGGCCAGCACGTACCGCGTCGCCACCGCCAGCACCAGCCCGAGCCGCTCGGCACGGTCGCAGTCGGTCATCCGCGTCTGGTCCCAATGCCAGCCGGCGCTCTTGAGCAGCTTGTATCCGTGCTCGATCCAGGCCCGCATCCCATCCCACAGGCCCTCGGCCTGCTCCGGCGCCAGGTCCGTCACCACAAACCACGGTTCGTCGTAACCCTCTTCCCAGCAGGCCAGGAGCGTGCATTCCAGCCGCTTCTCGGGCTTCTTCGGGAACGCCCTCCCGCGGCCCTGCCACCGGCGACCCGGCTTGGGGACGAACCGGCTGACCGGGACGCCGACCTTGCCCCCCTGCCTGCGGAACTTGCCGCACTGGGTGATCCGCATCAGAGGATGCCAACCCAGGGCGACGAGCGCACGGGAGAGCCAGCGTGCGTACAGCCGGCGATCGGTCCTCACGACGACGGTCCAGCCCGGGGACACCCGCTGAGAGAATGCCGCGAGCAAGGCGAGCCACTCGGGCTTCCAGGCGTGGGTCACATGGGCGGGGAGGATCTTCCAGGCCACGGGGAGGGCGCAGCCGCGGGACACGACGCTGATCGACAACACGGTGAAGACGGCGCCCAGGCTGGTGGCATCCAGGGCCAAGGCCAACCGCTTCGACGGCCAGCCTTTGAGCACCCAGGCCAGCAAAGGGGCGAAGCAGGTGGTGACATCGAGCTCCTGACGTCGGGTCCCCGATTGGGCCGCGGCGGGCTGGGAGAACTCCTGGAGCCGCGAGCGGAGGGTGTGGAATCCGACGGCCACGAAGGGGAGCAAGGCGGTGACGACACAGTGGAGGCCGCACCGCTGGGCGAGGATCATGCCGAAGCTGTACAAGGCCAGGACGGTGGCCTGGGGCCGACTGAGGTTGGGGAAGGCGTCGCTGACTTGCTCGGTCCAGGCATCGAGTGGAGTGCGGCGTGGCATGGGAGGACCTCCGGTGAACACGGTGGTGCCGATGACTTCGTGTCCCAGTGGTGAAAATCTGATGCCTCGCCAACTGCTTACCTCGTATCGGGTTAGAAAAACCCCTCCCAGTGAGGGGTGCGGGGGGGGCTGCGGGCCGGTGGCCCGCGCGGCGGGCGCCGAGAGCGCGCCCCGCCGGCCCCCGCGTGCGGCAGACCCGCCGCGGCCCCGGGGCGTTCCGGGCCGGTCCGCGCGTGCTCCGCCGGCGGCGCCACCCCCCGGCCCGGGCGGCCGCCCGGCCCTCCTGGCCGGTCGGGCCGCGGCCTTCATCGGGCCGCCTCCATGCGGCCTGTCTGTTTAATTATTCACATCTTCACAGTGCCTGAAATCCCTTATTTTACAGGGTTTTCCGCTAGGCAAGCCCGGTGAAATTTGGTACAGTGAAGCCTGCTCCACTGGTTGCTCAGTGGGGCCGCGAGTGGCCGGTCGCAACCCGCCCACCCGCGCTTACGGCACCTCGGCTAGGAGGTACACCCCATGTCCACAGTAGCGCCCCCCGTGCGCCTTGCCAAGGCCCGCTCCCTGCGGCACGGCACCTGCAAACTTCGCGTGTTCATCAACTCGGATGAATATTCTCTCAAGCGCCAGCCCGCCCCCCAGCTCTCGGTCCGCGTGTGGGCCCTGCGGAAGCTCACCGGCGACCGGGCCGGCGCGGTCTACCAGGTCGTCCGCGCGGCCGGCCGCAGCACCTGCTCGTGCCCCGATTTCGCGAATAACAAATTCGCATGCAAGCATTTCAAGGCCCTCGTCGCGCTCGGCCTTCTCTCGGGCCGCAAGCGCCCCGTCCCCGCGGCGCGGGCGATCGAGGCGCCCCGCTCCCCAGCCGCCCGCGACACCGCAGCCGCCATCGTCGCTCGCGCCACGCAGTTGGGCACCGCCCCCGCCCTCCAGGAAGGGGGTGCGCGATGAGCGGCTACACCTTCGGCCACTACGCCAACGAGGAAGACCAGCCGGAACCCCTCTGTCCGTACTGTGGCGAATTCCACCCCCCAGGCCCCTGCCCGGGCGAAGAGCCCGAGGATTGGCCCCTCCCCGCCGAGCCCGAATGGGTCGCCGACCCGGGCGCGGCCGCCCTGCCGCTCTTGGTTTATGAACATATGTAATGGCGTCCCACCGACAACTGAGCCGGCCCGGCGCCGCGGCGTGCCCCAGCGCCGCCGCAGCCCAGCCCGGCCCGGCCCGAGGAGGGACCGACCCATGACCCGCGCCGAAGCCGCGCGCAAGGGCGGCATCGCCCGCGCGGCCAAGCTCTCCCCCGCCCGCCGCCGTGAGATCGCCAAACTCGGGTTTCGAGCCCTCGTCGCGAAGCGATTCGGAGGAGACCGTCAGACCGCCATCGACTGGCTGACCCGCAAGGGCCTGGCCGCGCTCGACAGCGACTTTCCCGCACCGAATGAGGAAGTTTTTCGACCCCGGACCGATGCCGCCGGCCGAGCCCGCCGACCAGGGCGACCGGGAGTTGCCGTTCTGATCCACCGAGCCGGACCCGGGCCGGGCGGACCCACATCCCCGGCTCGGTGGTCGGGGCGACGGCGCCGGCAATGCGGTCCAAACGGAATAGAGCGATGCTGCCGGTCGTGCCGATGAAGAGGGCCGGCCGACGACCGCACGGTTTGGGGTGGGGAATCGACGCACTTTCGGGTGGGAATCGACGCACTTTCGGGTGGGAATCGACGCACTTTCGGGTGGGAATCGACGCACTTTCGGGTGGGAATCGACGCACTTTCGGGTGGGAATCGACGCACTTTCGGGTGGGAATCGACGCACTTTCGGGTGGGAATCGACGCACTTTCGGGTGGGAATCGACGCACTTTCGGGTGGGAATTTCGGGGAAGCCTCGGCAGAAAGTCATTGCTTGTAATGACTTGCGCAGCGTCGGCCGGGCCCTAGACTTTAGACTTTGTTTAGACTAAAAAGCAACACCAACAAGACGATCTTTGGTGGTGTTGCTTCTTTGGATGATTGCATGAAGAAAGCAGACCTGGAGCGACGAACCGAGCTGGCGCCCCTGGACGTGATCCGGGTGGAAACCGCCCTCTCTCGTTTCCCCATGCACCGCCTCGCCAAGCTGGGGACCGTGCGCATCGATATCTGCGGGACGGACGCCAATGGTGAGATGACGCTCTGCTGGGAGGTATCGTGCAACGAGAAACACGGCCAGCCGGGGCCGCTCGCCTACAAGATCGATACACTCGTCGTGAACCGCCGGATCGAGGTGGCGGGCAGACCCATCCCGCGGCTCGTTCGCTTGGGCAACCTCACCGACATCTGCCGGGAGCTGGGCTTGGTCGACAGCGGCGCGAACACGAACAAGGTCAAGCGAGCCCTCCACCAGAACGCCAGCGCCTACATCACCGCGAAGATCCGGTACAAGTCCGCCAACGGGACCAAGCGGCGGATCGAGATCGCCGATACCCGCTATGGGGTCGTGTTCACGGGTGAGACGCTGCCCGACGGCAGAACGGCGGATGCCGTGTACATCGTCCCGCACGACTTCTACCGCGAGATCCTCGACACGGCGCCGAGGCGGCCCCTCGACTACGATTACCTCCGCGACCTGTCCCCCGTGGCGCAGCGCCTGTACGAGCTGCTGTCCTACCGGATGTTCGCGGCGCTGAAGAACAGGAGCCGGACGGTCCGTTTGCCCTACTCGGAGTTCTGCATCTACGCGCCCCAGACGCGATACGCGGAGTTCTGGCGGATGCGACAGCAGATGGAGAAGCTCCACCGGCCACACCGGACATCGGGCTACATTGCCGGAATCGAGTACGAACCGACGACCGACCACGACGGTCGGCCCGACTGGACGCTGGTCTACGAGCCCGGCACAAAGGCGAAGGCCGAGCACCTGGCGTTCACGAAGCGGAGCGGGACGGCCATGCTTTCCCTCGAGCCGCCGCCGGCGAAGGCCGAACTGGAAGTCGAGCCCACCGGCCTGGTGCTGGAACTGGTGGAACGCGGCGTGACCAGGAGCGTGGCCGCCGAGGTCGTCCGCGACTTCCCCGAGGCCCAGATCCAGGCCCAGATCGAGCGAGCCGACTGGCTGCGAGAGACGAAGCCGAAGCGGGTCAAGGACCTCGGTGCCTATCTCGTCGAGGCGATCCGGAAGGACTTCGCACCGCCGGCCGATTTCGAGGGCCGGGCGGCTCGCGAGCAAAGGGAGGCGATCGCACGGGCGCAGCAGGAGCAGGTCCGCCAGACGAAAGCCCGCGAGCAGGCGATCCAGATCCGCGAGGAGGAGATCCAGAAACGGATCGCTGTCTACTGGGCGGCGTTGTCGGCGGAGCAGCAGGCGGAGATCGAGGCTGCGGCGCTGGCGCGGGCGACGCCGGAGCAGAGGCAGGTTTACGAAGACGCGCGGCTTCCCTCCTTCCGGCGGACGTATCTCCAGACGCTCCGCCAGGAGCACCTCCGGCGGCTGCTCGACTTGCCCGTGTCGGGCTGACCCAAGAGCCCCGCCAGGACCGCCTAGGACGCGATCCTGGACGTCCCCGTGACGGAGAACGTGGAATCCATCGTCCGCCCGTCGGGAGGCCCGCCAGGGGCCGTCCAGGGGTCGTCCCAGTGTGACCACCCTTTTCGTCGTTGGTCTGGTCCGGAGCTGCGAGCCGCCCAGGGTGCCCACGCTCCAGATCCCCCTCTCGTGGTCGCCGAGAGCCAAGGGACAAGAACCCACGTTCTTGAAGGCCCGCTCGGTGCGTGATCGGTCTCAGAGGCTATCCGGGAATGATTCTCTTGACTCTCAAGGACTTATGGCGATTGCCGAGTCGGTATCCGTGCGGTTGTTCGGGGAAACGCCCTCCTCCGGGGCCACTGCCGTCGGCGTAAGTTCTTGGCCTGTATGGAAAAGTTTACCGGATAGCCTCTCAGAAGGCGCACCCGTTGCGCTTTCTGGGGCATGCCGATGCGTCGGGCGTTCTCGCCCGAGGCTTGTCCGACCTGGAAGTGCGGCGTCTCGGCCCGAAGCGGGGCAAGGCGCCGTGGAAGCGATTGCGTCTTCCCGGGCGGAAGGCGCGGTCGATGAGCGGCATGAGGAAGTCTCACAAATTCCCGGCGTGCGGGCCAGTGGTGAGACTTTGATTTCAAGATTTCAAGACAAGTTCGCGAGACCCAAATCGGCCTGCCGAGACTGGCTGTCGCATCGGTATCGGGCGGGTCTCATCAAACGGCCGTTTTGCGAGACCGTTCCCGCCCTTTCTCGATTTCGGGACGAGTAAGTTGAACATCGGCCCCGGAGGCGATATCACATACGGAGGTAAGCCGACCGCTCGCAGCGAGCGGCCCTGAACGCCGAGTTTCGCGGCTGCGTAATTTGCCTATTCGGCACTCAATTCTCTCCGGCGAGCCTTTCGATTTCCCCGGATTTTAGCCCGAAGTTCCGGGGCCATTTTCGTCGTAAACCGTTTGACCACAAGGGAAAATCCTCGTTTTCGACCCGGAAATGTAGCCACTAAAATCTCGGGAATCCTCTTGACAGGCTCGCTGCTCCTCCGAAAAATGGCCGTATGCCAGCACGAAACGGCGCCGTCCATGTGGCTACGACCAAGCGGGCCGACAAGGGAAAGACCTACGTCACCCATCTGCTCCGGCGATCCATCCGTAAGGGAAAGACCGTCACCCCTGAGACCCTCGGAAACCTTTCCCATCTCCCCGATCACCTCATCGAGATCATCAAGCGCTCCCTCAAGGGCGAGACCTTCGTGCCCGCGGCCGAGACCTTCCGCATCACGCGCTCGCTCCCGCACGGCCATGTCGACGCCGTCCTGACGATGATCCGCAAGCTGGGACTGGAGGACCTCATCGCCTCCGAGCCCTCGCGGCGGCGCGACCTGGTCATCGCCATGATCGCCGAACGCCTGCTGTTCCCCAGCTCCAAGCTGGCCAACACCCGACACTGGCATGACACCACCTTGGCCGAGGAGTTGAACGTCGGCGACGCCACCGAGGATCAGCTCTACGACACCATGGACTGGCTGCTGGCGCGGCAGGGGGCGATCGAGAAGAAACTGGCGAAGCGGCACCTGACCGATGGGGCGCTGGTGCTCTACGACGTCACCAGCAGCTCCTACGAGGGGAAGACCTGCCCGCTGGCCCGCTGCGACCACGACCGCGATGGCCAGACCGGCCTCCCGATCATCGTCTCCGGCGCGCTCACCGACGCCGACGGGCGGCCCGTCGCCGTGCAGGTCTCTCCCGGCAACACCGGCGACCCCAAGACCGTCCCCGACCAGGTCGAGGCGCTGACGAAGCGGTTCGGCCTGTCGCGGGTGGTGCTGGTCGGCGATCGCGGCATGCTCACGCAAACTCAGATTGATGTGCTCAAAAAACACCCGGGCCTGGGCGGGATCGCGGCCTTGCGCAGCGCCGCGATCCGCCGCCTGTTGGCCGACGGCCACCTGATCCGGGAGGATCTGGAGGCCGAACGCCTGGCGGAGATCACCTCGCCGGAATTCCCCGGCGAGCGGCTGGTGGCCTGCTCCAACCCCCAGTTGGCCGAGCAGCGACGACAGAAGCGCCAGGATCTGCTCGCGGCCACGCAGGCCGAACTGGAGGCGCTGGCCGCCAGCGTGACGAGGCCGACGTGCCCGCCCGAGACGGCGGCCGCGAGCGGCGTGAGGGCGGGCAAAGTCATCAGCCATTACAAGATGGCCAAACATTTTACTCTGACGATCCGCGACGGCCAGCTGGGGTGGGCCCGCAAGGAAGACGCGATCAAAAATGAAGAGCTTCTGGATGGTATTTATGTGATCCGGACCAGCGAGCCGGCCGAGCGGCTAACGGCCGCCGACGGGGTGCGGTCGTACAAGCGGCTGGCCCTGGTGGAGCAGGCATTCCGATGTCTCAAGGGGATCGACCTCTTGGTGCGCCCGAGCCACCACCGCACGGCCGAGCGGGTGCGGGCGCATATAGTCTTCGCGTTCCAGTATTTCCTATAATGACCCTGGTGGAGCTGAGGTCAAGGGGTGGGTTGTGGCCGCCTCCAGCGGCCGGGCGGTGAGCGATGAAGACCATCACGCTGAGTGCCAAGCAACGCCAGGAGATCCAGGAACGGCGGCGACAGGCCCGCGACCGCCGCATCTTCCAACGGCTCTCCACCCTGCGGTGGATCGACGAGGGACGCACCCGGGACGAGGTGGCCGAGTTGCTGGGGGTCTCCAGCCGCCAGGTCGGGGACGGGCTCCGCATCTTCCGCAACAAGGGCTTGGACGAGTTGTGTACCGTGCACTATCACGGTGATCCCGGTCGGTTGCGACCCGCACAAGTCGAGCAACTGCGCCAGGAGATCGCCAAAGGGACTTTTCACAACGCCGTGCAGGTGCGGGCCTGGATCGAGGAGCAGTTCGGTGTCACCTACTCTCCTTCCGGGGTGAAGGATCTGTTGCACCGGATCGGTGCCAGCTACCACAAAGTCTCCGGCTTTTTTCTGGAAGGCGGACCGGGCGAAGCAGCGTCAATTCGTGCGCCAGTATCGGCGGCATCGGCGTGAGGCCGGGCCGACGACCCGCCGCTACTTCGTGGACGCGTGCCCTCCGGTCTGGGGCCTGGAGTTGCTCTACTGCTGCTGGCTGCTGGTCGGGCAGCGGCACTACGTGGGTGTCGGAAGCGGTCGGAAGCGATTGAACATCCTGGGGGCCTACAGCCCCGACGACCACGACTACGTCGACCTCCGCCTGACGAAGGAGAACATCACCGGCGAGCAGTTCGTGAAGCTCCTGGAGAAGTTGCTGGCGAAGCACCCCGAGACGGAGAAATTCATCTGGAGTTTTGCAAACAGTGTTTCGACCGCGTCAAAATAGGTAAAATCGGCGTATTCCGACCCGAATTTCCTCGGGCGCTGTTGGAGCGCGGAGTATCTGATCATGCCAGGGATTGTCGAATTCCCCACCGTGGTCCGCGACGCCGTGGCCCGATACGGCGACTTCTTCGCCAACGACTGCCAGCGCCGCCATTTCGCCGAGCCCATGTTTGGGGTCAGTCGACGTAACCCCTTGCGGCGTAGACACCGAATTTTCGATTAGTCACTACACTACCGTCCCCCTCGAAAGAATGGATGGATGCATCGACCCGGCCCACAGGACTTTCCGCACCCATCGTCCCAGCTCCCGAGCCTCCCGCCAACACAGCTCTGAGGTGGTGCGACGTGATCCTGCGTAGAGCCAAAACCGAGTTTTCGATGAGCGCGCTACATCACGGTCTCCTCCCCTTCGGGGGGAACCAGCGGTCGCTGGTCGACGCGTTTCAGGGCCTTCAGGACCAACCGCGCATCGGGACAGCCTCCAGAGACCCCGCGGCGGTCTCCTTGGCCCTCCCAGCGGAAGCGCACCAGCCGGACCGTCGACAGGGCTTGAAGCGCCCGCTCAGGCGACAGCTCCAACCCCGAGTCCTCGAGCCGTCGGCCCAGCCAGCGTGGGACCAACAGCGCCAACGCCGCCACGAAGATGTGGGCCTTGACCCGCGGCTCGACCTGGTGAGAGCTCGGCCGCAGCGCCAGCACGTCCTTGAGTTGCCGGAACCCACTCTCGAGCTCCATCAACTCCTTGGACTGCGCCACCGCCTCGAGGATGCTCAGATCCTTCTCGCTGGTCGAAATCACCTACTTTCCCTCGATCTTCTTCTCACGCCCCAGCCGGGTCTCGCTCTCGGAAGACGCGAACACACCTCCGATCAGCTTCCAATCGAAATAACGATAGCCATGATATTTCTGCATGATCCGCTCGACGGCCGCCCCGAGCTTCTCCGGCGGCTTCAAGTCGCCCGAGGCCACACGCTCCTTGAGCTTCTCCAGCTTCTGACGTGCTCGCTCCATCGCCTGTTGGCGCTTCGCCGGTTCATAGCCGCGGCGTTCGTCGGAGGCGATGACGATCACGCGCAGGTCGGAATCTCCGGACGGGACTTCCTGGGCACGCGTGCGGGGCGGATCGGTCTTTCGTTCTCGGGTATTGATGCCGCCAGGGCAGTCGATCCAGTGGGTTTCGTCGATGGCATCGAGCCAGGCATCGAGCTTGGTGTTGCGCCGCCGCTTGATCCCGACCAGGAATCCATGCTCATCTTTTGTGATCTTCTCTATGTTCTCATCGGTGAGCATACCCCGATCGCCCACAAAGACGAGCCGGCCGAACTCGAAACGTTTTCGCAGATCATTGATAACTTCTTGAACTGTGGAATGGTCGATGCGATTGCCCGCCCAGACGTGGTGTGCAATCGGCCAGCCCGCGACCATCAGCACGCCGACGATCACCGGGACGTTCTGCGACGTGCCGTCACGGCTGGAGCCGTGCTGGGCGAAGTCGTGCGGGCCGGCACCCTCGAAGGAGGTGCTGGTGATGTCGTAGAGGACCAACTCGGGCTTGAGGCTGAAGAGGTCGCGGAGCCGGTGGAAAAGCGCGACTTCGATGCGTTCTTTGGCTGCGTGGAGCTGGTCGCGGGTGCGGTACCAGGCGTCGAGCTGACGGGGGTGGACGCGGACCCGGCGGCGCTGGTGCCAGTGGGGGATGAAGCGTCGGCCCTTGCGGTCGCAGACGAAGTCGGTCACCAGCCAGCCGGCGAGTCCGTGCTCGCTGGCCGGGGCGATGAGCCGGTGGGCGACGAGCACGAAGGCGCGGTCGGCGAACGGGACGCCTTTGGCGTGGCCGCGGTGTTGGTCGAGGATGGCCCAGAGGCCGAGTGGGTTGAACACAGCGCGGACGGCGAGGATAGGCCCCCAAGTCGAGGCCTCGACGCCCTCGGGATCGGCGGGAGTGGCGTCTTGCGGACGGCCGGCGCCACCGAGACGTCGCTTGAGTTTGGGGCGGATGTCGACGAGGAGATCTGTGCGTCCCAGATCGGCGACGACGCGTGGTTTGACCTTGCCGGCTTCGCGGTAGGCTGCGACGACGCGGACGTATTCGTGGACGGTGCCGCTGGAGGAGCGGACCTTTACGGTTCTGGGGTACATGAGAACCATGATCACGACGCAATTAGGATTTGGCAAGGAGATTATTGAGAGATTCTCGGAGAACGCGGAGTAGTATTGTCACTACGTTTTTCAGGCTGGCGGGGGTTGCCTGAGGCCCAGAGCCTAGAAAACAAGGCATTTTCACGCGCGGCGGCCGCCGGCTCAGGCGGTTTCACCCCAAACATGGGCGAGTATCTCACCGGCCTCTTCGTCGCCCAGCGCAAGACCGTCCTCGGCATCCCTGAGGCGTTCGCCCACACCACCGACCAGTCCTGCCTCAACCGCTTCCTCACCGAGGTCGCCTGGAACGCCGAGAGCCTCAATGAGCGACGACTGGAGCTGCTCCAGGAGGATCCCACGACCCGCTACAGCGACCAGGGCGTCATCCCCATCGACAACACCCTCATCGACCGCGACGGGTTCTTGATCCCCGACGCCGGCTGGTACTGGGACCACGCCGAGGAGCGGAACAAGATCGCCCAGGACTCCCTCTTCGTCAACTACGTCTGCACCAGCGGCCAGCACTACCCCCTGGAGTTCCGACTCTTCCGCAAGCAGGAGATCTGCGCGGCGATGAAGGAGCCGTTCCGCAACCATACCAAGTTGTGCTGCGACCTGATCGACTGGGTGTGTCAGCGACGGATCCCCGGCGACTTCACCAGGGACAGCGATTTCACCAACGCCGAGATCCTCAACCACATCCACGGCGGGAGCATTCCAGACGAGTAGGTGACCTTGGGGGATTTGTCTCTCCCCTACGCTCGCCGATAATCATCGTTTCCCGATATTACCTGGACAAGGGGAACGAGCATGGCGAAGCACCCACCTGGCCGAAGGCCAAAGCCCGAGACGGATCCCAAGCCTCCGCGCAATCGACTCGCGGAGATCCAGGCCGAGATCCGGGAGGTCCAACAGCAGATCGAGCATCTCCGCCGAGACCCACGCGTAATCAGCAATGCTGAGGACGTTCGCTCCTGGGAGCGGCAGATCACGGAATTGACCCAACGCCTGTCCGGCCTCCTGCTGACCGAAGCCATGCAACGTGCCAGCGACCAGCCGGAGAACATCCAGAAGGCCCGCTCCTTGACTCAAGGGGCGGGCCACAAGGTCAAGGACCAAGGCAAACGCGACGTCACCCTGCGAACCACATGCGGCGTGATCGTGGTCCGGGTGACCTACTTCAGTCGCAACTGCGACCGCGAGCGGTCGGGCAAAGGGATGTATCCGATCCTGCTGCTCTGGGGAATGCACGACCGCTGTACGTCCGGGGTGGCCTCCGAGGTCAGTAAGTTGGTGGCCATGCTGAGCTCGCTGGAGGAGGTCGAGCGGGTGTTGGCCGATCGCGGGCAACCGCTGGACCTCAAGACCATCCGGTCGATGGCGTATCGCTTCGCGGCGCGGGCCCGTGCCGCCCAGCGTACCGGGAGCCTGAACTGGGGAGAGACCGTCGCGGGCCGGCGCGTGATCCTCTCCGTGGATGGCGGCCGGATTCGGATCCGCACGACGAAGCGCGGCCCGAAGACGGCCAAGGGACGCAACCGCTACCGCACGGACTGGCGCGAGCCGAAGTTGCTGATCATCTACGCGGTGGATGAGAAGGGGCAGATGGATCGGAACTTCCTGGCGGTCATCGATGGCACCCTGAGCGGCCCGGACGCAATCTTCAAGTTGATGGAGTTCTATTTACGGGAATTAAAGATCGTGACGGCGGACAAGATCCTGTTCGTGGCCGATGGGGCGCGTTGGATCTGGAATCGCGTCGAGGCCCTGCGGCGGCGGTTGGGGATCAAGCCGGAACAGGTGAAGGAGTTGGTGGACTTCTATCATGCGGTGGAGCATCTGGGCAAGATCGCGGCCTTGCGGCGGCGCTGGACGGTGCAGGAGCGTCAGACGTGGATCGGTCGCCAGCGGCGACGCCTGCTGAAAGGGAAGGTCAACGAGGTGCAAGCGGCGATTGAAGCCGTGTGTGGCTCCCGTCCCAGTAAGGCGTTGAAACGAGAGCGAAATTACTTCGAACGGAACATCGGGAAAGGGCGGATGGATTACGCGCGGATTGGGGAATCGAAGTTGCCGATCGGCAGTGGAGCGATCGAGAGCGCGATTCGCCGGGTGGTGAACCTGCGGTTGAAGGGGGCGAGCATCTACTGGCACAAGAAGAGTGCGGAGGCCGTTCTGTTGCTGCGTTCGTATTACAAGGCGGGACGGTGGAACCACCTTGAGAGACAAGCACTTACAACCGCTACGGGAATCGCCGCGTGAGCCTACAGCAATGGAATGCTCCCTCCACGGCAAGACCGATCACTTCGGCCAGCCCCGGGCCTAGGTCGGTGACCTCAAGAGCAATCGCAAGGTGCAATGGCAAGGCCGGATCCTCAAGGTGGATCACCTGGCCGCCTCGATCCCGGCGGCGGACCGGAAGGAGTTGCGGATCGGCGATCGGCGGCAGTGGTATTTTACGGTGACGTTGGAGATCCCCGACGTGAAGCACAAGGTCCGGATCATGGTCCTGTGGCGGGATCGCCACGACCCCGAACCGGTCAAGATCCTGGTCACCAACCGGACCACCTGGGAGGTGGGCCGAGGCGTCCGGGTGTCTGGGCATCGTGGGACGGGCACGGAGACGTTTCCTCGGGACGGCAAGCAGCAACTGGGATTGGGTGATTGTCAGCTGCGTGACTTCCAGGGCCACACCCGGCACATGGACCTGGTCATGCTGGCGTACAGTCTGCTCCTGAGCGAGTTGCAGCAGGGCCGTGCGAAGGAAGGGGCGTTCCAGAGGCTGATGACCATCGGCGAGGCCTGTCGGGCGATGGAGAAGGAGACCCTGCGGACGACGCTCTCGTGGGCGATCGAGCAGGTGACCACTTGGGGGCGTCCCTCTGACCATGTGGTCGCCCAGTTGGGGCTGTCGTGAGATCGTCAGCCCTGGTGCGCAGCCACGCGGGATCGATTGCGCGGTGTGAATTCGATAATTCCTGGCATGATCAGATACTCCGCACTCCAACAGCGCCATCGCGGATGAGGGTCAACTACGCCCATTTTGCCTGCTTCCAGGCTGTGAGGTCACTGTTTGCAAAACTCCAGTTCATCCTCTACCTGGACAATGCCAAGTACTAGACCTTAACCAAGCGTGATATATAGAGCTTCGGCGCCAAAATCTCAGAAAAAGCTCGAAAACCCCCGGAGTTTTTCGAATAATTGAGGCAGGAACACTTCCTCAATGTTCCAAACTACGGAGACTTTCGAGTGACTGCTACTCTCCCCGAGAAGACCCGAAAACACAACGGCAAGAAGACCCGAAAACACATCGGCAAGAAGACCCGGGAACGCAACCGTAGGATTCTTCGCGAACGCCGGCGCAGGATCCTCATACGCATCGAGAATCGTCCTGGACCCGAACGCGACCAGCCCATGATGACCGCCACCAACATCCACTATGAACTGGCCGAGCGCGTCCAGGGCCTCGCCGCCGGCGGTATCGGCGCCATGCTCCTGTTCGCGCGCAAGATCGGCTTGATCCGCGACCTCGACCACAACCTCCACCTCCTCAAACGCCATTTGCCCTACCATGAATCCGATCACGTCCTGAACATCGCCTTCAACATCCTCGCGGGCGGACAACGCCTCGAGCACATCGAGCGGCGCCGCAACGATGAGGTCTACCTCGACGCCCTGGGCGCCGAGCGGATCCCCGATCCCACGACCGAAGGCGACTTCTGCCGTCGGTTCACCGCGACCGATGTCCAGACCCTCATCGACACCCTCAACGGTGTCCGCCGCCGCGTCTCGGCGCAACAACCCCCGGAGTTCTTCGACCAGGCGATCCTCGACGCCGACGGCACCCTCGTCGCCACCGCTGCCGAGTGCAAGCAGGGGGTCGATCTGTCCTACAACGGCATCTGGAGCTATCACCCCCTGATCCTCTCGCTGGCCAACACCGGCGAACCACTCTATCTGGTCAACCGCAGCGGCAACCGCCCCTCGCACGAGCACGCCGACATCTACTTCGATAAGGCAATCCACTTGTGTCGTGAGGCCGGCTTTCGCCGGATCATCCTGCGGGGGGACACCGCCTTCACTCAGACCAAACATCTCGACCGCTGGGACCAGGCCGGCGATGTCCGGTTCTACTTCGGCATCGACGCGATGCCCAACCTCAAGGCGTTGGCCGAGCAGTTTCCGGCCGACGCCTACAGCTTCCTGGAACGACCGCCACGGTATGAGATCAAAACCGTCCCCCGCCAGACACCCGAGCCCGTCAAGAGGCAGATCGTCCGACAGCGCCAGTTCGAGACGATCCATCTGCTCGAGGAGATGATCGCCGAGTTCGACTACTGCCCGGTCGCCTGCAAGACGAGCACTCGGGTGATTGTGCTCCGCAAGCGTCTCGGGATCGACAAGGGAGACGTGCGGTTGCGCGAGGAGTATCGCTATTTTTTTTATATCACTAACGATCGCACGTCCGCGGCCGCAGCGGTCGTCTTTCAGGCCAATGACCGGTGTGACCAGGAGAACCTGATCGCGCAACTGAAGAGCGGGGTGCGGGCGCTGACGACGCCGGTGGACACCCTGATCAGCAACGGGGCGTACATGGTGATGGCGTCGGTGGCCTGGAGCCTGAAGGCGTGGAGCGCCTTGCTGGTGCCGGTGACACCGCGGCACGCGGCGCAACACCGCGCCGAGCAGCGCGCGTGGTTGCGGATGGAGTTCGCGACCTTCCGCGCGGCGGTGATCGAGATGCCGTGCCAGCTGATTCGGAGCGGTAGTCGGCTGATCTATCGGCTGATGTCGTGGACCCCGTGGCCAGGGGTATTCCTGCGTCTGGTGGAGCGGTTGCACGGTTGCTGGTTGTGTTGAGGGAGGAACACCTGAAGTCGGGGTCCGGATGCCCCGATCCGTGCTGGCCATCGAACCGAGAGAGGCGGTGAGGCGATGAAGCAAACGAGTCGGGACTGGGGACCGGGCGTGGCCGTCCCGGCACGATGAATGTACGTAATTACATCTGCGATTGTTGTTTAACATTGGCGTAATATATTACGCTTGTTTTGGGACTAGAGCAAGGCAGTGGTCAAGGAGTGGCTGGCCCGCCATCGGCAGTTCCGCCTGGTGTTCCTGCCGGCGTACTCGCCCAACCTCAACCTGATCGAGCGGCTGGGGAAGTTCCTGCGCAAGAAGGCCCTGCACCGCTGGCACAAGACGTTCGAGGCGATGCAGGAGGCGGTGGCCGAGGTGTTGGATCACCTGGAGCGCTACCGCTCGGAGTTGGACCGCCTGATGAGCGAAGAGTTTCACATCCTCAAGGATGAAGAGTTGCCCCTGGACCCGGCCGCTTGAGACGCGGGCTCTCCGTCACACACGGACTATAGAGGACGCAATCCACTCAGGAACGACCGGAGATCGTCCGTCCTCTCCTTGAGAGGCCAACCTACGACGAGAGGAGAGGACATCATCCAAGATGCACACCGAGTGTTGTTCCCTCTACCAGGAAGCACTCGTTCGGCGATGGTATATCCTGCTGTGTCTGCTGGCCTACTACGTGGAGTGGCACCTGCGCCAGGTCTGGGAGCCGCTGCGGTTCGAGGACGAAGAGTTGGCCGTGGACCGGTGCCGGCGCGACCCGGTGGCCCCGGCCCGCGCCTCGGAGTCGGCGCGGCAGAAGAAGAAGACGCACGTGACATCGGGCGGACTGCCGGTCCAGAGCTTTCGGACGTTGCGGGCTCATCTGGGAACGCGCTGCCGGAACACGTGCGTGGTGGCCAGTGCCCCCGACCAGACGACGTTCCGCCAGGTGACGGAGGCCGATGCGTTGCAGGCGGAGGCGCTGCGGTTGATCACGATGTAGACAGAAACGGGAATCGGGAATCTCCGTAAGTCGTTCAACACTATAGATATTCTCCTTCATCCCCCCTGGAACTTCGGTTTAGCGGATCTCGAGGTCCGCCGCGCGAGTCCCATTCGAGCCAGCACATCGCGATTTCCGTCCCCTCCGCAACTCCTTTCCTCACCCATCGTCACCTCGGCATCTTCGCCAAAATCCCTGCTTGCTTGCTTCTCTTCCCATCAGACGTTCCCATCGTCCAGCAGGGTTTTAGCCCCGCACCGTTGCATCCTTTGGCCGATCACAACCTGCTTCTTCGGATACTTCTCGCTGAACACCACCGCAATTTCAGAGGCTTTTCGTTGATCTGTACCAACAGAGCGAGGATACCAAGTCGTTTTGCTCTTGAAAGATAGGGCCTGCATCCCGGTGAATGAGGGTGTTCTGAGTCCCCACCACCGGAGATGCAGACCATGGGCACCGAAGTACCCACGCCCGTCGTTATACCCGTTCACTGCGCCCCCAAGAAGGCCCCATGCCCGAACTGCGGCAAACACGGCCGGCGGAAGCGTAAGCTTCCCCCACGCAAGGTTCGCACGGTCGCCTACAAGACCGTCGCCTTTCTCGAGATCATCTGCGGCGAATATCAAGCCCGGTGTGGCTGCTCCAAGACGTTCCGGAACACTCCCGAGAGTGTCCTCCCCAGAGCCCTCTACGACAACAAGGTTCGCGATCTGGTGCTCGATCGCATCCTCAAGCACGCCATGAACGTCGAACAGATGTTGGAGTCGCTTCGCCGCGAATACCTCCTCGACCTGTCCACGGGGTTCGTCTATGACGTGCTCCACGGCTACGCCGAAACGCTCGACATGTCGGCGCATCGCCGTATGGTCCTGAAGCACTTCAGCGGCACACTGTGCGTCGACGAACTGCACCTGGGTCGCTTCACCTTGCTGCTGGCCACCGACCCGCTTGCGGATCTGCCCGTGGCCTTCGCCCTGGTCGCCCAGAACGACCAAGACCACATGGAGCGGTTCCTCAGGAACCTCAAGACGTGGGGCTTGAACCCCACGGTCGTGGTGACGGACGGCTCGAACCTGTATCCCACAGTGCTGAAGGATCTCTGGTCCGACGCCGATCATCAGTTGTGCGTTTTCCACATCGTCAAGGATATCAACAAGTTGGTCTTGGACGCCTTGCGGCGGCTGCGGACGGCGATGGGTCGGCGGGGCAAGGCCGGGCGGAAGAAGAAGCGGGGCCGCAAGGGCGCCAAGTCCAAGGCCGCCGCCTCGCGCCGGGGTCTGTCGGTCAAGGAGAAGGCGAAGTACGTGTTCAAGCGTCGTCATCTGATCGTGAAACGCCGGGAGAAGCTCACCGAGTCGGAGCGTGGCGACCTGACGCGGATGCTGGAATACGTGCCCGCGTTGGGAGTGTTGCGGCGGTTCGCTGATCGGATCTACTGGCTGTTCGACACGCCCAAGGACTATCACCAAGCCAGTTGCCGGCGGGCCAAGATCGTCCACGATCCGGACTTTCAAGCCGTGCCGGAGTTGGTCAAAGCGCTGGAGCAAATCGATGAGTCGAAGTTCCCCAAGATCATGGCCTACTTGAAGAATCCGCTGAGCCGTCGGGTTCGGACCAACAATCACGTGGAGCGGACCAACCGGATGTTCCGGTTCCTGGAGAAGGTGCGGTACAAATGGCGTCGGCGGAAGACGCTGGTGCGGTTCGTGGTGATGAAACTCGACCTCATCTGGAGCGAGTGGTCGCCACCGGAGGCCAAGGCGGAAACGACGTCCCGGTCGAAACTAGTCGAGCAACGCAAACCACAACGGAATGACGGATTACAACCACGTCAGGTCGCGTGAAATTGCGGTGGTGTTCAGCGAGAAGTGTCCTTATTCGGGACTCAACTGCGAGGGCCCGATCCCCTGAACTCGCGCGCCTCTTCCAGCAACCCAACGCGCCGACCCAGCGCCGCTACGAGATCTGCCGCGCCTCCTTCCTCGAGGACGCGACCGCCCAACAACTCGCACAGCAGTATCAGCTCCATGTCGGTACCGTCCGGGCCATCCTCCGCGACTTCGCGAGTGATCCCGACATCAGCACCTTCTTCCTCACCGAGCAGCTAGGACGAAAGTCCGCGCCCCAGCACGCCGCGATCCAGGAGCGAGCCTGTGAACTCCGTCGCCAAGACGCCACCCTCGCCGACATCCACGCCACTCTCCGATGCGAGGGCTTCGAGGTCAGCGAGTCGTATCTCTTCGGCGTCCTCCACCGAGCGGGCTTGACCACGGTTCGCAATCGCCGCCCCACGCCGCAACCGGGAGAGATCGCCTGCGATGGCTCGGTGGTTCCCGACATTGCCGACGTCCGCACGCGGTCGCTCGAGGCCGGGCGACGATTCTCGAGCAAGGTCGCCGGCCTCTTCCTTTTCCTCCCCATGCTCCTGGAACTCGACCTGCGCACCGCTGTCACCGCCGCGGGCCTCCCCGGCTCCGAGCAGATCCCGCCGCTGCAGACGCTGCTGGCGATCTTGACCCCCAAACTCCTCGGCAAACGCCGCGTCAGTCACATCAGCGATCTGTGCTGTGACGAGGGCGCGGGGCTGTTCGCCGGCCTCAATGTCCTGCCCAAGACCACCTTCGCGACCGACTACTCGTACAAGACCGAGCGCACCATGACCGAGCGGCTGGTCGCCGCCCTGATCGGAAAGACCCCCTTGGGAGACCCGCCCCTGAGCTTTAACCCCAAAACAAGCGTAATATATTACGCCAATGTTAAACAACAATCGCAGATGTAATTACGTACATTCATCGTGCCGGGACGGCCACGCCCGGTCCCCAGTCCCGACTCGTTTGCTTCATCGCCTCACCGCCTCTCTCGGTTCGATGGCCAGCACGGATCGGGGCATCCGGACCCCGACTTCAGGTGTTCCTCCCTCAACACAACCAGCAACCGTGCAACCGCTCCACCAGACGCAGGAATACCCCTGGCCACGGGGTCCACGACATCAGCCGATAGATCAGCCGACTACCGCTCCGAATCAGCTGGCACGGCATCTCGATCACCGCCGCGCGGAAGGTCGCGAACTCCATCCGCAACCACGCGCGCTGCTCGGCGCGGTGTTGCGCCGCGTGCCGCGGTGTCACCGGCACCAGCAAGGCGCTCCACGCCTTCAGGCTCCAGGCCACCGACGCCATCACCATGTACGCCCCGTTGCTGATCAGGGTGTCCACCGGCGTCGTCAGCGCCCGCACCCCGCTCTTCAGTTGCGCGATCAGGTTCTCCTGGTCACACCGGTCATTGGCCTGAAAGACGACCGCTGCGGCCGCGGACGTGCGATCGTTAGTGATATAAAAAAAATAGCGATACTCCTCGCGCAACCGCACGTCTCCCTTGTCGATCCCGAGACGCTTGCGGAGCACAATCACCCGAGAGCTCGTCTTGCAGGCGACCGGGCAGTAGTCGAACTCGGCGATCATCTCCTCGAGCAGATGGATCGTCTCGAACTGGCGCTGTCGGACGATCTGCCTCTTGACGGGCTCGGGTGTCTGGCGGGGGACGGTTTTGATCTCATACCGTGGCGGTCGTTCCAGGAAGCTGTAGGCGTCGGCCGGAAACTGCTCGGCCAACGCCTTGAGGTTGGGCATCGCGTCGATGCCGAAGTAGAACCGGACATCGCCGGCCTGGTCCCAGCGGTCGAGATGTTTGGTCTGAGTGAAGGCGGTGTCCCCCCGCAGGATGATCCGGCGAAAGCCGGCCTCACGACACAAGTGGATTGCCTTATCGAAGTAGATGTCGGCGTGCTCGTGCGAGGGGCGGTTGCCGCTGCGGTTGACCAGATAGAGTGGTTCGCCGGTGTTGGCCAGCGAGAGGATCAGGGGGTGATAGCCCCAGATGCCGTTGTAGGACAGATCGACCCCCTGCTTGCACTCGGCAGCGGTGGCGACGAGGGTGCCGTCGGCGTCGAGGATCGCCTGGTCGAAGAACTCCGGGGGTTGTTGCGCCCAGACGCGGCGGCGGACACCGTTGAGGGTGTCGATGAGGGTCTGGACATCGGTCGCGGTGAACCGACGGCAGAAGTCGCCTTCGGTCGTGGGATCGGGGATCCGCTCGGCGCCCAGGGCGTCGAGGTAGACCTCATCGTTGCGGCGCCGCTCGATGTGCTCGAGGCGTTGTCCGCCCGCGAGGATGTTGAAGGCGATGTTCAGGACGTGATCGGATTCATGGTAGGGCAAATGGCGTTTGAGGAGGTGGAGGTTGTGGTCGAGGTCGCGGATCAAGCCGATCTTGCGCCGAACAGGAGCATGGCGCCGATACCGCCGGCGGCGAGGCCCTGGACGCGCTCGGCCAGTTCATAGTGGATGTTGGTGGCGGTCATCATGGGCTGGTCGCGTTCGGGTCCAGGACGATTCTCGATGCGTATGAGGATCCTGCGCCGGCGTTCGCGAAGAATCCTACGGTTGCGTTCCCGGGTCTTCTTGCCGATGTGTTTTCGGGTCTTCTTGCCGTTGTGTTTTCGGGTCTTCTCGGGGAGAGTAGCAGTCACTCGAAAGTCTCCGTAGTTTGGAACATTGAGGAAGTGTTCCTGCCTCAATTATTCGAAAAACTCCGGGGGTTTTCGAGCTTTTTCTGAGATTTTGGCGCCGAAGCTCTATATATCACGCTTGGTTAAGGTTTAACCTCGACTTCCACGCGATCCCGTACCGCGGCGCCGAGCCCGACCTGGAGCATCACTGGGTCCCCATGCGACACCACGCACTCCCTTCGGTCATGGCGTTTGTGGCCCAAGTGGCCGGCCGGCGGGTGAGCTGCTACGCGACCGCCAAGCTCGTGCGGGACGAGGCCGACGCGATGGTCCCGAAGTTCGCCGACTCCTGGCGGGAGCAGACCGGGCACTCTCCGGCCCGGCTGCTCTTCGACTCGCGCGCGACCCCTTACGCCGGCCTTCACGAACTGAACCGACGCAAGATCGGAGTCCTCACCATCCGCCGTCGCGGTTCTGGGATGCGGGCGCGCGTGGAACGCCTGCCCGCGGAGACCTGGCAGCACTGCCAGGTCACCCAAGCCAAGGGGAAGCGCCGCCAGATCCACTACGTCGACGAGCGCATCCGGCTCGAGGGCTACGACGGCGACCTGCGGCAACGGATTGTGACCGGTCTGGGACAGGAGTCGCCGACCTTCCTCTTGGCCAACGACCTCCCGAAACCGCGGACGGCCCGCGAAACCATCCAGACCGACGCCAGTAGGAATCACGTGGAGAATCAACTCGGTGAACAGCTCACGTTCTTCCACCTCGATTGCCTGTGCAGTGACGTCCGCTTGAACGTGGACTTCGACCTGACCCTGACCGTGGTCGCAGACCTCCTGTACCGGAGCTTGGCGGAACGCCTGAAAGGCTTTGCACGAGTTGGCCCTGCGTGTCTGTTCCGGAAGTTCGTCGACACGCCGGGCGACATCGAGATCACAACGGACGGTGTGATCGTCCGCCTGAGCACACGCGCCACAACCCGCTTTTGACAGATTTTCGACAGTTGCGCCTCGTTTTTCGACGTAACTCCTTTGGTGATAGGCCGGGGATCGTACCGGAGCCATAATCATGGTGCCACGTAACCAGAACAATACCCTTGAAATCCGCCAATTATCCCCTATGATCATGGTGTCCCAACCACGAGGGCACCATGTTCTTCCGCACCAAGATCTCCGGTCCACGCACCTACCTCCAGATCGTCGAGAACCGCTGGGAGGATGGGCGCACCCGGCAACGGGTCGTCGCCACCCTGGGACGACTCGACCAACTCCCGCAGACTGGACAACGCGACGCCCTGCTGGTCTCGGGGACACGCCTGGCCCAGTCCGTCCTCCTGCTCTCCGCTCACGCCCAAGGGCAACTCCCGACCCTCACCACGCGACGCATCGGACCCGCCCTGATCTTCCAGCGGCTCTGGCAACAGACGGGGTGCCAGCGAGTCATCGAGCAACTCCGCGACGGACGCCGCTTCGAGTTCAATGTCGAGCGGGCCATCTTTCTTACCGTCCTCCATCGCCTCTTCGACCCCGGCAGCGACCGGGCCGCCGACAAGTGGCGGACCGACTCCCAGATCGAGGGCTGCGAACCGCTGCAACGGCACCACCTCTACCGGGCCATGGCCTGGCTCGGCGAGGAGTTGCCCCAGGACCAGCAGAAGGGCCAGACGCCGTTCGCACCCCGCTGCACCAAGGACCGGATCGAGGAGGAGTTGTTCGCCCACCGCCGGGATCTCTTCACTGATCTCCCACGGGTCTTCTTCGACACCACCTCCCTCTCTTTCGAGGGGGAAGGTGGCCAGGACATCGGCCAGCGGGGCTTCAGCAAGGACCATCGGCCCGACCTGTACCAGATGGTGGTGGGGGCGGTGCTCGACGGCCAGGGGCGGCCGATCTGCTGCGAACTGTGGCCCGGCAACACCACCGACGTGACCACGCTGATCCCGGTCGTCGATCGCCTGCGGAGTCGGTTCGGGGTGCGGCGGATCTGCATCGTGGCGGACCGGGGCATGATCAGCCAGGAGACGATCGAGGCGCTGGAGCAACCGGAGCGGGGCTGGCAGTACATCCTGGGAGCCCGGATGCGGTCGCAGAACGAGGTGAAAGACGAGGTGCTGTCCCGAGCCGGCCGCTACCGGGTCGTGCATCCCCAGCGCGTCGAGAGCGACGATCCCTCACCCCTGAAAGTCAAGGAGGTGTGGGTGGACGAGCGTCGCTACGTGGTCTGCCTCAACGAGGACGAGGCACGCAAGGAGGCCGCTGATCGGGAGGCGATCGTGGCGGCGCTGCGCGAGCAACTCCACTCGGGGGACAAGTCGCTGGTGGGCCACAAGGGCTATCGCCGTTACCTCAGCGGCAGTAGCTCCCCTCACTTCCAGATCGAGGAAGCGAAGATCGCCGAGGACGCCCGCTCTGACGGCAAGTGGGTGCACCGCACCCACACCGCTCTCGATTCGGCTGAGGTGGCGTTGCAGTACCAACGGCTCTGGAGGGTGGAGCACTGGTTTCGCTCATGCAAGTCGTTGTTACAGACCCGTCCGATCTCCCACCGGTGTGATGAGACGATCCGGGGCCATGTGTTCTGCTCGCTCCTGGCGTTGGTCCTCCGTCAGGAACTCCAGGCCCGTTTGGAGGAGCGGGGTCACGAGTTCGAGTGGGCGGATGTGATCTGTGACCTGGAGCGGCTGCAGAGGGTGGAGGTGGAGCAGGACGGGAAGCAGTTCCTGCTGCGGAGCGAGGTCCAAGGCCCGTGTGGGAAGGTGTTCCAAACTGTGGGGGTAACCTTGCCGCCGACGGTTCAACAGGTCGCACCCACCACCCCAAGGCCGGATGCTGCGCCTGGTGCCACGCCACCTGGTTGATGCGTTAAGTCTATGCCACTCCTGGAGATGCCACATTATGGTGTTGAAGATGAGTTTGAAAGAGGCCGGTCTGACGAAGCCGACGCCCCCGGTCCCGTGGCTGGGCAATCGTTCGGTGCACCTGGCCTGCCCGTGACAGCCCCGGGTCATATCCCGACCCCCGCGCGTCAGGGGTATGCCTGCCGCACGACATCACGAAAGTTGAGTATCGATTAGGCAAGTTAATCCCCCCGCGAAAATCGGCGCTGAGCAGTCTCAGCGCCTCGTCACTGTCCATGGCAATGATCTCCCGCACGACCGTCGCTCGCCTGGATTATCGCGGCGCCGTGGCTTGGCGACAAGGCTCCAGACCACGACCACGCCCGCGGCGTCGGGGCCGCGCGATCCCCCCGCCAGGCCAAGCCCCTCGGCAGGCCCTGAGTGTGCAGCACGGCGACGCCACGTGTCGCTTCGCGGCATCGTGCCCCCTCGCGACCGAGGACCGGGCTACGGTGGCGTGAAACCCTCGATGTGGAGGCCACGCCGATGATGCTGCTCGCCGCGCTCGCTTGTGTCGCCCTGCCCCTCGTGGTAATCCCGGCCGTCCCGCACCCGAAGGCCCGGCACTGGCGCGGCTCCGCGCGGCCCAAGAGGTGTGGGCCGAGCTGATTTTCGCCATCGAGTCCTCCGCCTTCAGGTCGCGCGGCAGGCGGGCGAATGCGCGGCGGTCTAGTGGAGACGGTCCAGGGGTGATAAACTGCGGGGATGGGGCGGGCATGAGCCCAGACCCCGGGCAGGAGTGCGAGGCCCGGAACCGAGGGGTGATGCCATGGAGTCAGTGACCTGCTACCTCGCCGAAGCGGTCTTCAATGCCGCGAAGCTCGATCACGAGAGGTACTACATCGCCGCGGGGGACGAGCCGGCGGTGCGGGACGCCTTCGTCCACTTTCGGACCGTCCAGGAGGAGTTGAATCGCAAGGAGGACGCGATCCCCTCGGTCCTCCTGGGTCGCCTGCGGATCTCCCGCGTCACCCTGGGAGGACTCGATCCTGCGCGGGGGGTCCTCGCGCTGACGATCGACCACCTCCTCTACGACAGCGACGACGTGGAGTCCTCGCTCGTGAAGGAGCTGCCCGAGTTCATCACTCACGGGTTCTGAGCTTTTTGATCTGGGGGAAGGCCCCCGCGCCGCCTGCGCCTCCTTGACCTGGCTTGTATCCCGCCTGGGATCCGCCGGACGTCGTCAGGATCGCCGGGAAGCCCGCCAGGACCTGCACCTCGACCTCGACCCAGAGACCCACCCGGTCCCACGCGATCCGGCCGGCAGCCAGGCTAAGCCCGCCGACGCAAGCCCTCAGCGCCGCCCGGTTCGCGCGACTCCACCCCACCCGCTCCGCGCCGCCCGCGAACCGGGCTATGCATGGGCGTTCAAGCTTGCCCCCGAGGTCGGGCTCGTGAGATCATGTTCGAGCGGGATGCATCGAAACCGAGGAGGGGAACGACGGTGGCTACGAATGACATCCGAGAGCGGTTAGCCCGGTTGCCGCACCACGCCGTCGTCGCCTTCGCCGCCCGGTGTGCGCGACGGGTGCAACCGCTGACACACGTCCTTCCTCAGCAGGACCGGGACACAATCGACCGGGCGATCACGAACGCCGAGGCGTTTGCGAAAGGCGCCGCCGAGGCCAGGGCCGCCGAGGCCAGGGCCGCCACCAGGGCTGCCGAGGCCAGGGCCGACGCCACCAGGGCCGCCGCCGCCTGGACCGCCGCCAGGGCTGCCGCCGCCGCTAGGGCCGACGCCGCCGCCTGGGCCGCCACCGCCACCACCGCTGCCGTCTGGGCCGCCGACGCCGCCGCCTGGGCCGCCGCCTGGGCCGCCGCTTTGAGCGACCTCGATCGGCTCATCGCTTTGAATCCAGGCGAGCTCGACCCCCTGGGGGCGCCGATCGACTCGTCCGAGGCCGGTCCGCTCGGACCGATCTGGCCCCATGGGGTGCCGGAGTCACCCCTTTGAAGGTGGCTGCCCGTCTACGAGGTGCAAATAAATCGCTGTCATTGCGGTAATCTGGGGCATTTACTAGCGCCGAGATCAAGTCGCTGGAGCGAGAATTCGTTCCGAATCGGCCTTGACGGCCCGAACTCGGGACAGCGAATAAATTAGATTCTGATTTGTACCAGATTCGTATCTCTATCAGAAATCTCGCAACATTTTAAGCTACAAGACGTTGCGAGATTGTTGAACCACCTTCAAAGGGGTGGGTGCCGGAGTGTACCCCTTGCGACATGCACTATATGATGCGCAGTGAATTGATTTTTCGCAACCCTATGACAGCGAATAGGTTGAGACATTTTATCGGCTGCTCAATCGAAGCACTCGTGCCTTCTCACTTGAAATATCGGGATTAATGTCCCGCGATTGATGGATTAAGTCATTGCAACATAGGCACTTGCGGACACATGCGGCCACCTTCAAAGGGATGGGTGCCGGAGTGGTACACGGGGGCCGCGACCGGGACCGTCACTCCCCACGAGGAACCATCCGGCGACGCCGACTGATCCCCTGCCCTACCCCGCCTGGAAGCCCCCCTGATCACGTCGAGGGGCCACACGACCGGCGGGACCGGCGTGGCCGGAACGAGGGTGGCGACCAGATTGCTGCTGAAATATCCTTGTAAGACCGGCTTCAGCCGACTCTGGCGATCCACAAGTGCCTGATTAGAATCGGGCTCGCTCCAAGGGGTGGACGAAAACTTTAGTTTTTGGTCACCCTCGCGAATCGCTGACTGGTGGCTCTCGAAAGTCCAAAACCAAGCTCAGAATACGACTTCAGGCCCGGGTCCGGGGCTTAGGAGTCTCGCCAGAATAACCTATCCAATTTACTGTCTCGGGAGGATCGAGTAATTCCACTCGCCGTGGAACTTGTCCCGCTTGATGGACAATCCCTCCATCTGCTCGTCACTGACCGTTCGACCCGTTGGGTAATTGCCCTCGTCCAACTCCGATCGGATCGCCAATCCGGTCTGCGTCGTCGTATGCCCGATCAGATTCACCACCACCTCCCGACTCCCAAGGGGGCGACCCCGCCAGTTCTCGGTGATGTAGCAGAACATCCGATGCTCGATCTTGTTCCACTTGCTCGTGCCGGGAGGGAAGTGGCACACCGAGATCCGCAGGCCGGTCTCATCGGCGAACTCCTGCAATTGCACCTTCCACAGCCGGCAGCGCCTCCCGTTGGAGCCGCCCCCATCGGCCGTGATCAACAGCCGCTTCGCCCGTGGATAGATCCGGCGGCCCATGTTCCGCCACCAGCGCCGCAACGTCTCCACGGCGAACTGGGCAGTGTCGTGATCGACTCCCACGCTGACCCAGCCGGTGTCGGTCGTCTGGTCGTAGATGCCATAGGGGATCGCCTTCCCCAGGTCCCGCTTGGCGAAGTCGTAGACCTCCACCTCCTCGGGCTGCCCCTGGGGTTGCCATTCCCGGCCGCCGTTGCGGAACTGGCCCACCAGTTCCTTCTTCTTGGCATCGACCGACACCACGGGCTGCCCCTGCCTCTGGAACGCCTGGACTCGCCGGTTGATGTACTGGAATTGGGCATCTCGATCCGGGTGACCTTTGCCCTCGATCGTCTTGCGATTGGATTGGAGGCTGTAGTCCAAGTCGTGGAGGAGACGGTTGACCGAGCGCTCGCTGACGGCATGCCCTCGAGCCTGGAGTTCGGTCGCCAACTTGGCCGCGCTCTTGCACGTCCAGCGCAGCGGCGACATCGGATCGCCACGGGTCACGGGATCGACCAAGGTCTCCAAGTCACGCAGGAGGTTGGGATCATGATCGACCAGGGGCTTTCGTCCACCACCCGGTCGGCGTAACCGCTGAGGGGCCACCTTCCGATCAGCGGGAGTGATCGGGAGGTCGAGTTCGCTCAAACCGGTTTTGATGGTGATCCGAGAGAGTCGGGTGGCCTCGGCGACGTGAGTGATTCCACCCCAGCCGATGGCTCGGGCTTCGGCGGCAGCCCAGAGGCGGCGCGCCCGCTCATCGAGCACGGGCTCCAGGCTGGTGTACTTCGTTTTGATGGTCTGGACTGTGACGTTCCGCATGCAGACCATTCTACCGATCGAGGGCGAAAATTGGATAAGTTATTCTGGCGAGACTCCTTAGCGTGCAATTTTTCCCGTTCCGAGGCGTGACCCCAGGTCCCCCTTTCCCTCCCTCCGGGAACGGCAGAGGGACCTTCCTCCGGTTCCCGGCTTCCTTGCGACTCGGAGGCTTACTTCCCCGTGTCGACGAGTTCCAGCCTGGCGCGGACCAAACGATCGGACTCTGCGTAATCGGTGTGGAAGCCGAGCTTCTCGCAGATGCGCAGCATGCCCTGGTTGTGCGGCAAGACCACGGCGCTGATGCACCCCATCTGCTCGTCGCGGCCGATGGCGACCAGCCGGCGGAGCAGCTCGGTACCTAGTCCGCACCGCTGGAACGCGTCGCGGACCTCGAGGGAGAACTCGGCCTCGTCTTTGCCATATAGTCGGCTCAACCGCCCCATGGCGATGATCTCGTGGTCCCCGGTCTCGGGGTCCTTAAAGTCGGCCACCAGCGCCATCTCGCGGTTGTAATCGAGGAAGCAGACCCGGGTCAGCCGCTCGTGGGCGATCCGCCGGCTCAGCTTCAAGGACTGGAAGAAGCGGAGGTAGACGGAGTCCTCGGACAGCTTCTCGTGGAGCCGCACCACCAGCGGCTCGTCCTCGGGCCGGATCGGGCGGAGCGTGACGGTCAGGCCCTCCTTGCATGCTGCGCATCTGCAAGTCGTCCACTGGGTGACGTACTGGGTAGGATAGGGGCGGATGGCGGGGCGGGGCAGTCGGTCCGCATCGACGTCCGCCCCGTGCAGGACCACCCGGGCGTCCAGCGCGATCAAGCGATCGGGCGTGGCGAGCAGCGGGTTGATGTCGATCTCCTTGATCCGCGGCTGTTCGACCACCAGCCCGCTGAACCGGACCAACAGCCGCTCCAACGCGCCCAGATCGGCGGGACGGCGACCGCGGATCCCCTGCAAGGCATGGAAGATCCGAGTGTGCTCCATCATCCGCCGCGCCAGCGTCGTGTTCAGGGGCGGCAGGGCCAGCGAACGGTCGAGCAGTTCGGGCAGTGGTCCGCCCGCGCCGAACAGGAGCATCGGGCCGAACTGCGGATCGGGGCTGCAACCGAGGATGAGCTCGTAGCCGTCGAGCTTGATCATCGGCTGGACGGTCACGCCCAGGAAGTGCTCGGCGCCGACGCACTGGCGTACGGACTGCTCGATCGTGCGATAGGCGTGGCGCACCGCCTCGGCATTGGACAGGTTGAGCTCCACCCCGCCGACGTCGGTCTTGTGCGTGATCGTCTGGGAGTAGAGCTTCAGGACCATGGGGTAGCCGAGTTCCGCCGCGAGGGCCACGGCCTGTTCCTCCGTGGTGGCGACCCGGGTGGGCACGGTGGAGATGCGGTACAACTCGAGCAACTGCTTCGATTCGGCCTCGGTCAAGAGGGTTCGCCCCGAGGCCAGGACGGCGGCGATCAGGTCCTCGGCCCCGGCGCGATCGGCGCCGCCGTCCTCGCCGCCGGCCAGCGCCGGCGTCTCGTACAGGCTGCGGAGACTTTTGCTGTAGCGCCACATGTTGTTGAAGGCGCGGGCGGCGGTATCGGGGTAGGGGAACGCCGGGATGCCGGCGCGGTTCAGGATCGACTCACCGACCGCGACCTCGTCCCCCCCCATCCAACTGGCTAGCACCGGCTTGCCGGCGGTTGTGCTCTGGGCCTTCAACTCGTCGGCGGTCCGGGTCGGGTCGGTCATCGCCTGAGGCGTCAGGATCACCAGCACACCGTCGGTGTTCGGGTCCTTGGCGACGACCTCCAGCGCTTTACCATAGCGGTCGGGGCTGGCGTCGCCGAGCAGGTCGATGGGGTTGCGGTGAGTCCAGGGCGGCGGGAGAATGCGGTTGAGCGATGCGATGCTCTCGGGGGCCAGGTGGGCCAGTTGGCCACCGCCGGCGATCAGGGCATCGGTGGCAAGCACGCCGGGGCCGCCCGCGTTGGTCAGGATCGTTAGGCGGGGGCCCTTCAGCCGCGGCTGGGTGTTGAGGATCTCGGTCATGCTGAACAGTTCGGAGATCCGGTCCACGCGCAACACGCCGCAGCGGCGGAAGGCGGCATCGAGCACGTCGTCGCTGCCGGTCAGGGACCCGGTGTGCGCCACCGCCGCCTGGGATGCTTCCTCGGTGCGGCCGGGCTTGATGACGATGATGGGCTTGGTCAGCGCCACCTCGCGCGCCGCCGACAGGAAGGACCGCGCGTCGCCGATCGACTCCATGTAGAGGAGGATGCTCTGGGTCTGCAGGTCGTTGCCGAGGTAGTCGATCAGGTCGCCCCAGCCGACATCGAGCATCTCCCCGACCGAGACGAAGGCGCTGAAGCCGACGTTGGCCCGCAAGCTCCAGTCGAGGACCGCGGTGCCGAGGGCCCCGCTCTGACTGAGGAAGGCGATCTTGCCCGGCCGGGCCATGGCGCTGGCGACCGTGGCGTTCAGGCCGGTCATCGGGCTCATCACCCCGAGACTGTTCGGGCCGATGACTCGCATCCGGCCGCGCCCCGCTTGGTCCACGATCCGCCGCTCGCGCACCGCGCCTTCGGCCCCGAGTTCCTTAAATCCTGCCGAGATAACGACGGCCGCCCGGACCTCGGCCTCAACACACTCGCCGATCAGGTCCGGCACCGTCGGCGCGGGCGTGGCCACGATGGCCAGGTCGATCGGGTCGAGCATGTCCCCGATGCGCGGGTGGGCCTTGATCCCCAGCACGCGCCGCCGCTTCGGGTTGATCGGGAAGACGGTCCCGCCGAACGGGCTGCCGAGCAGGTTCCGGACGATCGTCCGGCCGATGCTGCCGGGTTTCTCGGTCGCCCCGATGACGGCGATGTTCTGGGGCGTGAAGAACGCCTGCAGGCCGCCTCCTGCCTTGGTACCGAACACGTTGGAGGCGAGCTCCTCTGTGGACAGGCCGCTCGCGGTGCTCATACCCACCTCCTCAGGCCGAGATCGAAGGCGAGACGCGACCGTTCATGAAACGGTTGATGATGTCTGCGGTACGAGATGCCCATCTCAAGAGCATCCTCAACGTGCCCGTGATCGGCTCGGGACAGACACGCCGCCGCCCGCGCGGCCGGATCCGAGTCTCCCGTGGTAGGGGCGTGAGTAGCATTGGACCAGAAAACTGGAATAGGGCGAAAACTACTGCAAAAATAGCGATTTAAGTCGCTATCTATTGTTATTATCATCATGCAACAACTAAGTGTATAATCTAGCATATACGTCCGGTTTCGGTAAGAACCGGGGCAAATCGGCTCGATTTCGGCCTCGTAGCCCCGGGAAAACTCGGCGTATAAGGCTTATTCCAGTTTTCTGGTCCAATGCTACTCACGCCCCGGTTAGGCGCGGCCGCGAGCGACGAGCCCGTACAGGAACAGCACCAGTAAGGCTCCACCGACCGCGATCGCGATGCTGCGTAAATCGAACCCTGAAATGTCCCCGAAGCCGAACACGTACGTGCCCAGGTAGCCCCCGACGAGAGCACCAACGACACCGAGCACGATGGTGAGGATAATTCCACCCCCTTGTTGGCCCGGCATGATGAACTTCGCCAGCGCGCCCGCGACCAGACCGAGGACAATCCACGCCAGAATGCCCATAGCCAGAGACCTCCGAGAAAGAGTGCCCGAACAGCTCAACGCCGCCTAACCAGTATATCGTGAGACATGACGGCTCTCCTGAGAGGCGACATGGAAGCGGCCTGAATCCGTCACAACATCTCAACAACCCGTCTCGCCATCAAAGTCTCAGAGATTGTCCGCACGCCGGCACCGCCACCGGCGTACCCTGTCCCCCCGGCCAGGGTACCATCCCGTCCTGGAGGGACCTCGGCGTGAACAGCGACGCCGCAACCAGGGCCGAGATCGAACGCCGATCGCCTGCGGGCAACTCGGTCTGGACCGCCAAACGCGCGTGCCAAGCAGTGGCACCTGTAACGTTCATCGGGCCGCACGGCCCGAGCGATGTTACGCCCGGGGGGGGGCGCCGCACGAACGGTACGGAAACCGGCCCTTTCCCGAAAAATATTTAAAAAAATCTAAAATATGAATATAAATAAATGCAATATCGAATCGCTGGCCGCGGCCCTGGCGACGAGGCCCCACACCACACCCCCGCCGTCGGGGCCGCGCGATCCCCCCGCCAGGCCAAGCCCCTCGACCGGCCCTGGGTGGGTATCGCGGCGACGCCACGTGTCGATTCGCGGCATCGTGCCCCCTCGCGGCCGAGAACCAGGTTACGGTGGCGTGAACCCCTCGATGCGGAGGCAACGCCAATGATGCTGTTCGCCGCGCTCGCTTGCGCCGCCTTGACTGTCGTCACGTTCCTGACCGTCCCTCGCGCGGTCGAGACCCGCCGCCTGGCGCGGCTCCGCGCGGCCCAGGAGCGATGGGCGGAGCGGATGGACCGCCGCGGGTGACTCGTCAGCTCCACCCCCTGGCGTGCCTGTTGGGTGACACCCCGCCCGTCGAGGATGCCGCCTGTGGCCTGTCAGTTGACACTCCACCCGCGAAGGAGCGTTGTGGCCAACCCGTCCGGCGTGCACAGCCCTGCGCTGCCCCCTTCGATTTCGTCCTGGAGGGCCGCGGTCCGCTCGGCGATTTCTCGCTCGGTCGCACAGACGTGTCCGCTCGGATCCGCCAGGCTGAGCAAGGCCAGATACACGAGCTTCGCGTCCGCGCTGAGCCGTGCCTCGGACAGCACATGGGGAATGTCCAGCGCCAGCGGATGACCGAGCGCGCGGCGCAGGTAACAAGGCTCCGACCTTCTCATCGCTCTGGGCCCTCTGCGGCGGCGGCGGGAGCCGTGGGTCACGCCCCTGGCGTGCCCCCAACGGCCCGCACTTTGCAACAGGGGGCTGTCCCGCGCACCACGTTCTCACTCTACCTGGGGCCCGGCGAGTTTGAAAATCGGCCCGAGAGGGCCGGCGGAGGAACCAAGTCTCGCGGGCGAGAGGACCGCCCGTTTTCAAGCTCAAGGCCGAAACCGCGCCGACCGCGACCGGCAGACCACCCCCCTGCCCTGCTCCGCCTTGAAGCCCCCCCCCCGATCACGTCGAGGGGCCGCACGAGCGTCACGACCAGCGCGGCCGCCACGTTAAGGTCAACCGAGGCGGAATGGCTTCAATCACCGGCTGGGTCCGGGCCGATTTCACTGACCGTCAAGGTCGCCTCGAATCGCCGGCGGGGCATCTCATAACGCTTTAAACTATCCTGGATGAGTTGTTCCACGAGGCGCGAACGGTCCCCGCCGTCCATGGCAACGTGGATATCGAGCTTCCGGACCGCCGACTCGGACAAATACACAGAGACCTTCTTGGGACGCGAGTCGCACGAGCGACTTGTCACCTTCGGTGCCCTGGAACGCTTGCGCGGGAGGGCGCTGGCGACATCAGGAGACACGACGGTTGCGGTTGCAACGGACATGAGGAGACCTCGGGCTGGGGTTAGAGACCGGGGATTCGTCGCGGACCCGCCACGGGGCCAACCGTGCGGGTCCGCCCTTGTTTTCGGACCGGCTCCCACCCTGCCTTGATGCCATCCGGTGACTTGTCACCCGCCGTCTTGACGCCCATGCCGCACCATCGCCCCGCGCGTCAATCTCGACGCTAGCGACTCGGCGACCAACAATCGCCTGCTCGATACGGACGGTCAGTCGCCTGGATCCCAAATCCCGCTGACGCGGTCTCAGAGAACCGCAGGGCAGGGCGGCGCCACGGGAACGGCGTGCCGCCCTCCAGACGCGCGGCGCCACTCGGCATCGCCGGCGGCTCGCACGCGAAGCCACTCCCGCTCTCAACCCCGAGGGGTCCCGGGCCGAGGGACCTCATCCGCCACGTCGACGCCAACCCCAGCCCGGTCAGGCCGTACGGGACCGTGTTGACCTCCGCGAGGTTGATCAGGGCAAGCAGTCCCGCCTGGGACACATCCCAACCCGACAGAGATCCGGGCCGACCTCCGCGAAAGCCGTCGGGCGTTGAGCGGATAGCACCGCGATTTGCACCACAATTACACATGATTGCACCGTGAATTGCACTCGATTGGACCGAGTCGAGCAGGTCGGCCTCGGTCTGCGGGTCGTGCAAATCGAGCCGCATAAGTTGGGGTCCCTGGCGGGCGACGTTGCCGAGGATCTAGCGGGATCCACAAAGGCCGCTGACGCGGTCGGACAGCGTTGGCCGACGGTGCCGCGCCCCTCGGTTCGCCGACGGCCCTCAAAGATGGGCCACCATCCCCGAGCTGAGGCCGCCCGCCCCGGGCCGGCCGGCGGGACCACCTGGAGCAAAGCGAGGGACCCAGTCGGCCGGCCCGCGTCATGCGGCCTGCGGGGGGCTTGTTCGCGCCCACGGGCCATCCAGGCCCGGATGAGTCGGGCGTCGTGCCCTCCGCGCGGCGGCCTCCGCCCCCATAAGCATGTGGGGGGCTCGGCCGCCGCGGCAGACGCAGAGAAGACATATGGCCGCGGCTGCGCCGCTCTTTCGTGCTCGTTCGCACCCCCCCCCGGTCCCCGGCTCACTGGGAGGGGTTTTTCTAACCCGATACGAGGTAAGCAGTTGGCGAGGCATCAGATTTTCACCTCTGGGACACGAAGTCATCGGCACCACCGTGTTCACCGGAGGTCCTCCCATGCCACGCCGCACTCCACTCGATGCCTGGACCGAGCAAGTCAGCGACGCCTTCCCCAACCTCAGTCGGCCCCAGGCCACCGTCCTGGCCTTGTACAGCTTCGGCATGATCCTCGCCCAGCGGTGCGGCCTCCACTGTGTCGTCACCGCCTTGCTCCCCTTCGTGGCCGTCGGATTCCACACCCTCCGCTCGCGGCTCCAGGAGTTCTCCCAGCCCGCCGCGGCCCAATCGGGGACCCGACGTCAGGGAGCTCGATGTCACCACCTGCTTCGCCCCTTTGCTGGCCTGGGTGCTCAAAGGCTGGCCGTCGAAGCGGTTGGCCTTGGCCCTGGATGCCACCAGCCTGGGCGCCGTCTTCACCGTGTTGTCGATCAGCGTCGTGTCCCGCGGCTGCGCCCTCCCCGTGGCCTGGAAGATCCTCCCCGCCCATGTGACCCACGCCTGGAAGCCCGAGTGGCTCGCCTTGCTCGCGGCATTCTCTCAGCGGGTGTCCCCGGGCTGGACCGTCGTCGTGAGGACCGATCGCCGGCTGTACGCACGCTGGCTCTCCCGTGCGCTCGTCGCCCTGGGTTGGCATCCTCTGATGCGGATCACCCAGTGCGGCAAGTTCCGCAGGCAGGGGGGCAAGGTCGGCGTCCCGGTCAGCCGGTTCGTCCCCAAGCCGGGTCGCCGGTGGCAGGGCCGCGGGAGGGCGTTCCCGAAGAAGCCCGAGAAGCGGCTGGAATGCACGCTCCTGGCCTGCTGGGAAGAGGGTTACGACGAACCGTGGTTTGTGGTGACGGACCTGGCGCCGGAGCAGGCCGAGGGCCTGTGGGATGGGATGCGGGCCTGGATCGAGCACGGATACAAGCTGCTCAAGAACGCCGGCTGGCATTGGGACCAGACGCGGATGACCGACTGCGACCGTGCCGAGCGGCTCGGGCTGGTGCTGGCGGTGGCGACGCGGTACGTGCTGGCCGTGGGCGGGGACTTCGAGGCCAGTCAGGAGGTCCCCGTGGAGACGATCCCCGAGCTGGCCCCCGCCGGCGCGACGGGGGGTCCGGCCGGGACCAAGCCCTCGGGCGAGCCCCGGGCGGCGCGGCGGCGCGGCCCAGAGCGGCGTCGCGAGCCCGAGCCGAGGGCGCCTCGGCTCCGCGCCTCGGGGACGAAGGAGCGGCTGGTCAGCGTGTTCCGCCAAGGGATCTCGGCGTTGGTCGCTGCTCTGATCCTGAGTCATGCGTTACCAAGACCTCATTGGAGACCGGAACCGTGGCTGGAACTCCGAGCCGAAATCGAGATATCTCAAGGACAACCATCGACACCAAGCCCAATAAACCCCTCCCAGTGAGGAGTGCGGGGGGGGCTGCGGGTCACCGGCCCGCGCGGCGGGCGCCGAGCCGCGCGCCGCGCCGGTCCCCGCGTCCGCCGAAGGCCCGCCGCGGTCCCGCTCGCTTCCGGGCCGGGCGCGGCCCGGTCCCGCCGGCGACGTCACCCCCCGGCCCGGGCGGCCGCCCGGCCCTCCGTGGCCGGTCGGGCCGCGGCCTTCATCGAGCCGCATCCCTGCGGCCCGTCTGTTTAATCATTCATATTTGCACCATGCCGGAAATCCCTTGTTTTACAGGGTTTTCCGCTAGGCAAGCCCACTGAAATTTGGTACAGTGGAGCCTGCTCCACTGGTCGCTCAGTGGGGCCGCGAGTGGTCGTGTATCAGACGACCACCCGCGCTTACGGCACCTCGTGTGGGAGGTACACCCCATGTCCACAGTAGCGCCCCCCGTGCGCCCTGCCAAGGCCCGCTCCCCCCGGCACGGCACCTGCAAACTTCGCGTGTTCATCAACTCGGATGAATATTCTCTCAAGCGCCAACCCGCCCCCCGGCCCTCGGTCCGCGTGTGGGCCCTGCGGAAGCTCATCGGCGACCGGGCCGGCGCGTCGTACACCGTGCGCCGCGCGGCCGGCCGCATCACCTGTTCGTGCCCCGATTTCGCGAATAACAAATTCGCATGCAAGCACGTCAAGGCCCTCGTCGCGCTCGGCCTCCTCTCGGGCCGCAAGCGCCCCGCCCCCGCGGCGTGGGTGATCGAGGCGCCCCGCTCCCCGGCCGCCCGCACCGCCGCGGCCGCCATCGTCGCCCGCGCCGCCCAGCTCGGCACCGCCCCTGCCCGCCGGGAAGGGGGTGCGCGATGAGCGGGTCCACGTTCGGCCACTACGCCAACGAAGACGACCAGCCCCCGCCGCTCTGCCCTTCTTGCGGCGGTTATCACTTCCCCACCGACCATTGCCCGGAAGACGGCCCCACGCACGTCCCGGGCGAAGAGCCCGAGGATTGGCCCCTCCCCGCCGAGCCCGAATGGGTGGCCGACCCGGGCGCATCCGGTTATCCGTTCTGGGTCTATGAACAAATGTCGTTGCATCCCTCCGGCAACTGAGCCGGCCCGCCAGCACCGGGGTGGCCCGCGTCGCCCCGGCACAGTCCGAGGAGGGACCGCCCCATGACCCGCGCCGCAGCCGCGCGCCTCGGCGGGATCGCCCGCGCGGTCAAGCTCACCCTCGCCCGCCGGCGCGAGAGCGCCCAACGCGGTTTTCAAGCCCTCGTCGCGAAGCGATTCGGAGGAGACCGCCGGCGCGCCATCGACTGGCTGACCCGCAAGGGCCTGGCCGCGCTCGACGCCGACTTCCCGCCGCCCCTGCGGAAGTTCTTCGACCCCGGACCGATGCCACCGGCCGAACCCGCCGACCTGGCCGACCCGGAGTGACCGTCCCGATCCACCGAACCGGACCCGGGCCGGGTGGGCGGACGCCCCCCCCGGCTCGGTGGTCGGCTCAAAGACCCTGGCGACGCCACCGGCGACGCGGCCCCGCCGATGAGATCGCCGGCGCCGGTCACGCCGAGAAAACAGGATGGCCGACTCCTGGCAATTGCGGGGCGAGAGACACCGTTTCTGCCGATCTGTGCAGTACCGCCCTTCGAGGTATGGTTTGAGCCCGACTACCGGCTTTCGAGGTATGGTTTTACCGGCTTTCGAGGTATGGTTTGGAGCCCGACTACCGGCTTTCGAGGTATGGTTTACCGGCTTTCGAGGTATGGTTTGGAGCCGCAAGTCGGACTCTGATTGGACTTACGGCTTCCTTACTCTTAGGAACTAAATGAGAGAAAGAACCAACACCACCAGGCCGGTTGGTGGTGCTTCTCAATTTTCTCGACCGGGGAAAAAACCATGGGCAACGAGCGCGAGAACCTGCGCCGGGTCGGAAGAGACGAGATGAACCTGGCCGAGTTCCCCGTCGCGTTGCTTAGCGAGCGGGTACCGCAAGGGCTCAAGACGATCACCTTCAAAGACCGGCACGGCACGTTGACCGTTACCGGCTCCGACGACTACGGCCTGCCGGCCGCGAGTGACTCCGACGTCATCGTCGCCCTGCTCTCTCTGACCAAGTGCCGCAACGACTTCGCCACCCCCACAGTGCCGTTCACCAGGTATGAGACCCTGAAGCTGCTGGATTGGGAGGATAAGGGTGGAAACTACCGCCGGCTCGATGAGTCGCTCCGGCGCTGGGTAGGCGTGACGTTACGCTACGACGGAAATTGGTGGGATAATAACATTAAGTGCCGGATCGACGCAAACTTTCATATCCTGGATGATGTGACCCTGTTTGACCGGGAGGTCCGCCGGACGCTCAAGGCAAGGCGGCAACCTTTGCCGTTATCGACGTTCACCTGGAGCAAGAGATTCTTCGAGAGTTGCCGAGCCGGTAATCTCAGGTCACTCGACGTGACGATCTACTTCGGGCTGCGGAGTGCCGTGAGCAAGCAGATGTACCGCTTCCTCGGCAAACGGTTTTATCACCGGCCCGAGTGGATCTTCGACCTCCGCGAACTGGCCTTCGAGCATCTCGGGATGAGCCGGAACTATACCGCCGCGCTGCTCAAGGCGAAGTTGCAACCGGCCCTCGAGGAACTGGAAGAGATTGACTTCCTGGAGCCGCTGTCGGCCGCCGACCGCTACACGAAGGTGGCCCGCGGTGACTGGACGATTCGCTTCGTGCACAAGCGGCCGCCGCCGGCCGAAGCGAAGCCGGCCGAGGTCGAGTCCCAGCCCGAGCCGACCGGCCTGGAGCGGGAGCTGGTGGAACGCGGCGTGACGCGGGGCGTGGCCGCCGAGCTGGTGGCGACCTACCCGGAGGAGCGCCTCCGGGCGCAGATCGAGCGGTTGGACTGGCTGCGGGAGACGAAGCCGAAGCGGGTCAAGGACCTCGGTGCCTATCTCGTCGGGGCCATCCGGGAGGATTACGCGGCCCCCGCCGGCTTCGAGGGCAAGGCCGAGCGCGCCGCCCGGGAGACGGCCGCCCGTGCGGCGCATCGAGCGGGAGGTCGCGGCCCGCCAGGCGACGGCCCGCGCAGGCGGAGCGGGACCAGGTCCAGGCGTACTGGGAGGCCTTGCCCGCGGAGCGGCGGGCCGCGCTCGACGCCGCGGCGCTGGACCAGGCCGACCCCGCCGACCGCGCGGCGTACGAGGCGGCGGCACCACCGGTCCGGCGGCTGCTCCAGGCCGGCCTGCGCGATGCCCACCTCCAACGCCTGCTGGGCCTGCCCGCGGTGGGCTGACCCGCGCGGCCGTCCCGGAAGGGCCCTGGTTGCCCCTCCACGGCGTCCCCGGGACCGGGACGAGAATTTCCCCGGCGCGGCCCCGGCGGGCCGCCGGGGGGCCCCAGAGACGCCCGGAGCAGGGGGCCGGCACGACCGGCAGCTCCGGACCATCGCCATCCGGGCCGCGCGTCTACACGTCGGGAGGGGAGTTGCGTTCGACCGCCGCCAAGAACCGGTCCGTGTCGGCGTGCGACAGGCCGACCTGGAGGAGGGCCCGGACGACGGCGTGGACGGCATCCCCCCCGGTGCGGTGCCCGAGGTAGGCGCGGTAGAAGGCGGCCATGGTGGCGGTCGGGAGGCCGGCGTCGACGGTCGCCAGGGCAAAGCCCCGACGCAAGAACGTCGTCTCCACAAGCCGGTCGTCCCTGTCGGGGAGGTGGAAACAGCGGTCGCAGAGGAGGAAGTCGCAGACGGCCGGCTGGCCGCCGTGGGCGCCGAGGTAGGGCGCGAGCGGCGCGGGCGGGTGACACGTCGCGTGATAGCGGGACGGCTGCTGGCCGCAGAGGGAGCAGACGGTGGTGGGAGGGTTGAGTTCCTCCAGGATCAGCGCCGCCTGGAACTCCTGGTCTGCCGGCCGCAGGCGGTCATGTTTTTGGCGCATGAGATGGTCTCGGACCGGATGAGGTTCCGGTGAAGCGGGCCTTCCTTCACGGGGGCCACGCCCGCGTGGCGCAGAGTTCCTCGGCCTTCTCGCCACGGAACCATGACCCTGTTTGCCAATCAGGACGACCCCCGAGCTGTCGGGGCGTTCGCGTGGGTCGATGATCCCGTCCCCCCCCCCCGCCGGCGGGGCCGCCAGGGGCCGGGCAGGGGCCGTCCTCGGGCCGTTGCGGGGGGCTCAGAACGTCTGGAGCGGCGGCGGGCGAACCGGCCGCCGGTCGACCGGCCCCAGCGCGGCGGCGAGCTGGTCCCGCGCCGACCGGAGCCGCGCCAGGACCTCGTCCCGGCTCGCGGGGCGGCGGCCGGCCAGGGCAGGGGCCAGGCCGCCGGCCGTCTCGATCTCCTCGAGGGCCAGGAACAGCCGGTCGGCGTAGAGCAGGGCCCGCTGCAGGTGGGCCTCGAGTTCGCTTGCATTCGGGTCCGTCATCAACCCTCCTGGCCGGCCAGCCGGTCGTAGGGGCCGAGGCGCAGCCGCGCGCCTCGGCCTTTCGCTTTTGGCGACCAACGTGGCCTTGCGTATACTACGGCGTTGGATCCCGAAATTACCCACATGCTTAATGATATCGACGGTATCGACGTGTCGAGGGGAGATATTTGCGGTGGACGAGGGCGGCACCCGTGACGTGTCGTCGCGCACCTCGGCGGCGGCGCGACGGCTCGGCTGTCCCGCGAGGGTCCTCCGCCGGCTCACGGATGCGGGACCTTTGACGATTCACCCGCCACGCCCGGGAGACGACCACCGCGCCCGGCGGATGATATGGGAGGCCGGCCCGCGCACCGCAGGTCGTCGTGGGCCGCAACAAACCCACCCGGAGGAGGACTCCTCACTGGGAGGGGTTTATTGGGCTTGGTGTCGATGGTTGTCCTTGAGATATCTCGATTTCGGCTCGGAGTTCCAGCCACGGTTCCGGTCTCCAATGAGGTCTTGGTAACGCATGACTCAGGATCAGAGCAGCGACCAACGCCGAGATCCCTTGGCGGAACACGCTGACCAGCCGCTCCTTCGTCCCCAAGGCGCGGAGCCGAGGCGCCCTCGGCTCGGGCTCGCGACGCCGCTCTGGGCCGCGCCGCCGCGCCGCCCGGGGCTCGCCCGAGGGCTTGGTCCCGGCCGGACCCCCCATCGCGCCGGCGGGGGCCAGCTCGGGGATCGTCTCCACGGGGACCTCCTGACTGGCCTCGAAGTCCCCGCCCACGGCCAGCACGTACCGCGTCGCCACCGCCAGCACCAGCCCGAGCCGCTCGGCACGGTCGCAGTCGGTCATCCGCGTCTGGTCCCAATGCCAGCCGGCGTTCTTGAGCAGCTTGTATCCGTGCTCGATCCAGGCCCGCATCCCATCCCACAGGCCCTCGGCCTGCTCCGGCACAGGTCCGTCACCACAAACCACGGTTCGTCGTAACCCTCTTCCCAGCAGGCCAGGAGCGTGCATTCCAGCCGCTTCTCGGGCTTCTTCGGGAACGCCCTCCCGCGGCCCTGCCACCGGCGACCCGGCTTGGGGACGAACCGGCTGACCGGGACGCCGACCTTGCCCCCCTGCCTGCGGAACTTGCCGCACTGGGTGATCCGCATCAGAGGATGCCAACCCAGGGCGACGAGCCACGGGAGAGCCAGCGTGCGTACAGCCGGCGATCGGTCCTCACGACGACGGTCCAGCCCGGGGACACCCGCTGAGAGAATGCCGCGAGCAAGGCGAGCCACTCGGGCTTCCAGGCGTGGGTCACATGGGCGGGGAGGATCTTCCAGGCCACGGGGAGGGCGCAGCCGCGGGACACGACGCTGATCGACAACATGGTGAAGACGGCGCCCAGGCTGGTGGCATCCAGGGCCAAGGCCAACCGCTTCGACGGCCAGCCTTTGAGCACCCAGGCCAGCAAAGGGGCGAAGCAGGTGGTGACATCGAGCTCCTGACGTCGGGTCCCCGATTGGGCCGCGGCGGGCTGGGAGAACTCCTGGAGCCGCGAGCGGAGGGTGTGGAATCCGACGGCCACGAAGGGGAGCAAGGCGGTGACGACACAGTGGAGGCCGCACCGCTGGGCGAGGATCATGCCGAAGCTGTACAAGGCCAGGACGGTGGCCTGGGGCCGACTGAGGTTGGGGAAGGCGTCGCTGACTTGCTCGGTCCAGGCATCGAGTGGAGTGCGGCGTGGCATGGGAGGACCTCCGGTGAACACGGTGGTGCCGATGACTTCGTGTCCCAGAGGTGAAAATCTGATGCCTCGCCAACTGCTTACCTCGTATCGGGTTAGAAAA
>CAWDND010000026.1:0-29379 GCA_963803395.1 uncultured Planctomycetaceae bacterium
GTCTAAGGGCCGGATACTGCTGGCGAATTCCCGTAGGCGGCTGACTGGCCGGAACTTGGGCAAGATGGAGCCTGCTGGGAAGGGAAAACCGCGACCCCAGACGCCTCAGACGAATTCGCCAGCAGTATCCATTTGCTACTCACGCCCCTTGCTCGGCACCGACCCCTGCCACACCCCGGCCGTTCCCCTGTGCTAATGAGGTGCGGGGCGGGTTGAAACATGAGGCTTTCCGACGATTGACGACACGTCAGCGATTCAGGCTGCATAATGGAACAATTCGGCCGTAGAACCAGCATGAGGCCGTTTTCAAGCACATCGGAAGTGGCGCAGATTCCCCAACATACTAGAGAAGAATCCATGCCGAACATTCGCTTGATGGGGTTCGCCGCTGGTACTCTGTTCATCCTTTCGTCGGCGGGCAACGCCCAGACCCTCCAAGCCCCCGGCAAGGCCCTGGCGATGGGCCAGGCACCTTCAAAGGTCCTCCCGCAGCCGCAGGGTCCGGGCAAGGGGCTTCCGGCTGCGTACAGTGACGCGGGGTCCACCTACGCGGGCCCCACGGGCTACTACGGCGGCGGGTATGCTGGCGGCACGGCCGGCTATCCCGGCGGGTACGACTTCGGCCGGCCCGGCTACAACCCGGGCGGCCTCGGCGGGCCGCGGTCCGGGCTGGGGGTGCGGCCCGGCCTGGGCGTCGGCGGCTTCGGCCCGGGGCGCCTGACTGTCCACAGGTTCTCCGTTCACCCTGCGGGGGGTGCCGGCCTGGACCTACGGGCTGACTCGGGGCGGTGTCGGCGGCGGCCGGTTGATGGGCCCGCGGCCGGTGAGGAGATTCGCACGTCGACCGGTGCGGCCGGGCGTCACTCCGGTGGCGACCCGGCCCTCCGGTCAGGCTGTACGGACAGGAGTGGGTGGTGGGCGTCGGTCCCACATCGCGCTGACGGCGCAGAAGCGCACGACTCAACGAACCGACGTCGGAGGAGGTCGGCCGAGCCTTCCCAAGGTGGAAGGATTCGGCCAGCTCCGAGTGAAGGGGCGACCAACTGGCGTGGCAACCGCCATAGCCCAGGCCGGGACCTCTCCGATCCGTTCGGGCACTCTTTCTCGGAGGTCTCTGGCTATGGGCATTCTGGCATGGATCGTCCTCGGTCTGGTCGCGGCGCTGGCGAAGTTCATCATGCCGGGCCAACAGGATGGCGGAATTCTCCTCACCATCGTGCTCGGTATCGTCGGTGTCTCGTCGGGGGCTTCCTGGGCACGTACGTGCTCGGCTTCGGCGACATTTCAGGGTTCGATTTACGCAGCATCGCGATCGCAGTCGGTGGAGCCTTACTGGTGCTGTTCGTGTACGGGTTCGTCGCTCGCGGCCGTGCCTAACCCACGGTTGCAGCGGACCCGGCCCGCCGTGGACCAACACGCAACGTTTCGTCTCACCAAACGGACGGATACTGTTGGCGAATTCACCGAAGGGCGGCAAGCGACTATATGAAGGGCCTTACGCCCCACCACCGCCGGCCCTGAGGTGCTCCCATGTCGCTCCAGCCCAGCCCCATCCCGCCCATCCGGGGTAGCAGCCCCATCGGTGTGAAAACCTACGGTAGCGTGTTGGTGAAATATCGAGGGTCCGGCCCGCGTGAACGGAGAGGCCCGTTTCACCCCCTCGATAGCCCCTGGACGCGGTATTTGGCGCAATGTCGCCCCCCGAAGGGTATTAGCCCGATCGCTGCGAAAATACACGCTAAGGCGCCCCATCTACGCCCAATGGAGACGAGTTCTCGGGACTTTGATTTTTAGGATGGGTTCTTGAGGCGCGCTTTGGTGAGACAGCAGCCCTTCGACGAGGCCCGGAACTCTGTGTCATCAAACGTTCGTTTGATGGGACAGTCGCAAGGTGCTGTGGCAAGAGAACTTGTAGCAAGCCAAAGAGCCAGTGCTTAGCGTGTAAAATCGCAGCAATCGGGCTAACACCCTCCCGAGATCGGAGGTCATTTCATTGCAAAATACGTCGGCTCGTCGCCGAACATTGCGCCCACTGCGACATGGGCGCCATTATTATTGCGCAATGTGTCACGGTGCCCCGGCGATTCCGGCCCTCTTGAGTTCCCGGCCTTCCCAAAGTGACGACCGAAGGGAATCCTTACCGTAGGTTTCTGCACGGATGGGGCTGGGACCCCCAGAAGCTTAACCCGACTTTCTGGTCCGATGATTGTCGGACCCCTTCTTCTGGCAAGTTCTCTTGCGCCTGATCGGCCAAGTGCCACCACATCCCGATCACTTTTGTGCCACCACATCCCGATCAGTCCGGTATAACCTGGACTGAAAACCGCGTCCCTCTCTGGAGGCCGTCATGAACAAAGTGATCGGGAAGCCACTCGCCGTCGAGCCATCGTTGCCGCCGTCCGGAGCGGTCGCTCGCAGCACGAGGTCGCCCACGAATTCGGCGTCAGTCAATCCACCGTTCATGCATGGGTCCGTCGTGCCCAAGGCCAGCGCCTCGACCGAGTGGACGGGCACGATCGCTCCTGCACACCACGCACAACCACTCGAACCCAAGCCGCCATCGAGGGCCTGGTCCTGACCGTGCGAACGGAGCTGGGACAGTGCAGCGACCTGGGCTTCCATGGGGCCAAGGCGATCCACGAGGCCCTCAAGGCCCGCAAGGTCGAGCCGCTCCCCTCGGTGCGGACCATCCACCGCATCCTCGAACGACGGGGGGCCCTGGACGGCCAGAGGCGCATCCGTCGCCCCGCTCCGCCACCGGGTTGGCATCGGCCCGAGGTCGCCTCGAAGCGGCGGGAACTCGACAGCTTCGATGTGGTCGAGGGGCTGGTAATCAAGGGCGGCCCCAGGTCGAGGTGCTCAACGGCATCTCCCTGCACGGCGGCTTGGCCGCCTCGTGGCCGGTGGAAGCGAGCGTGACGGCCAAGGTCGTGGTCGCGTCGCTGGTCGAGCACTGGCGGGCATTCGGCCGGCCCGGCTCCGCGGAGTTCGACAACGACACGATCTTCCAGGGGCCGCACACCCACCCGGACGTGATCGGGCGGGTGAGTCGGCTGTGCCTGGGCCTGGGGGTAATCCCGGTATTCGTCGTGCCCCACGAGTTCGGCTTCCAGTCGGCGATCGAGAACTCCAACGGCACCTGGCAGGCGAAGGTCTGGGCCCGCTTCGAGCACGGCTCGCTGCCGGACTTGCAAGGGCGATCGCAGCGTTACGTGACCGCCCTGCGTCGCCACCGCGCCGATCGGATCGAGTCGGCCCCCCGGCGGCGTGCCTTCCCGAAGCGATGGCGATTGGACCTCCAGTCTCGACCCCGAGGCCAGATCATCTACGTGCGGCGGACCAGCGTGGTGGGGGCGGTGGAGGTATTGGGCCGGAGTTTCGAGGTGGACCAGCACTGGCTGAATCGGTTGGTGCGCGTGGAGGTGGAGGTGGACCTCGATGGGGACAAGATCCGCATCCACCGGCTCCGTAGGAGGGAGCCGCAGGACCAGCCGCTTTTGAGGGAGTTGCACCATCATATCAAGAAGAGAAAGTTTTCAGAGTGAACGGAATGACATGATCGATTGAACATAAAGTGATGGTAGTACATATCCATCTGATGACTGATCGGGATGTGGTGGCACTTGCCACCGTCTCGTCTTTCAACTGATCGGGATGTGGTGGCACCTGGCCCCTGATCGCAGCTTCCCTCCCGTTGCCCCCGCTCGGCCGTGACCGCCACCAACGCCGCGCCAATGGCGTCCAACGCGGAGGAACAGGCGGTCAGGACGTCCGTACTTAGGTAGGCACTGGGGGGCGGCCTGGGTTCGACTCCCGGGGTGCTTCCTCTCATAAATGGGACAACTCACAGCGCGTGCCGGTTCGCTCAGTTCCGACCAGGTCGGTCGTCGGGGTCGCCACTTGCGCCGGGGGGCGTAAGCCTGGTTTCTTTCATGAGGTGGGGCCCCTGGCGACGACACTGGAGCCGGGGGGCGTAAGCCTGGTTTCTTTCATGAGGTGGGGCCCCTGGCGACGACACTGGAAGGTGATACGCTGCCGACTCACCGCCGCCCAGGAAGCCGTACGAGCCCGGCACGGCGGCTCGGCCCTCACTTTCTCAAGGCTTGAGGCGAGGAATACGGCCCTCCTGGGGGGCGGCGAATGCGGGATGGATCGAACGTGCGAGAGGTCCGCTCGGCGCGAACTCCCCATCGCGACGGGGAGGGCGTCACCCCGACGGCAGGTGGCCCGGCCGAGCTGAGGAATGCGTTGGAAGCATTGCGGGTCGCCGCGACGCTGCTGGTGGTCCTGTATCACGCGGCCCTCGCCTATGTAGCGACCCCCCTGCGCCTAACGCTCTGGGTCGCCTTCGAGCCGTCTGGTCAGGTCGCGTTCGACGCCTTCGTCTCCTGGGTGAACGGGTTCGCGATGCCCGTCTTCTTCCTGGTGGCCGGCGTCTCGGCCCCGGCGGCGTGCGAGTCCCGCGGCCCCCAGGTCTTCCTGGTGCATCGAGCCAAGCGGCTGCTCCGACCGCTTCTGTTCGGTGGACTGACGATCCTGCCGGCCTTCTACCTCCTCTGGGGATACGGTCTGATGGTGACCGGGCGTTGCGACCTGGACAGCATCCTGAGCTGGAAGTTCGGCCCGGACGTCCGCTACAACCTTTATGGGCTCGGGCACCTCTGGTTTCTCGAGTACCTGTTCGTCGTCTGCACCCTGTGGTGCGCCACCTGGTGGCTGCAAACTCGCGCCTTCGGCCGGGTGGCGGGGTCCGGCGACCGGGGCCGGTGGCCGACGCAGTGGCTCGCCTCGCCTTGGGGTCCGCTGCTGCTCGCCATCCCCACGGCCGTGGTCTTCCTGATCGACTCGGACACGATGTTGCGCGTCGACAACGTGATCGTCCCCGATGTCGCCCGCCTGCTGCACTACTGGCTCTTCTTCGAAGTCGGCGGTTGGATCTCCAAGGTGCGCGAGCCCCGTCGGCAGTTCGCCCGATCCGGCCCCCACTTCCTCGGGCTCTCCTTCGTCGTGTTTGCGCTAATGGTGCCCTTGCTGCTCCGCCACGCGGCAGCCCCCTTGGGGGGTGGGAGCCGGGTCGTCTTCTGCGCCTTGGCCGCGATTTTCCCGTGGCTGACTGTCTTCGGCGGGTTGGGCGTCCTGCTACAGATCAATCCGGCGAAGGGGCCCCTCATGCGGTCCCTTACCGAGTCGGCGTTCTGGGTCTACCTCATCCACGTGCCGATCGTCGCCCTGATCCAGCTCGCGCTACTTCCGACGGTGTGGCCGGTCCCCATCAAATTCACGATCGTCTCGGCGCTCGGCCTCGGGTTGAGCCTCGCGAGCTACGGCCCGTGCGTCCGGCACAGCCTGATCGGGGCGATCATCAATGGGGCGCGGAAGCGCGCCCCGCAATCCGCACGTTTCGGCCCGGAATTCGGCTGGGTGACGGTCGCCGGCATCGTGCTGCTCCTCTCCGCCGGGGCCGCCTGGTCGGCGCGCGTTTTCTTCTTCGGCCGCAACCTTTACGCGGAAGTGCCCGGTCGGCTCTACCGCAGCGCGCGCCTCCAGCCCGGGGAACTGGACGACCTGATCGGCCGCGAGGGTCTCAAGTCCGTCATCGTCTTCACCGGCAGGGGAGACCGTCACCCCTGGTTCATGGGCCAGAAACGTGTCTGCGCGGAACGTCGCGTCGAACTCCACGCCGTCCCCTTGCACGGGGGAGTGGCCCCCACGCGGACGGCATTGCTCCGGCTGATGGACCTCCTCGAGCAGTCCCCCCGCCCGGTGCTCGTCCAGGGCTACCGAGGCACCGATCAGATCGCGTTTGCCGCCGGGGTCGTCCGGCTGCTGGACGGCTCGACCCCGGCGGAGGCGCTGCGTCAGTTCGACCTGAAGTACGGTCAGTTCAGCGGGGCCGAGCATTCCGCCCTGGGGAGAGTCCTACTCGAATACCGAGACTGGCTGGACTCTCATCACTGGACGCACACCGCCGGTCGACTCCGGGGCTGGGCCCGCGACGTGTATCCCGAGCACGTTGTCCCCGGCTCGGTCACGTCCCCGGCACGCCTGGCCCGCGGTGCGCGAGGGACGACATCCCGTTGACCGCCCGACGGCCCGTCCTCGGTGGGCGTGCGAAGTGCGCCTGGTCGTCTCAGCAGGGTTCGATTTCCCGGCGACGGGTGATGAACGCCGCACCCACCCGGCCGGGCAGGTACTATGCCCCGTTCGGTCAGACTACCGGAGGCCCGGAACGCACCCTCCGGCCGTGAGGTCCGACGCCGATCGCCGTATGGCGCACCAGGTATTGGTACGAGGCGAAGCCGATGGCCAGGGTGCCGACCAGGACGAGCGGGGCTTTCCACAGGGCGTGGCCGCGGACGAGGAAGAGGTCGCCCTGGATGAGCCCCAGGATGGGCATGTGGACCAGGTAGATCCAGTAAGAGCTGTCGGCGAGGTAGCTCAGGACGGGGCTCGAACGCCGGAACAACCGCAAGGCCGCCCCGATGGCTCCGAAGACCATCAGCCAGGAGAACAACGCCCCGAGAGTGGCCAGCGCCAACGCCTCCGCCCCGTGCAGAGGCGAGGCCCAATCCCGGCCCAGCAACCACGCTCGGCCCACGAACACGGGGACGGAGAGGGCCAGGTACCAGGGCGCCGGCCGCGCGAGCCGTTCGAGCTCATGACGGACCTGGTACAACCCCAGACCGACGAGGAAGAAGCTCGCGTAGTGGAGCAGCTTCACGGGGTCGATTAGGAAGGAATTGTGGCGGTCCAGCGACGCATCGATCCCCCCCCTCTGTCGGCTGATCCACAGCAAAGCCGTTGTCGGCAACGCAAGCAGGACCGGGCCCCATGGCGACCCGAGCAGGAGGTTCGCCAGGCGGTGGTACGGGATCCGGTCCACACCGCGGCGCGAGAGCCACCACCGGGCCACGCTGTACGCCAGCAGCATCACGATCAGATATTCCAGGAACCACAGGTGGGCCGTGCCGAACCGCTGGGACTGGATCACAGGGTCACGGAACCGCAGACGGATGGCCTGGTGCCAGGTACACCGGCCCGAGACCAGCCAGCCGAAGACCCAGGCGCACAGGCAAGCCGGAAGGACCGTCAAGACGCCGACCAAGAACGGGATGGCGACCCGTCTGGCGCGGTCCGCCAGGAATCCCGGGAAGCCGCGGGAATCGTACAGGAGGACGGCGAAGAACCCGGCGATCGTGAAATACAAAGGGTTTGAAACGCCCATGGACCACCAGCAGAACCAGTCGAAGGCCGGCAGGGTCGGCGCATCCCGGACGCACCAGAGGACCCCCGGGATGTCGTGTTGGACATAGCCTAAAGCCGCGTGCAGGCCGACGACCAGGAACATCGCCAGGCCGCGCAAGGCGTCGAAGGCATGATAGCGCGGCTTGTCCGCTTCCCGACCAGACGTGGCGCCGCTCCGTCCCTCCGGAGAGGCGTGCCTGCGTCGCAACCGGGCAGCCTCCCGTACGGTCGTCGCGGGCGTGGGCATGAGCGTCACTCCCTGAGGGGCGGGTGTCACCGCGGATGGTCGTCACCGACGAGCCCCGGACGACATCATTCCACTCCAATAAATATGCTAGACAAGTTCTGGGGCGCAAAAAAATCCAGCACGGCCCGGGGCGGGGCTGTGGCGGGTCGAGTTGGGGAAGGGCGGGCCCGGAGCCGACAGGCCCGTGGCGGGGCCTAGACGGCCCGTGGCGGCCCTGGAGCGGGGCGAGCCGTTTTGTTTCCGCCAGGCGGGGCGGGTCGAGACCGTGGCGGGCCGTATACGCCTCGTGGCGGCCCTGGAGCGGGTCGAGCCCCCCCCTGGGGCCAGGGGAACCGGGTCGAGGCCGTGGCGGGCCGTTCAGGGCCCTTCCCGGGCATCCGGCTCGCAAGGCGCTCCGCACCGGACCAGCCCGGTCCGGCGGGGCGCGGGCGGCGGAACCTGCGGGGGTGCTCGCGGAGCGAGCGAGCCGCAGGAGTCCTGAGTCCTCACGCGTCCTGCGGGTGCCTCACCAGGTTGAGCGAGCCCGCGGTGCGAGGACACCTCGCCGCGAGGACTGGGGGCCGCCACCCGGCCCCGGGAGGCCCCCCCAAGGGGGCGGCTCGAGAGGTTACCTTCCCCCGCTGGATTTTTTGGCGCCCTGGAACTTGGGAGTGAGATAGGTTCACGTTTGGATGGAGAAGAGACGTTGGCGGGAGAGGGCTCCGAACTGTTCCGAGCGTTCGATCCCGAGGAAGCGGCGGGCCTGGATCAGGGCCGCCACACCGGTCGTCGCGGAGCCGCTGAAGGGGTCGAGGACCAGGTCTCCCGGGTCGGACGCACAGCCGATGAGGGGCTGCAGGAGGTCCAAGGGGAGTTGGGTCGGGAAGCCCGGGAGCCGTTCGGCCGCGTTGCCCACCAGGCGGGAGATCTTGGGGTTGATTCCCCAGACGTCGTCCCAGAGCTTGCCGTTCGGGTTGGCTCGCGGGTCGTTGTAGACGGCCTTCCCGTAGCAAACGGACAAAAAACAACGCTAAGGCTGTCCGTCCCGATTCGGTACGTTTTCGGGAGTCCCCTTGGATATGGCCTGAATCCCCTGAAACAGCCTGCAAAACCGTCCCGTTATTCGTCCCGATATCAAGGTCCCGAATCTCCGCGGAAGTCTCGAATTTCGGGATGAGGGGTCGATCTCGAACAGTATCGCCACGACACGAGAAACACCGCTGGTTCTGGGCCAGCGAAGGGTGACCGTGCTGTCTTACCGTTGTTTTTTGTCCGTTTGCTACGGGAAGGCCACATCCAGCGGGAACGGCTCGACCGGCGGCAGTTTGAACGCGAGGGGCTGTCCCCAGCCGTCGTCTTCGGGGGCCGGGCCGTCCGGGTTCACGGCGGCGACGGCCTCGATCCAGGCGCCCGCCTCGGCCTCGGGCAGGGTGCACAGATGAGCGTCCCACGCCCGGTCGCGGTCCTCGACGTCGGCCTCGGCCAGCCGCCGCGCGAGCTCCCGGTGCGCCCCCGAGACCCGCCGAGCCTCACCGTTGATGGGGTGTCCGGCCCGGGCCTTGGCGAAGACCCAGGCGTCGTACGGCCCGGGGCTCACGTCGGCGCTAGGGATCCGCCTTTCTTGAAGGGGGGCCATCTTACGCATCCCCTTCCGCGTCGCGGGGTTGAGAACGAACGACCACAGGAGGGCGCGAGCGGCGCGCACCCCGGCCGTCTCCGAATCCCAAGGTGAACACTGGCCTGGCGCACAGAATGGACAGAATTGACCCTGGCGGGTCCCACGCGATTCGGACCTATCCGCCGGCACATCCGGGAGGGCAGCCGTGAGCGATCCAGTCGCGCAGTTCCTCAGAGCGCCAGCGTTGCGCCCGCCCGAGCGACACGGACGCCGGCATTTTCCCGCTCTGGGCGAAGCGCCACACGCTGCGAGGGCTGATCCCCAAGAGACGCGCGACCTGGTGGACATCGAGCAGCGGGGCGCTGGGCTCGGTCGGGGGAGCGGTGAACGGCATGGGGCAGGACTCCTCTGCTCGGCTCGGTGGCGATTCGGGAGGACCATGATGCCTTTGACTATCGAGCCCGTCGCCAGGATTGTCCTGGAAACTTCCAGGATCGTCCCTGGCGGCCTCCAGGCGGTCGGACGAGGGGGATCCCGTCCCCACTCGCGTAGACGTCGTGCCGGGGCCGCTAGAGGCCTTCCCGGTCAATCCGTGGCGGGCAGGCCGAGCCGGTGGCGGACGAGGGCCTCGCGGAGGACCGTCAGGTGCATCCGCCTGACCTGCGACGATGTGGCCGTCTCGTACCCCGCGCGGGCATCCGGGCTGGCCTGGGCCAGCGCCTCGGCGTCGAACGCGGCCCGCTGTTCCGGGCTGAACGACTCCCAGTACGCCTGGATCCGCTCCTCGGCCTCCCGCCGCGGGCCTGCGCCTGCCGGGCCGCGGCCTCCCGCTCGAGCGCCGCGCGTTGGGCCGTCTTCCGGGCGGCGAGATCGGCCTTGGCCTCGAAGCCGGCGGGGGCCGCGTAATCCTGCCGGATCGCCTCGGCGAGATAAGCACCGAGGTCCCCAATCTTCTTCGGCTTCTTCTCCCGGAGCCAATCGACCTGCTCGAGTTGCGCCTGATCCGCTCCTCGGGGTAGGACTGTACCAGCTTGGCGGCCACGCTCCGCGATACACCCCGCTCGATCAGGTCCCGCGCCAGACCGGTCGGCTCGGGCTCGGGTTCGGGTCCCGGCTTCGCCTCGGCCGGCGGCGGCAGTTTGCGCTCGAGGCGAATCTTCCACTCACCGCGTTCCACCTTCGCGTAGCGGTCGGCGGGCGACATCGGCTCCAGGAACCCGACCTCCTCCAGCGCTTCGAGGGCGGGTTGCAGCTTCTGCTTGATCTTCCACGGCGGATAGTTCCGGCTCATCCCGACGCGCTCGTGGGCCAGCTCCCGGAGGTCGAAGGTCCAGTCGGGTCGGAGATAAAACCGTTTGTCGAGGAAACGGTAGAGCTGCTTGCTGATGGCACTCTTCAGGGAGAAATAGGCGTCGAGGTCGAGACACTTCAGGTTGCCGTCCCTGCAACTCTTGAAGAACTTCTTGCCCCAGATGAAGGAAGACTCGATCTCCGGGTCGTTCTCGTCCGGCAGGATCACCTCGTCGAGGATGTGAAAGCTTGCATCGACCCTCCGCTTGCGCCGGTTGTCCCACCAACAACCATCGTAATAGAGCGTCACGCCCACCCAGCGACGGAGCGACTCACGCAGCCGTTGGTAGTAATGCCCTCGATCGGGCCAGCCCAGCAGCATTAGGAGTTCGTACCGCGTGAACGCCACCGTGGGATCGGTGAAGTCGTTCTGCCGCTTCGTCAACTGGATCAGGCCGACGATCACGTCGGAGTCGGGGGCGGTCGGCAGTCCGTAGGCGTCGCTTCCGCTAACGGTCAACTTCCCGTTCCGGTCCTCGAAGACCATCGTCTTACATCCCGGCGGCACCCGCTCGGCGAGCGAGGCGATGGGGAATTCGCACAAATTCATCTCGTCGCGCCCGACACGGCGCAGGTTCTCGCTCTCGTCGCCCATGGTTTTCCTCCTGGTCGAGAAAATTGAGAAGCACCACCACCAGGCCGGCGTTGGTGGTGCTTAGTTCTTCTCTCATTCAGTTCCTAAGAGTAAGAGGGGCGCAAGTCCAATGATAGTCCGACTTGCGACCTCAAACCCACCCTCAGATTGCGGTAAACCCACCCTCAGATTGCGGTAGTCGGCCCCAAACCCACCCTCAGATTGCGGTAAAACCCACCCTCAGATTGCGGTAGTCGGCCCCAAACCCACCCTCAGATTGCGGTACTGAACAGAGAAACACTACCGGCGCCCGTTGCCCCGAGGTATGCGTGCGCCAGGGACTCAAATTGTGTGGCCCCGTACCCCAAAGCGTGCTGCCCCGTACGTCAAAGTGCCCGGCCTGTCTCCTCATCGGCGTCGCCCGCAAATTCGCTGCAACCGTTTCGCGTTCCGCCCTTGCAGGTCATCGTTCCCCCGGCAGGTCGGGTGGGGTGGAGCGGCCAGTCCCTTGAAGGTGTTAAGTCGTACACTTTTGTCGATTTGCCAAAATCTTTGCGGTGGCGACATGTTTGATCTTGGCTCCGCTCTGCCTCTTCGGTCTCGGCTTCTTCGGGCCGCGGGGGTGTTTCTTGTACTTCGGGAGGCGAACTCCCTCCGCCAACCGCACCAACACGCCGGCCAACTCCGGCGAGGTCAAGTCGTGAAACACCACCCATTCGTCTTCCGGGATCGCGATCATCATCCCGCGGTGCGTCATCTTGATCTCATCCGCCACGTAATAGCCCGAGACCTCCTTCGCCACCACCTCCTCACCATGGACCGAACGCAATGCCGCCTTGAGCGTGCTCAGCACGTTGTACGCCACCAACGCCACACAGAAGGCCAACAGCGCCGCCTTGGGATAGCCCAGCGTGTTGATCTCGCCGTTGAGCGTCGCCTCTAATTCTTGGAATGCGGTCTCGATCAGCCACCGCTTGCGGTACAACTCGGCGATCACTCGGGCGCGGGCGTCCTTGGCCGGCACGTTGGTCAACAGGTGGATCTCCTTGTCTCCGTCCCGCGTCGGCTTGTCCAGGACCACCGTGATCCGGCGCAGGATGAGGATCTCGCCAGCGTCGTTCGTGGCCCGGATCGTCTGCTGAAACACCTGGCCGGTGTCGATCCGGCCGCACGCCCGCCGCTTCCCCGCGAACTCCCAATGCAGTGTCGAGGCGTGCTGCCGGACGACGAAGAACGCCTCGCGACCGGCGATCCCGAAGAGAAAGTTCGTCGTGCAGAAGTTGCGGTCATCGATCCAGAGATCGCCGGCGCGGACGAGTTCCAAGACCTGGTCCAGCAGCGATCGCTCTTGGGCATGGCCGTCTTCGCACAGGACCACGTCGGTGGCCAGCATCAGCCGGGGGTCGAGCACGACCAGGGCCTGCCCCGGCAAAGCCCCGGCGCCGATCGTCCGCAGTTCCTTGATCCGGTGCTCGGTCCCGGCGAGGTGGTTGCCATCGAGGATCCTGACGCGGTAGCCCGGCAGCAAGGGGGATTGGGCGCCGTTCCTCGCGTCGATGACCGGCCCCAAGCGTTCGGCGGTCGAGTGGACCAGCGCCGCCGAGAGCACCGGTTCGGTGTGGTCGAGTTTGTCGTAGACGGCCTTGATCGAGGCATCGATGATCTCGCCATGGGCCTGATAGGCGGCGTGAATGGAAGGCCGGATGCGGCAGACGACCACGCTCATCAAGTCCACGATCGAGGAGAAGAGGAGTTTCCTGGTGTACTGTCGTTCGGCGACGTCTTCGAACAGTTGGTCGATCACCGTCGGACTGAGAGCGTTCTCCATGACAGCTTGCGCCATCACCGACAGCGGGGAATCTTGGGCAAACCGCTCGAAGATGTCGCCGAGGATCATAGCCGTCGCCTCCCTGGAGAAACGGTAACTCCGTGCCTGGCGACAGCTTAACAGACGCATACGACCACCTTCAAAGGGCTGGGTGGAGCGGCCCACGCCGGAGCGGCGAGAGAGATCCGTGCCGTCGGGCTGGGCGTGGCCGCCGCTCCGGCGTGGGCCAGACCGGGTGGGTTTCCCTTCGGCGGTCGCGGAGGTCTCAGGCGCCGAGGTGACGAACGACGGGCCGGGGGCGGGAATCGCCCGCCCCGGGCGGCGGTTGGCTACCCCGGCGGTGGGGGCTAGTTCACGGACGGTTCCACGACCTGCCGGTACGACCAGGCCGGCGGCTCGTCTTCGGGCCAAGGCTGGCCTTCGAGGCTCGCCTGGCGTCGGGCTTCTTCCGCCTGCTCGTCGCACCACTGGTCGTACGCGGCCAAGCAGACGGGGCACCAGGCCCCCAGGTCCATCATGCCGAAGTGGGCGGGGCACTCGTGCGTATGCCCTAGGCCTGGATTCCCATGCAGGGGAAACCGGCTAACAAAATGCCTATATGCAGCAAGATGCTATATTGCGTTGTTGTGTTAGTTCTTGACTTTACACCACGCTCGGCCGAGGTGCCGGGATGGCACTATCCCAAGACCAGCCGCAAGCGTTTGCTCCCCAGCCACGGCACCGCTGCGTCCGTCTGATCGAACCCCGAGGCGATCAGCAGCGGGTTGTGGGCGCGCTTCTGGAACCTCACCACGATTTCACTCTCCGTGATCGTGACCTTGGCCGAGGCGTCGATGAAGTCGCGGAACAGATGGCGGGACTTGGCGGACTCGTAGCCGTTGCCGACGCGGACGGCCAGCAGGCGGTACAAGCTGCTCGCCATCAGTGTCAGTTGCAGGTCGCAGTTGACCTTCATCGCCACCGCCGAGGAGAGGGCGTCCAAGTGGAAGAAGTCGATCCCATCCTCGATGGTGTTTTCGATCAGCATCCGCCGTGCGTAGCGGCCGATCAGGTGAGAAGCGGATCGGGTCATCTGGTTGGTCAAGAGCAAGGTCGGTTGCTCGTGCCCGAGATCGGCGACGGTCAACTGCCGGAGTGGGCCGTCGTAGTCGTTCAGAGTGAGCCGCCGGTCCAGGACGCGCGGGGTCTTGTACGCCCGGGAAACGCTCTCCAGTTCGATCCGTCGCCAGGCCGATGCCGGTGTTTGCGCGATCGCGTTGAGGAGCTTCTTCGACCGTCGCCGGAGCGTGATGAACTGGACCCCCATCCGGTTCAGCTTGCTGAGGTTGGCGTAGGTCGTCAGCCTGGAGTCGAAGATGAGCTCCTCAGGCAGGTGTCCGGTTCGTTGCTTCCAGAACTCGACGAATCGAAGAATTTCGTCATTCTGCTGGTCCTTGCGCAACTCACTGTTGGCGTAGCAAAAGACGCGGGTGTCGGCGTCCTGGGCCAGGAACGCCAGCATCCCCTTCTGCCGCCTGCTCCGTTTCGAGACGTCATGTTTCTCGACCACGGCGTCGTCGCCGTGGAAGGGGATCGTGTGGAAGTCGAGGTCGAAGGACGTCCCCCATTTCAGGCCCAGACGGCTGACCGCGTCGAACCAATCACGCATCCACTTCGGGTAGCAGGCCGGGTCGACTCGGCTACTGTATTCGGTCAAGAACGACCGCTTCGGGACCACGTTCAACCCGGCGAACAGGGCCAGCCCGTCGTCGAGCACGGAACTCATGACGTGACTGTGTCGTGCGTTGCCGAAGAGCTTCAACGCCAGCAGCGACCGCACCGCGCACGCGGCGGGGATCATCTTCGAGCCGGGGAAACCGCCCCGGACGAGGAGTTTGTCCAGGTCGGCCGAGATCAGCCACGGCAGGAACAGGAACAGGCCTCCGAACTTGGTGCGGACGTGGCGTGGCGTGAGGTCGAGCCGGCGGACGTCGGTCACCTCGGCCACGACGGGACGGGGCTGGTCGGGCCGTTCGTCATCGGCTCGTCGCGGCAGCTTCGCGAACCCCTCTTCCTCGAGGATCACGGCGACCGCCGCCGGGCTGAGCGACTCGCCTTCGCGGGCGAGGGCGCGGCTGATGTCGTGGACGGAGAGGTTCTGCTTCCGCAGCGCGACGACCTGTTCCCGAAGCCGTTCCTGTTTGCCCGGCGGTCGGCCTTCGCGTGCGGTGGGGACGAAGAAGTCTCGCTTGAGCTGATTGCGGAACTGATGGACGAGGACGCGAAAACTGCCCGGTGTATAGCCGAACCGCTTGGCCGCTTCGGCGGAGGGGACACCCTCGACGAAGAAGGCCCGGAGGGCCTCGTATTGTCGGTGAGTGGAGTTGGATGGCTCCAAGAACAGGCGAGCCAGCGTTAGGCGATCTCTGGAATTATCGTCCATGTTGTCACGGTGTCACCCTGATTTGCTTCTGATTACTGATACGATGATGGGTTGCGAGGAAGACTTAAAATAAAGGGAAAATGGGGTTCAAACAACGAATGTAGATTGTTCATCTAATTTTGTTGACGTTGTGGCGGAAGCGTCTATCGTTCTTGGACAGCGATAACTTGTCGATCGAGGAACGGCTGTATTTTACGGGGATTCCTGATCAGCTTCAAGTGGATTTGTTAACCAGTTTCCCCTGCATGGGAATCCAGGCGCACGGCCGCGGGGGCCCGGAGGTCCGAGCAATCACGACTTCGATGGGATCAGAAGGGAGGAGAATCATCGGACCCCTCCTCGGCGTCGGGATGTCTTGGGTGCGCCGTAAATTCCCGGAAATCCTCCGGATCGTCCGCCCGGTCGCCGTCTTCCGGGTCGGGGAGCGAATTCGGGTGATTTTGGGGATTTTGCGGCGCGATCAAGAGGAGATTGGAGCGGGGTTCGCACGGGGCCGTGGAACCGGGTGACACTGCCCTCCAGAGGTCAGAAAGGAATGTCGTCATCGCCCACCTCCTCGTCGTCGAGACGTCCTTGGTGCGCCGCAAAATCCCCGAAATCCCTGGGATCGTCCTCGGGGATCGAATTCGGGTGATTTCCGGGATTTTGCGGCGCGATCAGGTACGGGTTGACGTCGAGGGTTTCCGAGGGCTTCGGTCCCGGGCGGCCCGCCGGCCTGGGCGGATCGGGCCGGCGCCGGAGGTAGTGGCACCCGACGAGCCAGGCCAGGGCCTCATTCAACGTCTTCGGCCGCTCACTGAAGGTGCGCTTCAGGTCGCGGGTCAAATCGCGGCGCGAGAGGGACTCGGCGTGGTGTCGCAAGATCCACTTGAGGACGGACCGGGTGTCGTCGTTCCCTTCCTCCCCGCGCGCCGGATTTTCCTCGCCTCGTGGACGCGCCGGACATGGCTCTTGAGGTAGGTCAGCAGCCGGGCGGCGTTCCGCACCGTCCTGGCTGACACGTCGGGGATCGTGGCCGTGTCCCGCCTCGGGTCGGCGGCCAGGCTGAGCATGTGGAGGATCAGGACGATCCGGCCGGCGTACTGTTCGAGCTTCGCCCAGGGGCCTTTGAGCGATTGCGGGAAGTCGGCGTCGGACTGCTCCACGGAGTGGGCGTCGATCATCTCTCGCCACGCCTGCTTTCCCTCGGGAGTGAAGTGGACGACGTGCGGGAGGGGTCGCGTGTCCTCGAACTTGAGCGGGCAGTCGTGAAGCCGGCGGACGATCTCCGACCACGCCGCGGCGGCCTCGTCTGGGATGCCCTCCTCCTGCCAGCCCCTCTTGGGGACCGGGTCCGGGTAGGCGAACAGGAAGCGGTCGAGGAAGCCGTCAGACCGGCCGCGCTCGTCGCAGAACGAGCCGATCATGTCGGGGACCATGCCGCCGATCAGGCCGAGGAACGGATGGGAGACGCGGATCGGGATGTTCTCGGCGTGCCCCTTGCGGTCCACGAGGTGGGGTTGCCCTGACCACGTGGACAGATACCATTGGCGGTCCGGCCCCTTGCCGCCCCGGTACTGGTTCATCGACGTCACCAGCGAGGAGACTTCGTCCAGGACCTGGAGCAGCCCGCGGGGGTTCTGCCCCATGGTCGCGTTCAGCGACTCGATCGTGCTGTCCCCGACCACGGCCCGCCTCGGGACCGGCGGGACGGGCTTCACGGGATCCAGCTCGACGGGCTCGTCCTCCTTCCCACGCTTCGGGCGGCCCCGCCCGGCGGCCTTGCTGGCCGACTCGTACTGGGCATGTTGAATCTCGAAGGCGGCCTTCTCCTCCTTACCATGCCGCGAAATGAGCTTCGTCGAGGCTCCGCATCGGGCTGGCTATCGCGCTGACGGCGGGACTCTTGCCGTCGCCGGGCAGGCCGACACACACGGCGTAGATGCTCGCGGAGGCGAAATAGCCGCTCTTGAGCCGGAGACTGGCCGAGCGGCCGAGCGCCGCGCCCGCCACCGCGAGCACGGGCAGGGCGAGGAAGTCGGCCGGGCAGCCGATCGACGTCGCGCCTTGATGGATCAGGCGGACCGCCGCCGCGGGATAGACGTCCAGCGGGAACGGCTCGACCGGCGGCAGTTTGAACGCGAGAGGCTGTCCCCAGCCGTCATCTTCGGGGGCCGGGCCGTCCGGGTTCACGGCGGCGACGGCCTCGATCCAGGCGCCCGCCTCGGCCTCGGGCAGGGTGCACAGATGAGCGTCCCACGCCCGGTCGCGGTCCTCGACGTCGGCCTCGGCCAGCCGCTGCGCGAGCTCCCGGTGCGTCCCCGAGACCCGCCGAGCCTCACCGTTGATGGGGTGTCCGGCCCGGGCCTTGGCGAAGACCCAGACGTCGTACGGCGTGGGGCTCACGTCGGCGCTAGGGATCCGCCTTTCTTGAAGGGGGACCATCTTACGCACCCCCTTCCGCGTCGCGGGGTTGAGGACGAACGGCCCCAGGAGGGCGCGAGCGGCGCGCACCCCGGCCGTCTCCGAATCCCAAGGTGAACACTGGCCTGGCGCCAGATATGGACAGAATGGACAGAATGGACCCTGGCGGGTCCCACGCGATTCGGACCTATCCGCCGGCACATCCGGGAGGGCAGCCGTGAGCGATCCAGTCGCGCAGTTCCTCGGAGCGCAGCGTTGCGCCCGCCCGAGCGACACGGACGCCGGCATTTTCCCGCTCTGGGCGAAGCGCCACACGCTGCGAGGGCTGATCCCCAAGAGACGCGCGACCTGGTGGACATCGAGCAGCGGGGCGCTGGGCTCGGTCGGGGGAGCGGTGAACGGCATGGGGCAGGACTCCTCTGCTCGGCTCGGTGGCGATTCGGGAGGACCATAACCCGGATATTTCATCCGGACTCCGAATAAGTTAGTTGTGCGATGGCCTAACTTGTTGTATGATATAATGTAGTGTCTCGGAATATCTCCAACACGCAAGGCCATCGCTATGACAGACTGTAACCCCGAACCGCTCCGCTTTTCCACCCTCGGGCCCAAGAACGTCCTCGCCGACTTCCAAGGAGGACGCTTGACCACCGACGCCGGCGCGCTCCTCCTGCGCGAGGTCGCCGATCGCATCGGCCTCTTCGACGCCCTCGACGCGGCGATCCCCGACCCACGCCATCCCGTCCTCACCGTCCACGACCAGAAGTCGCTGCTCGCCCAGCGGGTCCTCGCCATCGCTCTGGGCTACGAGGACCTCAACGACCATCAGACGCTTCGCGCCGACCCCGTGCTGCAGGTAGCCGCCGGACGGAGCCCCGATCCCGAGTTGACCCTCGCCTCGCCCCCAACCCTCTGCCGCCTCGAAAACCGCGTCGACCGGCAGACGCTGGTCGCGTGCGCCGAGGTCCTGGTCGATCAATTCCTCGCCGCTTACCCCGAGCCGCCCGAGCACCTGATCCTCGACTTCGACGCCACTGATGACCCCGTCCACGGTCACCAGGAGCAGCGATTCTTCCACGGGTATTATGATCATCACTGCTTCCTACCATTATACGTCTTCTGCGGCGATGAGTTGCTCGTGGCCTACCTCCGTCCCAGCAACATCGACGCGAGCCAGCACACCCGCGCCGTGCTGAAGCTGTTGGTCCGCCGGCTCCGCGCCGCCTGGCCGAACGTGAAGATCACGATCCGCGCTGACAGCGGGTTCTGCCGCTGGCGGCTGATGCGCTGGTGCGATTCACACGGCATCGGCTACGTGCTCGGCCTGGCCAAGAACGCGGTCCTGGAGCGCCTGGCGCGGGACGAGATCGAGCGGGCCGAGCGGCAGTTCCGTCGCACTGGCCAGCCGCAGCGCGTCTTCGGGTCGTTCTCTTATGCAGCGGGGAGCTGGGATCGGCGGCGGCGGGTGATCGTCAAGGCCGAGCACACGGCCCAGGGCCAGAACCCGCGGTTTGTGGTGGCGAACGTGCCGGGCGATCCTCAGGAGTTATATGAGGATGTGTATTGCCAGCGGGGTGAGGCGGAGAATCGGATCAAGGAGCAGCAGTTGGATCTGTTCGCCGACCGGACGAGCTGCCATCGGTTCCTGGCGAATCAGTTTCGGTTGCTGTTAAGTTCTTCTGCGTACGTACTGATTCAGGCGTTGCGTCGGACGGCGTTGGCAGGGACGGAGCTGGCGGAGGCGCAGGTGGGAACGATCCGGCTGAAGTTGTTCAAGGTGGCGGCGCGGGTGGTCGTCAGTGCGCGTCGGGTGGTGTTTCACCTGGCGAGCAGTTACCCGTATCAAGCGGTGTTTCTGGCGGTGTATGCGTGTGTGATGAGTCGTCCGTCGCTAGCGGCCGCCGAGTCTGGTTGAGCGGGCGGAAAGGGTGATCGCAGCGTGGCCTGCCGACTGGGGGTCAGGGGGAAGGTGCGCGCGCCGAGGCCGGCGCACCGCCCCGCCGGCCCCGGATTTGACAAAAGGTGCTTATGTGTAGTCAGCCGAAGGGCGACCGAAGGGCGGATGAAATATCCGGGATAAGATGCTTTTGACTATCGAGCGCGTCGCCAGGATTGTCCTGGAAACTTCCAGGATCGTCCCTGGCGGCCTCGAGGCGGTCGGACGAGGATTCCCACGTCCACGCGAGTGGGGACGTCGTGCCGGGGCTGCTAGAGGCCTTCTCGATCAATCCGTGGCGGGCAGGCCGAGCCGGTGGCGGACGAGGGCCTCGCGGAGGACCGTCAGGTGCATCCGCCTGACCTGCGACGATGTGGCCGTCTCGTACCCCGCGCGGGCCTCCGGGCTGGCCTGGGCCAGCGCCTCGGCGTCGAACGCGGCCCGCTGTTCCGGGCTGAACGACTCCCAGTACGCCTGGATCTGGTCCTCGGCCTCCCTCGCGAGGGCCTGCGCCTGGCGGGCCGCTTGTTCAGCCGTCTCGCGCGCCGCGGGTGCCGTGGTCCGCCGATCGAAGTCGCGGAGGGCCGCGGTTGCGTACTGCAGAACGCCGCCGAATGTCACCACTCGGTGCTTGGTCTTGGGCGCCTCCCGATGGGCGAAGTCGATGACGTGTCGGGCCCGCTCCATCCCGAGTTGCGTGATCAGACTGGCCGCCTGGTCAAGTGCCCTCGCCGTCAGTAGCGCCTCCTCAGCCCCGTGGAACACCCGGTGGAAGTGCCGCACCAGCTCCTCGGCCTGGGCTGTCGGCGAATCCTTCGCCGGGAGGGGGGGCGATACGATCTCCGCCCTCGGCTCAGTCGCCCCTTCCCCGCCTATGGTTGTTGACTTCCCTTTCCGAACGATCAGCTTGTAATCCTTCCCATCCTTCGTCTTCGCCAACTGGGCCGTTGTGATGGTGCCGGTCGTCAGTTGAACGCCTTGGAGTTCCTTCAAGGCTGGCTCGAGCATCTGTTTCCGTTTGGACGGTTGAGTATAGGCCCCACCCTCGAGGCCCAGGTCTTCGAAGAGTTCGGCCGTTCGCCGCTCATAGCTCGCCTTGTCGCTGATGACGATGTCGAGGTGCGAGTAGACGAGTTGGGCGATCTCGCCCCTGAAGGAAAGAACCACGCCAAGGAGGACGGGTTTCGTGTGGCTGGCCAGGAGGTTTTTGAGGATGGCCTCGTGGAACCGGAAGTGTCCCATCTCCGTCGTCACATGGCCGTCATTCTCGCGGCGGACGATCTTCAGGTCGGACAGGACGCTGAAGGTGTCAAGGAGGTGGAGTGCCTTCCCGGTCGAGCCGTCCACGTAGGCCTGTTCCCAGATGAACGGGGTGATCCTTAACCGCAGAAGGGACCGGCGCAGCGCTTCCCTCGTCTTCTGACCCCAAGCCTTCCGGAGCGTCCTTGCCAGGCGCTTGAGCGAAAGCGGGATGAGACCCGACGTGCGGCCCCGCTCTTCCCACACCTTGACGAGGGCGTAATAGACTTTCTGGTCCTCGGTCGTGAGATTGCCCTCATCAGTGAAGCCGATCTTCAGCTTCGCAACGATCCTCGTGCCGTCCGGCAGGCGGACATCCCGCTCAAACGTCCGCGCCTTCGGCTTGGTCCGGGCGTTGGCAGGCCGCCAGATGGACCACTTCTCGATGTTGAGTTCGGTCCGGATCTTCTCCGGCGGCGTCTCCTCGGCTCGATTTTTATTCATGCAGACCTCAGAATCCGACACACACGATGGCCCCGTGTGTGTATCTAAAAAGTATCTAAGAAGTATCTAGCCGGAAATTTCGGACGCAAATACTTATCTGTCAGCGACTTACGGAATTAGCCATTACCGCGAGTACCCCTAGTTTTTACCGCGAGTACCCCTAGTTTTTACCGCGAGTACCCCTAGTTTTTACCGCGAGTACCCCTAGTTTTTACCGCGAGTACCCCTAGCGCGTGGGCCATCCTCATAATCGGCGCCATCCGCACCAGCCCTACACTACACCTTGTCCTCCTTAGAAAGCTCTTTAGTTGCGGCTTTCGGTTGGTCCTGTGTTTGCCTCCTGGCTGCGTCTAGTTCGAGCCGCATCGCCGGCGCCGTCGCCCGACCTCCGAGCCGGGGAGTGTGAGCCGCCCGGCCAGGGTCCAGTTCGGTGGATCAGGACGGTAACTCCGGGTCGGCCTGGTCGGCGGCTTCGGCCGGTGGCATCGGTCCGGGGTCGAAGAACTTCCGCAGCGGGGGGGGGAAAGTCGGCGTCGAGCGCGGCCAGCCCTTTGGCGACCAGCCAGTCGAGGGCATGCCGGCGGTCGCCTCCGAAGCGCTTCGCGACGAGGGCTTGAAAACCCAGCCGGGCGATCCCGCCGAGGCGCGCGGCTTCGGCGCGGGTCATGGGGCGGTTCCTCCTCGGGCCGGGCCGCGGCGCGCCGGAGCGCGCCGCGGCGCCGGGCGGGCTAGTTCTCGAAGGGACGCCACGACATTTGTTCATAGACCAAGAGCGGCATGGGGTTCCAGCCCCACGTCTGCGAAAACCTACGGTAGCGTATTAGGGCGTGTGGACAAAACCTGGGTGAACTTCGTAAGGAGGGTATCAAAGCTCGCGTTTCCAGGCTGATCGAGCACTCAACCATGTACCGTCATTCGATAACAAATGAACACGGGGTGCGGATCGCAGCACTCCTCCCCGGCCCAGCCGGCGACCCAGGCGTGACCGCCAAAGACAACCGTCTCTTCGTCGACGCCGTCCTCTGGATCGCCAAGACCGGGGCCCCCTGGCGTGACCTCCCCGAACGCTTCGGGACTTGGAATTCGGTCTGGAGGCGGTTCGATCGCTGGTCCGCCAAGGGCGTCTGGCTCCGGGTCTTCGAGGAGCTGAAGGACCCTGACTTGGAGTGGCTGAGCCTCGACAGCACCGTGATCCGGGCCCACCAGCACGCCGCCGGGGCGGTAAAAAAGGGGGCGCCGACCAAGCCTTGGGACGCTCGCGCGGCGGCTTCTCGACCAAGCTGCACATTGCTGTAGACGGGTTGGGCAACCCTGTCGAGTTGATCCTGACCGGGGGACAAGAGGCCGACATCAATCAAGGCGCTGCATTGGTCAAAGGTCACGATGCTGATGCAGTGATCGCAGATAAGGGATATGACGGGGATAAGTTCGTTGCGACCATCGAGGCCAGCGGAGCGGCCGCGGTGATCCCGCCGAGGAAGAATCGGAATTTCCTGACCGTCACGGATTTTGTAGGAGTGGACATTTATATCCACCGAGGGACGCGGAGATCAAGAGGTTTTGCAGCCAACAAGCGTGATAGCGGTGTTGGTTGAGACGTTCGGCAGGGCAACGCCAATCCTCGTTCTTCCGCGTCGTCGCTGGGTGCCAGGGCGAGAAGTTCCACAACCACGCCCACGCGCGGCCGTGCCACCGGCACGCCGCCCGCGAGCCGTGAAGGTGTTGGCCGTGATCGAAGGAGCGGTTCATCCCCCGCAGCAGGCGATCCCACATCTTGCTCGTGCGGTGGCCGTCGGGATGGAGCTACGCGATCGACCCTCGCGCGCGCTTGTCGCACAGGTCCAGGACCTTCTCCAAAACGACTCCGGAAAGCTCTCGGATCGCCCATCGCCGCAGCGATCGGAGCCGTGGCGCGAAGCTGCGGCGGTCGGACGCGTGATCCGCCTCTCAGACCCGGCGTGAGACCTCTGCGAGCACCTCCTTCAAGTGCTTGGCCCGGTCGCGGATCTTGAGCCACGCGTGCAAGAAGCAGAGCAGGATGACCACCTTCGGGAACAGCGCCTTCCACGCGGCTTGCGTCCCCTTCCAACCGTCGGTGCTGACGGTCTCGGGGGCGTACGCGGGGGCGATGTCGCGGGCCTCGTCCTTGAAGACCCCATAGGCGGCCTCCAGGTCGTCGGTCCCCGGCGCATCCGCCGGCTCCGCACCCAGGATGCATCCGCCGCCGACGGTCGTGGCGATGTAGAGCTTTCGGCTGTCGAGGGATTGATGATGCTCGTCGGCCAACAGGTCTGCGGGCAACTCCACCCGGCGGACGGTGGTCCCCACGACGCTGAAGCGGCCCAGGGTGCATTCCAGACGATAGCGGCCCAGGGTGCATTCCAGACGATACCAGGACATCGGATCGCGGCCGAAGACGCGGGCCAAGGCCCAGAACGGGACGCCGAACGGGCGCAGGAACAGGGGTCCTTCGACGTCCCCAGTGCGCTGTGCGCGGTCCTGTAGGGCCTGAGGAACGAGGGCCGGATGCTGTAGGTGGTCCCGTCCTTGAGGCGGACGCGGCGGACCTTGACGTTCTGCTTGGCCGAGACGCGGTGGCCCATCAGTTGGTATCCCGGGACGTTCCGGGGGAACAGTTCCGGCAGTCGTTGGAACGAGTCATCGAGCGTGCGTCGGAACGCGCGGGGATCGTCGATGATCTACTGATAGGTCTCTTCCGGGAGGGGCACACAGAGGGTACGATGCCCCCGCGACGACCGCGTCGCGCGACTTCCGGCCATGAACCACCTCCTTTCGAGATCTACGTGGATCAGGGCCGTTTTGTCTCGTTAGTGTCCGTCGGAAAATGCACCTGAGCCTGATTTTTTTGGAGTTTCTTTCACTCGACTTTGGCCAAGTCGGCTAGCAGATCCAGGGGGTCATTGACCAGGATCGAGGGTGGTTGACGAGCCACCGACCCTGGAGACGACCCCCGTGGATCTGCCACCGGAAATCATAGCCCTGTTGGCCGCCTTCGTACCATTGTTCTCCGACCGCGCCTGGGCCAAGGCCCAAGTCCTGGCCGTCGGGGCGATCCTGGCCGCCGGCAACCGCACCGTCTGTTCGGCCCTGCGGATCATGGGCCTGAGCCGGGAGCGGCACTTCACTAACTACCACCGCGTCCTCAACCGCGATGCGTGGTCGTGCTTGGCCGCCGGGCAGGTCCTCCTCGGCCTGATCGTCGCCGTCATCCCTCGCGACTGGCCGATCGTCTTGGCGGCCGACGACACCATCGAGCGCCGCTCCGGCCGCCGGATCAAGGCCAAGGGTTGCTACCGCGATCCCGTGCGGTCCTCACGGAAGCACGTCGTCAAGTGCTTCGGGTTGAAGTGGGTGGCCCTGATGATCTTGGTCCCGGTCCCCTGGAGCCAGCGGGTTTGGGCACTGCCCTTCCTGACCACCCTGTGTTGGCCCGAGGGTGCCGGCCGTCGCGCCTCGCACAAGACCTCCATCGATCTGGCCCGGCAGATGGTCCTGCAGGTCCGTCGCTGGCTCCCCGGGCGGGAGCTGATCCTGGTCCTCGACGGCGGCTTCGCGGCGGTGGACTTGGCCCGCGCCTGCCAGCGTTATCAGGTGACGATGATCTGCCGGTTGCGGCTCGACGCGGCGTTGTACCACCGGCCGGGGCCCCAAGCACCGGGCAAGCGTGGCCCCAAGCCGAAGAAGGGCCCGCGCCAGCGCCGTCTGACGGAGTGGGCCCGCCGGAGCGACACGCCCTGGGAGGAGGTCGAGGTGGAGTGGTACGGCGGCCGCCGCAAGCCGATGCAGGTCTTCTCCCGGACCGGCCTGTGGCATCGGCGGGGTCAGGACCCGGTGGCGATCCGGTACGTGTTGGCCCGCGACCCCGAGGATGGGCAACCGGATGCGGCGTACCTCTGTACCGACGAAGGGGTCGCGCCGGAGGCGATCCTGAAGTACGTCGTCCAACGCTGGAGCATGGAGGTGAGCTTTGAGGAAGCCCGTGCGCACCTGGGGCTGGAGACGCAGCGGCAATGGTCGGACCTGGCGATCGCGCGGACGACGCCGGTGCTGTTGGGCCTGTTCTCGGTGGTGACGTTAGCGGCGTTGCGATGCTACGGGGTGGGCCTCCTGTCGGCCGAACAGACGGCGTGGTATGCCAAGGACGAGCCGACGTTCTCGGACTGCCTGCGGCTGGTCCGTAGCCGGATCTGGCAGGCGCGAATCAGCGACATGTCGGAAGGCAAGGCTGACGTGATCGAATTGCCTCGATGCTACTTTGAGGCGCTCATTCAGGGGCTCTCAGCCGCAGCCTGATGGCCAAAGTCGAGTTTCAGAGATGGATCTCGAAGTTTTGGGGCTGCCGAGTAAGATTTCTGCTGAAAGAGCCGTTTTGCGCGTTCTGAGCGAGGAATCTTCGAGGGAGTGCCCGATGCGAATCGCCTTTGATCTCCAGCGTCGGTTCGATTGTCCTCCGGTCCTTGAGGTCCGGCTCAACACATCGTGTCGCGACGAGATCATTCCCATCCTCAAAGGGTTGCAGCACATTTACAGCCAGCCCGAACTGCGCGATGAACTGCTCGATGCAGTCGCTCAGGACGTCAACGGAACCTCCAGTGCAGACCTTGGCCGTCCCGGGATGACCTACTGGTCGATCCTTGTTCTGGGGGCGGTTCGGCTGGGCTGCAATTTCGACTACGACCGGCTCCAGAATCTGGCCGAAGAGCATCGCTCCTTGCGGCAGGTCATGGGGATCGGCGGCTGGTGTGACGACCAGACGTTTGACTGGCGATGCCTCCGCGACAACATCTGTCTGTTGTCACCCGACACGATTGAGCGGGTCAACCACCTGATCGTGGCCGAGGGCCATCGGCTCGTACCCGAGGCCGCTGAGACGGTCCGGGGCGACTCGTTCGTTCCCGCCACCAACATTCACTATCCCACCGATTCCAGCCTGATCGGCGATGGCTTACGCACGATCGTGCCGCTGGCGGTGCGCCTGGCGAGACTTCTCGGTCTCGGCGGTTGGCGGCAGCGCAAACACTTGCTTCGGACCGTGAAGAAACAACTCCGTGCGATCAACAAGATCGCCAAGGGCAAGGGACGCGACTTTCCCAAGCGGCTTCAGGACGGCTACCGGACGCTCTTGGACTTGGCCGATCGGATTCTGGCCCGAGCGCTGGAGTTGCTCGACCCCGCTCTGATCTCCATCGCTCCCAGCCCATGTTTGGGGTGAAGCCACCCAAGCCGGCGGCTGCCGCGCGCGAAAACGCCTTGTTTTCTAGGCCCTGCGCCTCAGGCGACCCGCCGCCAGCCTGAAAAGTGTAGTGACAATCTATTCCACGACTTCCCTAAAATTACCGGAGATAACTCAAGGATGTGATGGCGCTGCGGCCGATCTATCACCAAGTCGAGTCGCGGGTGAAGGCCCACATTTTCGTCGCGGCGCTGGCACTTTTGGTCCAGCGGCTCCTGGGCCGACGGCTCGAAGAAGCGGGGGTTGATCTGTCGCCGGCGCGGCGCTGCAAGCGTTGTCCACCGTGCGGCTGGTGACCTTCCGCCTGGAGGGCCAAGTGGAACGCCGCGGGATCACCGGCGGCTGTCCTGACGCGCGTCTGGTTCTGAAGGCGCTGAAGCTCGTCGACCAGCGTCCGCCGGCGCCAGCGGAGGGGGAGGAGACCGTGATGTAGTGACTAATCGAAAATCCGGCCCTTGCCCCGCAAAGAGTTACAGCGGGTCACCCCAAACATGGGCTACGCGCCGCTCACGCGTTATACGACGTTCTGGTTGATGCGACAGCAGATGGAGAAGGTCCACGCCCCCCACCGGCAGTCCGGGTACATCGCCAAGGTCGAGTATGAGATGACGACCGACCGCGAAGGTCGGCCGGACTGGACACTGATCTACACGCCCGGCCCGAAGGCCCAGGCCGAGTTCAAGGCGTTCACGAGCAAGGGGGAGGGGGTTGCGATCGAGCTGCCTTTGGCCCATCCCGAGCTCCCGCCGCCCGCCGAGGTGAAGCCTCCGGAGGCCAAGCCCGAGCCCACCGGCTTGGAGCGGGAGCTGGTGGAGCGCGGCGTCACGCGAGCCGTGGCCGCCGACCTGGTCCGCGACTTCCCCGAGGACCGGATCAAGGCCCAGATTGAGCAGGTCGATTGGCTCCGCGAGAAGAAGCCCCAGAAGATCGGGGACCTCGGCGCCTATCTCACCAAGGCGATCCGGGAGGATTTCGCGCCCCCCGCCAGCTTCGAGGGCAAGGCCCAGCGTGCCGCCAAAGAAGCCGCCCGGCGAGCGGCGAGTGAGCAGGTGGATGCCGTCCGCCAGGCGAAGCTCCGCGAACGAGAAGCCGAGGCCCAGATCCAGGCGTACTGGGAGGCCCTGACGCCAGAGGAGCGGTCCGCGTTCGACACCGAGGCGCTGGCCCAGGCCGATCCGGATGCCCGCGTGGCGTACGAGAAGGCGACCCCGCAGGTCAAGCGGCTGCTCCTGGTGGCTCTCCGCGAGGCCCTCGTCCGCCACCGGCTCGGCCTGCCCGCCACGGATTGATCGAGAAGGCCTCTAGCAGCCCCGGCACGACGTCCCCACTCGCGCGGACGTGGAATCCCCCTCGTCCGACCGCCTCGAGGCCGCCAGGGACGATCCTGGAAGTTTCCAGGACAATCCTGGCGACGCGCTCGATAGTGAAGCGCATCGTGGTCCTCCCGAATCGCCACCGCGCCGAGCATGAGGAGTCCTGCCCCATGCCGTTCACCGCTCCCCCGACCGAGCCCAGCGCCCCGCTGCTCGATGTCCACCAGGTCGCGCGTCTCTTGGGGATCAGCCCTCGCAGCGTGTGGCGCTTCGCCCAGAGCGGGAAAATGCCGGCGTCCGTGTCGCTCGGGCGGGCGCAACGCTGGCGCTCCGAGGAACTGCGCGACTGGATCGCTCACGGCTGCCCTCCCGGATGTGCCGGCGGATAGGTCCGAATCGCGTGGGACCCGCCAGGGTCCATTCTGTCCATTCTGTCCATATCTGGCGCCAGGCCAGTGTTCACCTTGGGATTCGGAGACGGCCGGGGTGCGCGCCGCTCGCGCCCTCCTGGGGCCGTTCGTCCTCAACCCCGCGACGCGGAAGGGGGTGCGTAAGATGGTCCCCCTTCAAGAAAGGCGGATCCCCAGCGCCGACGTGAGCCCCACGCCGTACGACGTCTGGGTCTTCGCCAAGGCCCGGGCCGGACACCCCATCAACGGTGAGGCTCGGCGGGTCTCGGGGACGCACCGGGAGCTCGCGCAGCGGCTGGCCGAGGCCGACGTCGAGGACCGCGACCGGGCGTGGGACGCTCATCTGTGCACCCTGCCCGAGGCCGAGGCGGGCGCCTGGATCGAGGCCGTCGCCGCCGTGAACCCGGACGGCCCGGCCCCCGAAGATGACGGCTGGGGACAGCCTCTCGCGTTCAAACTGCCGCCGGTCGAGCCGTTCCCGCTGGACGTCTATCCCGCGGCGGCGGTCCGCCTGATCCATCAAGGCGCGACGTCGATCGGCTGCCCGGCCGACTTCCTCGCCCTGCCCGTGCTCGCGGTGGCGGGCGCGGCGCTCGGCCGCTCGGCCAGTCTCCGGCTCAAGAGCGGCTATTTCGCCTCCGCGAGCATCTACGCCGTGTGTGTCGGCCTGCCCGGCGACGGCAAGAGTCCCGCCGTCAGCGCGATAGCCAGCCCGATGCGGAGCCTCGACGAAGCTCATTTCGCGGCATGGTAAGGAGGAGAAGGCCGCCTTCGAGATTCAACATGCCCAGTACGAGTCGGCCAGCAAGGCCGCCGGGCGGGGCCGCCCGAAGCGTGGGAAGGAGGACGAGCCCGTCGAGCTGGATCCCGTGAAGCCCGTCCCGCCGGTCCCGAGGCGGGCCGTGGTCGGGGACAGCACGATCGAGTCGCTGAACGCGACCATGGGGCAGAACCCCCGCGGGCTGCTCCAGGTCCTGGACGAAGTCTCCTCGCTGGTGACGTCGATGAACCAGTACCGGGGCGGCAAGGGGCCGGACCGCCAATGGTATCTGTCCAC
>CAWDND010000027.1:0-26721 GCA_963803395.1 uncultured Planctomycetaceae bacterium
TTAGCGTGCAATTTTTCCCGTTCCGAGGCGTGACCCCAGGTCCCCCTTTCCCTCCCTCCGGGAACGGCAGAGGGACCTTCCTCCGGTTCCCGGCTTCCTTGCGACTTGGAGGCTTACTTCCCCGTGTCGACGAGTCCCAGCCTGGCGCGGACCAAACGATCGGACTCTGCGTAATCGGTGTGGAAGCCGAGCTTCTCGCAGATGCGCAGCATGCCATGGTTGTGCGGCAAGACCACGGCGCTGATGCACCCCATCTGCTCGTCGCGGCCGATGGCGACCAGCCGGCGGAGCAGCTCGGTACCTAGTCCGCACCGCTGGAACGCGTCGCGGACCTCGAGGGAGAACTCGGCCTCGTCTTTGCCATATAGTCGGCTCAACCGCCCCATGGCGATGATCTCGTGGTCCCCGGTCTCGGGGTCCTTAAAGTCGGCCACCAGCGCCATCTCGCGGTTGTAATCGAGGAAGCAGACCCGGGTCAGCCGCTCGTGGGCGATCCGCCGGCTCAGCTTCAAGGACTGGAAGAAGCGGAGGTAGACGGAGTCCTCGGACAGCTTCTCGTGGAGCCGCACCACCAGCGGCTCGTCCTCGGGCCGGATCGGGCGGAGCGTGACGGTCAGGCCCTCCTTGCATGCTGCGCATCTGCAAGTCGTCCACTGGGTGACGTACTGGGTAGGATAGGGGCGGATGGCGGGGCGGGGCAGTCGGTCCGCATCGACGTCCGCCCCGTGCAGGACCACCCGGGCGTCCAGCGCGATCAAGCGATCGGGCGTGGCGAGCAGCGGGTTGATGTCGATCTCCTTGATCCGCGGCTGTTCGACCACCAGCCCGCTGAACCGGACCAACAGCCGCTCCAACGCGCCCAGATCGGCGGGACGGCGACCGCGGATCCCCTGCAAGGCATGGAAGATCCGAGTGTGCTCCATCATCCGCCGCGCCAGCGTCGTGTTCAGGGGCGGCAGGGCCAGCGAACGGTCGAGCAGTTCGGGCAGTGGTCCGCCCGCGCCGAACAGGAGCATCGGGCCGAACTGCGGATCGGGGCTGCAACCGAGGATGAGCTCGTAGCCGTCGAGCTTGATCATCGGCTGGACGGTCACGCCCAGGAAGTGCTCGGCGCCGACGCACTGGCGTACGGACTGCTCGATCGTGCGATAGGCGTGGCGCACCGCCTCGGCATTGGACAGGTTGAGCTCCACCCCGCCGACGTCGGTCTTGTGCGTGATCGTCTGGGAGTAGAGCTTCAGGACCATGGGGTAGCCGAGTTCCGCCGCGAGGGCCACGGCCTGTTCCTCCGTGGTGGCGACCCGGGTGGGCACGGTGGAGATGCGGTACAACTCGAGCAACTGCTTCGATTCGGCCTCGGTCAAGAGGGTTCGCCCCGAGGCCAGGACGGCGGCGATCAGGTCCTCGGCCCCGGCGCGATCGGCGCCGCCGTCCTCGCCGCCGGCCAGCGCCGGCGTCTCGTACAGGCTGCGGAGACTTTTGCTGTAGCGCCACATGTTGTTGAAGGCGCGGGCGGCGGTATCGGGGTAGGGGAACGCCGGGATGCCGGCGCGGTTCAGGATCGACTCACCGACCGCGACCTCGTCCCCCCCATCCAACTGGCTAGCACCGGCTTGCCGGCGGTTGTGCTCTGGGCCTTCAACTCGTCGGCGGTCCGGGTCGGGTCGGTCATCGCCTGGGGCGTCAGGATCACCAGCACACCGTCGGTGTTCGGGTCCTTGGCGACGACCTCCAGCGCCTTACCATAGCGGTCGGGGCTGGCGTCGCCGAGCAGGTCGATGGGGTTGCGGTGAGTCCAGGGCGGCGGGAGAATGCGGTTGAGCGATGCGATGCTCTCGGGGGCCAGGTGGGCCAGTTGGCCACCGCCGGCGATCAGGGCATCGGTGGCGAGCACGCCGGGGCCGCCCGCGTTGGTCAGGATCGTTAGGCGGGGGCCCTTCAGCCGCGGCTGGGTGTTGAGGATCTCGGTCATGCTGAACAGTTCGGAGATCCGGTCCACGCGCAACACGCCGCAGCGGCGGAAGGCGGCATCGAGCACGTCGTCGCTGCCGGTCAGGGACCCGGTGTGCGCCACCGCCGCCTGGGATGCTTCCTCGGTGCGGCCGGGCTTGATGACGATGATGGGCTTGGTCAGCGCCACCTCGGCGCCGCCGACAGGAAGGACCGCGCGTCGCCGATCGACTCCATGTAGAGGAGGATGCTCTGGGTCTGCAGGTCGTTGCCGAGGTAGTCGATCAGGTCGCCCCAGCCGACATCGAGCATCTCCCCGACCGAGACGAAGGCGCTGAAGCCGACGTTGGCCCGCAAGCTCCAGTCGAGGACCGCGGTGCCGAGGGCCCCGCTCTGACTGAGGAAGGCGATCTTGCCCGGCCGGGCCATGGCGCTGGCGACCGTGGCGTTCAGGCCGGTCATCGGGCTCATCACCCCGAGACTGTTCGGGCCGATGACTCGCATCCGGCCGCGCCCCGCTTGGTCCACGATCCGCCGCTCGCGCGCCGCGCCTTCGGCCCCGAGTTCCTTAAATCCTGCCGAGATAACGACGGCCGCCCGGACCTCGGCCTCGACACACTCGCCGATCAGGTCCGGCACCGTCGGCGCGGGCGTGGCCACGATGGCCAGGTCGATCGGGTCGAGCATGTCCCCGATGCGCGGGTGGGCCTTGATCCCCAGCACGCGCCGCCGCTTCGGGTTGATCGGGAAGACGGTCCCGCCGAACGGGCTGCCGAGCAGGTTCCGGACGATCGTCCGGCCGATGCTGCCGGGTTTCTCGGTCGCCCCGATGACGGCGATGTTCTGGGGCGTGAAGAACGCCTGCAGGCCGCCTCCTGCCTTGGTACCGAACACGTTGGAGGCGAGCTCCTCTGTGGACAGGCCGCTCGCGGTGCTCATACCCACCTCCTCAGGCCGAGATCGAAGGCGAGACGCGACCGTTCATGAAACGGTTGATGATGTCTGCGGTACGAGATGCCCATCTCAAGAGCATCCTCAACGTGCCCGTGATCGGCTCGGGACAGACACGCCGCCGCCCGCGCGGCCGGATCCGAGTCTCCCGTGGTAGGGGCGTGAGTAGCATTGGACCAGAAAACTGGAATAGGGCGAAAACTACTGCAAAAATAGCGATTTAAGTCGCTATCTATTGTTATTATCATCATGTAAAAACTAAGTGTATAATCTAGCATATACGTCCGGTTTCGGTAAGAACCGGGGCAAATCGGCTCGATTTCGGCCTCGTAGCCCCGGGAAAACTCGGCGTATAAGGCTTATTCCAGTTTTCTGGTCCAATGCTACTCACGCCCCGGTTAGGCGCGGCCGCGAGCGACGAGCCCGTACAGGAACAGCACCAGTAAGGCTCCACCGACCGCGATCGCGATGCTGCGTAAATCGAACCCTGAAATGTCCCCGAAGCCGAACACGTACGTGCCCAGGTAGCCCCCGACGAGAGCACCAACGACACCGAGCACGATGGTGAGGATAATTCCACCCCCTTGTTGGCCCGGCATGATGAACTTCGCCAGCGCGCCCGCGACCAGACCGAGGACAATCCACGCCAGAATGCCCATAGCCAGAGACCTCCGAGAAAGAGTGCCCGAACAGCTCAACGCCGCCTAACCAGTATATCGTGAGACATGACGGCTCTCCTGAGAGGCGACATGGAAGCGGCCTGAATCCGTCACAACATCTCAACAACCCGTCTCGCCATCAAAGTCTCAGAGATTGTCCGCACGCCGGCACCGCCACCGGCGTACCCTGTCCCCCCGGCCAGGGTACCATCCCGTCCTGGAGGGACCTCGGCGTGAACAGCGACGCCGCAACCAGGGCCGAGATCGAACGCCGATCGCCTGCGGGCAACTCGGTCTGGACCGCCAAACGCGCGTGCCAAGCAGTGGCACCTGTAACGTTCATCGGGCCGCACGGCCCGAGCGATGTTACGCCCGGGGGGGGCGCCGCACGAACGGCACGGAAACCGGCCCTTTCCCGAAAAATATTTAAACAAATCTAAAATATAAATATAAATAAAGGCAATGTCGAATCGCTGGCCGCGGCCCTGGCGACGAGGCCCCACACCACACCCCCGCCGTCGGGGCCGCGCGATCCCCCCGCCAGGCCAAGCCCCTCGACCGGCCCTGGGTGGGTATCGCGGCGACGCCACGTGTCGATTCGCGGCATCGTGCCCCCTCGCGGCCGAGAACCAGGTTACGGTGGCGTGAACCCCTCGATGCGGAGGCAACGCCAATGATGCTGTTCGCCGCGCTCGCTTGCGCCGCCTTGACTGTCGTCACGTTCCTGACCGTCCCTCGCGCGGTCGAGACCCGCCGCCTGGCGCGGCTCCGCGCGGCCCAGGAGCGATGGGCGGAGCGGATGGACCGCCGCGGGTGACTCGTCAGCTCCACCCCCTGGCGTGCCTGTTGGGTGACACCCCGCCCGTCGAGGATGCCGCCTGTGGCCTGTCAGTTGACACTCCACCCGCGAAGGAGCGTTGTGGCCAACCCGTCCGGCGCGCACAGCCCTGCGCTGCCCCCTTCGATTTCGTCCTGGAGGGCCGCGGTCCGCTCGGCGATTTCTCGCTCGGTCGCACAGACGTGTCCGCTCGGATCCGCCAGGCTGAGCAAGGCCAGATACACGAGCTTCGCGTCCGCGCTGAGCCGTGCCTCGGACAGCACATGGGGAATGTCCAGCGCCAGCGGATGACCGAGCGCGCGGCGCAGGTAACAAGGCTCCGACCTTCTCATCGCTCTGGGCCCTCTGCGGCGGCGGCGGGAGCCGTGGGTCACGCCCCTGGCGTGCCCCCAACGGCCCGCACTTTGCAACAGGGGGCTGTCCCGCGCACCACGTTCTCACTCTACCTGGGGCCCGGCGAGTTTGAAAATCGGCCCGAGAGGGCCGGCGGAGGAACCAAGTCTCGCGGGCGAGAGGACCGCCCGTTTTCAAGCTCAAGGCCGAAACCGCGCCGACCGCGACCGGCAGACCACCCCCCTGCCCTGCTCCGCCTTGAAGCCCCCCCCCGATCACGTCGAGGGGCCGCACGAGCGTCACGACCAGCGCGGCCGCCACGTTAAGGTCAACCGAGGCGGAATGGCTTCAATCACCGGCTGGGTCCGGGCCGATTTCACTGACCGTCAAGGTCGCCTCGAATCGCCGGCGGGGCATCTCATAACGCTTTAAACTATCCTGGATGAGTTGTTCCACGAGGCGCGAACGGTCCCCGCCGTCCATGGCAACGTGGATATCGAGCTTCCGGACCGCCGACTCGGACAAATACACAGAGACCTTCTTGGGACGCGAGTCGCACGAGCGACTTGTCACCTTCGGTGCCCTGGAACGCTTGCGCGGGAGGGCGCTGGCGACATCAGGAGACACGACGGTTGCGGTTGCAACGGACATGAGGAGACCTCGGGCTGGGGTTAGAGACCGGGGATTCGTCGCGGACCCGCCACGGGGCCAACCGTGCGGGTCCGCCCTTGTTTTCGGACCGGCTCCCACCCTGCCTTGATGCCATCCGGTGACTTGTCACCCGCCGTCTTGACGCCCATGCCGCACCATCGCCCCGCGCGTCAATCTCGACGCTAGCGACTCGGCGACCAACAATCGCCTGCTCGATACGGACGGTCAGTCGCCTGGATCCCAAATCCCGCTGACGCGGTCTCAGAGAACCGCAGGGCAGGGCGGCGCCACGGGAACGGCGTGCCGCCCTCCAGACGCGCGGCGCCACTCGGCATCGCCGGCGGCTCGCACGCGAAGCCACTCCCGCTCTCAACCCCGAGGGGTCCCGGGCCGAGGGACCTCATCCGCCACGTCGACGCCAACCCCAGCCCGGTCAGGCCGTACGGGACCGTGTTGACCTCCGCGAGGTTGATCAGGGCAAGCAGTCCCGCCTGGGACACATCCCAACCCGACAGAGATCCGGGCCGACCTCCGCGAAAGCCGTCGGGCGTTGAGCGGATAGCACCGCGATTTGCACCACAATTACACATGATTGCACCGTGAATTGCACTCGATCGGACCGAGTCGAGCAGGTCGGCCTCGGTCTGCGGGTCGTGCAAATCGAGCCGCATAAGTTGGGGTCCCTGGCGGGCGACGTTGCCGAGGATCTAGCGGGATCCACAAAGGCCGCTGACGCGGTCGGACAGCGTTGGCCGACGGTGCCGCGCCCCTCGGTTCGCCGACGGCCCTCAAAGATGGGCCACCATCCCCGAGCTGAGGCCGCCCGCCCCGGGCCGGCCGGCGGGACCACCTGGAGCAAAGCGAGGGACCCAGTCGGCCGGCCCGCGTCATGCGGCCTGCGGGGGGCTTGTTCGCGCCCACGGGCCATCCAGGCCCGGATGAGTCGGGCGTCGTGCCCTCCGCGCGGCGGCCTCCGCCCCCATGAGCATGTGGGGGGGCTCGGCCGCCGCGGCAGACGCAGAGAAGACATATGGCCGCGGCTGCGCCGCTCTTTCGTGCTCGTTCGCACCCCCCCCCGGTCCCCGGGGGGTGCGGGGGGTGGCTGCGGGCCTGGGGCACGCGCGGCGGTCGCCCGCCCCGGGCCGTGCCAGTCCCCGCGTCCGGAAGGCCCGCCGGCGGCCCCGCTCGCTTCCGGGCCGGGCGCGGCCCGGTCCTGCCGGCGGCGCCACCCCCCGGCCCGGGCGGCCGCCCGGCCCTCCTGGCCGGTCGGGCCGCGGCCTTCATCGGGCCGCCTCCATGCGGCCCGTCTGTTTAATCATTTATATTTGCACCATGCCGGAAATCCCTTATTTTACAGGGCTTTCCGCTAGGCAAGCCCACTGAAACTTGGTACAGTAAAGCCTGCTCCACTAGTTGCTCAGTGGGGCCGCGAGTGGTCGGTCATCACCCGACCACTCGCGCTTACGGCACCTCCAGTTCCGAGGTACACCCCATGTCCACAGTAGCGCCCCCGTGCGCCCTGCCAAGGCCCGCTCCCCCCGGCACGGCACCTGCAAACTTCGCGTGTTCATCAACTCTGATGAATATTCTCTCAAGCGCCAGCCCGCCCCCCAGCCCTCGGTCCGCGTCTGGGCCCTGCGGAAGCGCACCGGCGCCCGGGCCGGCGCGGTCTATCGGGTCGTCCGCGCGGCCGGGCGCAGCACCTGCTCGTGCCCCGATTTCGCGAATAACAAATTCGCATGCAAGCACGTCAAAGCCCTCGTCGCGCTCGGCCTCCTCTCGGGCCGCAAGCGCCCCGCCCCCGCGGCGCGGGCCATCGAGGTGCCCCGCTCCCCGGCCGCCCGCGCCACCGCGGCCGCCATCATCGCCCGTGCCGCGCAGCTCGGCACCGCCCGCCAGGAAGGGGGTGCGCGATGAGCGGCTACACGTTCGGCCACTACGCCCACGAGGAAGACCAGCCGGAACCCCTCTGCCCGTACTGTGGCGAATACCACCCGCCGGGTCCGTGCCCTGGCGAGGAACCCGAGGATTGGCCGCTCCCCGCCGAGCCCGAATGGGTGGCCGACCCGGGCGCGGCCGCCATGCCGCTCTGGGTCTATGAACAAATGTCGTTGCGTCCCTCAGGCAACTGAGCCGGCCCCGCAAGCACCGGGGTAGCCAACCGCCGCCCCGGCGCCTCTTTCACTCCCTCCGTTTCGCCGGAATACTGAGGGGAAGATCACCCCCGAGTCCGAGTTTGATCCGTACCCCCGCGGGCCGGTTTTCCCGGCCCCATTCTCACGAGGAACCCGATGACGAAAACCCTTCAAGTCCAATCCGTGAAGCTGGTGGTGCCGTTCAAGGCCGGCGAAGTCCCTCGGGACATCGATCCCGCAGATCCCCGGCTCGTCATCGAGCTGGGTGGCCTCCAGATCCAGGCGAAGGTGAACGCGAAGGCCGCGACAAGCTGGCCCAGCACCCCGGGGGCGCGGTCCTTCAGGGGCGATTGATCGTGGAGGCCGACGGGACGCTCACTCTGAGCGAAGCCGGCTTCCAGTTCCTGGAGCCGAGCCCGCAAGCGCCGGGGTAGCCGGTCGTCGCCCTGCCGCGTCGTTCGTTCCGGCGGGTTCGCCCAGCAGACCCGCCCGAGCAAGCTGCCGCTCGGCCCACCGCCGCACGGGATCGTCGGGCGGCTGCCGCAGCGCCATCGCACGCCAGATCGCAATCTCTTCCGACCGCGACAGCCTCGGTAAGACGTCGGCCGCGTCCGGCTGTTGGTACCTCATAAGGGGGGCCCTCCTCGACCCGTGGTCCGTCCTGTACATTTATTCTAAGAACGTACGTACAGGAGTCAACGAGGAGGTCCGAGGCGCTGGACACTATGTCCCACCTGGGATATGCAGGCCCAAGGCGGACGGGATGACGGCGCCGGCGATGCGGCCCAATCGGATTGGGGCGACGCCACCGGTCATGCCGATGAAGGGGACCGACCAACTACCGCCGCGCCCCGTACTTTGAGTTGGGCGCCCCCGTACTTTGAGTTGGGCGCCCCCGTACTTTGAGTTGGGCGCCCCCGTACTTTGAGTTGGGCGCCCCCGTACTTTGAGTTGGGAAAAAGCGTACTTTGAGTTGGGTTTCGAGGGGTTCGTCTTGACCGAAGTTGCTTCTCCCATTATACTTGTGCCGCACGGCCCCCGGCTAGACTCTTAGACTTTAAGAGACTTTAAGAGACACCAACACCAGAAGGATGGTGGTGGTGCTCTTTTATACACTAACATGAAGAAGACCCATCCGAAGACCGAGCCGGTGGTCCTCCGGGACGTTCTCCGGGTTGAGACCACGCTCTCACGCTTCCCCATCCACCACCTCGCCCGGCAGGGGACCGTCCGCATCGCGATCCGGGAAACGGGCGCCGACGGCGAGCTGGCCTTGCGGTGGGAGGTCAGCTACAACTCCCAGTACGGCCCGCCGGGGCCGCTGGCGTACAAGCTCGACACGCTCATCATCAACCGCCGGATCGAGGAAGCAGGGCGGCCTACCCCGGGGTTGATCCGCCTGGGTAGCCTCAGTGAGCTTTGCCGGAAGCTCGGCCTGCCCGACAGTGGGAAGAACATCCGCGACATCCGGCGAGCCCTCCTCCAGAATGCCAGCGCTTTCATCACGGCGAAGGTCCGGCACAAGGTCCGCGATGGGACTGAGCGGCGGATCGAGGTCGGCGACACGCGGTACGCCATCGTGTTCACCGGCGAGACACTGCCGGACGGGCAGAGGGCCGATGCGGTCTATCTCGTCCCGCACGCCTTCTACCGCGAGATCCTCGACACGGCGACGACCCGGCCCCTCGACTTCGATTACCTCCGCGACCTGCCGCCCGCGGCGCAGCGCCTCTACGAGCTGCTGTCGTATCACGTCTTCGCCACCCTCAAGCACAGCCGGCCCGAGGCGAGAATGCGTTACTCGGAGTTCTGCACCTACGCGCCGCTCACGCGTTATACGACGTTCTGGTTGATGCGACAGCAGATGGAGAAGGTCCACGCCCCCCACCGGCAGTCCGGGTACATCGCCAAGGTCGAGTATGAGATGACGACCGACCGCGAAGGTCGGCCGGACTGGACACTGATCTACACGCCCGGCCCGAAGGCCCAGGCCGAGTTCAAGGCGTTCACGAGCAAGGGGGAGAGGGTTGCGATCGAGCTGCCTTTGGCCAATCCCGAGCTCCCGCCGCCCGCCGAGGTGAAGCCTCCGGAGGCCAAGCCCGAGCCCACCGGCTTGGAGCGGGAGCTGGTCGAGCGCGGCGTCACGCGAGCCGTGGCCGCCGACCTGGTCCGCGACTTCCCCGAGGACCGGATCAAGGCCCAGATTGAGCAGGTCGATTGGCTCCGCGAGAAGAAGCCCCAGAAGATCGGGGACCTCGGCGCCTATCTCACCAAGGCGATCCGGGAGGATTTCGCCCCCCGCCAGCTTCGAGGGCAAGGCCCAGCGTGCCGCCAAAGAAGCCGCCCGGCGAGCGGCGAGTGAGCAGGTGGATGCCGTCCGCCAGGCGAAGCTCCGCGAACGAGAAGCCGAGGCCCAGATCCAGGCGTACTGGGAGGCCCTGACGCCAGAGGAGCGGTCCGCGTTCGACACCGAGGCGCTGGCCCAGGCCGATCCGGATGCCCGCGTGGCGTACGAGAAGGCGACCCCGCAGGTCAAGCGGCTGCTCCTGGTGGCTCTCCGCGAGGCCCTCGTCCGCCACCGGCTCGGCCTGCCCGCCACGGATTGATCGAGAAGGCCTCTAGCAGCCCCGGTACGACGTCCCCACTCGCGTGGACGTGGAATCCCTCGTCCGACCGCCTCGAGGCCGCCAGGGACGATCCTGGACGTTTCCAGGACAATCCTGGCGACGCGCTCGATAGTGAAGCGCATCGTGGTCCTCCCGAATCGCCACCGCGCCGCGCCGAGGAGTCCCGCACCATGCCGTTCACCGCTCCCCCGACCGAGCCCAGCGCCCCGCTGCTCGATGTCCACCAGGTCGCGCGTCTCTTGGGGATCAGCCCTCGAAGCGTGTGGCGCTTCGCCCAGAGTGGGAAAATGCCGGCGCCCGTGTCGCTCGGGCGGGCGCAACGCTGGCGCTCCGAGGAACTGCGCGACTGGATCGCTCACGGCTGCCCTCCCGGATGTGCCGGCGGATAGGTCCGAATCGCGTGGGACCCGCCGGGGTCAATTCTGTCAATTCTGTCAATTCTGGCGCCATGCCGGTGTTCACCTTGGGATTCGGAGACGGCCGGGGTGCGCGCCGCTCGCGCCCTCCTGTGGTCGTTCGTCCTCAACCCCGCGACGCGGAAGGGGGTGCGTAAGATGGTCCCCACCCCTTCCAAGATAAGGAGATTTTCTGTAACCTAGAACTGTTGACGAGCTTAAATCATTCCCCGAGGCAAGTGAGGTCGTCGCCGTGCAGTTGGGTCCTCTCTTCGAACGATTCCTCCAAGCCAGTCCGATCCCCGTCATGTACCGCGCCCTGTTGGAACGCGCCCTCGATCCCCACCAACTCGATCAACTCTTCCACGACACCGCCCAGACCCAACGCACCCGCGAACTGCTCTTCTCCGCCATGGTCAAGCTGATGTTCGCCGTCGTCTCCAAGGTCCATCCCTCCGTCCGCTCCGCCTACCTCGACTCGCTCGACGAGCTGATGACCTCGCTGACGGCCGTCTACACCAAGCTCCAGGGGATCGAGCCGGAGGTCTGCCGCGGCTTCGTCCTCCACGCCCACGACCGCCTCGGGCCGATCCTGCGCCGCCTCGACGGCGGCACCCTCCCCCAGCCCTTGCCCGGCTATCGGGCGCGGCTCCTCGACGGCAACCACGTGGCGGGCACCGAGCATCGCCCGGCGCCGACCCGCACCACCCGCGCCGCGGCGCTGCCTGGGCAGGCGCTGGTCGTGCTCGACCCGGCGACGATGCTGGTCTGCGACGTCGTCCCCTGCGAGGATGCCCATGCCCCGGAGCGGTCGCTGATCGACGCGGTCCTCGAACGTGTCGCGGGGGGGGACTTCTGGATCGCCGATCGGAACTTCTGCTGCAGCCGGTTCGTCTTCGGCGTGGTCGAGCGCCGGGGTCACTTCCTGGTCCGCCAGCACAAGACGAACCGGCGCTGGGAGGCGACCGGCGCGTGGACCGACTTGGGGCGGATCGCCACCGGCGTGGCCTCCGAGCAGCCGATCCGCCTGACCGACATCGACGAGCGGGGCCGCGTCCTCTGCGATGAGCACGGCGGGGCCCGGATGATGACGATCCGCCGCATCCGCCTGGTGCTGGACCAGCCGACCGAGGACGGCGAGACGGAGATCTTCCTGCTCTGCGATGTGCCAGCGGCGGAGGCCGAGGGCCGGCTGCTGGCGACGACCTACCGCCGGCGCTGGACTCTGGAGAACGTGTTCCAGACGCTGACCGAGGCGTTGCGTTGTGAGATCGACACGTTGGCCTACCCCAAGGCGGCGTTGTTCGGGTTCTGCACGGCGTTGGTGGCGTACAACGCGGTGGCGGCCGTGCGAGCGGCGTTGCGGTCGGCTCACGGGGCCGAGCAGGTGGAGGGGATCGTCTCGAATTACCACGTGGCCGGGGAGGTCGCCCGCGTCTCCGAGGGGATGATGATCGCCTTGCCACCGCGGGAGTGGGCGATCTTTGGGACGGTCGGCGCGGCGGAGTTCGCGGAGTTCCTGCAGGCGGCGGCGGAGTTGGCGTGGCTGGCGAAGTATCCGCTGAGCCATCGCGGCCCGAAGAAGCCTCGTCCGAAGCGGACCAGCGGCAAGAGGAATCCTCATGTTGCAACCGCCCGCCTCTTGGATCAGAAAAATCGACATAACCGCCAACTTGGAAGGGGTGCCTCTCGAGCCGCCCCCTTGGGGGGGCCTCCCGGGGCCGGGTGGCGGCCCCCAGTCCTCGCGGCGAGGTGTCCTCGCACCGCGGGCTCGCTCAACCTGGTGAGGCACCCGCAGGACGCGTGAGGACTCAGGACTCCTGCGGCTCGCTCGCTCCGCGAGCACCCCCGCAGGTTCCGCCGCCCGCGCCCCGCCGGACCGGGCTGGTCCGGTGCGGAGCGCCTTGCGAGCCGGATGCCCGGGAAGGGCCCTGAACGGCCCGCCACGGCCTCGACCCGGTTCCCCTGGCCCCGGGGGGGGGCTCGACCCGCTCCAGGGCCGCCACGAGGCGTATACGGCCCGCCACGGCCTCGACCCGCCCCGCCTGGCGGAAACAAAACGGCTCGCCCCGCTCCAGGGCCGCCACGGGCCGTCTAGGCCCCGCCACGGGCCTGTCGGCTCCGGGCCCGCCCTTCCCCAACTCGACCCGCCACAGCCCCGCCCCGGGCCGTGCTGGATTTTTTGCGCCCCAGAACTTGTCTAGCATATTTATTGGAGTGGAATGATGTCGTCCGGGGCTCGTCGGTGACGACCATCCGCGGTGACACCCGCCCCTCAGGGAGTGACGCTCATGCCCACGCCCGCGACGACCGTACGGGAGGCTGCCCGGTTGCGACGCAGGCACGCCTCTCCGGAGGGACGGAGCGGCGCCACGTCTGGTCGGGAAGCGGACAAGCCGCGCTATCATGCCTTCGACGCCTTGCGCGGCCTGGCGATGTTCCTGGTCGTCGGCCTGCACGCGGCTTTAGGCTATGTCCAACACGACATCCCGGGGGTCCTCTGGTGCGTCCGGGATGCGCCGACCCTGCCGGCCTTCGACTGGTTCTGCTGGTGGTCCATGGGCGTTTCAAACCCTTTGTATTTCACGATCGCCGGGTTCTTCGCCGTCCTCCTGTACGATTCCCGCGGCTTCCCGGGATTCCTGGCGGACCGCGCCAGACGGGTCGCCATCCCGTTCTTGGTCGGCGTCTTGACGGTCCTTCCGGCTTGCCTGTGCGCCTGGGTCTTCGGCTGGCTGGTCTCGGGCCGGTGTACCTGGCACCAGGCCATCCGTCTGCGGTTCCGTGACCCTGTGATCCAGTCCCAGCGGTTCGGCACGGCCCACCTGTGGTTCCTGGAATATCTGATCGTGATGCTGCTGGCGTACAGCGTGGCCCGGTGGTGGCTCTCGCGCCGCGGTGTGGACCGGATCCCGTACCACCGCCTGGCGAACCTCCTGCTCGGGTCGCCATGGGGCCCGGTCCTGCTTGCGTTGCCGACAACGGCTTTGCTGTGGATCAGCCGACAGAGGGGGGGGATCGATGCGTCGCTGGACCGCCACAATTCCTTCCTAATCGACCCCGTGAAGCTGCTCCACTACGCGAGCTTCTTCCTCGTCGGTCTGGGGTTGTACCAGGTCCGTCATGAGCTCGAACGGCTCGCGCGGCCGGCGCCCTGGTACCTGGCCCTCTCCGTCCCCGTGTTCGTGGGCCGAGCGTGGTTGCTGGGCCGGGATTGGGCCTCGCCTCTGCACGGGGCGGAGGCGTTGGCGCTGGCCACTCTCGGGGCGTTGTTCTCCTGGCTGATGGTCTTCGGAGCCATCGGGGCGGCCTTGCGGTTGTTCCGGCGTTCGAGCCCCGTCCTGAGCTACCTCGCCGACAGCTCTTACTGGATCTACCTGGTCCACATGCCCATCCTGGGGCTCATCCAGGGCGACCTCTTCCTCGTCCGCGGCCACGCCCTGTGGAAAGCCCCGCTCGTCCTGGTCGGCACCCTGGCCATCGGCTTCGCCTCGTACCAATACCTGGTGCGCCATACGGCGATCGGCGTCGGACCTCACGGCCGGAGGGTGCGTTCCGGGCCTCCGGTAGTCTGACCGAACGGGGCATAGTACTGCCCGGCCGGGTGGGTGCGGCGTTCATCACCCGTCGCCGGGAAATCGAACCCTGCTGAGACGACCAGGCGCGCTTCGCACGCCCACCGAGGACGGGCCGTCGGGCGGTCAACGGGATGTCGTCCCTCGCGCACCGCGGGCCAGGCGTGCCGGGGACGTGACCGAGCCGGGGACAACGTGCTCGGGATACACGTCGCGGGCCCAGCCCCGGAGTCGACCGGCGGTGTGCGTCCAGTGATGAGAGTCCAGCCAGTCTCGGTATTCGAGTAGGACTCTCCCCAGGGCGGAATGCTCGGCCCCGCTGAACTGGCCGTACTTCAGGTCGAACTGACGCAGCGCCTCCGCCGGGGTCGAGCCGTCCAGCAGCCGGACGACCCCGGCGGCAAACGCGATCTGATCGGTGCCTCGGTAGCCCTGGACGAGCACCGGGCGGGGGGACTGCTCGAGGAGGTCCATCAGCCGGAGCAATGCCGTCCGCGTGGGGGCCACTCCCCCGTGCAAGGGGACGGCGTGGAGTTCGACGCGACGTTCCGCGCAGACACGTTTCTGGCCCATGAACCAGGGGTGACGGTCTCCCCTGCCGGTGAAGACGATGACGGACTTGAGACCCTCGCGGCCGATCAGGTCGTCCAGTTCCCCGGGCTGGAGGCGCGCGCTGCGGTAGAGCCGACCGGGCACTTCCGCGTAAAGGTTGCGGCCGAAGAAGAAAACGCGCGCCGACCAGGCGGCCCCGGCGGAGAGGAGCAGCACGATGCCGGCGACCGTCACCCAGCCGAATTCCGGGCCGAAACGTGCGGATTGCGGGGCGCGCTTCCGCGCCCCATTGATGATCGCCCCGATCAGGCTGTGCCGGACGCACGGGCCGTAGCTCGCGAGGCTCAACCCGAGACCGAGCGCCGAGACGATCGTGAATTTGATGGGGACCGGCCACACCGTCGGAAGTAGCGCGAGCTGGATCAGGGCGACGATCGGCACGTGGATGAGGTAGACCCAGAACGCCGACTCGGTAAGGGACCGCATGAGGGGCCCCTTCGCCGGATTGATCTGTAGCAGGACGCCCAACCCGCCGAAGACAGTCAGCCACGGGAAAATCGCGGCCAAGGCGCAGAAGACGACCCGGCTCCCACCCCCCAAGGGGGCTGCCGCGTGGCGGAGCAGCAAGGGCACCATTAGCGCAAACACGACGAAGGAGAGCCCGAGGAAGTGGGGGCCGGATCGGGCGAACTGCCGACGGGGCTCGCGCACCTTGGAGATCCAACCGCCGACTTCGAAGAAGAGCCAGTAGTGCAGCAGGCGGGCGACATCGGGGACGATCACGTTGTCGACGCGCAACATCGTGTCCGAGTCGATCAGGAAGACCACGGCCGTGGGGATGGCGAGCAGCAGCGGACCCCAAGGCGAGGCGAGCCACTGCGTCGGCCACCGGCCCCGGTCGCCGGACCCCGCCACCCGGCCGAAGGCGCGAGTTTGCAGCCACCAGGTGGCGCACCACAGGGTGCAGACGACGAACAGGTACTCGAGAAACCAGAGGTGCCCGAGCCCATAAAGGTTGTAGCGGACGTCCGGGCCGAACTTCCAGCTCAGGATGCTGTCCAGGTCGCAACGCCCGGTCACCATCAGACCGTATCCCCAGAGGAGGTAGAAGGCCGGCAGGATCGTCAGTCCACCGAACAGAAGCGGTCGGAGCAGCCGCTTGGCTCGATGCACCAGGAAGACCTGGGGGCCGCGGGACTCGCACGCCGCCGGGGCCGAGACGCCGGCCACCAGGAAGAAGACGGGCATCGCGAACCCGTTCACCCAGGAGACGAAGGCGTCGAACGCGACCTGACCAGACGGCTCGAAGGCGACCCAGAGCGTTAGGCGCAGGGGGGTCGCTACATAGGCGAGGGCCGCGTGATACAGGACCACCAGCAGCGTCGCGGCGACCCGCAATGCTTCCAACGCATTCCTCAGCTCGGCCGGGCCACCTGCCGTCGGGGTGACGCCCTCCCCGTCGCGATGGGGAGTTCGCGCCGAGCGGACCTCTCGCACGTTCGATCCATCCCGCATTCGCCGCCCCCCAGGAGGGCCGTATTCCTCGCCTCAAGCCTTGAGAAAGTGAGGGCCGAGCCGCCGTGCCGGGCTCGTACGGCTTCCTGGGCGGCGGTGAGTCGGCAGCGTATCACCTTCCAGTGTCGTCGCCAGGGGCCCCACCTCATGAAAGAAACCAGGCTTACGCCCCCCGGCTCCAGTGTCGTCGCCAGGGGCCCCACCTCATGAAAGAAACCAGGCTTACGCCCCCCGGCGCAAGTGGCGACCCCGACGACCGACCTGGTCGGAACTGAGCGAACCGGCACGCGCTGTGAGTTGTCCCATTTATGAGAGGAAGCACCCCGGGAGTCGAACCCAGGCCGCCCCCCAGTGCCTACCCAAGTACGGACGTCCTGACCGCCTGTTCCTCCGCGTTGGACGCCATTGGCGCGGCGTTGGTGGCGGTCACGGCCGAGCGGGGGCAACGGGAGGGAAGCTGCGATCAGGCGCAAGAGAACTTGCCAGAAGAAGGGGTCCGACAATCATCGGACCAGAAAGTCGGGTTAAGCTTCTGGGGGTCCCAGCCCCATCCGTGCAGAAACCTACGGTAAGGATTCCCTTCGGTCGTCACTTTGGGAAGGCCGGGAACTCAAGAGGGCCGGAATCGCCGGGGCACCGTGACACATTGCGCAATAATAATGGCGCCCATGTCGCAGTGGGCGCAATGTTCGGCGACGAGCCGACGTATTTTGCGCAATGAAATGACCTCCGATCTCGGGAGGGTGTTAGCCCGATTGCTGCGATTTTACACGCTAAGCACTGGCTCTTGGGCTTGCTGCAAGTTCTCTTGCCACAGCATCTTGCGACTGTCCCATCAAACGAACGTTTGATGACACAGAGTTCCGGGCCTCGTCGAAGGGCTGCTGTCTCACCAAAGCGCGCCTCAAGAACCCATCCTAAAAATCAAAGTCCCGAGAACTCGTCTCCATTGGGCGTAGATGGGGCGCCTTAGCGTGTATTTTCGCAGCGATCGGGCTAATACCCTTCGGGGGGCGACATTGCGCCAAATACTGCGTCCAGGGGCTATCGAGGGGGTGAAACGGGCCTCTCCGTTCACGCGGGCCGGACCCTCGATATTGCGCCCAACACGCTACCGTAGGTTTTCACACCGATGGGGCTGCTACCCCGGATGGGCGGGATGGGGCTGGGCTGGAGCGACATGGGAGCACCTCAGGGCCGGCGGTGGTGGGGCGTAAGGCCCTTCATATAGTCGCTTGCCGCCCTTCGGTGAATTCGCCAACAGTATCCGTCCGTTTGGTGAGACGAAACGTTGCGTGTTGGTCCACGGCGGGCCGGGTCCGCTGCAACCGTGGGTTAGGCGCGGCCGCGAGCGACGAACCCGTACACGAACAGCACCAGTAAGGCTCCACCGACTGCGATCGCGATGCTGCGTAAATCGAACCCTGAAATGTCGCCGAAGCCGAGCACGTACGTGCCCAGGAAGCCCCCGACGAGAGCACCGACGATACCGAGCACGATGGTGAGGAGAATTCCGCCATCCTGTTGGCCCGGCATGATGAACTTCGCCAGCGCCCGCGACCAGACCGAGGACGATCCATGCCAGAATGCCCATAGCCAGAGACCTCCGAGAAAGAGTGCCCGAACGGATCGGAGAGGTCCCGGCCTGGGCTATGGCGGTTGCCACGCCAGTTGGTCGCCCCTTCACTCGGAGTTGGCCGAATCCTTCCACCTTGGGAAGGCTCGGCCGACCTCCTCCGACGTCGGTTCGTTGAGTCGTGCGCCTTCTGCGCCGTAAGCGCGATGTGGGACCGACGCCCACCACCCACTCCTGTCCGTACGGCCTGACCGGAGGGCCGGGTCGCCACCGGAGTGACGCCCGGCCGCACCGGTCGACGTGCGAATCTCCTCACCGGCCGCGGCGCCCATCAACCGGCCGCCGCCGACACCGCCCCGAGTCAGCCCGTAGGTCCAGGCCGGCGCGCCCCCGCAGGGTGAACGGAGAACCTGTGGACAGTCAGCGCCCCGGGCCGAAGCCGCCGACGCCCAGGCCGGGCCGCACCCCCAGCCCGGACCGCGGCCCGCCGAGGCCGCCCGGGTTGTAGCCGGGCCGGCCGAAGTCGTACCCGCCGGGATAGCCGGCCGTGCCGCCAGCATACCCGCCGCCGTAGTAGCCCGTGGGGCCCGCGTAGGTGGACCCCGCGTCACTGTACGCAGCCGGAAGCCCCTTGCCCGGACCCTGCGGCTGCGGGAGGACCTTTGAAGGTGCCTGGCCCATCGCCAGGGCCTTGCCGGGGGCTTGGAGGGTCTGGGCGTTGCCCGCCGACGAAAGGATGAACAGAGTACCAGCGGCGAACCCCATCAAGCGAATGTTCGGCATGGATTCTTCTCTAGTATGTTGGGGAATCTGCGCCCACTTCCGATGTGCTTGGAAACCGGCCTCATGCTGGTTCTACGGCCGAATTGTTCCATTATGCAGCCTGAATCGCTGACGTGTCGTCAATCGTCGGAAAGCCTCATGTTTCAACCCGCCCCGCGCCTCGTCAGCGCGGGGAACGGCCGGGGTGTGGCAGGGGTCGGGGCCGAGCAAGGGGCGTGAGTAGCAAATGGATACTGCTGGCGAATTCGTCTGAGGCGTCTGGGGTCGCGGTTTTCCCTTCCCAGCAGGCTCCATCTTGCCCAAGTTCCGGCCAGTCAGCCGCCTACGGGAATTCGCCAGCAGTATCCGGCCCTTAGACGAGACCCGTCGGGCGGCGACGCGACGGCTGCCCCGGCAGGCCGATTCGCGTCTCGGTAACTCGTCTCCATTTCAAAGTCTCACCACTGGCCCGCTCGCCGGGAATTTGTGAGACGGCCTCACGACCCCTCCTTAGCGTGCAATCTTATCCGTTCCGGGGAGTGACCCCTGAACGCCGATTTTCGCGGCTGCGTAATGAGACTCCTCGCTGATCGCCACCATCCCGAGCGGGGTGCCAAGTCGTTTTGCTCTTGAAAGATAGGGCCTGCATCCCGGTGAATGAGGGTGTTCTGAGCCCCACCACCGGAGATGCAGACCATGGGCACCGAAGCACCCACACCCGTCGTTATACCCCGTCACTGCGCCCCCAAGAAGGCCCCCTGCCCGAAGTGTGGCAAACACGCCCGGCGCAGCGCAAGCTCCCGCCGCGCAGGGTGCGCACCGTCGCCTATAAGGCGGTCGTCTTCCTGGAGATCACCTGCGGCGAATATCAAGCCCACTGCGGCTGCTGCACGACCTTCCGGAACACTCCCGAGGACGTCCTCCCCAGGGCGCTCTACGACAACAAGGTCCGCGACCTCGTGCTCGATCGCATCCTCAAGGATGGCATGAACGTCGAACAGACCTTGGAGTCGCTGGGCCGGGAGTTCCTCCTCGACCTCTCCACGGGGTTCGTCTACGACGTGCTCCACGACCATGTCGCACAGCTCGACATGGCCGCGCATCGCCGCAAGGTCTTGAAACACTTCAGCGGCACGCTCTGCGTCGACGAACTGCATCTGGGTCGGTTCACGTTGCTCTTGGCCACCGACCCCCTGAGCGATCTGCCCGTGGCCTTCGCCCTGGTCGACGCCAACGACCAGGACCACATGAGGCGGTTCCTCAAGAACCTCAAGGTCTGGGGCTTCAATCCCCAAGTGGTGGTGACCGACGGCTCGAACCTCTATCCCGCTCTGCTGGGGGAACTGTGGTCCGAGGCGGAGCATCAGTTGTGCGTCTTTCACGTCATCAAGGATATCAACAAGCTGGTCTTGGATGCCGTGCGCCGGTTGCGCAACGCGATGAAGCGGCGGGGCCGGGCCGGCCGCAAGAAGAAGCGGGGCCGCAAGAGTCCGAAGGCCAAGGCCGCCGCCAAGCGCCGCGGACCGACGGTCAAGGAGAAGGCACACTTCGTATTCAAGCATCGCCATCTGATCGTCAAGCGGCGGGAGAACCTTACCGCAGCGGAGCGTGACGACCTGAGACGAATGCTGGAATACCTGCCCGAGTTGGCGACGCTGCGACACTTCGCGGACCGGATCTACTGGCTCTTCGACACCCCCAAGGATTTCCACCAAGCGAGTTGCCGCCGAGCGGCGATCGTGCGCGACGCGGCGTTCTTGGCGGTGCCGGAGTTGGTCAAGGCGATGGAGCAGTTCAGCGCCGAGAAGTTCCCCAAGCTGGTGGCGTATCTCAAGAACCCGATCAGTCAGCGGGTCCGGACTAACAATCACGTGGAGCGGACCAACCGGACGATTCGCCTCTGGGAGAAGGTGCGTTACAAGTGGCGGCGGCGGCGGACGCTGGTGCGGTTCGTGGTGTTGAAACTCGACGATGTCTGGGGCCATTGGTCGCCGCCCGAGGCCAAGGCCAAGACGCCTCAGCCGGAAGACGTCAGGCGCCGCAAGCCCCAGCGCGATGATGGACTACAACCACGCCAAGTCGCGTGAGATTATGGTGGTGTTGAGCGAGAAGTGTCTGCGTAATTTGCCTATTCGGCACTCAATTCTCTCCGGCGAGCCTTTCGATTTCCCCGGATTTTAGCGGATCTCGAGGTCCGCCGCGCGAGTCCCATTCGAGCCAGCACATCGCGATTTCCGTCCCCTCCGCAACTCCTTTCCTCACCCATCGTCACCTCGGCATCTTCGCCAAAATCCCTTCTTTCTTGCTTCTCTTCCCATCAGACGTTCCCATCGTCCAGCAGGGTTTTAGCCCCGCACCGTTGCATCCTTTGGCCGATCACAACCTGCTTATTCGGGACTCAACTGCGAGGGCCCGATCCCCTGAACTCGCGCGCCTCTTCCAGCAACCCAACTCGCCGACCCAGCGCCGCTACGAGATCTGCCGCGCCTCCTTCCTCGAGGGCGCGACCGCCCAACAACTCGCACAGCAGTATCAGCTCCATGTCGGTACCGTCCGGGCCATCCTCCGCGACTTCGCGAATGAGGCTCCTCGGCCAGAGGCCGAGGTATCAGGAAGGCCCCCCCGAGGGGGCCGGTTCCGTGCGGTCGCCCCCCTTGGGGGCGGTCACGTGGGGAAGGCCCCCCTGGGGCCGACGTGGTTACTCGAAGTCGAACTCTCCTTGACGACGCTCCAGCTCCTCCTGCTCGCGGATGTACTGACGCACCCGGGCCTCGTCCAGGCCCACCGTGCTGACGCAGTATCCCGCCGCCCAGAAGTGCAACCCGGTCAACCGACGCTCCTGCAGCAACTCCCGATGAATACGGACGGCGCTCTTGCCCTTCAGGAAGCCGATCGTGTGCGCCACGCTGTACTTGGGCGGGATGCTCAGGCACAGGTGGACGTGGTCGGGCATCGCATGCCCCTCCACCAACTCGATCCCTCGCTGACGGCACAACTCTCGCAAGATCACCCCGACCTGACGCCGAAGCCTCCCGTAGAAGACCTTGCGGCGGTATTTCGGTATGATCACGACGTGGTACTTGCAGTCCCACCGCACATGGGACAGGTTCTGCCACTCGTGCAGAGGCTCCCCCTCCTGCCCGAAGGGGCCTTCCCGGAGGGAGAACCTATGCCGTCTGACGAGGCGATGCACGCCGGATCGCTCGAAGCTCTTCGGGTCACACGGCCAGAGGCCGTGGCTTCATAACATAGTGATCCCGACATCAGCACCTTCTTCCTCACCGAGCAGCTAGGACGAAAGTCCGCGTCCAAGCACGCCGCGATCCAGGAGCGAGCCTGTGAACTCCGTCGCCAAGACGCCACCCTCGCCGACATCCACGCCACTCTCCGATGCGAGGGCTTCGAGGTCAGCGAGTCGTATCTCTTCGGCGTCCTCCACCGAGCGGGCTTGACCACGGTTCGCAATCGCCGCCCCACGCCGCAACCGGGAGAGATCGCCTGCGATGGCTCGGTGGTTCCCGACATTGCCGACGTCCGCACGCGGTCGCTCGAGGCCGGGCGACGATTCTCGAGCAAGGTCGCCGGCCTCTTCCTTTTCCTCCCCATGCTCCTGGAACTCGACCTGCCCGCCGCTGTCACCGCCGCGGGCCTCCCCGGCTCCGAGCAGATCCCGCCGCTGCAGACGCTGCTGGCGATCTTGACCCCCAAACTCCTCGGCAAGCGCCGCGTCAGTCACATCAGCGATCTGTGCTGTGACGAGGGCGCGGGGCTGTTCGCCGGCCTCAATGTCCTGCCCAAGACCACCTTCGCGACCGACTACTCGTACAAGACCGAGCGCACCATGACCGAGCGGCTGGTCGCCGCCCTGATCGGAAAGACCCCCTTGGGAGACCCGCCCCTGAGCTTTAACCTCGACTTCCACGCGATCCCGTTCCGCGGCGCCGAGCCCGACCTGGAGAATCACTGGGTACCCATGCGACACCACGCACTCCCTTCGGTCATGGCGTTTGTGGCCCAAGTGGCCGGCCGGCGGGTGAGCTGCTACGCGACCGCCAACCTCGTGCGGGACGAGGCCGACGCGATGGTCCCGAAGTTCGCCGACTCCTGGCGGGAGCAGACCGGGCACTATCCGGCCCGGCTGCTCTTCGACTCGCGCGCGACCACTTACGCCGGCCTTAACGAACTGAACCGACGCAAGATCGGATTCCTCACCCTCCGCCGTCGCGGTTCTGGGATGCTGGCGCGCGTGGAACGCCTGCCCGCGGAGAACTGGCAGCACGGCCAGGTCACCCAAGCCAAGGGGAAGCGCCGCCAGATCCACTACGTCGACGAGCGCGTCCGGCTCGAGGGCTACGACGGCGACCTGCGGCAACGGATTGTGACCGGTCTGGGACACGAGTCGCCGACCTTCCTCTTGGCCAACGACCTCCCGAAACCGCGGACGGCCCGCGAAACCCTCCAGACCGACGCCAGTAGGAATCACGTGGAGAATCAACTCGGTGAACAGATCACGTTCTTCCACCTCGATTGCCTGTGCCGTGACGTCCGCTTGAACGTGGACTTCGACCTGACCCTGACCGTGGTCGCAGACCTCCTGTACCGGAGCTTGGCGGAACGCCTGAAAGGCTTTGCACGTGTTGGCCCTGCGCGTCTGTTCCGGAAGTTCGTCGACACGCCGGGCGACATCGAGATCACAACGGACGGTGTGATCGTCCGCCTGAGCAAACGCGCGCACAACCCGCTTTTGAAAGAGGCCGGTCTGACGAAGCCGACGCCCCCGGTCCCGTGGCTGGGCAATCGTTCGGTGCACCTGGCCTGCCCGTGACAGCCCCGGGTCATATCCCGACCCCCGCGCGTCAGGGGTATGCCTGCCGCACGACATCACGAAAGTTGAGTATCGATTAGGCAAGTTAATCCCCCCGCGAAAATCGGCGCTGAGCAGTCTCAGCGCCTCGTCACTGTCCATGGCAATGATCTCCCGCACGACCGTCGCTCGCCTGGATTATCGCGGCGCCGTGGCTTGGCGACAAGGCTCCAGACCACGACCACGCCCGCGGCGTCGGGGCCGCGCGATCCCCCCGCCAGGCCAAGCCCCTCGGCAGGCCCTGAGTGTGCAGCACGGCGACGCCACGTGTCGCTTCGCGGCATCGTGCCCCCTCGCGACCGAGGACCGGGCTACGGTGGCGTGAAACCCTCGATGTGGAGGCCACGCCGATGATGCTGCTCGCCGCGCTCGCTTGTGTCGCCCTGCCCCTCGTGGTAATCCCGGCCGTCCCGCACCCGAAGGCCCGGCGCCTGGCGCGGCTCCGCGCGGCCCAAGAGGTGTGGGCCGAGCTGATTTTCGCCATCGAGTCCTCCGCCTTCAGGTCGCGCGGCAGGCGGGCGAATGCGCGGCGGTCTAGTGGAGACGGTCCAGGGGTGATAAACTGCGGGGATGGGGCGGGCATGAGCCCAGACCCCGGGCAGGAGTGCGAGGCCCGGAACCGAGGGGTGATGCCATGGAGTCAGTGACCTGCTACCTCGCCGAAGCGGTCTTCAATGCCGCGAAGCTCGATCACGAGAGGTACTACATCGCCGAGGGGGACGAGCCGGCGGTGCGGGACGCCTTCGTCCACTTTCGGACCGTCCAGGAGGAGTTGAATCGCAAGGAGGACGCGATCCCCTCGGTCCTCCTGGGTCGCCTGCGGATCTCCCGCGTCACCCTGGGAGGACTCGATCCTGCGCGGGGGGTCATCGCGCTGACGATCGACCACCTCCTCTACGACAGCGACGACGTGGAGTGCTCGCTCGTGAAGGAACTGCCCGAGTTCATCACTCACGGGTTCTGAGCTTTTTGATCTGGGGGAAGGCCCCCGCGCCGCCTGCGCCTCCTTGACCTGGCTTGTATCCCGCCTGGGATCCGCCGGACGTCGTCAGGATCGCCGGGAAGCCCGCCAGGACCTGCGCCTCGACCTCGACCCAGAGACCCACCCGGTCCCACGCGATCCGGCCGGCAGCCAGGCCAAGCCCGCCGACGCAAGCCCTCAGCGCCGCCCGGTTCGCGCGACTCCACCCCACCCGCTCCGCGCCGCCCGCGAACCGGGCTATGCATGGGCGTTCAAGCTTGCCCCCGAGGTCGGGCTCGTGAGATCATGTTCGAGCGGGATGCATCGAAACCGAGGAGGGGAACGACGGTGGCTACGAATGACATCCGAGAGCGGTTAGCCCGGTTGCCGCACCACGCCGTCGTCGCCTTCGCCGCCCGGTGTGCGCGACGGGTGCAACCGCTGACACACGTCCTTCCTCAGCAGGACCGGGACACAATCGACCGGGCGATCACGAACGCCGAGGCGTTTGCGAAAGGCGCCGCCGAGGCCAGGGCCGCCGACGCCAGGGCCGCCACCAGGGCTGCCGACGCCAGGGCCGACGCCACCAGGGCCGCCGCCGCCTGGACCGCCGCCAGGGCTGCCGACGCCGCTAGGGCCGACGCCGCCGACGTCGCCGCCGCATGGGCCGCCACCGCCACCACCGCTGCCGCCTGGGCCGCCGACGCCGCCGCCTGGGCCGCCGCCAGGGCCGCCGCTTTGAGCGACCTCGATCGGCTCATCGCTTTGAATCCAGGCGAGCTCGACCCCCTGGGGGCGCCGATCGACTCGTCCGAGGCCGGTCCGCTCGGACCGATCTGGCCCCATGGGGTGCCGGAGTGCACCCCTTCCAAATTAGCGGTTATGTCGATTTTTCTGATCCAAGAGGCGGGCGGTGGCGACATGATGATTCCTCTTGCCGCTGGTTTGTTTGGGACGCGGCTTCTTCGGCCCGCGATGGCTCAGCGGATCCTTCGCCAGCCACGCCAACTCCGCCGCCGCCTGCAGGAACTCCGCGAACTCCACCGCACCGACCTCTTGAAAGATCGCCCACTCCCGCGGCGGCAGAGCGATCATCATCCCCTCGTAGACCCGCGCGATCTCTCCGACCACGTGGTACGTCGAGACGTTCTCCTCCACCAACTCGGCTCCGTGCGCCGCCCGCAACGCCGCCCGCACGACTGCCACTGCATTGTACGCCACCAACGCCGTGCAGAACCCGAACAACGCCGCCTTGGGGTAGGCCAACGTGTCGATCTCGCACTGCAACGCTTCGGTCAGCGTCTGAAACACGTTTTCCACCGTCCACCGCCGGCGGTAGATCATCGCCAGCAGCCGGCCCTCGGCCTGTGCCGCCGGCACATCGCTCAGCAGGAAGAGCTCCGTCTCGCCGTCCTCGGTCGGCTGGTCCAACACCACGCGGATGCGACGGAGCGTCACCGTCTGGGCGTGCCCCTGCTCATCCCGCACGACGTCGTCTCGCTCGTCGATGTCCGTCACACGAATCGTCTGCTCGAAGACCACGCCGGTGGCGATCCGCCCCAAGTCGGTCCACGCGCTGATCGGCTCCCAGCGCAAAGTCGCCTTGTGCTGGCGGACGAGGAAGCGACCGCGACGCGCGACCATACCGAAGACGAACCGGCTGCAGCAGAAGTTCCGATCGGCGATCCAGAAGTCGCCCTCGGCGACGCGTTCGAGCACCGCATCGATCAGGGCGCGCTCCTGAGTATAGGCGTCCTCGCAGGGGACGACATCGCAGACCAGCATCGTCGCCGGGTCGAGCACGACCAGCGCCTGGCCGGGCAGCGGCGCGGCGCGGGTGGTGCGGGTCGGCGCCGGGCGATGCTCGGTGCCGGCGAGGTGGTTGCCGTCGAGGATTCGCGCCCGGTAGCCGGGCAGGGGCTGGGGGAGGATGCCGCCGTCGAGGCGGCGGAGGATCGGCTCGAGGCGGTCATGAGCGTAGACGACGAAGCCACGGCAGACCTCCGGCTCGATCCCCTGGAGCTTGGCGTAGACGGCCGACAGCGAGGTCATCAGCTCGTCGAGCGAGTCGAGATAAGCCGAGCGAACGGAGGGATGGACCTTGGAGACGACGGCGAACATGAGCTTGACCATTGCGGAGAAGAGCAGTTCGCGGGTGCGTTGGGTCTGGGCGGTGTCGTGGAAGAGCTGATCGAGTTGGTGGGGATCGAGGGCGCGTTCGAGCAGGGCGCGGTACATGACGGGAATGGGACTGGCTTGAAGGAATTGCTCGAAGAGGGTACCCAACTGCACGGTGCCAACCTCGTTTGTATCGGGGAATGATCTAAACTCAAAAACAGTTCTAGGTTAGAAAACAATTCCTTAACTTGGAAGGGGT
>CAWDND010000028.1:0-8366 GCA_963803395.1 uncultured Planctomycetaceae bacterium
GTCTCGTCTTGCCGCTGGGCCTCGCCGGCTTCGAGCGGCACGAGAAACCCGGTCAGGTACCAACGTGAGGGGGCCTGGGGCAAGACTTTCGTGGCCAGTTCGGAATCGTTCCCGGGTCCGACAAGGTCGAGTCGCAGGGCGTTGACAAGCTGGGGCGGACTTCGATGGGCTTCATGATGTGCTCTCCTAGCTCACCCCGGTCTTTGAGGATGACTGGGAGAACATGTTCAGTTGGTCGGCATTGGTGGACTTCTTCTTGCCGCGGGTCGTTTTGCCCTTGGACTTCTTGCCGGAGTTCTCGGCGGCGGCACCGCTCAGGCGTTCCTCTTCGTGCGTGCTGGCGATTGAGTTGGGTGCAACCCGTTTGGCTGCAACGCCCGTGTGATCGTAAGCCCTTGAACTGATGCGAGAAAGCACCTGTCCCAGAGATCGTGCCCTGCCCGGTGGTGCATTCGATGGGCCATTATTCGCCGTCAGGCGCTGAAATGTGAGGCTCAGGGGACTTATCCTGGCCGCTGAACATGTCCCAAACGGGAACGGTCAGGAGTCGGTCCCCATGAGCGATCCTCAGAGTAATCCCCCCGTCGCGGGCTGTCCACCGACGGTCGAGGATCTGCAATGCCAGATCCACGAGCGGCTCGACGCGATCATCGCGTACTGCTTGAATGACCATGGGCCCGCCTCTTTCCTCGACTTCGAGACGGCCCTGCTGGGGCTCCTGCGGTCGCTGGGATGCTTGCTGATCCAGCTCTTCCTCCGGGCACGCCATGATCGGCTCGACCCCGCCGCCTGGAAGGCCCGCGGCTATCGCGTGGCGGACCCCGCCGCCGAACGGACCCTCAAGACCTGTTGCGGGCCGGTCACCTCTGTCCGGGCGTTCCTCGTGCCGCGGCAGGGCGGTGGGCCCGGCGCGCATCCCCTGGACGTGGCCCTGGGCCTGACGCGCGACGCCTTCAGCCCCCTGGTGATCGGCTGGTTCTGCCGCTTGGCCACCCGGATGAGCTTCCGGGTCGCCAGCGAGCTCGGAGGGATGTTCCTGGGGGCGGCGCCGCCGGGTTCGGCGATCGAGGAGTGGGTCCTGGGACTGGCCCGGCCCGCTTATGTCTACCTGAGCGAAGGTCCCCTGCCCGAGCAAGAGGGGGAGGTCCTGGTCATTGAGATCGACGGCAAGGCGGCTCCCACGGCCACACCGCAGGAACTGGACCGGCGCCGTGGCCCGCGGGCCCATCACCGACCGGGCTGTCGGTGTCAGCGGCATCGGGGACGGGCGAAACGATCGCGTCGGGGTCGGAAGAAGCGACGGAAGAAGGGGGACAAGAGCAAGAACGGTCGGAGCGTCACCTTGGTGGTGATGTATACGCTGCGGCGAGGTGAGGAGGGTCGGCTGCACGGCCCGCTCAACAAGAAGGTGTTCGGGACCTTCGGCTCGCGGCGCTCGGCGCTGGAGTGGGCACAGGCGCAGGCGACGCGCCGCGGCTTCCCCCCCGGGACCGCCAAGACGGTGCAGGTCGTGGTCGATGGCGAGACGTGCCTGGAGCAACGTCTCCGGCGGCTGTTCCGCGGCGCGATCCTGACGCTGGACATCCGGCATGCGCAGGAGAAGCTCTGGGAGGTGGGTCGGCTCTTCCACCGCGAGGGGAGCGCCGAGTTGACGTGCTGGGTCGAGGAGTTGGAAGAGCTACTATAGTGGACCCCGAAAACTGGACCACCGGTTAAGCTATACTGGTGGTCCAGAGGAGGGGAACCAATGGCGGGCAAGCGGAAGATCCATGGGGGGGCCTTCAAGGCCCAAGTCGCCCTGGCCGCCCACAAGGGGGACCGCACGGTCAACGAGCTGGCCGGTCACTACGGCGTCCATGCAACGCTGATCCACGCCTGGAAGAAGCAGCTGATCACCGGGGCGGCGGGGATCTTTGAAGGACCGGCCAAGGCGGCCACGGCGGACGCCGCGGCCCGCCAGGCCGAGCTCTTCGAGCAGATCGGGCGGCTCAAGATGGAGCTCGAGTGGATGAAAAAAAAAGGATACTTCTCGCTGAACACCACCGCAATTTCAGAGGCTTTTCGTTGATCTGTACCAACAGAGCGAGGATACCAAGTCGTTTTGCTCTTGAAAGATAGGGCCTGCATCCCGGTGAATGAGGGTGTTCTGAGTCCCCACCACCGGAGATGCAGACCATGGGCACCGAAGTACCCACGCCCGTCGTTATACCCGTTCACTGCGCCCCCAAGAAGGCCCCATGCCCGAACTGCGGCAAACACGGCCGGCGGAAGCGTAAGCTTCCCCCACGCAAGGTTCGCACGGTCGCCTACAAGACCGTCGCCTTTCTCGAGATCATCTGCGGCGAATATCAAGCCCGGTGTGGCTGCTCCAAGACGTTCCGGAACACTCCCGAGAGTGTCCTCCCCAGAGCCCTCTACGACAACAAGGTTCGCGATCTGGTGCTCGATCGCATCCTCAAGGACGCCATGAACGTCGAACAGATGTTGGAGTCGCTTCGCCGCGAATACCTCCTCGACCTGTCCACGGGGTTCGTCTATGACGTGCTCCACGGCTACGCCGAAACGCTCGACATGTCGGCGCATCGCCGTATGGTCCTGAAGCACTTCAGCGGCACACTGTGCGTCGACGAACTGCACCTGGGTCGCTTCACCTTGCTGCTGGCCACCGACCCGCTTGCGGATCTGCCCGTGGCCTTCGCCCTGGTCGCCCAGAACGACCAAGACCACATGGAGCGGTTCCTCAGGAACCTCAAGACGTGGGGCTTGAACCCCACGGTCGTGGTGACGGACGGCTCGAACCTGTATCCCACAGTGCTGAAGGATCTCTGGTCCGACGCCGATCATCAGTTGTGCGTTTTCCACATCGTCAAGGATATCAACAAGTTGGTCTTGGACGCCTTGCGGCGGCTGCGGACGGCGATGGGTCGGCGGGGCAAGGCCGGGCGGAAGAAGAAGCGGGGCCGCAAGGGCGCCAAGTCCAAGGCCGCCGCCTCGCGCCGGGGTCTGTCGGTCAAGGAGAAGGCGAAGTACGTGTTCAAGCGTCGTCATCTGATCGTGAAACGCCGGGAGAAGCTCACCGAGTCGGAGCGTGGCGACCTGACGCGGATGCTGGAATACGTGCCCGCGTTGGGAGTGTTGCGGCGGTTCGCTGATCGGATCTACTGGCTGTTCGACACGCCCAAGGACTATCACCAAGCCAGTTGCCGGCGGGCCAAGATCGTCCACGATCCGGACTTTCAAGCCGTGCCGGAGTTGGTCAAAGCGCTGGAGCAAATCGATGAGTCGAAGTTCCCCAAGATCATGGCCTACTTGAAGAATCCGCTGAGCCGTCGGGTTCGGACCAACAATCACGTGGAGCGGACCAACCGGATGTTCCGGTTCCTGGAGAAGGTGCGGTACAAATGGCGTCGGCGGAAGACGCTGGTGCGGTTCGTGGTGATGAAACTCGACCTCATCTGGAGCGAGTGGTCGCCACCGGAGGCCAAGGCGGAAACGACGTCCCGGTCGAAACTAGTCGAGCAACGCAAACCACAACGGAATGACGGATTACAACCACGTCAGGTCGCGTGAAATTGCGGTGGTGTTCAGCGAGAAGTGTCAAAAAAAGTTGCCCCCTTCGGCTGATGACCGAAGGTCATTGGTCGAGGTCAACCACCCCGACCTGAGCATCCGCCGCCAGTGCGAGCTGCTCGGGCTGAACCGCTCGACCTTCTACTACGAGCCGACCGGTGCGACGCCCGAGGATCTGCGGTTGATGCGACGGATCGACGAGCAGTATACCGCCTGCCCGTTCTACGGCAGTCGACGGATGACAGAGTGGCTGACCCGCCAAGGGGAGGAGGTCAATCGGAAGCGGGTCCAGCGGCTGATGCGGAACATGGGCCTGGAGGCGATCTACCCGAAGCCGAGGCTGAGTGCAGCCGGGAGGGGACATAAGATCTACCCTTATCTCTTGCGAGGCGTAAAGATCGAGCGGCCGGATCAGGTATGGAGTGCGGATATCACGTACGTGCCGATGCCATCGGGGTTCATGGACCTGGCGGCGGTGATCGACTGGTACAGCCGGTACGTGATCACCTGGCGGTGATCGAACACGCTGGAGGGGGCGTTCTGCCTGGAGATGCTGGAAGAGGCCTTGAGGTTGGGAAGTCCCGAGGTGTTCAACACCGATCAGGGGGTGCAGTTCACGGCGGAGGCGTTCACGGGGAGGCTGGAGGCGGCGGGTGTGGCGGTGAGCATGGACGGTCGGGGTCGGGCGTTGGACAACGTGTTCGTCGAGCGGCTGTGGAGGACGGTGAAATACGAAGACATTTACATTCGAGGTTATGAGGCGGTGCTGGAGTTGCAGCAGGGGCTGGGACGGTACTTTGCCTTCTACAATCAAGAGCGTCTGCACCAATCATTGAGATATGAGACGCCGATAGTTGTGTATCGGGGGGCCGGTGCCGCGAAGGCCTGATGAAGGTGTAGCGAAGGATCGCCGATTTTTGGTCTAAGCTACAATGGGGTCCACTCAGCGGGCGTTACTGCGACGGTTGGAACAGGAAGCTCAGGACGAGGATGAGCCCGCGCGGCCCCGGGACGAAGGAGAAACGAGCGGTCCTGAAAAAGGTCATCGGCTACCTGGAGGCCCGTGTGAAGCTGATGGACTAGGGCCGGTTGCGGAGGGAGGACCTGGTGATCGCCACGGGTGTGGTGGAAGCGCGGAGCGGTACGTCGTCGGCGAGAGGTTGGATAACAGTGGGATGAGGTGGATCGAGGAGCGGGCCGAGGCGGTGTTACTGCTGAGGTGCATCGAGGTCAACGGTGACTGGGAGGCCTTCATGAGATGGAGCCAGGAGCGGCTAAACCAAGAACTTGAGCTTGGACAGGTGGTTCAGATCCGGAGCAAGAAGCCCATCCAACTCCCTGAGGCAGCATGAGAACCATAGACTTGCAGCCAAACGGTCTGCACCCGATTGAGTTCGAGGAGGCGGGCGAGGACTTCGTCGCGGAAGTCGTCGGGCCAGCGGTAGCGCCAGGGCTTCTTCTTGCGGCGGGCGGCCGGCCGACTCTTCGTCGTCTTCCTCGTCATCCTCGTAGTCGAGGAGGAACTCGCAGGTGGGCTGAGGTCGGTCCAGCCGTAGGCGTCGAGGACGGCCTTGTCCATCGCGGCGTGCAGTTCGCGCAAGCTCGAGGATGTCGGGCGAGCGTTCGTCGGGGTCGTGGAAGCGGTTGTAGGTCTTCGTAAGGCCCTCGTTGTTCCGGACCATCAGCGCGGCGCGGAATTCGTAGTAGGCGCTGGCCGCCGCTTCCAGGCCGGAATCAGTCTCGAAATTCTTCGGGAAGGGGAAGGTCTCAAAGCAGTCAGATGGTGTGTAGCGAAAATCATCTTTCATCGATGACCCGAAGAAGCGGGCCCAGAGTTCGTGTATGCGTGACTGAAGGCAGCATAGAGCAGAGAAAGTATCAAAACTGAAGATGACAAGACTATCTGAATAAACAGATTTTGTAGGTAGAAATGTGAAGGCTAATTGATCTCCCACACGTGACAAGGCCAACTGCGAAGGTTTCCAGCCAAGGATTGATAAAGATCCTTGCGAATCCGCCAGTGTTGCCACCAGGGCCAAGAGGCCACGTCTTTGGCCTTGCGAAGACGGTCCGGCTTCACTTTTTGTTCCAGTAGCGACAACAGATCTGGCCATTGCCCTGCTTGCTCAAAGCTCATATCTTCAAAATTAATCACATATCTATGATGAGCTTGTGTGGGACTATTGTTGACCTCCTCACCACCAAAATAGGGGAAGACTTTTTCACTATTCCGGGGGTTGTTCGCCAGAATCGACATTTAATGTACTGGAGTTTTGCAAACAGTGACCTCACAGCCTGGAAGCAGGCAAAATGGGCGTAGTTGACCCTCATCCGCGATGGCGCTGTTGGAGTGCGGAGTATCTGATCATGCCAGGAATTATCGAATTCACACCGCGTAATCGATCCCGCGTGGCTGCGCACCAGGGCTGACGATCTCACGACAGCCCCAACTGGGCGACCACATGGTCATAGGGACGCCCCCAAGTGGTCACCTGCTCGATCGCCCACGAGAGCGTCGTCCGCAGGGTCTCCTTCTCCATCGCCCGACAGGCCTCGCCGATGGTCATCAGCCTCTGGAACGCCCCTTCCTTCGCACGGCCCTGCTGCAACTCGCTCATGAGCAGACTGTACGCCAGCATGACCAGGTACATGTGCCGGGTGTGGCCCTGGAAGTCACGCAGCTGACAATCACCCAATCCCAGTTGCTGCTTGCCGTCCCGAGGAAACGTCTCCGTGCCCGTCCCACGATGCCGAGACACCCGGACGCCTCGGCCCACCTCCCAGGTGGTCCGGTTGGTGACCAGGATCTTGACCGGTTCGGGGTCGTGGCGATACCGCCACAGGACCATGATCCGGACCTTGTGCTTCACGTCGGGGATCTCCAACGTCACCGTAAAATACCACTGCCGCCGATCGCCGATCCGCAACTCCTTCCGGTCCGCCGCCGGGATCGAGGCGGCCAGGTGATCCACCTTGAGGATCCGGCCTTGCCATTGCACCTTGCGATTGCTCTTGAGGTCACCGACCTAGGCCCGGGGCTGGCCGAAGTGATCGGTCTTGCCGTGGATGTGGTTGAGGATCTCGGCGTTGGTGAAATAGCTGTCCATGGTGAAGTCGCCGGGGATCCGTCGCTGACACACCCAGTCGATCAGGTCGCAGCACAACTTGGTATGGTTGCGGAACGGCTCCTTCATCGCTGCGCCGATCTCCTGCTTGCGGAAGAGTCGGAACTCCAGGGGGTAGTGCTGGCCGCTGGTGCAGACGTAGTTGACGAAGAGGGAGTCCTGGGCGATCTTGTTCCGCTCCTCGGCGTGGTCCCAGTACCAGCCGGCGTCGGGGATCAAGAACCCGTCGCGGTCGATGAGGGTGTTGTCGATGGGGATGACGCCCTGGTCGCTGTAGCGGGTCGTGGGATCCTCCTGGAGCAGCTCCAGTCGTCGCTCATTGAGGCTCTCGGCGTTCCAGGCGACCTCGGTGAGGAAGCGGTTGAGGCAGGACTGGTCGGTGGTGTGGGCGAACGCCTCATGGATGCCGAGGACGGTCTTGCGCTGGGCGACGAAGAGGCCGGTGAGATACTCGGCGAAAGGGCGGCGCTGGCAGTCGTTGGCGAAGAAATCGCCGTATCGGGCCACGGCGTCGCGGACCACGGTGGGGAATTCGACAATCCCTGGCATGATCAGATACTCCGCGCTCCAACAGCGCCCGAGGAAATTCGGGTCGGAATGCGCCGATTTTACCTATTTTGACGCGGTCGAAACACTGTTTGCAAAACTCCAGTAATGTAGAAAGAGACGAGGCAATTCCTTTCTTGTCCGTGTCATCAAAAGTGAAACCCATTCCGTAAAGATCACTTCCTTTGGAGCCTCTGCCTTTGTTGAAAACAAGTGTTTGGGATCACCATCGCCACCGGTATGAAACAGAGATGAGAAAATTTGGAAACGACTTTTCCGTCTAAAGGTATCGCTCAATGACATGATTTTTTGATAGGTGCAGACACTGACAACCACGGCAGCCTGCCCGGGCCACCTGACCCTTCGACGTGCTGAGTAAATCGTTCCGCCGGTTTCACAAAGCCAACGGAGACCTCCATACCTTGTATCACCTTGGCGGATGGTGTTTGTTGCGATTAACCCAAAGCATCCACCATCACTAAGGTGAGAGAAGCAACGTCGAAAGAAATATGCAACAAGATCCATGCGGTCACCGCTTTCAGGAAACTGGTTGTAAATCCAGTCCTTGAACCGCTCACCACACGAACCAGAGATGTGCGTGCCTCCCATAAACGGTGGATTTCCTACAAACGCATCGAATCCCGGCTTCATGCGGTCGAAAACTTCGGGATACTCTATCTCCCAGTGGAAGGGGAGGATCGATGTTTTCCGCTCCGCAGGTCATTGACGGCACATTCGAGGCGGTTGTGCCGTTCAACCGTGTATTGGGAACGTTGGGCGGCCAGATCTTCCGCCACCGATTCTAGTCGCTCCTTCCGCCTGCGGTCATTTTCGGCGGCGAAGAAGGCCGAGACTACTAGATCGCCATAACGTCGTCCCTGGTCCAGGAACCCGTCGGCTGCCTGCAACTTCTCACGAAGCAAGGCATCCGAGGTTCCATCGGGAGCCTCGCGGATCTGCCGCCGCTGCTCCATGGCCCGATTGAGCTGCCCCTCGATCGCGGCCCTGCGCGAAGTTGCGCTGTTTGTCGGGGCTCCAGTGAAAGCCGAGCAGCTGGGCCTTCGAGAGCCCCACCAGCGAATCGCCATGCCGCAGGGCGTGGTCCAGGAAGGTAAAGGGGTGTTC
>CAWDND010000029.1:0-50924 GCA_963803395.1 uncultured Planctomycetaceae bacterium
TGTAGCCGTTCACCAGTGTAGTTGCGGATACCCGCCCCTCTCGCAGGAGGAACAGCATTGTGCGAAATCGCGAAAACGGCTACTTTGGCGGCTCATCACAGTCATTCCGTTGACTGCAAGGCTGAACGGGTTCGGCCGGGAAGGTGCGGCAATGACACCCCGATTGTTCCGTTCGCGAGCTGGCGTCGGTCGAAGACCGTCACCCGAAACGGTCGCTGCACGTCTCCTCAAAGGCGGGGACCCAGTCGTTTGACTGCTCGAACGTCTGGTGTTCGATGCTTCGCATCGAAAACCAACCGGGGATGTCCCAACTTCCTCTCGAGGCCGCGATGCTCTTGACGATCCGAAAAGTCATGTCAGGGTGGGTCAGCATCTCTTGGCTGTCTCCGCCCAGCGAGGCCGAGACCGTGCACTGCGAGGACTGACATTACTTTCCTGAGACGCTATAAGCACAAGCCTCAGTACAGCACTTCCTATTACACCGGTGAACGGCTACATCAAGTTCAGCAACTGTGTTGTCCCTTGTTCCAGGCGGCCTGGCACAAAATGAAGACCAAGTGCCACCTCTGGGAAGAACTCCGTCACCATTTTCGCTTGCTGGTGTTTGACTCGATGGCGGAGTTGCTGATGGCTCTGGTACGTGGCATCGCACCGCAGAAGCCGGTCTTTGAGAATTCGTCGTAGCCAGACGTCGCTGCGAGGGAACTGTCGCGTCGCTTTGGGAGGCGTTGAACGCCGATTTCCGCGGCCGGAAATTCACCCACACCGAGACAGATGCTAGATCATTTTTACATACAAGATAACGACGCTATAATAGCGTGCAACCCCGGAAGAAACAGCGTTCTCGAATCCGTCCCGTCTCCATGGGAGGCCAGCAGCTGGCGGGTTGGTGTGACCATGGGGGTGGGTGAATTCCTCAAGGCCCTGGCCAGATCGCATTTATTTTGGTTGATCATTACCGGACCGAGCAGGGGGTTAATGCGGTCAACAGCGGAAAATAGGCCGTGGCGATGTGCAATCCCCAAACATTTCCAAGAATGTACTCTCTTTATAACGGGTGCCGCTGGGCGGCCGATCAGCGGAAATTCACCCACGCCCTGACAACTGTAGACGGCGGATTTTTGGGAGGATCAGGAGAAGATGCTCTCGAGATTGTGGGGGATTTTCCGACCGCGGAAATCGGCGTTGAACCAAGGTCGCGTTCGCGGTGCGCGGTCAAGGCCCCCCTCAGGGGTCCACCGTCGACATTCCGACTCGTTCGGGCTCTGGCAAGCCCCGACCTGACCTCCTTTTCTCCTGCCGAGGGTGAAGAGTTGTGCTGTCACTGTCAAAATGGGCGAAACAGGACGAGTCGCACTCAAGGGGCCGGGAATTGCTGCAGCGTCTTCAGGAAAACCGTCACACGACCGCTACCGCTGGGGGCCGAGTTCATCACCCGCAAGGGGGTGCGACTCACTCGGTGGCGGGATGGCAAGGGGAAGATTCGGACGGCCCCCGTGACGACCGAGCGGGACGGGACCGAACGCATCCGAGAAGAGTCGAGCACGTACTTCGCCCGGCACCGCGACGGCAATGGAGTCGTCGTCGAGACGCCGATCGGGTGTCGGGATGAGAGCGCCGCCCGGCAAATGCTCGCCGACCTGGAGCGGCGAGCCGAGCGGGTGCGGTCGGGGCTGCTCACGTCGGCTGAAGCCCGCATCGCCGAGCACCTGACGACGCCGATCGGCGAGCATGTCGCCGCTTACCTCGAGTCGATGAAGTCGCGGGGCGTCGTCGAGATGCACCGGGCGAACACTCCCCGACACCTGGGATGCCTCATCAGGGAATGCGGCTTCGAGCGGCTTGCCGACCTGAAGCGTGAGGGGTTGGAGCGCTGGCTATCGAGCGAGAGCACGAAGGGGCGGTCGGCCCGATCCCGCAACGCCCATCACACGGCCCTCGTCTCATTCTGCAACTGGAGCCTCGCCGTCGGGCGGCTCTCGACGAATCCGTTCAAGGGGGTGCCGAAGGCGAACTAAGCCGCCGACCCCCGCCGCCGCCGCCGGGCGATGACCGAGGCCGAGCTGGTGCGACTGCTCGACGTGGCTCGCCGCCGCCCCCTGCTCGAAGCCCTCACCGTGCGCCGGGGGGAGCGGAAGGGGGAAGCCCACGCCAACGTCCGCCCCGAAGTGCGGGAACGGCTCGACGCCCTCGGCCGGGAGCGGGCCCTGATCTACAAGACGCTGGTGCTCACCGGGCTGCGGAAGAACGAGCTGGCGAGCCTCACCGTCGCTCAAGTGCGGCTCGACGGCCCCGTGGCTCATGTCGAACTCGACGCGGCCGATGAGAAGAGCCGGAAGGGGAACGGCGTCGTCGTCCGCGCCGACCTGGCGGAAGACCTGAAGCTCTGGCTCGCCGACAAGCTCGCCGCGCTCCAGGCGGACGCCCGCCGACGCTTCGGGCCGATCCCCGCCGAGATCCCGCCCGGCACCCCCGTCTTCGACGTGCCAGCCGGGCTGGTACGAATGTTCGACCGAGACCTGAACGCACGCCGGCATCCCGAAGCGCGACAAGCGGGGCCGCACGCTCGACGTACACGCCCTGCGGACGACCTTCGGCACGCTCCTGAGCCGGGGCGGGGTGCCCTTGCGGGCGGCCCAAGCCGCGATGAGGCATTCCGACCCGAGTCTCACGGCCAACGTCTACACCGACCCCCGGCTGCTCGACGTGAGCGGGGCGCTCGACACCTTGCCGATCCTTCCGCTCGACGCGGGCCCTCCCCCTTCTCGGGAGCATGCCCGAGCGACCGGGACCGACGCCGCCGCCCCGTTCTCCGTTGCACTGCCTGTTGCACTGACTCACTGCAACGGAACGCAATCGGGGGCAATCCCTGACAAAACGAACAACCCCGGCCGTTGCGGGGCAGGGGCCGATCGGATGACTGTAAGTGCTTTGAATGTCAGAGAAAATAACCTGCTGGCAACCCCTGTCATCCTTCATCCATCAGTCGGGGCGGCGGGATTTGAACCCACGACCTCTAGACCCCCAGGCAGCCCGAAGCCTCCATCCGAATTGCCACAAACCCCTGCCTACCAAGGATTATAACGACTTCCCAACCATTCGCAAGCGTTTTTCTGTCGTTGCAAGAAATTGCGAGGAATCGCGGTATTTCTGGACACGCGCCGGTAGGAATCCGGTAGTGTTGGCGTGTTCCCTCCGGGCGGGTTGGTTCCGCATGCGGAACCGACGTGCAGAGATCACCGACGCTCTCGGCTGGCCCACGCGGGAGCGTGGTCGATCGGCGATACCGCGTTCGCGACCGAGAGTGACGGGCTTGCCTGGGTCGTCTCTGGCTCGAACGGGGAGAACCTCCTCCGCGTCGAGGGCCCGACGCGCGCCGTCGCCTGGCATCGCGTCGCGGAGCAAGTCCGGTGCTCGGGATGCTCAGCCCTCATCAGCGTCGCCTCGGCGTCCGCGTCGTCGGCCAGGGCCTCGGCCACCTCGACCCGCCCCGGTCAAGGATAGCGCGGAGCAGGTCGTGGGAGGCGCCGTACCAGAGTCAGTAGACGACCAGAAGGAAGAGTCCTCATGACGCTATGGCGTCACCCTGAACCGCATGAAAATGGAGTTGGGTTGTCGTTATACTGGAGCCGCGTCCCTGCGAGGGACTGAGGTCGTGATTGTCTCTGGTGCGGTGCGTCCAGCCCGCGGAAGAGTCTGGCCCGGACGTCCGGCGAACCCGAACCTGTCGCCCCCGGTCCCGATCCCGGGGAGCACGGAGGGCAGCTTGCTCCTTGTTCCGCCTGTCCTCCCTCGCAGAGCGTCGCGGTTCTTCTGGTGCAGGTGCTGGGTCCGGCAATTGAGAGGTCTTGATCATATGCACTCACATTCATGATGTGGGGAGGGGGGAGGTGTGCGCCCTACCTCACACCCAAATTTTCAGGGCAGCCAGTCGAACCGGGTCATGGGGATCTCTCTTCGGCCGAGCCGGGCCGGGGCGGGGCGGCGGGCGGCCTCCCCGGCGATGGCGGATCGGTTTGCGGAGGGCTCGGTGACCTGACGGGGTACGACCACCCGGGTAGGCCCCCAAGGCCCCCTCTACATTACTCAATGTTCCCCCGCCAGGATTTCTCACCACGAAACGTCTTTTGCGTTGAATGTTCGTCTTGTACTCGGACGGGGGATGTGTCATGATCTCACTTCGCGAGATTGCGACGATAGGACCGAGGGGAAGGTGTCGTGAAAACGCTGCGTCAACAACGGGGTGACGACGCTGTCTCAGGCGCGTCCCACCGCCCCAACGGGTTTCCCGCAGCCAGTTCCCCAGCGACCCCCTCGATCCGTAGCTTGACGCTCGCCACATCGCGAGCGGTTGCCCGCCAGCCCGGGGGTAGATACCTGGCCCCAACTACCCGGCGTGAGAAATCCGAGAACTTACGATTCGTCCTGAATACCGGGCTCCGCCGACCGCTGCGCCCCGGTGGGCACGAGACACGAGTGCCGGCATGTTTTCGGCCGATCGAAGGATCGGATGGCCTTTGCGAGTTCGAGCCGCTGTCAAGCATCGAGCAGCCCTGAGACCAGCACGACCTCTTCGCCGTCCGGGAGGAAGGCGAACAAGGGAAAGTGCCCGGATGCGGGGGGCCCCGAGGAGACTTCGTGAAAAATTTTACGATGTCGCTCCTTATGAAGACTCTTTAGGTAGGAACACATGTGATGCATGTTCCTGATGCTCGAGGGATCGAGCCGCCGACTGGGACCAAATTCCCGGCTCCGGGACGATGTTCGAGCTGAGCGAAGACGCCCCAGTCGTCTTCGCGAGGATCTCAAGCCCAGGACATGGTCGCGCTGCGGATCGCGACGGCCTCATCGGCGGCCCGTGCTCGTCCACTTCTCCGCTGGCATCGACCGAACCGGGACGGCCGTCAAGCACATCGTCGCCGAGCTGAAGAAAGCCGAGGAGGTGTCCGAGGCGTAGCGCGGGCCGATCGCCGTCCGCCTGCACTCCGGCTTTTTCGTCCTACACTCACTACAGGGGGAGGTGCCCGAGGCGTAGAGCGGGCCGATCGCCAGCCTTTCCGTCCGGCCCGTGTTGGACACGGGCCATGCCCACGCTCCTCTGTCGGGCCGGGCGACGAGGGGCGCCCTTCCCCCGGCCCGCGGAAATGGGGGATCCCCGATACGATAGGAGTGGGACGGTCGGGCGTTCGAGGATTGCGTGGTGTTCTTCAAGGTTGATCGAGAAGCTGGTTCTCGGCGGTTGCCCGCTAGTGGAGCTGTCCGCGGCCGGGCGGGGCGTCGTCCGGCGGCACGACCGCCTCGTTGCGATCCTGGCCGCCGGTGACCGACGGCAGGACTGATGATTTCTTGAACGCCGATTTCCGCGGCCGGAAAATCCCCCACAATCTCGAGAGCATCTTCTCCTGATCCTCCCAAAAATCCGCCGTCTACAGTTGTCAGGGCGTGGGTGAATTTCCGCTGATCGGCCGCCCAGCGGCGCCCGTTATAAAGAGAGTACATTCTTGGAAATGTTTGGGGATTGCGCATCGCCACGGCCTATTTTCCGCTGTTGACCGCATTAACCCCCTGCTCGGTCCGGTAATGATCAACCAAAATAAATGCGATCTGGCCAGGGCCTTGAGGGAGAAATTCACCCACCCCCATGGTCACACCAACCCGCCAGCTGCTGGCCTCCCATGGAGACGGGACGGATCGAGAACGCTGTTTCTTCCGGGGTTGCACGCTATTATAGCGTCGTTATCTTGTATGTAAAAATGATCTAGCATCTGTCTCGGTGTGGGTGAATTTCCGGCCGCGGAAATCGGCGTTGAACCAGCTCCGAGAAGAGGAGAGCAGCGTTGAGTACGTGGGTTTACTTCGCGGCGCAGGCGCAGGCCAACCAGGCGGACACGATCGGGTTCGCGACGAGGCAGAATGTCTTCTGGAGGTCTGCAAGGAACTCGGTCGGCAATCTGATCGCAAATGTGGGGAATCTCCAGCCCGGCGACACGATCCTGCTGGTCTACCGTCATGGGCACCTGCACGTCGCGCGGGCCAGGGCGAAGATCGCGGAGGTGACCCGCCCGGTGCCGGGAACCACGGTCATCGAGCGGCTCGATCAGCCCAACTCCCAATACCTCCTGGATGCGGGTTACCGGCAGGTTGATGACAACGGCGCCGTCGAGGTCATCCACCTCGAGGACGTCACCGAGTGTGAGATCGTCCTCCAGGGCGCCTATGCCGGCAGGGGGACGATCCACCGGCTGGCACCCGAGGACGCGAACGAGGTCGCCCTCCTGCCAGGTTCGGAACCTGACACTGAGCCCGAAAAGCACTCGGCGCCAGCCGACGTGGCATCGGCCGTCGTGCCGGTCCAGGGCCAGGCGCCTTCGGCCCCAATCGGACCGTCCGCCGTGCCGGCGACCGACGATCCCGAGGTCGCGGCGATCCGGCGGCCGGACACTGCGGGGCGGCCGCTGTTCGACGCCTACGTGATGGTCGACTGGTCCTCCAGCTGCGTGCCCGTCCAGGGCGCGAACTCGATCTGGGTCGCGTGGGGCTCGTGGGAGGGTGCCGAGCTGATCGAGGGCCGTGCGAACCATGCGAACCCGGCGACGCGGACCGCCGCCCTACGGCTCATCCGCGATGATCTGCTCGCCGGCTTCTTCGCCGGCCGGCGCGTCCTGCTGGGCTTCGACTTCGCCTTCGGTTATCCCCGAGGCTTCGCCTCAGCCCTGGGCCTGGCGGGCCCACCCTGGAAGGCAGTCCTCGGCGAGTTCGGCGAGGGGGTGGAGGACAGCCCGAACAACTATCACAATCGCGACAAGTTCGCGGCCAGGTGCAACGCGCAGATCGCCGGGGGCGGCCCCGGCCCGTTCTGGGGCTGCACGGCGAAGGCGGTGGGGCCGAACCTGACCACCAAAAAGATGGGCGTCTTTGCCTTCCCTTATGCCGGCCTGGAGGAGTACCGCGAAACCGATCGTCGGGCGCGGATGCTGGGCTTCCAGCTGCAGTCGGTCTGGAAGCTCAACCAGGGGGTCTCCGTCGGCGGGCAGACGATCCTTGGCATCAAGTACCTGGCCGACCTCCGCTTCGGCGGTGACGCGGGGGCGGACGACCGGATGAAGATCTGGCCGTTCGACACCGGCTGGACCGTCCCCGCAGGCGCCGACCGGGTCGTGGTGGCGGAGATCTTTCCCTCGGTCCTGTTCATCGAGGACGACCTGTCCGGCCTGGTGCATGACCTGGCCCAGGTCCGCACCTGCGTCCGGCACGCAGCCGCCCTCGACGCCCGCGGCTGCCTGGAGGAACTGTTCGGGCCGCCCCCCGGGCTGTCCGAGTCGCAGCGCGCGGCGGCCGTGGAGGAGGGCTGGATCCTCTTCGTCCGCTGATGCAAAAAGGAGTCCAGCAAGATCAAGGCTGTATGTCGCACCATTGCCTATGGACGCAAGCCACTTCCGAAGAATGACTTTGGATCACCGAGTCATCACCGGAGGGAGCCATGCGCCCACCCCGTCGTATCCTCAACCGCAACCAAGTCCATCGCCTCGCCGCCGAGCACCTGCAACGCACCTGAAGTTCAAGGACTACAAGCGCAAGACCTCGGCCCAGGTCCTCTGGTCTCTGTTGCTGGCCGCCGCGCGCGGATCACCTCGCTGTCCGACGCCGGCCAGCGCCTCCGCGACGCCCCCTCCGACGAGACGGCGCAGGCGCTCTGGCCACCCTGCCCGAACGCCACCCTGATCAACAGCTCGACGCCGGGCCGGGCACCTGCCCAAGGCCCTGCGCCGGCGCCTCCAGCGGCTGGCCATCGACCTGACGTTGATCCCCTACCACGGCCAGCCGTTCCGCGACCTCAACGAGATCTACCGCGGCCAGGCCAAGGACGGCACCAGCCACTTCCACGCCTACGCCACCGCCTACGTCGTCCGCCACGGCCAGCGCTCCACCGTGGCCCTGACCGGCGTGAAGAAAGGCGAGGTGCTCAAGGACGTCGTCAAGCGCCTGCTCCAGCAGGCGGCCCGCGTCGGCGTCCGGCCCCGGCTGCTGCTGCTCGATCGCGGCTTCTACAGCGTGGCGGTGGTCCGCAACCTCAAGCAGGCGCGCCACGGTTCCTGATGCCGGTGGTCTGTCACGGCCGCGCGCCGAAGCATCCGAAGGGCCCCAGCGGCAGCTACGTCTTCCGGACCTGGAGGACGAGCGGTTGGTCCACCTACACGCTGGCCGACGCCAAGAAACGCACTGCGACGGTGTCGATCTGCGTGAAGTGTCGCAACTCCCGCGGGGAGAGGAAGCGTCACGGGCGTCAGGCATTGATCTACGCCTACTGGGGCTACCAGCGCCCTCGCCGGAGTCGGTGTACACGACCTACCGGCTGCGGTTCGGGATCGAGTCGAGCTATCGCAGCTGCACGAGGGGCGGATCCGGACGACGACGCGCAGCCCGGAGGTGCGCCTGCTGAACGTGGGGATCGCGCTGGTGCTTCGGAACCTGTGGGTGTGGCTCCATTACGCGATCCTCTCGAGGCCGCCGCGCGGCGGTCGGGTAATCTTGCTGGAGCGGCTCCGGTGGGAGACGCTGTTGCTCTGGTTACTCCATGTGGTCGAGGAAGCATACGGGGTCGCGGATCACGTATAGATGCTGTTGGCTACTGGGATAGGCTCTAGTAGGTACAGGCCCTAAGGAGGGGGCCGTTTCACCAAGGAGACTCTGATGATCAAGACGAGGTTTCTGTGTGCTTCGGCCATCACTGCCGGAGGCTTGCTCTTTGCACTCGGTTGTGAAGGTCCAGATGACAAGGCGGTGATCAAAAAGTCTGTGGTCCACGCACAAGCCGCTACGAAGATTCCGGCCACCTCGGCGCCGGATGTAGATGGTTTCGCCACGCACGAGATGGCGATCCGCGGCTCGTTATTCACCGGGGACGGTGTTCCAAATTTCCTTGACAAGCCTTGGGCTAGCAAATTGGGTTATCAACATTACTACCCAAAGGAAATCTATGCCAATGTGAATTATCCAGGGAAGATCATCACGCTGGCGAAGGGCACGAGATTGGTGTCGCTCAAGAGCCAATCTTTCGGTGGCAACATGGATGGTTGTATCTACTTCGTCGAGGTGGTGAACGGACCTTGCAAGGGGACCAAGGGATGGATCGCCGACTCTCTCTTGATCTCCGCATTCGGCCCGGCACCATCAATCCCGACCACACCCGAACCGTCCCCCGAGAGCGAAGCTGAGGAAGCCGCCAAGGCCGACGCGGCCTGGGATGCCGCTCCAGCCCCGGCCGCCGAGGAGGCCGAAGAAGCCAAGGCCGCCCGGGCCAAGGCCGCCCGGGCCGAGGACGACAAGGCCGATGGCGCCAGGGCCGAAGCCGCCAGGGCCAGGGACGCCAGGGCAGACGCCGCCATGCTGGCCGAGAGAGCCAGGGCCGAGGCCGCCAGGGCCGAAGCCGCGGGGGCCGATGTTGCGAACGATGGTTATTACAAGGCCCCGGAGCCGAAATATCAAGGGAACATCAACAATATCGTGCGACAGATCATGCACGCTCGCCACACGCTGGACACGGTGCGAAAAGAAGGCAACGACATCGTCTATGCGAGGCGGTTGTCAGAGATCCAGAGCACGCTGACCAAGTATGTCGGATGTCGGGTGACCATCCCCGCGAAGGTCCAGGCTGTGACAAGGACCGGAGTCGAGGTTGATTGCGACATCTTTACAACCAACCTAGGAGCCTGTCCGAGTATTTGCCGGTGTTCCCGGATCCGCCCCTGGTCTCGCTCGGTCTTGGCCGTCTCGGCCCAGACCCAAACCTCCGCGCGCACTGTCCCCCTCAACTCACCGCGGCGCGGTTGCTGCGCCGCCAAATCTTCAGAAGATTGTGCGTCAGGCAGATCAGTTGCCACTCGGCCGAGACCTTCTCCAGGCCTCGCAGGAGCAACTGGCGGATGCCCCGCGCCGACTTGATCATGCCGAAGACCGGCTCGACGATCTGCTTGCGGGCCGCGTACAGCGCCTTGCCGGGCGCCGAACGGAGCTTGGCTCGCATCTTCTCCTCGACGCTCGCTTCGGCCGCGGGCGCTGCCGCCGCCGCCGCGGGCGCGGGGGGCGGGCGCGGCGGTCGCCGCCGCCGTGGCCGGGACTGGGGCTTCGTGGTGCTTCTGGCGACCGAGGGCGATGTGCGGATCGAAGCCCATCTCCTCCAACGCGCCGACCGCTTTCGCGCTGAAGTAGCCCGTATCGGCGGTGTTGGGAATCGGCCTCGGTGTGCCGTCGGCCGACCTCGGCCGCTCGATCCCCGCGGCCTTGAGCTTGTCCAGGGCCGCGTGCGCCATGGGCACGGCCTGTTCCTTGTCATGGGCCGCGTTGGTCGCTTCACAGGCCACGAGGATCTGGTCGGCGCCGTCGACCACCGCTTGAGCGTTGGACGAGTAGTCGACGCCCTTATTGCTCTGCTTCATGATCTTCGCTTCGGCATCGGTGACGCTCGTTTGCGCCTTGTCCTCGGGGGTGGGGTCGATCGGGGCAGGGGCTCTGCCCCGACGCTTGCGGCCTTCGGCGTCGCGCCGGGCTTGCTCGTCGTCGCGGTGGCGTTGTTCCTCGTCCGCCCGGGCTCGGGCCTCGGCTTCCAGTCGCGCCTTGGCCTCCTGGATCTTCGCCAACCGGGCCTCACGCCGCTTCAATTCCTCGGGCAGTTCATCGCCACGACGGCTGCCCAGGGCCGCGTCTTGCTCGGCGTCGAGTTGCTCGGCTTGCTTGAGCAGTTGCTCGATCTCCCCTTTGAGCCGTTCGATCTCCTTGGCCATGGATCCGGAACTCATCGCCTTGTGTCGCGAGGCGTTCGCTCCCATCTTGGTCCCGTCGGTGGAGAGATTCCCCAGCTTGACCATGCCCATCTCGCCCGCCAGCCGCAACACCTCGAGGAAGAAGGGCCGAAACGCGGCCAGGTGGATCTTGCGAAAATCGCTGATCGTGCGGAAGTCGGGCGGATCGTTGCCGACAATCGCTCGAAACGCCAGGTTCCGTTCGCAGGCCGCCGCGATCTTCCGGCTGGAGCAGACGCCCACGGAGTAGGCGTAGACCAGGAGCGTGACCATCCTGGTCACATCGAACGGCGGTTGGCCGCGGAGCTCGCGGGCGTAATGGTCGTGGAAGGGAGCGAGGTCGAGCTGCGGGATGAGATCGAGGAGGAAGAACACCAGGTCGTCTTTGGGCAGCGCGTCGCGCGGCGAGATCGGCTCTTGGCTCCCCTGCTCGGCGTCCCACGGGCGATAGTTCTTGCGTCGATCGTCCCTCACCTGGCTCCTGCGAAGCGTCACCGGGCCTTCGACAAGTGCGTGGAACCAGGATTGTGCCCGAATCAACCGCGCCTTTACAGATCGACGGCTTAATCACTGCCGGGGATACTCAGACACGCTCCTAGGACTGACCAGTGACAGCCACGGTGACGGTCGGGTCGATTTCGAGTTCTCGAAGGATCGGAGGGGCAATACCCAGGTCTTGCAGATCGGACCTCACGTCAGCGAAATGTACGCGATGGCCCTGACGAGAAATATCACCGTCACCATCCAGTGAGTCTTCACGAATCAGCTTGTCGAGGATCTCGACAGAAATCTCGAGTATCCTGTCCGCTTCCGCCTCACTCTTGCCAACGTGAAGGTGATCGAGCCGAGTCCGGCCCCAGCCGCTCTAGTCCTGAAACAAGCGTGATCCGAGGATTGACATAGGGATGACAGTGACCTGCGTCCTATGAAACAAGGCATAAACCGGGACGAGGGAATTCGGAGAAGCATCACTCGAAAACGACAACCCCCCTCGCAAATGCCTTCGACAAAGGCCTTTGAACATAGGGGTGAGGTTCCAAGCAGCCTCTCATCACGCTTGTTTCAGGTCTAGTGCTCTGTCAAAATTTGATTGACGAGTATGGCGAGAGCGTCAATCCTTCGGTTGCCTCCCATGATCCTGGAGCAACCGAAGGAGGTCCGCCGTGGCCGGGAAACGAATCTACAAGGTGACCCTCACCGATGAGGAACGCGACCTGTTACGGACGATGCTCTCATCCGGTAAAGCGGCCGCCCGGAAGCTCAACCACGCGCGCCTCCTCCTGTACGCCGACGAGGCAGCCGATGGTTTGCGGCGCACCGACCAGGAGATCGCCGACACGTTGGGGATCGGGCCGCGGATGGTGGAACGGGTGCGGCAACGCTTCGTGGAGGACGGGTTGGAATCGGCCTTGGTCCCGCGACCCCGACCCCGCGGAGCCTATAAGGTCGATCACGGCCTGGAGGCCCAGATCCTCGCGATCGCCAAGAGCGATCCGCCGTCGGGGCGCAAACGGTGGACCTTGCGACTGATCGCTGACCAGTTGGTGGAGTTGGGCCGTGGCACGGTCTCCCCCGAGGCCGTGCGGCAGGTGTTAAAAAAACGCCGTGATCCCGTGGCACGAGAAAACCTGGTGCATCCCTCCCAAGGCTGATGCCGAGTACGTGGCCCGGATGGAGGATATCCTGGAGCTGTACCAGTTGCCCTACGATCCGCGGTTCCCCGTGGTGGGCATGGATGAGATGCCCAAGCAGTTGATCGCTGAGACCCGCATCCCCTTGCCGGTGTGTGAAGGCCACCCGAGGCTCTATGACTACGAGTACGAACGCAAGGGCGTCTGCAACCTGTTCCTGTTCGTGGAGCCGCTGCGCGGCTGGCGGAAGGTGTTCGTCCGCGACCGGCGGACCAAAGTAGACTGGGCCGAGTGCGTGCGGGTGGTCCTGGAGGAGACCTACCCGAAGGCGAGCTGTGTGCGGTTGGTGCAGGACAACTTGAACACGCATACGATCGGCTCGCTGTACGAGGCGTTTGCTCCTGAGGAGGCGCGCCGCCTGGCGCGTCGGTTGGAGATCCATCCCACCCCTTCCAAGGTGCTATTTCTGTTGAATCTGCTTATGCAAGAGCCTGGCAGTGGAGACGTGGTGGTTGGTCCGACCGCTCGTCCGCTTCGGCGGCGGCTTCTTCGGGCCGCGCACCGTCCGGGGGTACTTCGCCAGCCACGCCTGGCTCGCCACTTCCCGCAGGAATTCGGCCAACTCGGCCAGGCTCAGCCGGCCCAGCGGCGCCCACTCCGAGGGCGGCAACGCGATCCTCATCCCTTCGTCCGTCGTGGCCACCTCGTTCGCCAGGTGGTAGTTCGACACCTGGGCCTCGACGGTCTCGTGGCCGTGCTCCGACCGCAGTGCCGCCCGGACCGTCGCCAGCACGTTGTACGCCACCAACGCCACGCAGAACCCGAACAGGGCTGCCTTTGGATAGGCCAACGTGTTGATCTCGCAGACCAGGGCTTCGGTCAATGTCTGGAACACGTTCTCCAGTCGCCAGCGTTTCCGGTAGGCATCGGCCAGCGTCCGGGCGTCGGCCCGCTCCCGCGGCACGTCCGTCAGCAGGAACAGCTCCTTCTCCTTGTCCCGGGTCGGCTGGTCCAGGTCCAGCCGGAGGCGGCGGAGGGTCATCGCCCCGCTGCCGTCCGCCTCGGTGACCGTGACCGTCTGCTCGGACACCATCCCGGTGGCGACCCGGCCCACCTCGGCCCACGGCGTGGTCTCCTTCCAGTAGAGCGTCGACTTGTGTTGCCGCACCAGGAAGCTGCCGCCGCGGGCGCGGCTGCCGAAGACCAGCCGCGTCGTGCAGAAGTTGCGGTCGGCGATCCAGAGGTCGCCGGGCTCGACCCCCGGCAGCACCTGAGCGATCAGGGACCGCTCCTGGGCGTGGGCGTCCTCGCACGGCACGAGATCGATGACCAGCATGGTGGCCGGGTCGAGGACCACCAGCGACTGCCCCGGCAAGGCCGCGGCGCGGGTCGTGCGGGTCGCCGGGACGCGGTGCTCGGTGCCGGCCAGATGGTTGCCGTCGAGGATCTTGGCGCGGTAGCCCGGGACCGGCTGGGGCAGGGTGGCGTCGAGCTGACGGACCAGCGGTGCGAGTCGCCCGGCATTGTCCAGGACGAAGGCACGGCAGACGCCGGGCTCCAACCCCTTCAACTTCTCGTAGAGCGCCGTGAGCGAAGCGGCGATCTCGCCCAGCGAGGCCAGATAGGCGGCACGGACGGAGGGCTGGGCCCCGCAGACGACGGCGCCCATCAGCTCAACGATCGCGGAGAAGAGCACCTCCCGGGTGTACTGACGGGTCGCGTTTTCCTCGAAAAGGCGATCGATCTCAGCGGGATCGAGGGCGTGCTCCAGCAGCGTGCGGAACATCACCGAGATGGGGGCCTGTTGGATGAACCGCTCGAAGACCTCGCCGAGTCGCATGGCTGTCGTCCCTGGATGTGTGAGCTATCCTCCGAAATGGCAATAGCTTATCAATAGGATAACCACCTTGGAAGGGGTGGTTGGAGATCCACCCCACCCCCGTCCATGGCAGCGGGCTGAACATGGCAGAAACGGAACTCTCCATCCTGGACCGCCAATGTCTTGATCGCCGCCTGGATGCGACGAAGGTGGTCCGAAGGGAGGTCGGTGTCTGGGAGACTCAGCGCAACAAGGCGAAAATCACCATCAACTGGCGTGTCACGATCGCCGACGCGCGGGTCAAGCTGAAGAGAGTATACCCGTCAATCAAAAATTGACAGACCAGTAGGTTGTAACTCTTGGGGAACGCGGCGATGGCATTCCGGAGAGCCGGGATCGCGGGCTGCCCCTCCGGGCCGAGTTGACCCAGGAGGTCGGCGGCGTCAGAGCTGACGCCCCCGTCCCCGGCCTCGGGAGGCAGTAGGGCGATCAAGATCGAGGCGGCTCGAGCCTTCTCGACGCCCAGCTCCAGCAGGCTCTGGGCCGACCTCAGCCGGATGAGCGGCGACGGGTCGTCCAGGGCCACGACGAGTCCCCGGACCACCTCCCCCTCCGACCGCTTGGTCTCGCCCAGAGCTTCTGCGGCGCGGGCTCGGTGGTCGGTGCCTTGACGCGAGCGGAGGACCGCGATGAGCGTCGCCTCGACCCGTGCCGAGGACGGGCCGATCCGAAGGATCGCCTCGGCAGCATCCAGTCGCACCGTCACCTCCGGGTCGTCGAGCAGGGCCTCCAGCCCCGGGAGGGCCGACACGGCCTCCGCTCCCAGGAGGCCGAGGCGGTCGGCCGCCTCGGCCCGGATCGCCGCCGACGGGTCCTTCAGGGCCTCGGCCAGGTAGGGCAGACCCACCTTGCCGATGGCCTTGAGCGTGTGGGACGCATAGATGCTCACCGTGCTCTCGGGATCCTGCCGCGCGGCGAGGATATCGCGGGTCCACGGGGCGATGGCAGCTCCCATCGTCCAGATGGTCATCATCGCGTCGCCCCGGACCTCCTTATCGGGGTCCTTGAGCAGCTTGAGGAAGCTGGGGATCGCCTTCGGGTCGACGGCCTTGAGGATCTCGTCGTCGCGGGTCTCGATCAGAGCCCGGGCGGCGATGTCGCGCACCTCGGCGCGGGGTCCGACAGGGCCCGGCCGAGCAGAGGAGTCACCGAGCTCTCCCCGAAGGACCGCGCAGCAGAGAGCGCGGCCAGCACCTGGACGGCCTGGAGGCGGCCCTGGGGTTGACCGTCGGAGAGGCGACGTTCGAGTAGAGACAACGAACGCTTGCCGCCGTAGATGGGACGGCTCGGGCCGAAGAGGCCGCCCGACTCTCCGCCCGAGTCGACGGCGACCAAGGCATCGATCGCGCGGGCACGGACCTCCGCGTCGGGTTCGTCCAGGGCGATGCGCACGAGGGCGGGGATCGCCTCTCGGGCGGGGTCCCCGAAGTCGCGCAGGAGCGTCAGGGCGTTGAGGCGGAGGAAATGACCCGGCCGGTTGAGGGCCTTGATCAACTCGGAAACCACGGCGGGGCCGAGCGCGGCGAGCGCCTTGCCCGCGGCGATCCGCGCCTTGCGGTTGTCCAGCCCGATCGCCTCGACCAGGGCGGGGGCCGCCGGCAGGGCCGCCTCGCCCAGGGCCCCGAGCACCTGGGCTGAGGCGATGCGGACGGCGGGGTCCGGGGCGCTCGCCGCCCGGCCCAGCAGGCTCACGGCAGGCGGGCCGATGGAGCCCAGCGGGTACACCAGGCTCGCACGCGACCGCGAGCCCAGCGCCGGCGTGGCCAGGATCAGCCGCTCGAGGACCGGGAGGCCGGCCTCGCCGAGCCGTACGGCGAGGCGGGTGTCGGCGGGCGTGATCTTGCCTTGCTCCGCGCGGCGGAGCATCGCCCGTCGGAATGCGTCGGAGCGGGCGTCGGCCAGCGCCAGCGCCTCGCGGGTCAGGGCGGCCAGCAGGCCGGGGGCATCGAGGGCCTCGGCCAGCGCCTCGATGGCAGCCGAGTTGGATGGATCGAGCGTGACCAGGGCGGTCGCCGTCGTGATACGCCTTTCGGGGATCTCGGACGCCAGGGCCGCCTCATACTGCCGCATGATGTCGCCCCGGTGCGCGACCCACGGCCTGGGCTGCAGGCCTTCCACGTGCCCGGCGGTGGTGAGCTCGCAGCCGGTGCAGGCCAGGATCCAATCCGGGAGCCCATCGACGCGGATGGGCCGAGGGGCCATCGGCCAGATCCGCACATCCCCGCGCGTCGAACCCGCCAGCACTGAATGGTTTGAGGGGGCAATCGCGATCGATGACACCCCCGATTCGAGGAGGCCGAGCCTGGTCAACGACGTCGCGGTCGCCACGTCCCAGAGTTCCACCGACCCGGCGGACGTCCCGGTCACCAGGCGGGTCCCGTTGCAGTCGAATCGCGCGGCGGTAATCACTTCGTTGGCGCTGCGGATCGTCGCGACGCCCGCCCCCCCGCCGCCAGGTCCCAGACCATCGCTTGGCCTTCGCTGAGGGTGACAAGTTGCGACGACCGGGGGTGCCAGTCGAGGAAGACGCCCTCGAACATCCCCAGTCGTCGGCCGCTAGCCCCATCCCAGACCGAGGTCGCATTCCCGACCGTGATGAGGTAGCGACCGTCGGGGCTGAACGTCGCCTCGTCGATCGCGCCACCCCGTACGGCCCCACCCTCCACCTTGAAGGAGGGGATGCGGAAGCGGCCCGTGATCTGGGCGGTCGTCAGGTCGAGGATGAGGCTGACGTCGGCATCCCCTCCCAGGATCACCAGCGTTCGACCGTCGGGGCTGCCCATGAGGTCGACATGCCACGAGACGGGGTAGACCGTGCCGTCGGTCTCGGACCGCGACTTCTTCCAGATCTTCTCGACCCGCGCGATGGCCCGGCCCGTCCGCGCGTCCCAGAGCTGCAGATCGTAGAAATCGCGGTCGCCCCGATCGTCCACGATGGTGGCCAGGCGGTCGCCGGGGAACGAGGCAACGCCGCGGACTGGCATCTCCCCTCGGATGGTGAAGCGGATGGTCCCGTCCCGGAGGTCCCAGGCGTGGATCGTGTTGTCCTTCTCGGTCAGGAAAGTCCCGGCATTCCCGCACCGGCCGAGGAGGAAGTGCCCGTCCTTCTCGGCTCGGATCCGCCCGTCGCCCGCGTCGATGAGCCTCAGAATCGGATGGCTACGCTCGCCCACGAGGTCGTACTGGGCGATGATCCTGCCGGGGGTCGGTTCGAAGGCGAGCCCCTTCAGGGTGGGCGAGCCCAAGACACCCTCCCCGATGCCCTCCAACTCGGCGACCGGCCTCCCGGACTGGGTATCCCAAACCCGGATGAAGCCGTCGAGTTGAGGCCGGGAGATCGTCCACCCCGGGTCGAATGAGGCCGTGACAGTCACCTCGTCGCTACGGCCGAATGCGGCGAACCTCACGTCGCCGACATGTCCTCGGAGCCTCGTCTCGGTCGTTGGGCGGAACTCCCAGATGCGGACGGTCCGGTCGGCCGACGCGGTCGCGACCCGGCCGCCATCGGCCGAGAAGGCGAACGCGGTAACGGGGGCGGTGTGCCCCTCGAAGGTCGTGATGAACTCGCCCGACATCGCGAGCCAGAGTCGAGCGGTGTTATCGGGATAGTCGGTGATCAGGGACCGGCCGTCGGGGCTGAACCCTGCCCACGAGACCTCGCCCGGGAGGATACGGAGGACCCGCCCCTCCTCGGGCTCGACGAGGCTGGCCGACCCCTTGTTCAGGACCACGAATCGGTCGCCCCTCGGGCTCACCTCGACGGCTCCCTCGTACCGGGCGAGCACCTTGAAGCCGTCGACGTCGTAGAGTTGGCCGAACCGCGGGCCGCCCCCGCCGAGCTGGAAGCTCGCGGAGCGGATGTAGATCCGCCCGGAACTCCCGACGAACCGGGCGGAGGAGGATTGCTTGAAGACGTGGAGCTCCCGGCCGGACGCGACGTCCCAGAGTCGGACCTGAAAATCGTCGTCGTCCGGGCCCCGGTTGATGAAGAAGTCGAACGGCTGGCCGATGAGGAGCTTGCCATCGGGGCTGAAATCGACGTCGGGGTAACCGTGTTCGGCCGGTAAGTCATGGAGCAACTGCGCCGGTCGCGGAATCCCAGAGTCGCACGCCGCCGGAGGTCGCCGTAGCCATCATGCGGCCGTCAGGGCTGTAGCGCGTTGCGTAGACGTAACCCTCCTTGGCCGGGAGTGACAGGAGTTTCCGGCCCGAGTCGCGGTCCCAGACGCGGGCGGTCCCATCCGCGAGCTGGTGACGACCCTCCGACCGTCGGGACTGAACCGGGCCTCGTTCACGCTGTCGGTGTGCCCGTCGTAGGAGCGGAGCCGCTTCCCCGTGGCGGCGTCTCAGAGGGACGCACGGTTGTCGTATTGGCCGAGGACGAGGACCCATCGACCGTCGGGGCTGAAGGCCGCCGACTCCAACCGCCGTTTCCCGTCCTCGAAGCGGACGAGATGCCCGCCCGAATCGCCGTCCCAGAGGTGGATGTCCGCCGACGGACTGACTTGAGAGCCCTCGACGTCCGCGTACGTCACGATCCGCCTGGAGTCGGGGGCGAACGCCACCGTCTCGGCGTCGTCGTCGCCGTCGAGCACGGCCCGGAGGACCGGCACCTGGCCCGTCAGGATGCCCAGGCGGAGCCGGCTGGTGGGGTCGTCCTCCCCGATGCCGAGCCGCTGCACGAGGGAGGCGGCGTAGTAGTGCAGGGCGCTCTGGAGCCGGCCGGTCGCCTGGGACTGCTCGCCCTGGGTCGTCTGGAGCCGGGCCGTCTCGCGCTTGGCGTTGTTGGCGCTCTTTACCGCATCGTTGCGCTGGCCGAGCGCGTAGAGGGTGATCATCGTCAGGGCCACGAAGGCTGCCGTCACGAGCCCGCCGGCCGTCAGCCGGAGGGAGAGCCGCCGCTCGAGGCTCCGCTCGATGAACTCGGCCTCCGGCTGGTTCAGCCAGTTCGATTCCGAGCGGAGCACGCGCCGCAGCAGGTTGAGCCTGGGGTTGGCGTGCCAGAGGCCGCCTTGCCCCCGGCGCCAGTCGGCGGAGGCCGGGGTCACCAGGCGCTGGAGCAGGAGGCTCTCCTGCTCCTCCCGACTCCAGTGCAGGAGCTTGTCCCAGCCGCGGACCAGCTCGTCGTGGGCGGGCTCGACGAAGGGCCGGTCGTCGGTCTCCTTCCCCTCGACGACGAGGCGGGCCTCGGTCAGCCGGCGGAGGACCTCGACCACGCGTTCGTTCTCGGCCAGGTCGCGGTAAACGAGCTCCTCGTCGGGCACGCGACGGCGGGCGATCTCGCCCCCTTCGAACGAGATCATGCGCAGCATTACCCGCCTCAACGTAGCCCGGTGGGCGTCGTCGGGCAGGTCGCGATGGACCTCGTCGGCCCGGTTCCGCAGCGAGCCGCCCACCCCGCCCAAGGCTTCATAATCCTCCTCCGCCAGCGAGCGGTCGCCCCCACCCCGCGCCAGGTAGCGGCGGTACAGCTCGCTCAGGGTGAAGGAGAGCAGGGGCAATGCGCCGGGGGTGTTCGCCACGTCGCCGATCAGGCGGTTAATGAACTCCTGCGAGCTCGCCTTGCCCTGGAAGTAGAGGACCTTCACCGACGCCGGGCCCTCGATCGCCTCGCGGTACTCGTCGAGCGTCATCGCCGGCACCACGATCGCGCAGCCGCCAGCCACTCGTCCTGCAAGGGCGAGTGGGCGAACTGGGGCTCGAAGTCGGAGCGGAGCGTCAGCACAACCCGCAGCCGATCCGGGCACGCCGCCAGGGCACGATCGATCTGCACCAGGAACCGTTCGCGCTCGGCAGCGTCCCAGCAGAGGGTCAGCAACTCCTCGAACTGGTCGACCACGATTACGAGTTGGGCCGGCTGCGACGCCTCGGACGGGGTCGCGGCGGCCCAGGCGGCCACCCGGCTGGCCAGCGCCTCGGGGTCGGAGCGGGCGGCGTCCAGGCGGCCGGCGATGGCGTCGGGATCGCCCGACTCGCCCGGGAACGTCGATGCAGCCAAGGCGGCCAGGGGCGACTTGCCCGGACGGAGTGGCGGCAGGATCTGCCAGGCGTCGGGCTCACATGAGCGGAGCAAGGGCAGCAACCCGGCCTTCACGACGCTCGACTTGCCCGTGCCCGAGGCGCCCAGCACGATCATCAAGGATTGAGTTCGCACCCGCTCGGCCAGGGCCGCGACGAACTTCGACCGGCCGAAGAACAGCGGGGCGTGCTTCTCGTCGTAGGATTCCAGGCCGCGATACGGGTTGCTCGCCTCGTCCAGTTCCGGCGCCGGCGGGAGGTTCAGCTCGTGGCCGGGCACGAGGTGGATGAACTCCCCCTTGTCGTGCCGCTTCAGCGGCCAGAGACCCGGGGTCTGGCGATGACCGACGCCGTCGGCCCCGACCTCGACGCCGTCGCGCAGGAAGAAATAGAGCTCGGTTGCCGTGATGACCCCATCGCCGACGGGCGGGCCCGTCCCAACACGACGGACGACGTCGGCCTCGCCCTTCAAGCCGCGTAGGAAGGCGGCGGCGAACGGTGAGTGCTCCGCCTGGCCGGCGTCGCGGCCGCGCACGCCGATCGTCTCGCCGGAGAGGACGTCCAACGCCTTCTGGTCGTAGGCGGCCGAGGTCAGGACCTGCCAGGCCGGGTCGCGGATGTAGCGGTCGTACGCGCTCGCGGTGGATGACCTCGGGAGGCTCTCCGAGGACGCGCGTGCTCGACCAGCGGAACGCGCCGGCGAAGCAACAATCCAGGACCAGCAGCAGGTGGCGGCAGGGTAGCCGATCGAGCCAGCCGCTCAGCTCGGTCATCGGCAGGAAGCTGCCTCGGTCGTCGCCCCGGGCGTCCTGGGGGACGAGGTAGCCTGCCGGGCCGTCTTTGCCATCCAGCGCGATGCCGTGCCCGGCGAAGTAGACCAGGAGCCGGTCGTCGGCCTCGACCTCTCGCGGCAGGGCCTCTCCGAAGAGGGCCCGCAGCCGGCCCAGGGTGACGTCCTCGGTGAGCCGGTGGACGGTGTACCCGTAGTCCTCCTCGAGCACCTGGGAGACCCGCCGGGCGTCGTTGACCGCCGTGCGGAGTGGGGGGATGCCGTCGCGGTACGCGTCGATGCCGATGACGACCGCCTGGCTCTGCCGGAAGCCGATCACGACGGGCCTCCTCCCGGGGGCGCGATGGGATATGTGCACGGCATCTCGACTAGCCGTAGCTCATCGCTGATTCCAGAACTATCCGGCTTCGATGTGGCGAGCCGCGCCTCACCGCCATGGAAGGCTCAGGGTCGTCCTCGACGCGAAAACTCGATGTATGGGCGGGCTACCGCCAAAGCGAATCATCTTGCCATCGCGGCTCTGTCCCAGCACGTATGAGCCATCACGACTCCGCCCGGTCACCGAGCACCGGGTAACGGGCTGATCGTGGTGGCCCGTGATTCCGATGCCCACCATCCAGGCTATCCTCATCTCGCACGCCGACGCTATATCCTGCCAGGATTGGCCGTAGCGAGGTAGCGACCGGAGCGAGGATTGCCTCCTGGACGTACAAGGGGGGCTGAGCCAGGGCTGGGCCAAGAGGCGATGAGGCAAGCCAACTCGGGTTCGAGTGGCCGTCGGATGGATGCCCGTCCCGAGGAGCAGGTGCAAGCCAAGGGCACCGAGTCGGGAACCGCCGGGCAGAGATACGCGAGAGGACCCCGGAATCGCCGAAAAAATCCCCTGGCGCTCGCCAGTTGGTGCGCGACAAGAGGAAGGCTGCACAAGATAGAGAAACGATTTTCCGGGGAGATTTCGCTCCAGGGTAGTGACTTTCGCTGTTCAATCGGTAAAAACACGCACGATGGACCCCCATAGTATCAGTTATGGAGATACACCGTGCGTGACACCAACGACCTCCAGACTACCATCACCCTCGGCCCCGTCAATTGCGTCGGTCAGACGCTCTCACTCGAACTGGGGTTGCAGATGGCCTTGCCCATGCCCAATCAAGACGAGCATCTCCCCGACCAGATCGAGGCGTTCGTCCATCAAGGCGGTCTCGAAATCGAGCGCCGGCTCTTCCAAGCCTTCGTCGAGAAGGCCGACCAAGAACTGGTCCTCCAGCGGCGGCAGGGCAAAGGCGGCGCCGGCATCCGGCTTCGGGGGACACGACCCTTCACCTTCAAGGCGACCTTTGGCGAGGTCACCGTTCAGCGGTCGCGAATCGAGCACAAGATGGATGGCACGATGGAGGTGCCGTCGGCGGCGCCTGGAACACGTCGCACCAACTCCACATCACCCAGAATCTCCGGGACGCGGTCTGTGATCAGATGAGCGATCAATCCACGGAGAAGAGCCGCGCCGACCTCTGTCAGTACGCTGGGGACGAGAGTCTGTTGGGGCGGAGCACGATCATCGACATCGTGCATCAGGAGGGCGAGCAACTGATCGTTGCGCAACGCGAGCGTGCCCGGGCGATCCTGGACGGCGCGTCGGAGGCTCAGTTGGCCTGGCTCGGTCCTGCCGCGGCCGACCCCGACGCCATGACAGGGTTGGTCGATGACGACCCGCCGTGGGACGACTCGGAGGAAGCCCAGGCCGAGTGGGAACAGACTCAGGCCGAGTGGATTGCGACGGGCTTTCCCGGGTGTGAGCCGGCGTTCCCGACGGCCAAGGACGAACCGCGCCCGTGGACGAGGGCTTCGTGATCGTCGAGCCCGATGAGGTCAAGACCAAGGCCCAACCATCGACCGGCCGCAAGGAGGTGTGGACGTACACGGCGGTGGTGCTGGTGAGCGGGTTGCGGTATGCGCTGGCGGAAGCCACGCCGGAGGGCCTGTGGTTGCAAGTCTCGGCGCTGCTGCTGGAGTTGGGAGTCCTCAGCGGCGAGCGTCGGTTGCTGGTCCTGGGCGACGGTGCCACCTGGATTCGAACGTGGTTCGAGAGCCTGGGGATTTCTCTCAAAGCGATGATCTTGTGCTGGTGGCATCTTCGGAAACGCTGTTATGAGCAGATGAGTTCGGCGGGGGGCCCCAAGGAACGACGCCGCGCGTTCGAGAAGGAACTCCTGGGGCAGTTGTGGGAAGGGAAGGTGGATACCGCGATCGCCCTTCTGAGAGGGACATTGGAGTGGGTCAGGAACCCCGCGGCGGTCGAGGAGTTGATCGCGTACCTGGAGAAGCGGCGTGCGTACATCCCCAACTACCAGCAACGGCAACAGGCGGGGTTATGGATCGCGAGCACCCGGGTGGAGAAATACAACGACTGGGCGGTGTCGGCACGTTGCAAGCACCAGGGGATGAGTTGGTCGCCCCAAGGGGTGCTGGCCTTGGCCGCGCTGGAAGCCGCGCGACGCAACGGTGAACTCGACGATTGGCGTCGGGATCGTGCGCTGCCCGAGCGAGCGTTGCCAGAACCGATTCGCAAGGCCGCTTGATCGCGGTATCGGCGCACCAACTGGCGAGCGCTGGAAAAAATCAGGGTTCCCACGAAACGCTGAAAAACGGGTTTCCCGCCGAAACTATCGCTTCACAACCCACTTACGATAAGAGATCACCCCAGCTCGACACGCTGGGGGTCGCAGGTTCAAGTCCTGCATCGCCCATTTTAAGCCCTTGAAATTCAAGTATTTACGGCGAAAATCACACTGAGGAATTGTGAGCACCAGCGTTTCGTGCAGAGTTGCGCTTCGCATCTTTATGCCATCCGGCTCTCAGTTCGTGTGAGGCGAAGTAAATTCCCCCTCCGCCCTCCTTTTCTGATGTTCCACAGCTCTACTCGCCGATAAGCCATTTGAGTACGCGAAGTTCGGGTCAACCTTTGCGAAAACGCAACACAATCTCGATTCGAGATTTGCGCACGTTACAATGAGCTTTTGTTCCGTTGCTTGAATTTGCAGAGTGGGGCCGCCTTTGCCTCTCTGAACATGCCTACCCTGAGCACATTTAGGTAATTCTTAATAAGGAATGTTTTCAAAGAAGAGGCGGCGAGTCAAGCTTTTTCATGCAGAATAACAGGGGACGACCGTTGCGACATCATGGACCGGTGGCGACCCTCCGCAGCATGCCCGCGAGCCAAGTTTGTCAACACTCGGGATTTCACCGCGTCGGGTCGGGGCTGCAGGGTTGCCGCGCCGGATCATTCCTTGTAGGAACCGCACCCGGGCGGACGATGTCAAGGATCGGGGACAGTTCCCGAGTTCAGGATGGACGGCCATGCGCAGACTTCGGAGGGGCGGGGTGTGCCGCCCCTGGCGCTGGGGCTCGCGGGCGTAGTGCGGGTCGCGTTGGCGTGCGGGGGGGGGAACGACCGAGTCGTGCCCGAGAACGCGGTGCAGCCGCCAGGGGCGAGCTTCGAGGGGCAGCCGCCGGTCGGACGGACACAGCAGATCCAGATCGTCAAGGAAGCGATGGCCGCGTCGACGCGAGTGACGGTTCGCGCACGGTCCGGTCGATGGCGCAGATGTCGTGCCGGACGGTCGAGCGGCTGTCGGTCCGGGCGATCGAGCTCTCATCGCTGGCCAGACATCACCTGACGCACTGTCACGGCGCTTCGGCCTGCGACCTCGGGGGCGGCTCGGGCGGCCCGCAGGTCCCGGCCCGGTTGACGCTCTTGTCGTCGAGCGAGGCGTCGATCCGAGCACTGGTCAGCCTGATCGCGTCCGCCTCGTGCCGGATTGACCTGATGATGTACGGCTGGGAGGACGACCCCACCGGCCGCGAGGTCGCCGAGGCGCTCGCCGGGGCCGCGCAGCGCGGGGTCCGGGTTCGCCTCCTCGTCGATCGGACCGGCGTCCTGATCCACAACCCGGCCACTGCCGAGGGCCGTCGCATCTTCCTCGACGCCCTTCGCACCCTCCCCAATATCGCGCTGATCGAGCCTCCAGGCACGTTCTTTCGGTTCGACCACCGTAAGCTTGCCGTCGTCGATGGCCGGGTCGCCTGGTCCGGCGGGATGATCCTGACGGAGGTGGCGCGGCGCTGGCGGAACCTCGCTTTCCTGGCCGAGGGGCTGATCGTCCCCCAGTACGCGGCGATGTTCGAGGATCGCTGGCGCAACGTCGGCGGGCGGCCCGAGGGTCCGAGCCCGCCCGCACCGACCGCCGCCCCGTCGCGGCCCCCCAACGCGCTGGTCCGGATGGTCCGGACCGACGTCTGTGAGCGGTCGCTCAAGGACACGATCTACCACGCCGTGGACCATGCGCGGCACTCCATCTACCTGGAGAACCCGTACTTCAGCGACGACATCCTCACCGACAAGCTGGTCGCCGCGAGGAAGCGCGGCGTGGACATCCGCGCGGTCCTGACCCTCCGGGGCAACGTCCGCCGGCTCAACGAGTACGAGACCCTGACGGCCAACCGCCTGCTCCGGGGCAACGTCCGCGTCTATCTCTTCCCCACGATGACGCACGTCAAGGCGATGTCCGCCGACAGCGTCTGGGCCTATCTCGGCACCGGCAACTTCGACGAGCTGAGCTTGCGCAATAACCGCGAGGTCTCCCTCTCGGTCGCCAGCCCCGAGGTCGTCCGCGAACTCGATCGGACCGTCTTCCTGCCCGACATGGCGGCCGCGCAAGAACTCTCGGCGCTGATGCCCACGCCGAAGAACTTGTGGCTCCTGAAATTGCTGGCGCTCTGGTATTGATAAAACCGCGCGACGAATCCGGAGATGTTTCGGCGATCCCGGCGGTGACACTCGCTCGTCCCCACGCAGATCGCCAGGCATGGCCTTCAAGTCTCATTCCCGATCGAGGGGCGGCCCGCCTCTCCGGTCTTCCCCGACCGATTCGCAGGACGAATCCCGCTGCCGACCCGCTCGTTTCCAGGGGGGATCACGCCGCGCGCCCTCTCCGACACGTCGGAGTGACCCGATTGGGCCCGAGAACCGCCGCGCCGGTCAACCGCCCCACTACCCCCCTTTGTCGATATCATCGGGCTGTCGCGGCGCCGCTTCCCGCAGAGGTCGGGAACGCGCCGCGGAGGAACCAGGGAGGACGGTCGTCGCCCACGGCAATGGGGCCCAGTCCGGGAAGGGATCGTCCCGTGCGAAACGCGACGCCCCAGGATCGCGTCTTCAGAGGGTTTGCTCATCCCAGCGCCGGAAGACGATATCGAGAGCAGCAACTGCCGCTTCGAGGCGGTGGCGGTCTTCTTCGTAGAGGTCGCCGGTCTCGCCCGGCAGGCGGCGGGCGGCGTCGGCGACCTGGTCGCGCGCGCCTTCCATCTGGAAATAAAGCCGCTCGAAGATGGCTCGATTGGGGCCGGGAGGGACCACGGTCAACTTCTGGCGGGCCTTGCCGATCCGCTCCTCGCACTGTCGGAGGACCCCTTGCCAGTGCGCCCGCTCGTGCAGGTGGACGCGTTGCGGATAAGAAGGGTTCTTCAGCGGGTTGACGCGCTGGGTCTGGACCAGGGCATCGGTTTCGGCGTCGGACACGGGCTGCGACTTCGCCACGGCGTCGGCTCCTGCTCGCGTGATTGAGGGCCATCGGTTCCCGCGGTACAATTATTGACGCAAAGGCCCGCCTGACTCCAGATCATCCGCCAACCATCCGCGACGCCCAGTCGCCTCCGTTCTTCTCCGATCAAGGATGTTTTCGCCATGCGATCGCTCCTGGCCCTCGGGTTGACCTTGTCATTGCTCGCCGCGGGCGCGCGCGCCGCGGACCAGGCCCACCTGCCCCGCCCCGCCGAGGGCTGGAAGGTGGAACTGGTCGCGCAGGCCCCACGGATCCTCTTCCCGACGGCGATCGTCGCCGCGCCTGACGGCACGCTCTACGTCGGCCAGGACCCGATGGACATGCCCGGCCCACCCACCGCGCCGCTCGACTCGATCGTCGCGATCAAGGACGGCAAGGTCTCGGTCTTTGCCGACAAGCTCTGGAGCGTGATGGGCCTGGAGTGGATCGACGACACGCTCTACGTCGTCCACGCTCCCTACCTCTCGGCCTTCCGCGACACTGACAGCGATGGCAAGGCCGACGCACGCGTGGACCTGGTCACGGGACTCGGCCCGAAGCTGCCCGGGTTCAACGGCCTCAACGACCACGTCGCCTCGGGTCTCCGGCTCGGCATGGACGGGTTCCTTTACATCGCGGTTGGCGACAAGGGGATCCCTCGCGGGTCGGCACAGACGGCGCGACAATCCAGCTCTTCGGAGGGGGCGTGATCCGGGTCCGACCCGACGGGACCGGCCTGGAGGTCGTCTCGACCGGCGAGTGCAACCCGCTCTCGGTCGCCCTGAGCCCGACCGACGAGGTCTTCACCTACGGCAACGATGATGACAGCAAGAAGTGGCCGAACAGCCTGACCCACCACATCGTCGGGGGCCACTACGGTTATCCGTACCAGTTCTTGACCGCCCCCCGGCGCACCTGCCGATCCTGGCCGGTCAGCTCGGCGGCTCGGGTGCGCAGGGGATCTGCTATAACGAGGACGGGCTGCCCCCCACGTATCGCGGCAACCTGTTCTTCTGCGACTGGGGCCTGCAAACGGTCTTCCGTTACGAGGTTGCCAGGTCCGGCGGCACGTTCGCCCTGGAGGAGAAGACCCCGTTCGTGACCAGGGGGGACGTCGACGACTTCCGGCCGTTCTCGATGGCGGTCGCGAACGACGGCGCGAGCCTCCTGCTCGTCGATTGGGCCTTCAGCGGCTGGCTGGCCGACGGTCCCAAGACCGGCCGGCTCTACCGCCTGACCTACGTCGGCCCGGACCGCGTGCCCCCCGCTCCCCGGCCGACCGGCACCGATCCCTCCGTCCGGCTGGCGGCGCTTGATCACCCCGCGCTCTCCGTCCGCCTCGAATCGCAGCGCATCCTGGCGCGGCTCGGGCCGAAGGTCGTCGCTCCGCTGGTCGATCGGCTCAAGAAGGAGGAGCCGCCGACCGGCCGGCTGCACGCGCTCTGGGCGCTCGATGCGATCGGAAGGCCCCAGGCCCGACAGGCAATCCGCGAGGCGCTGGCCGACCGCGACGCCGAGGTCCGGCTCCAGGCCGCCCGGAGCGTGGGGATTCGCCGTGATCTGTCGGCGCTGGCTGCGCTGGTGTCGCTGCTCCGAGATCGCGATGCCGCCGTCCGCCGCGAGGCGGCGATCGCGCTGGGCAAGCTCGACGACCCCTCGGCCGGGCCGTCGCTCTACGCCGCGCTGGGCGACCGCGACGCGTTCGCCGCGTGGTCGATCCGCCAGGCCATCCGCCGGCTCAAGCCGTGGGATGAAGAGGCGCTGTCGCCGCGCTGCTCGACCCCAAGCGGCAAGATGACGCGCTGAAGCTGGCCGACGAGGCGTGGGCGGTCCCGGTGGTCAAGGCGCTGCGCGGGCGCTGCCGAAGACCGATCCGGCCGCAACCCGCGCACGGATCGTGGCGACACTGGCGGGGCTCTATCGCCAGTATCCCGACTGGTCGGGCCACTGGTTCGGGACCAACCCGCTGGCGGGCCAGTTCCCCGCGAAGACGAGGGATTGGGACCCCGCCGGGATGGAGGGGGTGCTCCTCGGCCTGGCGCTCGGCGCGAACGACCGCGACCCGGGCGTCCGGCTGCAAGCGATCGCCGACCTTGGCGCCGTCGGGAAGGCGGCCGTCCCCCTGCTCCGGGCCAGGATGGCCAAGGAGACCGACGCGCGCGACCTGACGGCGCTGGCCCAGACGCTCGGGGCGCTGGGCGACTCGGCCTCGGCCCTGGGGCTGTCGGCGCTGGTCCAGGACTCGCAGCGACCCGAGGAGGTCCGGACCGCCGCGCTCGATGCGCTGGCGATGCTCGGCGGCCCGCAGGCGTTGCGGGCCCGGCTGATGCTGGTCTACGACCCGAAGGCCCCCGCCCCGCTCGTGTCGCGCGCGCTGATCCTCCTGGGTCGAGACGGAGCGCTCCCCGCCAACGACATCGCCGGTTTCCTCGACCACCCCTCGCCCGCGATCCGGGCCGCCGCGCTGCTGGCGCTGAGCCCGAAGCGGCCCATCCCTGATGAGGTCAAGCACGCGGTGGTCGACCGGCTGAGCGACCCGGCACCTGAGGTCCGCAAGGCGGCGATCGAGGCGGCCGCGCAGTTGACGCTCCGCGAGGCCATCCCGCGGCTCGTGGCCGTGGCCAACGAGGACGCCTCGCGGACCGAGGCTACGCTCGCGCTGGCCGCACTGCCCGACGCACAAGCGTTGCCGATCTATCTGGCCGCTCTCCAGGACCGCAACCCCGAGCTGCGCCGGCGGGCGGAGGTGGCGCTCCTGGCGATCCGCGACCGGGTGGCGGGCGACCTCGAACGGGTGGCTCGGTCAGGCCGGCTCAGCGGGCCGGCGGTCCTGGCCGTCGAGCGGGTCCTCACCCGGTTCACGCCGATCGTCGATTGGCGCGTCATCGGCCCGTTCCCGAGGACGACCGCGCAGGTCTTCATCGGCGAGCCCTCGATCGACTTTCAGCGGACGCACACCGGCGCCGAGGGCCACTCGATCGCCTGGGCCGCCCGCAAGGCCGACCCCGCCACGGGTCGGGTTGTGCTCGACGACTTCAAGGGGGGCGCGGGTGACCGCGGTGGGTTCGGCTACGACACCAACGGCACGCCCGACCTCAACGCCTTTGGCTACGCCGAAGTCGTCTCCGACCGCGACCGCCCCGCGCTGATGCTCGTCGGCTCGAGCGGGACGATCCGGGTCACCGTCAACGAGACGATGGTCCACAACGACACCCATCTCGCGGGCCGCGCCTGTCGCCCGACTCCGATCTGGTCCGGTTCGACCTCAAGAAGGGGATCAACCGGATCCTCGTTGTCTCGCGGCAGGGCATCGGCATCTGGTCGTTCCGCGTGCAGATCTCGGAGCCCGCGGCGGGCCCGTTCGTGGCCAGGCTCAGCGCGGTCTCGTCCGAAGCGCTCCAGGCGTTTGCGATGACGCACCAGGGCGACCCCCGCAAGGGGGAGGAGATCTTCTTTGACTCGAACGGCGTCGCCTGCGTGAAATGCCACGCCGTCGGAGGTCGAGGCACCGCCAGCATTGGCCCCGACCTGACCAGTCTGGCCCTCAAATATGACAAGGCCGAGATCGTCCGCTCGGTCCTGGAGCCCTCCCTCCGGATCGCCACCGGATACCAGCCCGTCCTGCTCGCCCTGACCGACGGCAAGGTTCTCAATGGCCTGGTCCGCTCCGAGACCGACTCCTACGTCGAGCTGGTCGATGCCGACGCCAAGACGATCCGCGTCCCCAAGGCCGAGATCGAGGAACGCCGGGTGGGCGACGTTTCGCTGATGCCCAAGGGATTGGTGGACACGCTCTCGCCGCTCGAGTTCACCGATCTGATCAGCTACCTCCAGAGTCTCAAGTCCGCGCCGAGTCCCCCGGCTCCGGCTCATTGAGACCCCGACGCAATCAGCACCCGTGATGGAAGTGAGCCGTTGGGAGGCGTTCACCCGGTGGCACAAGACCTTCGAGGACATGGAGACGGCGGTGTCGGAGGTGCTGGACCACCTGGAGGATTACCGGGACGAATTGACCACCCTCATGACGGAGACGTTTCAACGTCACCCCCTCGCGAGGGCTGTGGCAGGACAGTCGGGAGCTGGCCCCTTAACCGAGTGGAACCGGCTTCAGAATTCCCTCAGCGGCAAGAGCGTCGAAATGCTGGCTGAGATGTCTCGCGAAATGGGACGATTTTATGATCACGCCCACCTCGATGTTCTTGAGCTGAGCTGCCTCGGTGAAATTGGCGGACGAGACGAAGGCGGTCTCGCCGTCGACGACAATGCATTTCGCATGAAGGCTGGCTCGGCTTGAATGGTCCAGCTCGAGCGAACGGGGATCGTAGTACACGGTTGGCAGGCGCGTCTCTGGCCAATCGTGGTTCACGAAATGCTCAGAGAAACGACGGACGGTCTCCGCCTCACTCCGGGGACCCCCTGATTGCCGTCTCACGTCGAGGAACATCCGGACTTGGAGGTTCGGGAGCTGGTCCATCCGTTCGGCAAGCGAACGGAAAACCGTGTGGCCTCGATACACGGCGTATCCTGCGACCAACACCGAGGCGCGGGCACTCTGAAACAACTCGCGAACCACGACGGCCGTGTCTCGGCTGGCGATTCCACCGGCCTCCGGGCCGGTCCACACCAAGTCGAGGGCATCATCAACCCTGGGTCGGCACTGGAGATTCTCAGCCAAGATCTCCAGCATTTCGCCCACGTGCCGAGGCTGCATGCCGTCTGCGAGGTACCGCTGAAGCTCCCCGGCGATCTGCTCGGCCATGCTATCGATGACGTAACGACGGACCACAAGAGCGTTGATGGGAGGAGACAACCTTCCGGAGCGCAGCGCCTGCAAGTTGATGAAGGTCGTCGTTCGAGAGCAAGTGCAAGAACGACTTCATACCTCATCCTCGCCGAAGAATTCGGCCCCGATGCTGTCCACCGTCGAGATGACGAGCGCACGATCGAGGAAGTCGTTGTGCTGCTCACAGGACGTTTCGGCGATGAGCAGGCAGCCATGGCAGGCCGCGCCGTGGAGGAACCGGCATTCGTGCTGGTTCTCGGGGGCATGCTGGGCACAGACCGGGTCGTTGGAGCAGAGTCGACCCAGGTCGATAGCCGACTTCAGATGCCGAGCGATCTGACGCCCGGCCTGGACGAGGCCTCCCATTGTGCCCTCGGCGTCGGGAGAGCCCGTGTAGAGCAGGATGCCGTAGCCGTAACTGCCCGCGTAGATCCGCTCCCGGATCGAGCTGGCGGGGTAGCCGCACTCCAGCGAGACAGCCGTGACCAGGAGATGCGAGAGCGAGTGCAAGAGGAGGTAGGGCGTTCCGCAGAATTGCCGGTTGCTGCTCTTGTGGTCCTTCTTCCAGCACTCGAACCCGGCGTCGAGCTGCTGCCCGCGTTGCTTGACGGCGGGTTTCTGGAGCCAACGGTCGATCGCGTCCTTCTTGAACTGGATGAAGACGCCCTCACCGCGGTTCTCGATGGCCGGAAGCCACGAAAGGTCCCGGGCGAGTGGGGCTCGGGTCACACCGATCTCCAGCTCACCCTCGACATCGGGGGATGAGGATTCGAACCGGGTAAAGCCGACGGTCGCGATCACTTCCCGGAGCCGATGGACGAGAACGATGCACTCGACCGACTTCATCCACGGATGGTCCCAGTGCTGCCGGGCGAAGGAGCGGGCGTAGAAGTCGCCATCCGGCTTGTCGGTGCCGATCTCCTCCTTGCAGGCCATCAGCGTTTCGAATTCGGCCTGCTTGACGGACTTGTCCGTGCCTGGCGTGCGATTCTGCTTGCGTCTCTGAATCTCGGCGAAGACTTCCTCGTCGCTCAGCACCTTCGAGGGCCTCGGCCACGGGCGGCTTTCGCTTCCGCTCCTTGACCAGGTCATCGAGGTCCTCGACATATTGCAGGTAGTGTTCCCAGACCTGGGCGACCGCGATCGCAACCGCCTCGTCCCGGTCGGGAAGCGAAATGACGCTCATCGTCTGGGGGAAGTAGGCGTTGCTCGCGGTCCGGACCAGCATCCGATTCTGCTCGTCGCAGCGTTCACGAATGCGTGGGCCAAGCCAGGGCATCCATCCGTCACACTGTCCGAGGGCTCGGAGTTCCGACTTGGTCGACTCGATCATCTGGCGCTCGGCCTTGCACTCGCAGCGGACCCAGACTTCCGAGAGATCGCCGCTCGTGCCGCGCTCGTCGATCCACAGGTCTCGGCGACAATCATTGTCGCCACGATGCACGAAGTTGAACCAATTGATGTCGCCGATGTGCCCCTTGCGACAGGCGCGGACGAAACGGACCGGAACGACGGGCTGGGGCTTCTTGTTGTGGTCGATGAACTTGCCCTTGGTCAGTGACGACCGAGGAATCAAGCGGCGCGACCGGGTGGAACGCCCCGATTCCGTGGCGAGCGCTCCCTGCGTGATGAACCACTCCGGAAACTGCCAGGAGGTGATGCCCGTCTTCTGAGGCGAGACGGGGTCATCGCTGTCGGGCGGCGGCGCATAGAGCGCGAGGTTATCGACCTGGAGTAAGTCTTTCAGCTTGGCGACCAGTCGCGGCTCCTGGATCTCATCTCCCTTGGTCCAGTATTCAAGGCCCCCGACGATGACCGAGTGGTTCGGCAGGTCGAAGAGCGACCCAGGGCCGAACGTAGTGACCACCTGACTCTGCCGGACTTGCCCGTGAGGCTTCTTGTTCTTCTTGCTCTTGGAGGAACTCATTCCTGTTCCTCCTGTTCGAGTTCAACGTTATCCATCGTGCGTAGCCACAAGTTGACGCTCGGTTCGACGTCGCGCATCGAGCGGTTTGCCCGGAACTTGCGGTGCCGGGGGTGCATGGTTTTCAGATCCACGTCGAGGAATTCATGGAGCAGCGGCTTCGCGGCACCGACCTCCCTCTGGTTGTACTGGAGGATCGTCCCCTTCTCGTAGTAGTCGTGGGCGATCTGGCTCCAGACGTCGAAGAGGTCCTTGGTCCGGTCGCGGACGACCTGCCGCAAAGTCTCGGCCTCGGCCGGTTCGAGCTGGGCGTGCGAAGCTGCCCGGTCCGAAAGCGTCTTCACCACGAATTCCAGGTCTGTCCGGTGGCGCAGGATCTCCGTCGCCCCGCGCGGCGGAGTCATGGCGTCGTGTCCCAGACGGGACAGGGCGACGAGGGTTCCGGCGAGCCCGCGGTCGAGCGCTCTGGGCGAGAACGGCGTGACACTGGTCGCTTCCACGGTCCGGTAGAACGATCGGTGGAAGACTTCGAAGCGTTCGTAGTGCGACCGGTCGCGAGGGCGGTGGATGTTGAACAGGGTCACGACCAGCCCCGGGCGTTCGGCGTCACGTCCGACGCGGCTCGTCGCCTGGATGTACTCGGCGCAGGTCTTCGGCTGTCCCAGTACCACCATCAGGCCCAGCCGGGTGATGTCCAGACCGACGGAGATCATGTTCGTGGCGATGGCCACATCGACCCGGTCCTTTTCGTGGAAGCGAATGGCTAGACGTCGTTTGGCCTCGGCCACGAGGTTCGTGTGGACGCGAGATGTTAGCTCGACGACCTCGTAGGCGATCGAGCGATTGGCGAAGAGGCCCGCCTCCTGGCCGATTCGCTTCCGATTGCCGTAGCCCGTCAGACGGGTGTTGACCTCGTCCTCGACGATGCGGCGGCTGCCGCCGAGTTCGCGAAGGCTGTTGAAATAGCCGAGCAGCGTCATGTAAGGGTCGGCGGCGTTCTCCTTGTTCCGCTTGCCGCCATCGGCCTCGTAAGCGTTCTGTCCGGCGCCGAGGAGCGCGAGATACGTCCGCAACATCACGACCTTGAGACTTCGACCTTGCGCGGCGATCCCGAGATAGAGCCGGGGATGACTCACGGTCGCGGGATCGGTCTTCGCGAAGAACGAGTCGTTGCGGTCGGGACCCGGGGGCGGGAAGACATCGACCTCGCGGCGATTGAAGAGGGCGCGGATCTGGTTTTCCGCACGTCGGACGGTGGCGGTCGAAGCGATGATCTTGGGACGAACTCTCTTGCCATCCACGGGGCGGGCACAGAGTTCATCGAGGGCCGACTCGTAGAGTCCGACCATCGTGCCCATCGGTCCGGAGATGAGGTGCAGCTCGTCCTGGATGATCAGGTCCGGGGGCAAGAGCGGCTTGGGGAGCGATCGACCTCGGTCCGGCTCGCACGGACCATAGAACCCGTGCTGGTCGTAGCGGTCGACGCGGCCGAAGAAGGCCCCGACGTTTCCCGTCCAGGGCATGGCCGCGAACTTGTCCACCGTGGCGATCAGGAAGCACGGCAGGCGTCGATAAATGGGCTCGTCGACGGCCAGCAAGGGGAGCGACTGGTTCCTCGTGAAGTCGCACTTGGGGTTCATGCAGAGGACGCGCAGGTCGGTCGGCTCGTTGGCGTGCGGGAGCCAGCCGAAACGACTCCGGCTCAAACTTCTTGCCGCACCAGGGGCAGTTCTCCAGGGGGATGGGCGCGGGCTTTCGGTCGTCGTTCTGGAAGGCGATCGTCTTCGAGCGTGCGGAGTAGGGATCGTTGTCTCCCTTGAACCCCATCCGGTTTGGCGTTGCGGCTTGGCCCACCCAGAGGCCGATCTCGAAGGGCCAGGGGCCGAGGGTGTCGGGGTCCTTCAGGCGCTCCAGCTCCAGGGCACAAATCAGGGTCGCCGCGCGGCCGAGCTGGTCGAGCGTCAGCAGTCGGAGCGTGTACCGCATCAGGACGCTCAGCCCCGGCGATTCATACCCCGGATTCTTCAGTCGGCGATAGACCAGGGTGAAGGCCGCAAGTCCCAGGTAGGCCTCCGTCTTACCGCCTCCTGTCGGGAAGAAGAGGAGGTCCACGATCTCCCGGTCGTGATGATGGGGATTGACGATGCCCGGCAGGTTCATCAGCAGGAAGGCGAGCTGGAATGGCCGCCAGGTCGGCGGATCGACCGTGGCGGGATCCTTCCCCTGCATCGTCCCACTCCGACGTCGAGCCGCTTGGGCCATGACGCGGTTGGCGAGACAGAAGGCCTGGAAGACGTACGAATCAGAGAGAGCCGCGATGCCATCCTCGAAGCGCTGGGCGGCGGTCCCCGCACGCTGGAGCAAGGCTTCAGCGATCTCCCGGCGTTTGGGTGTGAGGTCGGGAAGTACTTTTGCTTGGTCAGCGATCCAGGCGCGATACTCGACGACGAACGCCTGAAGCGCTTGCTGGGCCTGGGCAAAGTCATGCAGCCCGGCGAGAGCTTCCATCCCCAGAGTGACGCCCGAGATCTTGGCCGGGGCGACGCGCTCGACGTCGGCCGTGGGGATCCAGCTCGTGCGGACGGTGCGACAGGAGCCGTCATCCGCCACGTCGGCCCGCGTGGAGATGCCGTGACCGACGGCGAACTCGTAGACGTCGCGGTACTGGAGATCGGCCACGCGCTCATCCCAGTCGGGGATAGTCTGCCCGCGCAGGTTGGGGCGGGGAATTAGCGGCTCGGTTGAGGAGACTTCGAGCGAGGCCTGGAAGATGAACCGCTCGTCGCGGTTCTCATCGACCAGCGCCGGAGTCCGGTGATTGACCAGGAACACCGAGACGGATCGCGTACCGTCGGGAACCATGCCTGCGGCAATCCCTAACGCCTGGACAGGGCGGACAGCGAGCGCGATGCGCAGCCCGTCGCTCCCGGGAACCTCCTGTTCCATGGGGCGATTCGTCACCGCGGGGAGAACGAGCGACAGCTCGACCTCGCGCGGGGTTCGCTGCCAGAACGACGTCGAACGCTCTTCGCCTTCGCCCTGGGTCTCGGGGGCTTGGAGGCGATAGTCGCCCCAGCGGACGGTGACGCGAAGCTGACGGGTCGCGTGGGAGACGAGCAGACTCAGGCCGATGGACGAGGGGAAGTAGGCCCGGCGGGCGACGGGAGGCTCGGGCGTGGTCGCGTCGTCGGTGGCTTCCGAGTCGCCACCGAGCAGGTCGAGTTCCTCCTCGGCGGTCTCGTCTTGCCGCTGGGCCTCGCCGGCTTCGAGCGGCACGAGGAACCCGGTCAGGTACCAGCGTGAGGGGGCCTGGGGCAAGACTTTCGTGGCCAGTTCGGAGTCGTTCTCGGGTCCGACAAGGTCGAGTTGCAGGGCGTTGACAAGCTGGGCGCGGACTTCGATCGGCTTCATGATGTGCTCTCCTAGCTCACCCCGGTCTTTGAGGATGACTGGGAGAACATGTTCAGTTGGTCGTCATTGGTGGACTTCTTCTTGCCGCGGGTCGTTTTGCCCTTGGGCTTCTTGCCGGAGTTCTCGCCGCCGCCACCGCTCAGGCGTTCCTCTTCGGCGCGCTGGCGATTGAGTTCGAGCAGGCGGGCGAGGACCTCGTCGCGGAAGTCGTCGGGCCAGCGGTAGCGCCAGGGCTTCTTGCGGCGGCGGCGGCCGTTCGACTCTTCGTCGTCTTCTTCGTCCTCCTCGTAGTCGAGGAGGAACTCGCAGGTGGCCGACTTGGCGAGGTCGTGCCAGCCGTAGGCTTCCAGAACGGCCTTGTCCATCGCGGCGTGCAGCTCGCGGAGCTTGAGGATGTCGGGCGAGCGTTCCTCGGGGTCGTGGAAGTGGTTGTAGGTCTTGGTCAGGCCCTCGTTGTTGCGGACCATCAGGTCGGCGCGGAACTCGTAGTACGCCTTGCCTGCATTTTCGAGCGTCTCGCTTGTCTCGAAGGTCGCGGGAAAAGGAAAGTTTTCGAAACAATCTGGTATTTGAATAGTTCAGGTCGTCTTTCATTGTCGAGGGTAGCAATCGAACCCACACTTCGTGAATGCGCGACTGCAACACAGCGAAGGTTGAGTATGCTTCAAATGCGAATGCCATCAGCTTGTGTGAAAAGACGCTTTCGGACGGCAGGAAGGCGAAGGAGAGCTTGTTTGAAATTATGGGACACACCAACACTCGCTGAAGGCCCGTAGCAGCCCTTTGGAGGTCACTAGCGGGCCTGGCAACATCCACCATCGAGCAGGGTTAACAATTGATCCTTGGTTCAGGCGGTCCGGCCTGACCTTGGTCTCAATAATCCGCATGAGGTCAGGCCACTGTCTTGCTTCCTCCTCGGTCATTTCACCGAAATTGATAACGAAGCGATGATGGCAATGTGTGGGAGAGTCGTTAACTTCCTCGCCACCGATGTAAGGGAAGATTCGCTCAGCGTTTCGCGGCTCTTTAGCGATCAGTTCGTGCATGACGGACAGTGGATTCGCCACTCCGTCGCGTGCCTTGTTATCGAAGGTGAAACCCATGCCAAGAACGTAGCTACCGACGAAGCTCTTGGTAGCATTCGCCATAAGCTTCTCCGGGTCATCATGTATAGTGGACCCCGAAAACTGGACCACCGGTTAAGCTATACTGGTGGTCCAGAGGAGGGGAACCAATGGCGGGCAAGCGGAAGATCCATGGGGGGGCCTTCAAGGCCCAAGTCGCCCTGGCCGCCCACAAGGGGGACCGCACGGTCAACGAGCTGGCCGGTCACTACGGCGTCCATGCAACGCTGATCCACGCCTGGAAGAAGCAGCTGATCACCGGGGCGGCGGGGATCTTTGAAGGACCGGCCAAGGCGGCCACGGCGGACGCCGCGGCCCGCCAGGCCGAGCTCTTCGAGCAGATCGGGCGGCTCAAGATGGAGATCGAGTGGATGAAAAAAAAAGTTGCCCCCTTCGGCTGATGACCGAAGGTCATTGGTCGAGGTCAACCACCCCGACCTGAGCATCCGCCGCCAGTGCGAGCTGCTCGGGCTGAACCGCTCGACCTTCTACTACGAGCCGACCGGTGCGACGCCCGAGGATCTGCGGTTGATGCGACGGATCGACGAGCAGTATACCGCCTGCCCGTTCTACGGCAGTCGACGGATGACAGAGTGGCTGACCCGCCAAGGGGAGGAGGTCAATCGGAAGCGGGTCCAGCGGCTGATGCGGAACATGGGCCTGGAGGCGATCTACCCGAAGCCGAGGCTGAGTGCAGCCGGGAGGGGACATAAGATCTACCCTTATCTCTTGCGAGGCGTAAAGATCGAGCGGCCGGATCAGGTATGGAGTGCGGATATCACGTACGTGCCGATGCCATCGGGGTTCATGTACCTGGCGGCGGTGATCGACTGGTACAGCCGGTACGTGATCACCTGGCGGTTATCGAACACGCTGGAGGGGGCGTTCTGCCTGGAGATGCTGGAAGAGGCCTTGAGGTTGGGAAGTCCCGAGGTGTTCAACACCGATCAGGGGGTGCAGTTCACGGCGGAGGCGTTCACGGGGAGGCTGGAGGCGGCGGGTGTGGCGGTGAGCATGGACGGTCGGGGTCGGGCGTTGGACAACGTGTTCGTCGAGCGGCTGTGGAGGACGGTGAAATACGAAGACATTTACATTCGAGGTTATGAGGCGGTGCTGGAGTTGCAGCAGGGGCTGGCACGGTACTTTGCCTTCTACAATCAAGAGCGTCTGCACCAATCATTGGGATATGAGACGCCGATAGTTGTGTATCGGGGGGCCGGTGCCGCGAAGGCCTGATGAAGGTGTAGCGAAGGATCGCCGATTTTTGGTCTAGACAATGGGGTCCACCTCAATGTCCACCTGCATGAAAGAGGTAGGCAGTAATCGTCGGTACAGCGAGTCCATCGAGGTCGAAAGGTCCAGTACGCGATCCCTTGCAGACATGAACAACGCTGATGACCACGGCGGCCTGCCCCGGCCACTTCTTGCGGCGAGTCGCCGAGAAGATGGTGCCACCGTGCTTGCAGTTCCAGCGGAGGCCGGTTGAGCGTGTGTCGCCCTGGCCGATGGTGTTCGTGGCGATCAGGCCATACGTGCCCCGCTCACGCAGCAGATCAAACGCGCGCCGAAAGAAGTGGGCCACAAGGTCAGCGTTGCCGTGCGATTCCTCGTGGAGCGCTTGAGCCAGTCGAGATACCCCTCGCGGTTCCCGCCGATCAGGGTGTTCTTCCCCGCGAACGGCGGATTGCCTACAAACGCATCAAACCCCGGACTCTCCCGGTCGAACACTTCGGGAAACTCGATCTCCCAATGGAACGGATGAACCGGCTTTTCCCCTTCGAGCAACGCGCGTCTTGCTTCGTCCAGCGGCGTGCGAAGCTCGAGGTTATGGGCGTTGTGCAGATAGGCGCTGAGTTGCTCGGCTGACTCATCGAGCCGGGTCTTCGCTGCCGATCGTTCGACCCCGCGAAGAAGGCCGCAATCACCAGGTCGCCATAGAACCGAAGCGGGTTCAGGGCTTCGTCCGCCAAGGCGAGCTTCTGGCTGAGCAGGCGTCTCGGGCGTCGCCTCGGCCGCCTCGCGGATCTCGCGGCGATAGCTTCATCGCCCGGCTGATGCGATCCGCGATGACCGCGCGCGAGAAGTCCCGCTGCCGCTCGGGCTTCCAGTGGAACGCCTCGATCTGCTTCTTCGATAAGCCCGACCAGCGAATCGCCGTGGCGGAGGGCATGGTCGAGGAACGTGAAGGGGTGGTCCTTCGCCAGCGTCGCCAGCCAGAGCGAGAGCTTGGCCAGGTCGACCGCCATCGGGTTCTTGTCCACCCCGTAGAGGCAGCGCTGGGCGACGATGCGGCGGGCGTGGAGCAGCTCATCCTCATCCGGCGGGATCGTCGGCACGCAGTCGTGGGCGTGCCAGGCCTTGACCAGCTCATCCCCGAGCTGGCGGCAGGCTTCGACCAGGAACGCACCGGACCCCATCGCGGGGTCGCAGACCTTGAGGTCGAGAATCTGCTCCGGCTTGGGCGATTCGCCCGAGTCGCTCCAGGATCGGTCGAAGCGTCGTCCGCACGATCGGCTCGGTGAGCGAACGCGGAGTGTAGTGCGAACCCGATTTGCGCCGTTCGTCGCTCGGCTGGAGCACCATCGCTCCCGGCGGCACGATGCGGGGCGTGGCGGCCTTGGCCACCTTCTTCTCCAGCGCGGCGACGGCATCCTCGGGCGTCTCGGCTTCCTTCAGAGCGGTTGCGGCCTGCCCGGTAACGTCCTGGTCGGTCTTCTGCTTGAGCCACTTCGCCCGCTCGGCAGGCTTGGCCTGGAGCAGCTCATCCAGGTTGATCGTCGTCGGTGCCCCGTGGGCCTTCTTCGCCTTGATGGCGATCGAGCGGCCCTGGGCCACTTCCAGGTTGAAGCCCATCATCGTCTCGTAGACCGAGCCGATCTGCTCGACGTCGAGCGTGCGGTAGCTCGAGTCGCTCGCCTCCGAGGATGAGCAGGTTGTGCAACACCCTGAACACGACGCCGTCGGAGACATGCGGCGGGTCGGTCCGCTCGCCGGGCTGCCGCTTCGAGCCCTTCGGGCGACCTTCCAGGAACGGATAGCGATCGGGGTCGAACAGGTAGCCCTTCCGAGCCAGGAGCTTCATCCCGCCGTGGCGGCCCCCGTCGTGGATCAGGCGGAAGAGCGTCAGGAGCTGCGCCCACGCGCCATAGCGGTGGTCCATCGTATCGGTGTGCCGCCCAGCGTCCTCGCGGAGCCGCTCGAAGAGGCCGGTGACGGAGTAGTACTTCTGGTAGACCTCGTCGTTCGAGAGAAGGTTGCGGTCCTCGGCGTAGAGGATGAACACGAGCCGCATCAGGACAGTGAGCAGGCCCGCATAGACGTGGTTCGGGTCGTCCGCGAGCACCTCGCGGAGCAAGTCGCCCCGGCGCTGGTCGTCGGCCGACTGGAAACCGCGGACCAGCTCGTAGAGTGCTGCGAGCACCTGCTCGGCGAGCTGGGTCGAGACGAGATTCTGGTATTTGCGGCTATCGGACAGGATGGCGGGGAGCCGCTGCTTGTCGGAGAGCAGGAACAGCCGCTTGAAGGAGAACAGCATGAAGAACGCGGCGATGATCGGTCGGCCCGCGACCTCGGCCATCGCCTGCACGGGAAACGTCAGGTGTCCGGACGTCTCGCCCCGGGGTGCGTAGACCAACCGCAGGCTCGTGCGGTTCGACAAGAGGCCGATCGGTACCTGCGTCTCGCGTGGCTCTTCTCCCAACCGAGTGGGTAGAAAATCGCTCCTGAGGGCCTCGAAACCCCTTGCTTCGCCAGCGTTTCCTCCTTCTACTCGGGGTGAAAAAAACTGGCATGATACGCGGATGCGAAAACCACGCCGGCTGGATGATGCGTATCGGTTTCCCGGTTTCCGTCCGGAGGCCACGGTCCGTGGCATCTTCGGCGATCCCAAGGCGCGGATCTTGCGGCTCCTGCGCCGGGGAAAAAAACGGCCTGCGGGACCTGTGGCCAGGGGCAGCGAACCTTCTACGACCGCAAGACCCGCCGCGTGCGCGACCTCTCTTGTGGCGACACCCGGGTGTACCTGGAGATCGAGATCCGGCGCGTGCACTGCCGGAGCTGCGGCGCCGTGAAGCAAGAGAAGCTGCCCTGGTTGGCCAACAACCTCTTCTACACCAAGCGGTTTGCCTTCTACGTCGGCCGTCGCTGTCGGTCCGCGACGGTCCGGGATGTGGCTCGCGAACTTCGCCTCGATTGGAAGACGGTCAAGTCGCTGGAAATGGAGTACATGCGCGAGCAACTCCGACGGGCCGGGACGCCCGGCCCGAAGGTGATCGGCATCGACGAGATCTCCGTCGGCAGGGGGCACAACTACCGCATCGTCGTGAGCGACCTGGTCCGCGGCCGGCCGATCTGGTTCGGAGGCACGGACCGGTCCGAGAAGAGCATGGATCTCTTCTACGAGTGGCTGGGGCCGCGGAAATGCAAGGGGATCCGCCTGGCCGTGATGGACATGTGGAAGCCGTTCCGCAACTCCACACTGAAGGCGGGGAACGCTCCCCAAGCCGGCATCCTCTACGACAAGTTTCACATCCTCAAGCACTTGAACGAGGCCTTGGACAAGGTGCGTAAGAGTGAGTACGCCCGGCTCTCGGGAAAGGACCGGCGGTTCATCAAAGGCCAGAAGTACACACTGCTGTCCCGCCGGGCCAACCTGTCGCAGGAGGGGCGTCAGTCGTTGAAGGCGCTGTTCAAGGCCAACAGGAGGTTGAACAAAGCCTATCTGCTCAAGGAGATGTTCAGTCAATTGTGGGACTACAAGCGGGAGGTGTGGGCACGGCGATTCTTCGAGCGATGGAAGTCGGCCCTGAGGTGGCAGCGCCTCAAGCCGTACGAGAAGTTCGCCCGGATGGTCGAGGAACACTGGGACGGGATCGCGTCGTATTGCCATGAGGAGAACAAGGTGCCATTGGGCTTCGTCGAAGGGATCAACAACAAGATCCGCGTCATCCAACGACGGGCCTACGGACTTCGAGACGAAGAGTACCTCCGCCTCAAAATCCTCACGTGCATGCTGCCAGAAATCTGAAAAATCGGTCCAAAGTTACCCACTCGGTTGGGAGAAGAGCCTCTCGCGTAAGAGGCGCTCGAACCGAGACTGAGGGCTTGCCTGCCAACGGTGATCGCCGACGTCAGGAGCGGCGTCGAGGTCCAGGCCGGCGGCGACCTCCTGGATGAGCATCATCCAGGGCTGCTCGCCCTTTGCATCGGCTACCGGCTCGCGGACAGCGAAGGTGGGCCGAAGCGTCTCGTTGTATTCCGGTAGCGTCACCTCCAGGGAGTCGGGGAGTGGGCCTCCCTCTTCGGTACCGACAAGCTCTTCCCGAGACCAGCCGAGGATCTCGGCACAGAAGCGGGGGAGATCGCCGATGGCGGCGACCGGGTCGTCCTGTCCGGGGAGTCTGACGGCATCGACGATGTTGAGGAAGCGGGTGTGGTCGGGAATGATGTTCTTGTTCGGGAACGCCTGAGCCGCGCCGAGGGCAGGCGGAGACACGACCAGCCCCACCGGCTGGAGGTAGCCGAGCCATTCCTGATGCACTCGAATTTCGGAGTCGATTGCCACCGCAGCTATCCCGTCACTGGCCAGAGGTAGATGAGGCCGACGGGCTCGATGCGCTGGGCTTTCACTTCGTAAACCGCCTTGATGCGCTCGGGCTCGGTCTTCAACTCGCGGTCAATGGCTGCGAGCCGCTTCTCCCAATGGCGTTTGTTCGATTCGAGCTGGCGCAGCTCGTCAGAGTTGAAGTCGCCGAAGTCAAACTCCATCTGATTCGTGCGGAACTTTTCCGCCGTCTCGGATACGCGCTTCTTCTGCAGCTCCAGGATCTCGGCCATGGCTTTGGCCTCCTGGTCGGCCCGCTTCGCCAGGGCAACGCGGGCCGTCTTCGCCAGGTCCTGGGCACGGCTCTCCAGGTGTTCGAGCAGCTGCTCGACGTCCACCGGAGCCGAGAGGCGGAGCTTCTCCTGGATGACGGCCTCCAGCTCGGGAAGGTTGGACGGGAGCAGGGAACTCTCCAGCAGGTCGAGTGTCTTGATCTCGCTTTCTCGTGCGTAGGGCGACAGCGGCTGCTTACGCTGGGATGGCTCCGCCCAGCGGGCGGTCACGGGGACAAGCTCCTCGTGGAGCCGTGCCGCGCGGGGTCCGTAGAGACAAAGCCGCCCGATGAGCACGACGCGGGGGATCGCATCCTTCGTCTGAGCGACGCAGGCACGCGAGAGGTCGTGGTGGATGAAGCCCTGGGCGGTGAAACGACCGAGAAGGCGCTGGACGACACGGTGCTCCAGATGAAGGTGGACGACGTCCTCCTCCATCGTGCCGGTATCCTCGAAGACGACCGGCCGAATGGGTGACTCCCTGCGCCATTCCCAGGGTTTCTGGTCCCGTTTCTTGGGGGCGCGGAGGGTATCCATCGTGTCGGCCCATGTGGGGTCAGCACCCTGCCGTTGATCCAGCGCGGGGAATTCGAACCGCGAGAGGGGGCGATCCCAGTCCTCGGAGTCGGGGACCGGTTTGAGCGGCTCGCCGCCCATGAGCTGCAAGGCGCACGAGATGGCCGAGCGGAAGTGGTCTTCTTCCAGGGCGATCGATTTCTCGGACTTTTCTAGGAGGTTACGCAGGCGGTCGATCTGGGCTTTGAGTTCCTCCTGGCGGCGACGGGCTTCCTCTTCCTCGCGGAGCCGAAGCGCCTCCTCGGCTCTTTGCTCGTCGTCGGGTCCATCCAGTTCGACGCGAACAGTTTCCTTCACCTGGGGATCGAGGTCGGCCTCTTGGAGTTCCTTCTCCATCGCATCGACGTCGCGGCGGCGGATCCCGTACTTGAGCGTATTGGCCAGGCGGCTCTCGACGACCTGAGAAAGGCTCCCCAGTTCGAGCTTGATGGTCTCGGTCTTCCGCACGAGCACCTTGAGGATGCGGTCCTCGATGCGTTGCTTGTAGACGAAGTAGTGGCAGAAGACCTCATCTTTGGGCTGGAGCTTGCGGTCAATCCGGCCGTTCCGCTGCTCCATGCGGCTGGGATTCCACGGCACGTCGAAGTGGAAGAGGTTCCAGCAATGGGTCTGGAGGTTGAGTCCCTCGCGCGCGGCGTCGGTCGCGATGAGGATCCGGACGGGATGCTTCTTCGGGTCGGCGTTGAAGGCGCGCTTGATCTCCTCGCGCTCGGCTTGGGGCGTCGGGCCGTGGTAGACGCGGATTCGCAGAGCGGCGCGGTCGGTCGACTCGATGGCCGCCCTGAGTTGCTGCTCGAGGTAGCGCTTGGTGTCGTCGTACTCGGTGAAGATGATGATCCGCGTTTCGTTCCACTTCGCCGGTGAATCGGGCTGGGTCCGGGTTCCGAGAGGCGGAAGGTCCGGACACATGTGCTCGCGGATCCAGTCGATAAGCTGACGAATGCGAGCGTCAGCTTGTCCACGGGCCGACTCGGCGATCTCGGTCATCTCGTCGAGCAACGTCTGCTCGCGGCTGTAGAGTTCGCGCGCGAGAGGTCGGTGAGCGTGCCCGCCGTGGCCTTGGTGGCGGCCTCAATCTGGGCGTCTTCCTCGGCCTGCAGGTCTTCTTCCGAGAGGGTCGCCCGGTCGTCATCGCTGTCGACTCCTTGGGCGAACAGATCGGGCAAGGTCGGCGTTTCTTCGGGTTCGGGTTTACTTGCTTGGGCTTCCTCCCAGTGCCGCTTCACGGTGCGCCGGTGGACGCGCAACGTGCGGGCGAAGGCCTCCACGGACGAGAGGAGGCGTTGCTGAAGACCCGAGATCAACAGGGCCGCGGCAGCTTGTTTCCTCTTCGACTCGCCCTTGAGTCGTTGCTCCCTCAGTTCCCGATACTCATCGAGCAGCTCGGAGAGGCGTAGTTCCGGCGTGTCGAGTGGTAGGCCGTCGATATCCAGTTGCTTCACGGTGCGCTTCGGGAAGCCGCCGGCGATGGCGCGGAGGTCTTCCTTCAGCCGTCGGACCATGACCTCGTCGCGGAGCTTGGGCCGAACGGTCACACCCCGGCAGAAGCGTTGGGGATCAAGGATTTCGAGCAAAGCCGAGAAGCTGTTGGGGTGGCCGTTGTGCGGTGTCGCCGAGAGGAACAAGCGATGCTCGAACCGGCCCGCGATGTCGCGGATCGCACGGGTGAATTTGGAGTCGATGGCGTACTTGGCACCACTGGCAGGCGCCGCGTGGTGGGCCTCGTCGAGGATGAGCAAGGAACCCGGGCGGAAGTCCCCGAGCCAGTCGCGAAGCGTCGCGGTGTAGGCCTCGTCGATCAGCAGTCGGTGCGAGACGAGGAACCGCGTGTGTGTGGTCCACGGGTTGACCCCGTAACCCCGCTCGCGCCGAACGCGGGCGATGTAGTCCTTGTCCAGGATCTGGAACACCATCCCGAAGCGAATCTCAAGCTCGTCTTGCCACTGGAAGAGCATCGAGGGCGGACAGGCGACAACGATATCCTGAACCTTCTTGCGAAGGAGCAACTCGCGCCGATGAGCCCGGCTTCGATGGTCTTGCCCAGGCCGACATCATCGGCAATGAAGAGATTCACGCGGGGAAGGCGGAGCGCTTTCCTGAGAGGTTCGAGTTGATAGGCATCGATCCGAATCCCCGCGCGGAAGGGTGACTGGAAGAGGGTTGGATCGGTCGAGGTGACACAATTCCACCGGAGCGTATGCAGGTAGGAAGAGAAGACCTTCGGTGGATCGAATCCGCGAGCCGCAATATCCTGCCAGGCCTCGGCGGTGATGATCTCCGGGTCGAGTTCCTTCTCCCAGAGAACTTCGAGCGGCTGGCCCTGGGCGTCGTCGTCGAGGCATGACATGCGGACGAGCGTCGAATCGTCTCCGGCCCTGGGAGGGGTGACTTCCTCGACGAAGTATTGTCGCTGGCGGACGCGAACCAACTGGCTGGACTGTGGTGCATCAATTGTCCGCATTTTCATCCTAAACCGCGATCCGTTCGACCTCGTCCAGGGTTATCGCATCCGAGGTGCGGTCGTAAAGTTTGGTGGTCTTCGGCGACTCGTGGGCGGCCATCTGCCTCTCGATGGCCCCCCGCCTTCGAGAGGGCCGTAAGACGCGCTGCCGTGACTGCATGCGAGCATGCATGCGTCGGGGTCACGCGACGAGTGCCCTCGGCCCGTGGCAATCAACCATAGGATGGGATTCCCGGTTGGGGGATGCGCCGATCACGAGTGCTGCCAGGGATCGAGTACGAAGGCTGCGCTTGCCTCGAAGTGCCGTGCGTTGCGGGTCAGTCGATGCTAGCCCATCACGCAAGCCCTGGTTTCAAAGGAGCAGAGGAGACGCCATCGCGAACTCCTGCTGCTGTAAAAGGAGAGACCGACCCTCATGCTGATTCCGCCCCCCTGGCCAAAAACCCTCGCCCATTGGTCCAAGCCGAGCCCCGGGTTTTGGAGGCGTTCACTCGGTGGCACAAGACCTTCGAGGACATGGAGGCGGCGGTGTCGGAGGTGCTGGACCACCTGGAGGATTACCGGGGTGAATTGACCACCCTCATGACGGAGAGGTGTGTCAACGTCACCCCCACGCGAGGGCTGTGGCAGGACAGTCGGTAGCTGCGTGAGCTGTGGAGGAAAAAAGTGTGGAGACAAACGCTTTGCCTTCGCTAGAGAACCCAACCGGCGTTGTCTCTTGGGTCTCCTGGAATTTCAAGGCCCAATCCGACCCGAAGAGAAGATGACGTTCATGGTGTTGATGCGTAGGCGGAGCGTGCTTCCGGGGCTGTTCGTCCGTCTCGCGACGGGCCTGCCGGCTCTCGCCGCGGCACAAGCACGGTGAAGCACCAGAGATCAATCCGAGGTCATGCCCGTCCCGCATGAGGAGGGCTCTCCCCAGCGATCCTCGAAGATCAGCGGCGCCAGGTCAATCCGATCGCGCCAGCCGAGGCGCTGGAGTTCGGGCGACGCGGGGAACTCGGCGACGCGGCCGAGGCAGAGATAGGCCACGGGCACGACCAGGTCGGGGAGACCGAGGACCATACGGAGATCGGCCGGGTCGATGATGCTCACCCAGCCCACGCCCACCTCCTCGGCACGGGCGGCCAGCCAGAGGTTCTCCACGGCGCAGACGGTACTATAGAGGTCCATTTCGGGCTGTGACGTCCGGCCCAGGACCACCGGGCCGTGCCGCGAGCGGTCGCAGGTCACGCACAGGTTGAGCGGCGCCTCCATGATTCCTTCCAGCTTCAACGTGCGGTAGGTCTCGCCTCGCTCGCCCGCGAACAGTTCGGCCGCGCCGGACGTTGGCGCGTTCGAAGGCCGCCTTGATCTGGCTCCGAACCTCGACCGATCGGATCAGGACGAAATTCCAGGGTTGCATGAACCCGACCGAAGGCGCGTGGTGCGCCGCGACCAGAAGCGCGCGCGACCACGTCGTCGGGGATCGGGTCGGGCAGGAACCGTCGGCAGTCGCGCCGCTCGAAGATCGCCCGGTAGACGGCCTTGCGCTCGCTGACGGTGAAGTCGGACATGTCTGGGACTCACCACGGAGACACGAAGGAGACGGAAGAGAGAGAATGCACAAGGGAAAGGTTATACAGGATCTATCATTATAACAATTCTCTCACTTTCTCTTATTTTGCTTTCCTGTCTTTGTGGTGAATCCTTTATGCGGCGGCGGGAGCGGCGGGGTCGGCCAGGGCCGAGAGGGTGGCGACGGCGGCGGCCTGAGCGCCTCGGATGCAGTCGGGGATGCCGACGCCGTCGAAGGCGTTGCCCGCCAGGATCAGCCGGGGGTGCTTGGCAAGCCGGAACCGGATCGCGGCGACTCGATCGAGGTGGCCGAGGGTATATTGTGGCATGGCGCGGGTGCCTGCTGACTTCGATCAGGATCGGCTCGCCCGCGGCGCCGAGTAGGGAGGCCAGCTCGTCGCGGACGATGAGGCTGATCATCTCGTCGTTGCGCTCGAACAGGTCGGGCTGGATAGCGCCGCCGAGGAAGACGCGGAGCAGGACCGTCCCCGCCGGCGCCCGGCCGGGGAACTTGACGCTCAGGAACGAGACGGCCAGGATTGAGCGGCCCTCGATCGCCGGCACGACCACGCCGAAGCCATCGAGCGGGTGCGCCACCTGGTCGCGGCGGTAGGCAACGTTGACGATGACCGACGAGCCATAGGGGATCGCGCGGAGCTGTAGAGCGAGGTCGGGGTCGAACCCATCGATCAGCCGGGCCGAGGCGTGCGCCTCGGTCGTCACGATGACGGCGCCGGCCTCGATCGGCGGACCATTGAGGAGCTCGACCCGCCAGAGGGAAACCGGGTCGGGCCGGCCGATCCGACGGACCGCGGTGCCGGTCCGGACCGTCCCCGCCGGCAGCGCGGCGGCCAGCGTGCGGGGGAGCGTGTCCATGCCATCGGTCAGCGAGACAAACAGATCGTACCGCGCCCCCGAGGCGTTCCGCTCGGCTGACGCGCCTGCCTCGCCTGGCGCAGCGCGGCCCGGATCAGGCTGCCATGCTTCCGCTCCATCGCCGGGAACTGCGGGAGCGTGGCCTGGAGGCTCAGCTCGGCCGGGTCGGCCGTGTAGATGCCCCCGACCAGCGGCTGTACCAGCCGCTCCAGGATCTCGCGACCCATCCGCCGCTTGACGAACGAGGCCAGGCTCTCGTCGCCGTCGTCGCCGCGGCGCGGCAGGACCAGGTCCATCAGCATCCGGAGCTTGCCGCGCCACGAGAGGATCGGGGTCGTCAGGATCGGGCCGAGCCGGTGGGGAACCATCAGCACGAACCCCTCGGGCACCGGCACAAGCCGCCCCTCGCGGACCACGAACGAGCGGCGGTGCTCGGCGTCGGTGCCGATCAACTGGTCGGCCAGGCCCAGGCTCCGGCACAGGTCCACGCCCCAGGGCTTGTTGGTGATGAACGAGTCGGCCCCCCCCTCCAGGGTGAAACCGTCCACGCGATGCGTCCAGATCGCTCCCCCGACCCGGTCCTTGGCCTCGAACACCACCAGTTCGACCGGCCGGCGCCCCCCCTGGCGCCCTCCATGATCGCGTGCGCCGCCGAGAGGCCGGAAAGGCCGCCACCGATGATTACCACACGATCGGAGTTCGCCGCACTCTCCACCAACAGGACTCCTCACTCGTAAAGATTCGGTAAACCCGTATCGGGCCGCTGTAAGTAATGAGCAAGTCAATGTTTCAGGCTGATATTCACTAGTCGTCCCAAACTGCGCATTCCGCAATCCCGAGGATATTTTGTACTTGAGACGAGGAACCGTGGGTTAACCGAAAGTCTACCCTCACTCGGTCTCCATCGATCATCGACCGTCGGTGTCTGCGACGACTCAGAGGGGGTGTGACTGTGACTCAGACCCTGCGACAACTCCCCACCTCGCCCCCGGATCTGCACAGCACGTCGACCTGGTCGGAGAGAAAGCCGATCGACACCGGATGCCGTCGCCGATCCCACGGTTCCGCCGTCGGACACGTTAGCTACCATTGTAATGACGGAGGGACCGATTGACGAGGTGGGCCGACACCCGAGGCGCGGCGCGGTCCGGGGGTCCGGAGCCCAGCGGGTGAGATTCCTATTGGGGGTTCACGGGCGGGTACGGCTGCGGGCCCCGCCGGCCGGTCGGCTTTGGTAGGGGATTCGGGGACGCGGCCGGAGCGTTCAGCGCGGGGAGGCTGCTCGGCGGAGAGGGGACATTCGGGCTGGGCCCGCAACCGATGAGAAGTGACAGCGAGAGCGGCAATGACAGCGAAGCCAGCCAGGCCGTTCGGTTTCTCATCGCGATGGGTCGCCCTCGACCGGGATAGGGACGATGCGACGCTCAGTAGGAGTCCTCGCCGACGACCTCGTGGCCCCGCGAGTGCTCAACGCCCAGTAGACCTTCGGAATGTTGATCGAATCTTTGAGGAATCGGACCGCGCCATCGCCGAAGAGGAAATGGGCGCCGCCGGGGTGTGGGCTCCGGAAGCCGAACTGGCCGAACTCTCGGTTCCTGGGGTCATTCTTCCAGCCGTTCGG
>CAWDND010000030.1:0-48854 GCA_963803395.1 uncultured Planctomycetaceae bacterium
ACCTGGACGGCACGGTGACGATCGCCGGCAGCACGATCAGCGGCAACACTGCTCATCACGGCGGCGGCGGCCTCTCCAACTCGGGTGGCACGGTGACGATCGCCGGCAGCACGATCAGCGGCAACCACGCCGATTTCGGCGGCGGCTCCTACAACGACAACTCCGGCACGGTGAAGATCGTCGCCAGCACTGCAGGACAATTCCGCCGGCCTGGACGGCGGCGGGATCTTCGACGACCGCGGCGGCCTAGTGATCATCGCCAGCACGATCCGCCACAATTCCGCCACTCGCGATGGCGGCGGCATCGCATACCGTGGCACGCCCCGGTCCTCGTCGCCAGCGACGTCAGCGGCAACATCGGCGGCGACATCGTGGCCGTGACGTGAGGTTCACCACCCCGCGCGATCGACCGCGCAACTGGCTCCTGACCGCCGCCCTGTTCCTGATGCTCCGACGGTCGCCACGTGCGCTTTGGGGTCCGACAATCATTGGAACGGAAACTTGGTATAAAGCTCAACCCGTTGCCAAATAGAGCCTTACAACGATCATGACGTGCCTGTTCTTTGCTCGGACGCCTTGGGGCGGTTCCTGTGACAATATTGAGGTTATCACAAGAGCCTCACAAGATCCCAGACCCCAACCGCGGCGTTCTCCAGACGAATTGAAGCGACTTGAGACTCTGACTAGACTTTCGGACGTTTTACAGGAGTCGTAGACGGTACAAAGAGAGCGGACGAGACCGCGCTGATCTCCACCAACAGAGGAGGGGTTCCAAGTCGTTCGCTCTTGAAAGATAGGGCCTGCATCCCGGTGAATGAGGGTGTTGTGAGTCCCCATCACCGGAGATGCAGACCATGGGCACCGAAGCACCCACGACGATCGTTATACCGATCCACTGCGCCCCCAAGAAGGCCCCCTGCCCGACGTGCGGCAAACGGGGCCGGCGGAAACGGACCTTGAACCGGATCGTGCGGACCGTGGCCTACAAGGCCGTCGCTTTCCTGGAGATCACCTACGGCGAGTACGCCGCCGGCTGCGACTGCTGCACCACCTTCCGCAACAGCCCCGAGGGCGTCCTCCCCAAAGCCCCCTACGACAACAAGGTCCCGACTGGTCCGCGACCGCATCCTCGACGACGCCCTGAACGTCAAACGCGCCCTGGAGTCGATCCGCCGCGATTTCCTCCTCGACCTCTCCTCGGGGTTCGTCTCCGACGTGCTCCGCGACCGCGCCGCGGAGCTCGACATGGCCGCGCATCGGCGCACGGTCCTGGGGCGCTTCGGCGGCACGCTCTGCGTCGACGAGCTGCACCTGGGCCGCTTCACGTTGCTCCTGGCCACCGATCCCCTCAGCGACCTGCCGGTCGCCTTCGCCTTGGTCGACAAGAATGACCAGGATCACATGCGGCGGTTCCTCAAGAACCTCCGGACCTGGGGCCTGATCCCCACCGTCGTGGTCACCGACGGCTCGAACCTGTACCCCGGCGTGCTGGAGGAGCTGTGGCCGATGCGGACCACCAGCGGTGCGTCTTCCATGTGATCAAAGATATCAACACGCTGATCCTCGCTGCCGTGCGCCGGCTGCGGAACGCGATGAAGCGGCGCGGCAAGGCCGGGCGAAAGCAGAGGCGCGGCCGCAAGGGGGCCAAGGCTAGCCCATGTTTGGGGTGGCCTGACGTAACCCCTTGCGGCGCAAGGGTCGGATTTTCAATTTGTCACTACATCACGGTTTCCTCCCCCTCAGGTGGCGCCGGCGGTCGCGGGTCGACGATCTTCAGCGCCTTCAGGACCAGCCCTGCGTCCGGACCGCCGCTGGCCATCCCTCGGCGTTCCGCTTGACCCTCCAGTCGGAAGGTCACCAGTCGTACGGTGGACAACGCTTGCCCCGCCCGCGCCGGCGACAGATCCACCCCCGCCTCTTCCAGCCGTCGGCCGAGGAGTCGTTGCACCAGCAGGGCCAGCGCCGCGACGAAGATGTGCGCCTTGACCCGCGGCTCGACCTGGTGAGAGATCGGCCGCAGCGCCATCACATCCTTGAGTTGCCGGAACCCGCCCTCGACGTCGGTCAGTCCCTTGGACATCGCCACCGCGTCGAGGACCCCCAGTCCCTTCTCGCTGGTCGCGATCACCTATTTTCCTTCGCTCGTCTTCTGCCGCGCGAGCTGCGTCTCGCTCGCGGAGGTACTCGAGCACCCCGCCCCTGAGCTTCCAGTCGAAAGAGCGAGAACCGTGTTATTGTCATCTGCTGGGAGGGTCAAAACCCTCGCCTTGAGGCGACGGCTTTAGCATGGCGCGGCGGTATCCTGGGCCGCATGGTGGAGTATCGCCCTGGGGCGCACAGCGTTTTCGAGATCCACTTGCACCTGGTGTGGGTGACGAAGTACCGCAAGCCGGTGCTGGGCGGAGCGGTCGGGGTCCGGGTGCGGGATCTGATCCGGGAGATCTGCGGTGGCTCCGACGTGCTGATCATTAAGGGGCACGTGAGCAAGGACCACGTGCACTTGCTGGTGTCGATCCCGCCGCAGGTGACGATCAGCCGTCTGGTGCAGCGGTTGAAGGGGAAGACGGCGTCCAAGCTTCTGCAGGAGTACGCGCACCTGCGCCAGGAGTTCTGGGGCCGTCACGTGTGGGCGCGGGGTGACTTCTGCTGCAGCAGCGGGAACGTGACGGACGAGGTGGTGGCGGCGTCCATCGAGAACCAGGGCGTGGGTCCTGGGGGCGACTTTCGCGTGGAGGGGGGCCCGGACTAACTTCAGCCGGCCTCGGGCCGGAAGCCTTCAGCCGAGCTTGGCTCGGAAGGCTTCGAGCCGGCCTCGGGCCGGAAGCCTTCAGCCGAGCTTGGCTCGGAAGGCTTCGAGCCGGCCTCGGGCCGGAAGACTTCAGCCGAGCTTGGCTCGGAAGGGCTTTGAGCCGGCCTTGGGCCGGGAGACTTCAGCCGAGCTTCGCTCGGAACAGGACTTGAGTCCGTTACACCGAAGCCACCGCCTTTAGGCGGTGGAGCATTCACTTTTCCTTACGAAAGGGCTGTCCGGGAATTGCTGCCGTATCGAGGACTTGCCCAAGCCCAAAATCCGCGTCCAGAGCCGACACTCTCCCTCACGACGCTGTTTCTGACGCGCTACCTGATGCCCGTGCTCTACAGCTTCTACGGCCACCGCGAGCCCGCGCCCGACGCCGGAGGGATGGCCCATTGATCGCCTGATCCATCGCCTGATCGAGACTCGACCCAAGTAGGACGATCGCATCGTCCGATATTCTCGGTAGGTGTGCCCGAGGAGCGGGCCTACTGCCATCGGGAGGATGACTCGGTGCGCGCTCGGCAGCCAGGAGGGTAGCCCAGCCATGATGCCGCTATTCCGCTGGTGCGCGGTGTTCGGCGCCATCACTCTCACCCTCATGGCCCGCCGGGCAGAGGCCCAGGGCCCGGCGATCGAGTCCCCCGACGCGGCCCGAGTGCCCGATTCGACCAGCCTCGGTCGCCTGCCCGGATCGGGAGGCACGCGCGGAGGTGCCCCGGCCGACATCGGGACTATCCTCGGCGGCCGACCCGGCCCCTCGGTCCCGCGCGTCCCCACGCAAATCACCCGACCGGGGCCGGGGTTCGGCATGGCCCCCACCCGAGGGATCACCGTTCCGCCGAGTGTCCCGTTCACCGAAGTCCCGATTTACGGCCCGCTCGCCGTCGGCGCCCAGCCCGAGGAGGAAGGCCCGCCTGGTGGCCTGACGCTCGACACGGCCATCGAGCGACTGGTCGCGGAGAACCTCGACCTTCGCGCCCAATTCCACGAAATCCCCAAGGCAACGGCCGATATCCTGACTGCAAGCCTTCGTGCGAACCCGATTTTCTACGCCGATAGCCAGCTCATCCCCTACGGCAACTACTCGGAGGCGCAACCTGGCGGTCCGGTTCAGTACGACATCAATGTGAGCTATCCCCTGGACGTCTCGCACAAGCGGCGTGCGCGAACGGTCGTTGCCTACCAGGCCAAGCGGGTCCTGGAGACCCAATATCAGGATGCCGTCCGCCAGCAGATCGATAGTCTCTACAACGCCTACGTCGACATCCTGGGCGCCCGCGAGACGGTCCGCTACGCCAAGACCAGCGTCGCCGGACTGACTCAACTCCTGGAAAAGACCGAGCGGCTGCGACGGGGTGGCGAACGGACTCGGGGCGACGTCGAGCGTGTCCGGGTGCAGCTTGACTCCGCGCGGATCGGCCAGGCTGATGCGGAAGAATCGCTCCGAAACGCCAAGCGAACCTTAGCCCCGCTGCTTCGGCTCCCCCCCACCGAGGCCGAGTTCCTGGAAGTGAGAGGGACGATCGATGACACTGTCTCCCCACCACCACCCGGCGAGGAATTGGTCCGGATGGCCCTGGAGAGTTGGCCCGACTTGGTTGCGCTGCGCCTCGGCATCGGACTAGCCGAGGCGGACGCCAGGCTCGCTCGGGCCGAGCGGTTCCAGGATGCCTATCTGCTCTACCAGCCCTACACCTTCCAGAACAACGCCCCCTTCGACAAGAAGAGTGCCCACTCCTGGGCGCTGGGTGTGACCGTCCCCCTGCCGCTCTATAATCGCAACCAGGGCAATATCATGCGGGCCCGAGTCAACGTCTCTCAGACCAGGACGCAATTGGCCGCGGCGGAGCTGAAGGTGGACACGGACGTTCGCCAAGCGGAGCGGGAGTATTACATCTCGCGTGCCGCCGTCGAGCACATCGAGCACGACCTCCTGCCCGGCGCCAGCGCCTGCTCGACGAAACCATCCGCCGGTACGACCGGGGCGAAGCGGCGCTGATCGACTATCTCCTCGCCCAGCGCGAGTACAACGACATCGTCCGCCAGTACCGCGACACTCAGGTGCGGCACCGCCGGAGCATGCTCGCCCTGAACACGGCCGTGGGCCGGCGAATTCTGCCGTGAGTCGGCCAGCGGCGCGGCCTGGGCCAGCAGAGCGGGACCGATCACCGGCCTTTCTGGGGGTCCACCTACCCACCCGACGGCATCCAGACGTCCGCGCCCACGGTGACCCGGTTCGGGCGGACGGCCCGACCCCGGGCGTCCTCCTCGAACGGCTCGGGATCGAATTCGACCTTCAGCCTCTCCTTGGCCCGATCCCAGGTCAGGCCGGTTAGGCCTGAAACAAGCGTGATACGAGGATTGACATAAGGCTGACAGTGGCTTGCACCCTATGAAACAAGGCACGAACCGAGACGACGGAATTCGGAGAGACGCTCACTCGAAAACGACAACCCCCTCGCAAGTGCCTTCGACAAAAGTCTTTGAATACAGGGGTGAGGTCCCAAGCAGCCTTTCATCACGCTTGTTTCAGGGTTAGGCCACGAGGTCCTTGTAGATGCCGTCATGGATCCGGACCGACGAGTGCCCCGAGATGTAACTGACCGAATGGCCCTCGAACTTGATGGGGACGCGTGTCACGTCTCTGATATCAACTGGGTGCAACCCGTTTGGCTGCAACTTTACCCATCTTGACGAACTTGAGTAAGATGGGCTCCATGGGTAGAAAAAAGCACCCTGTTTTTGTTAAGTTGGGCAACGTTGTGGTGCGGGCATCCAGCCTGCACCGCAAGAGACCCGCAAATCCCGGACGCGAGCCGTGTACGACGCATGATCGATTACGATCCTCACGACTGGCGATCGCACCTGCTGGACATCAAGGGGTCGATGATCCGTGAAATCCTCTCCCGCGTCCTGACCTGCGTCGGCTGGTCGGCCGCGGTGGTGGTCTTCGCCAAGTTCGTCAGCCCTCGGATCGCCGTCCCCTCGACGGTTCATAGCATGGTCGGCCTGGCCCTGGGGCTCCTGCTGGTCTTCCGCACCAACGCCTCCTATGACCGGTTCTGGGAAGGCCGGCGGACATGGGGCAGCATCATCAATGACTCGCGCGACCTGGCCCGCGGGGCGTGCGTGTACCTGAAGGACGATCCGGACCGACGCGACGCGCTCATCTCCTGGACGATCGCCTTCGCTCACGCCGTGATGAACAGCCTCCGGGGTACGGCCGGCCTCGGGACGATCGCCGATCGCCTGCCGCCGGACCAGGTGCGGGCCGCGCTGGAGGGACCGAACGTCCCCCTGAAGATCACCGTGCGTCTCAGCGCGCTCCTGGCCGAGGCGCGGGCCGAGGGCCGGCTCTCCGACCACTTGCTGGTGGCGTTGGACCAGAACGTCCACCTCCTGACCGATCACCTCGGCGCCTGCGAGCGGATTCACAAGACGCCGCTGCCCTTCGCCTACGTGGTCCATCTGCGCCGGGCGTTGATCCTGTTCTGCTTCACACTCCCGTTCGCCCTGGTCCGGGATTTCGGCTGGGGAACGATCCTCGACACGCTGCTGGTAGCCTACGTCTTCTTCGGCATCGAGGAGATCGGCGTCGAGATCGAGAACCCCTTCGGCCTCGACGACAATGACCTGCCTCTGGAGCGACTGTGCGCGACGATCGAGCGCGACCTGCTGGCGCTGATCGATACCGCCGGGCGCGGATCGACCGGGGTCCCTCCGGGGTCGGCCTTCCCGTAGCGTCGTAGTGCGCCGTGAAAAAGGCGCGGATCTTCAGCGGGTGCAAGTCCCGCCCGGATAGCGAGTTTGGGCTTGGTTCAAAGCGAGGTAACAAGCGTTGGTCCAAGTCTGGGTTCTCTAAAATGTCTGTTCCCTCCATCTTGGCATGGTTTCTCGCCAGACACGCCAGTTCACGGAGGGAACAGACCTGGTTGGTCAGACTCTTTGCTTCGTCACCGCCACGCGATCCGACACGATCCCGCTCCCGGCTCCCGCACCCTGCCCGGCCAAGCAACTCCTGCCCCGGCAACGGCAGGAGTTGGCCATCGCGGTCCTTGCCGACACAGCGCCCGTCTCCGACCTGGCGCGACAGCATCAGGCAGCAGAAAGGTCCTCTCCCAACGAGCCGACACCGCCCAAGCAGGCCCTCGGATCCGCATTCGACTCGCAGCGGCCGGCCGATGAGGTCCTGTTCCACCTGCCGGTCACCAAGGCCTGGCTCCGTCAATAGGTCCTCGCGCGGGTCTTCCGAGCGGTCGCAGTCCAGTTCGTGGGCCAGTTGGGCGGTGGAGACGCCCTGGGCGAACCCGCGGACGATCAGGACCAGTTGGCTGAGCCGACGCTTGGCGCCGTGCAAGGCCGTGCCGGTGAACGCATTGAACACTCGCTTGCAGTGACCGCAATGAAAGTCCAGGACCGGGGCGCGGCCGCGGCGGTGGACGACCATGCGGTCGTTTCGCCCACACCTCGGGCAGGCCACCCCTCGGGGTGCAGCCATTCAACCACGGTGGCGTAGCAGGCGTCCTCATCCATCAGGTCAACGATCGGGAAATCCACGGCCGCCTCCAGACCGGAACAACGCGAAGGGTTTCCCCGAGTATCGCTCCTCCGGGCCGCGACTGTAAATCGGCCTCACATCCAGTTGGCCTACATGAGCCAACGCACGAATCGGGTTAATACCCTCAAATGGGTAATCTGGTCGCTACCCGTCCAGCGCGTGCTGTCCGACCCTCCCTGGTCAAAGCGCCGCCTGACGACGGAGGACCTCCGCGCCCTGACGCCGCTGATCTATGGGCACGTCAACCCGTACGGGATCTTCCGCCTCGACATGAATGCCCGCTTGCCCATCGACTCAATCGACGTACCGGGGGCATAGCGGTCTACTTTGCCCCTGGTGACACGAATGTTGGTTTAGGCCGTCTTATACGGAGTCCAGTTGAAATGTGCGCTGGCATCCCCCTGGGAAACAAGCTGAATTCTCCCGGCGACCATCGCGGGTGGCGCACGAAATTCCTGGACTCCGTATTATGCAGGTCAGCTCAAGCAAGAGTGAGACGGCTCTCAGCACAATCTCCGGTCGCGTGCGGCGAAGAATCTCCGCGTCGGCACTCAGCGGGCTGCTCCGCCGAGTTCTGGCATTAGACGGCCCGAGGTAAGGAGTGTGCGATGTCCGAAGAGGCTTCCGTCATCGAACATCAGCCCGGAGAACCGAGACGTGGGCTCCTGGCCCGGTGGCATCGGACGCCGCTCTATACTCGGATCATCGGCGCACTCGTCCTGGGGCTCCTCATCGGGGCTCTCTTCGGCGAACGTGCAGCCTTCCTCGCGGTGCCCAGCAGGCTGATCCTGCGCCTCCTGGGCGCCCTCGCTCCCCCGTTGATCCTGTTCGCCGTCATCCACGTTCTGATGACCTCGCAGATTAAGGGCCGCGTTGCGGGTCGCCTCATCTGGCTACTGGTCCTGAACACCTTGGTGGCAATCTCCATCGGCCTTCTCGTCGCCAACGTCCTGCGCCCCGGACTGGGGGCCCAGTTGCAGCCGCCGGCCGAGACGACGCCCGTCATGGTCGGCGACGACCCGATGGCGGCCAAGGTCGTCGGCATCTTGAAGGATCTGGGTGTCGAAATGAGGTTCCAAGAGCCCAAGGACCCGTTGACCCAGTTCCTCGATAACGTCCCCAAGAGCCTGCTGGGGCCGTTGGGCGACAACGGCAGCGTGCTCGGGGTCATCTTCATCGCGGTGGCCTTCGGCATCGTGTTGCGTCGGCTCCGCCGGCAACCGATCCGCACGGTGGAAGACGCGATTCAGCTCGCGTTCGATGCCCTTCTGGTTGTTTTGCACTGGATCATCGACCTCGTACCGTTCGGCGTTTTCGGGATCGTTGCCAGCGTCGTGGGTACGCAGGGCTTTCGCCCGTTCGTCGCCCTCGGATGGCTCGTTGCCGCCGTGCTCATCGCCCTGGCATTGCAGGCCACCTATTACCTGGTGCGGATTCACCTGAGGTCCTGGGTCCGGCCCGGCCAGCTCCTGCGCGGGACGCGGGACGCCTTGGTCATGGCGTTCTCGACGGCCAGTTCGACGGCGACCATGCCGGTCACCTACTCGTGCCTTAAGGATCGGGTCGGACTCCACGAAGAGGCGGCGAGCATGGGGGCCCTGGTGGGCTCGAACTTCAACAATGACGGCACAGCCCTCTACGAGGCGATGGCGGCCCTGTTCGTCTCCCAGTTGGCGGCGGTCAACATGCCCCTGAGCCTGACGCAGCAGTTCATCTTGGTCCTTACCTCGGTGATTGCGTCCGTCGGGGCGGCGGGCATCCCGGAAGCGGGGCTGGTCACCATGACTCTGGTCTTCACGGCGGTCGGGCTGCCCGTCTGGCCGATCCCGCTCCTGTTGACGGTGGACTGGTTCCTGGATCGCTGTCGCACGACCATCAACGTCTTGGGCGACATCAACGTGAGCTGTTTGTTGGACGGCAAGCGACCCGCGCCCCGGTCTGCGGAGCCTTCCATGAGAGATGCCGCGGAAGCTATCGGCGACCAACAGGAGGCAAACGGAATCGCGGTTACCGCAACAGGCCCAGAGAGAGGGGGAGCCCACGCCTGACCCGGCGCTGCATCCGACCCGGCCGATTGGGGCCCCCTCACCGGCTTATTCCGGTTTTCTGTGTGCGCCGTGCCAAAGGTGCGGATCTTCAGTGGGTGCAAGTCCCACCTGGCTAACGACGACCTGGGCCGCTACCAGTTCAACTGCTAGCCTGGATTTCCATGCAGGGGAAATTCACTAACAAAATTGCCCATACGCAGCAAGACTCTATACTGCGTTGCTATGTTAGTTTCTGACCAATCAATCATGCCAACCCCGGCATCAGACCGTCACCACGATCCTGCCGATCTGCTGGTTCGACTCCAGGAAGCGGTGGGCCTCGACGATTTGCTCGAGCGCAGCAATTCCCGACCCGGGGTTTTCCCCTTGAAAAGACGCTGTTTTCGATCTCCCATTTCGCGAATCTATCCCGCATAATGCTCTCCTGAACCTCCCATTTTACCACTTGGGTCGAGGGAGTGGCTCACCATGGCTCTGGCTCCCGGTGAAGTGCGCAAGGATCTCTGTGCCGACACCCTCTTCCGAGCGCTCCGCTCCCATTTCGGTTCTCTTCCTGACCCGCGGTCCGGTGAGGTGGAAATCTCCTTGGTCGACGCCTTGATGTCGGCCTTCGCGATGTTCGCGCTCAAAGACCCGTCCTTGCTCGCCTTCGACCACCGCCGCCGCGACCCCAACGACAACTTTCGCTCCATTTATGGGATCAGCCACATCCCCTCCGACTCCCAGATGCGGGCTGTCCTCGATCCGGTCGATCCCGCGGGCCTGCGGCCCCCGTTCCGCGAGATCTTCCGTCGCCTACAACGCTGCAAGGAGCTCAAACGCTTCGTCTTTCTCGACGGCCACTACCTGGTGTCGCTGGACGGCACGACCTATTTCTCCTCCACCAAGATCCATTGTCCCTCCTGTTTGGAGAAGCACCATCGCGGCGGCGGCATCACCTATTCCCATCAATTGCTGGGTGCCACTCTGGTCCATCCCGACCTCAAGGAAGTCATCCCGCTGGCGCCCGAGCCGATCATCCAGCAGGACGGCCAGACCAAGAATGACTGTGAGCGGAATGCCACGCGCCGCTGGCTGAAACTCTTTCGCCAAGAGCATCCCCATCTGCCCGTGATCGTCGTCGAAGACGGCCTCAGTTCGAATGCTCCTCACCTGCGTGACCTCCGCGAGGCCGATGCCCACTACATCATTGGAGTCAAGCCCGGCGACCATACCTTTCTGTTCGCGCACTTGCAGTCCCTTGACGAGGCCGGCCAGATGCAGACCCTCACCTTGGTCGATCCGGCGACCAAGGTGCTGCATCATTTTCGCTTCTGCCAGGGCGCGCCGCTCAACGAGTCGAACCCTGACGAATTGGTGAACGTTCTGCTCTACTGGGAAATCCAGCCTGACCAAAAAGCCAAAGCCAAAGTCCAGCATTTCAGTTGGATCACGGACCTGGCTCTCAATGCCGACACCGTCTGGGACATGATGCGGGGCGGACGCGCCCGCTGGAAGATCGAGAACGAGACCTTTAACACCTTGAAAAACCAGGGATATCACCTGGAACACAACTATGGACATGGCGAGGAGAACCTGTCGGTTGTGCTGGCCCTGCTGATGATGTTGGCCTTCTTGGTGGATCAAGTTCAACAACTGTGTTGTCCCTTGTTCCAGGCCGCCTGGAGCAAGATGAAAACCAAGTGCCACCTCTGGGAAGAGATCCGCCATCATTTTCGCACTCTGCTGTTTGATACGATGGCAGAATTGTTGATGGCTCTGATCCGTGGCATCGCACCGCAGAAGCCGGTGTTTGAGAATTCGTCGTAGGCCGACGGCGCCACGAGAGGACGAACGTGTGTCGTTCTTAAAGGCGCTGAACCAGCGTCGCGTTCGCGGTGCGCGGCCAACACCCCAAGGCAGTCGCCGAGCGCCGATTGGGGGCTCGTTTGTGCTCTGGCAAGCCCCCGCTCATCTCCCTCTCGGCCTGCGGAGGGTGACGAATCATGGAATCACTGTCAAAATGGGGAGACCAGGATGAGACGCACTCAAGTGGCCGGGAATTGCTGGCTCGAGCGGGAACGTCCTGGCGACGATCGGCTTGAGGCTTCCGTCGGCGAGCCCCTCGTTGACGAATCGCTTGCCGCGTTCCAGGCGTCCCGGGTCGCCCGTGATTTCCATCAGCACGTAGCCGCGGATCGTGAGCCACCGGCCCAGGACGTCGAACACGGGGAGCGGTGTCGGCTCCGTGCTCAAGGCACCGTTGAGGAAGATCGACCCACGAGAGCGCAGCGGGAGATGGGCCACGGCATGGACCGGGGCGTTCGCGAGCTTGCCGTAGAGCCCGTAGGCGTTCAGGGAGAAGCTCGGGACAGTGCTGACCGCGTCACCGACCTTGAAGCCCTGGACGCCCGGCCCGATCGCGGCGACGGTCCCCGCCGCCTCGTAACCCAGGCGGGCGGGGAGCTTGGGCTCTTCCAGTATTGGCCGCTGCGGAACATCGCCTCGGCGCGGTTGAGCCCGAGCGCGTGGATGCGGATCTGGACCTCGCCCTTACCGGGCGGCGGGACCTCGACCTCCTCGACGCGAAGCACTTCGGGGCCACCGATCTCGTGAAATCGCACGACTCGCGCCACGTCCCCCTCCTGCTACTGGCCATCCGACGGCGGACGATCTTCAGGGATTGTAGCGGGCGTGACAACTCCGGCGGGCGATCCGGCCGATGGCCGGCGGCTCCCCTCCGGGTTCGCTGTCGCTCCGTCGCTGGCGCGGCCTCCGGTCAGCCTATCGGATACGGGTTTCGGGGATCGAGGAATTCCTGACCGTCACGGATTTTGCAGGAGTGGACATCGGTATCCACCCAGGAACGCGGAGATCGATAGGTTTTGCAGCCAACAGTCGTGATACCGAATGCTGGTTGAGGCGTTCTGCGGGGCACCGCCAGTTCTGGTTCTTCCGCGTTGTTGCTGGGTGCCAGGGCGCGAAGTTCCACAACAATGCCCACGCCCGCCAGTGCAACCGGCACGCCTCCCGCGAGCCGTGCAGGTGTTGACCGTGGTCGAAGGAGCGGTTCATCCCTCGCATCTGGCGGTCGAGCATGTGGCTCGTGCGGTGGCCCTCGGGATGACGGTACGCGAGCGACCAGCGGTCACGCTTACTGCACAGGTCCAGGACGTTCTCCAGGACAATCCCTGTGAGATGTTGACTCGCCCACTGCCGAAGCGATCGGAGCCGTGGCGCGAAACTGCGGCGGTCGGGCGCGTGATCCGCCTCCCAGACCCGCCGGGACACGTCCGCGAACACCTCCTTCAAGTGCTTGGCTCGGTCCCGGACCTTAAGGAGCCGCGAAAAAATAACTTGGTCATTTCGATCGTGGAGAGATCTTATAATTCCAATTGCCGTGAAAGTCTGCTCTTGTGATCTGAACCCCCGCTAACTCCGCATCACTGACCTTCAATCCAACCTCATAGTGGTTGGTGTCCGGCTCCGCTTCGATCCGTAATCCCGTGCGCGTGGTGGTTTGGCCAATCAGGTTTACCATGATCTCCAAGCTCCTCAAGGGCACACCCCGCCAATTCTCCGTGATCTGGCAGAACATCCGGTGCTCGATCTTATTCCATTTGCTCGTACCCGGTGGGAAGTGGCAGACCGAAATCGTCAGGCCAAGCTGATCCGCGAGTCTCTGAACGGCAACCTTCCACAACCGTCCACGACTGCTGTTGCTCCCGCCACCATCGGCGACCACCAGCAGTTCCGTGGCTTGAGGATCGTCCTTCGCTCCCATCCTCAACCACCAACGACGTAACGTCTCGGTGGCGAAGTAGGCCGTATCATGATCGATGCCGACACTGACCCACCTTCGGTTCGTCGTCTGGTCATATAGTCTTCGCGTTCCAGTATTTCCTATAATGACCCTGGTGGAGCTGAGGTCAAGGGGTGGGTTGTGGCCGCCTCCAGCGGCCGGGCGGTGAGCGATGAAGACCATCACGCTGAGTGCCAAGCAACGCCAGGAGATCCAGGAACGGCGGCGACAGGCCCGCGACCGCCGCATCTTCCAACGGCTCTCCACCCTGCGGTGGATCGACGAGGGACGCACCCGGGACGAGGTGGCCGAGTTGCTGGGGGTCTCCAGCCGCCAGGTCGGGGACGGGCTCCGCATCTTCCGCAACAAGGGCTTGGACGAGTTGTGTACCGTGCACTATCACGGTGATCCCGGTCGGTTGCGACCCGCACAAGTCGAGCAACTGCGCCAGGAGATCGCCAAAGGGACTTTTCACAACGCCGTGCAGGTGCGGGCCTGGATCGAGGAGCAGTTCGGTGTCACCTACTCTCCTTCCGGGGTGAAGGATCTGTTGCACCGGATCGGTGCCAGCTACCACAAAGTCTCCGGCTTTTTTCTGGAAGGCGGACCGGGCGAAGCAGCGTCAATTCGTGCGCAGTATCGGCGGCATCGGCGTGAGGCCGGGCCGACGACCCGCCGCTACTTCGTGGACGCGTGCCCTCCGGTCTGGGGCCTGGAGTTGCTCTACTGCTGCTGGCTGCTGGTCGGGCAGCGGCACTACGTGGGTGTCGGAAGCGGTCGGAAGCGATTGAACATCCTGGGGGCCTACAGCCCCGACGACCACGACTACGTCGACCTCCGCCTGACGAAGGAGAACATCACCGGCGAGCAGTTCGTGAAGCTCCTGGAGAAGTTGCTGGCGAAGCACCCCGAGACGGAGAAATTCATCCTCTACCTGGACAATGCCAAGTACTAGAGCAAGGCGGTGGTCAAGGAGTGGCTGGCCCGCCATCGGCAGTTCCGCCTGGTGTTCCTGCCGGCGTACTCGCCCAACCTCAACCTGATCGAGCGGCTGGGGAAGTTCCTGCGCAAGAAGGCCCTGCACCGCTGGCACAAGACGTTCGAGGCGATGCAGGAGGCGGTGGCCGAGGTGTTGGATCACCTGAAGCGCTACCGCTCGGAGTTGGACCGCCTGATGAGCGAAGAGTTTCACATCCTCAAGGATGAAGAGTTGCCCCTGGACCCGGCCGCTTGAGACGCGGGCTCTCCGTCACACACGGACTATAGAGGACGCAATCCACTCAGGAACGACCGGAGATCGTCCGTCCTCTCCTTGAGAGGCCAACCTACGACGAGAGGAGAGGACATCATCCAAGATGCACACCGAGTGTTGTTCCCTCTACCAGGAAGCACTCGTTCGGCGATGGATAAACCCCGTAAGGGATCCCCTTGCCCAGTTCTTCATCCTTGAAATCAGACACATTGACCAGTTCAGGCGATCCCTCGGGCTCCCCTTCCGCACCTGGGTTCTGGAAATTCCCGATCAACTCCTTCTTCTGGGTGTCCACCGAGACCACGGGCTGATTCCGCTTCTGGAATTGGGCCACTTGAGCGTTGATGTATTCAAATTGGGTATTGCGGTCAGGGTGCGACTGGCCCTCGCGCGTCTTTCGGTTGGCTTGCAAGCTGTAGTTGAGTTGGTGGAGCAAGTGGGCCACGGTCCGCGCCCTGATCTGATAGCCATACTGCCGAAGTTGCTCGGCCAGTTTCCTGGTGCTCTTGCAGGTCCACCGCAGGGGCGACATGGGCTCACCGCGGGTGGTCGGGTCCACGAGCAATTCGAGTGTGATGAGCAGGGCCGGATCCTGGGTGATGAGTCGTTTCCTCCCGGCCCCCGGACGACGACTGCGTTGGATGGGGAGTGTGCTTCCGGGCGACTCACGCTGGTCCTGGATCTCTTCAATGGCGTGGCTGATGGTGGTCCGGGACATCCCGGTCGCCTCTGCCAGTGCGGCGATCCCACCATGGCCCAAGCCCATGGCTTCGGTCGCGGACCAAAGCCGTCGCACCCTCTCATTGAGGAAGGGCTGAAGGGTTTCGTACTTCGACCGGAGCGTGGGGATGACGCCTGTGTATTTCATACCCCCACTGAACCAAAACCTGTGCGAAATAACCAACTTATTTTTTCGCGGCTCCTTAAGCCACGCGTGCAGGAAGCAGAGCAGGATGACGACCTTCGGGAACAGGGCCTTCCAGGCCGCTTGCGTCCCCTTCCAGCCGTCGGTGTTGACGGTTTCCGGTGCGTACTTGGGGGCGATGTCGCGGGCCTCGTCTCGGAAGACTTCGGAGGCGGCCTTCAGGTCGTCGGTCCCTGCCGCTTCCGCGGGCTCCGCTCCCAAGCCGCATCCGTCGGCGACGGTTGTGGCAATATAGGTCTTCTGCCCGTCGCGCGGCTGATGATGCTCGTCGGCCCAGAGGTGCTGGGGCAACTCCGCCTGACGGACAGTGGTCCCCACGACGCTGAAGCGGCCCAGCCCGCACTCCAGGCGATACCAGAACATCGGGTCGTTGCCGAAGACGTGGGCCAAGGCCCAGAACGGGACGCCGAACTTGCGCCAGAACAGGGGGCCTTCGACCTCTGCGGCGTGCGCGGTCATGGAGGGCATGAGGAACGACGGCCGGATGCTGTACGCGGTCTGGTCCTTCAGGCGGACGCGCCGGATCTTGATGCCTTGCTTGGCCGACACGCGGTGGCCCATCAGTTGGTAGCCCTTGAAGTTCCGAGGGAACAGTTCCGGCATCCGGCGGAAACAGTCATCGATCGTGTGTCGGAACGCGCGGGGATCGTCGATGATCTGCTGATAGGTCTCTTCTGGGATGGGCACACAGATGGTACGATGCCCCCGCGACGACCGCGTCGCGCGACTTCCGGCCATGATCCACCTCCTTTCCTGCACTGCGTGGATCATGGCCGTTTTGTCTTGTCATGTCAGCATGGTACCGCCCCCCCTACAAAATCCGTGACGGTCAGGAGAATTCTTCTTTCAGGGCGCGCCCCGGCGATCTCGGCGTCCTCGTCGTGCATGGCGAGTATTCCCCACCCCCTGCCCTGCCCCTGGGCCACCCCCGATCGGGCCTGGTGCCCGGGACACCAGACACCCCGATTCGAATTGGTGCCCCGGGCACCAGGCGTCCGATACCCAGGGTAGAACCCAAGCCCCACGGAGGGAACCGTGCCCACCATCACGCTCCTGAATCAGAAAGGCGGGGTCGGGAAGACTTCGACCTGCTACCATTTGGCCGGGACGCTGGCTCGGCTTGGCCGGAGGGTCCTCCTCGTAGACAACGACCCGCAGGCCAGCCTCACGCAAGGCTTCTTGGGGCCCCAGGCAACGCGCCAACTGGAGCCGGCCGAGACAATCGCCGCGGCGTACGCGCAGGAGGCGATCCCCGAGCAGGTGATCCGGCCGGCCGGGGTCACCGGCGTGGACTTGCTCGCCGGGAGCCGGCACGCGGCCAGCTACAACGTCCCCGACGCCCACGATGCGGACTGGTCGACGCAGACGGCCCTCCGCGAGTTCATCGCCGACGTTGGCCCGCGCTACGACGTCGTGCTGATCGACTGCCCGCCCAATCTCCACCTCTGCTCGTGGGCCGCACTGGTCGCGAGCGACGCAGTGGTCGTCCCCCTGCAGCCGGAGGACTTCGGCGCGCAGGGCATCGCCGACGTCCAGGAGTCGATCGAGCGCGTGCGTTCCGGGCCGAACCCCGGCCTCGCGCTGCTCGGCTTCCTCATCACGATGAGCAACGCCCGGCTCGCGGTGCACAAGGGATTCGAACAGCTTCTCCGCTCCCTCTACGGCCCGGCCGTCTTCGAGACCGTGATCCCCATCTCGGCCGACTTCAAGGAGGCCATCATCCAGCGCAGGCCGGTGGCCCAGTACAAGCCGAGGGGATCGGCCGCGAAGATCATGAAGGCGCTCGCCGAGGAACTGTCCGCCCGGTTGTCCGGTGCCCGGGGCACCACGCAGGAGGCCGCGTGATGGGGAAGCTTGATGAACTGCTCAGGTCGGGCGCCTCGAACATCGCCGAGAGCATGGGGGCTGGGGTGACTCGCGGGCCCGGAGCCGCACCGCTCTCGACCTCATCGACCCCCGCACAGTGGCAGGGGGTGGCCAAGAGCAAGAACGCGGTCGAGATCCCCCTGGAGAAGATCGCGCCCGACCCGGACCAGCCGCGCGAGGAGTTCGACGAGGACGCGCTCAATCGCTTGGCCGAGTCGCTCAAGACCCGAGGCCAGTTGCAGCCGATCCGCGTCCGTTGGGATGAGGGCAGGGGGGCCTACATGATCCTGATCGGGGAGCGTCGGTGGAGGGCCGCGAAGCTGGCCGGGTTGCCGACCGTCAGCGCCGTCGTCGTGGAGGGGACAATCGACCCGGCCGAGTTGCTGGCCATCCAGCTCATCGAGAACTGCCTCCGCGAGGACCTGAAGCCGATCGAGCAGGCGAAAGCCTTCAAGGCCCTAATGGAGCGGAATGGCTGGACGGTCCGCCAGGTCGCCCAGGAACTGGCCATCGACCATTTCGAACGTGGTCCGGACGGTGGCCCTGCTCAAGCTACCGGAGCCAATCCAGGCCTCGGTCGAGTCGGGCGAAATTGCCCCACGGACTGCCTACGAGATCTCCAAGATCGAGGACCCGGCCGAGCAAGCGGAAGCGGCGAAGGACGCCGCCGCCGGCCTGCTGAAGAGGGACGACGCCGCGCGGCGCGTGAGCAAGCCGGCCCGCGCCAAGGCTAAGGGGGCGAGCAAGCCCCGCAAGGTGACGACTCGCGTGTTTCGGACCGCCGCCGGCCCGCGGCTGACAGTCGAGTGGCGCAAGGGGCTGGACGACGACCTGGTCCGCGCCGCCCTCGCCGACGCCCTGGTGCAACTCGACTCGGCCCGGCCTTCCGGCGATTCGGCCGCAGCATGAGGCCGGGACCGTGGCCGAGGTCCGCCGCCGCCAGGCGGGCCGTTCGGCGAAGAAGGGCAGGGGCAAGGCCAAAGGCCGGGCGAAGCTCCCCGCCGGAAATTAGTGGTCGACCCGTCCGCGCAGTGGGATCGTGCACCGGGAACTGGGCAACAATTACTTAAACCATCATGGTCCGGGACTGATGGTGTAATTCCATAGGAGTTACACAGTTAGTTGACTAATGTATAGTAAAGTGGCCAGTCGAGCCGGAACATGGGCAAGATAGCGTTTGCGCGGTAAGGCAAATTTCGGCCACCTACTGTACAGAAACTGTACAACTGCGTAACTCCTATTCCATTCGCCATGGAACGTATCTCTCTCAATCCGTACGATCGCCAGTTCCTCGTCGGACACCTCGATCCCGGTTTCATAACCGTTGGTCTCCAACTCCGCCTCGATCTGCAACCCGGTCTTGGTCTTCGTGTTCCCGATCAAGTTGACGACCACGGCGCGATTCAGCAACGGCTTGCCGCGCCAATTCTTCGTGATATGGCAAAACATCCGGTGCTCGATCTTGTTCCATTTCCTGGTGCCGGGCGGGAAGTGACAGACGGTGATGCGCAACCCGATCGGATCCGCCAACTGTTGCAAGGCCACCTTCCACAGCCGGCAGCGGTAGCCCTTACTCCCCCCCGCATCGGCCGTGACCAACAGCCGGCTCGCGTCCGGAGAGAGCGGCGCCCCCATCTCGCACCACCAGCGGCGGATGGCCTCCGTGGCGAACTGCGACGTGTTGTGGTCGATGCCCACGCTCACCCACCCCTTGTTGTACGTCAGGTCGTCAACCCCCGACGGCGTCACCTTCCCCAGGCGCTTGTCCGGGAAGGCCTTGGCCCGGACCTCCTCGGGGGCGTCGGCGGGCCGCCACTCCTGCCCTCCGTTCTTGAAATCCCCGACCAACTCCCGCTTTTTCGAGTCCACGGACACGGCCGGCTGCCCCGCCCGCGGGAAGGCACGCACCTGCCGGTTGATGTGCTCGAACTGGGCGTTGCGAGCCGGATGCGACGACCCTTCCCGAGTCTCAGTAGTTCCAAGTTTACCACTCTATGATCGAGAGCCGTAACTCTTGATCACAACCGCAGATAGGCAGGGGCCGTGTCTCGTATTCCGGGATCGTCCCAAAACCGCCGCCACCTATAGTGTACGAAACTTGACACTTTTCAGCGGTGATTCCAGCGGTATGCCCAGGCGTAACTGGTTGAGAGCTAATGATTTACACTACACATTGTGACTATCTGATCACTACTGTATGTGTCAACTACAGTTTGGCCCGTTTGGGACGATCCCCGTATTCCCAACGTCGCCTCGGCCACATGCACCAACCACAACAACATCGTCCGGAACCGGAGCAACTCCAGGCAGATCTCCCGGCCACCACGCCGCGGCCGCGCCAACACCCGATCGTGGAACCAGACCCACGCGTTCCACAATACCAACGCCCCTCCCACGTACAAGAGCCGCAACAGCGCGTTGCGCGTCGAGGTCCGAATCCGCGCCTGGTGCCTCTGTCGGTACGTCGTCTCGATCGCGTACCGCAATCGATAGCTCTGACGCACCCAGTCGAACGACGGGGGACTCAGGCCCCAGAACGCGTACACCAAGCGTTGCCGGCCATGCCGCTGCCACTGCCCGCGGTAGGAGCGGCATTTGTGATCGACGACAATTATTTTTCCCGGTCAACGTCAATGAGAATTCCCGGCTCCTGACCCCTGGTAGGCTGTCCCATTTCGGCTGGGTGCAACCCGTTTGGCTGCAACTCTCGCGTGATTGTAAGTCCTTGAAATGGTGTGGGAAAGCACCTGTCCGAGGGATCGGGCCTTGTCCGGTGGTGCGCTCGACGGGCCATTATTCGGCGTCGGGGGCTGAAATGTGACGCTCAGGGGACTTATCCTGACCGCTGCTCAACATGTCCCAAACGGGAACGGTGAGGAGTCGGTCCCCATGAGCGCTTGTCAGGGTAGCCCACCCGTCGCGGCGTGTCCACCGACGGTCGACGAGTTGCAGCCGCAGATCCGTCAGCGGCTCGACGAGATCATCGCCTACTGCTTGAATGATCAAGGGCCCGCGTCCTTCCTCGAGTTCGAGACGGCCCTCCTGGGGCTCCTGCGGTCGCTGGGATGCTTGCTGATTCAGCTCTTCCTCCAGGCACGCCACGAGCGGCTCGATCCGGCGGCCTGGCAGGCTCGCGGCTATCGCGTGGCGGACCCCGCCGCCGGGCGGACGCTCAAGACCAGTTGCGGGCCGGTCGTCTATCACCGGGCCTTCCTCGTGCCGCGGCACGGCGGCGGGCCCGGCGTGCATCCCTTGGACGTGGCGCTGGGCCTGACGCGCGACGCCTTCAGCCCGCTGGTCATCGGCTGGTTCTGCCGGTTGGCCACCCGGATGAGCTTCCAGGTCGCCAGCGGGCTCGGGGGAATGTTCCTGGGGGCGGCGCCGCCGGCCTCGGCGATCGAGCCATGGGTCCTGGGCCTGGCCCGGCCCGCTTACGTCTACCTGAGCGACGGCCCCTTGCCCGGGGACGAGGGCGAGGTGCTGGTCATCGAGGTCGACGGCAAGGCGGCCCCCACGGCCACGGAGCAGGAACTGGCGCGGCGTCGCGGCCCGCGGGCTCATCACAAACCTGGCTGCCAGTGTCAGCGGCATCGGGGCCGGGCGAAACGGGGGCGTCGGGGCCGGAAGAAGCGGCGCAAGAAGGGGGACAAGAGCAAGAACGGCCGGAGCGTCACCTTGGTGGTGATGTACACGCTCCGGCGGGGCGCGGACGGTCGGCTGCACGGCCCGCTCCACAAGAAGGTCTTCGGGACGTTCGGTGCGCGGAAATCGGCGCTAGAGTGGGCCCGGACCCAGGCGACGCGTCGCGGGTTCCCCCCCGGGACTGCCAAGACGGTGCAGAGCGTCGTCGACGGTGAGACGTGCCTGGAGCAGCGGCTCCGGCGGCTGTTCCGCGGCGCGATCCTGACGCTGGACATCCGACATGCGCAGGAGAAGCTCTGGGAGGTGGGTCGGCTCTTCCACCGGGAGGGGAGCGCGGAGTGGACGCGGTGGGTCGAGGAACTGGAGGAGTTGTTGTACAAGGGCCATGTCCGGGCGCTACTACGACATTTGGAGCAGGAGTTCCGGGGTGTGAGCCGACGGGGCCCCGGGACGAAGGAGAAACGGGAGGTCCTGAAGAAGGTCATCGCCTACCTGGAAGCGCGGGTGAAGTTGATGGACTCCGGTCGTTTGAGGAAAGAGGACCTGGTGATCGCCACAGGTGTGGTGGAAGGTGCGGCGCGGTACGTGGTGGGGGAGCGGCTGGACAACAGCGGGATGAGGTGGATCGAGGAGCGTGCGGAGGCGGTGTTGCTGCTGCGGTGCATCGAGGTCAACGGCGACTGGGAGGACTTCATGAGGTGGAGCCAAGAGCAGCGTAACCAAGAACTTGAGCGTGGCCACGTCGTCCAGATCCGGAGCAAGACCCCTATCCAACTCCCCGAAGCAGCATGAGAGGGACAGACTTGCAGCCAAACGGTCTGCACCCATTTCGGCTCCCCCAAGCTGGAACACCGGGATGGTCACCGACTGACAATTCAGGAGGCTGCGGAAGTTGATCCAGACCGAAACCACTCTGGCCAACGCCGCGGACAGGGCCAACATCGACGAGAAGACCGCACGCCAGTACCGCGGCTCGGACTCGCTCCCCAGTCAACGACGCGCCCTTCATGCCTGGCGGACCCGGGAGGACCCGTTCCAGGACATCTGGCCCGAACTCGAGGTGCAGCTCCGGCTCACTCCCGGGCTCCAGGCCAAGACCCTCTTCCTCGACCTGCAACGGCGCTTCCCGGAGCGTTTCCCCGACGTCCCACTCCGGACCCTGCAGCGGCGGATCAAACGATGGCGGGCCCTCGAAGGCCCAGCAAAGGAGGTGTTCTTCGGACAGACTCACGAACCGGGACGGCTCGCCGAGAGCGACTTCACCCACATGGGCGAACTCGGCGTCACCCTCGCCGGCGAACCGTTCGATCACTATGTTATGAAGCCACGGCCTCTGGCCGTGTGAGTGCGATTCGTAGCATCTTCTCGATCTGTAATGCGTTAAGCAAGGAGGATTTCCGACATTACCCGATGTTCCGCCATCGGTCTGCTACCCCGGCGGGCGTCACTGGCAACGGTGAGGTCCGAAGCCCGGGGGACAACGCAACCTCGATCCTCGGATCGGCCGGGAACGCGCGAGCCGACACGGCGACTGCCAGCATCACGGCGGTCGGGGGCCAGCAGTCCGGGGCATGGTCAACCCAGGTGAAGTGCTGATAAAGGCCGTGACCAGAGACAAGCCTAAGATGCTGACAGGCTTGAACCAAAACGGTACGTGGTCAGGTGCAGGGGCTTCACACTCCCCGGCCGCGGATGTCGCACCACCGGCCGAGAAGCACGACCTCAACCCCGGCGATCGCGAAGGTGAACGAAGTAACTCCGTCTACCTCCCCGCGAGGGAAGGCTGACTGCAAAGGAGGCTGATGAGGCGGCGGAGAAAGGATGAGGGAGGAAGCCAACGCCGCTCTGTAATGGACCGGATAGAGGGTAAGTCCACCCACGGACGACATCCCCTCATCGCGAAAGCGAGCCGACTTCCCTCAGGTGTTCCGTCACGAGAGAACCTTGGCCAACCGACTCAGGGAGACAAGCAGAGATGTCGGCGGCAGCAATGCCTGCTGGTGCGGCTCCCGAGCGTACGCCCGACTGGCACTCCATCCCTTGGAGAAGGCCGGCGCACGGTCCGTCGGCTCCAGGCGCGTATCGTGAAGGCCGTGACGGAGGGCCGGTGGAACAAGGCCAAAGCTTTGGTCCACTTGCTCACGCACTCGTTCGGTGGCCGGGCCCTGGCCATCCTGCGAGTGGTCAGTAATTCGGGTGCGAGGGACTCCCGGTGTCGACGGGGTGCTCTGGAACACACCGGAAGCCAAGTCCGCCGCTTTCAACGTCCTGCGCCGGCACGGTTACCGACCGCAACCGCTCCGCAGGGTGTACATCCCCAAGAGCAACGGCCAACGCGGCCTCGGGATCCCCACGATGACCGATCGGGCCATGCAGGCACTCTACCTGCTTGGACTCGACCCCATCGCGGAAACCCTGGCCGACGGCCATTCCTATGGCTTTCGGCTGAAACGCCGCTGTGCCGATGCCCTGGAGCAATGTCATCTCCTCTTGAGCAATCGTCACGGCCCCGAATGGATCCTCGAAGGGGACATCAAAGCTTGCTTCGATCCCGCATCGTGATACCCCTTCTAGAAACGGACCGCCCGGATCTCCCCCGCCTTGAGTTGCTCAAATGCGGTGATTATTATAGGAATATCCGGGAACAGGAAAATCTTCCGATCCCGGTCGAGCGTGACCTGGATCGTGCCCTTGTGAATCCGATCATAGATCCAGTGCCTCGAGACCTGAAGCCTCTCGGCGAGCTGAGGTACGGTGAGGTGGCCCGGGATGCACCGCGGGTGGGATTGACTCCTCTTGATGAGGATGCGATGGCGAAGGCGAATGATCCGGACCGTGCTGGTCAGCACGATGGGACCTTTCGGAGAGCGGTGGCCCTGCCGGGTCAACTGCTCGGCGATTTCCTCATCCGTCTTCCCCTGCCGGGCCAAGCTCAGGATCGTTTCCTCCATCTCCTGGGATGACGACAGGCGGGCCAGGGCGTTGACCGTCACGGGGATCGCCGCAGTGGTCGTGTCGCCGCCCCTCCAGACGATCCGTGCCTCGACCGAGTCGGGGGCGAGGCGGCGGATCACGACCTTGTCGATCAGGCTCCGGAGCAGCGCCTTCTTCTGCGCCTGGGCGAGGTGACCCTCGTCCCAGAGTCGCGGGAGGTCCCGTCCGACCTGCTCGAAGGCGTGGCGCAACTCGGGCGGGATCGCCGGGGATGGGGCTTGTTCTTGAATCGCGCGTTGATATGAGGATTCAGCCTGGTGAAGTTCCCGCAGGGCAGCCTCCCAGCGTCGCTCCAGCTCGGCGGCCACGAGTCGGTTCTCGGGATCGGCCCGGGTGAATTGCCGCTCGGCCAGGGCGCCTGGTAGCGGAGTCGATCGATCTGCTCCCGACGGGCGCGATCGACCGCTGCGGCTTGGTGCTGGATCGCGGCCGCGGCCTCGTCAGAGAGGTCCAGCTCGGCCGGGGAGAGTGCCGCGAAGAACGCCCGCACCACGAAGTCGTCGATCGGATCGGCCGGGAGGTGCTGGCAGACGGGGACCTGGTACTGTTGCCGGAGGTAGTTGCAAATATAGTAAGTCTTTGGTTTGTACTGCACGACCCTCTGGTGCCCGCACTCGCCGCAGTGGACGATGCCGTGGAGCAGCGCCTTGCCCGGCTGGGGGACCCCGCGGGTCTTGTTGCGGTCGTATTCGCTGCAGTTGTCCCGGAGCATGGCCTGGATCGCCTCGAAGGTCGCCCAGTCGACGTAGGCGGGGTAGATGTCGTTGATCCGGAGCTTCCATTCTCCCATAGGGAGCCTCACCTGGGTACGCTCGTGCGTCGAGCCCGGTTTGAGCACGGAGCGCGTCCGCCCATAGACGAAGGCCCCGGCATAGGCCGGATTCTCCAAGGCGGAGCAGACCGCGGGGACCGTCGGCCGGCGCCAGACGATGTCGCCGAGGTCATCCTTGCGGGGGATCAGGAGGCCGTCGTTGTTGAAGGAGCGCACGACCTGGGTGGCCGACCTGACCCGGAGGAAGGTGGCGAAGATCAGGGCGATCCGGCCCTGGACCTCGACGTCGGGGTGCTTGACGACCCGCTTCAGGGGATCGCGGATCAGGCCGACGGGCAGGGTCAAGGCGAGCTCACCACGTTGGGCCTTGTTGAGGAGGCCGGCGGTCAGGCGGCCCCGGATCGTATGCAGCTCCAGCTCCGAGATCTGGCCCTTGAGGCCCAGGAGCATGCGTCCGTCGATCGTGGACGGGTCATGGATCCCATCGCGGTCGGCGATCAGGCAGTGGTGATAGCTGCAGATGTCGAGCAACGGATACCAGTCGGAGCAGTTGCGCGAGATCCGCGTGACCTCGGTGGAGAAAATAATCCCCACCTGTTCGAGTGTTAGCAGGTTCACAAGTTCCTTAAACCCGTGACGTCCCTCGGCGGTGCTGGCGGTCCGGCCCTGATCGGCGTCGATGATCCGGATCTGGTCCTCACGCCAGCCGAGTTCGAGGGCGCGTTGCTTGAGGGCGTACTGGAGTCTGGTGCTCTCCTGGTTGTTCAGGGCCTGGTGAGGGCTGGACTGGCGGATGTAGATGACCGCCAGGCGGCCGAGGTGGAGCGGTGTGATCAGATCCAATGTATTCATGAAGAATCTCCTGAATAATAGCAGTGATGTCCTGTCGGATCTGCTGCCTCATGCCTTGGGGGAGCCTGTTCCAAATGTCTCCGGGCGGGGTGGGCATGGATCTTGGCACCTCTCGACGAGTGAAAGGAGATCCTGGATCGCTTCCACCGTGAGTTTGGTGCGGGCCGGCGTGTCGGGACAGGGTGCGGCGAGTTGGGTGGCCGGCACGAGGATCCTGAGCGTCATGAAGTCTCGGTAAGAGACATAAACATAGCCGTGGCTATGTGGCTGGCTGCTGATGTGACGCACAGGGAATCGGCGCCCGAAGAGAGGGTGGGAGGGGTCGGTTACCTCGATCTCGTCGAGATCCGGATGAGTCGGGTTGTTGAGGAGGGCATCCTGTTGGCGTCTCGTTCGACCGGATCGGCCACGAATGGTTGATGGCCCATATCCCGATGGATAAGGGCATCCTCCGGAAATGGCTGAAGGCCGGGTTCATCGAGAAGCACGTCCTCCACGCCACCGAGGAAGGGACGCCTCAGGGTGGCATCTGTTCACCGGCATTGGCGAACCTGGCGCTGGATGGCCTGGAACGGGTCCTGAGGGGACGCTACCCGAAGGCCACCGCCCGGAGCCGGAAGGCCAAGGTCAATCTGGTGCGCTATGCGGACGACTTCATCATCACCGGGAGTTCGAAGGAACTCCTGGAGACGGAGGTGAAGCCGATGGTGGAGTCCTTCCTGAAGGAGCGAGGACTGGAACTCTCACCGGAGAAGACGCATCTCACGCGGATCGAGGACGGCTTCGACTTCCTCGGGCAGAACGTTCGCGACTACGGTGGCACCGTCCTGGTGAAGCCGTCACGGAAGAATGTCGCGACGTTCCTGGAGAAGGTCCGGGGGATCATCAAGGCGAGCCGGCAAGTCACGGCCGGACATCTGATCGTGAACCTCAACCCGGTGATCCGGGGCTGGGCGAACTATCACCGGCATGTGTCGAGCAAGCGGACCTTCTCGCGAGTGGACCACGCGATCTTTCGTGCGTTGTGGCGGTGGGCCATTCGGAGGCACCCCAAGAAGTCCCGACGATGGATCAAGGACCGCTACTTCGAAGTCGTCGGAGGACGGCATTGGGTCTTTCACGGCGAGGTCGCCGGTCGGGAGGAGAGGATCCAACCGGTCCGGCTCTTCGATGCTTCGAGTCTACCGATCCAGCGGCATACGAAAGTCAAAGGAGAGGCGAATCCCTATGACCCGGCCTGGGAACCGTACTTCGAGGAACGCCTGGGCGTGAAGATGGCCGGGACCCTGATGGGTCGATGGACTCTGCGTCTGCTTTGGCGGGAGCAAGGCGGGATCTGTCCGGTCTGCCATCAGAAGATCACCACGGGGACGGGGTGGCACAACCACCACATCCAGTGGCGAACCCATGGGGGCCAGGATACGATCGAGAATCGCGTGCTCGTGCATCCGAACTGCCACCAGCAGATTCACAACCAAGGTTGGGACGTGGGTAAGCCGCGTCCCGAGAGGGGCGTTTGAGAGGCTTGAGCTGCATGAATGGAGACATTCCCGTGCAGTTCTTAGGGGAGGGGGTGACGGTGACGTCACCTCCTTACCCGACGCCTGGGTGGGAAACCGCCCAGGTCTACCCAGAGATACCACCTCCATTCTTTGCAGAAACCCAGGGGGTTTCGAGCTTTTCAGCCCCTACTCGACTCAAGAAGCCAGGAATTACGCTTGTTTTAGGGTAACCGTTCAGTCCTCAATCCGGCACCGAGTATGCAAGAAAGGGCCAGATAATCGTCGACGACCTTGCAATTCCTGGCCACCTCAGTATCGTCGTCATACATGAGGGAGCCTCCCACGATCCCTGTGACCTTTTGTCCTGAGTGCGGTCAACTTCGGGCTGCTTTGGACGAGGCCCGGAAGCAGATCGCCGACCTCCAAGCTGAACTTCACGAATTGCGCTCCCAATTAAACCGCAACTCCTCGAACTCCTCCTCGCCCCCTTCGGTAGACCCACCGGGGGCTCCCAAACCAGTCATCAAGACACCGACCGGACGCCAGCCAGGTGGGCAGCCGGGGCATCCTGGACATCATCGCCTTCGCCTTCCGCGAGAGCGGGTCAACAAGATCGTGCCGTCTGTGCCCACGATCTGCGCCCGCTGCCAAACTTCCTTGCCCACCCAACCCGGGCCCGGCGACCCCGAGCCGACCTGGCATCAGGTCGCCGAACTCCCCGAACTGACGGCCGTCATCACCGAGCACCAAGGACACGCGCGCACCGGCCCCTGCGGTGGCCACGTCAATCGGGGCGAGATTCCCCCGGAGATCCGCGCCCATGTCCTCGGGCCACGCTTGACCGCCGTGATGTCTTACTTCAGCGGCCGTCCTCACCTGGGCCGACGGGGTGTGGAAGAGGTCGTCGAAACCGTCTTCGAAGTGCCGACCTCTCTGGGCTCCGTCTCGGCGCTCGAAGTGGAGACGAGTGCCGCCTTGGCCAGTCCGTCTCAAGAGGCTCCGACGGCGGTCCGTGAGGCCCCGGTGAAGAACACCGACGAGACGGGCTGGAGCGAGAAGGGACAGAAGCGTTGGCTCTGGACGGCGGCGACCGCGACAGTGGCCTTCTTCGTGATTCACCTGCGGCGCAACTTCGAGGGCCTTCAGGCCCTGTTGGGCGAGACGAGCACCGGCATCGTCTGTAGCGACCGCTGGGCGGCCTACAGCAAGCTGCCGCTGAAACTGCGTCAAATCTGCTGGGCCCACCTGAACCGCGACTTTCAGAAGCTCATCGAGCGAGGAGGACCCGCTGAAGCCCTTGGCCGGGGGGGACTGGAGGTCGTGGAATGTCTGTTCGCCGACTGGTGGGCGTTTCGCCGCGGCGAACTGGACCGAGCGGGCCTGCAAGCCCGGTGGGACCCGATGGCGCGCGAACTCCAAGGCGTTTTGGAGCAGGGTTGCACCTGCGCGGATTCCAAGGCGGCGACCTTTTGCGCGAACCTCTGGGTGCTGTATCCGGCGTTGGGGTTGTTCGCGGCGATCGAGGGGGTCGAGCCCACGAACAACCATGCGGAACGGATCCTGCGCTTGGGCGTGCTGTGGCGGAAGAACGCTTTCGGTTGCCACAGTGCGGCGGGGTGCCAGTTCGTCGAGCGGATGCTGACCGTGGTCCAAACCCTGCGGTTGCAGAAACGTCCGGTGCTGGATTACCTGTATCGCGAAATCGTAGCTCATCGGTCCGGCCTTCCAGCCCCGCAATTACTGGGCCAAGCTGGGGACTGAACGGTTACGTTTTAGGCTTAGTAGCTCAGTACCGCCGCCGCGGCTACGGGGCGAATGGGGCTCTCAAGTTCGGCCCGGGCCTGCTCCCACCGCTCGCGCGTCCACTCGGGCCGCTCGCGGTTCACGAGCCGCCAGGCGCTCGACTCGGGGATGCCGCGCTGCCGAAGCTGGTTCGTGATGTCGCGCACGAACCGGGCATCGTCCGAGATGCCGGGAGACGCGAGAGACGGCCGAGGAGTCTCACCTAGCCGCGGCAACCCCCGCGGGGCCACTGCTGCCGCCTCGTCCACGGGGTAGAGGGCGGCGCCGAAGCTGCACCCGGGCGACATCCTCGTCGTCCTGCGTGAGGAAATTCCAGAGGCCCGAACGTACGATCCGCACGAAGAGCCCCGGTGGGTTCCGGCTCCCGATCACCCGCGCATGGTTGGCGGCAGCAAAGAAGTTCAGCCGGTTGGCTTCGCTCGAAGAGATATACCCCGCGGCGATCGCTTGGGCGTGCAGGTCGAGCAGCCGTGCTGGGTCGCGGAGATCCTCCGGCTTCACGTCCCGCAGGGTGGGCCTGTCGGCTGGTGCGCCGGTCTTCTTCGATTCCGATTTTGAGATATAAACACCAGACGTTCCGCCCGAGGTGGGTTCCTGGTTTTTAGGTTCTCGAAGAGGTTCTTTGTTCTCTATAAGGAGGGGGGTGACAGTTTCGGCGGCTTTTTCTGCCGGAGGGGGTGACAGTTTGCCGGGAGATTCGGCCTCAGGGACAGCCGGTTCTGGTGCCCCCTCCCCTGCCCCGGCTGGCTCGACGACCGGCTCGTAGAGCCTCTCCTTGGCCTCGCTGAGGCCATCCCATGCAAGGTTGATGGTAACCCAGAGGCCGTGGCCGTTCAGCGTCCGCTGGGACGTCTCCTGCGGCAGGAGCCAGCCGAGCGCCACGAGGTGCTGGCGCTGCTGGTGGACGCGGCGCTCACTGACCCCGAAGACCTTGGCGATCCAGGAGGCCTTGAGGCAGCCCTTGGGATGGCAGAGGCCCTGCTTGTAGAAGAGGCAGCGGATGAGGTGGCCGAGGATGGTGGCGATGAGCGTGCGTCTGGCGCCGCCCGCGATGAGCCGGACGATGCGCCGCGGCACGGGCACCCGTCGTTCGTTGTTGGGGATGCGGTTCAGGGTCGCCTCGAGCGTCTTGGCCTCGAAGCGTAGCTCCCCTGGGTCGGTTGCAAACTCGATGCTCGACTTCAAGACCTCGCGCAGCAGGCCTACGGCCAGGAGCTTCTGGACGGCCTCGCGCTCCCCCCCTGCCCCGCCGACGAGTCTTCGGATCTCCAGGGGCGTGAATTCCGGCGGGGGACCGTCGTCCTTGCAGCCGCAGCGGCGGCTCTTCATCTCTGCCAGGGCGAAGTATACCCGTAGCTCCCTCAGGCCGATCTGGCCCTCCCGGAGCGCCGTCCAGGCCATGACGAGCTGCGTGACGGTGAAGAAGGCGAAGCCCCCTTCCGGCTTCCTCCTTGGTTCTTGGTCCTTAGCCTCTCCTTGCTGCCTTTCCTCCAAGCACATAAGCCCACCTTGCGCGAGTGCGGACGATGTACGGGGTCCGCGTTCCCGCGAAGGGCAGACGGGTAACCATAGGGCGCAAAATCCCTGTACCGCTCGCAGATTTGCTTGACGAGACTTTGAAAGGTGGGCTAAACTGAGGCCACCTTGTCTGCCTCAGCTGTGGTTTGAGCCCACCTTCCATGGTGCCATCAATCTGCGGCGCAAAAGAGCGACCCTGGTCGGGGCCGCTTTTTTTGCTTTTGGGTTCCAAGATTCCGCGTTACGTCATCATCCACCCTTCCATGCTTCGGCTTCGAGGCCCCTCAAGGACCATTCCTCGTTGGGGGAAGCCATGCGCATAACGCATTTGAAGCTTGCTAGTGAGTATAGGCGCGCCATTTCTGCCCTGTCCATTCCCTTCTAAGCACCGTAAAATCAAAGATTTCCACTCATTAGTCGCCATTTGGCGGCTAGAGTGTGGAGGCACACTGCCTTGCTCCGTATGGAGGCATAGAGGCACACAGGTACCAGATCTGTGTGGGGGCATAGAGTCAGACAAAGCGGACTTTTTTGATCTGTGTGGGGGTATAGAGTCAGACAAAACGAATCTTTTGAGTGTGCCCCCACACTGACCTAACCATCGTGAATATCTGGAATATCCGGAATTTGCTTGTGTGGAGGTATAGAGACACACAATCAATATTCTTTATGGGGGTATAGAGGCACACGCCGGTAAAAAAACCGAGTGTGTGGGGGTATAGAGTCAGACAGAATTGGTGTGTGTGGAGGTATAGAGGCACAAAATCTCTAGGCAGTGTGGGGGTATAGTGGTATACAGGCCACCGAGACGAAAAATTTTTTTTCAGGGACCCGATATGCGCCTCCCACGGACCCAGATCGTGACGCTTGCGAACCAAAAAGGTGGGTGTGGCAAGACGACGGCCAGCGTGAGCTTGGCCGCCGCCTTCGCTCTCGACGGCTACTCGGTAAGCCTTGTAGACGCCGACCCGCAGTGCAACGCGACGGACACCTTTGGCGTAGACCGCGACAGGCTCGTCGAAGAGGGCCGCTTTACCCTCGCCGATGCCTATCTGGCCAAGAAAGCGGCACGCGAGATCGAGTACGGCTTTGGTGAAGACCGTTTCGAAGGACGTCTCAGGATTATTCCAGGCCACCGAGCTCTCGGCACTGTCCCGCACCGACTTGACGCGCAACTTCAAGCGACCGTCGCGAACGATAACTACTCGGACCTTGATGCCGACGACATCAAGAACGAGCACCGCATGAGGCTTAAGCAGTCCATCGATTCACTGCGCGGCCAACGCGATCTCGTGATCATCGATACCCCTCCCGATCTCGGGTTCCTGATGACCACGGCCCTGATCGCCTCGGACTGGTACATCATTCCCGTCTTCCCTTCGGGCTATGACTTGAAGGGCTTGGAGACGCTTTGGCGGACGGTTGAAAAGGTGAAGGAGCGGTACAACCCGAAGCTTCAGCTCTTGGGGGTGCTCATCGGAAACTTCGACTCACGGCCAAAGCTCGATGCAGACATCCAGCGCATGCTCTCTCAAAAGTTCGGAGGGCAAGTCGTTTTCTCGACCGTCATCAACCGAAGCGTCAAGCACCGCGAGGCGTGCATCTACGGTCAAACCATCTTTGAGCACGCGGCCGGGCAGCAGGCGGCCGAGCAGTATCTGGCCCTCGCACGCGAGGTCTTGGCTCGGCTGGAAAAGTCGCTTCAAGCCGAGATGACGCCTCCCGCCGAATACAAGGAGGTGACCAATGGCTAGCAAGGAGAAGCGGGGGCTGCCTCCAGGTTACGACCTCAACATCCCCGACCAGGAGGGGGACAAGCCCGTCGAGATAGGCGACTACCTCGATGAGGTAGACGCGGCAACGCCTCGATCGCCAAAGCCTGGTACCTACCAACAGCGCGCAGAGAGCAAGATCGTCGAGATGCGGCCTCCCGCCCCGGAGGGCCACGACGAGCCCTCCCCTGCTGCCCCACCGCAGGAGGCGGAAACAGGCGAAGCGAAGCCCGCCAGCCGGAAACAGAAGCATCGGCGAAAGCACACCGGGCCTGCCCGCAAGCAGATCAATGCGACTCCGGAAACGCTCAGGATGGTTGATGAGATCATCGACTACGTGCAGACCTATAGCGTTCAGAGTGATGCCAAGGCCTCCGAGGTCTTCCATGCTCTGGTGCTCGCGCTCTACGAAGCTCGCGAGTCGATCGACCTGAGCGAAGTCCCTGCCCGCGGTCGTTGGGGCACGCCTACGGCCAAAGCCTTCCCGATCTCGCTGAAGAACGCGTTCCAAGAAGCCATTGCGTCTCAGGTACAGGCAGAACCGCCGCTAACGCCCACCGTCGACGTAGGAGCAATCTCTACAATTCAGGATCGGTGTGAGAGAAGGGAGGTATACCCCCACTCTGAGGCTGCTCGTGTGTACCTCTACAGAGATATACTCTATATGTTGTTGTGTGGAGTCTGGAGGCACACTTATCTAACTACTGGATGCTAAGCTATTTCGTGCGTATCTTTGTATGTGTGGCGTTGTAGAGGCACACAGCGTCTGAGTTTGTATTGAGGCATAGAGGCACTCAACGAGGAGATGTGTATGGCGGTATAGAGGCACAGTCAAGTTCGCTCAAGCGGAGGCGGCGCTCAGATGCAAATACGCACGAGCACTCAAAGCCTAAGGCCTGATGCGGGGCCCAGGCCGAATAACGGCAAAATCATCTCGCGGGCGTTCCTGGTCAAAGGAGAAGAGCGTGGACGGTGAGATCGCAAGCGGCCAGAATCAGCAGAGCCGGCAGAGCGGCCCCGCCGGCAAGGGCAGCGAAGCCGAAAGGTGGCAAGGAGGAAATCACGCTGCTCGTCTCGAAGGAAGTGCAGGCGGATTCGACCCTACCCCTGCGGGGCGTCGAGATCTCGCTGAGAGGGTCGCGGGCGGATGGGCGGGGCAGGGGGGTGGTGGGCACCGCTGGTGGCAGGGGGAGAGACCAATAAGAAACTATCTCAGAACCTCCTGCTAAATGGCCGTAAGTCATTGCTATATAATGAGTTAGATCGATATTCTAGTGTCTTGAGGCCAGGTCGTTTCCCGACAAGGACTTGTGACCGTTCGGCCGGGGTTCTGGGTGGTGTCTTACGACGATTGAAATTCGGTAAGCTTCTGGTATACAAGAGGCTTACGGCTTGAAATCTGTTCTTTTCGTCGCCGCAGGGTTACGGAGGTGCTGCCGTGGATGAGGACCTTTCCCGCTTCTGCTGCCAGAACGAGCGATGCCTCGACCACGGCAAGCGTGGGGCCGGCAACCCGACGGTCTGTGGCCGGTACGGCAAACAGGAGCAGCATCGTCTGCTCTCCTGCCGCACCTGCCGCTACCGGTTCTCGGAGCGCAAAGGGACGCCCCTGTTCGGCGCGAAACTGCCCGACGACAAGGCCGTCTCGCTCTTCGACCACCTCGCCGAGCGGTGCGGCGTGCGGTCGACCGCCCGGTTGGTCGGGGTGAACCGCAACACTGTGGTCCGCTACAGCCGCCTGGCCGGCCCGCACGCCCGGCACCTCCACGACGAGTTCGTGGCTTTTTCCCCCTCAAACCCGAGAGATCCAGTTCGATGAGAAGTGGTCGTTCGTGGCCAAGAAACAGGAGCATTGCGACCCCGACAACCCCGCGGATGACACCAAGGGGGACTGGTGGGACCACGTGGCCCTCGACCCCGAGCCTCGGTTGGTGCTGAGCGTGGTCCCCGGGGCACGCGACGTCGAGAGCGTCGAGGCCGTGGTCGCCGACGTCAAGCAGCGAACCGAAGGCCGGGTGCCGGACCTGATGACCAGCGACAACTACCCGGCCTACGAGACGGCGCTCCTGAACGCCTACGGCCAGGAGGTCGCGACCTAGGCTGTCCAGTCTGTGCTGTCTTTCTATGCTAAAATTCATGCCAGAATCGGTCCCGTCAAGGAGGGTGTTTCAGGTGGGGATGCAGTGATGAGTGACGAAGGGGATGCTGCCCGAAAGGCGAGGAAACTCCGAGCCAGTCGTGATCGGTGGAAACAACGATCGGCTGAGAAACAACAGCAGATTCGACAGTTGCGGGTCACGAACCGTGACCTGTCTCTGAGCCGAGATCAGTGGAAAGCCCGCGTCAAAGTCTTGGAGGAACAACTGCGAGCCTTGCAAGCGGCTCCTGAGAGCCCCTCCGCTGACGGTCCGCCTGTCTGCGTCTTTTTTGGGGCCAGATGCTCAATCGTTCAATGACACTCCTGATACCCCCCTCCTTGCTGGGCGACTGATCACAACCGAAGAGTTGTCTTGCGCCAAAGGACATGTCTACCCCCTGCTGTTGGTTCGCTTGGCTCTGACCTGGGTCTGCGAGGTGCACAGCAGTTATCGCGGCGTCGCTTTATCTTTTCTCCCTCCAGGGTGTTGTGGTCGCCGTTGGCCCTTTGCCGAGACCATTCGCCTGTGGCTGTTGCGTGTCGGCTTGTTCCTGCTGCGCTTGCCGCGCTGTTCCGATTGGGTGTTTCTTGTCGATCTGACCATCCAGTTGGGAGAGCACAAGTGTCTGGTGATCCTGGGCGTGCGCTTGTCGGTATTACGCAGCAAAGGCTACAGCCCCGACCATCACGATGTCCAGGTACTCTCTGTAGCTGTGTTGCATGCGCTGCAACGGCGAAACCGTCGCGGCCCACCTGGGCACGCTCAGCAAACGTCTTGGCGTGCCGGTGCAGGTCGTCTCCGATCACGGCAGCGATGTGCTGGCTGGGATTCGCTTGTTCAGCGACCCCACCCTGCGGCCGACCGAGCCGAACGATGACGCCCGGGAAAGTCCCGCCGCCGGAACTGAGGTACGCGACGGTCGAGAAGAGGCGGGAGAAGGGCCGCGTGGTCGAGCTCCTCACCCGGGTGGTCTTCGGCACGATGGCGGCGGTCGTGGCGGCGCTGGCGCGGTCGAAGGTCAGCCAGTGGATCAACACCTCGTTCCTCGAACGGCAGAACGCGACAGACCGGCACCACAACGCCCGGAAGGTCCGCAAGACGTACACGTTCTCGAAGGATTGGCGGGTGCACGAGGCGATGACCTATTTTACGATGTATAGTTATAATTTCTGTTGGCCTATTCGAACGCTTGATGAACGTGACGAACAAGAGCGAATCCGAAAACGGACGCCGGCGATGGCGGCAGGACTCGCCGACCACGTCTGGACAATGCGTGAATGGGTTATATAGTTTCTAAGTAATTTCGTGAGCGAAAGGAAGGCCTCCCCCTCGATGTCGCGCCAGCGTGTGCCTCTATAGAGGTGTACTCTTTCTGTTGTTGTGTGGAGTCTGGAGGCACACTGATAAAAGTGCAGCAGTTTCAATTTAATATGCTGCGCCTGCTCAGTGTGGAGGCATAGAGGCATACGGAGCTTAGCTTGTGTGGCGGTATAGAGGTACACAACGCTAAAAAGCATGTGCCGGTATAGAGGCACACTCTCCTGATCGCCGGAGCAGAGGCAGCACTCATCGCCGATTTTCGCGGGGGCGCCCTGTGATTTCACCGGGTTTTGTCGAGCCCTGAGGGTCTGCACCTGAGTCCCGAATAAGCAAGCTCCTTCCCGATTTCCGCCCCTCCACGCCTTCCTTCCTCGCCCATCTTCACCTCGGCATCTCCGCCGAAACCCCTCCTTCCTGGCTTCTCTTCCCATCCGGCGTTCACCTCGTCCCGGGTGTTAGACCCGCACCGTTGCATCCCGCGGCGGATGACAACATGCTTATTCGGGACTCAACTCCCATGGCCCGATCCCCAGATCTCGCGTGCCTCTTTCAGCAACCCGACTCAACGGCCCAACGCCGCTACGAACTCTGCCGCGCCTCCTTCCTCGAGGGGGCCACCGCCGACCAACTCGCCCAACGGTTCCAACTCCATGTCGGCACTGTCCGAGCCGTCGTCCACGACTGCGCGCGCGACCCCGACCTCAACGCCTTCTTTGCCACCGAGCCACTCAGTCGCAAGACCGCCCCGAAACGCCAGGCAATCCCGGAACGTGCCGGTGCCCTCCGCCGTCAAGGCGGCACCTTGGCCGACATCCGCGCCACGCTCCAATCCGAGGGCTTTGACGTCAGCGAGTCGTATCTCTTCCGCGTCCTCCACCGCGCGGGCTTGACCGAAACCCGGAATCGACGCCCGACGCCGCAACCGGGCGAGTTCACCCGCGACGGCTCCGTCGTGCCCGACATCGCCGACGTCCGCGCGTTGTCGTTGGAGGACGGCCGACGATTCTCGACCAAGGTCGCCGGCCTCTTCTTGTTCCTTCCCATGCTCCTGGACCTCGACCTGCCCGGGGCCGTCGCCGCCGCGGGACGGCCCGGCTCGGAGCAGGTCCCGCCGTTGCAGGCACTGCTCGCGCTCTTGACCCCCAAACTCCTGGGGAAGCGACGCGTCAGTCATCTTAGTGATCTGTGTTGTGACGCAGCCGCCGGGAGGTTCGCCGGCCACAACGTCCTGCCCAAAACCACCTTCGCGACCGACGACTGCTCCAAGACCGGGCGTGCCATGAGCGAGCGGCGGGTCGCCACCGTGATCGGCAAGACCCCGCGCGGCGACCCGCCCCTGAGCTTCCACCTCGACTGCCACGCGATCCCGTTCCGGGGCGCCGAGCCCGACCTGGAGCACCACTGGGTGGCGATGCGGAAGCGGGCCCTCCCCGCAGTCAGGGCTTTCGTGGCACAAGCGTCCGGGCGGCGGATCATCTGTAACGGCAGTGCCGACCTCTTGCGCGACGAGGCCGACGCGATGGTCCCGAAGTTCGCCGACTCCTGGCGGGAACCGACCGGGCCCTCCCCGGCCCGTTGGCTCTTCGACTCGCGTGCGACCACCTATGCCGGCCTCAACGCGCTGAATCAACGCAAGCTCGGATTCCTCACCCTCCGTCGTCGCGGTCGTGGCATGCTGGCACGCGTCGGACGCTGGCCCGCGGAGAACTGGGGCCGCTGCCAGGTCACCCAAGCCAAGGGAAAGCGCCGCCAGATCCGGTACATCGACGACCGCGTCCGGCTCGACGGTTCCGACGGCGACTGGCGGCAAGTGATCGTGACGGGGCTGGGGCACGAATCGCCAACCTTCGTCTTGACCAACGACCTCCCGAAGCCGCGGACGGCCCGCGAAGCGATCCAGACCTACGCGCGCCGAAATCACGTGGAGAACCACCTCGGTGAACAGATCACGTTCTTTCACCTCGATTGCCAGTGCAGCGACGTCCGGCTGAACGTGGACTTCGACCGAACCCTGAGGGTGCTGGCGGACCTCCTGTACCGGAGCCTGGCCGAACGGGTGAAGGGCTGCTCTGGAGCGGGGCCGGCGCGGCTGTCCCGGAAGTTCGTCGACACGCCGGGGGTGATCGAGGTCGGAGCGGCAGGGGTGGTCGTGCGCCTGAACACACGGGCGCACCTGACCGTCACGGATTTTGTAGGAGTGGACATTTATATCCACCGAGGGACGCGGAGATCAAGAGGTTTTGCAGCCAACAAGCGTGATAGCGGTGTTGGTTGAGACGTTCGGCAGGGCAACGCCAATCCTCGTTCTTCCGCGTCGTCGCTGGGTGCCAGGGCGAGAAGTTCCACAACCACGCCCACGCGCGGCCGTGCCACCGGCACGCCGCCCGCGAGCCGTGAAGGTGTTGGCCGTGATCGAAGGAGCGGTTCATCCCCCGCAGCAGGCGATCCCACATATTGCTCGTGCGGTGGCCGTCGGGATGGAGCTACGCGATCGACCCTCGCGCGCGCTTGTCGCACAGGTCCAGGACCTTCTCCAAAACGACTCCGGAAAGCTCTCGGATCGCCCATCGCCGCAGCGATCGGAGCCGTGGCGCGAAGCTGCGGCGGTCGGACGCGTGATCCGCCTCCCAGACCCGGCGTGAGACCTCTGCGAGCACCTCCTTCAAGTGCTTGGCCCGGTCGCGGATCTTGAGCCACGCGTGCAAGAAGCAGAGCAGGATGACCACCTTCGGGAACAGCGCCTTCCACGCGGCTTGCGTCCCCTTCCAACCGTCGGTGCTGACGGTCTCGGGGGCGTACGCGGGGGCGATGTCGCGGGCCTCGTCCTTGAAGACCCCATAGGCGGCCTCCAGGTCGTCGGTCCCCGGCGCATCCGCCGGCTCCGCACCCAGGATGCATCCGCCGCCGACGGTCGTGGCGATGTAGAGCTTTCGGCTGTCGAGGGATTGATGATGCTCGTCGGCCAACAGGTGTGCGGGCAACTCCACCCGGCGGACGGTGGTCCCCACGACGCTGAAGCGGCCCAGGGTGCATTCCAGACGATACCAGGACATCGGATCGCGGCCGAAGACGCGGGCCAAGGCCCAGAACGGGACGCCGAACGGGCGCAGGAACAGGGGTCCTTCGACGTCCCCAGTGCGCGTGCGCGGTCCTGTAGGGCCTGAGGAACGAGGGCCGGATGCTGTAGGTGGTCCCGTCCTTGAGGCGGACGCGGCGGACCTTGACGTTCTGCTTGGCCGAGACGCGGTGGCCCATCAGTTGGTATCCCGGGAAGTTCCGGGGGAACAGTTCCGGCATTCGTTGGAACGAGTCATCGAGCGTGCGTCGGAACGCGCGGGGATCGTCGATGATCTGCTGATAGGTCTCTTCCGGGAGGGGCACACAGAGGGTACGATGCCCCCGCGACGACCGCGTCGCGCGACTTCCGGCCATGAACCACCTCCTTTCGAGATCTACGTGGATCAGGGCCGTTTTGTCTCGTTATGTCAGCAGGGTACCGCCCCCCTACAAAATCCGTGACGGTCAGGAGGATTGAGGATCCTCCGCTTGCGGTCGCGGAGGATCCTGCGGTTGCGTTCTCGCGTCTTCTTGCGGTGGCGTTTTCGGGTCTTCTCGGGGAGAGTAGCAGTCACTCGAAAGTCTCCGCAGTTTGGAATAGTGAGGACGTGTTCCTCCCTCAATTATTCCATAAACTCCGGGGGTTTTCGAGCTTTTACCGAGCTTTTGACACCGAAGCTCTATATATCACGCTTGGTTTAGGACTAATCGGATGAGCCTGTCCCGACAGTTCCTTCGCCAGTGCACGGGTGCTCTTACACGTCCACCGCAGAGGGGACTCCGGATCGCCGCGTGTCAGTGGCTCAACCAACGACTCCAGCGCATGGGGCAACTCAGGATCGCTCTTCACGAGATCGGGCCGCCCGGCTCCTCGGCGCCGAATACGCCCCACTTCCAGAGGCTCGGCTTTCAGTTCCTTCATCCCCTTGGAAATTGTCACTCGCGAGAGCCCGCATGCACGACTCACTTTCGAGACGCCGCCATACCCAAGCTGTGACGCCTCGCTCGCGGCAAGCAGCCTCCTCGTACGCTCGTCAAGGTGCCCCCATATCTGAGCGAACTTTCGCTTCAGCGCATTGCCTCTCGCCATGTCTTAACACATGGCACCCAACGTCCTAGTCCTCAAACAAGCGTAATGGATCGGCTCCCTGGAACCTCACCCCTTCGTTTTCAGCCTTTCGTAGAAGGGGCGCAGAGGCGCACGTGATTTTCGAGTGAGCGCATCTCCGAATTCCTTCGTTTCGATTTCTGCCTTAATTCATAGGCTTTGATCCACTGACAGCTCTATGTCAAACCTCGGATCACGCTTGTTTTAGGCCTAGTTGTAAAGGTTATTTATTGACGCCGCCTAACCGCCGTGGGGATGCCGATCTGTCATTTCGATGACAGTCCCTATCGACACCTCTCCACACCCACGCGTGCTGCCGCAGACAACCCTCGGCGTTCCGCACCTGGGCGACCGCGGTCAAACTGTCGCCGAGTGGGTTCATTCTCCTTCGGGCTGCCTTGCCGCGTCACCACCGGGAGTGCTTCTCGGGTGCCAGCTCGGACGACGAGGCCCGCATTGCGGAGTCTATCGCACCCTTGCACGCGTTGTACACGGCGCTTCCGGGAAACCCCTTTGCAGTCACCTAGGAATCGACATGCCACAGCACGCTCTCGCTGGGAGGTGAGAGCTTGATAAATCGAGCATAGATGACGAATCACATCAGGTGCCCTGGATATTGAGCGTGTTGCGCCTGAACGGATTCCGTTGCTGTCGGAGGCATGCTCTCAGAAGCAGACCTGGCAGCGGACCCAGAACAGGTCATTGTTCCGGCCGAACAGACCCGAGTTCGGGTTGAGCAGGATCGACTTGCCGAAGGTGGCGTGCTGCCAATCCACGTACACCTTGACGTACTGGTTGAGATACCAGTTGAACCCGAGGTCGGTCATGTAGGCGTTCGCCGACCAGTTGCGGGGGTCCGCCAGCCGGTCTCGGAAGACGGCGTCGCCCAGGTCGAGCTGGCTGTAGCGGGCGAACACCTCCACGGCCCCGGGGCCCCAGAGGTGCCGGATCAGGTCGAAGGGCCGTAGCGGCTGGACGGCCGTCCGCCGCTCCACCGTCTCGCCGGTCAGGAAGTAGCCGGCCGTGACGTGATAGCCGGTGACCGGGAGCTGCGAATGGCCCGGCACCTGCCGGCGGGCGAGGTCGAACCGGCCTTCCTGATACTCGGCCTCCAGCGATAGGCCGCCGACGTACCAGGCCAGATGGGCCGCGGCGCCGAACCTGCTGCCGAGATAGAAGGCGTCCTCGTTGAACCGCAGGAAGGTCGACGTCGCCGACTGGGCAGCCTCGTCGTTCTCGGACGTCTGGAGCGACGTCCGCAGCGGTAGGGGCGACTGGGGCGAGACCTGGAGCCCCCCGAAGATCGAGGTGCCGAGGTTCAGGTGCCGCAGCGCGGGCCGGTCCTCCGCGAGCAGGAACGGCTTCCAGTTGAAGTAGCCGGCGACGTCCCGCGTGTTGTTATTGTCGGCCAAGCCGACGAGGTGGCCGTCGTATCCGCCGACGGCATACTGGAGCCGGCCGTCGGCGAGGAACCCGTGGGCGAGCAGGCCCGCCTGCCGCGCCAGGCCGAAGTTCAGAGGGAACAGGCCGCGCTCGGGGGTGATGAAATACTGCTCCAGGTGGTCGTACCAGTCGTAGCTGTACGGCGTCAGCATCCGGCCGAACTGGACCTGGAACCGCTCGCTCGGGTTGACGTTCAGATTCCCGTCGAGCAGGTCCCATTGCCCGTCGACGCTCCGCTGCAACGACACCTCGTACTCGAACAGCCGGGTCAGGCGGCCTTCCAGGTAGACCCGGACCCGGGGGATGTACAGCCCGCTACGCGCCGGGCTCTGGTTGTTGGGGATGAAGTCCTTGAAGTCGGTCTGGTCGAGCACTCGAAACCGGAGGATGTATTCCTCCGTCGCCGACTCCAGCGCGAAGCCCTCTTCGAGCCGGGCGCGGAGGCCGGTCCCCTGCCGCTCCGTCGACTCCTCCGTCTCCTCGGGCCGCGCCAGCGTCGCCCCGGGCGGCGGCGGGTTGCTCTCCGGCGCCTCTCCGGCGGTCGGGGCTTCGGTCTCGACTCGCTCGAGCCGTTCCTTCAGCGCGTCATATTTCTGCTCCAGCTCGCGATAGCGTTTCTCCGAGGCTTCGCGGATCCGGTCCGCCTCCTGCCGGGCCCGGGCTTCGCGATCGGAAAGCTCGCCGTACCGCTCGAGGAGTCGGCGGTTCGTCTCCTCGAGCTTTCGGAGTCGTTCCTCGAGCGCGGCGTCGCGTCCGGGCGGATTCGTGGCCGGCGCCCCACCCGTCCCGTCAGGCTCGGCCCCCCGCACCACGGTCGTCAGCACCAACAGCGTGACCGCTCCCGCCAGGCGACGGACCTTCGGGCTCTCAAAGCGATCCGAAATCCTTCGGCCGATCATTTCCGACCATCCGGGTACACATCACAGGCCGTCTTCGAGACGTCGGACGAGCGAGGATTTCCCGCGAGATTCGCCCGGATGAGCTCGCATGTCGAGGCAATCCACCTCCGCCGATCACGATTTGCGCCGAGGAGACAGGGATAGGTGGGGATAATATCAGGTATCGGTGCCGGGCGGAATGGCAATGCTTTCCGGTACGTCACCCCGTCGAGCCATCCCCATTGAGGACACAACCGGTGACGGTTGCCTTGATAAAAGGCCAATCCCTGGGAGACTGTCGCGACGATACCGGGCCTGATGGAACCCTGGCCTAGTGAGTGTCACTCCACTGCGCGCGCCGCGGTCCGGTGGTCTGTCAATACGGCCGCAGTTAAACCTAAACCAAGCGTGATATATAGAGCTTCGGTGTCAAAAGCTCGGTAAAAGCTCGAAAACCCCCGGAGTTTATGGAATAATTGAGGGAGGAACACGTCCTCACTATTCCAAACTGCGGAGACTTTCGAGTGACTGCTACTCTCCCCGAGAAGACCCGAAAACGCCACCGCAAGAAGACGCGAGAACGCAACCGCAGGATCCTCCGCGACCGCAAGCGGAGGATCCTCAATCCTCCTGACCGTCACGGATTTTGTAGGGGGGCGGTACCCTGCTGACATAACGAGACAAAACGGCCCTGATCCACGTAGATCTCGAAAGGAGGTGGTTCATGGCCGGAAGTCGCGCGACGCGGTCGTCGCGGGGGCATCGTACCCTCTGTGTGCCCCTCCCGGAAGAGACCTATCAGCAGATCATCGACGATCCCCGCGCGTTCCGACGCACGCTCGATGACTCGTTCCAACGAATGCCGGAACTGTTCCCCCGGAACTTCCCGGGATACCAACTGATGGGCCACCGCGTCTCGGCCAAGCAGAACGTCAAGGTCCGCCGCGTCCGCCTCAAGGACGGGACCACCTACAGCATCCGGCCCTCGTTCCTCAGGCCCTACAGGACCGCGCGCAGGCGCACTGGGGACGTCGAAGGACCCCTGTTCCTGCCCGTTCGGCGTCCCGTTCTGGGCCTTGGCCCGCGTCTTCGGCCGCGATCCGATGTCCTGGTATCGTCTGGAATGCACCCTGGGCCGCTTCAGCGTCGTGGGGACCACCGTCCGCCGGGTGGAGTTGCCCGCACACCTGTTGGCCGACGAGCATCATCAATCCCTCGACAGCCGAAAGCTCTACATCGCCACGACCGTCGGCGGCGGATGCATCCTGGGTGCGGAGCCGGCGGATGCGCCGGGGACCGACGACCTGGAGGCCGCCTATGGGGTCTTCAAGGACGAGGCCCGCGACATCGCCCCCGCGTACGCCCCCGAGACCGTCAGCACCGACGGTTGGAAGGGGACGCAAGCCGCGTGGAAGGCGCTGTTCCCGAAGGTGGTCATCCTGCTCTGCTTCTTGCACGCGTGGCTCAAGATCCGCGACCGGGCCAAGCACTTGAAGGAGGTGCTCGCAGAGGTCTCACGCCGGGTCTGGGAGGCGGATCACGCGTCCGACCGCCGCAGCTTCGCGCCACGGCTCCGATCGCTGCGGCGATGGGCGATCCGAGAGCTTTCCGGAGTGAATGGCACGAGGATAACGCAAAGCCTTGCCATTTAAACGTTTGCGACGATTATAATTCTTACTGATCGCTGCGCAAAGAAGGTCAAGTTTTTGCAGAGTGAGGGTTTCGCCAATACCCTTCACCGACCGATCAGAAGCACCTCTATTTCCCAAGGGAACCAAGCCGTTCCACGTGTCAGGGCCTCACTCGAAGTCGCCTGGGAACGTTTGACCTCCTTTGCGCAGCGATCAGTAAATTATAAGATCACTTATTGTAAAAATTCGGGGACCGAGGGCGCGGGGCACCTCAGTTTCCCTGCGGGTCGCACTTGAGAGCCGCGGCTCCGGGGTCAGGAACGCGAGCTCCTGGGATGGTAGCTTGGTGGTTGAATCGGACTTCCACCCGTCCCCACACCCAGGAGGTCACCATGGCTCAGTTTAACGTTCCCTCCACTCGCGACCCAATCGATTCCCTGCGCGACCAACTCAAACAGAAACCAGGGCTCCCCTTCCTCGAACTCCTCTCGCGGTCGCTCGTCGAGGCCGCCTGCCGCCATTGCAACCATCAGTGGCGGAAACGCCTCTACACCCCCTGGATCACCTTGGGCCTGTTCCTCTCCCAGATCCTCTCCGATGACCAATCCTGCGATGACGCCGTCGATCGCTTCCAGAAGTTCCTCTACGACCAGGGGCTTCCCGCGGTGGCGACGGAGACGACCAGCTACGGTGAAGCCCGGCCACGCCTCCCCGAGGCGCTTCCCTGGGAGTTGGTCCGCCGCACCGGGCATGTGATCCCGCAACAAGCGTGCGATTGCTGGCTCTTTCACGGCCGCGCGGTCAAGATCCTCGACGGCTCGACCGTGCGCATGCCCGATACCCCGGAGAACCAGGCGGCGTATCCGCAACCGTCGTCTCAGACGCCGGGGTTGGGATTCCCGATCGCCCGCATCCTCGTGATCTTCAGCCTGGCCGTGGGGACGGTCCTCGATGCGGCGCTCGGGCCGTACCAGGGCAAGCAAACGAGCGAGCTGGCCCTGCTCCGACAGATCATCGCCGAGTTTCAGCCCGGTGACATCGCCCTGGCCGACCGCTGCTTCTGCTCGTACTGGGTGATCGCGGCCCTGCTGGTGCGCGGCAGCGATGTGGGGGTGCGTCTGCACCCGTGCCGCAAGGCCGACTTCCGCCGGGGCCGCCGACTGGGTCGCGAGGATCATCTCATCACCTGGCCGAAACCCAAGGAGATCCCCGACTGGAGGAGTCGCGCCGAGTACGACGCGATGCCCGCGGAACTGACGTTGCGCGAGTTCCGCGTCCGGGTCAAAGACCCGACCAAGCGGGTCCGCACTCTGGTGGTTGTGACGACACTGGTGGAGGCGAAGACGTATCGATCCGAAGAGCTGGGGAATTTGTTCCGTCAGCGGTGGGATGCGGAATTGGATCGGCGTTCCTTGAAGACTCAGATGAAGATGGAGATGTTGCGGACGAAGAGCCCGGCGATGGTGCGCAAGGAGGTGGCGGTGCATCTGCTGGCGTACAACTGGATCCGGGGTCTGAGGGCGGAGGCGGCGCGGGCCGGGGCAGTGCAGCCGCGGCGGCTAAGCTTCACGGGGTCGTTGCATACGGTGTGCGCATTCGAGGAGAGTCATCTGTAGGATCCGGTTCAGATCAAGGCGGATCTTCCGCGGCTGTTGGAGTTGATCGCGAAGGAAACGCGTGGACGCTCGCCCGGACCGGTACGAGCCGTGCGCGGTGAAGCGCCGGCCGAAGCCGCACCCGCTGCTGCGGATGCCGCGGAAGAGAGCGAAGCGGTTGATCAAGCGGGGTATAATACCTTATAATAAAGCATAGGATCAATTGCGAATCAGTGTCGCCGCAAGCTATTCAACAGCAGAGCCTTGCGTTATCCTCGTGCCATTCCTTTCCGGAGTCGTTTTGGAGAAGGTCCTGGACCTGTGCGACAAGCGGCGCGAGGGTCGATCGCGTAGCTCCATCCCGACGGCCACCGCACGAGCAATATGTGGGATCGCCTGCTGCGGGGGATGAACCGCTCCTTCGATCACGGCCAACACCTTCACGGCTCGCGGGCGGCGTGCCGGTGGCACGGCCGCGCGTGGGCGTGGTTGTGGAACTTCTCGCCCTGGCACCCAGCGACGACGCGGAAGAACGAGGATTGGCGTTGCCCTGCCGAACGTCTCAACCAACACCGCTATCACGCTTGTTGGCTGCAAAACCTCTTGATCTCCGCGTCCCTCGGTGGATATAAATGTCCACTCCTACAAAATCCGTGACGGTCAGGAAAATCCATACCCGAAACCTACTCGACCGCCCAAAAATCACAAAGACCAGTCTCAACGAAAATAGACAGCTACCGGTCGACCTGTTGGTGTCTCAACTACGAGTTTCCGGACTAGTCCGATCCGAGAAGACGACCTCTGACGCCTCACGGTCACGTCCCCCGCGGCCGGCCGCGACGCGGCCGTCGGGTTCCCGAATGGAGGGAACGGGCGAACGCGACGAGGTGCGTCAACCCGTCGCCGAAGGTCGTGTAGGGCATCTGGGCCCGCATCTCCTCGGTCAGGGCCTGCCCTCCGACGGCGACGGCGGTCCCCATCCGCGAAGCCTTTTGGTACATCTCGCGGTATTGCTCCAGGAACGATGCCGGGTCGACGAGGTGGCTGGCCGAGAGCCAGAGCAGGCGCGGGCGGGTCTGCGCCAGGGCCGCGCGGAAGGAGGGCAATGGCGTATTCGGCCCCAGGTTGACCACCTTCCATCCCAGGCCCGTCAGCGCCATCTCCGCGAGGAGATTCGCCAGCAGGTACGGGTCTCCTTCCGGGCCGCCGCCGATGGCCAGCGGCTTTGTGCTGTCGGCGGGGCCCTTGAGCGTGGCTCGGATCTCGTAGAGGGCGGCCGCGCAGAGTTGGGTGCCCCGGTGCTCATGCCAGACGTCCACCCGGCCCTCGGCCCACTCATGCCCGAGCCGCCTCATCGCCGGCGCGACGACGGCATCGGCCAAGGTCTCGATGGCCAGGCCCGACCGATGCGCCCCTGGAGCAGCGACCTCAGGTCTTCGGCCTCGCCCCGCTTCAGGGCGACCAGCATCGCCGCGCTTAACGACTTGGGGTCCGGCGATTCCTGGCCCGCCGGGGGAAGGCACAGGCGGCTGAGATCCAGGCGCGGGAAGTCGCCTTCGCGGACGACCCGCACGACGTCGCTCAGCAGGATCTTGCGATGGCCCCCCGGGGTCTTGTGGGCCGGCAAGATCCCCTGATCTACCCAGCGCTTGACGGTCGTGATCCCGACCCCCAGGGCCTCGGCGACCTGGGCCGTGCTCACATACGGGTTTCCGGCGTTTGGTCCCTGCTCGTTCATCTCAGTGCCCACGGAGAAGCGGTCGCCCTCGGCATGCTCCCGACCGGCAAGCGTCATCGATCGGCATCGGAATTTCCTACATAAATTCTACCGTTTTGGACGATTTATGCCGACATAAAATTCAAAAGTCTCCGAAATTTGCCTTTACTCCTCTCAATCGACTTCCTACAATAAATTGGTCGATTTGGTTGTTTTAAGGTGGACTACAGCGGGCGTTGGCGGTCGACGCCCCGAGGTATTCCCGGAAGGAGTGCAACATGATCGAGACGGCCACTCGGCCCGGGCGGGCGACGGCGGAGGCCCGGGAGCATTCGGAAGGGGTGGTGGCGCACACGATCGAGGACCGGACGGCCAAGCTGCCGTCGGACCTCTGGCTGTGGGCGGCCTTCGCTTCCATGGGGGTCTCGCTCGCCCTGCAGCTCAAGGGCAAGAAGGATGAAAGCCTCTTCATCGGCCAGTGGGCGGCGCCGTTCCTGGTCCTCGGCGTCTACAACAAGCTGGTCAAGATCGCGGGTTCGGACCGCGTTCACGCGTCATGACGCGCGGGTTTCGCGACGGCCGGGGGCGCGTTGTCCCCGGTCATCTGATTCAACTGGTAGGGACAGATCAACAACGCACAGGTCACCCAGGCCGACATCAAGGCCAGCAACGGCGTGATCCACGTCATCAACTCCGTGCTCCTCCCGCTGGCGAGGTGAGCGACGGGGCCGGGAAGAAGAGGCATGGGGCGAATGGACGTCCATCCGCCCCGTTTTCAACATCCGATGAATTCCGATACTAGAAAGGGATAACAGCATGAAATCGCTCCACTGGATCGCATTGCTCCTGGTGATCGTCGGGGCCGTCAATTGGGGCCTGGTCGGCCTCTTCCAGTTCGACCTCGTCGCGGCGCTGTTCGGGGGCCAGACGGCGACTTTGAGCCGCGTCGTCTACACGCTGGTCGGCCTGTCCGGCGTCGTGGTGGCCGCCACGAGCACGGCCCTCGCCGGCTCACAAGGCGTGGCCGTCCCCTCTCAAACCGTGAGGTAAAGAGGATCCCAAACGTTCCTACGCATCGACCGGCTGCAGATCGAGCTGCCGCAGCCGAAGGATGCCTCGCCGGACTCGGCGCCCGCCGTGCAGGAACTGCTCGGCGGCTGGTTCGGCGAGATGTCCACCCTGATGAACTACATGTATCAGTCGTTCAACTTCCGCGGCCGCGATATGTTCAAGCCGTTCTACGATCTCATCGCCAACATCGCCGCGGAGGAGATGGGCCACAGTGTCCCTTCGGAGAAACCTCCTGTGGACGCCGCGCGAACCGATCTCATCGAGCGGGAGCAATGGCTCGCCCGGCCCATCGAGGAGGTCTTCGCCTTCTACGGCGACGCGACCAACCTGGAGGCCATCACGCCCGCGTGGCTCCGTTTTTCCGTGATCACACCGGGCCCGATCGTGATGGGCGCCGGCACCCTGATCGAATACAGGCTGCGTTGGCGCCGCATGCCGTTGCGGTGGACGACCATCATCGAGGCATGGGAACCGCCCCACCGATTCGTCGACACGCAGCTGCAAGGGCCATATCGCCTCTGGCACCACACGCACACCTTCGAGGCGCAAATGGGGGGGACACTGATCCGCGACGAAGTCCGCTATCGGCTCCCCCTGGGCTGGCTCGGAGTTGCCCTGCACCGACTCGGCATCCGTCGCGACCTGGAGGCCATCTTCGACGACCGCGCCCGTCGCGTCCGCGAGCTTCTCGAACCCGGTCGGGGCCCGGGTCAGGTCGCGGGGTCGGGCGTAGGACGACGATCAACGACCCGGAGGCCAAACGCATGACCCCGACTGATTTCGAGCAACCCCCGTCTTACCTCGTGCTCGGTGC
>CAWDND010000031.1:0-106790 GCA_963803395.1 uncultured Planctomycetaceae bacterium
ATGAAGATGGAGATGTTGCGGACGCAGAGCCCGGCGATGGTGTGCGCAAGGAGGTGGCGGTGCATCTGCTGGCGTACAACTGGATCCGGGGTCTGAGGGCGGAGGCGGTGCGGGCCGGGGCAGTGCAGCCGCGGCGGCTCAGCTTCACGGGGTCGTTGCATACGGTGTGCGCATTCGAGGAGAGTCATCTGTAGGATCCGGTTCAGATCAAGGCGGATCTTCCGCGGCTGTTGGAGTTGATCGCGAAGAAACGCGTGGACGCTCGCCCGGACCGGTACGAGCCGGGCCGTGCGCGGTGAAACGCCGGCCGAAGCCGCACCCGCTGCTGCGGATGCCGCGGAAGAGAGCGAAGCGGTTGATCAAGCGGGGTATAATACCTTATAATAAAGCATAGGATCAATTGCGAATCAATGTCGCCGCAAGCTATTCAACAGCAGAGCCTTGCGTTATCCTCGTGCCATTCCCCGCTGGAGCCTTGTTTTTTAGGGTCGGCATGATCTCTCTCCCCAAAATCTGTGACGGTCAGGCAATGACCATATTCCCGCTCCGTCGAACGCCTCGGTCCAACCCTGGGTGGCTGGAGCCGAGGTCTTCGACGGAAACCGCGACTGCTTTTCCGCTCGTCGCCATGAGGAAACGGGGCCCTCCCGCGGATCGACCCCGGGCGGCTTGCCCACCCGACGAGGCGAACCGATCGTCCCGATCGTCGGTTGGCAAGCCATCAGGACGATCCCGCTGAGCCGGCTCATGCCGTCTTCGGCTCCTTCATCAGGGTCAAGGCGATGATGACACCGACAGTGGCGAGGCTGCCGCTGACGTGGAAGGCATGGATGTAGCTTCCGAAAATGTCCTTGGCAAATCCGGCGCGAACAGGCCACGATTGCGCCGATTCCATAGGCGGAAAAAACGATGCCGTAGTTGGTCGCATAGTTCTTCGGGCCGAAATAGGTCGCCGTGGCCGTCGGCGCGATGGAAGCCACGATCCCAATCCCATCCAGAAGGCGGCGAAACACGCAGCGTAGAGGACGACGGTGCCTTCGCGAGCGAACAGCACCATCGCGCCCGATGCCAGCACGATCAGCAACAGAGACAGTGCGGCGGCTTTGCTGTGGCCGATCACATCCGAGAGCCAACCAAATAGCGGCCTTCCTCCACCGTTGAACAGGGCGAAGAACGAGACCAGACCTGCCGCCGTCGCCGGCGTCAGCTTGATGATCTCCTGTCCCACATTGCTGGAGATGCCGATGGCCATCAGACCGCTCAAAGACCCGATGATGAAGCACAGCCACAAGCCGTAATAGGACGACGTCTTCAGCATCTCGGAGGCCGGGAAATCCCTTTCGCTGGCCGCGGCCGCCGCGCCTTGCCAGCCCTCCAGTCGCCAGCCGGCCGGCGGGAACTGCAGAACGAGAGACATCAGCACCAGCGCGACCAAGAAAGTGATCCCCAGGATGCGGATGTATTTAAAATACCATAGGTTTCGATCAGGGCTTGCGCGAGCGGTGCCATGACCAACGCCGACACGCCAAAACCGAGGACCGTCAGGCCGACCGCGAGGCCCTTAAGATCGGGGAACCACCGTGTGACGACCGCGATCGGAATACCGTAGACGATTCCGACCCCCGCGCGGTGATAACGCCATACGTGATATAGAGAACGTTGATGTTGTTTGCATAACTTGACAGGATCCAGCCGGCAGCAACGATCAGGCTGCCGACAAGACTGATCGTTCTCGGATGAACCTTCTGCACGATACGTCCAGAAATCGGCATCAACACCGTGAAGAAGGCCAAGAACAGCATGAACGGCCACAAGGTTTGCTTTGCCGTGATCGCGACGTCCGGCGTTGAAAACAACTTCGCGACGGGCGTTCTAAACACGCTCCAGGCATAAACAGTGCCGAGGCAGACGTTCATGAGCATTCCAGCAAGTACGAATGCCCATCTGCCAGTGCGAGCTGGCATGCCGTACACGGTTGCGACGATGGGTTCGGAACGGTCGGAATCGGGACGAATTGTGGCCGCCATGTTCGATCTCCCCCGAGGTGCGGAAACTGAGAGCGGGACCCCGCGTCGTGCGCGGACCCTCGCGCCGGAAGTTGAGGAACCGAATCTCGAAACCCTCCGGTTCCGAGCCTGTATCTGAGCCGTGGACTCCAGAGAGGGACGCGACAGGATCTCATCGATCGACCCGAGGGGCGCGGCCGATCTGCGCAGGGCATCGACGTCGAACGTGCGGCGTTCCCGAGATCAGGTCAAGGAATATCGCAGAAATGGAAAAGCCCCAGCGATGCGATTGGTCGCATGGCGGGGCTCTCACGACCATCTCGAATCAGGCCCGCCTTGGGCAGATCGATGCCATACATCTTGAGGAGACCGGAATACGGAATCAAGTCTCTTTTTTGAAAAAAATTTCCTAGCGCCCACGCCTTGGTGCGCGGTTTTAGAGAGATTGCACAGAATAGGAAGAGATTCTCGGGCAGCCATTCGAGGCACGAGGGAGATGACTTCGCCAGGAGGATCGGCGAAAACACACACGATGAACCCCCATACTGCTTCTATGGAGATTCACCGTGGCGCGCGATCGATCAACTCGAGGTCATCCTCAACGACAGCCCCGTCAAGCTCGAGAGCCAGGCCCTCGAACTCCAAGTCGGGCTCAAGATCACCCTCCCCATGCCCGAACACGACCACTTCCTCCCCGAGACCATCGAGGCCTGCGTCCATCAGGCCGGCCTCATCCTGCCACGCGCGTCATGTTCCAGCTCCTGATGGAGACGGCCGACCAGGATCTGGTCTTCCGCCGCCGCCACGGCAAGGACGGCCAAGGGATCCAGCGGCGGGGGACACGGCCTTATCCGTTCAAGACCCTCTTCGGGGAAGTCACCATCCAGCACCAGTCGGATCAGCCACAAGGCCGAGGGCAGGACCGAGATCCCGTCGGCGACCGCCTGGAACACCCCCGAGCAGATCCCCCTCACTCAGAACCTCCGCGACGCGGTCTGCGACCTGATGCGCGACCAGATCAGCCGGGGACAGCCAGGGCGACATCGGGGAGCGGGCCGGGGAGCTGGACCTGTTGGGCCGGAGTACGCTCCTGGAGATCCTCTCCTAGGAGACTAACAATCTGTAATTTGAGAGCCTAAGAAGTTGTACTATAACGTGAAAATTACCAGGCTTTTGCCGAGACCTTTCGAGCTGACAGAGGAGTCACTTCTGTTCCATGCTGGGGTAAGGCTGCTAAGATCATCGATCACCGAACCTCAGCAAGAAATCCTTCACGACTCTGCGGAACTTCCGTCACCGGCATCCGTCGCGGCTCCGACCACGCCGCCTCTGATCATCGTGTTGGCCTTCTAGAGCCTACTCAACCTCAACGACGAGATCGCCCACAGAGGTCGGCCTGGAACAACGACCGCCAAGTCGGACTCTGGCGACGACGCTGGGCCAAGTGCATGCTTCGACCGCCTCGATCACCATCGAAGGCTCGCGCAGATCCGGCACCGCACGTTGCGACGGGCGCATCGAAGCGGTCCTCAACGATGAACGACGCCCCGGCACCCTGCTAGCCAAATTCACCCCTGAGCAGGCTTACCGAGATACTGCGCCGTTGCCTGCGAGCTCCCGAGAAGTGCAGCCCCGGCCGATCACCAGCACTGGTAGGCGCTCAAGGAACTGGACCGATGAGGTGATCAAGCGCGACATCGTAGATGTCAATCTCGCCCTCGCAGGCTGGTTGCTACTACCTGCCGCGAGATCCGCCTTGCAGCCCCACAAGAGTCGGGGTCTCGGCTCGAAGACCACCGAGAAGGTATCCGGCGAAGCTTCGCTCAGCAGATATGTCAAGGCTGTTCTGCTGACTGACGTAACTGGAACAGGTTCACTGCGTTGGAGAAGAGCGACGGGACCGACATGGGGCTGCGTGGACGAGATGACGGGCATGGTAGCGCGCGGGAGCAGGAACGCTGCGACGCGAACTCGAGGATCGCGGGGCAACGTGAGTTGATCGAGTTTCGAGGATCACGCGAAACGGGACTTTGTGGTGCTTGGATCGGGAACTTCGAGGTGACGACGTTGACGGGGAAGTTGATCGTCGTCGACGATCGGTCTGATATGGACCGGAGGACGATCTTCGTGAGCCACAGCGAGGATGACAGTGATCTATCGAACAAAGAGGCGTTTGTGGGTATTCGTGAGTGGATGACCTGAACACCCCTTGATCTACGGAGAGCTTGGTGGAGCTGGTGGCCGGAGACGTGTGAGATCGCGATCGGATCTGGGCAAGAAGGGGGTGTCGGTGGGGTGCTGAAGTTACAGTGGCGAGCCGACGGCAAGCGCTTTGTCGGAGTCTGAGCCACCGGGATGCGGTTTGACGTGTACTGCCGAAGACACAGCGTGGCTACGAACCAGATCGGAGGTGGTGTTAGGTGTGATACATGCGGAAGGTGATCCTGTCGCGGGTCGGTTGAGCTCGGCGTGGAACGGTACTGCCGCACGAAGTTGTCGAACTTTATCGGGATACTTCAATGAGCGTGTTCGCCAAGCCGTTCCGGCTGGACGTATACGTGGTCGTCCGCTGATTCAAGGCAACGGCGTGAAAGCTGGGCAAAAGAGCAAGGCACGGGAGGGTTCCTTGCTTCATTAGTTTTCAACTACGAAAAGTCGGTCTAGGAGCGTGTCTGAGTATCCCCGGCAGTGATTAAGCCGTCGATCGGTAAAGGCGCGGTTGATTCGGGCACAATCCTGGTTCCACGCACTTGTCGAAGGCCCGGTGACGCTGCGCAGGAGCCAGGTGAGGGACGATCGACGCAAGAACTACCGCCCGTGGGACGCCGAGCAGGGGAGCCAAGAGCCGATCTCGCCGCGCAGACGCGCTGCCCAAAGACGACCTGGTGTTCTTCCTCCTCGATCTCATCCCGCAGCTCGACCTCGCTCCCTTCCACGACCATTACGCCCGCGAGCTCCGCGGCCAACCGCCGTTCGATGTGACCAGGATGGTCACGCTCCTGGTCTACGCCTACTCCGTGGGCGTCTGCTCCAGCCGGAAGATCGCGGCGGCCTGCGAACGGAACCTGGCGTTTCGAGCGATTGTCGGCAACGATCCGCCCGACTTCCGCACGATCAGCGATTTTCGCAAGATCCACCTGGCCGCGTTTCGGCCCTTCTTCCTCGAGGTGTTGCGGCTGGCGGGCGAGATGGGCCTGGTCAAGCTGGGGAATCTCTCCAGCGACGGGACCAAGATGGGAGCGAACGCCTCGCGACACAAGGCGATGAGTTCCGGATCCATGGCCAAGGAGATCGAACGGCTCAAAGGGGAGATCGAGCAACTGCTCAAGCAAGCCGAGCAACTCGACGCCGAGCAAGACGCGGCCCTGGGCAGCCGTCGTGGCGATGAACTGCCCGAGGAATTGAAGCGGCGTGAGGCCCGGTTGGCGAAGATCCAGGAGGCCAAGGCGCGACTGGAAGCCGAGGCCCGAGCCCAGGCGGACGAGGAACAACGCCACCGCGACGACGAGCAAGCCCGGCGCGACGCCGAAGGCCGCAAGCGTCGGGGCAGAGCCCCTGCCCCGATCGACCCCACCCCCGAGGACAAGGCGCAAACGAGCTTCACCGATGCCGAAGCGAAGATCATGAAGCAGAGCAATAAGCAGTAGTTTCCCCGAAAAACTTCACTCCAACTGAACTCCCGTCTCCTATTGAGCGGAGCATCTCCCGAGCGGAACCTGTCGGGTGGTTAGGACCCACCCCTTTGAAGGTGGCTGCCCGTCTACGAGGTGCAAATAAATCGCTGTCATTGCGGTAATCTGGGGCATTTACTAGCGCCGAGATAAAGTCGCTGGAGCGAGAATTCGTTCCGAATCGGTCTTGACGGCCCGAACTCGGGACAGCGAATAAATTAGATTCTGATTGGTACCAGATTCGTATCTCTATCAGAAATCTCGCAACATTTTAAGCTACAAGACGTTGCGAGATTGTTGAACCACCTTCAAAGGGGTGGGTGGTTAGGACCCCATCTGGCACCGCATCAGGAGATGCCCCATGCCGCAGGTTACGCTCCTCTGGTTTCTCTGGCTACGGTTGCTGCAGCCCTTCGCCGGGGCTTTCACATGCCCCGGGCACCGACGGTTCGTCGAGTGGATCACCGCCCTGGCCCTGAACGTCGAGGAGCACACCGTCACCCAGTCGGTCACCGCCATCGAGCGGAGGGCCGACTGGAGGGCGATGGAGCGGTTCGCCGAGTACGGGCGGTGGGATGCCGCCGCCGTCACCCGCAACCTCGCCCGCTTGATCGAGCAGGCCCCCGGCCGCCTCTGGTATGGCTACCCCGTCTCGGCCGTCGATGACACCAAGGTGCACCGCTCGGGCGAGCACGTCTGGGGCCCCTGCACCTTCCACGAGTACACGGCCCGATGCCCGAACCGGGCCGCCACCGTCCGGGCCCACAACTGGGTGGTCCTCGGGGCCTTGCTTCACAACCCCGATCAGCCCGCCTGGTTCCTGCCGGTCTCCGGGCGGCTCTACTTCCGGAGATCGCAGTTGCCCACCCGGTCCGGGGCCGCCGGGCCGAGGGAGGCGTTCCAGACCCAGTGCGAGTTGGCGGTTGAACTGCTCAGGGAGCAGGCCCGGGTCCTCGGCGGGCTCCACCTGGGCGTCTTCGACGGGGGCTATGCCCTGCGGAGCGTGGTCCGGCCGCTGGTCGCCCCCGAGCACGGCCAGCCCCGGGTCGAGTTCCTGACGAGGCTGCGACACGACGCCCGGTTGCATGCCCTGCCGCCGACGGAGCGTCGCCCGGGGCAGCGGGGGCCGCTGCCGAAGTGGGGCCAGAAGCTGCCGCCGCCCCGCCAGGGCGGGCGCTGGACCCGGTGGTGGCAGGAAGGGCACGCCTACATCTACGGCCGGAGGCGGAAGGTGCTCTGGAAGGAGGTGGTCTGCCTCTGGCGGGTGTCGGGGCACAAGGTGCCGGTCAAGGCGGTGGTCGCCAAGGTCGAGGGGTACAAGAAACGATTCACGCTGGTCAGTTCGGCTGTGGGACTGACCGGGTTGCAGATGGTCGAACTGTTCGCGGCCCGGTTCCGTCAGGAGGAGTTTCACAAGGCGTTGAAGACGGGGATGGGAGCGGAGCGGCTGCAATTGGAAGCGGGTCATGGGCTGTTCGCCGCGGTGTCGCTCATGAGCGTGGTGGCGTTGCGGCTGATCGGCCTGCGGGAGCAGGTCCGCGCCGCTCCCAAGGCGGCGGCGGAGGCGTCGGGCTTGAGCGCGTTGGAATTGCAAGTGCTGCGGGCCCAGCTGGAGGCGCCGCTGACGACGGTCGAGGAGGTGGTCTTGGGAGTGGGCCGTCTGGGCGGTCACCTGAACCGCAAAGGGGACGGCCTTCCGGGTTGGCAGACGTTGTGGCAGGGGATGACCCAGCTCCGCCACCTGGTGGAGGGTTTTCAATTGGCTCTGGGCCGAGGCCGAGCGGATGACAGCTAGCGAGTCACAGCGACGAACCGGGACTTTCTCACTGCCAGTGCCAGGACCAGTGGACAGCGCGGACACTTTGGGCGGCCAAGGCAGCCCGAGAAGTCGAAGCAACCCTCTGCAAGAGAAAGACTTCCGCGCCACCTACTGCCTCGGCGTCCACTGCTGAAACTGTCCGCGCTGTCCGCGTTCGCGGAGAAAGTCCCGACGACCAACCCGACCTCCTATACAAACGGTTGGGTAAAGACAAGCGGCCCGGTGGGACCGCGACGCCGAGCAGATGGCCGAGCTTGACGCCCGCCTCCCAGACCTCCAACGAGGCGACGACCGGCCCGCCGACCCCGAAGAGGTCCTCATCCTCGCCCGCCTCGGCTGCCCCAAGGGGAGGCATACCACGGCGGCTCGACTCTATCAGGACGCCTTCTCACGGCGACCGGCGTGGGCCGACGACCTGGAGTCCGCGGTCCGGTACGACCCCGCCTGCGCCGCGGCCCGGTCCGGCTGCGGCCAGGGCCAGGACGACCGGCCGTCCGACGAGGCGGCCCGCGCCCGCTGGCGAAAGCAGGCAATGGAGTGGCTCCGGCCTGACCTGGTGCTCCGTGCCAAGCTGTTGGAGGGCGGCACGCCGGAGGTCCGCCGTGAGGTCCAGCAGACTCTCCAGCAATGACGGCACGACCCTGCCTTGGCCGACCTGCGCGACGAGGCCGAGGTGGCCAAGCTCCCCGAAGCCGAGCGGGCCACTTGCCACGATCTCTGGACTCCGGTGGATGCGCTGCTGCGAGATTCGGCCTTCCCAGCCGACCTGTCCTCGCGGTGAGCGTCCCGCCCGCCCCCCAGCGAAAGTCTGATAAACGTATCGACTCGCCCGAAATTTCGGGGTGCTACAATGATGTTGGATGAACGACGCCAGCCACGCTTTGCCTCGCCGCTGAGCGATCAGGCGCAGCAATCCACCCTGGGTGACGATTCTCTCCGTAAGATGAGCCAAAGGAGTTTGTTGATGGTCCAATCCGTCGAAGGCCGTGCCGCAGGGCGTTCGTGGAACACGCGCGGAGAAGACAAGGCGCGACGCCTCGGCAGCGTTGCACTCTGGGCCGAGGGTAAGGTGTTGCCGGCCGAGCGCATCATCGAGGCGCTGGAGTCCTTGATTGCTCCCGGCGACCGCGTGGTGCTGGAGGGCAACAACCAAAAGCAGGCGGATTTCTTATCACGATCGCTTGCACAGGTGGATCCGAAGAAGGTACACAACGTACATCTCCTGATATCAAGCATTAGCCGGCCCGAGCATCTCGTCCTGTTCGAGCGGGGCATCGCACGAAGGGTCGATTTCGCTTTTGCCGGCCCGCAAAGCCTGCGGCTGGCGCAGTTGCTCGAGGACAAGAAGCTCGAGATCGGGGCGATCTACACCTATGTCGAGCTTTACGCCCGAATGTTCGTCGACCTCACGCCGAACCTCGCGCTGGTCTGCGCAGAGAAGGCCGACGCCAGCGGCAACCTCTACACCGGCCCGAATACCGAAGACACGCCGACCATCGTCGAGGCCGTAGGGTTCCGACGGGGCATCGTCATCGCCCAGGTGAACGAGCTCACCGACGAGTTGCCGCGCGTCGACATTCCCGGCTCCTGGGTCGATTTCGTCGTGGTCGCCGATCGTCCCTTCGCGGTCGAGCCTCTCTTCACTCGTGATCCGCGGCACATCAACGACCTGCAGATCCTGATGGCCATGATGGTGATTCGAGGCATTTACGAACGCCACGGCGTCACCTCGCTCAACCACGGCATTGGCTTCGATACCGCGGCCATCGAGTTGCTGCTGCCGACCTACGGCGAGGCCCTCGGCCTCCGGGGCAAGATCTGCCGCAACTGGACCTTGAACCCTCATCCCACCCTGATCCCTGCCATCGAGAGCGGCTGGGTCGAGAGCGTGCACTGCTTCGGCAGCGAGGTCGGTATGGAGGACTACATCCGGGCACGTCCGGACATCTTTTTCACAGGACGCGACGGCAGCCTGCGTTCCAATCGTGTGCTGTGTCAGTTGGCCGGCCAGTACGGCGTTGATCTTTTCATCGGCTCGACCTTGCAGATGGACCCGGACGGCAACTCGTCCACTGTCACCCTCGGCCGCCTGGCCGGCTTCGGCGGCGCGCCCAATATGGGACACGACCCCAAGGGACGGCGCCACAGCACGCCCGCTTGGCTCAGCCTGATCACCGCGGAAGGCGATGTGGTGCGCGGCACAAGCTGGTGGTGCAGTTGGCCGAAACCTATCAGAAGGGCGGCCAGCCGGTGATCGTCGAATCGCTGGACGCCGTGCAGGTCGGCAAGTCCAGTGGCATGCCGGTCGCCCCGGTGATGATCTACGGCGACGACGTGAGCCACGTCGTCACCGAAGAAGGCATCGCCTACCTCTACCTGGCCGAGGGCATCGAGGAACGCCGCGCCGCGATTGCCGCGGTGGCTGGAGCCACCCCGGTCGGCATGAAGGCCAACAGCGAGCGCACCGCCGATCTGCGCCGACGTGGCATCATCGCCTACCCAGAAGACATCGGGGTGCGCCGAACCGATGCGAAGCGCTCCCTGCTCGCCGCCCGAAGCGTTGAGGAACTGGTCGCTTGGTCCGGTGGGCTGTACCAGCCGCCCTCCAGGTTCCGTAGCTGGTGAGAGGGCGTCATGATCGTAATTACATATAATTTTTTAAATGCACTCCGGAGGACAGGGCATCCGCCGCGGGCGGTCGTCGTCAACAGTGCCCTGCTCGCAGACTTCGCCGTCACCGCGCTGATCGACGAGGCGCACCTCACCCCCAAACCGGCACTCGTCGACGAGCGCGGCTGCGGGGCGCATGCCGATCTTGACCTGCCGACAATGCTGCGTTCGGCAAGCTCATTGCGCCGCGCGTTTGCCGCGATGGCCGACGCGGCCTTCGGCCAGGAGCCGAGCCAAGCGCTCCGGGAGACGTTGGCTGTCCTCGGCCGCGAAGGGGAACGCGCCATGCTTGCCGCGACAGGTGGCAGCAATGCCCATCGCGGGGCGATCTGGGTGCTGGGCCTCCTGACGGCCGGGGTGGCGATGGCCGACGCGGATCGCACCGCCGAGGGAATCGCGGCCCGTGCAGCGGAGGTTGCGCGTTCTCCAGACCGCTTCGCACCGGCGGCAAACAGCAACGGCTCGTACGTTTGCACGCGTTATGGGGTTGTCGGCGCACGCGGAGAGGCCGCGACGGGCTTTCCCCATGTCGCGAACATTGGCTTGCCGGCTTTGCTCGCCGGCCGCGCACGCGGACTCGCGGAGGAGGACGTGCGGCTGGACGTGCTGATGTCCATCATGGCCCGCCTCGAGGACACCTGTCTGCTGCACCGCGGCGGCCGCGCCGCATTGACGACCGCGCGGCGCGGGGCACGGGCGGTGCTGGAAGCGGGCGGAGCGTCCACGGCACTTGGCCGTCAGGCACTCTTCCGGCTCGATGCCGAACTGCTGGCGCTCAATGCCTCACCGGGAGGCAGTGCCGACCTGCTGGCCGCTGTCCTGTTCTTGGACCATGTGGGCGCGCGTCCGGAGCGGATGCTCCGCCCCTCGTCATTGTGGAGGTGATCGCTATGGAGATTCTCAATCTCGACTACCCCGCGGAAGAAACCGTGCCACGCCGCGTCCATATCGGCGTGGTCGGCTCGGGTGATCTTGAGGTGCTGCTCGAGCCGTCCAACGACGGGCAGGCCCACGTCCGCATCCGTACCAGCGTGGACGGCTACGGCGCGATCTGGAAGAACGTCCTGGATCGCTTCTTCTCCCGTTACAAGGGTGCTGCCGCCATCGAAATCAACGACTTCGGCGCGACGCCGGGCATCGTCGCGCTGCGTCTGCAGCAGGCTGTCGAGGAGAGCCAGTCATGACCGCCGCCGTCCCCGATCTGGAGCGCTTCCTGAAGCGCCGCAGCTTCATCGAACTCTCGTGCGCGACCGGGCCGAGGCGCTGCTCGATCCCGGCGGCTACCACGAACTGCTGGGGCCGTTCGACCGCCTGCATTCCCCCTGGCTGCCGATGCAGGGCATCGTGCCGCAGGAGGACGATGGGGTGATCGTGGCGCGCGGCCGCATCGACGGTCAGCCTGCCGTGGTTGCCGCCATCGAGAGCGCCTTTCAGGGTGGCAGCATGGGCGAGGTCGCCGGGACCAAGATCGCCTGTGCCCTGGAGCTTGCCCGTCAGGACCACGAACAAGGCATCCCAACCCGCCCTGTCCTGCTGCTGGAGACCGGCGGCGTGCGGCTGCAGGAGGCCAATCTGGGGCTGGCGGTGATCGCCGAGATCCAGGCCGCCATCGTGGCGTTGCGCCGCCACGTCCCGGTGGTCGCCGTCATCGCCGGGATGGTGGGCTGCTTCGGCGGCATGTCGCTGGCGGCGGCGTTGTGCAGCCACCTGATCGTGACACGTCAGGCTCGGCTCGGCATGAACGGTCCCGAGGTCATCGAGCAGGAAGCCGGCATCGAGGAGCTCGACGCCTCGGATCGCCGACTGATCTGGAGCCTCATCGGCGGCGAGCAGCGCCACGCGGTCGGCCTGGCCGACACATTGGTCGAGGACGATGCGGTCGCCATCGCCGAGGCCGTCCGCGAGGCATTCCGACGCGGGCTGCCGAAACAGCACCGGAGCGAGCAGGTGAAGCTCTTCCTCGAACGCCTCGCCGCGATGGATCCCTCCCAGCCGCTCGACGGCAAGGCTCTTCGCGCGCTGTGGGGCAAAGGAGCAAAGGCATGAACGGCGACAGCAGGGCCGCGAGCCGCGGCCAGGTCTGGTTCGAGGCACTGACCGGCCAGAACGGCATCGTGCCGGGCGGTCCGGCATCCGTCAGGCGGGGGGACGCGCCTTTGGGCAAGGAAACGGCGTGCTTCCTGGCGGTGGTGCCCGATCCGCAGAACCGCTTCCCTCGTGCTCGCGGCGGCGAAGTCGGCCTCCAAGAGGCGTGGACCCTTGCGAAATACGTCCGCGAAACCATCGATGCCGATGCGAACGGCACACGCCGCCCCATCATCGCCCTGGTCGACGTGACCAGCCAAGCCTATGGCCGCCGCGAAGAGCTGCTCGGCATCCATCTCGCCTGCGCGGCGGCGGTCGACGCGTATACCACGGTGCGCCTCGCCGGGCATCCTGTGATCGCCTTGCTGGTGGGGCGTGCCATGTCCGGCGCGTTCTTGCGCATGGCTATCAGGCCAACCGCATCCTCGCGCTGGATGACCCGGGGGTGCTGGTCCATGCCATGGGCAAGGAGGCCGCCGTGCGCGTGACCTTGCGGAGCGTGGCCGAACTCGAGAAACTCGGCGAGACGATCCTGCCGATGTCGTATGACATCCGCACCTACGCCAAACTTGGCCTGCTCCACAAGCTGATCGAGGGCGTGAATGCCGACTCGCCCTCCGCCAGCGAGGTCGAGCGGATTCGCGGAGAGCTCATCGCGGCGGCTTCTGACGCCCGATCGAGCCCGAATGATCTGAGCAGCCGCCTCTCGTCTGCCGCGGCGCGGGAAAACCGCGCCGCTTCCATCGAGGTCAGTCGACGGCTGAAGGAACAGTGGGGATCGTCCCAAAACCGCTGCTACCCATAGTGTACGAACTTGACTCTTTTCAGCGGTGCTTCCAGGGGTGAATCACCGGCGCAAGGAGTTAGAGTTCCTTGAGTTGCGCCACACCCAGTGGCGATCAGATCACTACTGTATGTGTCCAGCTCGATTTGGCCCGTTTGGGACGATCCCGAACGTGGTCGGTCGCCTGATCGGAACCACCTCTCAAAGCCAATGAAGGGGAGAATTGGTGCCCAGGTGCTTCCGCACCTGGGCAGCCATTGAGTGTCGCTGATCCTGCGTCCGGTATTTGAAAAGAGTATCGGATCTCCTGGACAAGCGACTCCCCACGTAAATCAGGATCCTGTCCGATGGGAACCATAATTCTCAACGCGCTCGCGCCGGTGTTCTTCGTCATGTTTCTCGGGTACTTCGCCGGTCGTCGGCGTTTGGTCGACAACATCAAGGTGGCGAATCTCAATGTCCTGGTCATGACATTCGCCCTGCCTGCAGCTCTCTTCACGGCCATCTCGCGGACACCGCAGCGGGTGATCATCGAGAACGGCAAGCTGATGCTGGTCCTGACCCTCGCCATGCTCATCATCTTCGTGGTGGAGCTCCTCCTGCAGCACCGGGTGTTTCGCGTGGAGCCGGGCAAGGCCGCGGTGCAGACGTTGACGGTGGCCCTGCCCAACTACGCCTCCGTCGGCCTGCCGTTGTTGGGGAGCGTGTACGGGTCGCAAAGTGCGCTCAGCGTTGCGGTGGCAATCGCCGTCGGGGCGGTGACCGTGACGCCGCTGACGCTGGTCCTTCTCGAGAACGCCTCAGCAAAGGATGTGTCAGAATCGCCCATACGGCGCTTTTTCAGAGCAACGGTCAAATCCCTGCGGCGCCCGATCTTCTGGGCACCGATGCTCGGCGTGATCGTGGCGCTCAGCAACGTTCCTCTTCCCGACGTGGTGGGGCGCATGCTCGATCTGATCGGCAAAGCCAATGCCGGCACCTCGCTGTTCCTGACGGGCGTGATCTTGTCCGCGCAACGCCTGCGTATTAATCTTGATGTGACCACTGGAGTGCTGTTGAAGAACGTGCTGCAGCCGTTACTGGCCTGGGGGATCGTGCGCCTGCTGGTCATCCCGGAGCCCATCGCCGGCCAGGCCATCCTGTTGATTGCCATCCCTGCCGGCTTTTTCGGAGTGGTCTTCGGCGTCGGCTACGGTGTCAGGAGCGAAGAGGCTGGGTCGACCCTGATCGCGTCTTCGCTCTTCTCCATGATCTCACTGGCCGCGATCATCATGCTCGTGGCGCGGTATTGAGCGCTGGTCGAAGGGGAGGACCATGAGGAACGATAGCGGCGAACGCGGTGGGCAGGCGCTCCGGCTCGGTGAGGATGCGCGTTCCCACGACCTCGTGGAACTCAGACGCAGGGATGCTCTGGTCTGCGAGGTCCCGGTCCCTGATTGGGTGCAAGGCTGCCTCGCCCTGCGCCGCTGGTGGTCGTGAGGCGCACACGCCGGCGCGGTGGCTGGTTGCCTGTGGGCGTGCGCGGCCCCTCTCGCCGCGAACGCTTCGCCGCTTGGCTCCCGCCCCAAGATGTCGCGTCGCGCATCCGTCCGGAAGATTTGACGGGCCGGTGCGCATGGCGAGAGGCCCCGCGCCGTCGCGACTTGCCTCACTTCGCCTCGCTCGACCGTACCAAATCTCTGATGGATGCATTTGGATTGACGTGGGGACCTGCCGGCAGCATGGGCTACGAACTGGCCAGCCGTACGCCTTGCGTCACCGCCACCAGTGATCTCGATCTGGTGCTGCGGGCCGCGAATGAATTGCCGCGAGAGACGGCCCGGCGCTGGTCGCAGCTTTCGCCATGATGCCGGTCCGTATCGACGTGCAGGTGGAGACACCGGCCGGGGGAGTGGCGCTCGTCGAATACGCCGCCGGTGCGACCAGGATCCTGCTTCGGACCCTGGACGGCCCGCGACTCGAGACGGACCCGTGGAGACCGGAAATCGGCAGGGAAGATTTCTCATGAGCATCGCCTTCCTCTTTCCCGGACAGGGGGCGCAGACGCCCGGCTTCCTGCACCGGCTACCCGACAATGAACCGGCTGCCGCCACGCTGGAGGAGGCCAGTCACGTGCTTGGTCAGGACGTGTTCGAGCTGGATAAAGAGGCGACACTCGCGTCCACGGTCGCTGTGCAGCTCACCACTGTCATCGCGGGTGTCGCCCTGGCGCGGGCCATCGGCACCCGAGGCGTCGAGCCGCAGGCGGTCGCCGGATTATCGGTGGGGGCATTCACCGCAGCAGTTGTTTGTGGCGCCTTGCAGTTCGCAGACGCACTTCCACTGGTTCGCTTACGCGGCGCATTGATGGAGCGAGCTTATCCCCATGGCTATGGCCTGGCCGCCATCGTCGGCCTGGACGAGCGAAGCATCTCTACCCTCATCGAACAGGTCAGCACCCCGGAGGCGCCTGTCTACCTCGCCAATCTCAACGCTCCCACCCAGTTCGTCATCGCCGGCGCGGAAGCGGGTCTCCAGGCCGCGCTGGGGTGGGCGCGCGCGCGCGGCGCGCGCAAAGCCGAGCGCATGGCGGTCTCCGTGCCCTCGCACTGTCGGCTGCTCGAACCTGTGGCTGTGGAACTTGAGCGTGCCATGGCAGATGGCGTGGTCGCGGACCCGCGCATCCCGTATGTCACTAACCGCCGCGCCCGCGTCACGCGTGACCGCGACGGCGTTCGGGACGACCTCGCCCAGAACGTGATGTATGCGGTACGTTGGCACGACGCGACGACGGTGCTTTTCGAGTTGGGTGTGCGGTTATTCATCGAAATGCCGCCGGGACATACCTTGACCGGCCTCGCCACCGCCGCCTTCCCCGACGCACGGGTGGTTGCGGCGGAAGATGCGCGGCTTGAGACGATCACCATCTTGGCGGAGCGCGAGCGCCGCCTGGATGAAGCCCGTTAGAAATTCCCCATGTCTTGGCATGAGAACACGCATGATTATGTTAAAATTTTGAAGGACGTCCCTCACCGACCGTGCGCCCTCCTCCTGGAGACCTGATCACGAGGTTATGCTTAGCATGGCCATCACGATCAGCTTGAGCGCGGAGTCGGTGCTCCTTGCGAGTCGAGGGAGGGTGCGATGCGGCGGCGACAACACGGTCTCGATCGGCGGTGGGTACAGGAGCTCGCGGCGGCCGTCGCGCCGCCGTGCGTCGGCCTTGCAGCCCCGGCGGTCGGGGCCGGCGGAGGCGAGAAACTCGATCTGCGTCTCCGGTTCACGCGTCGAGGACCGCGAGTTCGGTGGCGCGTTCCTGGTGGTCGAGCGGGCCGCGTCGTGGGACCCAAAGCAGACAGCGATCATCGTCTGCGACATGTGGGACTTCCACTACTGTCTCAACGCCGTCCGGAGAGCCAAGGAGATGGCCCCGAGGATGGACCACGTGCTCCGCGCAGCGCGCGACCGCGGTGTGCTGATCATCCACGCCCCAAGCAGTTGCATGGAGGCCTACAAGGACCACCTGGCCCGCAATTGCGCGTTGGAGACGCCCAGGTCGAAAGACCTATCCCGCGACATCGGCCAATGGTGACGCCAGATCTCGTCGAAAGTCAAGGGACCGTACCCGATCGACCAGGGCCGTTTCATTCTCAGTTTGGGGTTGACAGGACTTCGAGTGACTTCTCGGGGTGGCATACGTAGTGTCGTGTTGCGGCCGCGGCGTTGGTGTGTCCCAAGCGCTTGAACAAGAAAACGATGATGTTCCTCAAGGCCGCCATCACCTCCGTGGCCGATCCTTTTCTGATCCGGCTGGCGTCTTCGCGGAGTGTCCCGTCACGCACCCCGTGCAGGCCGTTCTCGATCCCCCAGTGGCCGCGGGTCAGCCCCAGCAACGCCTTCGCTCCGGCCCGCTCGCGCGGCAAGCTCGTGATCCCCACCACCACCTCGGTCTCGACCTTCTCACCCGTCTTGCGCACCCGCGTCAGGCGGAAGACCTGAGCACACCCCGGCCAGTCCCAGCCCAGGTAGTCGGCCAGCGACGACGTCACCTCGATCGCGCGCTTCTCGATCCGACCCTGCCCCTTGTCGACCTCACAGGCGCGCTCGATTTCGGCCTCCCGCCGCGCGGTCTGGAGGGGGGGAAAAGCCGGCCTCGGGCTCGGCAAAAACGGCCGCGATGTCCTTGGAGAGCGTCGGTTGGTTCTCTGTGACGGGCAGGACGTAATCGCCCCCCCTTCGAGCACCGCCGCGCACACATCGCGGTGCGTGAACATGGCGTCGCCGGTGAGGACCTTGCCCTTGACCGGCAGCACACCCAGCAGTTCCAGCGCGGCTTTGTGCTCGTTGGTCTTGGCGTCCACCCGAAGCTGGGCCAAGACCGCTTTAACGTCCGGGGCATAGGCGGACACCAAGTGGACCCCGGGCGTGTCGCCGTCGCGACTGCCCCGTGCGGTCTTGCCGTCGATGGAGATGTGCGGGGCGTCGCCCGGCCCGAGCCGTCCCTGGATCCACTCGCCCACGCGCGCCTCGAAGTCGGCGACGTCGATTCGGCGGAAGACCCGCGAGTCAGTCGCCTTGCAGAGGCCCCACCGGGTCGTGAACCCCAGGTGTTGCAGGAACTCCCAGCCCCGCTCCTTGCCGTAATGGACGATTGCCTCGTAGCTCGTCATCCCCGCGAGCATGGCGACCACGGCCAGGCCGAGCCGCGCGGCGAGGGGGTGCCGCTTGCCCCGGGCGCGACGCGGATCATGAATGCCTTCAAGGAGTTCCATCAACGAAATGCGGGCTTCCATGCCTGAGTCCTGATCCGAGACCCCTCCGGTGTCATTGACCACAGGACATGACTATAAGAATTGTCGCGCGTTGAAGCTAGATCAAAAGGAAACCGCCCTGCCCGATCGACCAGTCCGACGGAGGCGAGGAAGACGACCCCGCCAAGCAGCGCGAATGGGCCGCGAAGCTCGCGTCGATGGGACGCCATCCCCGCGCCTCCTGGAAGAAACAGACTCGATCGATTGATGCGCGATGACAAGTGGCAAGTTGGAGCCGCCGCCGTCGGCCGTGCCACTTTCGACGATGCCGGTCGAGCCGCCTCCAGAGGATGTTCCGGTCCGGGTGATGCTGTCCGTCATCGATCCGTCCTGTCCGGAGTAAAACCGCTCTTGTCTTCCTCGAGCCCTGGTCCTACCATTTGCTACTCTTTAATTGTCGCTTCGCCGTCCGATCGGACCGGATTGAGCCGTTCCTACCCCCGCGTTCGAGCCGACGGACACCGCGCATGACGGCTCGTATGGGCATCTCGGATCGAGCGTTGCAACGCTCGTGCCATGTCGGATGATCCCCGTCCCTCCGGCGTGATCATCCCTTCTGAAGGGAGGGCCATGCTCGAATCGAGATGGCCTGACGTGCGTAAGCTGGGCAAGTTGTGATTAAGTTCCGGTAATGGAGGTTAGTATGACCATTGATGACAACGATACCCCTCTCGGCCACGACCCGCATGCCAGAGGTGAGGCGGAGACCTTCGCCATGGAGGACGATCTCGTCGCCAACGAGGAAGACCTCGACGTTTCCGGCGACGCGATCGACTCCGCGTACGCTGACACTGAGGACCTGGACGAGGACCTCGATGCCGCTTCCGAGGACTACGACGATGAGGCGGAAATATCCCTTCTCCAGGCGCTCGGTATCGACCTGGACAACTCGGACGAGACCGGTGCCGCACCGCGAGACCTCATCGCCTCGCTGGACGAGGACGACCTTTACGACGACGAGATGGCCGCCTGAGCCGGTGTCCGCTTCCTCGACACCTCTTTCCTCGCTCAACCCACAAGTTCCAGAACGTCGCAGTCCGCATGGCCGTAAGAGGTCTTTTGCAGAAAGACCCCTCACGCGGGATCACTTTTTCCCGTTGGGTGAGCCGAGCGGAGCAAGGTCCACCCTACAATAAACTCTTGAGAGGTTCTCCGGGGGCGGCGGTGCTCCCGAGGGGAAGGCGGGCACACACGCTTCGAGATACGTGACACTCCCACCCCTGAAGGGGTGGGCTTCTCGGTTGATCCGTGGGCTCGATCTTCTTCCCACTCCGAGCCACTTGCCCTGTGTCTGAGGGACTCCCGGGCGAAAGCCAGGATCCTTGAGGGTCCTTCGTGGGGTTGAGGTTTTCCGGGAGGGCCTTCCCCTCCCCACCGGCCACACCAAGTTTCCAAAGACCTCGTGCCCTTACGGGCTCCCGGACGGCGACCGTCCCGGACGTCGCAAGCGCAAAGGAGACCTTGCACTTGCCGCTCACACAAGAACAGGCAAGGGCCTTTCTGTACAGAGTGTTGCTCATTTTCCACACGGAGACGACACGCCTTCATCCCACCCCTCAAGGCTCCTCTTTCGCGTATTGAAAGAGTGCTTAACCTGAATTAATGACTAATCGAGTGTATACCTCATCGGAGAGCCCGAGATAACCCAACACCCGCTTCACCAGCACCGGCAGGGCGGTCAGATGCCAGCGACACCCTTCCTCGCTGACGACCTGGATCAGCGTCACACCCGACCGGGCGATGGCCTCCAGCACCCGCTTCGCCGTCGGGCGATCCATCGTCCGCTTCGGCTGGCCCGGATACAAGCCCGCGAGGTCCTCGCCGTCCTGATCCTGCCCCCGCCATACCAGCACTTCGAACAGCGTCAGGACACGCAACGCCAAAGTCAGCAGATGGGTCAAGCCGCGCACCTGGTCGTCCCGATGCACGAACAGCGGCCGAAGCCCCGGCGGTTGGTCCTTCAACTGGTGGAACGCTCGCTCCACGCACGCCCCCGCGCGGTAACCCAGCACCGACTCCCCCAACGACAGCCGCGCCGCCGGCGCGTTGGTCACCTGCACTTGCCAGTCTCTCCACGCCACGAGTCGTTCGATCGCCGCGTCATGGCGCGTCACCGCCGTGATCTGAGTAGCGCACGCTGCCCTTCCGTCATCTTGGGCCGGTTCGGACCGCCACGGCCGGGGCCCACGGAGTGCGTCCGGGTGGTCTCTTGCCGCTCCCAACTCACCGTCAACAGCCCCTCCGCGCCCTCCTCGGCCAGCAACGCGTGGATGGCCCGCTCCAGTTCCCAGCCGGTGGTGAACTGGGTCCGGCCCGGCCCCGGCGGCGGGGTCCGGCCGCGCACCGCCGCCTCGGCTTGCTTCAGCCGCCGGTCCAGCGCCGCCGCTTGGCTCTGCGCCGCCGCTTCGGAGCGGATGACTTGCACCCGCTCCGTCCAGGTGTGCTCGTCGCGGTCCACCACGGCGGATTGAGTCCGCTCGAACTCGTCACCGCGGCCGAGGAGCTTCCTCCTCGCGGAGGATCGCGATCAGCGTCGCGGCCCGATCGCCGACGAGGGCCGCCTCGACCCATTCCGAGAACTGCGCCGCGACCGTCCCCGTCAGTGGGAGTCGAGTCAGGGAGAAGTCGCGGTGCGCGGCGATCTCGGCCCGCGTTTCCAGCGCGGCCATCTGGCAATCGCCCGAAGAGAGCAGCCCGGTCTGGCCCAGCATGGTGCGGACACGGCGAGACAGCGGGAGGTCCAAGGGGTCGTCGGCGGCGTTGCCGGGATGGACGTCGCCGGCCAGGAACAGACCGGTCGGCTCGGCCACGGCGGCCATCAGCTTGAACTGGGCCAGGTCGGGGCGGTGGTCCTTGCTGTGTCCGAGTTGCATCAGGCCGTCGTCGGTGACGGTGTGAGAGCCACCGCTGGTGGTGGCGTCGAGTCGGACCCGCTCGACGGGCAGGGCATAGACGTCACCGTGGGCGTGCCAGAGGTCGGCTTCCAGGGACTCCCACGCCGCCGGGTCGCTGAGGCGCTTCAGGAGCAAGGTCAAGCGGTCGTCGCTGAACTCGACGGGCCGGATGGGCTGGCCGATGAGGGTCTCGAGGGTGTGCTGAAGTGCCTCGGCCCAGGCTTGGACGGGGGACTTGCGAGTGGTCGGCGCGGGAGAGGATGTAGGCGATCCAGAAGGTGATGAGCCAGCCATTGGAGAGTCCCTGGTGGAGCGGGTGGGCCGGGAAATGGCGGTCGAGGATCTCGGGGAGATTGGAGCTGGATGAGGAAGCCCAGGAGCAGGGGGACGTCATCGACCCGTTCGTGGGTCAATTCGAGGGTGGCGTCCACGGCGGCTCTCCAACGAGGGGCTGGGGAAAGTCCTCGTTGTATCGCGGTGGGCGGGCCGGAGGAAAGATCCAAGCCAAGAAACGTGAACATGGGAGCCATATGGAGGTTGGGTTAAGATATAATCCTTATTTTACTATACGTTTGATCGGCGGAAATCAGAGTGGGTGGGTCTCCGCTCGGATTGTATCTGATTCGAGCGGCCCGTGCTTCCCCTTTCGTCTAAAGCAGAACAACCTCCGCCTGAGCCAACATGTCCCTCAACCGGGTGTCGAAACGCCGATCCAAGACAGGCTCCCTTCCGAAAAATAGCGGTGACGGAAGAGAATGTCTCAAACGCCCTTAATCGTGAGTCAAGACTCTCGAAACGGTCGAACTAGGAAAGCACGCCATGTCTCTCACTCGTTCCCGGCGAGTCCTGCCCGCGACGCTGCTGCTCGTGCTGAGCGTGTCCCTCTCGGCACGTGCGGCGCTGCCCAAGGTGCCGGAGGGGTTCGAGGTCCGGCTGGTCGCGACCGTCCCGGCCGTGCTGTATCCGTGCCAGGTCGCCACGGCACCCGACGGCTCGCTGTTCGTCGCCGAGGACCCGATGGACCAGGTCGGGCCCGTACGAGGCCAACACGGCCGCATCCTCCTGTTCCGCGAGGGCAAGGAGCCGGTCGTCTTCGCCGACGGCTTCCGCGCCATCTTCGGCATGGCCTGGCGCGACGGGGCGCTCTACGTCTTGCACATGCCGTTCCTGACCGTCCTCCGCGACACCGACGGCGACGGCAAGGCCGACGAGCGCAAGGACCTGTTCAAGGACCTCGGCGTCCGACCGGCCAACCGGGGGCTCAACGACCACATCGTCTCGGGCCTCCAGTTCGGCATGGACGGCTACCTCTATATCTCGGTCGGCGACAAGGGCATCCCCAAGGCGACCGGTCCCGACGGCCGGACGATCCAGATCATCGGCGGCGGCATCTGCCGCTGCCGGCCCGACGGCACCGGCCTGGAGGTCTTCTCCACCGGCACCCGCAACCACCTCGAGCCGAACCTCGACGACCGCGACAACCTGTTCACCTACGACAACACCGACGACGGCCTCGGCTGGTGGACCCGCGTCACGCACCACGTCGACGGCGGCTATTACGGCTATCCCTACGACTACCACGACCGGCACCGACCGCATGCTCCCCCGGATGGCCGAGTACGGCGGCGGCTCCCCTGCGGCGCGGTCGTTCTACAAGGAAGACGTCTGGCCCGAGAAGTACCGCGGCGTCGGCTTCTGGGCCGAGTGGGGCAAGGGGAAGGTCCACGCGTTCCGGTTCGTCCCCGATGGCTCGACGTTCAAGGTCGGCCGAGGCGATCGACTTCGCCGTGCCCGGCGGGGTCGAGCAACTTCCGCCCGATCGACCTGGCCGTCTCCTACGATGGCCGCACGCTGTACGTCGCCGACTGGAACATGGGCGGCTGGGGAGCAAGACCGAGAAGGTCGGCCGCGATCTTCGCCATCACCTGGAAGGGCGAGGTCAAGACCCGCCCGCGCGGCCAGCGACTCCGACCCGATCGCCGCGCAGATCCAGCAGCTCGACCACCCCTCGTTCAACGAGCGGATGCGGGCGCAGGCGGCGCTGATCAAGCAGGGCCGCGCCGCGCTCGGCGCCGGCGACCGCCGCGCTGGCCGACCCCAAGACCGACCCGGTCGCCCGACGGCACCTGGTCTGGGTGCTCGACGGCATCGCCGGGGGCACGCCCGAGGCGACCTGCCGCTGATCGCCGCGCCTGAAGTCGCCCGTGGCCGACGTCCGCGCCCAGGCCGCCCGCGCGCTGGGCGAGCGGGCAGCGCCGCTCGCCGGGAGCCGCTGGTCGACCTGCTCAAGGACCCCGAGCCGGCCGTCCGGCTCCAGGCGATCATCGCCCTGGGGCGGATCGAGGACCTCAGGCCATCCCGGCGCTGCTGCCCGCACGCTGGCCGAGCCACGACACCTTCCTCGCCTTCAGCGACGCGGCAGGCCCTCCGGCGGATCGACGACTGGAAGGCGGCGGCCGCGGGCCTCGACTCCGACCGACCCGAAGGTCCGCGCGGGCGTCCTGGCCGCGCTGGAGCTGGTCAGTACGACCTCGACGCGGTCCGGCAGCTCGCCGACGTTCGTGATCGACCCCACAGGCCGGCCCGAGGACGAGCGGGCCAAGGCCTTGATCCTACTCTGGCGCAGGCGCCACCGCAAGACCCGGCCCTGGGACGGCAAATGGTGGGGCACCCGCCCGGCCGACGGGCAAGCCGCCGGCCAAGGTCGATCGACCTGGGAGGGCACGCCCTGGTGCTGGACGCGGTCCAGCACGAGCCTGGCCGACCCGGACGGCCCCGGTCCGGCTCGCGGCGGTCGCCGCCGTGCAGGAGATCGGCGACCGGCGACGCACTCCCGACGCTCCGCACGCGGTTCGTCAGCCGAGGCCGATCGCGGACGTCCGCCGCGCGATCGCGCAGGCGCTCGGGCGCGATGGACGACCGGAGGCGCTGCCCATGCTGATCGCCACGGTCCGCGACCTGAAGTCGCCTGAGCCGGTCCGCGACGCCGCGCTGGCGAGCGTCGAGACGATCGGCTCTGAAGTCGCCGTCCGCGCATTGATCGACCTGCTGGATCGCGGCGGGCTGGCCGTCGAGCGTCAGCCGCGGGTGATCGCCGCACTGGGGCGGTTCAAGGCGAGGTCGGCCGTCGAGCCGCTGGTCGCGCGGCTGAAGAGCCCCGCGCCGGCCGTCCGCGCGGCCGCCGCCGAGGCGCTGGGTAAGATCGGTCAGTTGGACGGGGCGGATCGGCCGCTGCCGCGCCGCTGCTCGACGATCCCGCGATCGCGGTCCGCAAGGCCGCGATCGCCGCACTCGGGGCGCTGAACGACCGCAAGGCGATCCCCGCCCTGCTCGCAGGCCGCCGAGGCCGAGGACACCCGGTTCGAGGCGACCTGGCCCTGGCCGCGATGCCCGACGCTCTCGCGCATGCAGGTCTACCTCCGCGGTCTGTCCGACAAGAGCCCCGACCTCCGCAAGGCATCGGCCGGCGCCCTGGCGCGGATCCGCGACCAGGCCGTCCCGGTCCTCGAGCAACTGGCCCGGCGAAAGGAGCTGTCCTCGACAGTCATCCCCGAGTTGCAGAAGGTGTTCACCGCGATCGCAGCCGCTGACGACCTGGCGCGTGCTCGGCCCGTTCGCAGATCAAGGCCGCCGGCCCCGCTCGCGCCCGGCGACCCGATCGACCTGGAGGCCAACTACGTCGGCAATCGCCAACAAGCCGGTCACCTGGAAGCTGGTGCAAGCGGTCGACGAGCAGGGCCAGATCAACCTGGGCCAGATCTACTCGAACCTGACGACGAGCGTGGCCGCCTACGGCTATGCCGAGGTGCAAGAGCCCCGTCGGCGGGCGACGCACAGATGGCCGTCGGGTCCGACGACACGCTGACCGTCTGGGTCAACGGCAGGCAGGTTTACAACTTCCAGGATCCCGCAGCCTCGCGGCCGAGGCGGCGCAGGTTCGACGTCAAGCTCGCGAAGGGGAGCAACCGCATCTGGATCATGTGCGGCAACCATGGAGGGCCGTGGCGGTTCATCGTCGCCGTGGCGGTACCCGGAGATTACGCCTTCCTGAAGGCCCCGGCCGGAGGCGGGTTCAACCCCGAGGCGTATCCGCACCTTCGCCCTGGTGAGCAAGGGCGACCCCGAGCGCGGCCGCGTCCTCTTCCACGACCTCAAGGGGCTCGCTTGCATCAAGTGCCACACCGTCGGCAAGGAGGGGGGCACGTCGGGCCCGAGCTGTCGAGCATCGGGACCAAGTATCCCCGCGAGAGTCCTGATCACGTCCGTCCTGTACCCCTCGGCGCAGATCGCCTCGGGCTACGAGCCCGTCATGGTCGCCCTCGCCGACGGCCGCATCCTCACCGGCATCGTCAAGAGCGACACCGCCGACGGTCTCGAAATCGAGGACGCCGACGCCAGACGCCTCCGGATCCCCAAAGACGAGATCGAGGATCGGAAGCGGAGCAACATCTCGCTCATGCCCAACGGACTGGCCGAAGGCCTCAAGCCGCAAGACTTCGCCGACCTGATCTCGTTCCTCGAGACCCTGAAAGACGTCTCCGCCAAGCCGAACGCCAGCAGCTCAGGCCGCTAATGCAGGACCAAAGGACCTTGTGGTGCGCAGGCCCCCTCCTCGTCGGGTCGGCTTCCGTCTGCCTTCCGATGCGCGAGGAGGCAGGCGGAAGCCGACCCGACAGGATCAAAGTGCAACAGGATCGGCGCGAGGAATTGCTGGAATGCGTATCTCAGATCAGAAGGGCGAATTTTTTCTCGCCGACCGGCACGCTCCCTGCAAGGGACGGGATTTCGACAATCCGCTCCCTCGCGGGGTCAAGAGAAACACCTCCTCGAAAGACCGGGTAAGCCTGAGATTGAAATCAATCACGAGCGAAAATGCCTAATTCTCGCGACGACTCGTCGCCCGGCCGTCCCAGGCGCGAGCGGAGCACGCGCTATCCCGGCGTCAACCTGGCTGAAAGCCTCAAGCTCTGCGAGTCGATCAACGACCTCGGCCTCGACGGCCTGACGGCCACCAACATCGCGTCGGCGCTCGGCTACAAGAACATCAAGACGAATACCTTCTCGGCCCGGCTGAGCGCGGCGCGGCAGTTTGGCCTGCTGACCCTGACCGGCGACGGCTACGCGCTGACCCCCCTGGCTCGCGAGATCCTCCACCCGGTCGATCCGGCCGAGTTGCCCCGGCTCTACCGCCAGGCGCTGCTCAAGCCGCCGCTTTACGTCGACCTGGCCGATCGGCTGGCCGGAAAGCGCGTCCCTGAGGCCGAGATCCTGGGCAACGTGCTCTACCACAACCATCAGATCATCGCTTCGGCCAAGCAGTCGGCCGCCGAGGCATTCCTGGAGTCGGCGCGGTTCGCTGGGCGCTGGGCGATGATCAGGTCTTCCATCCCGAGGGGCCCCCCGCGCTCCGGCGTCCGCCCGGCCGGCCTCCCCTTCTTCCTCCCCGCGCCCGGCGACGCCTCCGGCCCCGCGCCCGTCCGACGTCCGGCTCGACCTCCGGCTCTGGGACCGCGATGAGGGCAAGACGATCCGCGTCCGCGCCCCCCAGTCGATCACTGCGGCCAGCTTCGAGCGCTTCCTCCAGGCGTTCCGGCTCCTGGTTCGGATCGAGGACTGACCGGCATCTGAATTCGGACCCGGCAATGGCCTTCCCCCTGGACCGCTCCGAGGCTTTGGCGTAGCATCGCCCGGGGAATCCGAGACGAGCCACGAGGGCCGCGACATGATGCCCGCAGGCGACGAGGTGGGATCGGGGACGGGACCTCCCGCGGGGGCGCCGCCGCGATGGGCGATGACCACGTTCGCCGTCCTGTTTGTGATGAACCTGCTCGACTACCTTGACCGCAACGTGCTGATGTCGATCCAGCCGCAGATCAAGGGCGAGTTCCACATCAGCAACGCGCAGTGGGGCCTGCTGACCAGCATCTTCCTGGTCAGCTACTCGGTCGTGAGCCCGGTGATGGGGTGGCTGGGCGACCGCTACCGCCGGAACTGGCTGCTCGGGCTGGGGGTCGGGCTCTGGAGCCTGGCGACGATCGGCAGCGGCCTGGCGCGGAGCTACGAGCAACTGGCGCTGGCGCGGAGCTTCCTGGGCATCGGCGAGGCGACCTACGGCGTCATCGCGCCGACGATCCTGCTCGACCTGTTCGCCCGCCACCAGCGGTCGCGGCTGATGTCGGCGTTCTACCTGGCCATGCCCCTCGGCAGCGCGCCTGGGGATCAAGCTGGGGTCGCACATCGCCACCCGGTATGGCTGGCACATGGCGTTCTTCGTCGTGGGCGTCCCCAGCCTCATCTCGGCCCTTACGGCGCTGGTCCTGCCCGAGCCGGTCCGGGGCGCCAGCGAGGCCGTCGATGTCGGTCGGCTCCAGGAGCACGAGCGGGCCGGGGCGAGCCGTGAGGACTATCTCGACCTGATGGCCAACTCGTCGTACACTTACTCTGTCTTCGGCATGGCGGCCTACACCTTCGCCATCGGGGGGATGCTGGTCTGGGTGCCGAACTACCTGTTCAACACCCGCCACTTCGACCAGGACCGAGCGAGACTCCTTGCTGAGCCTGGTGACGTTCGGCGCGGCGATCCTGGGAATGTCGGTCGGCGGCTGGATGTCCGACCGGATGGCCAAGTCCCGGCCGGAGGCGCTCTTCATCGTGCCCGGCGTCGCGATGCTCGGCTCGATTCCGTTCGTCCTGGCGGCGCTGTTCTCGACCCGGGAGCGGACGATCTTCGCCGCGATCTTTGTTGCCGAGGTGCTGATGTTCATCAATACTGGCCCGTGTAACGCGATCGTCGCCAACGTCGTCCAGCCGAACCTCCGCGCCGCGGCGTTCGCCATCTCGATCTTCTTCCTGCACTTCCTGGGCGACATCTGGTCTCCCTGGCTGATCGGCAAGGCGGCCGACCTGTTCGGTGACCCGGTCATGATGGCCAGCGTCGTCGGCCAGGCGCTACGGGCCATCGGCGCGGTTCCGACGCAGGTCAGCGGCCACCCACCCGAGAACATCATCGCCGGCCTGCTCGTGGTGGTCCCGGCGCTGCTGCTCTCGGGGGTTGTGCTCCTGGCCGGGGCGCCGCCACCTACCCCGAGAGATGGCGCTGATGCAGGCCAAGCTCGAGGCCGCGCCCCCGATGAAAGCGACGGATGCGGACATGTCGGGTTCGTGAAATGCGCCCGTCGGGTTGGAGGCTTTTTTTCAAGGTTCTAACACAATGACGGTCGGGGTCCGACCCTCGCTCTCTTTCCGGGAGCAGGAGGAATAAACGACCCCCCTCTTCCTCCGGGTGAGGCGCCTTGTGTTAGTGATTCGGAGAGGACTTGCACCACCATGACTCAGCCCATTCGCATTGCCGTAACTGGGGCCGGTGGCCAGATCGGCTACGCCCTGATCTTCCGGATCGCCTCGGGGGGCCTGTTCGGCCCGAACCAGCCGGTCGCGCTCCAGCTCCTGGAAATCACCCCGGCCTTGCCCAGCCTCAACGGCACACTGATGGAGTTGGAGGACTGCGCCTTCCCGCTCCTGGCCAATGTCGTGGCGACCGACAAAGCCGAGACGGCGTTCGAGGGGGCCGACTGGGTGATCCTGGTCGGCGGCCTGCCCCGCAAGGAGGGGATGAGCCGCGCCGACCTGATCCGCGCCAACGGGCCGATCTTCACCGGCCAGGGCCGCGGCGATCAACGACACCGCCGGGCCCCATGTCCGCATCGTGACCGTCGCCAACCCGTGCAATACCAACTGCCTGATCGCCAAGTCGCACGCACCAAAGATCCCGTCCGAGCGCTGGCTCGCGATGACCCGGCTCGACCAGAACCGCGCCGCGGCGCAACTGGCGAAGAAGGCGGGCGTGCCGGTCAGCCAGGTTACGGGCATGACGATCTGGGGCAACCACAGCGACACGCAATACCCTGACTACAAGAACGCCCGGATCAGCGGCTCGCCGGCCACGTCGGTCATCACCGATCACGCCTGGTTCACCGAGACGTTCATCCCGACGGTTGCCAAGCGCGGCGGCGCGGTGATCAAGGCGCGGGGTGCCTCGTCGGCTGCCTCCGCTGCTAACGCCGCGCTCGATAGCATCCACTCGGCCCACTTCCCGACCGAGGGCGACAACTGGTTCAGCGCGGGGGTCGTCTCCGACGGCAGCTACGGTATCCCCGTCGGCCTGATTTACAGCTTCCCCCTGATCTCCCAGGGCGGCAACTGGTCGATCATCCCCGATCTGAAGATTGACGCCGACGCGCGGCAGCGGCTCGATGCCTCCGTCGCCGAACTCCAGTCGGAACGCGACGCCGTCAAGGACCTGCTCGGCCCCGCCGCTTGAGACGCCTCCCGGGACATTGGTGCCCCCCCGGGGGTGGCGGGCCTTCCCCGAGGGAGCACCGCCGCCCCCGGCGGTGGGCCAGAGCTTTCCGGGAAGCTTATTCCCTGCTCTGATGGCTATCTGTTGGACCTGGCAAGCGGCTCGGGTTCCCTCTTCAAGCGTCGCATCGCGGCCTCCAGGACCGCCATGAGGACCAGGACCCAATCGTAACGAATCGTTCTCCGCATGATCCTGCCTCCCATTGATTCATCCGGAACGACTTATCTCATACGATCCAGCAAGATCGGCGCCGCGATCGATGGTTGGACTTTCGCGACACAACGCCCTGTCCCGGAGCATCGCCTGGATCTTCGCGAAGGTGTCCCGGTCGATGTACGCGGGGTACTTGTCGGGGACCATGAACTTCCATTCCTCCGGAGGCGGACGCTGACCGGCTGAGGCCGGGACTCCAACGCCGACCGGCACTCGATCAAGAGAGCTGAACCGTGATGGTATGCTCTTTGCCATCGCTTGCGGTGCACACGTTCATCTTGAGGACGTTGTTGGGCGCCGCTTTGGCGATGATCCACGCCAAGTTGCCGCGCCGTGTGGTGAGGTAGCCGTTGATTGAGTGGATCACGTCGCCAGCCTGAAGACCGGCCTTCTCCGCCGCGCTTCCGGAATAGGCCTTCGAGACTTTCATCCCCCGCACACCGCTGGCGTCGACGGCCGGCTCCTCGTCGATCCCGAGAGAGCGACCTTGAGCGGGCAAATTGGGGATCTCACCCGTGGCCGGAGTGGGGTTTGTGGGGGTCGTGGAGGGATAGGGCGAACTCCCCCCGCTGAATGATCCGCCTGCCGCGGCCGCGAACGGGGCGAAGAACGTGTAGGGATAAGGAAGAGTCCCGGTAAAGGGTCCGTAGCCGCTGGCATAGTCGTGGTCGCCACGATTGCTGCCGATCTTCACGACTGGTCGATCGGCGACAAGCGGGCCGATGCCTCCGAAGTAGTTGGAATGGCCGGGGGAGGGAAATCCGGGGCCACCGTAATAGGGAAAAGGTGTAATCCCCCCGAACCGTCGGAGGCGCGGCCAGGGGTGGGGATAGCCGAGGCCGCCGTAGAAGGGATAGCCACCGTCAGCGCCAACGCCCAAGGCCTGGCCGCCGTAGCCGTAACCCAGATGATACCCAAGACCAAAGCCTTGGAAGCCCGGGTAGAGGCCCGGGCCGCCGTAGCTCAAGGTGCCGTAGCCCGAGCCACCGCCGCCGTGGTGGCCCACGCCCCCCTTACAGCCCTCTTGGCCCGTGCCTTCGAACCCACCGCCGTCGGCCATGGCCGATGAGCCGGAGAAGACCCCGATCCCTAATGCTAAAGCCGCCGCCTTCCAGGGGAGTCCGCCCCCGCCCCGCACCAGCGAAATCATCGGCGAGTTCCTGTAAATGTAATGATCCCGGGCTTGAGACTCGGCATGTTTCCTATCCAACTTCCACCTCGAACCCCAGACGAACCGCCACAAGTCATTATTACATCAAGAGTCGTCTTCAATCGCAGGAGCTTCGCCCTGAGTCCTGAATCGAGGCCAGCGAGAGAGGAGGCCGGCGCTCAGCGGGTGGCCGGGGGCGGCCCGTGGCCCACGGGGGGCAGGTAGGCCGGCCGCGTCGTGTTCACCGGCAGTACCTCCCCGGGGGGCCACAGCTGCGCGACCTCGCGGGCCGGGTAGCCCAGCGCGTGGAACAGCTCGAACTGCGCCCGGTTGTACTCGGCCACCGTCGTGAAGTACTCGTCGAAGGCCCGCATCAGGAGCTGCAGCGCGTAGACCGCCTCCTGCGGCCGGGTGATCAGGACCAGGACGTCACCGAAGCGACTGGTCTGCCCCAGGCCCTCGATCGTCCCGTTCAAGGTAATGATGCCCGTGCGCAGGGCGCGGTCGGCCTGGACGACCCGGGCCGCCGCCGACTGGACGCGCGCCTGGGCCTGGTTCACCTCCTCCGCCACCATGTCCTGGGTCCTACGGAAGTCGATGATGGCCTGCGACTCATGGCCGCGCTGCGCCTTGATCCGCGCGAGGTTCCCGATCCCGAAGTTTTCGAGCTGCCACATGAGCTGAATGCTAATGTCGTCGCGGCCCCTCCACTGGTTCAGGCTGCTGTTGGGGCCCAGGCCGAAGATCCCGCCCTGGATCAACATGCCGCCGGGGGATTGGAAGCCGCTGAGCACGACATTGGGGATGAGCGGGCGCGCCTTCTCGCGGCGGACCCCCACCTCCGCCGCTTCGACCAGCGCCCGGCGTGAGGCGAGCTCGGGGCGGTTGGTCAAGGCGATCGGCATCAGGTCGTCGAGCCCCCGGCCCGGGTCGATCAGGGTGATCTGCACGTGGTCGTGCTCCAGCGGCTCGACCACCGCCCGGGGGTCGAGCCGCAGCACCTGCGTCAGCCTCGCACTCTGCACGCGCCACTGCTGCCGCGCCGAGACGGCCTGCTGCTCGAGGTCGGCGAGCATGTTCCGCGCCCGGTCGACCTCGAACGCCTGGACCAGGTCGCGGCTCAGGGCGGCGATCCGCCCGACCACGTCGCGTGCCCGCGCGACGGTGTAGAGGGCGCCGGCGTACATCCCCCGGTACTGGTGCACCCGGAAGTAGGCGTCGGCGGTCTGGAGCAGGGCGTCGTTCTTCGCCGACTGGACGTCCCAGTGCCGGGCGTTCAGGACCTGGCGGGCCACCAGGGGCTCGTAGATGGCGTCGGTCGTGGAGATGAACCCCCACAGGCCGGCACCGGCGTAGAAGAAGTTCGTGCTCGGGGCGGTCATGATGCCCTTGTTGAAGTCCGGGCCGCCGCCGTCGTGGCGGAGGTAGTCGAGGGCGATGTTGAGGCGCAGGGATCCAGAGGACCTTGGCCCGCGTCAACTCGGCCTCGGCGACCCAGGTCCTGGCCTGCGCCGCGGCCACGATCAGCGGCCGGGCGTCGGAGAGCCGCAGGGCGGTGGCCAGGTTGATCGGGAAGCGGAAATCGGTCGGCGCGAATGGCGCGGCGTGGAGTCGCGGGCGGGTGGCCAGGGGAGACGGGGCCGTCACCGGTCCGCTGGGGCCGGGCGTCGGCGACCGCATGGAGGGCAAGGCCGGGGGCAAATCCGGGACGACCTGCCCCGCCCGCGCATCGACGGCCGGGGGCGGTGTCGACGTCGGCGAGGGCGACGGTGGCGAGTCCCGGCCGCTCTGGCTCACGAAGCGATCGATGTCGGAGGACACCGTCGACGGCAGCAAGTCCATTCGCGGCGCGCGAGGCGCAGGGTTCGCCGTCGCCGAGGGCGGGGCCTGGGCCATGCAGGGGGCGGGCTCGAACCAGGCGAGAAGCAAGGCCACGGCGAGGATCGATGGCCAGGTGGTGCTTGCCTTCATCGGACACCACACCCCGTCGACGTGTTCCTCGATGCCGTCAGGCGCATGGGACGCTCCTGCCGATACGGCTCTGACGTGCCGGTTCAGGGCGGCTCTGTTCGCGTCGAGGTCGACGAGAAGTAGCCGCTGAAAGGCGACGATCGAATCGAGAATCCGGGCAAACGTGGCAGGATTATATTTAAGTCTGAGAAAGATCCCCGACGGTCCCGGAATCGCGACCGATCTCGCGCCACCGAGGTCGAACTCGAAACTGGAAGACACCACGTTCGGCACCGGATAATACTTCTTGGTCAGCACATAAAAGACGAATTCCTGCCCCGGCTTCCATTGCTCGCTCCCGGTAAGAATCGGGAAGGAGTTATGTTGCCCGGGGAACCTGACCCTGAACCCGCTGCTCGCGTCGAAGGTGCTGCGCCGTCCCGTTCCTCACGACGACATAGAGCACGTTGTAGACCTGGCCGGGCACCGGTTGGCGAGATTGGACTAAGACCTGGCTGAAAGGGAGGATCAGCTTGTTGTTGAACCGGTTCGGGTTGGTGATGCGGTACACGAGGTATCCGTGGTCTGGTTTCGTTGCCATAGCGGCTACGACGGCCCCGAGAGCACCCGGCCTATCGGCCGGGTGGGAGGCCAAAGCCCGTGAGCCGGCCTTCAGGTTCACGAAGGGAGCCGTCGATGCGTTAACGCTGAGCAGTCGCTTCGCTTCCAGCGGCTTGAGGCCGGGGCGAACCTTCATGATCGGACGTTTACGCATGGACGAAGACCCCTCCCGCTCCAGAGAAAACCTGACCAACCTCGTCGTCCTCGGGAGGCCGGCATTCAGCGGGTGGCCGGGGGCGGCCCGTTGCCCACCGGGGGCAGGTAGGCCGGCCGCGCCGTGTCCACCGGCAGCGACCTCCCCGGGGGGCCGCAGCTGCGCGACCTCCTGCGGCCGGGTAGCCCAGCGCGTGGAACAGCTCGAACTGCGCCCGGTTGTACTCGGCCACCGTCGTGAAGTACTCGTCGAAGGCCCGCATCAGGAGCTGCAGCGCGTAGACCGCCTCCTGCGGCCGGGTGATCAGGACCAGGACGTCGCCGAAGCGACTGGTCTGCCTCAGGCCCTCGATCGTCCCGTTCAAGGTGATGATGCCCGTGCGCAGGGCGCGGTCGGCCTGGACGACCCGGGCCGCCGCCGACTGGACGCGCGCCTGGGCCTGGTTCACCTCCTCCGCCACCATGTCCTGGGTGTCGAAGAGCTCGATGATGGCCAGTGACTCGGTGCCGCGCTGCGCCTTGATCCGCGCGAGGTTCCCGATCCCGACGCTCTCGAGCTGCCAGAGGGGCTGGATGCTGAAGTCGAAACGGCCCCTCCACTGGTTCAGGCTGCTGTTGGGGCCCAGGCCGAAGATCCCGCCCTGGATCATCTCGTAGGGGGTCTGGAAGCCGTTGAGCGCGACATTGGGGATGAGCGGGCGCGCCTTCTCGCGGCGGACCCCCACCTCCGCCGCTTCGACCAGCGCCCGGCGTGAGGCGAGCTCGGGGCGGTTGGTCAGGGCGATCGGCATCAGGTCGTCGAGCCCCCGGCCCGGGTCGATCAGGGTGATCTGCACGTGGTCGTGCTCCAGCGGCTCGACCACCGCCCGGGGGTCGAGCCGCAGCACCTTCGTCAGCCTCGCACTCTGCACGCGCCACTGCTGCCGCGCCGAGACGGCCTGCTGCTCGAGGTCGGCGAGCATGTTCCGCGCCCGGTCGACCTCGAACGCCTGGACCAGGTCGCGGCTCAGGGCGGCGATCCGCCCGACCACGTCGCGTGCCCGCGCGACGGTGTAGAGGGCGCCGGCGTACATCCCGCGGTACTGGTGCACCCGGAAGTAGGCGTCGGCGGTCTGGAGCAGGGCGTCGTTCTTCGCCGACTGGATGTCCCAGTGCCGGGCGTTCAGGACCTGCCGGGCCACCAGCGGCTCGTAGATGGCATCGGTCGTGCCGATGATCCCCCAGGGGGATCCCCACAGGCCGGCACCGGCGTAGAAGAAGTTCGTGCTCGGGGCGGTCATGATGCCCTTGTTGAAGTCCGGGCCGCCGCCGTCGTGGCGGATGTAGTCGAAGCCGATGTTGAGCACAGGGATCCAGAGGACCTTGGCCCGCGTCAGCTCGGCCTCGGCGACCCAGGTCCTGGCCTGCGCCGCGGCCACGATCAGCGGCCGGGCGTCGGAGAGCCGCAGGGCGGTGGCCAGGTTGATCGGGAAGCGGAAATCGGTCGGCGCGAACGGCGCGGCGTTGAGCTGCGGGCGGGTGGCCAGGAGAGACGGGGCCGTCACCGGTCCGCTGGGGCCGGGCGTCGGCGACCGCATGGGGGGCAAGGCCGGGGGCCAATCCCGGACGACCTGCTCCGCCCGGGCATCGACGGCCGGGGACACCGTCGATGGTTGCACGGGTGATGGCAACACAGGTGGCTGGGCCGCGCAGGGGAAGGGCTCGACCCAGGAGAGCAGCAAGGCCGCGACGGGCATCCATGCGCAGACCGCCTGATCCTTCATGTTAGGCAAGGCTCCATCCCTGAGTCGAGGCCGATGATGGTTTCAATCGCTCCGATGATGCAGGATCGGAAGATTTATCGACCTCGGACGTCGTCCGGAGCACAACATTCCTAACGGGCGGCGGGAGTCTTCCCCCCCTTCATCACGGTTCAATCGGTTGCTACCCCGCCGTCTCCAGTTCCTTCCGCCACCTCATCGCCTCGTCCTTCTTGCCCCAGGCCTCGTAAAGCTTCACCAGACGTTCGAGTGCCTTGGTGAGGCGGGGCTTGTCCTCGGACGGGATCGCGTCTTCCCGTTGTTTCATGCCCTCGTAGCCCGATAGCAGCAGCGGCTCGGCGTCGGCGAATTTGTTCTGATCCAAGAGCGCTTCGCCGAGGATCGACTTCGTGTCGAAGGTCGTCCAGTCGTCGGGCTGGATCTTCTGGCGGATTGTCAGGCACTCGCGCAGTTTCAGCTCGGCCTCGGCGGGTTTCTTCTGGAGAAGCAGCATCGATCCGCGGACGGCCAGCGCGGAGGCGTGGGCGGGTGAGTTGGGGTTGCGATCAAACAGGCGGCCGGCCTCGGCAGTGCGGCCGGCGAGCCGGTACGCGACGGCCAGTTGGTTGCGGCAGGCGGCCGTGTCGGGGTGGTTGGCTCCTTGCATGGCTTCCCGCAACGCTAAGGCGCGCTCGTACTGCTTGACCGCATTCGCCGCTTCTCCCACATTCAAGTAGGCCAAGCCCAGCATCTCGCGGACCGTTGCTTCTGCCAGCGGCCGGTCCGCGAACGCCTCGGCGACCTGCGATTCGGTCACATCCAACGCTTTGCGCAGCGTCACGTCCTTGCCCTGGCCCCCGGCCCAGAAGGCCTCCGCGAGCGACGCGTCCCCCCGGCGGCCCGCCGACAACAGCGTGTTCTTGAGGAAATCCAGGACCGCCTTCGTCTCTTCCTCCGAACGCCGCGCCGCCTTCTCCGCCGCCTGTGCCTGATGGAGTTCCTTGACCGCGGCCAGCCACGCCGCCTCCGCTTGAAGGAGCTTGCCGGAGTCCGAGTCCTTCTTGGATGAGTCCGAGCTCTTGCTCGAATCGGAGTCCTTGCTCGAGTCCGAGCTCTTGCTCGAATCGGAGTCCTTGCCCGATGACTTCTGATCACCCGACTTGGACGACCCGAAGAAGTACGAGTAGCCCCAGGCGCCGGCGACACCGCAGACCAAGGCCACGAGGCCCGAGTACAGCAAAATGCGGGTGAGCGAGGGTGCCTGGGCCGAATGGCCACGCTTATCCTCGCGGCTGTCGCCGGACCCGTCCCGATCGTCGTTGCGGTCCTCCTTGGGATTGGACCGATCATTCTTGGCGTGTACGTCCTGCCCTGCCTGGCTCTTGCGGCCTTTCTCTTCCCCGCTTTCGTTCGCTTTCTTCCCGCCGTCCCCAGCGCCGGAGCGGTCCTGCGGAGGCCGGTCGGCGGACCCCTGGTCCTCGTCGTGATTCCTCGTGGTCTCGCGATTCCATCGAGTTGTCCCCGACCGATCAAGCCGACCGTGATCGTGTTGCCACATGCGTGCCCCGGGATCCGCCGTTCGCAAGCTTGCGACACACCATAGGTGGATGAACCGTCGACGGGCCTGAGTTCATCCGGACGCAAAACGGCCGATGTCCAGCGTGGAGTAGCGACCCCGCGATCGTCTCATAGGCATCCATTTTGGGCGTTTCACGAATTTGCCTCCGGAAAAAGCTGTGGTCAGCTAGCCGGCTTCCGCTGCGTTCAGGCATTTTACTCGCGGATTCTTCCTCGATCGGCGCCGGCGAGTCAGCCAGCCTCACCGGAGCACCTTCGGTGAGGGTTGACAGCTTGCTGCCCACGAGCACCTGTTCCGAGCCGTCGATCGGTACCCATTGTTCCTCGTCGGAGGATTTCGGACTCGATGCGGCGATTGGTGACCTCGATCCACTCGCCGTCCTCGACGCCCGTCTGGACTTCGGTGCGCACCGCGCGGCCGTTTTCGTACCGCCAGATGAAGGACTTCCCGCCGGCATGGGTGAGGGCGGACTTCGGCAGCGCCCGGACATCGGGGCGCTCGACGACGACCTTGCCGTAGGCATACATCCCCGGCAGGATCTGGCTGCCGGGATTGGGCAGGTCGATCTCGGCGCGCATCGTCCGGCTCTTGGTGTTGAGGGCCCAGGAGAGGCGCGTCACCGATGCCGGAAGCCACTCGTCGCGGTAGGCCCAGAGCTTGACGCGCGCCTCCGACCCGATGTGGACGTAGTCGGCATCCCTCTCGGGGATATCGACGTAGATCCGGACGATGTCCGTGCGATCGACCACGTAGATCGGGGCGGCCTGATCGCCGGGCGACAGGTGGGGAGCGCGGATCTCGGCCGTGGGGTCGCCGGTCCTGGGCAGGACGAAGTCCCAGGTGTTGGCGTTGCGGGCCACGATGATGCCGTCGTAGGGGGCGAAAAGCTTGAGGTAGCCCACCAGCGCCTCGAGCCGCTTCGCCTCGCTCTCGGCGACGGCCAGATCGGCGCGGGCGACCGCGACGTTGACCTCGGCCCTCGCCAATGCTGGCCTCGTCGGCGTGCAGCTCCGCTTCCGCCTTCTCGATCGCCGCCTTCGCGGCGTCCCGCGCGGCGATGTCCGCCTTCAACTCATTCTGGGACTCCAGCAGGATCTGGGGGGCGACGACCTGCCGCTCGACCTCACGCGCGAGCCGCTTGACCTGGACGTCCCAGCGCTCGACCTCGGCCTCGTACTTGCCCAGGATCGACTTGGCCTCTTCGAGGCGCGCCCTGGCCGCCTTGACCTCGGCGGCGGCGACCTCCACATCCTTCTGGGCCAGCCTGACCCGCTCCTGATCGTACTCGACGGTCGCCTTCTTCGTCCCCCAAAGCTCGCGCAGCTCGGGCACGAAGAGGTCGGCGAGCACGTCGCCCTTCTGCACCTTGTCGCCGATATCCACGTTCCACTTCTCGATGAATGCGGTCATCTTCGGATAGATCGACGTGCGCTCGTAGCTCTGGACGAAGCTCGGTTGCCCGACGACGCGGACGATTTTCCGAAGCTGGGGATGGATCACGTGAAGGACCGGGGGCTCCGAGACGCTCGGGGCCGATCTTCTTCTCCTTGGCGCAGCCCGACGCCGCCAGGGCGGCCAGGAGCCAGAACCCCAGCCGGCGGCAGCGAGCGGAACGAACCCAGACGTCAGGCCGAAAGGCTGCTTGCAATCGCTCATCTCCCGTTGCAGGTGAGACGGGCCGGCGCCGAGCTCCGCCGCGGAGATGCTCCCGATTGCGCCGGCTCCTAGGTCCGCCGTTGCGGCGGCCGTCCGTCCTCGTTCCGCATCCGTCGCTCGCTCGTCGACGTCGTCCTCGCGGATCGCCGTCTCGTTGCCGTCGGAGCGTAGAGCTGCGGGTCGTAGTGCGCGCTTTCGGGGTTGCCCGGGTAGAGCGAGGGCGAGCGGGGCTCCTTCCCGCCGATCACCAGCGCGAAAATCGAGGGGAGCACCAGCAAGGTGGCGAACGTCGACATCACCAGCCCGCCGATCACGGCCCGGCCGAGCGGGGCCTCCATCTGACTGCCGCGCTCCAACGCCAGCGCCATCGGCACCATGCCGACGGTCATGGCGCAGGCCGTCATCAAGATCGGCCGCAGACGTTCGCTGGCGCCCAGGAGGGCCGCCTCGGTCGAAGGCTTGCCCGCCTTCCAGTGCTCGTCCATGAACGTCACCATCATCACCGAGTTGGACACGGACACGCCCAGGCACATGATCGAACCCATGAACGACTCGATGTTGAGCGTGGTGTTGGTGAAGTAGAGGATGATCGCGATGCCGGCGAGGACTCCCGGCACGGCCCCGATCGAGATCAGGGCCAGGCGCGGCGATTGGAAATACGCCGTCAAGAGGACGAGGATGACGAACACGGCAGACCGCCAGTCCGATCCCCAGCGCCTCGAACATCTCGGTCATCGACGGGAGCTGGCCCATCTCCTCCACGTGCACGCCGCGGGGCGGCATCGCCGGCGTCCTTGACCGCCTGGCGGACTTGCTTCGCGGCCCGGCCCATGTCCTCGCCCTCGACGTTGGCGATCACGGTCAGGTAGCGCTGCGACATGTCGCGGTCGTACTCGCCGGGCCGCACACTCGTGTGAACTCGGCCGTCCTTGAGCACGTCGCGGACCATCAGGGGAACATCGGGGTTGACCGACTCCAGCGGCAGCTCCTCGATATCCTCCGGCTTGTCCATCCGCAGGGGCGGCACCTGGATTTGCACCAGATAGTCGAAGCCGGTCTTCACGTTGATCCAGTAGTTGAGGTTGGTGAAACGGGTCGAAGAGGTCGCCATGACGAGTGCACGCTTCACGTGCTCGGGGGTGACGCCGATCAACCCCGCCAGCTCGCGGTCGATCTCGACCTCGACCGTGGGGTAGTCGAGCGTCTGCTCGAAGCCGACATCGCGGAGGAAGGGGATGCTGCTTCATCTCGGCGGCGATCTTTTCCGCGTGCTTGCGGACCTCGTCGTAATCGGTGCCGACGAGGCGGACCGCGATCGGCTTCGAGGCGCCGAAGCTCATGACCTGGCTCACGATGTCGCCCGGCTCGAATCCGAAGGTGCACAGCTCCGCTTGCTGCCGCGCCTCCGCCTCGGGCAAGCCCCCTGCCCCTCCCCCTACTCCAGCCGCTGGGCCAGCCAGGGAATCACCCGCTCGGGGAGGACCTTGCGGAGCCGCTCGCGAAACTCGTCGAGCTTGATGCCGCTGTCCTCGTTCAAGGCGACGCGCAGCCAGCCGTCGTCCGGCCCGCGCATGAACAGCACCATGTTGTCGATGCCGAAGTTCGGGGCGACCTGGCCGACGAAGCCCATGGTGATCTCGACGTTCTCGGTCCCGGCCTCGTGCTCGATCTCCTGGAGGCACTTCACCCCCATCTCGCGGGTCAGCTCGTAGCTCGACCCGGGCGGCGGCCGGAACCGCAGCACGAATTCCCCGGAATCGATCTGCGGGAACAATTCGGTACCGACCTGCAACCCCAGCACCCCCAGGATCAGGCAACACGCGGCGAGATAGATCGGGCACCACCCAGCCAGCGGAGCCGGACGAACCAGTCCACGGCCTTGTGATAACCCCCTGGCATCCGGTCGAACAGCCCGGGCTTCTTCTCGCCCTGCTCCCCGTGATCGCTCCTTGTGCTTGAGCAGGTAGACGCTCATGATCGGCACGAACGTGCTGGAGAGCAGGTACGACGAGATCATGGCGAAGCCGACCGCCAGGGTCAGCGGCATGAACAGCGACCGCAGCGGGTCTTCCATGACGAACGCCGGGATGAACACCGACAGGATGCAGAGCAAGGCCAGCAGCCGCGGCACGGCCGTCGCGTTGCTGGCGTGCAGCACCGCCGTGGCGATGTTCGGCGGTGCTCTCCATCTGCACGTGGGTGTTCTCGATCGTCACCGTCGCCTCATCGACCAGGATGCCGATGGCCAGCGCCATGCCGCCCAGCGACATGATGTTGATCGTGTTGCCCGTCACCCACAGCCCGAACAACGACCCGGTCAGGGCCAGCGGGATGTTGCAGACGACGACGAGCACGCTCCGCAGGTCGCGGAGGAACAGGAGGATCATCAGCCCGGTCAAGCCCGCGCCGATCGCACCCTCGGTGGCCACGCTCTCGACCGCGTGCACCACCGTGGGCGACTCGTCGAACTCGAAGCTGATCTTCACGTCCTGGGGGACGGCGTCGCGGAACATCTCCATCGACTTGTGGACGTCGGCCACCACCGTCAGCGTCGAACCCGTGTCCTTCTTGATGATCGGCAGATGGATCGCCTTCTCGCCGTTGACCAGCGCATAGCCGTAGGTGATGTCGGTCGCGTCCTGGATGGTCGCCACGTCGCGGAGGTAGACGTTCTGGCCCAGCTTGAGCGGGATGTTGCCCAGGCGCTGGATGTCCACCACCGTGGCGTTGTTGTGGACGATCGGCATCGAGTCCTTGACGTAGATGTTCCCCGAGGGAATCACGACGTTCCCCGTCTTCAGGGCATCGACCACGTGCTGGGGGTTCAGGTTGTATTCGAGGAGCTTTTGGGGATCGACATTGATGATGATCGACCGCATGTTCGGGCCGAACGGGGAGATGGCGACCGTGCCGGGGACGTTCTTCTGCACCAGCGGCCGGATGATGTTCTGCGCCAGGTCTCCCATCGCCCCGATCGAGGTTTTGTTGCCCTCGCTGGTGAACACGAGGTAGCCGATCGGGACGCTGCCGGCGTCCATGCGCATGATCATCGGCGGCAAGGACCCCGGGGGCATCCACGCCATGGCCCGGTCGGACATGGCCACGACCTGGGCCATGGCCTGGCCCATGTCGGTGTCGTGGAAGAACGACAGTTCGACCAGGCCGACCTGCTGGATGTTCCGCGATTTGATGTCCTGGATGCCATCGACGTACTGGAAATACAGCTCGAGCTCGTTGACGATGAATCCCTCGATCTGGTCGGGACTCATGCCGATGAAGTCGAAGAAGACGTAGATCTTCGGGGTGTTCAGCGAGGGGAAGATGTCCACCCGCATCCGTTCGATAGGCCAGGACGCCGAGGCTGATCAGACCGACGACCAGCATCAAGGTCGTGATGGGATGATCCATCGCCAGGACGGTTGGATTCGCTGATCCCGCTTTCTTCGTGGATTCGGCAGCCACGAGTGAAGCTCCTCGATACGACTTGCCCCGCCCATTGGCGAGACCCTGAACGCATTCGCAGTCAGCGTGGACCGTTCACTGATTCAGTAGTTGGGATGACAACCACTGTCACGCCCCCCTCTCGCGGGGTGATCACCCCAACACCTAACCCAGGAGCTAACTGATGGGTCAACTCCCTGCCTTCCCTTCCTCGCGCTCTGCGCAAGTCATTTAGTCAAATCCTGTGCCGAATCGATCCGGCCATCTCGTTTTTTCCGTGCGACTTCTCGGCCTTCCCGAGCGCATCCTCGCCGGAACCAGACCGTCCCGGGGCCGGGGCCGCATTGAGGGCTTCGCCATGGTCAGGGCGGTTGCGTCCGCGACACGAACCGGAGGGGCTCGACGGAGCAGGGCGCGAATGAAGTCCGACCCGCCGGCATCGGGGTCGGATCGGGCCTCACCGACTCCTCGTTGCCCCCTGGCGCCGGTGAGTGACACCTTGCAGGGGTCCGCGACCTGGTGCGATGAGCGTGTTCTTCCTGACGGGGTGTGTCGCGTGTCGGGCGGTGGTCGCGGCCTGCGTGGGACACCTGGAGACGGACGGGGTCGAGCATTATCTCAACGTCACCGAGAAGCGCGGGAAAAGCGGCGCAAGATTCTGCTTGATGCGGCACGACCGGTCTTGGCTTACGTCGCGTGCGCGGGCATCGCGGGGGATGTGGAAGGGCCTTTGTTTCGGCCCCTGCGGCCCGACGGCAGCGGCTTCGAGTGCCGGCACCTCGACCGCAAGACGCCCTGGCGGCTCGTCAAGAAATACTGCCACGCTGTGACATCGACCCCGACCGCCTGGGGGTGCGGGATTGGGATGTATACCTTGCGAAAGACCGCCATCAATGACGCGATCCGGAATGGGGCCTCGTTGCATGCGCTGCGGGAGTTCGCCGGACATTTCGCCGGACATGCCGACATCCGCACGACGGAACTGTATTTCGTCGGGAAGGAAGAGGACGGAGAGGTCGCGGCACGACGGATCCAGATGCGTGTGACGGGGCAGAAAGGCGAGTGAGCCCGTGGCATGGGTCCAACCTGTTAAGTTCGCCAGTACCTGGGCTCTCCCGCACTTTCGGTGAAAGAGGGTCGCTTGTGTCGGCACGGCGAGCAGGTCCCCTGGAAAACAAGGCTCATCGCTTCGGCAGGCTATGCTCAGATCACCGAAAACGCGAGAGAGCCAGTACCTGGCACGCTTGGGGGATTTCCGCGGCCGGAAAATCCCCCACAATCTCGATAACATCTTCTCCTGATCCTCCCAAAAATCCGCCGTCTACAGTTGTCAGGGCGTGGGTGAATTTCCGCTGATCGGCCGCCCAGCGGTGCCCGTTATAGAGAGAGTACATTCTTGGAAATGTTTGGGGATCGTGCATCGCCACGGCCTATTTTCCGCTGTTGACCGCATTAACCCCCTGCTCGGTCCGGTAATGATCAACCAAAATAAATGCGATCTGGCCAGGGCCTTGAGGGAGAAATTCACCCACCCCCATGGTCACACCAACCCGCCAGCTGCTGGCCTCCCGTGGAGACGGGACGGATCGAGAACGCTGTTTCTTCCGGGGTTGCACGTTATTATAGCGTCGTTATCTTGTATGTAAAAATGATCTAGTATCTGTCTCGGTGTGGGTGAATTTCCGGCCGCGGTAATCGGCGTTGAGGGCTTCGCCATGGTCAGGGCGGTTGCGTCCGCGACACGAACCGGAGGGGCTCGACGGAGCAGGGTGCGAATGAAGTCCGACCCGCCGGCATCGGGGTCGGATCGGGCCTCACCGACTCCTCGTTGCCCCCTGGTGCCGGTGAGTGACACCTTGCAGGGGTCCGCGACCTGGCGCTGATGAGCGTGTTCTTCCTGACGGGGTGTGTCGCGTGTCGGGCGGTGGTCGCGGCCTGCGTGGGACACCTGGAGACGGACGGGGTCGAGCATTATCTCAACGTCACCGAGAAGCGCGGGAAAAAGCGGCGCAAGATTCTGCTTGATGCGGCACGACCGGTCTTGGCTTACGTCGCGTGCGCGGGCATCGCGGGGGATGTGGAAGGGCCTTTGTTTCGGCCCCTGCGGCCCGACGGCAGCGGCTTCGAGTGCCGGCACCTCGACCGCAAGACGCCCTGGCGGCTCGTCAAGAAATACTGCCACGCCGTGCCACATCGACCCCGACCGCCTGGGGGCGGCGGGATTGGGATGTATACCTTGCGAAAGACCGCCATCAATGACGCGATCCGGAATGGGGCCTCGTTGCATGCGCTGCGGGAGTTCGCCGGACATTTCGCCGGACATGCCGACATCCGCACGACGGAACTGTATTTCGTCGGGAAGGAAGAGGACGGAGAGGTCGCGGCACGACGGATCCAGATGCGTGTGACGGGGCAGAAAGGCGAGTGAGCCCGTGGCATGGGTCCAACCTGTTAAGTTCGCCAGTACCTGGGCTCTCCCGCACTTTCGGTGAAAGAGGGTCGCTTCGTGTCGGCACGGCGAGCAGGTCCCCTGGAAAACAAGGCTCATCGCTTCGGCAGGCTATGCTCAGATCACCGAAAGCGCGAGAGAGCCAGTACCTGGCACGCTTTCCTCGAAGCTATTTGGCGCTATTCGACGTTATTGCGTCGATCCTCCGTCGGTCCGGCTCCTTCTCCGTCGTCCCGCCCGGACCGACGGAGCCGGATCGGAGGGAGGCCGAAGATCTCGAACGTCGCCGACGCGATGCCGATCCCCGTCTCGTCGAGGGCCGCGAGGATCTCACGGCTCATCACGTCCTTCAGGTCCCGGACCCCCGATCCTCGGCGATGAATCGCACCGTCATCTCCAGCCAGTTGTCCGTCAGGCGATAATACACCTTCGGGCTCATCTCGGCGGGCTTCAGGAAGTACGCGCCGCTGCATCTCCCGCAGCGACTCTTCACCCATCTGCTCGATGCGGACGGTGTGCCGCTCGGCCACATCCCGCAGGATCCGCTCCGCCCGGCGCGGTCGGCCGTATAGGCGATCGGCAGGATCATCTCCTCCCAGAGGTAGGGGAGTTCGCGCGTGTAGTTGTAGACCGGCTCGTCGAAGATCTTGGCGTTGGACACCGTGACGATCCGGCCCGAGGTACTGGCGGCCCCGGACCCACATCGCGGGGTCGGCGTTCTGCACGGACGGCGGCTGTCCCATCTCCATGATGGTCGTCTGGAGGAACCCCAGCGCGATCACGTCGCCGCGGACGCCGCCCATCGTGATCCGGTCGCCGACGTTGAAGGTCCGGCCCCGCAGGATGACGAAGTAGCCCGCCAACGCGGTGACGACCCGCTGGAGGGCAAAAGCGAGGCCCGCGGTCACGAGTCCGAGGGCCGTCGCCAGGCGTGTGGGGTCGTCGAACCAGATCGAGACCAGGCCCATGAGGAGCATGACGGTCGTCACGAGCCGGACCCCCTGGCGGGCCCAAAATTCGGCGCGCTCGTCGCCACGCCCGCGGAGCAGCCTCCGCGTGAGGGCCTGGAGCCCGCGGCCCAGGAGCAGGACCAGGGCAATGAAGCCGAGCGTGAAGACGAACTTCAGCCCGTTCTCGGCGTTCACGCCGACGAGTTTGACCCCGAGGATCTCCACAGCCCGATTCGGGCCGACCAGCCGGATGACATTTCCCATGAGCGATGATCCTCATCCTTCGGTCATCGAGGACCGTCGCCGGTCGCGGGGCGGACCGTGGCGGCGCTGCTGCGCCAGGCGGGGTACAGCCTGCAGGCCAACCGCAAGGCGCGGGAGGGGCTGTCGCACCCGGACCGCGACGCCCAGTTCGAGTACATCAACGCCAGCGTCGCGCGGTCCCTGATCGGAGCGACCAGCCCGCGATCTCGGTCGACACCAAGAAGAAGGAGTTGGTCGGCGACTTCAAGAACGGCGGGCGCGAGTGGCGGCCGCGAGGCGAACCCGAAGAGGTCCGGGTGCACGACTTCCTCGACAAGGCCCTGGGCAAGGCGATCCCCTACGGCGTCTATGACATGGTCAACAACCAGGGGTGGGTCAGCATCGGCATCGACCATGACACCGCCCAGTTCGCGGCCAGCAGCATCCGCCGCTGGTGGTACGAGATGGGCCGAGATCGCTTCCCACGAGCCAAGGAGCTGCTCATCACGGCCGACGGCGGGGGCAGCAACGGCCACCGGACGCGGTTGTGGAAGGTATCGCTCCAAGCCTTGGCCGATGAGCTCGGGGTGGCGCTCTCCGTCTGCCACTTCCCGCCGGGCACGAGCAAGTGGAACAAGATCGAGCACCGCCTGTTCAGCTTCATCACGCAGAACTGGCGCGGCAAGCCGCTGGTCAGCCACCAGGCGATCGTCAGCCTGATCGCCGGCACGACGACGAGTACGGGGCTGATCGTGAGGGCGGCCCTGGACACCAATCGTTACGACACCGCGATCAAGGTCAGTGACGAGGAGCTTGCGGGGTTGCGATTGCATCGCCATGAGTTTCATGGCGACTGGAACTACACCATCTCGCCGAGACGCAAGAGAAGTTGTAAAGGTCACTGGTGGCAAGCCCTTAGTTGTTCGAGGGGCCGGGCCGTGTGGCGGCCCTGTCTCATCCCGTCCGCGACCGAGCCAGCGGGCCACGAGGATTTGGTCGACGAGTGCGCGACGATGGACCCCGCGATGCAGAGCGCCACGAGGTGGAACAGCTGATCGGCCCGCGCCCAAGCCAACTTCGCGGCCTTGGCCTCCTTCAGGATCAGGAGGCCGAAGACCACGGAGGCGAAGCCCTTGGGACCGAACCAGGCGGCGACGGCCCGCTCGCGCCACCCCAGCGGGCTGCGCAGCAGCGAAAGCGACAGCGCGAGGGGCCGCACCCCGACGAGCACCAGCAGCGCCAAGAGTATAGCCGGACGCGGGAATCTCGCCCAGGAACTGGGGCGAGATCAAAGACCCGAAGACGAGCAGGGCCGCGAGCTTCAGCAGCTCGGCCACGAGCTCCCCGAAGCGGTGGAACGCCTCGCGCACCTCGGGGCCGACGGTCGCCACCGTGATCCCGGCCGCGAACGCAGCGAGGAACTCGTTGGCGTGGGCCATCGAAGAGAGCGTCAGCACCAGCAGGCCGATCGCGAACGCGTTGAGCGGCCGGTAGGTGGCGTGGGCCGAGAAGAAGCGGCCCTGCTCCAGCCGGATGGCGGATCAGGGGACCAGGATGCCGATGCCGACTCCGAGCGCGACCTCCGTGAGCACCTCCGCGAAGCTGAAGTGCCCCGAGCCGATGACGGCGAGCATCGTCACGACGATCGGCAGCGCCAGGCCGTCATTGAGCCCGCTCTCGACGTTCAGCAGCTGCCGGAGCCGGGCGGGGACCTCCTCCCGCCCCACGATGGCGGCGGCAAAGCCCGGGTCGGTGGGGCTCAGGACCGCCCCGAGGAGGAACGACTCGGCCCAGGGGAGCCCCACGATCCGGCGGGCGAGGAGTGCCGTACCGACGAGCGTCAGCGGCAGGCCAAGCAGGAGTGCCCGACCCGGCAGACGCCAGGCGGACGCCAGGTCCTTGAGCCCCACCCGCATCCCGTCGGTGAACAGGACGCTGAACAGCGCCAACTCGGCGAGGATGGCGACCGCCGGGGCGTTGGGCCGGAGCGAGATGGCCCCGAGCAGGCCCTCCCCGGCCACGACCCCGGCCAGGAGGAAGAGGACGGCCGTCGACAGCACGCTCCGGTCGGCGAGATCGGAGACCAGGACCGCGGCAAGGAGCGTCAGGGCGAAGACGAAGAGGGCTGTCATGGGCTCGCCCCGGACGGCGGCGGGGCGGCGGTCGTCCCGTCCAGGACCTCGATCACCTCACGATGGCGTCGGTCCGCGTCATCCCGATCTAGCGGGTCCTTGAGTCCCTCCTGGCTCCCGCGGTGGATGGCGTCGGCATGACGCCGGAGGGCCGCGCGAAAGACGGGGTCGCGCGTGTGGCGGTGGAGGGCGGCGATCGTCTCGAGCAGCCGCAGCGTCACCGACGTATCCCCGCGGGCGGCCTGCCGGATCTGGTGGAACGCGGCGTCGATGATCCCCGAGACGGTCGAGGCGTCGGTGACGACGCGCAGCCGGCCGTCCTCGTCGTAGCGGTAAGGCGAGGGGATGACCTTCTCGGCCAGGGTGCAGAGCGCCGCCCCCAGCCGGTCGATGCAGCTGATCGCCGTGAAGGGGTCGTTGACGCCGGGCGAGAGGGCCCGCACGGCGACCTCGACGAGTTGATCGATGGCGAACTCGACGTCCTGCGCCAGCGTGCGCCGGGGGCCGAAGTAGAAGGCCCCGCGGATCGCGTCGGCGAGTTCGTCATCGACCCGATCGCCGGGCCAGGCCCGCGCGAGGTCGCCACCCTGGAAGAGGAACTTCCCCGGGCGTTGCCCCACTGCGAGTACGACGTCGCGCTCCCTGGCCAGTCTCAGGAGGCGATCGACGTCGATCGCCTGGAGGTAGTCGCTCCGCGGGGCCGTTATCGGGCGCGCCTCGCGGTCGAAGGCGGCGGGGAGGTCCCGCTCGCCCGCTCCTCTCGATGATTCGGGGGGTTCCTGTCCCAAGCACTCGGGATAGAGCCTGTCGATGGCCTGGTGCAGGTCGCGGCTGACCGCGGCGATGACGTTCTCGGCCTGGATGGACTCGGCCGCGTGGTGGATGAAGTAGATGAGGACCCCGAGGCTCGCGAGGGCCAGGAGCAGCCCGACCGTGACCGAGATGTGCGGCACGAACCGTTCGCCCTCCGTGCCGTTGATGGTCCTGAGGATGAGCAGGCAGTAGGTGAAGGTGGCGATGAAGGTCCCGAGCGCGACCTGGTTGCCGCGGTCGCGCATGAAGTTCCGGAGCAGCCGGGGGCCGAACTGCGAGGAGGCGAGCTGGAGCGCTACGACCGTGATCGAGAAGGTGACGCTGGCGATCGTCATCATCGAGCCCGCGACCGTCGAGAGGACCGCCCGCGAGCCCTCCGGGCCGCGCGTGAAGGTCCAGCCGAGCGTCGCGATCCAGTTGTGACGGGGCGTCGCCTTGTCGAGGTGGATCGTGGCCAGCGACAGGGCGACTGCGGCCGCGACCATGAGCGTCGGCATGAACCAGAAGCTCGTGCGGATGTCTTCCCACTTGTTGGCCAGCCACAGTCTCATCGCATCATCCCACGAGGCGTGGCCCCATAGAGAATCTGATCATGATCGCGATAGGAGAGGCCATCGGAAACGGCCGCCGTGTCGTGGCGAGCTCGCTGCTCGTCAAGCCTCTCGAAGCACGGCAACGCGGGCGCTCCGGCCGCCCGGAGCGCCTCGATCTGGGCCGTGTACGCCGACACCAGCTCATGCCGGCTCGGTAGTCCAATCAGTCGCGCGGGTTCTCGGCGCGACCACCGCAAGAGGTCCTTTCAGCCGAGGTCGAGGATTCTCACAGCCCCTCCTGAATCCACTCCCAGGCCTGATCCCGCGCGGTGACGTCGAAGAACCGGATCTCGGCGTTCGCAAAGATCGGCCGTGACAGCCTGGTCATCCAGGCCTCCCAGGCACGGTCGCCCACGACGGCGCAGCGCTCGATCTGCCGAGCGTGCCGCACGTCGAACTTGATCTCGTCCCACAGGGCGCGAAGTTCGATACCGTGGAAGTCGGTCATCTCGATCAGGCAGCGGACGCCGCCGTGCTCCTCGATCAACTTCTCCAGCATCGGAACAAATTGCTGGTAGTCGCGGTGCAAGAGCTTGCCGCTGACCTTCATGCCGAAGACTTTTCCGGAACCTCGATCCAGGATCTCAATCATCGTTTGTCGCTCCTTGCTTTGGACGGAGGTCGCAGCCGGCCGTCATGACAAACGCAAGAGGCCAGGGATCGTCCCAAAGTGGGGCACAGAGCATAGTGTACGAACTTGACACTTTACGGCACAAAGTGAGGCACGGACTGGAGCATTTATCCCTCGTGATTCACGGCCGTTGCGCCAACAAGAGCCAAACGACCATTACTGAACGTGTCAAGTAGCCGCCGGATCAATTTGGGACGGTCCCAGAGGCCATGCTGCTCCGGATCGAAGACCCGGAAGGCGATCAGCTTCGCGCGGTCGTTGACCAGGAACCAGGCCAGCGCGTAACCCCAGACCAGCAGCGCCCGCTCCCAGCCGATGGGGGCCATGAACACGCCATACACCGCGATCAACGTCGCCAACAGTTGAGTCCCGACGACCGCCCCAAGCAGGATCGGCGCTGGCCGGGTGGACCAGAAGGGGCCCCGTGTGCGGGTCGCGAAGATGGTCATGTGGCCTGCTACCGAGAGCTTGAGGTACATCAGAGACTGGATCGTCTCCCGGTCGATGCGGAACACGCGCTCCCCCAGGTAGAAGAGGCCGAAGGAGGCAAGGACACCCGCCAGGCCCAGGACCGAGGCCACCCCCAGGATCTCGCGCATCCGCCCAGACCTCGGGCTGGTCCGAGTAGCGCACCCGGTTGTAGGCGATCGACAGGATGGCGCCGTCGTTGAGCAGCGCCAGCAGGACGATCATCACGGCGGTGACGGGGTAGAAGTTGAAGACCAGGATGCACAGGGTCATGAACAGGAGCACCCGGATCGTCTCCGCGATGCGGTAGACGGCGTAGTTCGTCATGCGCTGGAAGATCTTGCGGCTCTCCTGGATGGCGTCGATCACCACGGAGAGGCCGGGGGTGAGCAAGACGATGTCGGCCGCGGCGTGAGCCGCGTCGGTGGCGCCGGAGACGGCGATGCCGGCGTCGGACTTTTTCAAGGCCGGGGCGTCGTTTACCCCGTCGCCCGTCGTGCCCACGATGTGGCCCCGCTGCTGCAGCACATCGACGATGTGATACTTGTGCTCGGGGTAGACCTGGGCGAAGCCGTCGACCTGCTCGATCGCGTCGTCCACTTGCGTGGCCTCGTGATGCTTGGATTTGTCGAAGACACTGGCGTCCAGGATGTTCATGCCCATCTCCAGTTGCCGGGCGATCTCGCGGGCGATGACGACCTGATCGCCCGTGATCATCTTCACGCGGACGCCCATCTTCTCGGCGGGGACTTGATTAGCGGGGGGTGAGGAGAATAGGGCGCGGGAGCAGGGGATTGGCGAAGGCGCGCAGGCTCTGGCTGACGAACTCCAGGCCGGAACGCCCGGCTCGCTTGCACGTTTCCAGCACGGACATTAACACTCCCTGGGCGCGAGCACCCACCCAGGTGCGGTTCCCGCCCCACACCTTCCGGTTCACCACCGCCGGCCGGATCGCTTGCTCCCCCTCCCAGCGGGTCGGCTCGACCTCGGGGTGGCTCAGGAACGTGAACCACTCGTCCAAGGGCTTCCACAAATGCGCCGACAACGTCTCGGAGGCCGGCACCTCCCGCGCCGGCCAGGCCAGGTCCCTCAGGCGCTTGTCGTACTCCTGGCGTGCTGGCCGCAACTGCTCGGCCGACACCTCGCCCTTTAGGTGCCGGTTGCGGAGGTGGATCGCCTCGGTGAACCACGCGATCAGCTTCCGCGGGTAAGGCACCGCTCCCCGCGTCGCCTTCGCTTCCAATTCGCGCACGCGTCGGAGCACGTGGCCCAGGCACTGCTGGTGGGTCGCCGCTTGGAACCGGTCGTACGACGCGAAGCCGTCGTGGACCATCTTGCCCGACCAATCCATGCCGATCAGCCTCTCCAGCACGTCCGCCTGGCGGTGCGGGTCGAGGGCGTAGCAGGTCGCTCGCTCGGCTACCCAGGCGTGCAGCCAGGCCGGTCGCCCTGCCACTCGCCAGCCCGTTTCGCTCGGTGTCAAGCATGGCGAGGACTCGATCTCCTGGTGAACCTCCTGGGAGGCGGGTCCCAACCGGACCGCTGCCCGCAGCACGATCTGGACGCTGGCACCGCGCGTCAGGGTGATCCCGAAGAGGGCGTGGAAGACCGCCGCCACCTTGATGTGGGACAGGCCAAAGGTCTTGTTCAGCAGGACCACAGCGGCCTGAGCCTCGGGGCCGATCTGGGAGGCGGCGGCTCCCAAGGCGTCGGAGGTCTGCAGGGGGTGTCGCCCCTGGACTGTGCTGGCCGCTACCACAGCAACAGCCGACGTGGACGTGGAACTGGCGGATCAGGGGACGTCGAGGGATTTCCGTCTGAGACTGAGTGGCGACCTCTGTTTCCCGGACGGAGCCACCGCCGTGAGGGCCAGCGTCAGGCAGGGGGGCCTCAAAAACTTCCTCGACAGCCGCGGGGCTGGGGGGCAAGCGGTGGCCGTGGCGGCCGTGGGCCGTGCCGGATTTGCGGCCGGGCGTCTTGGGCTGTGGCTTGGGAGGCCCCTTGGAGAACGGTGCCGCCTGGCGATTGGACTGGCGTTGAGCCTGGTCGAGGCTGGCGCGGGCCTCTTCGAGTTCGCGTTGGAGGCGTTCGATTTCCTGGCGAAGGCGTTCGTTCTCCTGGCGGAGCCGCTCGGCTTGGGCGCGGAGTTGCCGCAACCCTTCAAGGACGGAGAGGGGCACGGACACCGGGTCGAACACCTTGAGGGACGCCATCGCTGCCTCGTCGCGGCACATCCGTCTCGACAGCTACTCTGCGAGTCCCCGGCGGAAAAGGCAAGGGGGCGCTATTCAAGTACCTCCAGAGTAATCGATCCTCTGCCCATTTTCATGAGGTTCCGGGTGCCGCACAACGGCATGACTGACTCCTAAGGTTATATAGGAAAATTTAGACCATCTCTTGCGCCTGGGGCCTTGGCCTCACCCTCGATCTTCGTCTTTGCCGCCTCCTGGGACACTCGTCGGGTCTCGATGGAACGGGGATCTCGACACTCCTCTCCTCGCCGGGCCTCGCGGTGCATCCCCCACCCCGGCCGAACGCCGGGGCGGGGACGCCGTGGTGGCAGGGTGTTGTCAGTCGGGCCGGTCACTTCACCGTGATCGCGAGCTCGATCCGTCGGTTCTTCACTCGGCCGTCCTCGGTGTCGTTCGTCGCGATCGGCCGATCCGGGCCGACGCCCTTGGTCGTGATCCGCTCCGCAGGGACGCCGGCCCTGACCAGGAGGTGCTTGATCGCGTCGGCCCGATCCAGAGACAGCCTCCGATTCGTGGCCGGGTCGCCCACGTCGTCGGTGTGGCCCTCGATCTTGAGCCGCGCGGTCGGGAACGCCTTCAGGATCGTGGCCAGGTTGCCGATCCGGGCCGACGCCTCGGGCGAGAAGCTGACCGCGTTGTTGGTGTTGAAGCCCAGGCCTTCGAAGACGAAGATGTTGGGCCGACTGCCGCTCGGGTCCTCGACATACTTGATGATCCCGTCGAGGGCGGAGCCCTCTTGGACATCCAGACTCCCGCCGCCGGGCAGGCTGACCCTGGTCATCTCCGTCGCGACCGCGAGCTCGATCCGTCGGTTCTTCACTCGGCCGTCCTCGGTGTCGTTCGTCGCGATCGGCCGATCCGGGCCGACGCCCTCGGTCGTGACCCGCTCCGCGGGGACGCCGGCCCTGACCAGGAGGCGCTTGATCGCGTCGGCCCGATCCAGAGACAGCCTCCGATTCGTGGCCGGGTCGCCCACGTCGTCGGTGTGGCCCTCGATCTTGAGCCGCGCGGTCGGGAACGCCTTCAGGATCGTGGCCAGGTTGCCGATCCGGGCCGACGCCTCGGGCGAGAAGCTGACCGCGTTGTTGGTGTTGAAGCCCAGGCCTTCGAAGACGAAGATGTTGGGCCGACTGCCGCTCGGGTCCTCGACATACTTGATGATCCCGTCGAGGGCGGAGCCCTCTTGGACATCCAGAGTCCCGCCGCCGGGCAGGCTGACCCTGGTCAACTTGCGGCCCGCATCGCCGGAGTCGTAGGCCGGTCGGGCGGCCTCGCGCACCTCGCCTTTCCGGGTGGCGCCGGCGGCACGTTCTTCGCCGTTTGGATCTCCCGATCGACCCGAGCGGTGCCGGCGTCACGTCCTTGGCTGTCTGAACGGCCGGCTCGCGTTTACCGGACAAGAAGTAGGCCAAGAAACACCCGAGCAGGCCCAAGAGGCCGAGCGGCAACGCCCACTTCAGCCACGACGTCCTTTGCTCGACCGCGTCGGCCGTACGACGGACCGCCGCCGACCCGTATTCGGCCTGCGCGTGCCGCTGTGTGCTGGATCGCCTCCGACTCTACGCCCAGATTCGTCAGGCTGTTCAGCCCCAGGGTGCCAGCGAGCCCGGCCGGGGCCTGGCGCACGATCGCGTCCTTCTGGCTCGTCAAGAGGCTGATCAGGCTGGAGGCACTGAACCTCTGCGAGGTGGTCTGCTGCCGCAGCACGCCCAGGACCAGCGGCGCCAGCATGCCCATCAGCGACGAGATCGAGGACGGCTTCATCCCGCTGTACTTCGAGAGCACGTCCAGAACCGAGCTCAGATTGCTCCCGAAGAGGCTGCTGACGATCTTCTGGCCGAATTTCAGCGGTTCGTCCGTCTGGCCCCCGAGTAACCCGCCGATGTTGGAGAGGATGTCGCTGGCCTTCGCCCCTTCCTCCCCGCCCACCATGTTCGCCAGGCGGCCGGCACCCGAGGGCGTAGACGCGGTGTGCAGGAGACCGGCCAGGAGCGTCGGGATCCCGGCCTCGACGGCCTTCTGCGTACTCGCACCGCTCTCGCCCAGCAGTCCGCTGATCTTGCCGATGGCTTCGTCGGGGATACACTGTCTGACGAGATCGATCAGGTTCGTTGCCATAGCCTACCACACTTTCTGATGCGTCAAAGTTGCCGAAATCGAACATAGCCGACCGTTGGGATATCAATCCCGGCGCGGGGCTTGAGACCGACCATGCCGCGACGACCGACTCTGTGGGATGATCGACGGCGGGGGTATCCGATCAAGTCCCCGGAACGGAAAAGGCTATCACGCTTGCGGTAGAGGGTCCGGCCACGAGCCATGGTGGTCATCACGCGGCCCGAGAGCCTCCGCGTCGGAAGCCCTGGGCCCGGGGTTTGCGGATTCGTCAGCGGGTTACGTAATCTTTAGCGGGTTACGTATTCTTTGACACGATCAGCCTCGGCCGGCCTGGTCATCGCTTCATCGCCCATGTCGAGCGCCTTGAAGAGCAGGCCGGCGGCAGCCCCCCCAAGGAAGTCGGCGACCAGGAAGATCCAGATGTTGGCGGGGGTGGACAGCCCCATCAGGGTGATTCCCACCGCCACCGCCGGGTTGAACGCGCCGCCCGAGATCCCGCCTACGGCGAGGGCGCCGACCAAGACCGTGAAGCCGATCGCCAGGCCGTAGTTCGAGTTCCCCTCGGTCCCCTTAGCCGTCGCGACGTTCAGCACGACGTAACACAACGCGAAGGTGAACAGGAACTCGGCCAGGAGCGCCGCGAAGACGTGGCGCGGCTGCAGTGGCGTGGGTGTTCCCTTTGAAGAACAGCACGGTCAACGCGGCGATCACCCCGCCGACCACCTGCGCGACCATGTACGCGGGCGCCTCGGCGCTTGTACACTTGCCCCGCAGCCAAACGGCGAGGGTGACCGCAGGGTTGTAATGGCCGCCGGAGATGTGGCCGCCGGCGTAGATCATGACCATCAGAGCCGAGCCGATCGCCAGCGGCGCCAGGGCCGCGGCTGGATCGCCCGGCTTCGCCCCGACCACCGTCTGACCTACCGTCAAGACCAAGAAGAACGTTCCGATCAGTTCGACGATCAGTTTCCTTGTCATGGTGCAAATTCTCAATGCTCAGGTTTCGAATTCCCGCTCGAACGACTTGCCGCCTCACCATCAGACCCCACCGAAGGGGCTTGACGGCACCGGATTTTGCACCTGCGTGCGTCCGATCAGGCCGTGCCCGGCGACGCCGCGCAGTCCATGACGATCAATTTCGCCCGACCGAGTTCCCTGGTGGGTGGACCTCGCGACCGACATCCTCCTTTGACGAATTTGACCAGACACGCCGGCCGAGCCCACGGAACGGGACAATCCGCGATTCCGTGGGCTGGTGCGCCACGGGAAGAAAGGCAGCGGACTATGCGAAGAGATTGCGAACCAGGCCCTCATGCCATATCAATTCGCGCATCTCGAGCCAGACGTGAGAAGGGATGTTCCCGGGAGCCACGGCCGTCTCGATGGGCCGCAATCGCCGCATGGATCGATTGCGTCGCGATCCTGGCCGTTAGCAACTGGCAGGACATCGCCCGGCTCCCCGTGATCGAAGCGTCCGGCACTTCTGAATTCATGAAGTCTTCTCAAATTAGGCTAAGTAACTCTCTCAAAACCCGGTTTTTCCTTTGGTTGGCTCATGTCGGGCAACTGGTGGAGACTGGAGCAAGGCGACCGGGTCATGCTGCGTCGGACTTCCGGTTTCGGCCTGAAATCCTCGTTCCCACGCTCCGCGTGGGAATGGCCCTCTGCGAAGCTCTGCGTCGGGTCAAGTCGGGGACGCCGAGCCTCCCGGAGATCCGTCCCCACGCAGAGTGGGGGAACGAAGAGGACCCGGCGACTTTGCTACAGTCTCCAACTGGTGGGGTGTTTGACACCCAGGAGAGCGTGGAGTCACTCCACTGTTGCCCGCTTTACGTTGTAGCCCCACTCGAAGATCGCTACGTATTGGTGGCGGTGCTTCTTGTTCACCCCCCGGAATGGACGCAGGAAGTTCCCTTGGCCCTGACTTATTCAGCATGGTTCGCGCGTAAAGCGAATAAGACTTCTTCCGAAGCGGAGACGGGTTTGGTGATTTCGCCCTTCCCAGTTTTCAATGCGATCTGAACATCTCCAGCCATGACATTCAGCGAACGGCTATCATTGTAGGTGATGATCGTTCGTTTACCGAATTGCCCGGCACTCACAGTGCTGATCGAAGCTACCTTGGCAAACTCTTCCTTGGTGAACTCGACAACGAGCGGTCCGCCTGCCTGGGATGGGTCCTGGTCATTGCGCGTGGTCAAATACCTGGTGTAGTCACGAATGCCTCCCATGGCATCGGCCCCATCCACATGGATCGCCACTTGTCCATTGGAATGTAATTCCAACATGGCATCGCGCTGGCTGCGAATGCCCTTGATTGTCACGGTTTTGGCGTCGCCTCCATCACCGACCTCGAATATCGTATTCAGCTGCTGGCCGCCAGCGTACGCATAGCCCGGCAAATGGGTGCTTTTTTCCTTGAGCTCGACCTCCTTGAATGCGGTCGTGCTGACGACCTCTTCTGTGGGCGTTGGGGCGGGTACGTCTCCGGACTGAGGTTCAGCCGGCTAGGGCTTCTGAGGCACATCGTGCTCAAGCCTACGCATCTCGTCCATGACGCCGGTGACGTTCGGTAGCATGTCATTGGTTATTTCGTTGGGCTTGAGGAGTCTGACCCAATATTGATCGTTTTGCTTGGGGTCCTTGTCCCGCTCAACCCGAGCATATCCCTGTCCCTCGCCGAGCGCACGCGCAACCTCGTGCGCGTGCTCAGAGTGCCCGAAAGGCTTATTCAAGTATACGCCCTGTTTGTATTGCTCGAAGACTTCTGGGCTGCCCGTACTTTGCAGTGCGGCGTTGATACTTTGCAGCCCGGCGTTGATGCGGACCAGGGACGCCTCGATCGTCTCCTCGTTGAGCGGACTCATGGCTGCACCTCCTGAACACGAAAGGATTCCCTCCCTGCGAGGGTTCGCACGGTAGGGCCTTCCTGACCGGATTGGGCTCGCCCATCGCGAGCGGGTCGTCTCCCCATAATTGGAACGCGGGGCAACTCGGCCCGTCAAGCAATAATCCCCTGCCGGTTCTTGTTTTCTCGTCGTGCTGAATGCATCGAAGGAGTCATCATGCCGCCATGGCAGCACCCAGAACCTGTGAAACGTCCCCCTTGCCCGAGCGCTGGGCAGGCGTGCTCAGCCCCACCCGGGCGGATCGTCAGACCGAGGGGGCCGGGGATACCGGCGTCGGGGCCAGGCGATGGCCCCGAGCAGACCCGCTCTTGAGCCCGGCGAAGCGTCAAAGCGTGGTCGTCAAGGCCGGGACGACCACGTCCGAGGTTCGCTCGTTCCTCACCAGCGTCCCCCGGTCTGAGGCGAACGCCGGCCAGTTGCTCGAATGGGTCCGGGGTCACTGGTCGAGTGAGTATCGCTTGCACTCCGTGCGCGACGTCCCGATGGGAGAGGACGCGAGCCGGGTCCACCAGGGTTCCGGTCCCCAAGTGATGGCTGCGGTGCGGAATGCGACCATCGGGTTCCTCCGCCTGACCGGCGCGACCAACATCGCGGAGGCCATCCGCCGCAATGCCTCCCGGGTCGGCTAACTCTTCACCATGTTGGGTCTCTTGAAACAGTGAAGGGCCCTGACCGATTGACGTTGAGATGGCCAGAGCCAGTTCATCATTGAGGAAACGGTCGCGCGACCGCTCGTGAGCCGGTTCGGAGGGGGTCGAGGCTGAGGATTCGGCTCCGGGGACGTGCCCGATCGATGACAACCGGCTCGGTGGTCTCGGCCGAGCCGCGGTTGCCGGCCGAGTCGGCAAGATCGACTCGGAGGTGGAATCGGGGAGGAACATTGAGCGGGACGGACCAGACATACTGGCCGGTGTTCTCGATCGCCTCGGCGATCGGGAGCCAGCGCGCCCCGGACTGATCGGCGGGGCGCCACGAGAGGGACACGGGGCGCGCTCCGATGTGGAGGTCGCTGGCGCGCCAGTTGATTGCGACCTTGCCCGCGTAGACGCCGCTGCCCACCTGGGTCGGTAGGATCTGGACGCTCGGCGGCGTGCTGTCCACCTCGACCCAGATCTGCGGCGGGTCGTTGGGGGCGGGGGTGGGATCTCCCAGACCCGAGACGCCGCGCGCGACCAGGCGCAGGCCGAACGTTCCATCGCCGCCCAGGTCCACGTCGAAGGGGGAGGTTTTGTCCGGGTCCATGGCCAGGCGGCTCCAGCTTTGACCGCCGTTCATCGTCACCCAGAGTTCCACGCTGGCCAGGCTGCTCGGGCCGGCATCATCGACGGCGTATTGCAGCGCGAACCGGGGGCTGTTCATGAGCCTGGTCTGACCACCCGGCCCCGCCACGCCCGATCCGTCCGTGCTCGGTGGCGGCGAGGGGCTCGCGGGACGCTCGGAGCCGGGGAAGGGGTCGGGATTGGCCCCCAAGGACACCTGGGCGTTCGAGGCCGGGGGTTGCTGGGGGAACGGGTCCCTCGGCTCGGAGCCTCGCGCTCCCCCTGGCGAATCGTCCACCGGGGGGAAACTCGGGCCGGCCGAGATCCGCGAGATCGGCGGGGGCGCCGAGAATTCGGACGGCTCGCTCGTGGCCACGCTGGGGTTGGTCGGAGTCCCCTCGAGTAGGCTGACGAACGCCTCGGCGACGTTGCCCGCCTTGTCGGCAACTGAGGCGCGAATCTTGAGCGGCTCGGCGGTCTGTGCGTCCCAGCTCTCGCTGCCGATCAACGCGGGGTGTCGGATCGGCACCCGGCGCCACTTGTCGGCTCCCTCGGCCTGGTACTCCAGGACGAACGACGCGAGGTCGAGGTTCTCGTCGCGGACCTCCCACCGCACTGAAGCCAGGCTTCCGCGCCGGCCCTCCGGCTCCAGAACCAGCGACGGCGAGCTCGTGTCCACGATGACCTTCATGCTCGGCTCGACCTGCTCGTCGTCGCCCGGATAGAGCCGCCCCTTGGTGTCGAGTGTCCGGACGGCGAACCAGTATTCCGCATCGCGTGCCGCGCGGAACGTGAACGAGGGGCGGTCGGGCGTCGTCACGCTTTTGGGCTTCCAGGTGAACCCCGAGTCGTCCGAGACCCAGAGCTGCACCTCGCGGATCCGGGCACGCTCCGCCGGGTCGATGTTGAACGGGATCCGGAACGACCGGCTCTTGTGATAGATCGTCGAGCGCGGCCCGCGCGCGACTCCGGGGGGGCGGCGACCGCTCCGGGCGCGACGATCCCCAGGGCCAGGATCCATCCCAGCCCGACGATCGCCAGTCGCACCCGAACCGCCCTCAGCGTCACCTGATTCCCTCCTTGGAATCCGAAACTCCTGGCCCCGATCGGCCTCCAATCACTTGAGCCGGATCGCGAACCCCGCCACGCAGAGGTGGACTGCATCACACGCGGCCGCCAGGCGCTGATTGGCCCACCCCTGGACGTCGGCGAACCGCCGGGCCAGGGGGTTCGCGGGGACGATGCCTGAACCGACCTCGTTGGAGACCCAGATGATCCGCGCCCGCCCTCGGGCCATCTCCGCCGTCCGGACGACTGTTTCCAGGATCGCCTCATCTCCCAACGCCGGGCCGCCGCCCAGGCCAAGCATCAAGTTGCTGATCCAGAGCGTCAGGCAGTCGATCACCGCCGCACCCTCCCCCGCCGCCAGTGTCGGCAGCACGCCCTCCAGGTCGCGCGGCACTTCCATCGTGACCCAGCCTTCCGGTCGATTCGCTCGATGCCGCTCGATCCGCGCGACCATCTCCGGGTCGGCGTCGTCCCGGAGCGAGGTGGCCACGAACGTCACCGGCTGCAACTCGCCAGCCAGTCGCTCGGCCAGCCGGCTCTTGCCCGACCGGCTCCCCCCCAGTACCAGGATCATCTCGCCCATGCACGAGCCTTTCCCGCCGCTCGACCCGACCGAACCATCCCCGAACCCACGGCGCACCAAGGGGCTTATGCGGAGGTTATCGACCTTCGCCGTCGGTCGGCTTGAAACGAAGCAACCGAAGATTCGGATTGTAGGCACTGATTCGGCATGAGGGACACGACTCCACCGGTGACAAGAATTGCGCAATCAATGGAGAGATGTCTCACATCCAAGTCACCAGGAACACCAATTCCGTCAACTCGATCAGGGCTCCCAGAATATCGCCCGTGATGCCTCCCAGCTTGTGTGACGCCAAGCGCGTGAGGCACCAGGCGAGGGTCAGCGCCGCGCCGCTGGCGACCAGTCCGGTGCGACCGGCCAGCGCCGCGCCGAGAGCGAGGGTGCCGAGGGCAGCCCCGAGAGCATCGCGCGGGGTGGTCGCATCGATCAGGATGCGGCCGGTCCCCTCGAGCCGAGCGTAGCGCGCCGTGCCGGCCGCGACGAGGATCAGGGTCCGGCCCACCGTCGCCGCGCCGAGAACGGCCAGCGACCGTCCCGGTCCTGTCATGTGGCTCAGGGCCGCGTATTTCCCCAGGAGCACCAAGACGATCGCCGAGACGCCGAAGCTGCCAACGTGGGGATCGCGCAGTACGGCAAGCCGACGCGAGGCATCGCCCCAGAGGAACAGGCCGTCGCTCGTATCCGCCAATCCGTCGAGGTGCAAGCCCCCCGTGATCGCCACCTCGGCGGCGATCAGCAGGAACGCTGCCAGCGTCGGGTCGATCCCCCGGAGTCGGATCGTCTCGCTCAGCACGGCCAGTACCAGACCGATCGCCCCACCGATCACCGGGTAAGCATACCGCGACTCCGAGAGGTCGGTCTCGGTCACCCTGCCGTCGCTCCACCGCACGGGGATGATCGTCAAGAACGCCATGGCGAGCCGGATGGCGTGGATGACGCGATCGAGCCGAGAGATCAACACGATGACCTCCACTGGGCCGTCCTTCCCGATTGTCGAGAAGGAAATCACACCTGCTCGCGGAACCGCCGGACGATGGCGGCGTACTGCGCGGCCAGGTCGCGAATCCGGGCGAAATCGCCGGAGGCGACGGCCTGGGACTCGACGAGCGAGCCGCCGACGCCCAGGCAGCAGGCGCCGGCCTTGAGGAAAGCTTCGGCGGTGGTCAGGTCGACGCCGCTCGTCGGCATCAGGCGGATCTGGGGCAGGGGGCCGCGCAGGGCCTTCAGATAGGTGGGACCGCCCAGGTCGGCCGGAAAGATCTTCACCACATCGGCGCCGGCCTCCCAGGCCGTGACCACCTCGTTCGGCGTCAGCGCGCCGGGGATGACGAGCTTGTCGTAGCGGCGGCAGAGGCGGATGACCTCGAGGTTGACTGTCGGCGCGACGATGTACTCGGCGCCGGCGAGCAGCGCGGCCCACGCCGTCTCGGGGTCGAGCACCGAACCGGCGCCCAGGATCGCGGTGTCGCCAACTTCGTGGCGGACCTGGCGAATGACCTCGATCGCGTCGGGCACGGTGACCGTGATCTCGGCCGCCGTCACGCCCCCCCCGGCCAGCGCGCGGACGACGTTCACCAGAGACGCGCTCGACTCGGACCGGACCACCGCGACGATCCCGCCGTCGAGGATCCGCTTCAGGGTCGTCTCCCGACTCATCCCATCCTCTCTTTCCCAAAACCAGACGTGAGCGGCCCTGACCCCGAGCCGTCAATCATCGCGTGGCCCGGACCGACCTCTCGCAGCGCCAGCAGGTTCCGCTCGATCGTCTCGCAAATCGCGTCCAGGGGCAAGTGCCCCAGGTTGCGAGTGTCGAACGGGTTTTGCAGTTCCACCCCGATCTGGTCGAGCGCCAGGATCGGGTAGGCGACCAGCACAGTGACGGGCGCGGTTAGCCAGTTGCCGGCCCTGTTCAGCAGCGCGAACGGGAGCGTCGCCAGGAACAGGAAGATGAACCGGCGGATGTTGATCGCGTAGGCGCGAGGCAGAGGGGTCTTGCGGATGCGCTCACACCCCCCGATCAGATCGATCAACTCCGCTCGCGCACGGTCGGCCTGGAGGAACGCGAAGCGGTCCATCTCCAGGCGGTCGCAGCCCTCGCGGAGGAGCCGGGCCAGCATCAGGGCGATGAAGCCGGGCATGTGCTCCGAGGCCGCGACCGCGGCGGCGGCCTCGTCGCCGAGCAGGGCGGCGATCTTCGGGAGCATCCGTTCGTCGCGCAGGCTGCGCCGCGCCGCATGCGCGAAGGCCACCGTCCAGCGGACCACCCGGTCGCGCCAGACGGGGTCGTCCGGGCCGTACGCCAGCGCCGCGATCGCCAGGTTGCGCGACTGGTTGACGATCCCTCCCCAGAGCTTCCGGCCCTCCCACCAGCGATCGTAGCCCGCGTTGGTCCGCAGAACCAGCAGCAACCCCAGAGCCGCCCCGCCGACCTCGTAGGGCGCGACCTCGATGCCGAGCAGGGCCATCGTCGGGTGCACTCCGTAGTCGATGAGGCTGATGACCAGCGCGATCGCGGCGAAGACGAGGACACGCTCCGAGATGGTGAGCGTCACCGCCCCCTTGAGCGCAAATGTGTCATGCCAGAACGATTCTTGGAGATGCTCGTTTCCCACGGTGCCCGCTCAGAACCCCAGTCTCGTCGAGCCGCGCACGAAGCCGTCGAGCAACGCCGCCAACTCGGGGGCGTTGGGGATCTCCTTGAACCGGAGGACCGGCCCGGAGAGTTCGCCGAGCGTCTCCTCGTCCACCTTGAGGCGTTCGGAGATCGCGAGCACGTACCGCTTCGGCCCGTACCGGGGCAGGAGCCGGAGCAGGCGATCGAGGCTCGACCGCTTCCAGAAGCCCACGACCTCGACGAAGACATCGGTCCCGGTCGCCTTGTGGACGAAGCGGTAGTCGGGGACCCAGACCCCCTCATGGCCGAGCTCGAGGATCTCGGTCGCCTCGGTCACCTCCCAGGCCGGGGCGACCTGGCGGAAGCGGTCGAGGAACGCGGTCAGCTCGGCCGGGACGTAGGTGCCGACGTCGGCCTGGTGCGTGACCAGCCCGTCCTTCGATTCGAGGTGGAAGTTCCGCGGCACGCGCTGCGGGCCCCAGCGGAGCTCGGCGTCGAGCCGGAAGTCGGCGCAGTGCAAGAGCGCCGGCAGGAACAACGCCATCTGGAGGCCGTACTTGTTGGTTGCGCTGAAGAGGCTCAGGGGGCCGTCGATCTGGAAGACGTAGCCGTCGTCCATGCTCCCCTCGACGCGGTAGAGCAGCCGGTGGAACTTGAGTTGGCGGAACAGTTGCCGGTAGCGCGCGGGCTTCTCGTGGCGGACCTCGGCCGTCACGAGAACCGAGCGGAGCAGGACCGCTTGCGCCAGTGCCACGTTGTAGCGGTCGACGAGCCGCTGGGCGTTGAGGTCCTCGAACTTGAGCAGGCGGTTTTCGTCCTTCAGGTCGGCGAAGAGGGACGCGGCGACCTTCTCGGGCTCGACGCCCAGTTCCTGCGCGGCGGCGCTCGAGCACGATGTCGCGCTGGAACGGCGCGCGGTGTCCGGCGGCTCGGAGCGCCCGGCGATGCTCGGCCGCCGCCGAGAAGACCTTCTCTCGGACCGTCTCGGGGGGGACCTCGGCGACGACCTCGAACTCGGCGCGGTCCTCCAGGACTTTCGCCAGCCCGCGATGCGCCAGGGTCGCCAGCCCTTCGCCGACCAGCTCGTCGATCTCGGCCTCGATCTCGCCGCGGGTCATCCCCACTCCCTCGCGGAAGATCAGGAGCAGGCTCTCCGCCACCTCCAGCCAGTACGGCTCATCGCGCTTGAGGTAGAGCGGCATGACCCGCCCCTTCGAGGTCGTCTTGATGCGGACGAGGTTGCCGGTCAGCATGGTTGGGCTCGGACAGCGTGGAAGGGTCGATCCGGCACATCAATGCACATGGCGCGCCTGCTCCAATCGCGCGACGAAGGCCGCGTGCTCGGGCATCGCAAGCCCCTGGTTCACCACCTCCCGCAACCGGGCACGATCTCCGGCGAAGAGCGCCTCGGGGTCGAGCCAGAGCCCCGGAAAGAACTCGGACCGATACAGGCCGTCGGGACTGGCCGGCAAAGGCTCGAGCCGTTCGCCCCGGCGGATGAACCAGTGGATCCGGTTCGGGTCGAGCTCCATGACCACGTATTCGCGGGCGCCGGCACGCTCGTAATCCCGGAACTTTGCGCCGAGGTCGACCTTGCGGCTGGATCGAGCGATCTCGACGATCAGTTCCGGTGCGCCGACGATAAAGTCGCCTTCGATCCGAGTCTGGCCGCCAAACTCGGGGAGGATGCGGAGCAAGACGTCAGGCTGCGGCTCACCGAGGTCGTCAAGCAAGGTCGAGGCATTGATCGAGCCCCGGACTCCGGGCGTGGACTCAGCATAATGGTCGAGCCAGATGACGACGGGCACGTTCTTGTCGGCGTGGTCGAAGCTCACGGGCGAGGGCATGCAGACCAATCCTCCGATCAATTCCGCCCGTGTGCTCGGGGGCATCGCCTCGTAGCGCGTGTGGAACGTGGCCCGATCGAGGCGCTGGCCCGCCTCCAGCGGGGGCAACGCGACGGGTTGGGGTTGGTCGATTGCGCTCATCGGGGGTCAACCCTGGTCAAGACAGGAACTTCCACCACCGCTTCGGCCGCATCCGTTCCTCGTCGGCGAGTCGCGAGCGGATCAACCGAAGGTTGGCATCAGAGCGTTGCGGGGGCTTCTCCGGGGATCGGAACATCTCGGGCTCCGAGACAGCGGATTCCGACAACGCGGTCGTGACGGCGGGAGCGGGCCGGTCGGGAGCGGTCATCTCGTTCCTTCTCATCGTGATGAAGGGGGTCGGGCGCTCCAGGTCCGATGGGACGGGTCCGGTCTCTTTTCGCCTCATTCTCCTCCATACGCGCTGTGCTGCCGGCGGCGGTTCGAGGTGAACTCCTCGACGGTGCCCCGGGTGATGACTTCGTAGAGCTGCGCCTCCTTGTCGCCCGACTTGCGCAAGATCCGGCCGAGCCGCTGGACGTGCTCGCGGACCGAGCCCGAGCCCGACAGGATTACCGCGACGTTGGCCTCGGGGACGTTCACCCCCTCGTTCAGGACCTTCGAGGTCGCGACGATCGGGTACGTCCCCGCGTTGAACCGTAGCAACACCTCACGCCGTTCCTTGGTCTTGGTCTGGTGGGTGATGACCGGGACCAGGTACCGCGCGCGATCTTGTAGACGGTGGCGTTATCATGGGTGAAGATCAAGATCCGGTCGCCGTTGTGCCGGTCGAGCAGGCGGCCGAGCAACTCGAGCTTGGCGGGGGCGGCCAGCGCCAGCTCGCGCTGCTCGCGGTAGGCGAGGAACGCTTGCCGGCCCTCGGGCGAACGGTGAGCCATGACGACGAACCTGCTCCAGCCGTTGGGCTGCCGCATATCGATGCCGCTGTCCTGGAGGAACGCCCGGTAGACCTCGCGGGCGCTCGTAGCGGAGCCGTTGCTCGTCGGTCAGGTTCACGTACAGCGTCTCGACGCGGTAGTCGGCCAGGAACCGGCCACGCAACTGGGTGATCTCGCGACGGTAGACGATCGGGCCGATCAACTGGTCGAGCTGTGTATGCGCATTGTCGGCGCGTTCGGGGGTCGCGGTCAGGCCAAGCCGGAACGGTGCGATGGCGCAGAGGGCCGACTGGCCGTAAGTCGGCCCGGGCAGGTGGTGGCACTCGTCGAAGACGATCAGCCCGAACCGGTTGCCGAGCCGGTCCATGTTCATGTAGGCCGAGTCGTAGGTCGTCACCGTCAGCGGCTGGACGTCGTAGTAGCCCCCGCCGAGCAGGCCGACCTCAGTGGCGAAGCTCAGGGTCAGCTCGTCGAACCACTGGTTCATCAGATCGATCGTCGGCGTGACGACCAACGTCGGGCGCTGGGCCTTTGCGATGATGAGGTTGGCCAGGTGCGTCTTGCCCGTCCCGGTCGGCAGAACGACGACCCCGCGCCGGCCGGCATCCCACCATGCCTTGAGCCCCTCGGCCTGGTGCGGGAACGCCTCCTTATCGACCCGGATCGTCCAGTTCACCTTGTCATAGGCGCGGGCCTCGTCGGCGTAGGCGATTTGATGGTCGAGCAGATGCTGCACGATCGCGCGATACCAGATCGCCGGGCGCGGAACTGCCGCGTCCGGAAGTCGAACTGAATCCCCGGCAGTCCCTGAGCATCGCCCTCGGGCAGGCCCTCGACGAGGATGGTCCCCTCTTCGTAGAGGAGCCGCAGCTTCGGTGAACCATTGAAACCCGTCGCGGCGGCCTGGTTCATGCGGGGTCGGCTCCCGGTTCAGGGGGAACGTCGGGACGAGGCCGCCGGCGTCGAGACAGCCAAAGACCTCGGTGACCGGCAGGCGGAACCCCAGAGAGGGCGTTTCCCCGGGGCGCTTGAGGAACTCCTCCAGCACCATCGACTTGCGGACTCGGGACGGGCTGGCCATCATCAGGCTCCTCGTGACCCTCCGGGAATCGGCACCTGATGTTGTACCGAATTCGCCGCGATCGCGAAATGGCGTCTTTGCTCCAGAGTGTACCCCAGTTTACCCGATCCGGCGACGGGCCACTAGCGGACGCGATCGCGAATGAGCAAGGCGTTGCGTTCGTCGGGGGTCAGGTCTGCGCCACTGGCCGGGTCGGAGGTCGCCGAGGAGGATCGGGCCGACGGCGACGCGGACCAGGCGCAAGGTCGGGTGGCCGACGGAGGCGGTCATCCGTCGGACCTGGCGGTTGCGGCCCTCGCGGAGCACCAGCCGGAGCCACGCCGTCGGGACGTTCTTGCGGAACCGGATCGGGATCGGGCGATCGGGTAGGACAGGGGGTTCGGTCAGGAGCTCGGCCTCGGCGGGGCGGGTCCGGCCGTCCCCCAGCTCGACCCCGCGACGCAAGGCGTCCAGCGCCACGGGGTCGGGGATTCGCTCGACCTGCGACCAGATAGGCCTTGGGGTGGTCGAACCGGGGATCGGTCAGTCGGTGCGCCAGCCGGCCGTCGTCAGTCAGGAGCAACAGACCCTCGCTGTCCCGATCGAGCCGGCCGACCGGATACACCCCGGGGACGGGGACGAAGTTCTTGAGCGTCGTTCGGCCGGAGGCGTCGGTGAACTGAGTCAGGACGTCGTAGGGCTTGAAAAGCACGAGGTAACGAAACGCCCCGCCGTCCCGGGTTCGGTCGGGTTCGGCGCGTCGTCGGGGACGGGGTGGCAAGTGGGCGTGACGTCGGTCAACCGTGGCCGTAGCCCCGGTCGAACGCCTCCAGATCGCGGAGATAGGCCGAGTAGGTGGTCCGGAAGGTGTCGGCGTCGACCGACCATCGCGGGGCGTCCTCGGTGTGGCGATGGCAGTGCTCCTCGACCAGCCGGTGCAGAAACTTGAAGAGCTGCCGGGGCGTGCGTAGGTTGCCCAGCGCATCCTTGAGCGAGTCATCGGGGATCGACTCGTCGATGAACTGGCGGAGCCTCGGGCCGTCGCCGTTGTTGGAGGGCTCGGTCGAGCAGGCGCGGAGGCGGTCGCCGGCCAGGTCGTAGAGCGACCGACCGGTCCAGCGCAACGGCTTGATCAGGTTCAGCTTGTCGGGGCGGGCACGATCGTAGAACTCTTTGTCCTCCTTCTCGAGGTAATACGCCAGCTCGATCGGCAGCAGTAGCTTGACACCGATACCCGGATGCCGCAAGAACTTGTGATCCAACAGCGGCCAGATCAGTGGCGCGCATCTTGCGCGGGTCGCCCTCGATCTGCTGCGGCTCGTCCACCCGGTCGATCAGGACGACAATCCCGACGTAGCCGAGCGTGTGCAGGACCGCCTGGAACTTGCGGAGCAGCTCGTAGCGCTCCTCGCCGCCGGTCCGCGCGGCGGTGGGCAGCGGCTGGCCCCCCAGTTCGCTCGGCTTGAACCAGAGCAGCTCCCAGCGCAGCGCGGCCGGGTCGCGGCTCAGGACGCGCAGGCCCCGGCGGATGTCCCGCGCGAACCACTCGGCGCGAGCCAGCCGCCAGCCCCAGTAGAGCCAGCCCAGCATGATCGGGAGGAGCAGCCAGGGCAGGATGCTCGGCCTCCGGAACCAGGGGATCAGCGCGATCAAGGCGATGACGACGAGCGTCGTGCCGAAGCCGATCTGCAAGTCGCGCCGGCTCCACAACGGGCGGAAGCCCGACCGCCGGCGCAACCGGTCCCAACGCCGCTCGAGCGGCTCGCCCGTCGACTGGTCGTACAGCGCCGCCAGCATCAACAGGTCGCGGCGCTGGTCGACGCTCAGGACCGACACGTCCACGTGCTCCGCATTGAGCGCATCGATCAGCTTCGTGACCCCTTGCGCCAGGATCGCATCCATGTGGTCCCGGAGCCGCCAGCGCGTCAGCGCCTGCGTCATGTCCTTGGAGTGGGTCGCCGCGATGAAGTGGTCGAGATAGGGGTTGAAGTCATCATACGAGATGACGAGCACGCGCTCGTGCGGATGCGACTGATTGTATGCCTCCAGCTCGGAATACGCCTGGAGCCGCAGCGCCGTCTTGCCGCTGCCCTTCTCGCCGAAGACGAGCGCCGTCGAGGGATCGGCCGGGCTCCCAAAGAACTTATCCCAGGCCGGATGATGGATCGTCCCGAGGCAGCGACGCTTGAAGATCGTGTCGGTCTGCGCGTCCTCCTCGCTGAACGGGTTGCTAACAATCCCGTGATGGCTCAAGAATTGTTCCGTCTTCATCCGAACGGGTACCTTTCCCTAGCGAATCCATGTTGAACGATGTCGTCCCCATCTCCATCATCCAACGTCTTACCCGATTTAGCCCCTGCGCCGCAATCGCAGGCGGGTTGACGCCCGGCCCGCGTCGGCCTTACGATGACCCGGTGAAGACGGCACGACCCAGGAGGATGGCCGTCGCGTGCAGGCGGCTGGGCCTCAACGCGCCTGGCCGCTCCGACACGAGGGACTCGCGGAGGGCCAGACCATGATACACCGAGCGGCCCTCTCGCGCCGATGGCTCTGGCTCGCGGCGCTGCTCGTGTGCGGCTGCGGCGCTCCGAAGTTCGCCGCGGACGGCCGGGTGGCCGCCCCGGCGCCGTTGCGCGTGGCCGCGGCGAGCGACCTGCAAGCCGGCCTCCCGGCACTGGCCAGCCGGTTCACCGACGAGACCCAGATCGAGGTGAGCCCGACTTTCGGAGCGTCGGGCCAGTTGGCTGAGCAGATCAAGGCGGTGCCCCCTTCGACCTCTTCCTCGCCGCCAACCAGGCGTTCATCAAAGACCTGGCCGCCGGCGGGTTCATCCGGCCCGAGTCGGTCCGAGCCTATGCGCGGCGCGCTCGTCCTGGTGGTCCACCGCGACGCGGCCGAGGCGATCCGGAGCCTGGGCGACCTGACCAAGCCCGAGGTCAAGCGGATCGCGCTGGCCAACCCCGCGTTCGCGCCCTACGGGGCCGCCGGCAAGCAGGCGCTGGAGCGTTCGGGCGTGTGGTCGACCGTCTCGTCGAAGGTCGTCCCCTCCGAGACGGTCCGCCAGGCGTTGCAGTTCGTCCAGTCGGGCAACGCGGAGGCTGGGCTGGTTGCCAGCGCGATCGCCGGGGTCCCCGAGGTCCGCGTCTTCGAGGTCAACCCGGATCTCTACGACCCGATCATCCAGTCCCTGGGGGTCGTGGCGCGCTCCGCCGCGCCGAGGACGCCGAAGCCTTCGCCCGCTTCATCCTGGGTGACGAGGGGCAGGCCGTCCTGTTACAATCCGGTTTCCGGAAACTCGGACCCTCTCCGTGAACCCCCGTAGTATGAAGCGTGCCGGAGTCATCGCGGAGCGCGATGATCCCCGAGTCGAAACCCTAGCCAGGTCGTTCGCCCTCGCGGCCGAGGTCCCGTGAATCCCCACGACCTGGCCCCGCTTTGGCTCTCGATCCGAGTCGCCTCGCTGGCGACGGTCGCAATCGTCGCGCCGGGCCTCCCGCTGGCGTTGCTCCTGGCGCGGGGCCGGTTCCTCGGCAAGGGCTTGCTCGCGGGGGTCCTGGTGTTGCCGCTGGTGCTGCCGCCGACGGTCCTGGGCTATTACCTGCTCCAGGTTCTCGGCCGCCGCGGCTGGCTCGGGCTCTGGCTGGAGCGGACATGGGGGCTCACGCTCGTCTTCCACTGGTCGGGCGCCGTGGTGGCATCGGCGGTGGCTGCGTTCCCGCTGTTCCTGCTGCCGGCGCGGTGGGCGATCGAGGGCGTGGACCCGGCGCTGGAGGACGCGGCGCGGCTGCTCGGTCGGCGCGAGCTGTCGGTCTTCGCCTCGGTGACGCTCCCGCTGGCCTGGCGCGGCTTGGCGGCCGGCGCGATGCTCGCCTTCACGCGCGCCCTGGGCGACTTCGGCGCCACCCTGATGGTCGGCGGCAACATCGAGGGCGAGACCCGGACCGCCGCGCTGGACATCTACGACGCCGTCCAGGTCAACGACGCGACCCGTGCCGGGTGGCTCACCCTCTGGATCTCGCTCCTCGCGATCGCGATGCTGGCGGTCGTCCAGCGGACCCTGCCGGCGCCGGGGCCTCGACGTTGAGCGCGGCCGAGATCCTCGACGTCCGAGTCGTGCGGCGGATCCATCCGGGGCTGACACTCGACGTCGCGCTGCGGCTCGGGCGCGAGTGCGGGGTCGTCTTCGGTCCCTCGGGCGCGGGCAAGACGACCCTGCTCCGCCTGATCGCCGGACTGGAGACGCCCGACCGCGGTCGGGTCCGGCTTGGCGACTCGGTCCTTTTCGACGACCGGGCGCGGGTCGACGTACCGCTCCGCGCCCGGAAGGTCGGGATGATCTTCCAGGACGACCTGCTCTTCCCACACCTGAGCGTCGCGGCGAACATTCGGTTCGGTCTGAAGGACCGGTCGAGGGCGGAGGCTGTCGCCCGTCTGGCCGAAGTCGCGGCGCTCTGCGGGGTGGAACCCTTGCTCGACCGCCGGCCCGCGACACTCTCGGGAGGCGAGCGCCAGCGCGTCGGGCTGGCCCGCGCGCTGGCCCCGCGCCCCCGGCTCCTGCTCTGCGACGAGCCGGTCTCGGCGCTCGACCTGGCGAGCCGCCATGCTCTCATCGAACGCCTCCGCGTCATCCAGCAGGCCGAGGCGCTCCCCTTGCTCTACGTCACCCACAGCCCGACCGAGGCGATCGCGATGGGTTCGCGCCTCTTCCTGCTCGCCCGCGGCACGATCGTCGATCAGGGCGCCGCCGCTCGACGTGCTCGACGCGCCCCCGGCCAGGATCGGCGACTCATCTGGAGGGGGTGCGCAACGTCCTCACGGCGGAGGTGGAGGGCCAAGCCTCCGACGGCGGCGAGACCCGGCTCCGCCTGCTCGACGGCCCTGCACTGATCGTCCCGTTCCACGACCATCCCCCCGGCACCCGCCTGACGGTCGAAGTCCGCGCCGAAGACATCCTGCTCGCCCGCGGCCCGATTCTCGGCCTCAGCGCCCGTAATGTGATTGCCGGCACTGTCGAGCGTGTCATCGCGCACGGCCCCGAGGCCGAGGTCCTGGTCCGCACCGGCGCAGTCACCTGGATCGCCAGTGTGGTCGCGCCGGCCGTCACCGCCCTGGACTTAACCGCAGGCACCAAGGTGCACCTCATCATCAAGGCCCGGAGCTGCCACATCCTGAAGCGCGATCCGGATGGTGCTTGACTCCAACTCGGCGAGATTTGCAGGGGCGGTTCCGCAAGCTGGGATGCGGCGTCCCGGATGATGTCAGAACTCATGCGTAAAATCGAACAAAAGTCGATTTTATAACTATAATTTTTTCTACTGCGAACAGAGTCTAGATCCCGGAGCGCGGGTGGACCGACGAGCGCGGGGGAAGGTCGGGGGTCTTGGCCTTGTCGTCCGGATTCTCGGGCATCTCCTCGATGATCGTCGGCTTGTGCATCTTCGGCCCCCCCTCGTCGTCCAGGCCGAGCGACCGCGCAGGTCCTCGATGGCGTCCTGGACCTGGTGCACGTCGCGATGCAACGCCTTCAGCTCGGCCAGGACCCGGTGGAGCGGGTCATCCGAGCCCTCGTTGTCGGTCACGATCAACAGGTTGTCCTCGGGGATGACCCGGCAGGTCAAGCCAACCTGATCGAGCAGCAGCTTCAGGCCCGTCTTGAGCCGCACACTGTCGAGTTCAAGCTGGACCGTGTCGTCGGGGCGTAGTTGCTGGCGCTCGAGCACGGCGCGATCGAGGACCACTGCGCGCGCAAGACCCGCCCCAAGTGGCGGCAGACCTCGTCGAGCTGGGTTGGCTCGGCGAACGGCAGGACGAACGGCCGTTCCAGCGCCTCAACGACCGAGGCCGGGGCTCCCGAACCCTGTGCCGATTCGTCGGCTCCTCCCTTCTTCCCACCGACCTCGACTAACCCCTCGACCTTGGGTTGGCCCACCCGATCTTGAGCCTCGAGGGTCAACCGCGCTAAGGCGATCACCCCGGCCGTCACCAGGCCGATGGCCAGTGCGGAACGCAAACCTCTCATGAGTGGCAGTCTCCCCTGGTATCGATTCCCGATCACACAGGCCATGCATTCTACACCGAGACCGCCACCCTGGCACGGGGTCGGTCCTCGGCCGTGGGCCGGGAAATCTGGGCCGCGGGCACGGGCGGGCGCCGGGCGACTCGATGAAAAAAGGGATCATCCCAAGGGGGTGCCCAGGGCATCGTGTCCGAACTTGACTCCATTGCCTGGGCATCGACCCCACGTGGCTGACCTTCCACTTCCAGGGCGCCGACTTCCGCCTCACCGACGTCGCGGGCAACGTCATCCGTGGGTTCCTCGGCTGCGGGTAGAGCCAGGAGTAAGTAATCAGTCAGAGAAGAAGCTCATGGAGGACAACTGGTGGGGCAACCGTGGCCCTCGCCGCTGGTCAGGCGGAACTCCTTAAGTCGCGTTAAGTTAGAGCGTGCCATGCCGAGCGTACTGGGATACGCTCCACCAGTTGTCCTCCATGAGCCAGAGGGGATTACTGACTATATCTGCTCCATCGCCGAGCGGGGGTTGGTGTCGGTCGCGATGAGGAGGCCGCACGAATAGTAGCGGACCTGGACCAAGGTCATGCTCGTGACGAAGTTCGACTCCCAACTGACGCCCGAGTTGGCCGCCGAGACGTCCGGGTTGTAGTTGGCCAGCGAGTTGACCGGGGCGGGGAAGGCGACGCTCAGGTTATCTTGCCCGAAAGAACCCACCCCTTTGAAGGTGGCTGCCCGTCTACGAGGTGCAAATAAATCGCTGTCATCGCGGTAATCTGGGGCATTGACGCCCGAGATAAGCCGCTGGAGCGGAATTCGTTGCCAGCGCGTTGACCGGGGCGGGGAAGGCGACGCACAGGTTATCTTGCCCGAAAGAACCCCAGGTCGTGGACTGGCCATTCGCCGGGTGGCATGCCCACGTCTTCGTGGGCATGTTGTTGTGGGCCAAGGTCTTACGAACATGCCCACGTCTTCGTGGGCATGCCACCCGGCCAATTTCCGGCGGGAAGTTCGCCGGATCTGGCCTCCCCCGCCAGGCCGAGCCCCTCGGCCGGCCCTGGGCGTGCATCGCGGCGACATCGCGTGTCGATTCGCGGCATCGAGCCCCCGCGCATCCAAGGCCTCGGGCTAAACATGAGTGCATGGATCTCTCCCTCGACGCCGAGGAACGCCGATGCTGTTCGCCACGCTCGCCGCCTGCGCCACCCTGATCCTCGTCCTGGCCGTCCCTCCCAGGAAACGAAAAAGCCCGGGCTGAAACCCGGGCAGGTCGCCGCCGAGCGATTCTCGGATTGGCCACGATAACCGTACTATAGTTTCAGAGGAGGAGGGAGTTGGGGATGCCCGTGCAACGCGAAGTCGGGCGAAGGTACTGCTATCCCCGGTGCGGCGCAGACCTCATGGACCGCTGGGGGCCTGATCGTCGTCTATCTCTCGCGTTGATCCCAACCACCCCGCCTCGCAATGACGAAGGAGCCTCACGTGTCGTTTGCGCGTTCGATAATCGTGCTTGCCGCGGTGTTCCTGGCCCTCCCTGGCCCCCCGGCCCTGGTGCAGGCGCAGACCCCGGACAAGGTCGAGGAGGACTGGCAAGTGGTGATCGCCACGCCCGACATCACTGGCGTCGCTCCCCAGATTACCACGTGCATGAGCCCGCTCAGCGACGTTTCGACCACGTTCGTCGCCTTCTATCTGAACTATAGCCAGAACCCGAGCTTCCAGGCCGGCGGACTGCAAGTCCAGGTCTGGTCGAACGATCAGCCCCTGACCAACTCCCCGCAGGGATCGCAGGGATCGGCACAACTCAACACGGCCAACGAGACGATCAAATGGACGCAGCGGATGAGCGTGTCGGGCGGTAACGTCTCCTATGACGTCGACCTCCTCCAGTCCACGACCTGGCCTCCTTTCGAGCAAGGGCTGAACGTCGTCTTCCCCGCCCCGGTCAACGCGCTGGCCAACTACAACCCGGACGTCTCGGCGGCCAACTCGGGCGTCAGTTGGGAGTCGGACCTCGTCACGAGCATGGCCCTGGTCCAGGTCCGCTACTATTCGGGAGGCAGCCTCATCGCGCCCCCCGACACCAAACTTCGCACGGTGATACCGATAGATGGCCCTTGAGTAGTTCTACAGCAGCAGCAACTTGGAGGTCAGCGGCGTAAGTCCTGCTAGCCAGGGGTGTTACAGCCAGCAAGCTGGAGCGTCCGGCGGGTCACATCGACGCCGACGCATGGGATTAACCCTCAGTGGGTGAAGGTCTTGCGCCAATGACGTTTGTAGGATGTGCTGCTGTAGAAGTAGTAATGGAACAAGAAACCGGAATAAGGGTTATACGACGAGTTTTCGCGGGGCTGATCGGCCGAATTCGGCATATAACTCGCCAATCCGCCCTGAGTTGGCCTCGTACCGGCCGTTTATGCGACCACGCTAGGCTCGCTTATCTCACGGCCCGTCTCCGCGAGCGAGGCTGGAGACGGGAGAATGCCCGAGAGCGGAGGGCCCGGCACGACCGCTTGGCTGGTCCTGCGCGATCAGGCTTGGGATCGAGCCGTTCGCCGAGTTGGGAGCCGACTCGTCGTCATTGAGCGGGTCCGAAGTTGATTCTTCCTGTTCCCGCCGAGCGATCCTCGGATTGGCCCGGAGAACCGTGCTACAGTCTCAGAGGAGGAGGGAGTTGAGGATGCGCGTGCGACGCAAGGTCGGGCGAAGGTCGGGCACGAGCGCCGTCGAGATGGCGATCGTCGCCCCCATTTTTGTCACGCTGGTCATGGGGCAGATCGAGATGTCGCGGCTGGGCATGGTCGCCCAATTGATCACCAACGCGGCGCGGGAGGGCTGCCGCGTGGCTGTGGTCCAAGGCAGCACGCAGGACGACGTGCAGAACCGGGTCAATACGGTCCTGTACGGCTCGAACATCGTGCCGGTGACGACGATTCCCTCGACATCCTCGTTGCAGACCGCGCAGCAGGGAGCGCAGATCACCGTCAGCCTGAGCGTCCCCTACAACACGGTCAGTTGGCTGGGGAATCCATTCTTCCTCAAAAATGTGAATGTGAGTGCCTCTGCGACAATGAGTAGTGAAAATCCATGATTATTATGTATTTAATATGCATAATTTATTGAATTGCATGGCCTGCCATCGGCGCGGGGTCGTCGCCGTTCTCTTCGCGCTGCTGTTGCCCGTGTTCATCGGGTTAGTAGCCCTCTCGGTCGATCTCGGAGTGATCGTGTTGGCACGCGCCCAGCTCCAGACCGTCGCCGATGCGGCCGCCCTGGCCGGGGCGCAGCAACTGGCCAGTGAACGGCGGATCAGGACGACGGTCACCGACCTCACCCCCGAGGTGCAGGCGGCCACCAACCAGGCCGTCACGATCGGTCAGCGCAACGCTGTCCTCGGTCAGGCCGCCGTGATCACGTCGGGCGACATGGTCATCGGCTCCCTCAACATCGACCCAAACAACCCGCAATACAACCCGCAAGCAATCCCGCAATCAACCCCCGACCCGACGGGCTCGCAGTTGAATTTCAACTCGGTGCAGGTCGCCGCCCACGGGATGGTCCCGGCTCTAGCTTTCTTCAGTAAGCTCTGGGGTTTCCCGGGGTCGAGCGTCCAGTTCGTTAGCACGGCGACCGCCCAGCCTTATGCCGTCAAGGGCTACCAGAGTGTTGCCAACCTCAATGCCAACTTGCTGCCGATCGTGCTCGACAAAGACACGTACACCAGCATGATCTTGGGGACTCAGGCGACCGATCAATACACGTACAACCCTACCACCAAGACGGTCACCTCCGGTCCAGACGGCATCATGGAGTCGCAGCTCTACCCAGTCGGCAGTGGGTCGCCGGGCAACTGGGGGACGGTCAAAATCGGCGTCGAGGACAATGGCACCAGTACACTCAGGGATCAGATCAGCAACGGGATCACCCCGCAGCAGTTGGACTATTACCAGAATAGCACGTTCTGCCTCACTGGGCTGACGCCCCCGTCGATCGTCTTCAAAGGCAACCCCGGCATCAGCGCAGGGATCAAGGACAACCTGAGCGGCATCATCGGCAAGCCGGTGATGATGCCGGTCTACGACAGCTCTGGCGGCAAAGGCAACAATGCCTGGTACCGCATCGTCATGTTCGCGGGGGTCCGCATTCTGGCCGTCAACTTCCAGGGCAACCCCAAGTACGTGATCGTCCAGCCAGCGCTGGTGAACGATCGCACGGCTATCCCCGACAAACCGCTGACGACGTGGACCTCGGGGGGACTGATCCGCATCCACCTCACTCGTTGATATGGGGCAGGGCGGGGAATACCGATGGCCGATCCCGGCGAGTCTGCCGGACGATCTCGACTCGGGCGGGATCCACAAAGACCGCTGACGCGGGCACACCGAGCCGTCGCCCGCTCCCAGGCCAGGTCAGGGTACCGCCCAGATGGAGCAGCCGACAATTCTGTGATCCAGCCGGTGAGAGTCCGGTCGTGTTAATCGCTCGATCAAGCACATGGTGATGCCACATCTCGGGGCAGGCAACCAGCCGAGCGATGCGTGGTGTAAACGGCCTGGCCATCCCGTGCCTCGGCATGAGGATGGGTGCAACCAGCGGGTCTAGCGAACGTGGGAGCCTGAAGATCAACGGGGACCGTCCCAAATTGATCCGGCGGCTACTTGTCACTGTTCAGTCGTGGTCGTTTGGCTCTTGCTGGCGCAACTGCTGCGAATCACGAGGGATAAATGCTCCAGTCCGTGCCACGCTTTGTGCCGTAAAGTGTCAAGATCGTACACTATGCTCTGTGCCCCACTTTGGGACGATCCCCCCGATTGGCTGGGCCGTGTTTCACCAATGCCTGGTGCGACCCCGATCTCCAGCCTCCGAGCCCGAGGGACGATGGGCCAATCCTCTCCGTGGCCTTTGATGGGAACCGCGCCTCGGACGGGCGAGCAGGTCGGGACACGCTCGTGTGCCACGTGCGGAGAGCGGTTCATGAAGGTTTCCCAAGGGGGCCTGGCAGAGAGAACGACGGATGACCTGGTAGGTCGGGGATGGGGATCGGGGTTGGAGGTTGGGGGATGGCGGATCACTCGTCCTTCCGCTCTTTGAGATCGATCATCCCACATCTCGCCTCTTATGGTTTGAGTCAGCGGACGAACCAAACGAGCGCCGCCTGGCGTTGTTCACCCGTGACGGCGTGCCCGACGCCCTTGGCAACGATCACGCAGAGCCGATCGGGCGTGCCCGCTTTCTGGAACGCCTCCTCGGCCGCGGCGAACGCGCGACCGGCGCCTTCGATCGGACAGTTCGGGTCGCGTTCGCCGTTGAGGACCAGGAGCGGGCGGCCGGCGAAGAAGCGGATCATGCTCGGGCCATCGAAGGGGCCGAGGATGCCGGGGATTACCTTGTCCCAGAGCGCCTGGCAGACCCGCGCTTGACCTCGCGCTTGCGCAGGTCCTTGGCGGCGGCCTGGTGCGCGCCGGAAGGACCACGCTCGCGATCCTCGTGATCCGGAAGACGCCGCTTAAGCCGACGATCACGGCTCCTGGATGTCGCGGCGGAAGGCGATTCGGTCGGCCCGTTGCTGCGGGGCAAGCTCGATCCAGGGAGCAAGACCCATGCCGAGATCCCCGGCACCGGTGTGTCCGAGGCCCGCGCAACGCGACGCGATACGGACATCCGGCGACTGTTCGGCCTTGCACACCGGCGCGGCATCGGATACCCAAGAGAATGGCGCGGGACGCTTCGAAGCCCGCATGACGTGCCGAAACCTCACAGGACTGCCCCATGTCGATGCACGACCTGATCCGCCAGCTTCGCGAGCCGAACAACACCAAGATCGTCCTGCTAGTAGCCGACGGCCTCGGCGGACTGCCGATCGAGCCGGGCGGCAAGACCGAACTCGAGACCGCGCGGACGCCGAACCTTGACGCCCTGGCGTCCGAGGGGGTCGTCGGGCTGAGCACGCCGGTCGCCCCCGGCATCACCCCCGGCTCCGGACCCGGCCACCTCGGCCTCTTCGGCTTCGACCCGCGCGAGCACGAAATCGGCCGTGGCGTCCTCGAGGCGCTCGGGATCGGCGTCGAGGTCGGGCCGAAGGACGTCGCCATCCGGGGCAACTTCTGCACGATCGACGCCGAGGGACGCGTCACCGACCGCCGCGCCGGACGCATCCCCACCGAGACCTGCGAGAAACTCGTCGCCAAGCTCCGCGACGGGGTCAAGATCGACGGGGTCGAGACCCTCGTCGAGCCTGTCCGCGAATACCGCCTCGTCGTCCGCTTCCGGGGCGACGGCCTGGGCGACCACGTCCACGACACCGACCCGCTCTCGACCGGCCTCCACACCTTGGAGCCCAAGGCCGACGATGCGGACTCGGAGAAGACCGCACGGATCGCCACCGAGTTCCTCCGCCAGGCCAAGCAGATCCTCAAGGACGAGCGTCCCGCCAACTTCCTGATGCTTCGCGGCTTCGCCAAGTTCCCCAAGATCGCGACGATGGAGGACGTCTACGGCCTCAACGCGGTGGCGATCGCGGTCTATCCCATGTATCGCGGCCTGGCGCGGCTGGTTGGCATGACCGTCGTCGAACCCGGCAAGACGATCGCCGACCAGATGGAGGTCGCCAAGGCAAACTGGGGCAAGTACGACTTCTTCTTCATCCATTACAAGTACACGGACAGCACGGGCGAGGACGGCAACTTCGCCCGCAAGGTCGAGGTGATCGAGGCGCTCGACGCCGAGATCCCCAAGCTTCGGGCCCTGAATCCCGACGTCCTGATCGTGACCGGCGACCACTCGACACCGAGCCGGATGCGGTCGCACAGCTTCCACCCCGTGCCGACCCTGCTCTGGGCGCCCGCCACATCCCGTCCCGACCTGGTGACGACCTTCGGCGAACGCTCTTGCCTGCAAGGCGGCCTCGGTCAGTTCCTTGCCAAGGATCTGTTGCCGCTGGCGCTGGCGCATGCCGGGCGGTTGCAGAAGTACGGCGCGTGAGGCGTACGCCCGTGCAGCCGCAATAAGCCTCTTGTGACAAGGGGCGTTGGGTGCGATGCGGACGTCTGCCACGGATCAGAAAATAATGCCTGGCGCTCGCCAGGTGGTGCGCGAGTCCGGGTGGCCTGAGGAGGCTCCGCCCGGCAGAAGTAGCCGCCCGACCCCCGTCCGGGCGTACCACCTGGTGAGCGCCAGGGAAAAACCCGAGAATCGGCGAAAAATGTTGCAGACAAGGCGGGGTGGCACAACGGACGCAATCGATTCAAGCCGGGAATCGCGCCGGGCCGATCGAAAGCCTGTCGCCGGTCTCGGACGGTCCTGCTGGGGGGGTCGCGGGATGGGCCGAACCCGCGTGATGGGTATCTGCGGATGCTCAGCTCGGTCACTCGCCGCCGACGTTGCAAGAACCTTGGGATGGCCGTGACCGCGGTCGTCGCACTGGTGGCCGTGCGTGCGGGCTTGGAGGATTCGGTCCCAGCGGATGATCGCCCGCCCGCCTCGACCTGGCGGGTGGGGCGTCCCGTGCCGATTGCGGTGAAGCGGGGACGGGCCGCGTTCGTGACCGCCACGACCGAGCGGGGGTCAGGGACGCTGGTCATCGTCTCGGCGCTGTCGAAGGCGCCCGGGCCGTTCCCGATCCGACTGACTGCGCGGCCAGTGATCGAGACCTACCCCCCCGAGCTGGCCCACGAGGACTCGAGGCGTGCGCCGGCCTTGTCGCCGCCTTCTCTGCCCCCCATCGCCGAGCCGTTCGCCGCGACGCCGCCCCGCGAGCGGACGTTCCATTTGTTCGTCCGCGACGGCGACGTCGCCAGCGCGAGCAACTATCTGGCCGTGCGCGGGCAGTTGCGGGCGGTCGGCCACCGGGTCCAGGTCTACGTCGATGCTCAGGACGTCGGGTCGGTCGGCGCCGAGGTGCTCCGTGACCTGGTCAGGACCTTCGACGACCAGGTCTTTCCCGTCGCCGCGCGGACATTCGGTCAGGCGCGTGACGTGGATGGCGACGGCCGGTTCACCGTGTTGATGTCGAGCTGGTTGACCCGACTGGCGGGGGGCCGGCACTCGGTCGATGGGTTCGTCCGGGTGCCGACCTCGATCCCGTCCTCGCCGCGCCTTTCAGTAATCGCTGCGACATGTTGTACCTGAGCACGGCGCTGGGGCCGGGCCCGCACCTCCGTACAGTCCTGGCGCACGAATACACCCACGCCGTGACCTTCAGCGCCAAGGCCAATGCCGGCCTGGTCGCCGACGAGGAAGGGTGGCTCGACGAGGCGATGGCCCATCTGGGAGAGGACCTACACGGGTTCTCGCGCTCGAACCTCGACTACCGTGTCAGCGCCTTCCTGTCGCGGCCCGAGCGGTATCGCCTGGTGGTCGAGGATTACTATGCGGCCGACCTGTTCCGGAGCCACGGCAACCGGGGTAGCACGTACCTGTTCCTCCGCTGGTGCGCCGACCGCTTCGGCCCAGGACTGCTCCCCGCGCTGATTCACTCGCACCGGCGTGGGACCGCGAACCTCGAATCGGCCACGGGCGTCCCCTTCGCCGACCTCTATCGCCAGTGGTCCCTCGCGCTTTATCAGAGCGGGCTCGACTCGACTCACCAGAGCGACATCGGCTTCCGCTCGCTCAACGTGCGCGGGCCGCTCGACGCGTGGGAGCTGGCCGGTCCCCGGACTGTCCGCGTCACGCCCGGCGGAGCGCCCGAGACCTGGTCGGCGGCCGGGACGAGCAGCCATTTCGTCATCGTCGAGGCGCCGTTGTCTGGAGCCGTCGAGGTCGAGGTCACCGGCCCCCCCGATGCCGAGGTGCAGGTCACAGCGGTCCCCCTGCCGTCCGGGATGGCGCGGCTTGATCTTTCGGCGCGGGTTTCCGCCGGCTCCGATGGAGACCTCCGCCTTCGGATCGGCCTGGCGGAGCGGGCGGGAACCCCCGTGCGGCTCTCGGCACTGGCCTGGGAGCCGCTCGTGCCCACCGCCGACCCCCACGCGCCGGGATTCCGCCATGATGGCCTCGACATGCTCGGAATCGCCTCGGCCTTCGGCTCCTCGGCGCTGCCGGCGCGCGGCCGGCTCCACTCACGACCGATCCGACTGGCCGGCATCCACCGAGACAGCGGTCCGCTCGTCGTCAAGGCCGTGGGGACCGACGCGCATGGCCAGAGAGTCGCCGCCTGGGCCGAAGTCAACCTCGCGCCCACTCAAGGCGATCTCGAAAGCGACGACGAGCCCCTCGGCCTCTAGCACGCCACCCGGAACGCGCGATCGGCCCGGAATTCCGGGCCGACCTTCTCCGAAGGAGCGATCAAACGCGGCCCCGACTCAACGGGGCACCGGGATCAGCCCACCGTTGGGACGCGGCAGCCCCATGAACATCCCCGACGACACCGAGGCGCCGGAGTGGCTCCTTCCGCCGTAGAGAGAAGGGGCGTAGCCGCCGTAACCGGGAACGAATCCTCCATAGCCCGGGTAGCCATATCCCGAGACTCCGGGATAGAGGCCGTATGTCCCCGCGCCGAAGGAGGCCGTCCCGGGGGCCGCGTAGGCGGAGTAGCCCGAGCTGTAATAGCCCGGTCCCGACAGTCCATAGCCCGCGCCACCGACGCCGAATCCGGGGGCATAGCCGTAGGGGGTGCCGTAGTAGCCGCCACTGTAGTAGCTAAAGCCGGGGACGTTGATCGAGACCCCGGTGCCCAGGTATGGGTTGCCGAACGAGAATGCGACCTGTGCGTTCGCAGTGGATGCCTGGCCCAGCAAGAGGCCGGCTGTGATCACCAGTCCGAAAATGTGCCGCATGGTGTACACCTTGTGCCGAGCCCGAGGCCGGTCGGGCCTGCGTTCGCGTATGAATTTCCACTCAAGCATTTTACGCAGAGCGCGTGCCGAAATGCGAGAAAATTAAAACAATTGTCGGGTCCTCGGGACCTGGCCCGACATCAGGGCCTCGGCTCGTGTGACAGCTCCGACGCGGAGGGGACGCGGTCCGACGCCGCGCGAGGTCTCAGCGACCGTTCGGCGAGTCGCTCGATCGCCAGGCACGACACGCCGAGCGGGTCGGCGTCGCGGAATCGGTCGGCGACCGTGCGACATCGGGTTGCGACCTCGGGCGCGTCGAGCAGGGATCGCGGCGCCCGAGCGACGGCGGGGGCTCGGTAGGCCCGGGGCGGGAGCGCCCGTGCCACGCCCAGGCGTTTGAGCCGCGCGGCGTTGTCGGGCTGGTCGTGGCTCAGGGGCATGATCAGGTGCGGGATGCCGGCGGCCAGGCCCTGCGCCGAGGTGCCGATCCCCCCGTGATGGACCAGCGCCGCGGCGTGCGGCAAGACCTGGCTGAACGGGATGTAGTCGACGTGGCAGATTCCCGTCGGCAGGTCGGCCGGAACCTGCTCGCGGAACCGGGTCAGCAGCATTCCTCGCCGGCCGAGCCGCCGGCATGCGGCCAGCGACTCCTCGAAGAACGACCGGCCGTGCTGCATCGCCGAGCCGGGCGTGAAGACGATCGGCGGATCGCCCGCGGCCAGAAAGTCAGAGACTTCCGCCGGGATCGGCTCCAGCCCGCGCTCGTCGAAGAGCGGGAACCCGGTCAGGACGGTCTGTGGCGGCCAGTCCGGCTGCGGCGGGGCGTACCACTCGGGGAACATCCCCAGGATGAGCTGTGGCGAGTGGCACCATCCGTCCATCAACCGACGGACCGGGGGCAGGCCTAGCTCGGCCCGGAAGGCGTTAACCTCCGGCGCGAACATTGGGTCGAGGATCCATTCATCGATCAGCCAATAGGCCCATCGCTTCCAGGACCGCGACATCCACCCGGCCAGAGGGAGGATGGGGAGGATCGGCACTTGGTGGACGCTCCGGAAGACCGCCGGTTGCAGTTGAATCGACACCAGCGGGATCCCCAGCGCCTCCTGCGCGACCCGGGCGCCGATGCCCGTCAACGGCGCCACGACCAGCGACTCGCCGGGGATGTTGCGATCGCGTATCACCTCAAAGGTCCGTTGCATCATGGCCGGCATCAGCCGCTGGAAGATGAACCTCGGCCCCTTGGACGGGTGCCAGAGGTCCGGGTTCCCCAGAACCTCGCGATACTCTTTCTCGGTGCCGAGCTCGGCGAAATCGAGCCCGGCCCGCTGCGCGAGCGGCCCGAAGTGCCCGTTCGTGACGAGCGTGACGCGATGCCCGCGCGCCTTCAGCGCGAGCCCCAGCCCCACGAAGGGATGGACATCCCCGCGCTGCCAATCGGGATCAGCAAGGCATCCACATTGACATCCTTAGAATGAAGTCGTCGCTCCGAGCCGGTCCGGAAAGGTCGTTTCCCGAGCCCCGGAGATCCTCATCATCCATACTCCCGATGAGGAGGTCCGCTTTGTGTCGGGTCGGCTTCCGCCCGCCGCTTGGGCAGATTGGACGGCAGGCGGAAGCCGACCCCTGAGGATCGAGCATAACACCAACCGTCAAGCCTCGACAGGCAGCGCCGTGGCGACACGCGAGAGATCCGGCAAGTCATTCCTGATCTCCGCATCCGGGAGGTTTGACCGACGAATGATGTTACTGTAACACTCTGCTATTGTTCAGGCTGCAACCGGGAAGCCCCATCGGTCGATCTTCGACCAGAATTGACCCACCGCTCCGGCGTGTTGATCAGACACTGCAAGCTCAGTAGCGCCGCGACTTTTCCCTCCTTCCACTTCATCTCGGAGCCGCACGGCATTCTCCCTCACGCCGTGCGCCATCACCGAGAGTGGGGAATCTTGGGCAAATCGCTCGAAGACGTCGCCGAGGACCATTGCCTTCGCCTCCCTGGAGAGATAGTAACTCCGTGCCTGGCGACAGCTTACTGATCGCTGCGCAAATAAGATCAAGTTCCTGATGCGGTAAACCGCAGGATTTCCGTGTCAGAACGCTCCGACTACTTGACGTTCTTTGCGCAGCGATCAGTCGCAGACGCATACGGTCAGCTTTAAGGGGCTGGTTGCAGGACCTTGAGCGTCCCGAGCCGAGGAACGTCCGGAACTGGGCGGGGATGGTGAAATTGCCCTAATCACCGGAACCGAATCACTCTATAATTCGTAGAGGGATCGCAGCCCGAAGCCATGTCATGGCAAGGAGGCACATGTCCTCGGAGCGGAGCAATGCCAGCGGGCCCGCTGTGCGGGCCGTCCCTGCCCCGATTCGTAAGTTTAGCCTCATTCAAAATTTCCGTCGAGGTCTGTGGCGCAGACCCTACGAGAGCTCCTTTCAATTCCCGACGCGACGATCCCGCGGGCAAGGTCCCCCGCGAAGGTTGGTTATCATGTCACGAACGGTTACATTACCCCCGATGAACGGCCTGCGTGCCGATGGATCTCTTACCGGCGGATGGTGGCACGATGCTCCGGAGAGCGGGCGGATCATCTGCGACCTCTGCCCGCGCACGTGTAGCCTCAAGCCGGGCGATCGGGGCTTCTGCTTCGTCCGTCAGAACCTAGACGGCGAGATGGTGCTGACCACCTACGGGCGGAGCACCGGGTTCTGTATCGACCCGATTGAGAAGAAGCCGTTGAATCACTTCTACCCCGGTACCAGCGTCCTGTCGTTCGGCACGGCTGGCTGCAACCTGGGATGCAAGTTCTGTCAGAACTGGGACATCTCGAAGTCGCGCGAGGTTGAGCGGCTGAGCGAGCTCGCGACCCCGGAGGCGATCGCCGAGGCCGCCAGGCAGCATGGCTGCCGGAGTGTCGCGTTCACGTACAATGACCCGGTCATCTGGGCGGAATACGCGCTCGAAACGGCGAAGGCCTGCCTCGCGGTGGGGATCAAGGCGGTCGCCGTCACGGCGGGTTACATCACGCCCGAGGCGCGAGGGCCGTTCTACGAGATGATGGATGCGGCCAACGTCGACCTCAAGGGGTTCACCGAGGATTTTTACAAGCACCTCACCTACTCGCACCTGCAACCCGTGCTTGACACACTCGAGTGGCTCAAGAAGGAGACGGACGTCTGGTTCGAGATCACCAACCTGGTCATCCCGCAGGCCAACGACGCGATGGACGACATCCGCCGGATGTGCCAGTGGATCCTCGGGCACTGCGGCGATGATGTCCCGCTCCACTTCACAGCGTTCCATCCCGACTTCCGGATGCGGGACCGGCCGCACACCCCGCACGAGACGCTGCTCCAGGCCTATGACGTGGCCCGCCGCGAGGGCCTGAAATTCGTCTACACGGGCAACGTCAACGACGTGATCCACCAGAGCACGTATTGCTCCCATTGCGGCACGATGTTGATTGAGCGAGACTGGTATACCCTCGGGGCATACCATCTACGGGGGAACCGCTGTGGCTCCTGCGGCGGCCTCGTCCCCGGCCACTTTGAAGACCGGCCGGGAAGTTGGGGCCGGAAGCGGGTCCCCGTCGAGATCTCCCAGTTCGCCCCCGAACCCCAGGTGATCACCCAGATTCCTTTAAGTCACTCGATGAAACAAACAACCGACTCCGCGGCACCCGACGCCGAGACGCCAACGCGCGACGTCCCGCTGTCCCGGCTGACGATCGAACAGCACCGCGCCGATTCTCTCCGCTGCCGCCACCTTCGTGGCGGCCGAGATCCTGGGTCGGCCCGTGAATCTGCCCGATTCGTTACTGGCCGGCGCGGCGGCGATCCCGGTGACGGGGGCTTATGTCACCCTGAGACGTCGGGGCCACCTGCGCGCGTGCTGCGGCCTTCTGGGCGAGCCGCGGAAGTTGATCGATGCGCTCGAACATGCGGCCCTGCGCACGGCGATCAAGGACCATCGTCTCCCGCCCATCTCGGCGACGGAATTGCCGCATCTCGACCTGAGCGTGAACCTTCTCTTCAACCTGGAGCCGGTCCGGGCGCGGGCGCGACCGGATCGCCGCCGTGCACGTCGGACGTCATGGCCTGCGGATCCATCGGGATGACGCGTCCGGCCTGCTCCTACCGCGGGTCGCCGTCGAGCACCAATGGGATTCCGAGGCCTTCTTGCGTCACGTCTGTCGCAAGGCGGGCCTGCCCACGACGGCCTGGGAGGATGACGAGACCAGCCTGTTCACCTTCGAGAGCGTCGCATGCGGCGGTCCGTTCGATACGAGCGTCGTCGGGCCCGGCGGCGCTCCGGTGCACCCCCTCTTCGCCCCCGCCGAGTTCCTGCAACTGGCGACGCACGCGCGGGACAACCTCCTGGCGCTGCGCGGGGCTCGACCCCGATCTCTTACGCGCCCGGGATCCCGGACGGCAACATTTCGGGACTGGTCCTCACCGTGGAAGGTCCGGGAGGCGACGAGCCGCAGCACTTCGTCCAGCTCTCACTCCGCCCCGGGTTTCCGCTCCAGGCGACGCTCTTCCGACTCTGCGAGGTGGCCGCGCAGGTGCTGCGTCAGTCTTTGGCCGGTCGAAGGCCGATCAGGGTCGGCCTGACGGTCCTCTCCGATCCGGCCATGCACGGCACGGTTCAGGACCCTGACCTGCGTGACCTCGACCCGTCGCGGCGATCCCTCCTGATGCTCGAGCACGACAAGAGCGTCCTGATGTTCTCTCCGGGCAACTCTCCAGAGGGCTTGCTCAAGGCCGCAAAGCGTCAGATGAGGATGCTGAGCCCCGAGGGGATCGGGCTGTTCAGCCTGGCGACGCAATCGACGGAACGGGAGGTCGTCTTTCGAGCGGTCCCGAGTCCCGTGCCGGCCGGCGGCACGCGACCTCCGGGCGTGGCAGGGCGGTTTTATCCGGCGGACCCGGGCGAGCTCTCGCGCATGGTGGATGAGATGCTCACCGCGGGCGAGCGCCGCGTGGAGGCCTGGTCGGCAGCCATGGTGCCCCACGCGGGCCTGGTCTACTCAGGGAAGCTGGCGGCTTCCGTGTTCCACCGCCTCGAGATCCCGGATCGCGTGCTCATCCTCGGTCCGAAGCACACGCGGCTGGGCGTAGACTGGGCCGTGGCGCCGCACGAGACGTGGTCGATCCCCGGCGTGACGATCCCCTCCGACCCGGCCCTCGCGCGAACTGGCGGAGGCCATTCCCGGCTTGCAGCTCGACGCGGCCGCGCATGAGCAGGAGCACGCGATCGAGGTCGAGCTGCCGTTCCTGGCGCGGCTCGCGCCGTGGACGCGGATCGTGGGCCTGGTCGTCGGCGGGGGTAACTGGGAGCGTTGCCGGCAATTCGCCGCACGGCCTGGCGGAGGTCATCCGTCGCCTCCCGAGCCGCCCATTGCTGGTCATCTCCAGCGACATGAACCACTTCGCCAGCGACCGGGAGAACCGTCGACTCGACGAGATCGCCTTGAAAGCGATGGAGCGGCTGGACCCAGCCCACCTTCTGGCCACGGTGACCGAGCACAACATCAGCATGTGCGGCGTGCTCCCGACCGTGATCGTCATGGAATGCCTTCGGCAGCTCGGCGGCCTGGAAACCTGTCAACGCGTGGGCTATGCCACCAGTGGCGAGGTCAGCGGGGATACCAGCCGGGTCGTTGGTTACGCCGGTGTCCTGCTCAATTGACCTCAACTCATCGGGCATTTCGGAGTGGTGGGTTGTCTCTGCTTCGCAGGGACGTGTTTCAAGATCCCGGAGAACGTTTCTCGCAAAGGCGCAAAGATCGCAAAGGAAGACAAGTGGGGTTTTCGAGAGGAATCATGCTCTTTTTCGTCCTCCGTTCGCGATTTGCGTTTCGACGAGAAATTCCCCCCAGGGACAACGCCTCGCTCCCCCTGGGCAAGGAGTCTCTTTTCCCCATGAAGTCGCACACCGAATACCTGACGATGAATGTCCTCAAGCGGATGGACTTCGTGAACATCACCCCGCAGGTCGAGGAGGCCGTGCGGAAGAGCGGCATGCACGAAGGGCTCGCCCTGGTCAATGCGATGCATATCACGGCGAGCGTGTTCATCAACGATGACGAACAGGGTTTGCACGACGATTACAAGACATGGCTGGAAAGTCTTGCCCCTTTCGACCCATCGCCCCAGCACTACAGGCACAACCGGACGGGGGAAGACAACGCAGATGCGCACATGAAGCGTCAGGTCATGGGCAGGGAAGTGGTCGTGGCCGTGACCAATGGCACGCTTGACTTCGGCCCTTGGGAGCAGATCTTCTATGGCGAATTCGATGGGAGAAGGCCCAAGCGCGTCTTGATAAAAATTATCGGTGAGTGATACGGAGTCCAGGAATTCCGTGCATCACCCGCGACGGTCGCCGGGAAAATTCAGCTTGTTCCTGAGGGGATGCCGGCGCACATTTCAACTGGACTTCGTATGGGACTTGGCAAATTAGAATCGTAACCTTTCACGCCCTGAGGCGTGGGATTGAGCGCACGGAGAACGAGTACCGATGTCCAGGATATCCTCGATCCTGGGATCGCGGCGGGATCACGCCGATCAACTGGTGTTCGGGACCAGCGTTGGGGCGGGTTCTCCGTGGAAGTGGGCACGGACGGCTTCGAGCAGGAACTCAAAAACCGAGTGGCCTTGTTGCGGGCAGGTGGCGATGACCGTCCAGATCCGTTCGAGCCAGCGCTGACCGGTTTCGCTCCGCCATCCTTGAGTGACACGCCGGTCGATCACGACGAAACGTATCGCTTGCTCGGCCAGATTGTTGGTCGGTTCGAGGCCAGGCGTCGTGACGAAGCGGATGTAACTGGCGCCGTGTTTCTTGAAGCGCCGCGCCAGGTTGGTGGCCTCGGAGGTCGTGGGAACATCCCTGGCGGCGGTGCGACACAACGCCTGGCCAGCCTCCTCCAGCGCGCCGGCGAACGCCTCGGGCATCATGGCGTCGCGTTGATGGAGCACGGCGAACAACGGACGGGTCGCCTCCAGGACCCAAAGACCGTATGCCTGGTTCTCGGGCTGGGGATGCGTCGCGAGGAACTTCAGATCACGGATCAGAGGGGCCAAACAGGGGACCGTCCCAAATTGATCCGGCGGCTACTTGACACGTTCAGTAGTGGTCGTTTGGCTCTTGTTGGCGCAACTGCCGTGAATCACGAGGGATAAATGCTCCAGTCCGTGCCTCACTTTGTGCCGTAAAGTGTCAAGTTCGTGCACTATGCTCTGTGCCCCACTTTGGGACGATCCCCCAAACAGAACTGCACCCGCACGCCACACTCGCCCATGTACTGGCGATACGCACTGAAGGAGTCGCAGCCGAGAACGCCGTCGAATTCCTCGCCTAGCACTGCCAACAGCACCGCGGAGCCGCGCAAGGGCGCGATCTTGAATGGGTGCAGACCGTTTGGCTGCAAACCTGTCATGCTCATGCTGCGTTCGGGAGTTGGGTGGGGTTCTTGCTCCGGATCTGGACAACCTGGCCCATTCGGTCCTGGAGCCTGATCTCTCCCCGCCCACGAGCGGATACTTTAAGAAGAGGGGCGACAGATGACACACACGGCGAGCGAGACCAAGGTTCTTCTGGAACGGGGTGCCGCCGGGGATGGGCAGGCGGTAGCCGAGCATTTCTAACCGTCACGGATTTTGTAGGGGGGGCGGTACCTTGCTGACATGACGAGACAAAACGGCCATGATCCACGTAGTGCCCGAAAGGAGGGGGATCATGGCTGAAGCAATCGCGACCCAGTCGTCGCGAGGGTATTGTACCATTTGTTTGCCCATCGCCGAAGAAGCCCATCGGCAGATCGTCAACGACCCCGTCGAGTTCCGGCGCACGATCGAGGATTGTTTCCGACGCATGCCGGAGCTGTTCCCGCGGGACTTTGAAGGATTCCAACTGATGGGCCACCGCGTCTCGGCCAAGCAGGGCGTCACAATCCGGCGGCTCCGCTTGAAGGACGGAACCACCTACAGCATCCGGCCTTCCTTCCTGATGCCCTACATGACCGCACGCACCGCGGACGTCGAAGGCCCCCTGTTCTTGCGTAAGTTCGGCGTCCCGTTCTGGGCGTTGGCCCACGTCTTCGGACACGACCCGATGTACTGGTATCGCTTGGAATGTGGGCTGGGCCGCGCCAGCCTCGTGGGGACCACCATCAAAGTGGAGTTGCCCGAGCACCTGCTGGCCGACGAGCATCACCAGGTGCGCGATGGACAGAAGGTCTACATCGCCACCACGGTCGCCGACGGATGCTACCTGGGAGCGGAGCCGGCTGAGACGGCGGGGACCGACGACCTGAAGGCCGCCTACGGCGTTTTCAAGGACGAAGCGCGGAACATCACACCCGCGTACGTCCCCAAGACCGTCAGCACCGAGGGCTGGAAGTGGACGCCAGCGGCGTGGAAGGCGCTCTTCCCGACGGTGGTCATCCTGCTGTGCTTCCTGCACGCGTGGCTCAAGATCCGGGATCGAGCCAAGCACTTGAAAGAGCAGTTCGCGGAGGTTTCTCGGCGGGTCTGGGAGGCGTACCACGCGCCCACCGCCGCAGCTTTGCGCCACGGCTCCGCTCGCTTCGGCAAGGGGCGCCCCGACAGCTTTCCGGGGTCGTATTGGAGAAGGTCTTGGACCTCTGTAGCAAACGCCCACGATGGTCGCTCGCCTACCTCCATTCCGGCGGCCACCGCACGAGCCACATGTTGGATCGCCTGATGCGGGGGATGAATCGTGACTTCGACCGCGGCCAACACCTTCACGGCTCTCGGGAGGCGTGCCGGTTGCACTGCCGCGCGTGGGCGTTGTTGTCGAACTTCGCGCCCTGGCACCCAGCGACGACGCGACGGAACAACGACTGGTGTTGCCCCGCCGAACGCCTCAACCAGCACCGGTATCATGCCTGTTGGCTGCAATACCTGTTGATCTCCGCGTCCCTGGGTGGATACCGATGTCCACGCCTACAAAATCCGTGACGGTCAGTTCAAGTTATTGTCATCTGCTGGGAGGGTCAAAACCCTCGCCTTTAGGCCTGAGTTTTCCTTATGACATATGTACAGTACAGCTCACGTAACCCCGGCATCCCTACCAGCTTCAGGGGGTGGCCCCGCGCGGGGTCGTTCTCCGGGCGCAGCCGTTCGCGCCCGGGACCGCCCGATGGCCTCGACTCCGTCAACCATCGCCTGCAAGCGCGTCCAGCCCCGACTCAGCACCAGCCAGCCCGGTGGCGGGCCGTTCTTGCGGTTCTGGTGGCCCCCCAACCGAGCCAACGCGTAATAGAACTCCCCGACCGTCCATCCCGGGCGTACCTCGCCGTGCCGCCAGCCGCAAAGCACATCGGTATAGATCACCGGGACGTACTGCGTCGCCGGCCGAGCGGCCGTCGCCGGGTCGCGTCCGGCGTCGCGCAACTCCAGCAGGAACACCGCCACCACCGACAACAGCGCGATCATCGGCTGGATCGCCGCCTCGGTCGTGAACTGCAGCTTCTCCACGCCACATCCTGTCTTCATCCCCTTATGTAACTCCTCCACGATCGGCCGATGCCCGTACCAGTGGACCACCACGCACGCCTCCGCGAGGTCGCCCGCCGGTTGGTCGCTCAGGAGGATCCACTCCAGCGGCTCAGCCCCCTCGGGCGCCTCGACCTCGCGCACGACCACCACGGACAGCGGCAGCGGTTCGGGGCCGTGATCACCCCGCGGCTGCTTCGGGGCCACCAGCTCGACCGACCCGGCGGCGATCAGCACCTTGGCCCGCCGCGCCGGCTGCCCGTCGCGTGCCGCGACCGGCACATATCGGCCCCCCAGCGGCTCCAAGTGACGTGCGTGCCCGTGCAGCTTGCGGCGGCAGGGGACGCCGTCGCTCAGCACCGTGCAGAGGCGGTCGTGCTTGGACCGCACGATAGAGTGACCCGAAGATTTGTGTTTGTATGCGATATATTCAAAGACATCAGCACCTCGATCGCAGATGTCGACCCACAGGGCGCCCTCGGGGGCCGGGCCGACCGCCTCGCTGCCCCGCTTCCAGAGCCGGCTCTCGCGGGTCTGCGCGGTTCGCGCCGGGCCTGGCGGGACTCGCCCTTGCCGACGGTGTCGCGGCGGGCGAGGATCTGGTTGGCCAGCCCGAGCACGGTGCGGGTGGAGGCATGGACGGCCAGCGTGTTGTGGCACTCGTAGCCACGGCCGTTGCCGTTGCCGATCTGCCCAGCCCGGTCAGTGAACTCAGCGAGGTGTAGTCCAACTCGGTGGTGTCATGGATCAGGAGGACGGGGCCGGCGGCCTCGCGCATCACGCGGAGGGTTCGCTGGCGATGGGGCTCGAGGACCGCATCGTGGGTGACCTCCTTGCGGTTGGCCAAGCGGTAGAGGGCATCGAGCGGGGTCGGATCGTGGATCTTCTGGGGCAAGGTGCCTCCTGGGTGCTGGACGATGGCATCGGCGACCTGGACCAGCCGTCGGGTGCGTCGGACGTCGCCCAGTTGGGCCTCACCGAAGTGAAGAGTGCCGAACGAAGCGATAGTGTCAGTGAGGCTAGTCATCGGTGGGCTCCTCCGAAGGTATCCCTGGTGCGCAGCTTACGTCGGCCCTAGTATACAAAAGTCATAGGGGAAACTCAGCCTTTAGGCGACGGCTTTAGCATGGCGCGGCGGTATACTGGGCCGCATGGTGGAGTATCGCCATGGGGCGCACAGCGTTTTCGAGATCCACTTGCACCTGGTGTGGGTGACGAAGTACCGCAAGCCGGTGCTGGGCGGAGCGGTCGGGGTCCGGGTGCGGGATCTGATCGGGGAGATCTGCGGTGGCTCCGACGTGCTGATCATCAAGGGGCACGTGAGCAAGGACCACGTGCACTTGCTGGTGTCGATCCCGCCGCAGGTGACGATCAGCCGTCTGGTGCAGCGGTTGAAGGGAAAGACGGCGTCCAAGCTTCTGCAGGAGTACGCGGCACTGCGCGAGGAGTTCTGGGGCCGTCACGTGTGGGCGCGGGGTGACTTCTGCTGCAGCAGCGGGAACGTGACGGACGAGGTGGTGGCGGCGTCCATCGAGAACCAGGGCGTGGGTCCTGGGGGCGACTTTCGCGTGGAGGGGGGCCCGGACTAACTTCAGCCGGCCTCGGGCCGGAAGCCTTCAGCCGAGCTTGGCTCGGAAGGCTTCGAGCCGGCCTCGGGCCGGAAGCCTTCAGCCGAGCTTGGCTCGGAAGGGCTTTGAGCCGGCCTTGGGCCGGGAGACTTCAGCCGAGCTTCGCTCGGAACAGGACTTGAGTCCGTTACACCGAAGCCACCGCCTTTAGGCGGTGGAGCATTCACTCGCTGTCCCGAGTTCGGGCCGTCAAGGCCGATTCGGAACGAATTCTCGCTCCAGCGACTTTATCTCGGCGCTAGTAAATGCCCCAGATTACCGCAATGACAGCGATTTATTTGCACCTCGTAGACGGACAGCCACCTTCAAAGGGGTGGATTGGGCGAACGCAGGGCCTCGATCTGGGACGTGTAGGCGGAAACCAGCTCGCGACGGCTGAGCAGGCCGATGAGGTGGGTCGGGTCGTCCGGCGAGACGACGGGGATGTGGTCGACGTTAAACTGGGTCAGCCGCTTCATTGCGGTGTGCAGGTCGTCCTGCGGGGTCACAGTCACGACGGGCCGCGCGGCCAGGTCGGCTGCGAGGACGAGCGGGCCCAGCTCGGAGCCCGCCAGCGCCATCCGCACGTCGCGAAGCGAGAAGATGCCCGTGAGCCGGCCCTGGGAGTCGACGACAGGATAGAGCAACTCGTTCGAGTCGGCCACTAGGCGGACGATCCGGTTGAAGGGCATCTCCTCGGGGACGAGCTCGAGTCCTTCGGTCCGCACGTGGACCTGCCCGACCCGGATCCGCTCCAGGATGTCGACGACGAATTCGCCCAGGTGCGCCGTGCTGTCCACCGGGCTCGGGACCTGCTCCTCGTAGATCCTCCAGTGCCTCGACAGCGTGAGGTGCAGGCCGCAGACGAGCATCAGCGGCACGAGCAGGCTGTACGAACCGGCCATCTCGCTGACCATGATGATCGAGGTCAGGGGTGTCTTGGAGACCCCGGCGAAGAAGCCGCCCATACCGACCAGCGCGAACGCCGCCGGCTCGATCCCCCAGCCGGGGAAGAGCGACCGGAGGAACTGCCCGACGGCGCCGCCGAGCATCCCGCCGATGACCACCGAGGGGCCGAAGACGCCGCCGCTGCCGCCCGAGTTGATCGTCAGGCCCGTGGCAACGATCTTCAGCAGGGCCAGCAGGAACAGGTACATCGCGTCCATCTGGGGCACGAACGCGGACGACGTCGAGAGCGCCAGGTCGGGCGGCAGGCCAATCGCTCCCCACTGCACCCAGCCGTAGCCGCCGGTCATTAGCTCGGGGAACTTCAGGGCGATCAGGCCGACCATCAAGCCCCCCAGCGCGGGCTTGACGTGCCGGGGCAACGGCAGAGGATGGAACACGCGGTCGCGAATCCCGTAGAAGACCCGTACGTAAAGCCACCCGACGACGGCGCAGATCACGGCCAGGAAGGCGAAGAGGGGCAGGTCCCCCAGTCCGTGGAAGTTCAGGGGAGGGACGACGAAGAGCGGCCGGGGGGTGATGAAGAGCGCGAAGACCGAATAGGCCACGATCGAGCTGGCCAGGCAGGGCAGCAGTGACGCCGATTCGGTCGCCGTGCTCGAATAGAGCACCTCGCCCGCGAACAGGGCCCCTCCCAGCGGGGCCCGGAAGATCGCGCCGATACCCCCGGCCACCCCCGAAAGCATCAGCAGCCGACGCTCGTCCGGCGTCAGCCGCAGGAGCCGCGCCAGGAACGAGCCGAACCCGGCGCCGATCTGTGAGATCGGCCCCTCCTGCCCCGCCGAGCCCCCGGTGCCGATAGTGATGACCGAGGCGATGCCCTTGATCAGCGGGACCCACGTGCGGATCTGGCCGGCCCCCCGGTGGAAGGCCTTGATCATGGCTTCTGTGCCGTCCCCCTCCGCCTCGGGCGCCAGCGAGAAGACGAGCAGTCCCGAGACCAGGCCGCCGATCGTCGGCACCAGCAAGATCAGCCACCAGGGCCAGGGATACGTGATCGCATGCCGCGTCCCCTCGCCTGTCGGGGGGAGCTGGAAGTGGAGCAGCCCACCGAGCGCGTGGCGGATCGTCCAGTCGAGCGAGAGCAGGAACACGACCGCCCCCAGCCCGGCGATCAGGCCGACCAGCGGGCTACAGACGGTTGTCCGGCCCGTGCCCGGGACCGACCAGCGCGTGGCCAGCCGCTTCAGGAAGCTGCCCAGGGCGGCGACGACGCGGTTCTGGGGGGTCGACTCGTCCATCGGATCTCAAGGGGGTCAGGATGGTGGATGCCGGTAGGCCCGGGGACGTCCCGGATCGGGAAGATCCGATCGTAACCCTTTGTCTCCATCGATGCCATCTTTCCCGACGCGGTCGTCCCTGGGAAGTCGACGACGCGGCATGGGAGCACTGCGCGCGACGTCAACGTCCTGCATGGTGGAGCATGAGCCGCCGTCCGGGGAAGGTCGGTCCTGATCCCTCGGCCTCGGGCCTCGGGCCCGTTCCGTCGCCGCGACACAGGGAGTGCGGCAAGTTGAGATCAGGACCTGGGCCAATCGTGGAAATACATCAATATAATCTTGGCTCATCCTGAGTTTCAGGGACCTGGAGTCACCAGGAGTTCGACCAAGGCTCCCAGCAACGCCTTGCCCCGCTTCCGAACGTTATGAACGGAAATTCCCCACATCCCGGGCATCGTCCCAAACGGGCCAAATCGAGCTTGACACATACAGTAGTGATCTAATCGCCACTGGGTGTGGCGCAACTCAAGGAACTCTAGCTTCTTGCGCCGGTGATTCACCCCTGGGAGCACTGCTGAAAAGTGTCAAGGCGGTTTTGGGACGATCCCAGTAATCGTTTGGTTCTTGTTGGCGCAACTGCAAAGAATTACGAGGGATAACTGCTCCAGTCCGTGCCTCGCTTTGTGCCGCAATGTGTCAAGTTCGTACACTATCGGCGTCCACTGCTGAAACTGTCCGCGCTCGCTGAGAAAGTCCCGCCCTGTTTGAACGAGCTTCGCCATTAAGGGTGGCTACCCCGTGACTTATGGCGAATTTCATCGAGAGCACAAAAGATCCGGGCTACGGCTCAATAAACTGTGAGAGCTGCGGCGCGAGTTGGATGGGTCGACGATCAGCGAGATGCCGAGGCAACCACCTCGGACCGAGGCGTGGCCTTGTCTGGCGCCGCGACCCCAGTTCGGTCGGCATACCGCCCGTGCGGCAGTCGCGCGAGGCGAGACCATGCGATCAGGCCGCACACCAGCAGCGCGACGCTGATGTTCTGCGAGAGGGTCAGGCCCGCGAAGATGGCCCCCTCGTCGTCGCGGAGGTATTCGATGAGGAACCGGGTGATCGGGTAGGCGACCATTAGGAGAGCCATCACCTCGCCGTCACGGCGGCGGCGCGGGTAGTACCACGACAGCAGCCCGAGCAGGATCACGCCGTCTAGCGCCGCGTAGAGTTGCGTCGGGTGCACCGCGAGCGAGCAGGGTGCGGACGGCGGGATCAGGCCGGCGTCCCGATGGTGGACCCAGGGCAGCGTCCCGGCGGGGAAGCACACCGCCCAGGGCAGGTCGCAGACGGCCCCGTAGCAGCAGCCGTTGAGCCAGCACCCGAGGCGTCCCAGCGCGCTGCCCAGCGCCAGCGACGGCGCGACCGCGTCGGCCATCGGCTGGAACGGGAAGGGATGCCTGGCCCAGTAGATCAGTGAGCCGACCAGCCCCCCCAGGATGCAGCCGTAGAAGACGATTCCCCCTTGCCAGAACTTGAAGACGTCCCAGACGTGTTGCACCACCTCGCGATGCTGCACGAGGTACACGACGCGTGCCCCGATGAAGCCGCCCGAGATCAGCCAGACCGCCAGGTCGAAGACGGCGTTTGGGTCGAGTTTCTCGTGCCGGGCGCGCCAGGCCGTCAGGAACAGCGCGGCGAAGCAGGCCAGCAGCAGCAGCACGCCGAACCCTCGGAGCTCGAACCCCAGCCCCGGAATGACGAACAGAACCCTTCGCATGCGTCGCGCCCTCCTGGCCGACCGGCCTTCCGGTCCGGGAACGCCGGACTTCTCGAAATGGTCCTGATAAGGTGACGAGAATTCGATTTCCGTCAACCCCATTTGTACTCTTCGGAAAGAAAAAACATCGACGACTCTCTCACTAAAGGCTTCGATTGACAATTGACAGGAGGGGGCATGTCGCTAGAATCATTCCTTGCGTTGACGCGGCGCGTCGGGGCCGCGCGCGATCTCTGCCCATGATCCCAGGATGGACCCACGCCGGCGACGTTCCCGGCCGGAGGCCCCACGGAGGATTTCCTTTGAAGGTCTGCGCTCGCCGCCTCGCTCTGCTGGTGCTTGGCATGATCGTTTGGGGTTCAAGTGCACCTCCGCAACTCCAGGCCGAACAGCCTCCCATGCTCGAACTGGCGCCAAGGCGCCCGCCCCGCCCCCGAGGACCAAGGAGAGCCGCTCGAACGCGGTGAAAGCCTCGGCCGAGGCCCGCGCCGGCAGGGCCGGGGCCGAGGTGGGGCGGCGGAGCATCCTTGAACTGTTCGCGCGGGCCAACCCGATGGTCTGGCTCCTGGCGGTCTGCTCGGTCGTTACGCTCGGCTACGCGCTGGAGCGGCTCGTGGCGCTGCGTCGCGAACGGGTCATCCCGCGCGAGTTCGTCACCCGGTTCCTCGAACGGCTCTCCAGCGGCAAGCTCGACCGCGACCGCGCGGCGGAACTCTGCCGGGCCAACGAGAGCGCGGTGGCCCGCGTCTTCGCGATGGTCATCAGCTACTGGGGCCAGCCCGCCGCGACGATCCGCCAGGCGATCGGCTACGACGCCGCGGGCGAGTTGTCGGAGTTGAAGCGGAACATCCGCGTCCTGAACGGGACGGCGACACTCGCCCCGTTGCTCGGCCTGCTGGGGACTGTCATTGGCATGATCCAGTCGTTCGACGCGCTCGGTGGCCGGGTCGGGCCGGCCAAGGGCGAGGCGCTGGCACACGGTATCAGCCTGGCGCTGGTGACCACCGCGCTCGGACTGGCCATCGCGGGCATCTCGGTCGCCGCATACTACTATTTACTCAACCGGGTCGACGTCCTGGTCCGCGAGCTCGACGAGCACACGCGGCAAGTCGTCGACCTGGTCTGCGGCGAGGCGATCCGGCCGACACTCCCCCCGGAACGGCGGCCCAACCTCACTCCCCCCGCGAACGACCTGGCGCGACACGACCCTTCGCGCGTCCATTGCGAAGCGCCCTGCGCGGCGCTCCCGACATCCGAAGGATACGTGCCACGCACCGGGCTCTTGGTGATGCAGACGATCGGGGCTTGAAACGCACCCTGCCGGGAACATATCCCCCTCAAGGAGGTTCGTCGCCGATGCTCTCGGACCGCCACCAGGCCGACGAGTTGCCGTACATCAACATGACGCCGATGGTGGACGTCGTGCTCTGCCTGCTGGTCTTCTTCATGGCGGCGACCCGGCTCTACGATTGGGACGAGAACGAGTTCGTCGTGAGCGTGCCGCAGGTGGCCGCCGCCGGCCCTCTGACGGCGGCGCCGAGGACCTGACCCTGACGGTCGTCCGGCCCGGCCTTGTGGCCATCGACGAGACGACCTATGAGCTGCCCGCGCTGACGGAGGTCCTCCGCCAGGCCCGCAACCTCTACGCCGAGCAGGGCGTGGTCATCCGCGGCGACGCGGCGCTGAACTATCAGGACCTGGCCGATGTCCTGTCCGCCTGCGACGCGGCGGGCATCCGCAATGTCCGACTTCCGGTGCGTCCCCGCGACAACGGCGCCTCGATGAAGTCAACCGTCATGGACCCCGCGCCGTTGTGATTGTGAAGGAGATTGGGATGGATCTGCTTCGGACCCTCATCCAGACACTGCTGCATCTGAGCCCCGAGTCGATGAACGCCCTGGCGCACACCGTCGGACCCGGACTCTACGCCGTCCTGTTCCTGATCATCTTCGCCGAGACGGGCCTGGTGGCCGTCCCGTTCCTGCCGGGCGACTCGCTCCTGTTCGCCGTCGGGGCGGTGGCGGCGCACCCCGACTCGCCGATCAGCCTCCCTCTGGCCGCGTTGCTGCTGATCGTCGCGGCCGTCGGCGGCGACGCGGTGAATTACGCGATCGGCTATCGCCTCGGTCCCAAGGTCTTCTCGCGCGAGGACTCGTGGCTCTTGAACAAGAAGCACCTGGTCGAAGCTCAACAGTTCTACGAGACATATGGCGGCAAGACGATCATCCTGGCACGGTTCGTGCCGATCGTCCGGACGTTCGCCCCGTTCGTGGCCGGCATCGGCCGGATGAACTACGCGCGGTTCGCCTTCTTCAACATCTTCGGCGGCGTGGGCTGGGTCCTCTTGTTCCTGCTCGGCGGATGGTGGTTCGGCGGACGCAAGGTGGTCCAGCAGAATTTCAAGCTGGTGATCCTCGCGATCATCATCATCTCGCTCCTGCCCGCCGTCATCGAGTTCCTCCGCGCACGGGCCGGTCGCCGCGAGGAATCGGCCCTGGTCCCGGCGAGCACCCTGGGAGAGGATGAGATGCCGAGTTGATCGGGCCTCGCGTGGCAGCCGGTGTTTCATGGGACGCGCTTACTTCGATTTCGGGTCAAGGGCGCGTTCCAGGTCATCCAGCGGCATCGCATTCATACTACTGCCCAGCAGGGCGCTGAGCTGGAGCCCGACCAGTGTCTCGCTCAACCCCTTGCCGTCGAGAACCATGTTCAGATAGGGTTCGGCCCCGACGAGGACGGCACGCGGTTTGCCATGGACAGTCAGCACATACCGAACCTTGTCGTTTTCCAGTTCGCGAAGGATGCCGGGGAGATTCTGGTGGAGCTCCCGGCTGCCGATGATCCGAACGGGTGATTCGGACGATTTGTCCACCATGAACGTCGGTCTCCGCCGAGGAAAGGCAGTCGCCTACGTGAGGGCCAGCTCTCGGCCATCGTTTGGGGAGCGAGCGAACGAAGGGATCGAAGAACTGCCTGAACGATCGAGAGAATGTGGGTCAAGAATGACCTGCCGACGCCAGTGGAGGATAGGGGACTTGAACCCCTGACCTCTTGCATGCCATGCAAGCGCTCTCCCAACTGAGCTAATCCCCCTCAACGGAAGATAAATTTAACAAGCCCTGGCCAGGTTGTCAACCATCTGGATCTCTCGGGAGTCGGTCGGGCCGGCGACGATCCGGAAGAAAAGGCGGTGCGACTTGAGCGAATCAGCACGGATCTTGCTCCTGACGAACGACGACGGGGTCGAGGCGCCAGGGCTGGCGGCGTTGCGGCAGGCGGCCGAGGGGCTGGGCCGGTGCCGGATCGTTGCACCCTCGGGGCCGTTCTCGGGATGCAGTCACCAGGTGACGACGCACGGGCCGGTCGTGGCGACCCGCTTAAGCGAGGACCGCTTCTCGGTCCACGGGACGCCCGCCGACTGCATCCGGCTGGCGTTGCACCACCTGGTGCCCGAGTTCGCGTGGGTCCTCTCGGGGATCAACGAGGGGGGCAACATGGGGACCGACATCCACCATTCCGGGACGGTGGCGGCGGTCCGCGAGGCGGTGATCCACGGTCGGCCAGGGATTGCGGTCTCGCAGTTCATCGCGCGCGGCCGCGCGCTCGACTGGGCCTGCTCCGCACGATGGACGCGTGGGGTGCTCCCCGAGCTCTTGGCCCGGCCCTGGGAGCCGGGCAGCTTCTGGAACGTGAATCTCCCCCACGCCGAACCGGGGGCACCCGACCCGTCGATCGTCTTCTGCTCGCTCGATCCCTCGCCCCTGCCGCTCGCCTATTGCGTCGAGGGGGATGTCTCATATTACTGCGGCGACTACCAGAAACGGGCGCACCGGTCTTCGAGCGACGTCGACGTCTGCTTCGGGGGCCAGATCGCGGTGTCGCTGGTCCGGATGATGCCCTCGGCGGAGATCGAGACGTGAGGCCGATGTGCTCGCTCCAGCACGGCGAATGTCATCGAGCAGGTCGTGGAACTCGTCCGGTAGGTCGGGTCGGCCGTTCATGAGATTCCTCCGTAGGTGAGCGAGCTGCGGCTGCACTCGAACAGTGCCCGCCGGATCCGGCGGAGCGAATTGCCGATGCTATGCGCCGAGCGGCCCCAGTCCCGGGCGACTTCCGAGATGCGCTCCGACCGACCGGTGCAGGCATCCAGGAAGTCCTGATCGCGCCAACGCAGTCGAAGCCTCAGGGCGACGGCCCGACTCCTCGCTTCCGAAACCAGGTCCCGTGGGGGGTGTCCCTCACGAGTCATCAGCCGCGGCGCCCATCTTGTCATTCACGAAATCCGGAATGGTCCGATTCTTCGACATCCCGGCGTCATCCGGCCCCCATCGAGCGCATGTTCCCGGCCATGTTCAGAACCTCCCGTTCCGATGGACCTTTCGACGAAAACGAAACCGCCCGACGGATCGTCTTGATCCGTCGAGCGTTGCAGCCATTGATCGGGCTGAACGGTCGAGGGGTGGTCACGGTCCTCCATCAGCGGAAGAGACCACCAATCCCCCAATGGCCACCATTCCCGAAACCCAGGCCGTAGCCGGTGCCTTGAGGGTACGGGTTGAAGAAAGGGTAGGGAGAGGTATAACCCCATCCATATCCACTTCCGTAGCCGCCGCCGTACCCGCCGTAGCCCCCGTGGTATCCGCCATACCCGCCGTGGTGGTGTTCATGATGGTGTCGATACCCGCCGTGGCCGTATCTATACCCTTGGGCGTGAGCCGGAGAGGCTCCGATCCCCAGGGCACTACCGACCGCCACGATTCCCGCCAAGACCATCGTTCTCAGGGTCCGCCGCATGATGTATCCTCTTCGTGAAACGATTGATGTCCATCTCTCCCAAGCCTGTCCGGTTCACCTCCGTTCGGCTCTACCAGTAAACTCCGCAAACGGGACCAGGATCGTATCGCCGCAGTGAGTAATATCCCTGGTGCGCCTCCATCGGATCGTCTCGGGAGCCCCAAGGCGGATCCCTGACCCTTTGGGGCAAGATCCGTCCGGATCAGGGGTTGCGTCGTGCGATCGTCCCGCGGGGTCGCTCCCCCGTGAGGAGCGACGTCCCAATGGTTTCTTCGGCCGAGTTGCTTGTCTCGCGAGGCGTTGCTTGTCTCGCGAGGCGGTTCGGCCATAATCGACGAGACCGCCCGCGTCGAGAGGAGCTGGATCGCTTGGTCGGGCGGGACCCTGGAACCGGAGGGAATTATGCCGGAACGCCCCAAGGCAACGGTGCGACTCATCGAGGAGGCGGAGGCCACCGGCCGCGTCGCCGCGATCTTCGAGGATATCAAGGCGACCAAGAAGATCGACTTCGTCCCCCACTTTTGGTGCGCCCTGGCCACCAACGCTGACCACCTGGAACTGGTCTGGACCCGCCTTAAGACGATCATGCATCCTGAGGCGGTGGGGCGGACCAGCCGGCTCGACCCCCTGGCCCGCGAAATCATCGCCCTGGCCGTCTCGGTGACCAATGGCTGCGCCTACTGCGTCCACTCGCACACGGCGGCCGTCCGCAAACTGGGGCTCGACGTCGAGGCGCTGGGGGAGGTAATGGCGGTGGTGGCCCTGTTCAACTCCACGAACGCGATCGCCGACGGCTACCAAATCGAGCCCGACGTCTTCCCGCCTCCGGATTGAGCGCCACGCGGCAATTGACGCTCGGCCGGGGAACGTCTAAAATACGTAAGTTGTTATGGGATTGAGGGGTTCCGAAGGATTCCTGCGCGGAGGGACGATCGCATGCGGCGCATCCGGAAACTCTGGCCGGTGTTGACCCTGGGGATGGTGCTCGCGCTCTCGAACGACGCCTCGGCGTGCCCCAATTGCAAGGAGGCCGTCGCCGCGCAGCCGAACGAGGTCGCCGCCATGAAGAACGGGTACAACTGGAGCGTGCTGTTCATGATGGCGATGCCTTTCACGCTTCTCGGCACCGGCGCGTTCATAGTGGCCCGTGCCGTCAAGCAGGGCACGATGCCTGAGTTCTGAAGGCGACACTGTCCAGCCGAAGTCCTTGAAGGCTACGAGGTGGACTTTCGACGCGAGCAACTCCAGGTCCTGCCGCCAACCGCCGCTGCCCCCCTCGACGGCGGCGTGGCCGGGGTCGAAGTAGGCGGTGACGCGGTCCGAATCATGGTCTCGATCACAGATCGAACCCCAGCCGCCTTGACCCGTCTCGTCGCCTCGGCGATCAAGAACTCCTGCAAGGACTTCGTGAACATGACGAGCTGCAGGATTCCGCTCCCAGGCCCCCGAGGCGCTGGAAATCCGATGCGCTCGCGCGCCGCTCGACAGGCCGAGCATCTTTGCTTCAGGTCGAAGTGTCGATGCGGAGGCGACCGGCGTTGGTGTTCAAGGCCAGGTCGTCGATCATCTCGCGCACGGCCTCTCCGATAGCGGCCTGCCAGTGGCCCCCGAGCCTGGCGAGGAGAGTGGAGCGCTCGAGTAGGCGAAGGTCAGCCCGCGCGAGCTGTTGATCATCGCGCCGAAGCCTTCAGCGTCGAAAGCAGCGGCAACGTCGCCAGCCGATCCCCCCTGAGCGCCGTAGCCGGGGACCAGGAAGAGCACGCCGGGCAGCGCCGCGCGGAGCTCGGCGAGTTGCTCGGGATAGGTGGCGCCGACGACCGCACCGACGAGGCTATAGCCCGACTCATCGCGGTGCGGCGCGGCCCACTCCGCCAGCCGTTCGGCGACATGGCGGTAGAGCGGTCGGCCGTCGGCGACCAGGTCCTGGAACTCGCCCGCCGAGGGGTTGCTGGTCCGGACCAGGACGAACACCCCCTTGTCCTCGGCGCGGCGACCTTGACGAACGGTGCGACGCCGTCGCTCCCGAGGTAGGGGTTGACCGTCAAGCGCATCGGCCTGCCAGGAGGGTTCGAACCTGTCGCCGACCGGGACCTTGCCGAGGTAGGCCCGCGCATAAGCCTCGGCCGTCGAGCCGATGTCGTTCCGCTTGCCGTCGATCACGACGATCAGCCCCGTCGCTGGGCATGATCGCGCGGTCGCGTGCAGGCGCCGCGATCCCTTCCGGCCCATAGGCCTCATAAAAGGCGGCCTGGAATTTGACGGCCGGCACCAGGGTGGCGACCACATCGACAACCTCGCAGCCGAAAGTCCGGAGTGCCTCGGCGACCCCCGGCCGATCGCCGGGAAACTGATCGAGGAAGCCCGGCGGCAAGTCCTCGGGCCGAGGGTCGATCCCACAACAGACCGGATTTCCCGTCCGCCGCACGGCCGTGATCAAGCGATCCGCGAATTGCACGGGTCCACCCCTCTCAGCTTGCATTGACAGAGTGATGGGAAATACTACAATGTCCAATACCTCCAGGAAAGTCTCTGGTAACGGGGCGTAGCGCAGTTTGGCTAGCGCGCTAGACTGGGGGTCTAGAGGTCGTGGGTTCAAATCCCGCCGCCCCGACTGATGGATGAAGGATGACAGGGGTTGTCAGCAGGTTATTTTCCCTGACATTCAAAGCACTTACGGCATCCGATCGGCCCCGGCCCCGCAACGGCCGGGGTTGTTCGTTTTGTCAGGGATTGCCCCCGATTGTCGTTCCGTTGCCGTGAGTCAGTGCAACGGGCAGTGCAACGGAGAACGGGGCAGCGGCGTCGGTCCCGGTCGCTCGGGCTCGCTCCCGACGGGCGGTCGGGCCCGCGTCGAGCGGAAGGCTCGGCAAGGCGTCGAGAGCCCCGCTCACGTCGAGCAGCCGGGGGTCGGTGTAGACGTTCGCCGTCAGGCTCGGGTCGGAATGCCGCATGGCGGCTTGGGCCGTCCGCAAGCGGCACCCCGCCCCGGCTCAGGAGCGTGCCGAACGTCGTCCGCAGTGCATGCACGTCGAGCGTGCGGCCCCGCTCGTCGCGCTTCGGGATGCCGGCCGCCTTCAGGTCGCGGTCGAAGATTCGTACCAGGCCGGCCGGCACGTCGAAGACGGGGCGTCGCCGGGCGGGAGCGCGGCGGGGATCGGCTCGCCCCGTCGGCGGGCTTCCGCCTGGAGCGCGGCGAGCTTGTCGGCGAGCCAGGCTCGGAGGTCGTCCGCCAGGTCGGCGCCGGACGACGACGCCGTTGCCCTTCGCGGTTCTTCTCGTCGGCGGCGTCGAGTTCGACGTGAGGCACGGGGCCGTCGAGCCGGAGTTGAGCGACGGTCAGGCTCGCCAGCTCGTTCTTCCGCAGCCCGGTCAGCACCAGCGTCTTGTAGATCAGGGCCCGCTCCCGGCCGAGCGCTTCGAGCCGTTCCCGCACTTCGGGGCGGACGTTGGCGAAGGCTTCCCCCTTCCGCTTGCCCCGGCGCACGGTCAGGGCTTCGAGCAGGGGGCGGCGGCGGGCCACGTCGAGCAGTCGCACCAGCTCGGCTTCGGTCATCGCCCGGCGGCGGCGGCGGGGGTCGGCGGCTTCGTTCGCCTTCGGCACCCCCTTGAAGGGATTCGACGAGAGCCGGCCGACGGCGAGGCACCAGTTGCAGAATGCGACGAGGGCCGTTCGGTGGGCGTTGCGGGAGCGGGCCGACCGCCCCTTCTTGCTCTTCGCTCGAGAGCCATCGCTCCAGGGCTTCACGCTTCAGGTCGGCGAGCCGGTCGAAACCGCATCCCTCGAAGAGGCGTTCCAGGTGTCGGCGAGTGTTCGCCCGGTGCATCTCGACGACGCCCCGCGACTTCAGCGACTCAAGGTAGGCGTCGAAGTGCTCGCCGATCGGCGTCGTCAGGTGCTCGGCGATCCGGGCTTCGGCGGAGGTGAGCAGCCCGGCCCGCACCCGCTCGGCCCGCCGCTCCAGGTCGGCGAGCACTTGCCGGGCGGCGGTCTCGTCCCGGCATCCGGTCGGCGTCTCGACGACGACGCCGTTGCCGTCGCGGTGCCGGGCGAAGTAGGTGCTCGACTCGTCGCGGATGCGTTCGGTCCCGTCCCGCCCGGTCGTCACGGGGGCCGTCCGGATCTTCCCCTTGCCGTCCCGCCATCGGGCGAGCCGCACCCCCTTGCGGATGATGAACTCGGCCCCCGGCGGTAGCGGTCGAGTGACGGTTTTCTTGAAGACGCTGCAGCAATTCCCGGCCCCTTGAGTGCGACTCGTCCTGTTTCGCCCATTTTGACAGTGACAGCACAACTCTTCACCCTCGGCAGGAGAAAAGGAGGTCAGGTCGGGGCTTGCCAGAGCCCGAACGAGTCCGAATGTCGACGGTGGACCCCTGAGGGGGCCTGACCGCGCACCGCGAACGCGACCTTGGTTCAACGCCTCCCAAAGCGACGCGACAGTTCCCTCGCAGCGACGTCTGGCTACGACGAATTCTCAAAGACCGGCTTCTGCGGTGCGATGCCACGTACCAGAGCCATCAGCAACTCCGCCATCGAGTCAAACACCAGCAAGCGAAAATGGTGACGGAGTTCTTCCCAGAGGTGGCACTTGGTCTTCATTTTGTGCCAGGCCGCCTGGAACAAGGGACAACACAGTTGCTG
>CAWDND010000032.1:0-62022 GCA_963803395.1 uncultured Planctomycetaceae bacterium
ATGCCCACGTCTTTGTCACGCGACGTCATGTTCTACCCCCGACGCGACGCGAAGTTTTACCCCCTCCCCTTGGACTTTTGTCGATGGGTCCGCTTGCAGCCGACTTCCAGCGCCAGGATCCGCTCCCGACTGAGTTCCTCGGCGGGGAGTCTCTTTAATTCTTGTCCTTGATGATCAGAGACAACCCAATAACGTGATGAACTATCAAACCTCACACAAACCTCCTTGCCTCGATGGGCCCGCCCCAGGCCGCGGCCCCAACCATACAACCAGATCGCGCCCCGCGCGTTGGCCCGACGAGAGAGCCCCTGTTCGGCCAGGAAGCGATCCACGCGCGACAGGTCCCAACGCCCGTCTTCCTCGTCGGCACGGTACGGACGCGCGATCTGGCACAGCCCGGGGAACGCCTCGATTCGAGGACGACCTGCGATCGACGGGTACTGCTCCCGCTGGATCAGGCACTCGCGGGGCAACTGCTCCTGCAATTCGATCCGGCTTCGGCAGGCCGACGGCTCGGCCCCTTGCTGAGTCACGCCGTTGCCGCGTTCGACCTTGCCATTGTGCTGCGGCGTGCCCGGCGCGATCCACGCCAGGTTCACACCCAACCCGAGCAGCCATAACGCCAGGTCGGGCGGTAGTCCGGAGTTCAGGCCCCAGGGATGGCCGTTGTCGATGCGGATCCCACCGGGCAGTCCCCAACGGCCAAAACCGTGGCGAAACAGTTCCCGGGCGTCGCCGGGCACGATGGCTTGCCACTGCGGTTGGGGGGGAAAGCTCGCTGGCCAGCAGCGCCCCGGAGAACTCATCGGTGACAGTCATCCAACTGACCTCCTCTCCGGTCGCCAGTCGGGCCTTCTCGACCGCATCGACCTGCCAGACCTCGTGGGGGGCGAGGGCCCGGACCAAGCACGTCTTCGGACGCTGCGGCCGTCGTGGCCGGTTGACTCCGGCACGCTGGAAGGCGCGTTGGAGCACGCGCGGCGAGGGGATCTGGGCCGACGCGAAGTCGCGGAGCAACTCGAGGCGGATCCGGCCGGCACCCCAGGTCGGGTGGTCGTGCTTGAGCTGGCACGCCGCGTTGAGGATCGGCTCCGGGGTGCTGGGGGTGGATTGTCCACAGGCGTGGTATCGAAGGGCCAGCCCCCCGCGCCGTGGTCGCGGAAGACGCGCCAGAGGGCGCGGACGGTGTCCTGGGAGAGTCGCAGTTCGGTGGCGATCTGAGGCAAGGGTTGGCCGTTGAGATGGCGGCGGACGATGTCCATGCGTGTCTCATTCGGAAGGGCACGGGGCATGAGAGGACCTCCTCAGGGTCGATACAAAATAAAAAAGTGGGTAGGTCCTAACATGCCAGAGCCTTTGGGCAAAACTTCACGTCAGGTGGGTAGAACATACGTCGCGTCGGGGGTAGAACATGACGTCGCGTGACAAAGACGTGGGCATGCCACCCGACCACCCGACCACCCGACACCCGACCATCAGCCGAGGAGTTTGGTCTCGATTGGTCTGGGTCTGGTCGGGCTTGCGGGCTATGCTGGATTGAGGCGGGTACGATCCCAGGGGTAGAAGTCGGCTCGCGACCTTGGTTCGAGAGGGTGGTCCATGGATGTGAAAACGGTCCTCACGGAAACCGAGTCTTGGCCGGTCGAGGATCGCATCCGGCTCATGCATGAGCTCTGGGATCGGCTCGTGGATCGAGGCTATGAGCCGGAACTCACCGAGGAGCAGAAGGCCGAACTCGATCGCCGTCTTGCTGAGGATGATGCTGCACCGGACGATGTCGTGTCTTGGGAAGAGGTCAAGGCCCAGGCTCTCGCTCGGATTCGACGATGAGTCTGCCGGTTGTCCTGCGGCGCAAAGCCCAGGCCGAGTTCGACGAAGCCCTCGACTGGTACGAGCGACAACAGGCCGGGCTGGGAGTCGAGTTCGCGGACCGCGTGCAAGCCGTCTTCGACCGGATCTCAGCAACTCCCGAGGTGCACGCCGTGGTCTATCGGGATGTCCGCAAAGCGCTCGTCCGGCAGTTCCCTTACTCGATCTTTTATCGGATCAGGGCTGATCGAGTCGTTGTACTGGCGGTGTTCCACAATAAACGCAACCCGAACCTCTGGAAATCCCGGGTCTAACGAAGCGTTGCAGTGGACCCGCTTCGCGGCGGGGTGGCTGGTGGTCTCGCCTTCGAGACCCCGGTTCCCGTGTGACTCACTCGATGGACCATTCCGGGGGATGCGATCCGGCCGGAGGGGATTCCTCCCCCTCCCCTCGAACCAACCGGCGCTGGACCAACGCCATTCCTCAGCCCGCAGGACCAGTCTGCGCCAGACCGGATTCTGGTGAACATAGTCGATCGTCGCGGCCACCGTCCGCGTCTCGATGAGGTTGCGATCGTAACCCCCTCCGGACTGCCAGAACAGCCGTTCCGTGCGCCCGCCGCGGACGCGCGTGATCCTGGGCAACCAACGGGGCGCATAGGCCTCCAGGTAGGCGACCCCCCTTTGCCCGACTGGCTGTTTGATGGCCTTGAGGATGGGCGCGATCCGGGAGTCCGGGCGTCGAGGCCAGAGGATCAGGTGTGCATGCTCGGGCATGAAGACATAGGCCCAGAGGCCGAAATCGAGCCAGACCCTAGCCCGCTCGATCGCTTGGCCGGGTGGCATGCCCACGTCTGTGTCACGCGACGTCATGTTCTACCCCCGACGCGACGTCATGTTCTACCCCCGACGCGACGTGAAGTTTTGCCCAAAGGCTCTGGCATGTTAGGACCTACCCACTTTTTTATTTTGTATCGACCCTGAGGAGGTCCTCTCATGCCCCGTGCCCTTCCGAATGAGACACGCATGGACATCGTCCGCCGCCATCTCAACGGCCAACCCTTGCCTCAGATCGCCACCGAACTGCGACTCTCCCAGGACACCGTCCGCGCCCTCTGGCGCGTCTTCCGCGACCACGGCGCGGGGGGGCTGGCCCTTCGATACCACGCCTGTGGACAATCCACCCCCAGCACCCCGGAGCCGATCCTCAACGCGGCGTGCCAGCTCAAGCACGACCACCCGACCTGGGGTGCCGGCCGGATCCGCCTCGAGTTGCTCCGCGACTTCGCGTCGGCCCAGATCCCCTCGCCGCGCGTGCTCCAACGCGCCTTCCAGCGTGCCGGAGTCAACCGGCCACGACGGCCGCAGCGTCCGAAGACGTGCTTGGTCCGGGCCCTCGCCCCCCACGAGGTCTGGCAGGTCGATGCGGTCGAGAAGGCCCGACTGGCGACCGGAGAGGAGGTCAGTTGGATGACTGTCACCGATGAGTTCTCCGGGGCGCTGCTGGCCAGCGAGCTTTCCCCCCCAACCGCAGTGGCAAGCCATCGTGCCCGGCGACGCCCGGGAACTGTTTCGCCACGGTTTTGGCCGTTGGGGACTGCCCGGTGGGATCCGCATCGACAACGGCCATCCCTGGGGCCTGAACTCCGGACTACCGCCCGACCTGGCGTTATGGCTGCTCGGGTTGGGTGTGAACCTGGCGTGGATCGCGCCGGGCACGCCGCAGCACAATGGCAAGGTCGAACGCGGCAACGGCGTGACTCAGCAAGGGGCCGAGCCGTCGGCCTGCCGAAGCCGGATCGAATTGCAGGAGCAGTTGCCCCGCGAGTGCCTGATCCAGCGGGAGCAGTACCCGTCGATCGCAGGTCGTCCTCGAATCGAGGCGTTCCCCGGGCTGTGCCAGATCGCGCGTCCGTACCGTGCCGACGAGGAAGACGGGCGTTGGGACCTGTCGCGCGTGGATCGCTTCCTGGCCGAACAGGGGCTCTCTCGTCGGGCCAACGCGCGGGCGCGATCTGGTTGTATGGTTGGGGCCGCGGCCTGGGGCGGGCCCATCGAGGCAAGGAGGTTTGTGTGAGGTTTGATAGTTCATCACGTTATTGGGTTGTCTCTGATCATCAAGGACAAGAATTAAAGAGACTCCCCGCCGAGGAACTCAGTCGGGAGCGGATCCTGGCGCTGGAAGTCGGCTGCAAGCGGACCCATCGACAAAAGTCCAAGGGGAGGGGGTAAAACTTCGCGTCGCGTCGGGGGTAGAACATGACGTCGCGTGACAAAGACGTGGGCATGTCATCGTGAGCCAAGGACTTACGAACATGCCCACGAAAACGTGGGCATGCCACCCGGTCACGACATCCAGTAATATCCACGACACGCCCAGACAGATGGTGCGTCGTCGAAGACTCGACGCACCCTACCCGGCTGAGGCGTCGTCCATGAGATCCGGAGACACGAAAAGCCCCAGTCGCCCCGTTGGCTCATGGGGTGACTTGGTGCTGTCGTTGCGCCGGGTTTTCCCAAACCCCCCGCCGAAGATTCCAGGACATCTCGGGCCGCCGGCCCGATGATAAATCAGGGGCCATGCGCCTCGGCTGCTCTTTGGGATCCCGGTTGACGGTCAGGTCGGACGCGGCGCGTCGTCAGTCGCCCGATGTCGGACGGATCCCGCCGCTCACCCAACCCTCTACGAAGATGACTGCCGCGCGCCTCTGACGTGAGGGCGCGCTCGGATCGGGGTCGAGATCCTCAGACGCTTCTCACACGGCCCCCTTGCCCCCTGGATATATCATCAGTCGGGAATGTTGCGGCGTCCCGGGATTCCGCAGGCTCATGGGAATTTCCTGGTGTCGAGACAGATCAGCCGTTCGGGCACGATTCGAAGATGGTCGCGACGCCTTGGCCCTGGCCGACGCACATGGTCGCCAGGCCGAACCGCGCCCCCTGGTCGCGCATTCGGTGGAGGAGCGTGGTGGCGATCCTCGCCCCGCTGGCGCCGAGCGGATGGCCAATCGCAATGGCGCCGCCGCGCGTGTTCACCTTCTCCTCGCCGATGCCCAGCAGCTTCAGAACCGACAAGACCTGGACGGCGAACGCTTCGTTCAGCTCGATGCAGTCGATGTCGTCGAGCGTCAGCCCCGCGCGGGCCAGCGCCTTCTTCACCGCCGGGACCGGTCCGATGCCCATTTCCGCTGGATCGACCCCGGCGACCGCCATGGCGCGGATCCGCGCCATCGGCTTCAGGCCCAGCTCGCGCGCCTTTTCCTCCGACATGATCAGGAGTGCTGCGGCCCCCACGTTGATCGGCGAGCTGTTGCCGGCGGTCACCGAGCCGCCAGCGGGATTGAACGCTGGCGGCAGCGCGGCCAGCGCCTCCAGCGACGTGTCGCGGCGGATGCACTGATCTTGCGACAGCAAGACCTTGCGCCCGAACTCATCGCGGCCCCAGGTGGGGATGATCTCGTTGCGGAATTCGCCGCGCTCGGTGGCGGCGGAGGCAAGTTGATGGCTCCGATGTGCGAACTCGTCCTGACGCGGTCGCGGGATCCGATACTTCAGCGCCAGGTACTCGGCGGTCAGCCCCATGCTCATGATCGCCTCACCATGGCGGGCGAGCAGGGCAGGGCAGGGGTTATAGTCCTTCGCCATCGGGATGTGGTCCATGTGCTCGACGCCGCCCGCGAGCTGGATGTCCTCGCACGCGGCGGCGATGCTCATGGCCGCATCATTGATCGCCTGCAAGCTCGACGCACAATTGCGGTTGACGGTCACGCCCCCCGTCTCGATTGGCAGGCCGGCGATCAGCGCGGCGATCCGGGCGATGTCATAGCCCTGCTCCCCTTGCTGCTGGACGCAGCCCCAGCGCACGTCCTCGATCCGGCGAGGCTCGATCCCCGTCCGTTCCACGATCGCCTTCATGACGAGGACGGACAGGTCCTCGGATCGGACATCGCGAAAGTATCCCTTGTCGGCCGAGGCCCGCCCGATCGGGGTCCGAACGGCATCGACGACGACCGCGTGTCTCATGACGTGAGATCCTTCCTCATGCGAGTTCAATGGTTCTGCGATGCGATGTTTCTGGATGCCTTGTCCACGTCTTCGTGGGAATGGCACCCGAAGACCCCGATGCACAAATGGTTTGTTGTGGCTGCACTCGTGCAGGACCAATAAACCTGCGGTGGGCGGGTCGCCTCTTCGTCGGGTCGGCTTCCGCCTGCCGTCCGATGCGCCGAGAAGGCAGGCGGAAGCCGACCCGACAGGATCACACAACAGGGCGGTTGAAACCGCACTAGGCAGAAGCCATGGTCAACTTGGGCATCGAATAGTAGAGCTCGCCGGTCCGGGCATGCCGGGTCAACGTCTCCGTCGGCTCGAACCTCTTGCCGAGCGCCGCGTAGCGCGCCAGGCGATCGAGGATCTTGCCCGCTCCCTCGGTGTCGCACCACCGGAGGATACCGCCCCGGAAGGGGGGGAAACCGGTCCCGAGGATCAGCCCCATGTCCACGTCGCTCGGATCGCGGACGATCCCTTCTTCCAGAACTCGGGTCGCCTCGAGGAGCATCGGCAGGAAGAGACGGTTGGTGACCTCCTCGTCGTCGAGGACCTTGCTGCCGGTCCGGTGTTTCTCCAGGATCGGCGCCAGTGCGGGGTTGGGATCGGGCCGCCTGCCGACGTGCATGCGGAACCCCGGGCCCGACTTATGGCCCAACTGGCCCGCCTGGACCAGGTCCTCGAGGAGGGGCATCGGCACCGCCCGGTCGGGATAGGCATGCGCCAGCACCCATCCCGCGTACAGGGCGGTATCCAGTCCGACCAGGTCATGTCAGCGCGATCGGGCCCATCGGCATGCCGAACCTCAGGGCCGCCCCGTCGATCGCGTCCATCGGGACGCCCTCCTGCAACAGCAGGAGCGACTCGGCCATGTAGGGGAAGAGGACCCGGTTGACCAGGAACCCGGCGCAATCCTTCACGACGATCGGCGTCTTCCGGATCCGCTTGGCCAGCGCGACGATCGTCTTGACGGTCTCGTCGGAGGTCTTCGCGCCGCGGATGACCTCGACCAGCTCCATCCGATCGACGGGGTGGAAGAAGTGCATCCCGACGAACCGCGCCGGCTCGGGGGTCGACTCGGCCATCCGGGTGATCGAGATCGTCGAGGTGTTGCTCGCCAGGATCGCGTCATCGCGGAGGACCTTGGCCAGTTCCTTATACAGGGATGTCTTGACCTTCTCGTTCTCGGTGATGGCCTCGACGACCACGTCGGCGTCGGCCAGGATGGCGTGCGCGGTGGAGGTGCTGAACCGGCTGAGCATCTCGGCCATGTCCTGCGGGGTCGCCCGGCCGATCTTGATCCGGCTGGCGACGACCTCCTGGGCGCGCCTCATACCGTCGGCCAGGCGGGTGTGGTCCACGTCGACCATCGCCGTCGGGAGGCCCGCGCGCGCGTACGCGGAGGCAATCCCCGAGCCCATCAGCCCCGACCCCACGACCCCGACCCGCTTGACCGGTTTCGGGATCATGTCGGCGCGATCGACCCCCGGATCGCGGTCGAGTCGGTTCTTCATGAAGAAGACGGCGACCATGTTCGACGCGACCGGCGAACCCAGGACCTCCAGCGACGCCTTTTGCTCGACCTTCAGGCTTTCATCGAGCGGCAAGTTGATCCCGTCCCGGATCGCGCGGAGGGCGATCAGGGGGGCGGGGTATTCCCCTTTGGTCTTGCTCCGGATCAGGCCCTCGGCGGTCGCGAACGCGAAGGTCATCTGGTCGGGGCTCAGGCCGAGCGGCTGGCGCATTCGCTCGCGATGCCGCTTCCATTCGCCGCTCTCCTGCACGAAGTCGATGAGACGGCGTCCCTCCTCGACGAGCCGCCAGGCGGGGACGGCGTCGAAGACCAGCCCGAGCGCGGCGGCCTTGTCAGCGGAGATCGGCTCTCCGCCGCAGATCATCTCGATCGCGTGCAGGCCGACCAGCCGGGGGAGTCGCTGCGTCCCCCCCAGGCCGGCAGGATGCCGAGCTTGATCTCGGGCGTGCCGATCTTCGTCTGGGGGAACTCGAGGCGATCCGGTAATCCATCGCCAGGGCAAGCTCGGTCCCGCCGCCCAGGCAGATGCCGTCGATCAAGGCGACCGTCGGGAACGGGAGCCGGCCGATCCGGTCGAAGACCTGGTGGCCCAGCGCGACCGCCTGCATCACCTGCTGTTTCGAGGCGAATGCCAGCGCGCCGATCTCCTTGATGTCGGCACCCGCGACGAACTGGTTGGGCTTGCCGCTGCGGAACAGGAGGCCCCGCAGGTCGGTCCGGCCCTCCAGTTGGCCAACCCATTGCGCCAGTTCCATGAACGTCGCCTGGGAGAGGGTGTTGACCTTCTTCTCCGGCTGGTCGAACGTGAGCTGACCGATTTTCCCGTCCAACTCTTCGAATTGAAATGCGTCGGGCATTAACGACTCCATGCCGGTTCGTGAGGTGGGCATCGTCCACCAATCGCCGGGACCGACAACCCTCAAGATGTGGACACGCGGCCGCGTGCCTTGCGACAGCAGGATGCGAGCGCCCTCATGGCTCGTAGGGCATCAGGATCTCTTCGGGCTCGATGCCGGCGATGGCCCCGAAACCGCCGGCCTCGATGGTCTCGCCCAGCTCGGTAACAGTCCGGAGGTAACGATCGCTCGGCCGGCCGCCGGTCAGACGGCGCCTCAGGTCCTGGCAGAGCACGTCGGCCGCGGCCTGGGCCACCGGGCTGTCTTGGTCGGCGGCCCAGAAGCAGGTCGCGACGATGACCACGAGGTCCTGGAGCCGCTGCGACAGCTCGGCCATCCGGCACTGGCGGTCGACGAGCCGGAGCTGATGCTTGCGCATGACGTCGCTGATCTCCAGCCGGCCGCGTTGCAACGACTCGGCGGCGAACCGGGCGTGCTCGTCCAGTGGCGCGGGCAGCTTCGGCAATTGGGGACGCGTCCAGCCGGCGAGCCGCTGCCCGACCCACCACGAGGCATAGGGCACCAGCACCTTGCGCAAGGCCCAGGCGTGGGCCGGGTTCAGCGGGTTCGGCACGCGGAGGCCGGCTGCCTGGAGCGCCCGCCCGATCGGCTCGAAGAAGGTCTTGCCGTGCTCCTTGATCAGCGACTTGAAAAAGCCCATGCCCAGCATCTCGCCCTCGCCCTCGTAGATGCAGGGGGCGAGGAATTCGTGGACGTTGTCGCCGAACAGGTGTCCGTGGAGGAACGCCCGGCCACCATGGGTCTTCATGAACAGCTCGATCGCCGCTTCCTTCTGTGCCTCGCTGCCGAAGATCTTGGCGACAATGCATTCCATCTCGCCCCGGTACCCCTGGTCGAGCAGGCCCGAGCACCAGGCGACCAGCGCATCGCAGCCGACGATCAGCCCCGCGAGTCGACCGATGCGCCGCCGGACCAGCTCTCGAGTCGCGATCGTGGCGCCGTAGGTCTTGCGGAAGTGGGCCCAGGGGAGCATGTTCGCCAGCATCATCCGCATCGTCCCCGATGCCGTCGCGCAGAGCGCGACGCGGCCCAGGTTCAGGCCGTGGTAGGCGATCGTCAGGCCGTCGCCGCGCTTCGGTTGCAGCAGGTTCTCCTTGGGGACGCGGAAGTCGCGGAACTGCAGGCCGTTGTTGTTCGTGCGCCGGAGTGCATAGAGCCCATAGGAGACGAGCTGGAAATGCTCGTCCTCGTGGTCGGGCAGATCGACGATCAGGACGGCGGGCTTCCCGTCGATCAGGCAGACCAGCCCGATCGTCCGGCCGGGGACGGCGTTGGTGATGAACAGCTTCTCGCCGTTGACGACGTAGTCGTCGCCGTCGCGTTCGGCCGTCGTCCGCAGCGCCGTCAGGTCCGAGCCGGCGCAGGGCTCCGTCAGCGCGAATGCCGAGAGCCGCTCGCCGTGGCCAGCCGGGGCAGGAGCCGCTGTTTCTGCTCGGGGGTGCCGAAGGTCCGGACCGGATCGACCGCGCCGATGCAGCCGTGGACCGAGGCGAGCCCCGCGACGGTCGGGTCGATCGTCGCCATCCGCGTCAGGAACCGTGCGAACGACGCGAATGGCACGCCCTGGCCGCCGAATTCGCGATCGACGAGCAGGCCCCAGTAGCCCACCCCGGCCAGCTCGCGGAGGACCTGATCGGAGATCTTGCCCTTCTCGTCGAGGAGCGTTCCCCGGCGCGGTGGCGGCGGACGACGTCGAGTGACGCCTCCATCGTCCGTTCGCAATCGGGCGGAGTGGACGGCGACGTCGACCAGAACAGGTTCGAGGGGAACTCCCGATCCCAGACGGCGCGGTGCACGGGGCTCTGCGTCGTCTGGTAGCGCGGGGCGAACAGCGCCTCGACCTGTTCATCGGCCCGGTCGAGCGACCCGGTCTTCCGCGCCTCCTCCTCGCTCTTGCCCCCCAGCGTCAGCGCGGTCTCGACGAAGGATTGCGGCTCGGTGGCTCGCGGCTCGGTTTCTTGGAGAGGGGTGCTCATGATCGTTTCCTCGGGAGCCTTTCCCTGCGGGGGCGCCTGCGCCCCCGCTCACGCGGACGTCGCGGGTTGATCCGGTGTGAGATGCTCTCCGCACACGGGCTGTCCAGTTCCGGTGCTCAGGCTGATCGTGGCCCGCGGGACTTGCTGTTCGAGCAGCCAATCTTCGAGCATAATATGCACGAGATAGGGGGCGCGGAGCAAGGCCGACCGGGAGGGGAGCAGTCGGGCCAGCCAGCTATGGCGTGTCATCCCGCTGACCAGGCCGCGGCTGAGCATGTGGAGATAACCGTTTCCCAAGTGCTGGCTGACGTTGTTGGCCAGGCGCGTGAAGGTGGCCGCGATCAGCTTGGGCGAGGGACCGACGTGGATGACGGCCTCGACCCCCGAAGCCAGCGTCACGTCGATGACGTCCCAGAGCCGTTGGGGGTGGTCGGTCCACCGGGCCAGGAGTTCTCGAGTGCTCAGGACGTCGTCGAGGGCCGCCCCGTGGACGCAGGAGAGGACCGGGGGATCGAGCCTCTTCGGGCTCCCCTCGATCCGATAGAGCGCCATGGCGGTCCGGTTCGGGATGTGCCGCTGCCAGACCAGCGGCGAGTGGAGTGGCGGCCACCGGTTCGAGTTACGCCGGAGGTGGGCCTTCTCGGGCAAGAAGTCGGGTATCGCGGTGCTCGAGCCGGTCGAGTGTGTCTCCCTGGCCGAGGATCAGCGCCGTGTTCGGCGAGAGGTAGGCCGAAGGACCGATCAGCCCCTTACCCTCGCTCCGAATCGCCAGGCAGAGCCGTTCGACGTCTTCCGGGGGGAGTTCCCTTCCCCTCGTGAACAGGACGCCCATCGTCGTATCGGCCGCAAGCTCCGCGCAGTCGCGGCTGAGCCCAAGGGGGACGGGCAGGAGCTGCTCAACCGGGAAGACCCCGCCATAGATCAGCGCCGCCAGCTCGCCGATGCTGTAGCCGAAGCTCAGGCGCGCCTGGCGAATGGGAACCTCGAAGACCTCTTCCAGGAGCTGGAGTTGCGCGAGTTCCATGGCGACGATCGTGGCCACGTCATGCGGGAAGCTCGCCAGGGAGGCCCTGTCATCGGCCTGGATCGTCGCACCATCGGCCCTGATATAGGCGGCGAGGTCGAGCTTCTCGCCGATTGCGTCCGAGCTGATCTCCGAGACATGAGCCAGGACGCGGCGGACGATCGGCCCGTAGATGGCGTGGTCGAGCAACTCGCGGCTCCGCCCCAGGTTCGTGACGTCGTAGCCGCGGAAAGCCAAGGCCGTGGACGGGAGGCGGCTCTTGAGAGCGATCTCCGACACCTTTTGGACGTGCTGCGTCAGGCCGCCGCCGAGCGAGGCCGGGCGATCGGTTTCCAGGGAGGCTCGGCAGGTTCCTGCATCAATCGCCATGGCGCGACGGAACCAGCGGACGTCTCCGATCTTCATTTTCATGAGAGAAAATCCATTTTACGAGGCAGCATCCGGGTGTTCGAGACACCCCCTCGCGGGGGGCGCTGGAAGGAACGGCGGCGATCATCCCTGGAAGGCTGTCTCCTGACGGAAGCATCTCAATGATAAATGGTTTTATAATTGACTCTCAGTGAATTTTAATTAAACTTATTCTGAAGATGGGATGAACGGGAAACCTTACGCTTCGAGAGGGTTGAGATTCCGGAACATCGAGATGCCGAGACATCGTTGAGCGCAGGGTGCGGCCCCATGGAAATCTGGCTGCCTCGTCACATCGATTCACATTCGCGAATCCGATGGTCTTCCGTCGTCACTGGAATTGTAGGGACCAAATTGGGCAAGAGAAGGGCGCGCGACGAATCTCTTGATCCCGCCGAAGGACTCACACGTGACCACGGGGCGTAAACTCAAGGTGGCGAGAGAGCCAGTGACCTGATCACCTCATTCTGGGAGATGACGTCCGCGGGCGCATTTCCAGGATCCATAGACTTCGGATTCGTAATTTGAAATCTCAAAAATTTATAATCGTTCATTTTTAATTCGAAATGAATCCGAATGTGCTAGATTTCCCGAGCCCCGGATCAGATGCCGAGCCCAGCCAGCACATCGATGAGTCGTCGGGCCAATCCGGTCGCCACAGGCGCCTCCGTCGCGGCCCGGTTGGCCGCGTCCTCCAGCCGTTGCTTGGCCGAGATCAACAGCCCAGCGTGATGCCGCCGGTGCAGCGCCTCGACCAGGAGCGCGGAACTCTCGGCCAGGTGGGCCGTCTGCGAGGTGGGTGCGGTCGGGTCCATCACCTGGATCAACTCTTCCACGAGGTCGGCCAGCGTCCGCTGGACTTCCGGATTGAGGTGATGCGCCTCGCGAAGCAGCGGGGCGATTTCCCGGAGATTGGGCACGGTGGGAGTGATCGGCTCGAAGGCTGGCGAGGGTTGTTCGGACATGATGGGAGACTCCTTTCCGGAGCGAGACGGCCGCCGTGAGATCATGAGCAACCCGGGGTCCGCTCGCCAGCGAGCCTGCTCTCGTGGAGTGGGTCGAGCAGCGAGGCCGCCGATACTCCGGATCGTGGTGAGCATCCCTGCGCTCGACCCACCCGACACATTGAACCCTCCAAGGATCGGACCCTAGCGAGTGGCCCCCTTGCGGTGGATATTATACCACCCCTCGGTCGAGGACAACTCTCTCTCCGACGGGGAACTGTGAGGCCCCCTCCGCACCTCAATGGGTTCGCTTCGAAAGCCCCGGCCTCAGGGGCGATCGTTAGCGTGCGACCGAGGCGGTCAGCGCACACAGGGAATCGTTCGAATCCTCGGCCGGGGCGTTCCATTTCCAGTCCCGGATCTCCGGCATGTCCTCGCCGTACCTGGTGATGTACTGCCGGTGCTCGATCAGCTTGTCGCGGATCGCCTGCTTGGCGTAGGCGGCCTTGCCGCCCAAGCTGGGGCAGGCGATCGATCACGTCGCCGACCAGGTGGAAGCGGTCGAGGTCGTTCAGCACCGCCATGTCGAACGGCGTGGTGATCGTGCCCTCTTCCTTGTAGCCGCGCACGTGCAGGTTGTGGTGGTTGGTCCGGCGGTAGGTCAGGCGATGGATCAGCCAGGGATAGCCGTGAAAGGCGAAGATGATCGGCTTGTCCTTGGTGAAGAGCGTGTCGAAGTCGTGGTCGCTCAGGCCGTGCGGGTGCTCGCTCGCCGGCTGGAGCTTCATCAGATCGACGACGTTGATGACCCGGATCTTCAGCTCCGGGATGTGCTCGCGCAGGAGCTGGACCGCGGCCAGCGTCTCCAGGGTCGGCACGTCGCCGGCGCAGGCCATCACGACGTCGGGCTCACTCCCCCGGTCGTTGCTGGCCCACTCCCAGATGCCGATGCCGGCCGTGCAGTGCTTGACCGCGGCGTCCATGTCGAGCCACTGCGGCGCCGGGTGCTTGCCGGCCACGATGACGTTGACGTAGTGCCGGCTCCGCAGGCAGTGGTCGGTCACCGACAGCAGGCAGTTGGCGTCGGGCGGCAGGTAGACGCGGATGATCTCGGCCTTCTTGTTGACCACGTGGTCGATGAAGCCGGGGTCCTGGTGGGTGAAGCCGTTGTGGTCCTGCCGCCAGACGTGCGAGGCGAGCAGGTAGTTCAGCGAGGCGATCGGCCGCCGCCAGGGGATGTGCCGCGTCACCTTCAGCCACTTGGCGTGCTGGTTGAACATCGAGTCGATGATGTGGATGAACGCCTCGTAGCAGTTGAACAGGCCGTGGCGGCCGGTGAGCAGGTAGCCTTCGAGCCAGCCCTGGCACTGGTGCTCGCTGAGCATCTCCATCACGCGGCCCTCGGGGGCGAGGTGGTCGTCGGCCTCGACGATCTCGGCGTCCCACTGCTTGTCGGTGGCCTCGAAGACGGCGGTCAGGCGGTTCGAGGCGGTCTCGTCCGGGCCGAAGATGCGGAAGTTTCGTCCGGTCCTCGGTTGAGCTTGATCACGTCGCGGAGGAACTGGCCCAGGACGCGCGTGTCCTCGGCCATCGACCGCTGCCGGGCTGCGGGCACGTCGACGGCGTAGTCGCGGAAGTCGGGCATCCGCAGGTCGCGGAGCAGGATGCCGCCGTTGGCGTGCGGGTTGGCGCCCATCCGGCGCTCGCCCTTGGGGGCCAGCTCGGCCAGCTCGGGGAGCAGCCGGCCGTTCGCGTCGAACAGCTCCTCGGGCCGGTAGCTCCGCATCCACTCCTCGAGGAGCTTGCAGGTGCTCGGGGTTGCTCGGCGGGTTCGGCGAGCGGCACCTGGTGCGCCCGGAACGTCCCCTCGACCTGCACGCCGTCGACCACCTTCGGCCCGGTCCAGCCCTTGGGCGTCTTGCAGGACGATCATCGGCCAGCGCGGCCGCGCGGTGACGCCCTCGGTCGCGGGCGTCGGCCTGGATCTGCCGGATCTCGGCGACGACCCGGTCGAGCGTCGCCGCCATGAGCTGGTGCATCGCCTCCGGCTCGTCCCCCTCGACGAAGTAGGGGGTGTAGCCGTAGCCGCGCAAGCAGCTGCTCCAGCTCCTCGCGGCCGATCCGGGCCAGCACCGTCGGGTTGGCGATCTTGTAGCCGTTGAGGTGCAGGATCGGCAGCACCGCGCCGTCGTGCGCCGGGTTGAGGAACTTGTTGCTGTGCCAGCCGGTGGCCAGCGGCCCGGTCTCGGCCTCGCCGTCGCCGACGACGCAGGCGACGAGCAGGTCCGGGTTGTCGAACGCCGCGCCGAAGGCGTGGCTGAGGCTGTAGCCGAGCTCGCCCCCCTCGTGGATCGAGCCGGGCGTCTCCGGCGCGACGTGGCTGGGGATGCCGCCGGGGAAGGAGAACTGCTTGAACAGCCGCTTCAAGCCCGCCTCGTCCTGGGTGATGTTCGGGTAGAGCTCGCTGTAGGTCCCCTCCAGGTACGTGTTCGCCACCAGTGCCGGCCCGCCGTGACCCGGGCCGGAGATGTAGATCATGTTCAGGTCATGATTCCTTGATGATCCGGTTCAGGTGGACGTAGATGAAGTTCTGGCCCGGCGTCGTCCCCCAGTGGCCGAGCAGCCGCGGCTTGATGTGCTCGAGCCGCGAGCGGCTCCTTCAGCAGCGGGTTGTCGTAGAGGTAGATCTGGCCGACCGAGAGATAATTGGCGGCGCGCCAGTAGGCGTCCATCTTGCCGGAGCAGGTCGGACGACAGCGGGCGTCTCCATCGGGTCGGCTCCTGCAAGGATGTCCAGCGGCTCAGATCGATGGTAGTCGGATTCGCGTGGCTCACGAGATCGCGTAGACGACGGCCTGGGCGATCATCAATTCCTCGTCGGTGCGGATGACGCGGACGGTGGCCGGGCGAGTGCTCGGCCGAGATCACCGCGGCGTCGGCCGCATTGCGGGCCGTCGTCCAGGGCGATGCCGAGGAACTCCAGGCCGTCGCAGATCCGGCGCGCGGACCTCGGAGGCGTTCTCGCCGATCCCGCCGGCGAAGACCAGCGTGTCGAGCCCCGCCCAGCGCGGCGGCCAGCGCCCCGATCCACTTCTTGGCCTGGTAGCAGAACAGCGTCGACGGCCTCGGCCGCCCGGACGTCGTCGTGCCGCCGGGCGAGCAGGTCGCGCATGTCGGAGCTGGTCTCCGAGACGCCGAGCAGGCCCGAATCGTGGTTGACCAGGCGGTCGAACTGCTCGGCCGTCATCCCCTCGGCTGCGCCAGGTAGCGGACCAGGCCCGGGTCGAGGTCGCCGGAGCGCGTGCCCATGACCAGCCCGGCGGCCGGGGTGAAGCCCATCGTCGTGTCGAGGCAGCGGCCCTCGCGGACGGCCGCCAGGCTCGCGCCGGAGCCCAGGTGGGCGAGGATGACGCGGCCCCGGGCCGCCTCCGGACCGGCGACCCGCGCCAGCTCCTCCATCAGGTAGGCGTACGACAGGCCGTGGAAGCCGTAGCGCCGGACCCCGGCGGCCTCGTACCGCCGCGGGATCGGCACGATCTGCGCGACGCGGGGCAGGTCGTGATGGAAGGCCGTGTCGAAGCACGCGACCTGGGGCCGGTCAGGATCGAGCTGGCGGAACGCCTCGATCAGCGCGATCTCGCCGGGCAGGTGGTCCGGGTCGAGCGGGCTGATCCGGCGCAGCTCCTCGATCAGTTCGGGCGTGACCCGCTCCGGCCCGACGTAGCGGCCGCCCCCGTGGACGACGCGATGCCCGATCGCCGCGATGGCCCCAAGGCCGACCTTCCGCCCAAGCCACTCGATCAGCAGTTCGCGCCGCCGCGACGTGATCCGGCGCGTTCGACGCGGTGCGACTCCGTACGGCCACCGGCCTCGCTCACGGTCAGCCGCGGACCCGGCAGCCCGATCCGCTCGATCCGCCCTGCCAGGAGGCGCTCCGGTGGGTCGGCCGCCGTGAACAGCGCGAACTTGAGGCTCGACGAGCCGCCGTTGATCGTCAGGAAACACGATCGCTCGGCCCTCGCCGCCGGGCGGTCGGCGGGCTCGGGAACTGTCGGATGTGGCCTTTCTTCCATGGACTCTCCCCGTCGAGATTTCCCGGACGCATCAGGGCGGACGCGGGCCTGGACTGCGGACGATGAAAGATCGCTGACCCTTTCGTCCGGGGCAACGCGTCAATCCTTGACGAGGCGGGCGGAGGAGAGAGTCGCTTGGAGTCGCTCACACGATGAGGCTCGATGGTCGTTCGTCCCCCCTCCCAGCTCTCTGCCCTGGATGGGGGAGGGCAGGGGTGTGGGGTGAGTCCGTGGCTCAACTTCTTTTGGCTAGCGTTTCTCACAGGCCATCCGGCATCGTCAGCGTGCGCCCGCCCTCCCGTGGAATGAAGGAGGTTCGAGGATTTTCCCTCTTGAACTCACCTAATAGAACGGGGATGGTTAGTGGAAGCAAGCCCTGAGTGCTGGGGATTCGCCGGGGCTGGCTCGTCCCGGCCTCGGACCTTGGGCCCGGTCTTTCTCGTGCGCGGGCGCAGCGCGTTTTTCGACTCCCCGAGTGTCCTCACCTCACCGGGTTGGCCATGCGGCGTGAGGCCGAACAATGGCACGCCCTCATTGAAAAGAGGCCGTTCTGCAGAGCCAGGTGGGGGTGTCGATCGTCCCGGAGAAGGTTCCTTGCGCAGCTCTGTCGCCATCTCGCTCCTGATCGCCTACCTGACGCTGCTGTTCTATCTAACCATCGTCGCCTTCTCCGTGCAGAACCCCCATCCCGACGCGCTCCTGAACCCGGTGCCCTTCGAGACCGTCGCGCACGACCTTCAGGTCGGCGGTCGGAGGGTGGTGATCAACCTGCTGGGCAACCTCGCCGCGTTCCTGCCGCTGGGTGTTTTCGTGCCGATCCTGCGGGGTTCGTGGGCCACTGCGTCCCGGGTGGCCATCCTCTCCATGGTCCTCAGCACGCTCATCGAGACGCTCCAGTATGGCTCCGGGAGGCGCGTCGCGGATGTCGATGACATCATCCTGAATACACTGGGCGGGGTCCTGGGTTATGCTGTCTTCGTGGGGCTCCGGCGATGGAGGTCGCGAGGTCCGATTCTCCCGCCGGGGCCTTGAGCGAGGGCCCGATCGTCATGTGCCACGTCGTCCTCCTGGGCGATTCGATCTTCGACAACGCCGCCTATGTTCACGGCAGTCCCGCCCTCATCAATCAGGTCGGGGAGCGGCTGCCCGAGGGTTGGCGGGCCACCCTGAACGCCGTGGATGGGAGCGTCATCCTGGACGTCCATCGGCAACTGGAACGACTCCCGGGAGACGCGAGCCACCTCATCCTCAGCGTCGGCGGGAACGACATCCTGGGGGAGATCGCGGTCCTCGGCGCCCGAGTGAACACGATCGGCGAGGGAATGAGACGCCTCGCCGACATCCGGGATCGGTTTGACCGCGACTACGAGCGCCTGCTCCGGGCGATGGAAGAGCGCATGCTGCCCATGGCCGTCTGTACGATTTACAATCCCCGGTTTCCCGACGAGGGCCTCCGGAGGGAAGCGGTGGCGGCTCTCTGCCTGTTCAACGATGTCATCATCCGCGCCGCGCAGCGTTTCGGTCTCCCCATCCTCGATTTCCGCGCAATCTGCACCGCGGACGAGGATTTCGCAACCCCGATCGAGCCCTCGACAATTGGCGGGGCGAAGATCGCACGGGTCATCGGCGATCTCGTCGTGCATCATGATTTCACGCGGGAGCAGGCGGTCTTCTGGGGCTGAAATCAGGTGACGGATGGGAGATGGTCGAGAGGGAATCGGGGAACTACCGCCTGTCATCCGATCCGGGTTGACGATGCAATCGACAAGACTGCCAGAGTGCTTCTCCAGGCAGTGCAAGAGCAGCGCCTTGTTCCAGTCCTCGTCCGATGCGTGTCGCAGCTTGCTCTCGGTTTAAACTCGTTCTTCGGGTCAGACTCCCCACAGGCGACCGCGTCTCGCGACGCCATCCCGCGAACTTCTCCAGAAGATCCAGTTGCATCCGGCTACGACGCAACCCCAGCGATCGGTATCCTCTGGGCTATGGGGTCGGCTGGCGAGGATACCCGCGCATCGTGGGACCACTCCCAGGGCGCATGGGGGACAAGATCATGACGGGACTCGGCGGCGTCGAGAGACCGGGCGCAGACGAGACCGGGGAAGCGTCGAAACTGGGGGAGCTGGCATGTCTGTTCCTGAAACTCGGGGTCACCGTCTTTGGCGGCCCGGCCGCCCACATCGCGGTAATGGAGCACGAGGTGGTCCGGCGGCGGGGATGGCTTGCGCATCAGCAGTTCCTCGACATGCTCGGGGCGACGAACCTCATCCCCGGCCCGAACTCCACCGAAATGGCCATCCACATCGGCTGGGCGCGGGCCCGCTGGGCGGGCCTGCTGGTGGCCGGAACCTGTTTCATCGTTCCCGCGGCGCTCCTCGTCCTGGCACTGGCGTGGGCCTATGTGCGGTTCGGTTCCCGGCCCGAGGCCGTCGGTCTGCTTCATGGCGTCGCGCCCGTCATCGTCGCCATCGTCGTGCAGGCCCTCTGGAGGCTCGGACGCCACGCCTTGAAGTCGAGAGCACTGACCCTCCTCGCTCTCCTGGCGGTCATCCTCAACGCTTTGGGCATCGATGAACTGATCGTCCTCTTCGGGGCCGGACTTGTCGCCGCCACTCTCCGGCGGGTCCACTCTCGGGGACGGAGCACCCCCGGTCTCTGTGCGATCCCGATTCGAGCGATTGCCGTCGCCGCTCCGGTCGGCGGGATGGCGGGGACGATGGCGACACCGTTCGGCCTGCTGCCCCTGTTCCTCTTCTTCCTCAAGGTCGGCTCGGTCCTCTTCGGCAGCGGCTACGTCCTGCTGGCCTTCCTCCGCTCGGACCTCGTGGTTCGTTGGGGCTGGCTGACCGATGCTCAATTGCTGGACGCCATCGCCGTCGGGCAGGTGACCCCGGGGCCGGTCTTCGCCACGGCAACCTTCATCGGCTATCTCCTCGGCGGGCTCCCTGGCGCGGCGGTGGCGACCTTGGGAATCTTCCTACCCTCCTTCTTCTTCGTGGCGCTGAGTGGCCCACTGATTCCCCGCCTCCGGAGCTCGGTGTGGGCCGGCGCGTTCCTCGATGGAGTGAACGTCGCCTCGCTGGCGCTGATGGCCGTCGTGACCTGGCGCCTCGGGCGGGCGGCAATCGACGATCAGGTGACCCTCGCCCTGGCCCTGGCCCTCGTCAGCGGGTTCCTCCTGTTCCGATCCCGCCTCAACTCCGTCTGGCTCATCCTGGCCGGAGGGTTGATGGGACTCTTGAGCCACGCCGCCCTCGGAGGACCATGATCGAGTTCTTCGACAACCCGGGGCTCCGGGAGGTCGGCCGTTGTTCAAGGAGCCTTGAGGGAGTCTTTGAAGCCTCTCTCATACGGGTTTCAGGAAGTTCGGGCCTTTGTCGGATGAAAAAGGAGCGTGCCAGGGAAAAATGGAGGTCAGGCGGGAAGAACACAGGGCGCATCACGATGGTGAGAGAGAGGGCCGTCGTGTGGGAGGAGACGGCACCCCCTCGCCAAGGTCATTGTCACTCCGGAGCCGCCCACCATGACCCTGACCTAATGAAGGGCGCCCCGCGATCAACCGCCACAACAGCCGCCATTGGTCCGATGGGGCGAGACCTACCCGATGAGGAGAGCCTATGAGTTCAAGTGCCGCATTGATTTCCGAGCAAGGAAGCCGAAAGTGGTGATCGGGAGGCTGCCACGGCCCGCCCAACCTCACGGGAGGTGGCGCGTGCTTCCGCCGTCCTCGGATCACACGATGGCCGGTCAAGCTGATACCCGAGAAGACGATTCAATCGTCGCCCTGATCGGAGCCGTTGCCATCCGGACCGTTCTGGCCCTCGGCGTTGTGTCGATGTCCATGTCCCTGATCGTTCAGCGACTGTTCGTGTTGGGACAGGGTAGGGGGGGCAGGTTGGACCACTCACCCGAGGATGATCCATGGTTGGAGCTCGTTCCTTGAGGGCCAAGGCGGGCACGGCGTAGTGCGTGCCGGGGAGATCATGTCTCCCAGGCCTTTTTTATCTCGTTTCAACGTAACTCTGGAGAGTCTTCGCAGGTCGTGTCCGAAGTTCATCGAAAAGCTTTGTTTCTCCGATGTATCCTGTCGGCGCCGAGGTTTTGTGAGTCACGTCCGAAACTGCTGTTCTGCAACGACTTGAAAGCGCCGAAATTTCGGCGCCGCAGCGACTTTTCAATGCCCACAGGACTCCACCAAGGCGACCGAATTGACAACCGCAATATGGCATCCTACGTTTAATTGGCACCTCCTCGCATTAACAGAATGTCTCGATCCGGGCCCTGAGAATCATCGCGGATTCTGGGCCTGTTTTGTGCGCCGAATGCGGATACTCCCATGGAAAGGGGCCACTCCGCGTCGTACCAAGACGAGTTCCCGACCGTCGAGGACTCGATCGCGGCTTTGCGCATGCACGATGGGCTGGACGATCGGCGGCCCCGCATTTGCGACCGAGGGCGGCGGGCTCGGGCCGAAGGCCACGGCAGTCAACGGTGAGGACCTCATCCGTGCCCAGAGACCGACGCACGACGTCGCCTGGTGACTCACCGCCGAGCAGGCCAGAAGGCTCGGGATGCTTGGCGGGCCAGCGGGACGGTGAGCAGGTCGCCCCCGAACAGGGGGCACAGACCCGCCGTGGCAAATTTGTATTTTACATATATGTATTAATGAAATGAACACGTTATTGCACGACGTCGTGCGCGCGGAAAGCCATCCCCTTGATACGTTCTTCGCGCCGAAAAGTATTGCGGTCATCGGCGCCACGGAGAAGGCCGGCAGCGTCGGGCGCACGATCCTCCGGAACCTCGTGACCAACCCCTTCGGCGGGACTGTCTTTCCCGTCAATCCCAAGCGCCCCAGCGTACTGGGGCTCAAGGCGTATCCGAGCATCACGGCCGTCCCCGACCGGGTCGACCTGGCCGTCGTGGTCACGCCCGCGCCCACCGTGCCCGACATCATCGGCGAGTGCGCCGAGGCCGGGGTCCGGGGGGCCATCATCATCTCCGCGGGCTTCAAGGAGATCGGGCCCGAGGGGGCCGCGCTCGAGCACCGGATCATGGAGCGGGCGCGGCGGGGCCGGATGCGGGTCATCGGGCCGAACTGCCTGGGCATGATGAACCCGCGGACCGGCCTGAACGCCACGTTCGCCGGGGCGATGGCCCGGCCGGGCAGCATCGGCTTCCTCAGCCAGAGCGGCGCCCTCTGCACCGCGATCCTCGATTGGAGCTTTCACGCCCACGTCGGCTTCAGCGCCTTCGTCTCGGTCGGCTCGATGCTCGACATCGGCTGGGGCGACCTGATCGACTACCTCGGCGACGACCCGCGGACCAGCAGCATCATCGTCTACATGGAGGCGATCGGCGATGCGCGGGCCTTCCTCTCGGCGGCACGCGAGGTGGCGCTGACCAAGCCGATCATCGCGCTGAAGGCCGGGCGGACCCAGGCGGCGGCCAAGGCGGCGACCTCGCACACCGGGTCTCTGGCCGGCAGCGACGAGGTGCTCGAGGCCGCCTTCCGCCGCTGCGGCGTGCTCCGCGTGGAGCGGATCGCCGAGCTGTTCTCGATGGCCGAAGTGCTGGCCATGCAGCCGCACCCCCGCGGCCCGCGGCTCTCGATCCTCACCAACGCCGGCGGCCCGGGCGTGCTTGCCACCGACGCCCTGATCGCCGGCGGCGGCGAGCTGGCGCCCCTGGCGCCCGAGACGGTCGAGGCCCTCGACCACATCCTCCCGCCGCACTGGAGCCACGACAACCCGATCGACATCCTGGGAGACGCCGACCCCGACCGCTACGCGAAGGCGCTGGAGGTCGCCGCGAAGGACCCGAACACCGACGGCCTGCTCGTGATCCTGACCCCCCAGGCCATGACCGACCCGACCCAGACCGCCGAGCGGCTCAAGACCTACGCGCGGCTCCAGGGCAAGCCGATCCTGGCGAGCTGGATGGGCGGGACCGAGGTCGCGGCCGGCGAAACGATCCTCCAGCACTCCGCGATTCCCACCTTCCCCTTCCCCGAGGTCGCCGCCCAGGCCTTCACCGCCATGTGGCGGTACAGCCGCAACCTCCACGCCCTCTACGAGACCCCCATCCTCCCGGCCGACGGCGACGCGCCCGACCGCGCCCGCGGCCGCGGCGCTGGTCGCGGCCGCCCGCGGCGGCGGGCCGGGCCTTCCTGAGCGAGGCCGAGTCGAAGCGGCTGCTCGCCCTCTACGGGATTCCGACCGTCCCGACCCGCGTCGTCGTCGGCGAGGACCAGGCGGTCGCGGCGGCTCAGGAGATCGGTCTGCCCGTCGTCCTGAAGCTCCACTCCGCGACGCTCACGCACAAGACCGACGTCGGGGGCGTCCGTCTGAACCTCGCCGATCGCGACGCGGTCCGCGTGGCCTACCGCGCCATCGAGTCCGAGGTCCGCGACCGCGCCGGCGCGGGGCACTTCCTGGGCGTGACCGTGCAGCCGATGATCGCGCTCGACGGGTACGAGCTGATCATCGGCAGCAGCCTCGACGCGCAGTTCGGCCCGGTCCTGCTTTTCGGCGCGGGCGGCCAACTGGTCGAGGTGCTGCAGGACCGGGCGCTGGCGCTGCCGCCGCTGACCACGACGCTGGCGCGACGGATGATGGAGCGGACCCGGATCTTCACCGCGCTGCAGGGCGTCCGCGGTCGGGAGCCGGTGGACCTGGCCGCGCTGGAGCTGCTGCTGGTCCAATTCAGCCAGCTCGTGGTCGATCAGCCCGGGATCAAGGAGATCGACATCAATCCGCTGCTAGCGGCGCCGGGCCGCTTGCTCGCTCTCGACGCCCGGGTCATCGTCCACGGCGCCGAGGTCGCCGAGGACCGGCTGCCCCGTCCCGCGATCCGGCCCTATCCGACCCAGTACGTCGCGCCCTGGACCATGGCGAACGGGACCCCGATCACCATCCGCCCGATTCGGCCGGAAGACGAGCCGCTCATGGTCCATTTCCATGAAATGCTATCGGACAACAGCGTCCGACTCCGCTACTTCCAGGTGCTGAAGCTGAGCCATCGCGTCGCCCACGAGCAACTGACGCGGACCTGCTCCATCGACTATGACCGCGAGATGGCGCTGGTGGCCGACTGTCGCGGCCTTGCTACGTCATGAGATCCTCGGCGTGGGCCATTTGAGCAAGCTGCACGGCAAGGATGAGGCCGAAATCGCCCTGCTCGTCCGCGACGACGCGCAGAACGAGGGCCTGGGCTCAGAGTTGCTCCACCGACTCTTGGACGTCGCACGCGACGAGCGGCTCCGGCTCATCAGCGCGGACATCCTCCACGAGAACCGGGCCATGCAGCACATCAGCCAGTGCTCGGATTCCACCTGGAGATGGAAGATCATTCCATGGTAAAGGCTCAGCGAGAGGTCCTCCACGAGAACCGGGCCATGCAGCACATCAACCAGGCTTGGATTCCACCTGGAGATGGAAGATCATTCCATGGTAAAGGCCCAGCGAGAGGCTTGCTCGTGAAGCGAGAGCGCCTCACGCATTGGATTCATGGGGGCCTCTAGCCGAAACGGGGCCGGCCGAAAATATGTTTTCTGATTTTAGGAGTTATGCAGTTGGTATTCTAGGCAAGATGGCCTCGACGTAAGTCCTTTTTTCTCGCCAATTTCTCGGCGAGGAAAATTACCCAAAATACCAACTGCGTAACTCCTAGATTGCTCCCCGATCTCGCGGAATTCAAGGGGAATCGAGAGCAAAACGGACAGCTTATTATTGGCCGGCACCAAAGGCCCGACTGCGCACTTGCAGTGTTTAGGAATTCGCAGCATGAAGCGTTCTCATGCCTCTCCCTCATCGATCCCGTCAGCCCTTGCTCGAGCCCGAGGGGGTAACCCACGTGACAGTGACCATGCAACCTGTGGAATGGTTATGCAGTGATGGAGAGCACGATGATCGCTCGGAGTGGGCATTCCGGGTGCGCAGGGGACAGGAGGACTGGCGCCGGGAGATCCACTCGCCGAGCCTTGCACCCGAGGGGACTTCCATCATCCTGGCGGAGTATCGGGTGTTCGTGCTGAACAACGCCAACGCGCTGGGCGAGGGGCTCAACGGTGGGCCATCAGCGCATCCTCCCACTTTCCCTCAAGGCCGATCGGACACGAGGGATTCCGACAACCGGGCGATTCCCTTCGGACCGCCCACGGCGGGGACGGTGGGGGATTTTGGATCATCCCTCGCGCGAGGGCGGGTCGAATTTTAGGCATAGGCATGGCCACCGCACTGCGCTCGGATCGGAGTCCGTTCGCATGATGTCCTGTTGCCTACGACCGGATCGGGCACCCTCACAATGTCCGCACACCTTCATCACTCGTCATGGAAGTCGGGGCGAGACGCGACCCCCACGGAGTGCCGGACGACCCATGCTTCCCCGAGCTCGGAACGTCATGGCGCGGTCGGCGCATTCCCCCTGGCAGGACTTCTTCGAACGACGAGGCCAGGACCCTCGCCGTGTCGCTGGGCGATTCGTGGCGATCCTCGCCGCCGTCATGATCGCGTTTTCGATCGCCCCCCTCTGGAACAACCTGCGGGACCGGCAGAACAAGGATTATAACCTCTGGTTCCGGACCGGTCAGGCGGCCTTGCACTGCGGGTGGCTCTACCCGACCGACAACCGGCCGTTCCCTTTCATGTATCCGCCCCCGTGCGCGGTGCTGCTCGCCGCCGCCAGCGTCCTCGGTGAGCTGCCGTTCGTGGTCGTGCTGCTACTGGTGAACTCAGCCGCATGGATCACCTGCATCGTACTCTCGGTTTACCTGGTGACCGGCCGAGCCCTGGGGCAGCATCCGCTGCTTTACCTGATTCCGACGCTCGTAGTCATCCCCTTCGTGCATGACATGTACTTGCTCGGACAACCGGCCCTCCTGCTCCTGGCCTGCCTCCTCGGTTCCTTCGCGTGTCTCCGAGTCCGGCGGTCCTGGAGTGCGGGCGCATTGATCGCTCTGGCGGCCGCAGTGAAAGCGTTCCCGATCCTGGCGCTTGGCTACCTCGTTTATCGCCGGAAATGGAAGGCGAGCCTCGCGACGCTCGTCTCTCTGACGCTGTTGCTCCTGGTCTTCCCGATGCCCTTGCGCGGGGTCGGGCAGACGTGGGCCGACCTGGCGACCTGGACCCGGGGCATGCTCTTGAAATATGACGAGAGCACCATCGCCCAGCGACCTGAGCGGAGCTACAGCTTCAAGAACCAGTCGCTGATCGCGCTGGCCAACCGCCTGCTCCGGTCGATTCCGGCGGACGGAGAGGCCGCCGACGGCTGGAAGATCAACGTCGCGGACCTCGGCTTCCGGTCGGTCAACGCGGTGATCTTGTTGACAGTCCTGAGCCTCTGCGGCTATTACGTGACCTCGATGCCCCGGGCCGGTCGGCAATCCGAGCGGTCGGACGCGATCGAAGTCGCGATGCTCTTGCTTCTGATCCTGGCATTCTGCCCCTTGTCGTTCGACTACAACTTCGTCTGGCTGATGTACCCGCTGACCGTGACGATGCACATGATCCTCGATGCCCCGGCCTGGTCGCGCGGCGAACTGCGCAACTCGTCGGGCTTCTCGCGACGCTGTCTGTGTACGCTCTCGCGCTCCCATTCCACCGCACGGCCCAAGCCTACGGTAACCTGCTTGTCGCCGACCTGCTGCTCCTGGGAATCTTGGGCTGGCAATTGCGGTCGATCGGGTATCCGAGCCCGACGACCTGCCCGCCCTCCTCGGCCACGAGGAAGGACCTTGGAAAGACCTCCGACTTGCGAAGGCAGCGACCCGCCTGCTTTCCTCCTCCCGGCTAAATGCTCAAATCGTAAAGATTAGAGAATTTTAGCCTTTTCGAGGCTTGTGTAAGGAGACGAAAAGTCGCCGCTCGATCCCGAAGTCCTTCATCTTAAAGGAGTAAATGGCGACAAGAACTTTGGTTGCGGAGCCACCGAGCTACGGGAGGAGGCATTGGTCCGCCACGTTCCCTCGGGGTCTCTGGTCGACTCGGTCACAACAGTTGTATGATACAAATGTTCAGTATTTCGACAAACCGCCCAATCAATCGCCGGAGATCTGGGCGAACCGGGGACCGTCCTGGAACGGTACGACCTCGAGGGAGGCCGGTCTTCTCGATCGGCAGCTCCCGAGTTTGTTACCTTGGGAGGTGGCACCACCGGATCGGCCCACCTCGGGGCCGACCTGGCGGAGGAGGCACCGACTGGTTGTCCCACGGGATGGCGAACATTCATGACGTTACTGAGTCTGAGGGATGTCAGCCTGGCCTTCGGGGGACCACGGCTGCTGGATCACGTCGCGTTCCAGATCGAGCGGGGTGAGCGAGTCTGCCTCCTGGGCCGCAATGGCGAGGGTAAGAGCACCTTGCTCCGGCTGATCGAGGGCGCGATCTCACCCGATGAGGGCGAGGTCCTCCGCCAGCAGGGCCTCCGGATCGCCCGCCTGCCCCAGGATGTCCCTCAGGGCCAGGGCGGCACGGCCTATGACGAGGTGATGACGGGGCTGGAGACGGACGACTCGCCGGCAGGTCCCGACTATCGGGTCGAGGCAATCCTCTCCCGGATGGGACTGGACGCTGACCCCCGGTTCGACGCTCTCTCCTTGGGCATGAAGCGGCGGGTCCTCCTGGCCAGGGCTTTGGTCGGCGACCCCGACATCCTCCTGCTCGATGAGCCGACGAACCATCTCGACATCGAGGCCATCCGCTGGCTGGAGGACTTCCTCCTGCGCTACGGCGGCACCCTGATCTTTGTCACCCATGACCGGGTGCTCCTGGAACGCCTGGCAACCCGGATCGTCGAGCTTGACCGGGGCCGGCTCTACGACTGGGCCTGCGACTACTCCACTTTCCTCAAGCGCAAGGACGAACTCCTGGCCGCCGAGGCCCGTCAGAACGCCCTCTTCGACAAGCGACTGGCCCAGGAAGAGGTGTGGATCCGGAAGGGGATCGAGGCCCGTCGGACCCGCAACGAGGGCCGGGTCCGGGCGCTGCAGGCCATGCGCGAGGCCCGACAGCAGCGGCGCGAGCGGACCGGCACGGCGCGGATGCCGGTCCAGGAGGTAGAACGTTCGGGCACGCTGGTCATCGAGGCCAAGGGGGTCGGCTTCGGTTACAGCGACCGCCCCGTGATCCGCGACTTGACAACGACGATCGTACGGGGCGACAAGGTGGGCATCATCGGCCCAAACGGCGCGGGCAAGACGACTCTGCTCAGGCTCCTGCTGGGAGACCTGCCGCCCCAAGAGGGGAGCGTGCGGCTCGGGACAAACCTGGAGATCGGCTACTTCGACCAGTTGAGGGCCACCCTTGACGAGGAGCGGACGGTCCAGCAGAACGTGTGCGAGTACGAGACGATCTCGATCAACGACCAGCCCCGCCACGTCCTCAGTTACCTCCGGGACTTCCTCTTCCCGCCCGAGCGATCCCGGAGCCTGGTCAAGTTCCTCTCGGGCGGCGAGCGGAGCCGGCTGCTCCTGGCCAAGCTCTTCACCCGGCCGTCGAACGTCCTGGTCTTGGACGAGCCGACCAACGACCTGGACGTCGAGACGCTGGAGTTGCTCGAAAATCTTCTGGTGGAGTATCAGGGGACCGTGCTCCTGGTAAGCCATGACCGGGCCTTCCTCAACGACATCGTGACAAGCACGCTGGCGATTGAGCCCGATGGTCGGGTCAAGGAGTACGACGGCGGATATGACGACTACCTTCGGCAGCGGCCGCCGGACGCCCCGGTCGAGCCTAAGTCCGTCTTCACCCCGGCACCGTCGTCGCGACCACCGCGGGAGCGGCCCCGCCGGTTGAGTTACAAGGAGCGGCGGGAGCTGGAAGACCTACCGAAGCGGATCGACGAGTTGGAGGCAACACAACAGGAACTCCACGAGACGATGGCCAACCCGGTGTTCTACCGACGGGAGGGTGGTGAGATCGCCCGTGCCAAGGCCCGGCTCGAGTCGTTGGAACGGGAGTTGGCCTTGGCCTACGAGCGCTGGGAGACATTGGAGGGGATGGTGGAATAGGAAGCCACTCACGGTTGCCGGGTCGATCCTCCCACTTCTCGTCGTTCGCTTGTCTCAGACTAGACTTTCGGACTTTTACAGACGTCGAAGACTGACGTCATCGAAAGTGCCTTTGCTGAAGCTTCGGCGGAATTTGCCCAAGGGCGCGGCGCCGGAATTTCGGCGCACAGGAGTTTGTTCACTAACAATGATTTGATTGTGGTGGCGCACCAGATCGCTCGAAAAGAAAAGCCAGAGTTGTCTGCCGCAACATTCAGCACACCGTGCCTCGAAAAAAAGTCCGAAAGTCTAGTCAGACGACGTCGCCGGATTCGAGCCCGATGGAGCGAAGCGCCTCTACACATCTCCGACACACAACGCAAGCGTGGATGAACCTTGTCTCTTGCCTTGGCATAACTTGCCAAACATGGTACGATAACTTATAAGAGAAGGTGCATGACGACTATAAATATTTCGCTGCCTGAGGAAGTGAAGGCGTTCATCGAGGCAAAGATGGTCATGGAGGGTTACACCTCCGTCAACGAGTCTATCAATGTCGTTGTCGCGGAAGAGCGTCTGAGGGGAATGGCACGAGGATAACGCAAAGCCTTGCCATTTAAACGTTTGCGACGATTATAATTCTTACTGATCGCTGCGCAAAGAAGGTCAAGTTTTTGCAGAGTGAGGGTTTCGCCAATACCCTTCACCGACCGATCAGAAGCACCTCTATTTCCCAAGGGAACCAAGCCGTTCCACGTGTCAGGGCCTCACTCGAAGTCGCCTGGGAACGTTTGACCTTCTTTGCGCAGCGATCAGTAAATTATAAGATCACTTATTGTAAAAATTCGGGGACCGAGGGCGCGGGGCACCTCAGTTTCCCTGCGGGTCGCACTTGAGAGCCGCGGCTCCGGGGTCAGGAACGCGAGCTCCTGGGATGGTAGCTTGGTGGTTGAATCGGACTTCCACCCGTCCCCACACCCAGGAGGTCACCATGGCTCAGTTTAACGTTCCCTCCACTCGCGACCCAATCGATTCCCTGCGCGACCAACTCAAACAGAAACCAGGGCTCCCCTTCCTCGAACTCCTCTCGCGGTCGCTCGTCGAGGCCGCCTGCCGCCATTGCAACCATCAGTGGCGGAAACGCCTCTACACCCCCTGGATCACCTTGGGCCTGTTCCTCTCCCAGATCCTCTCCGATGACCAATCCTGCGATGACGCCGTCGATCGCTTCCAGAAGTTCCTCTACGACCAGGGGCTTCCCGCGGTGGCGACGGAGACGACCAGCTACGGTGAAGCCCGGCAACGCCTCCCCGAGGCGCTTCCCTGGGAGTTGGTCCGCCGCACCGGGCATGTGATCCCGCAACAAGCGTGCGATTGCTGGCTCTTTCACGGCCGCGCGGTCAAGATCCTCGACGGCTCGACCGTGCGCATGCCCGATACCCCGGAGAACCAGGCGGCGTATCCGCAACCGTCGTCTCAGACGCCGGGGTTGGGATTCCCGATCGCCCGCATCCTCGTGATCTTCAGCCTGGCCGTGGGGACGGTCCTCGATGCGGCGATCGGGCCGTACCAGGGCAAGCAAACGAGCGAGCTGGCCCTGCTCCGACAGATCATCGCCGAGTTTCAGCCCGGTGACATCGCCCTGGCCGACCGCTGCTTCTGCTCGTACTGGGTGATCGCGGCCCTGCTGGCGCGCGGCAGCGATGTGGGGGTGCGTCTGCACCCGTGCCGCAAGGCCGACTTCCGCCGGGGCCGCCGACTGGGTCGCGAGGATCATCTCATCACCTGGCCGAAACCCAAGGAGATCCCCGACTGGAGGAGTCGCGCCCAGTACGACGCGATGCCCGCGGAACTGACGTTGCGCGAGTTCCGCGTCCGGGTCAAAGACCCGACCAAGCGGGTCCGCACTCTGGTGGTTGTGACGACACTGGTGGAGGCGAAGCCGTATCGATCCGAAGAGCTGGGGAATTTGTTCCGTCAGCGGTGGGATGCGGAATTGGATCGGCGTTCCTTGAAGACTCAGATGAAGATGGAGATGTTGCGGACGAAGAGCCCGGCGATGGTGCGCAAGGAGGTGGCGGTGCATCTGCTGGCGTACAACTGGATCCGGGGTCTGAGGGCGGAGGCGGCGCGGGCCGGGGCAGTGCAGCCGCGGCGGCTAAGCTTCACGGGGTCGTTGCATACGGTGTGCGCATTCGAGGAGAGTCATCTGTAGGATCCGGTTCAGATCAAGGCGGATCTTCCGCGGCTGTTGGAGTTGATCGCGAAGGAAACGCGTGGACGCTCGCCCGGACCGGTACGAGCCGCGCGCGGTGAAGCGCCGGCCGAAGCCGCACCCGCTGCTGCGGATGCCGCGGAAGAGAGCGAAGCGGTTGATCAAGCGGGGTATAATACCTTATAATAAAGCATAGGATCAATTGCGAATCAGTGTCGCCGCAAGCTATTCAACAGCAGAGCCTTGCGTTATCCTCGTGCCATTCCATCCAGACCAGATACTGATCCCACGCGTCGCTGGCCACGTCGTGGACGGCCTTGGCGGCCAGGAACCGATAACTCAAGACGTGAAGGAAGTCGAGGATCGGAGTGAAGTCGGGGAAGTGCTGCTTCCAGATCGACCAGTTCCACGCCAGTCCGTCCCCCAAGAACGCCTTGGCCGGGGCTTCGGCGAACCGCCTCCGTTTGGCTTCGCGTGCCCTCTGCTTGCCGAAGTCCTTCGACTCCGCGATGCTGCCCAGGACGGTGCGGACCAGTCGTCGGGGATGCCACTCGGCCGGCGTGACGAGCCCGGCCGGCTCGGGGGATCCCTTCTCCGGCACTTCGACCACTGGGGCCGGCTGCGCCGAGGCCACCGACAACGCCGCGGTCTCGGCGATCTTCGCCACGTGCTTGGGGTCGCAGAAACAGGCCGGCGGCTCCGGCTGCGGATCCTGGTCGGAGATCGTGCGGGAGCCGCGAATCAAGCAAGCGTTCTTGGTCTCGCGCCAGCCTTCCGCCGTGCGATGGACCCCGGGGCCGTGCCCCGGCTCGCGGGTGCGGATCCGGCCCCCATCGCACTCCACGACGGCCCACTCCGGTGGCGTCTGCGGACGCTGGGCCAGGGCATCGTCGGTCTTGGGATCGGCATCACGACGCTCGGCCAATTCCCGACCCACGTCATGCACGACTCGCTCGATGGTCTTGGCGGAGACGCCCCGGTCGCCCACGTCTTTCCTCACGATCGCGCCGCGCGTGAAGGAGCGCGTCTCGGCGGCGGCGACGGTGATCCGCTGCACCAATAAGGGGGCCAGTTCACGGGCGTCGAAGCCCAACGATTCCCGGAGGGGGGAAAAAGCCCCGGCGGCAGCCGGGGCAGTGACCCACCGGCTCCTCCACGGTGAGGGAGCCGTCGATGGAGGTCACCCGACGTTTCTGGCGCACGAGTGGGCACCGGGTACCGCACTCGGGACACTTGGCGGTGTCGGCCGCTCGCGCGGCGATCTGGCCCATCTGGCGTGCCTGAATCTGCCGGCTGAGTGGTTGCCCCCGTTCGTGCACGCGGGCCTCGATGACTGCGTAATGGGGGACTCCCACGATCGTGCCGTCGGCCTGATCGAGGGCCACGGAAACCTCCGCCGCCTCGCGCAGGAGTGGATCGAGTTTTTCCTTCAAGGTGACCGCCGTCCCATCCATGGATTGACTCCTTCCACGCCGAGACTCGCACCTCCAAAGCTCCACGGCGCCGCACTCTACCACGGAATCCCCAGGTTCTCCTATTGACGATTCCGGGCCTGCGCTGGAATGTCCAGAAGCTGGCGTGCACCCCACGGGCCCTCTTCGTTGCGGAGGGCGTTGCGGGAAACGGGGTTTCGGGGTATCCTCCGACAAGCCAGGATTCCCGCGAGGCGACAAGGGGGTGCGGATGGAGGCGAAGGTTACCAGCGTTTTCATCTACGTCAACGACGTTCTGCGGTCGCTCGAGTTTTACAACGAGGTGGTCGGCGCCCAGGTTGCACAGATCCACGCTGAGCGCGAGGGGCGCCGATCACCCTGGCAATCCTCCGGATCGGCGACTTCACGCTGATGCTCCATCCCAAGGAGCCGCACGCCGCCGAATTCGCCGAGACCCGGCCCGGGGTCGGCATCCATTTGCAGTTGCGAGTCGAGAGCATCGACGCCTTCTATCAGCATTGCCTCGACGAGGGGGCTCTGCTCAGCATCTCGGGCGAGCCCACCGACCAGCCCTGGGGCTGGCGCGAGTTCGCGCTGAAGGACCCCGACGGTTACGTCTGGTCGGTCTATGAGGACAAATCGGGCGGTCAATGGACCTGATCCGGCGGGCCGCCGGGGAGGACCTCGACAGGCAATGGCTTGACCGAAGATTCGTCCGCCGCCCGGTTGGAAGCGAGGAAGTAGATGCCCACGATCAGCAGGAAGACGCCGTACGCACGCTTCAAGGACGCGGTCGAGATCGCCCCAGTGATCTTCGCGCCGAAGTAGGCGCCGACGAACAGGCCGACGGCGATCCAGATCCCCTGGATCAGACGCATCTCGCCGCGCCTCCAATATTCGAGGACGCCGAGCAGTCCGACCGGCCACATCAGCGCGAACAGCGACGTGCCAACTGCCGTCTTGGCCGGATCGCCGAACAGGATGATCAAGACTGGGACGATCACCAGGCCGCCACCGATCCCAAACATCCCGCTGAGGACTCCCGCCCCCAACCCCAGTGTCAGCGACGCCACGATCCCGCTGGTCCCGTTCATTCGTCCAATCCTTCGCAGAGGGCCAAGAGTGCCGAGCAGCCGGCCAAGCCGGCCGTCTCGATTCGCAACAGGGTGACACCGAGGCCGATCGGCGTCCACCCGAGCGCGCGGGCCGCATCGGTCTCGGCGTCGGTGAACCCCCCCTCGGGGCCAATCGCTAGCGTGACCGCGCCGAGTCGTCGCGCACGGGGCCAGGCCGAGGCGGGCAGGCCGCCCGGATGGGCCAGCAGGCGCGGCCGATCGACTACATGTCGCGCGAAGACCTCCCACGGCAAGGGTCGGTCCAATTGCATCAGGCGATTCCTCCCGCACTGCTTCGAGGCCTCGACGACCACCCGGTGGAGCCGGTCGAGCTTGGCGTCGCGCGGGTCCACCACCGATCGTTCGGTAATGATCGGGACCAGCCGGGCGACCCCGAGTTCGGTCGCCTTCTCGACCAGCCAGTCGAACCGCTCTCCCTTGGGGACCGCCGTCGCGAGCGTCAAGCGGCACGGGGTGTCATGGTCGGGGAGGGGGTCGCCGACGGCCGCTAGCTCGACCCGGTCCCGTCCCAGGCCGACCACCTCGGCCTGCGTCGCAAATCCCCGGCCATCGAACACTTCGACCAGCTCGCCGATCCGCACTCGACGCACTCGGCCCAGGTGCCGCGCCTCCTCACCTTCGAGCGCAAGCCGGCCATCGATCGGAGGTTCGGGACAATAACAGCGGTCGGCCATCCTCCCTCCTCCACCATGCGGCAAAAGCTTGGGACCGATTCTATCCGACATAGTAGGGTGTGTGGAAAGAAGTCGGTAGGCACTCTACCTCCTTTCGGCCCAACCTACGGCCTACGATCTCCCCCCGGAGCCCGACGTCCCGTGTGGAAACGCCACTGGAAACTGGCCCGAGAACCGTTCCTGAGCGGTGGCGCGCCGTATGTGCCTCTGGCCTCACATGAGGAGGCCGTCGCGCGGCTGGTCCATACGATCGAGACGGGGCAGCGGCTGGCGGTCGTCCGCGGGGAGGCGGGGCTGGGCAAATCGCAGGTATTGACGCGGGCGCTGGCGGAGGCACGGAGTCCGTCGCGGCGGGTCGCGCGACTCTCCAGCCCGAGCGACGGCGCGGGGCTGCTCGCTGGCTTGGCCGAGGGGCTCGGCGTCCGCGTGCCGGCCGGCTCAGGCCGTTCGTTCGCCTGGAGGGTTTTGGGCGACGCGGTCCGGCTCTGCCGATGGCAGCGGCTTCACGTCGTCCTGGCCATCGACGATTGTCAGGATCTCGTTTCCTCGACCGACCGGCTCGACCTGGCACGACTGGTCCACCTCGACCCTCATCCCGAAGCCCGGCTGACAATCCTCCAAGTCTTCCAGTCCTCAGAGGACGGTGAATCCTTGCCCGTGTCTCCTTGGGAGCTGGCGGTCCGGCTGGCCGCGTTGACCCGGAGCGATGCCGAACGTTACCTCACCGCCAAACTGACCGCCGCCGGCCGCGATGAGCCAACCTTCACCCCTCGCGCCCTGAGTCGGCTCCACCAGCGCTCGGCTGGCATCCCCCGTGGACTCGACCGCCTCGCTTCGCTCGCGCTGATGGCTGGCGCATGGCGCGGCTTGGAGATCATCACCCCCGATGTCATCGAAGGGATCGCTCAGGAATGCGCCCCGGGTCCTTGGGCCCTCTGACTAGACTTTCGGACTTTTACAAGCGTCGAACACCTTCCTCGTCGACAGAGGCTTTGTTTCTAGATTCGGCAGCGTTTGCCTGTCAGCGCGGCGCCGAAATTTCGGCGCACAGGTGTTAGTACACTAACAATTATGCGACTGTGGCTTCGTACCGGGATGCTCGAAAAACAAGGCAACCGTGACCTGCCGCTTCCATCAGCACGACGTGCCTCAAAAAAAGTCCGAAAGTCTAGTCTGAGAGTCTGTGAAGAAATCCAACTTCGTTGGCCACTTCAAAGGCGGTCGCTGGACTCATGGGACACGGGAATCTCGCGAGAGTGTCTGGCCCCCTGACCACTCATCGTGCTCGGACGACTGGAGCTACGGTTGATCGCCTCTGGGGGCCCTCAGAATCCCTCTCCTCCCCAGGTCTTACGTCTGTCCCAGAGCCGCCGCGCGAAGGCCCGCCGCGCGCCTCAGCTTGTGCACCAGCGCATGCCACCACGCGATCGCGCTGACCTTGACCCCACCCCGCACTAGCACGCACACCAACCCGCGCACCCGAGCCAACGCGTTGACACATTCGGCCGTCGCGGCACGCTCTTTGGAGCCGAGGTGTGCCGTGCGCCTGCGCGACGGGCTCGGTCTGCGGGGCCTGCTCGGCAGGGCACTCGAAGAGTGTGGGTTGGTGGCACTGGGACCGCTTGGAATCGGGTAGAGTGTTTATAGGGAAATTATGGCGCCAGTTTTACCATATGAGAAACCACTTCGAGACGAGCGGGGAATTTTTCACAGACTCTGACTAGGGCGTGTGGACAATATCTGGGCAGGATGCAAAATCTGGGCTAGAGCAATAACACCATGATTGCAGCCACATGAACGAACCCCAGGAAGTTCCGAGCCGTCTTCTCATCCCGTGTCGCCACCCGACGGTATTGCTTGATCCGGTTGATGAACCGCTCCGCCAGGTGGCGCTCCTTATAAAGATGCTCGTCATACTCTCGCTTGAAAATCCGATTCTTCCTCGGCGGGATCACCGCGGCCGCTCCGCTGGCCTCGATGGTCGCAACGAACTTATCCCCGTCATATCCCTTATCTGCGATCACTGCATCAGCATCGTGACCTTTGACCAATGCAGCGCCTTGATTGATGTCGGCCTCTTGTCCCCCGGTCAGGATGAACTCGACAGGGTTGCCCAACCCGTCTACAGCGATGTGCAGCTTGGTCGAGAAGCCGCCGCGCGAGCGTCCCAAGGCTTGGTCGGCGCCCCCTTTTTTACCGCCCCGGCGGCGTGCTGGTGGGCCCGGATCACGGTGCTGTCGAGGCTCAGCCACTCCAAGTCAGGGTCCTTCAGCTCCTCGAAGACCCGGAGCCAGACGCCCTTGGCGGACCAGCGATCGAACCGCCTCCAGACCGAATTCCAATTCCCGAAGCGTTCGGGGAGGTCACGCCAGGGGGCCCCGGTCTGGGCGATCCAGAGGACGGCGTCGACGAAGAGACGGTTGTCTTTGGCGGTCACGCCTGGGTCGCCGGCTGGGCCGGGGAGGAGTGCTGCGATCCGCACCCAGTGTTCATTTGTTATCGAATGACGGTACATGCTTGAGTGCTCGATCAGCCTGGAAACGCGAGCTTTGATACCCTCCTTACGAAGTTCACCCAGGTTTTGTCCACACGCCCTAGACTTTCGGACTTTTACAGGAGTCGTAGATGCGACAAAAAGAGCGGACCATCCCGCGCGGAGTCGGTATCCTGGGGTTGTTCACGGCCCCCAGGACCGCTCACCGCACGGAGGTCCGCTCCATGGATCAGCTTATTCCTTCGCTCGCCACGTTGGTAGAGTCCTTCCGCGATTACTTCCACCCCAGCGTCTTCCCCACCTTTCAGGCGCTGCTCGCCGGTTGGATCGTCTGCCTCGGTCCCCGCACCATAAGCGAGGTCTGGCAGGCCACCGGCTGGGCCGCCCAGCGCCATCACGACACGGCATATGCCGTGTTCCGCTCCGCCGCCTGGGAGTGGGATGACCTGGGGATCGTCCTGGCCACCTTGATCCTGACCCATCTCATCCCGGGCGGCGTCGTCTGGATCGTCGTCGATGACACGCTCTGCCACAAGCGCGGCGCTAAGGTCGCCTTCGGCGGCATCTTCCTCGACGCCGTGCTGTCGTCCCAGAAGCACAAGACGCTGCGCTTCGGCCTGAAATGGGTCGTCCTGGGGGTCGCGGTCCCTCTGCCGTTCCGCACCGACCGTTACTTCTGCCTGCCGGTGTTGTGGCGACTCTACCGCAAGAAGGGGCGAGCCGGATACCAAAGCCGCCCCCGGGCCGCCGCCGCGCTGGCGCGGCGCTTGGCCGAGGCCAACCCGGATCGGACCTTCTGGCTGGTCGGCGACTCGGCTGATGTCAACTCCGCCCTGCTTCAAGGGCGGCCGAAGAACCTCCAGGTGATCGGCCCCTTGCACTGGAAGGCCGCGCTGTACGAGGTCCCTCCGCCGCGCCGCCCGAAACCACGCGGTGCCTCGCGCAAGAAAGGGGAGCGCATGCCGACTCCCACGGCGATGATCGAGGACGGCGTGACCTACCCCCCCGAACTCCAGACCCTCATCGTAACCGTTCAGTCCTCAATCCGGCACCGAGTATGCAAGAAAGGGCCAGATAATCGTCGAAGACCTTGCAATTCCTGGCCACCTCAGTATCGTCGTCATACATGAGGGAGCCTCCCACGATCCCTGTGACCTTTTGTCCTGAGTGCGGTCAACTTCGGGCTGCTTTGGACGAGGCCCGGAAGCAGATCGCCGACCTCCAAGCTGAACTTCACGAATTGCGCTCCCAATTAAACCGCAACTCCTCGAACTCCTCCTCGCCCCCTTCGGTAGACCCACCGGGGGCTCCCAAACCAGTCATCAAGACACCGACCGGACGCCAGCCAGGTGGGCAGCCGGGGCATCCTGGACATCATCGCCTTCGCCTTCCGCGAGAGCGGGTCAACAAGATCGTGCCGTCTGTGCCCACGATCTGCGCCCGCTGCCAAACTTCCTTGCCCACCCAACCCGGGCCCGGCGACCCCGAGCCGACCTGGCATCAGGTCGCCGAACTCCCCGAACTGACGGCCGTCATCACCGAGCACCAAGGACACGCGCGCACCTGCCCCTGCGGTGGCCACGTCAATCGGGGCGAGATTCCCCCGGAGATCCGCGCCCATGTCCTCGGGCCACGCTTGACCGCCGTGATGTCTTACTTCAGCGGCCGTCCTCACCTGGGCCGACGGGGTGTGGAAGAGGTCGTCGAAACCGTCTTCGAAGTGCCGACCTCTCTGGGCTCCGTCTCGGCGCTCGAAGTGGAGACGAGTGCCGCCTTGGCCAGTCCGTATCAAGAGGCTCAGACGGCGGTCCGTGAGGCCCCGGTGAAGAACACCGACGAGACGGGCTGGAGCGAGAAGGGACAGAAGCGTTGGCTCTGGACGGCGGCGACCGCGACAGTGGCCTTCTTCGTGATTCACCTGCGGCGCAACTTCGAGGGCCTTCAGGCCCTGTTGGGCGAGACGAGCACCGGCATCGTCTGTAGCGACCGCTGGGCGGCCTACAGCAAGCTGCCGCTGAAACTGCGTCAAATCTGCTGGGCCCACCTGAACCGCGACTTTCAGAAGCTCATCGAGCGAGGAGGACCCGCTGAAGCCCTTGGCCGGGTGGGACTGGAGGTCGTGGAATGTCTGTTCGCCGACTGGTGGGCGTTTCGCCGCGGCGAACTGGACCGAGCGGGCCTGCAAGCCCGGTTGGACCCGATGGCGCGCGAACTCCAAGGCGTTTTGGAGCAGGGTTGCACCTGCGCGGATTCCAAGGCGGCGACCTTTTGCGCGAACCTCTTGGTGCTGTATCCGGCGTTGGGGTTGTTCGCGGCGATCGAGGGGGTCGAGCCCACGAACAACCATGCGGAACGGATCCTGCGCTTGGGCGTGCTGTGGCGGAAGAACGCTTTCGGTTGCCACAGTGCGGCGGGGTGCCAGTTCGTCGAGCGGATGCTGACCGTGGTCCAAACCCTGCGGTTGCAGAAACGTCCGGTGCTGGATTACCTGTATCGCGCAATCGTAGCTCATCGGTCCGGCCTTCCAGCCCCGCAATTACTGGGCCAAGCTGGGGACTGAACGGTTACGTTATTTTTTCGCGGCTCCTTGTTTCAGCTCGATACCCAACATGGCCCGGTGCCTGGTCGCGTCCGGGGCCAATGGCCTGGTGCTCTTCGACCGCCTCCTCCAACCGGACATCGACCTTGAGGCCCTCCGACTGGTCCCCAACCTGACCTTGAGCACGAGCGCCGAACTTCGCCTGCCGTTGCGGTGGATCGCCATCCTCCACCCGCATATCAATGCCTCGCTGGCGGCGTCGACGGGCATCCACACCGCCGAGGACGTACTCAAGCTCCTCCTGGTCGGCGCCGATGTCACGATGATCGCCTCGGCTCTGTACGAGCATGGTGCCGAACACTTCCGGACCCTGTTCGACGGCGTCCGCTCTTGGATGGAGGAGAAGGGATTCGACTCCATCGAGCAGTTGAAGGGGGTCATGAGCCACAAGACTTGCTGGGATCCTTCCGCCTTCGAGCGGGCCAACTATCTCAATCAGCTCGCCTCCTTCACCGCGAAGGCCCGCTAATCCACGGGCCAGGAGGTCGTGCCCGGTCTTCGGAGGGTCGGCGGAGCGCAGCGCAACCCACTCTCCGAATTTCTACGAATGCGCCTCCCGAGAGAGGCCTTTCACCTGCTCCGCCAACGCCTCCGCCTCGGCGACCATCTCCCCGAGCAGCCTCAGGCCCAGCTCCCAGAAGCCGAGGTCGTTCACATCGACGCCGAGTCGAGCCAGAAGCCTGCGGGGCGCATCCGAGCCGCCGGCACTGAGCAGGTCCAGGTACTTCGGCACGAACGCCGGCCCTTCCTGCTTGTACTTCTGCACCAGCGCCAGCACCAGCAACTCGCCGAAGGCGTAGGCGTAGCAGTAGAATGGCGAATGGATGAAGTGGCCGATGTAGAGCCACCACCAGACCGTAGCCTTCGGTGAGCTGGACCGCGTCGCCGTGCATCGGCCGGTTGGCGGCCAGCCACAGTTCGTTGATCCGCTCGGTGGACAGCTCCCCCTCCTCGCGGCGGGCCTGGTGCAGGGCCTGCTCGAAGCGCGTCAGCACGACCTGGCGGAAGACCGTGGCGAAGCCGTCCTCGATCTTGCTGCACAGCAAGGCCAGCCGGGTCCGCGGGTCCGGGTACATCTCCAGCAACCGCTGGAACGTCAGCATCTCGCCGAAGACGCTGGCCATCTCCGCCGTCGTCAACGGCGTGTCGCACTGGAGATAGCCGACCGCGCGCGACAGGTACTGGTGCAGCCCGTGGCCCAGTTCGTGAGCCAGCGTCATCACGTCGCGGAGCCTGTCGGTGTAGTTCATCAGGATGTAGGGATGGACACTGGGCACCGCGCTGCTGCTGAAGGCCCCGCCGCGCTTGCCCGGCCGCAGCTCGGCGTCGATCCAGTTCGCGTCGAAGAACTCGCGGATGATGTCGCCGGCCCGGGGGCTGAACCGTCCGTAGCTCTCCTTGACGATCCGCCGGGCGGTCGGCCAGTCGCAGCCCGGCTGGTCGGGGAAGAGGGGCGCGTAGCGATCGTAGTCGTACAGCGACGTCGATCTGCAACAACCGGCCCTTGAGCCGGTAGTAGCGGTGCACCATCCCGTGGTGCCGCTCGGCCGCGGTCATCAGGGCACTCGACCACCTCGTCCGCCGATCTCGTTGGCCAGGTGGCGCGGTTCCATCGGGCTGGCGAAGTGTCGCAGGCGCAGTCGGATTTGTGGTCGAGTACCACGATGTTGAAGATGTACGTCAGCAGACGGGCATTCTCCTGCAATCCCTTCGTCAGCCCGGCCGCGGCCGCCCGGCGCACGCCGCGGTCGGCATCGTAGAGTTTGGCCAGGATCTGCTGCATGCTCAGCGATTCGGCGTGGCCGTCGTGCTCGAATGGACACCGCAGGGCCGAGCACGCCTCGTCGAAGAGGCGCACGAAGGCCGCCCGGCCGGTGACCGCCTTCTCCTCGAGGAGCTTCTCCTCCGGCTCGCTGAGGTAGTGCGGCCGCCACGCCCGCTTCCGTTCGAGATAATGCCGGTATCGGGCCAGCTCCGGCGCGGCGAGGAGCCGCCCCGAGGCGTCGTCCGGAACCCGGACCCATTCCAGGTCGAAGAAGATCAGGTGCTTGTTGATCGCGGTCCACTGCTCCCGGGTGTGGGCGAGCAGGGCGCCGCGCCTGGCGTCATCGGTCTTGGCGGCGTGCAGAAGGCCAGCGTACACGCTCGGCCGGTCCATCTGCTCCGCGAGGCCCTCGAGTTCGGTGAGGGCCGCGAGGAGCAAGGCCGGCTCCGGCCCTCCTTCGAGGTCGATCTTGCCGCGGTAAGCACCTTCGAAAGCTTGCGCTCGCCGGAGGGCGTCCTCGAGATCGCGGTTGATTTGCGGGTCATCCACCCCGCCGTAGAGGTCCTTCAGGTCCCAGGCGATGCCGTCGGCACTGCTGGTTTCTCGTGCGTGTTGGAGCATGCTCACGTCCTCACCTCTCTTTGTCAGTGTGCCGCCACCTTCACCGTCAACGGCACCCGCTCGGCCCCACCCGAGGCGACGAAGGTGATCGGGACGTTGAAGGCGTAGCTCTTGATCTGGCAGAGGCCCGAGTTCTCTTTGCAGATGAAGGCCGAGACCGAGAGCGTGAGCGTGAGCGTGTCGCCCGCCGCGGCCGACCTGGTCAACGTGATGGGGACCGAGAACTGCTTCGAGGGCGGGTCCACCTTCCCGAAGGTCGCCGGGTCGGCGACGGCGAGTCCGCCGGTCGGCTCGGCGGTCTCGACCAGGTAGGGCATCGACGCCTCCTCGTTGAGCTTGAAGTCGTTGGGCAGCGGCAGCGTCACATCGAGCGTCACCGACTTGCCGGGCGCGACCTGCACCTTCGGCAAGTTGGTGACTACCGGGTTGGGGAAGGCCGGCTTGCGGGCCAGCGAGGCCGGGGGCTTGAGGCCCTCCAACTCCAGGGTCCGGACCCGGCTGGTCTTCAGGTCGATGACCCGGATCTTGCTGTTGTTGGTGTCGGCAACGTAGAGGTTCAAGCCGGCCAGGCTCAGACCCCCAGGTTGGTAGAACCGCCCCGAGGCGTCGTCGTTGCCCGACAGATGGCTGCCGGCGAGCGTCGCGACGGTCCGGGTCTTGGGGTCGCACACCTTGATCTTGTTGTTGTAGGTGTCGGCGACATAGATCTTGCCGTTGCCGTAGGCCAGGCCCAGGTCGTGCTGGAGCCGGACCTGGTCCGCCTGGCCGTCCACGTCGTCGAAGACGAAGAGGCCTGAGCCGACGATCGTCTGGACATAGGGCCGCCGCTTCTCCAGCGAGATGGCGCGGATGCTGGAAGTCTCCGAATCAGCCACGTAGAGGAAATGCCCATCGGTGGCCAGCCCGCTCGGCTGGGCGAAGGCGGCGTGCGCGAGCGGGCCATCGATGATATCCTCCCGGCCGGTACCCGCCCAGACGCCGACCGTGTCCGCGGTGATGTCGTAGCGCCAGATCTGGTGCTGGCCGGCCATCGCGATCATCAGCGACCTGCTGCCGGGGATCAGGACCACGTCCCAGGGGCTGGTCAGGCTGGTCGTCTTGCCCGTCCCGTGCGCGGTGTGGTTGTACGTCTGCTTGCCGTTGCCCGCGACAGTCGTCACGGTCCTGGCTTTCAGGTTGACGGCGCGGATCGCGTGATTCTCGGTGTCAGCCACGTAGAGCGTCTCGTTCACCAGGCAGAGCCCCTGCGGCCGGTTGAACTCGGCCTTCTCGTAGCTCCCGTCGGCCAGGCCCGCCACACCGTTGCCGATGGCCACCGGCCGCTGGCCGTCGAGCGTCGTCTGCACGATCCGATTGTGGGCGGTGTCGGCGATGAACAGCCGCTTGCCCTCGGCGTCGGCGAAGACCTTGCCGGGGAACGAAAGTGGCGTATTGTCTGGCTGCTCGCTCTCGGGGAAGAACCTGAGGGGTGTCTCGTTTAGGTCCCCCCTGGCTCGATGCCTTGCGATCAACTGGCCGATGGCGTGGTCGAGCTGAGCGTAGTGCCCCTCGCCGGGGAGCGCGCCGAGATACGCACCGCTGGGATCGATCAGGACCAGCGTCGGCCAGCTACTGACGCCGAACCGGTTCCAGAGGGCCTGGTCAGCGTCGTTGATGACCGGGTGCTTGATCCGGTATTCGCGGACCTTCCTGCGGAGGTTCTCGGTGTCGCGCTCGGCGAAGAACTTGGGCGTGTGGACGCCGATCAGGACCAGCTCATTCTTGTATTTCTCCTCGAGCTTGGCGAGGTCGGGCAGGAGGTGGTGGCAGTTGATGCAGCAATAGGTCCAAAAGTCGAGCAGGACGACCTTGCCGCGAAGGTTCTCCAGGCGGATCGGGGCGCTGTTGATCCAGCCGAGGCCCCCTTCCAGACTGAGGCGTTCGGCCTGGCGGAACGACGTCGACTCGACGACCGCCCGGTCCCGCAGCCGCCTCGGCTCGGCGGCCGTCGCGGTCCGCCCCTCGATGCCGGCCGCGAGGACGGTGCAGGTGGACACCAGGAGCAGGCCCAAGAGCCGTCGGGGCAACGACTTCGGATGGTGCATACCAGCGACCCCTCGAATGAACTATGGATTTAGATACTGAAACACTCGTCTTCCGGATGTATTGTACGCAAGGGTGAAAACACGCGGGATGGTTTTTCTACCTATTCGCCCGTACCGTGAGCGGGAGCCGCTGACTGGCAACGACCCCGGTGGCATGTTAAGATGTTATGTAGTCCCGAAACGACGCGGAGGCGGTTTCGCGCGGCGCGGGGGCCTGGGGCGAGAAGGTCAGGGCATGGATAAGTCGCTGGTCGGCTGCAACGCTTCCTCGAAAATGACCGATCCGTACGGCGAGCTCAAAATCTTCACCGGCAAGGCCAGCCAGGCCCTGGCGCGGCAGATCTGTGCCCAGTTGGGCATCGAGCTGGCCCGGTCGGAGACGAAGGTCTTCAGCGAGGGCAACGTCTTCGTCCGCGTGCTCGAGAACGTCCGGGGGCGCGACGTCTTCATCGTGCAGGGGACCGACTATCCGGTCAACGACAACTTCATGGAGCTGCTCTTCTGGATCGACGCCTTCAAGCGTGCCAGCGCCACGCAGGTGACGGCGGTCATCCCCTTCTTCTCCTACGCCAAGGGGGACAAGAAGGACGAGCCCCGGGTCTCGATCCGCGCCCGCGTCTGCGCCGACGCGATCGAGGCGGCCGGTGCCGACCGCGTCCTGACGATGGATCTGCACAGTCCCCAGATCCAGGGCTTCTTCAAGATCCCCGTCGATCACCTCTTCGCGATGCCCGTCCTGGTCGACTATTTCCGCCGCAAGCAAATCCCCGACCTGGTGGTCGCCTCGCCCGACGTCGGCTTCGGCAAGCAGGCGTACCGGTTTGCGGAGCTGATGCGCGCTCCCGTCGTCTTCGGCAACAAGGTCCGGCACACCCATGACGAGAGCGCCGAGGTCCTCGACATCATCGGCCAAGTCGAGGGCAAGAACGTCCTGATCGTCGACGACTTCACGATCTCGGGGGGGACGCTCATCGAGATGGCCGCCGAGTGCAAGCGGCGCGGCGCCCGGGACATCTACGCCTGCGTCTCGCACGGCGTCTTCTCGAAGGGATCGACCGAGAAGATCGCGCGGAGCTCGATCAAGGAGTTGGTGCTGACCGACACGGTCGGCTACCGCTTCGAACCCCTGGCCCCCTGCTGCCGCGTCGTCACCGTCGCGAACCTGTTCGCCGAGGCCATCCTGTCGATCCATCGCCGCGAGAGCGTCAGCCGTCTCTTCAACTTCTGAGCGCGGCCGATCGCACCCCCTCGCCCCCCTCGTTGACTTCGATCGGGCGGCTGCCTAGCATAATATTGAACGCCTGTGAATGCGCCGACCGATTCCTCTCGGAGATTGCCGCGATGGCGAGGGAGCGACCCCGAACCCTGGGTGAACTGCGTGCGAGCGGGTATCGGATGGAGTCGGTCAAGGACGAGATGAGGCGCAACCTGATCGCCAAGATTCCATCGGGCGAGCCACTCTTCCCCGACATCCTCGGCTACGAAGAGACGGTGGTGCCGCAGATCCAGAACGCGATCCTGTCGCGGCACGACATGCTCTTCCTCGGCCTCCGCGGCCAGGCCAAGACCCGGATGCTCCGCCAGCTGGTCCACCTGCTCGACGACGCGATGCCGATCGTCGCGGGCTCGGAGGTCAACGACCACCCCTACGCCCCGCTCTCGAAGGAGGCGCGCGACCGCGTCGCCGCAATGGGCGACGACTCGCCGATCGAATGGGTCGGCCGCGACGGCACGGTATCACGAGAAGCTCGCGACCCCCGACGTCACCATCGCCGATCTGATCGGCGAGATGGACATGATCAAGCACGCCGAGGGCCGCTATCTCTCGAGCGAGCTGACCATGCACTTCGGCCTGATCCCCCGGACCAACCGGGGGATCTTCTGCATCAACGAGCTGCCCGACCTCTCGCCCAAGATCCAGGTCGGCCTGTTCAACGTGCTCGAGGAGCGCGACGTCCAGATCCGCGGCTATCCGGTCCGGCTGAGCCTCGACCTCTGCATGGTCTTCTCGGCGAACCCCGAGGACTACACCAACCGCGGCCGGATCGTCACCCCGCTGAAGGACCGGATCGGCTCGGTCGTCCGGACGCACTATCCGCTGACCCGCGAGCTAGGCATCGCGATCAGCGACCAGAACGCCTGGCTCGCACGCAACCACCACGAAAGCCGGCTGGCGGTCCCGCTCTACATCAAGGAGATCGTCGAGGAGATCTCGCGGCTGGCGCGGTCGTCGGCGCACGTCAACCAGCAGTCGGGGGTCTCGGTCCGGATGTCGATCGCGAACCTCGAGAACGTGGTCTCGAACGCCGAGCGCCGCGCCCTGCTCAACCGCGAGCGCTGGATCGTCCCACGGGTCTCCGACCTGACGCACGTCGTCCCCAGCTCGCGCGGCAAGCTCGAGCTGACGATGGCCGAGGAGGAAGGCCACGAGGACAAGCTGATCGGCCGGATCGCCGAGCGAGGCGATCAAGAACGTCTTCGCCCAGCACCTCGACACCCGCGAGTTCCGCACGATGATCGATTACTTCGAGTCGGGCAAGGCGGTCGAGGTTGGCGACACCCTGCCGGCCAAGGAGGTCCTGGCCCGGATCGAGAAGCGTCCCCGGCCTCCGCAAGCGCGCCGACGAGCTCGCCCGCCAGATCCAACCCGACCTGAAGGAGTCCGACGCCCGCGACGCCGCCGCCGCCGCCGCCGCCGAGTTCATCCTCGAAGGGCTGCACGTCCACAACAAGCTCAACAAGAACGTCAAGGCCGGCGCGACCTCGTACAAGCGATAACTCAAAATCTTGAATGTGAATTTGATATTTCAAATCTGAGATTCCGAGAGGGCCCGGATGTCGCTCTACGAATACACCAGGTGGGACGGCTCGCAGCAGTTCCAGCCCCAGTCGGCGGACAAGGCCTTCGACGCAGCTCTCGGAATACCTCCTCCAGTACGGCGACCAGGTCCTCCGCAACCTCGACCAGTTCGAGAACGACGACATGTCCGACGTCGTGGAACTGATCCAGAAGGAGGGGCTGATCGAGCAGGACGAAACGGGCCGGTGGCAGGTCAGCCCGAAGGGGGTCCGGCGGATCCAGGAGAACGCGCTGACCGATCTGTTCCAGACCTTCCAGCGCGATGCGGTCGGCAAGCACGACGCGCCCGCAGAAGGGCGACGGGACCGTCCGGCTCGAAGATTCGAAGCCGTACGTCTACGGCGACTCGCTGGCCAACCTCGACCTGCACGAGACTCTCAAAAACGCCCTGATCCGCCAGGGGGGCGGGCTCCCGATCCGGCTCGAGCTCCGAGGATTACGTCGTCCACGAAACCGAGTACCAGACCCGCTGCGCAACGGTCTTGCTGATCGACATGAGCGGGTCGATGGGCCGCTACGGCAAGTATTACATGACCAAGAAGGTGGCGCTGGCGCTGCAAGCGATGGTCCGGGCGCAGTATCGCGCAAGACACCTTGCAGATGGTCGGCTTCTACACCTATGCCAACGTGATGACCGAGCGGCAGTTGCTCATTTCGGCCCCCAAGCCGGTCAGCCTCTACGAGAGCCGGGTGCACCTCCGGTTCGACCTCGACAACCCGCCCCGGCGGGTCCCCGAGCACTTCACCAACATCCATGCGGGTCTCCGCCTGGCGCGGAGCCTTCTGACGCGGCAGGGGGCGCAGAACAAGCAGATCATCGTCATCACCGACGGCGAGCCGACGGCGCACATCGAGGGGCGCGAGGTCGTCCTGATTTACCCGCCGTCTGAGAAGACCGTGATGCACACGCTCGCCGAGGTCCGACGCTGCGCCAGCGCGGACATCCGCGTGTCGAGCTTCGCGCTGATCGAGGACTATTTCTACCTCGGCCTGGTCAATTTCGTCGAGGAGATGGCGCGGGTCTCGCAAGGGGTCGCCGCTTATTGCTCGGCCGACGACCTGGGTAAGTACGTCTTCGACAGCTTCGTCGGCGGGCGGCGGACGCGGCGGATCAGCCATTGATGACGCACCACGTCGTGGTGCGTCTCATCAGCCGGCGGCCGAGGCCGACTCCTGGGCCCGCTGCTTGAGAATCGTGGCCTGACGGCCCAGCGCATCGTAGGTCGCGTATTTGTAGAGCTCGGACAGCGTGGGGTAGTTGTAGCACGTCCGGATGAACAGGTCGGCCCCCTGGTTGAGCAGCAGGGCGGTCAGTCCGACGTGGACCAACTCGGTCGCCTGCTCGCCGATGATGTGGACTCCGAGCAGCGCCATGTCGTCGAGCCGGAAGAGCAGCTTGAGGAAGCCCTTGGAGTCGCCGATGATGTGCCCGCGCGCATTCGATGCGTAGGTGGCCTTGCCGACGACGTAGGAGATGCCCTTCTTCTGGAGCGACTCCTCGGTCTCGCCGGCCATCGAGCACTCGGGAATGGTGTAGATGCCATAAGGCAGGATGGGCGCCACATCGCACTTGTACTTCAGGTCGAACGCGGCGACCATGGCGACGCGGGCCTGCTCCATCGCGACCGAGGCCAGGGCGGGCGAGCCGATGACGTCCCCCGCCGCATAGATGTGCGGGACGGTGGTCCGATAGTGCGCGTCGACCTTGACCAGCCCGCGCTCGTTGATCGCGATGCCCACCCGCTCCAGCCCGAGGTCCTTGGTGTTGCCCACCCGGCCGGCCGAGACCATGATCGCCTTCGCCTTGAGGACCGCCTCCGACTTGAGCCGGACCTCGACCCTGTCGCCCGAGTGGATCGAATCGACCCCGTCGCGCAAGTAGACCCGGATGCCCATCTCCTCCATCTGGCTTTGCAGCGACTCGGACATCTCGGCGTCGAGCGACCCGACCAGCCGGTCGCGCTGCTCGACCACGGTCACTGCGACGCCGAGGATGGCGAACACGCACGCATATTCGCAGCCGATGACCCCTCCGCCGATGACGACCAGACTCTCGGGCATCTCGCGCAGGCTCAGGATCGAGTCCGAATCGTAGATATACGGGTTGCTGAACGGGAAGGCCACGGGGTGGGAGGGACGCGACCCGACGGCGATCAGGATCACGTCGCCCGAGAGGTAGACCGGAGGTCCCTGGATCGGCTCGACGGCGACCGTATGGGGGTCGACAAATGAAGCGGTCCCGTGGAAGAGGGTCACCCGATGCCGGTCCAGGTTGGTGGCGATCCGGTCGCGTTCGTCCTGGGTCACGTGATGCTCGTGCCTCATGAAATCGGCAACGGCGACCCGCTTCTTCAGGCTGACGTTCAACCCGGACAGGTCGCGGTTGCGGAAGTTGGACAGGAACAGAGAGGTCTCCCGCAACGTCTTGGAGGGCAGCGTGCCGGTGTTGGCAGCCGTGCCGCCGAGGAGGTGCTCGCGCTCGACCAAGGCGACCGACTTGCCGAAATAGGCCGCCTGCGCGGCCCCCTTCTCACCCGCAGGTCCCGAGCCGATGACGATCAAATCGAACTTGTGTGGTTCCATGGCCAGAGCGTGTCCCTCGTGCCACCCGCACCGTGGCGCCACCGTAAAACATTCGGTAAACCCGTATCGGGCCGCTCTAAGTAATGAGCAAGTCAATGTTTCAGGCTGATATTCACTAGTCGTCACAAACTGTGCATTCCGCAATCCCAAGGATGTTTTGCTAACTTGAGACGTGGAACCAGGGGTTAACCGAAAGTCTCCTTACCACCGACCTCGACGGGGGAGGGTATTCCGTGGAGGCACTTCCTGTCAAGCCGAGCGCCTGCATTCTCAAAATCGATCGATCTGGATCCCAACGAGTGGCCGCGGTCAAAACGGCGCCGGCGCAATTTGCGTTCGGCTTTTCCTTTTCATTGTTGACGACCTCGGTCCCTCCGGATACCCTGAAATCCGGATTTGTTGAGGGGATTCAACACATGAAAGTAACACTGGTTCCATCGTCGATCGCCACGGGAGATGAACACCCCAGCCAGTATCTCATTTCGTACCTGATCAATGACGCACTCGCCATCGATGCCGGCAGCCTGGGGTTGTACGGGACGCCCCAGCAGCAGGCCATGATCAAGCACGTCCTGATCACGCACACCCACATCGACCACACGGCCACGTTGCCGATCTTCCTCGAGAACGCCTACGAGGCGCAAGTCCGACTGCGTCACGATCTACGGTAACGACGCGGTCCTCGACAACTTGCGCCGTGATATCTTCAATAACCGAACGTGGCCCGACTTCATCGCGCTGTCCGAGACGAACGCCCCCTTCTTGAAGCTGGAGCGGCTGGAACCCGGCCGCCCGATGGAAGTTGGAGGGGCTGAAGGTCACCCCGCTGCCGGTCGATCACGTGGTCCCGTCGCTTGGCTTCCTGGTCGAGGGCCCAACGTCGTCGATCCTCATCCCCTCGGACACGGGGCCGACCGATCGCATCTGGGAACACGCCAACACGGTCACCAACCTCGCCGCGGTCTTCCTCGAAGCATCCTTCCCCAACGCGATGGCCGAGCTGGCCAAGGATCTCCAAGCACCTGACCCCCGAGATGTTCGGCGGCGAGGTCCGGAAGCTCTCGCGGCGCCCGGCGGTCATCGCCATCCACATCAAGTCTGCGCTATCGCGAGCAGATCGTCAGCGAGCTGAGGGAGCTTGACCTGCCCAATCTGGAGATCGGCGAGTTCGGGAGAGCCTATCACTGGTGAGTGCCCGGGACCTACCGATCGGAGCCGCGCCGGCCCAGACCGGTCCAGCCTCAACCTATCCCCTGTTTTTCGAGGCTGTATGGGGCGACCTTGGCCCCTCGGAGGGTCCGGACGGCGAGGAGCCATTGCTTGAGCTTCGCCTGCTGCTCGGCCCGACGGCCGCCGGTCAGGGAAGTGAAGCCGGGATCGTCCGCGCGCGGGCCGCGGACCTCGTCGGCGTCGAGGAGCGAGATCAGGTCTCCCGGCCCCAGGTCGAGCGCATTGATCAGATCGGCCGTCGCCGCGAGATGGCGTTCCGCGTGCTCGGCCCCCCCCGCGTCCACTAGCACCACCATGCCGACGCCGATTCCCGCCGCCTTCAGGTCGGCGACGGTCGCGATCAGGTCCCCGTTCGCCCAGGCCTTGCGATACAAGGCACGGACATCGGGGTCGCCCGACTCGACGCCCAGGCTCACCCGGTGCAAGTGGAGTTGCCGGAACGTGCGCCAGCCGTCGCGGTCGGGCCTCGGGGCGGACGGGTCGTCGAGAAAGGCGTGAATCCCTTCGAGCCGGGAGGTGTCGTCGAGCGACCCTTGCGGCCGACGGCGCCCGGCGCCCGGGTCGATTGGGAAGACTCGCGCGATCGTCTCGAGGTAGGACGCCACCTCCTCCGCCGGCCGCCGCAGGACATCGCCGCCGCCCAGAAAGACGGCCCGGCACTGCAAGACCCGACGGCCGAGCAGGTCGGCGACCGTCCGGACGTGCTCCGCGAACTCCCAGGCCGAGCGGACGGAATGCTCGGTCGCCGGTGCACGGCCGAAGGTGATCCCCTCGGCGTGCCCCAGGGTCGCCTGGAGCACCACCGCATTCTGACAGTCGGGAGGCAGCATCGGAAGCGGACCATAGGTGCCCAGGTATTTCTCGCGATGCGCGAACCAGGCCGCCGCGTCCCAGCGCGATTCGCTCCAGGAACGCGCGGAGGTCGTCCGGGGCCAGGGGCCGGGCCTTCGGCGGCGGCTCGACCCGCTCCAGCAGACCCGAACCCAGCGCGCCGAGGACCTGCAGCGCCACCGATCGGACCCGGCCGTCGAGGTCTCTCGCCTCGGCGAAACCCAGGGTCCGCCGCTTGAGCACGAGGTTCTCCCCCTCGCGGACCCGGTCAATCGCCTGGACCGTGGTGTCGAGCCCCCTAAGGAAATGCACCCCTGCGACGAAGGCGCGCTGCCATCGCCCCTCCAGGTCGAAGTGGTAGATCGGCGCGTCACCGAAATAGAGCGAGAACGCCGCCGACTTCAACCCGGCAAAGATCGGGTCGCCCGACTCCGGACGCAGAACCACGCGTGATGGGTAGAGGGCGCCTGACTCCAGGAGGCAGGCGGCTTCGGTCTGATGGGCCATGACAACACGAACCTCGGGTCGGTGCGATGGAGGCGTGAAAAGCCCTCTCCCCGCTTCCGGCGACTTTCATTATACTACCTCGCCCGTTGGAGCGAACCGCAAAAACCACGCGCCGGCACCGTCGGGACCACGCCAGGGGGTTGGCGCGGCCGCGTCCTGGGGCGCACTCGAGCGGGCTCAAGCACGATTTCAACCAGGACCCACGGAGGGAACCGTGTCAACGACGTCCCCCTCGCCGGACGTTCCCGACGGTCCCGGCCCATCGCGCCGGAGTCGCCTCCTCGAGCCCGCTCTGATCGCGCTGCTGGCGCTGACGTTGAATCTCGCGGGCAACGGCCGGGTGAGCCTCTGGGACCGCGACGAGCCCCGATACGCCCAGTGCGTCCGCGAGATGCGGGCTCGAGGCGACTGGATCAACCCGAGCTTCAACGCCGAGCCGCGCTACCACAAGCCGATCCTGATCTACTGGCTGATGCGCGCCGGGTTCGCGCTGGGGGGCGACAACCCGTTCGTGCGCGGCTCGTCTCGGCGCTGGCCGGGATGGGGACAGCCCTGGTCACCTGGGTGCTGGGGTGGCGGATGTTCGGGCCCCGGGCGGGGCGGCTCGGCGCGGTGATGCTGGCGACGGCTCCCATCATGGTCATCGAGTCGAAGCTGGCGACGACCGACGCCACCCTGACGCTCTGGTTGGTCGGCTGCCAGTCCTGCCTCTGGGAGCTGGCGCGACGGCCTTCGCCCGGGTTCGCGGCGGGGTTCTGGGCGCTGCTGGCGCTGGCGTTCCTGACCAAGGGGCCGGTCGGGCCGGCGCTGATCGCCGTCGCGGGGCTGGTCTCCTGGTGGTGGGGCGGGCCGACCGCATGCTGGCGGCGGCTCCAATGGCGCTGGGGGCCGGCGGGCTTCGTGCTCCTGACCGCCCCCTGGTTCGTGGCCGTCGGCGTGGCCTCGCACGGCGCGTTCTTCCGGTTCGCGATCGGCAATCAGGTGATCAATCGCGTGGCCAGCGGGATCGAGCAGCACGGCGCGTTTCCCGGCTATTACGTCCTGACCTCGTTGGGGCTCTTCCACCCCTGGTCGGCGCTGGTGCCCGCGGCGCTGCTGGGGGCATGGACCCGGCGCAGGACGGAGCCGGCGTTCGGGTTCTTGCTGGGCTGGGTCGTCGGCCCTCTCATCCTGCTGGAATGCGTCCAGACGAAGCTCGTCCATTACTTCCTGCCGGCCTACCCCGCATGCGCGCTGTTGGCGGCCTGGCTGGTCCTGGAGGTGGTCAAGGACGAGGTCAACCTGAGGCGCTGGCCGCTCGGCCGGTTGGCGCTCGGCCTCCTGAGCGGGGTCGGCATTGGCGCGACAGTCGCGCTGATCGCCGGCGGGGTGGTCGCGCCCGCACCCGTGTGCTGGTCGTGCCTGATCCTGGCGGTCCTCACGGGCTCGGGGACGCTGGTCGCGCTCGGGCGGTTCTATCAGGGGGCGACCGCGCGGGCGGTCACATGCCTGGCCGCGAGCTGGGCGGTGATCCTGCTCGGAGTGGGGGGCTGGCTCCTGCCCGCGCTGGAGCCTTTCCGGATGTCCCGGATCGTCGGCGAGCGGCTCGCGGACCTGTCGCGCACGCTCCGGGCCCAGCCCGTCCTGCTCACCTTCCAGGAACCGAGCGTGATCTACACGATGGGCCACCCCGTGCCGACGATCAAGGAATGGGAGCAATTCTACGAGCAGCTCCGGACGCACGGGGCCGTGATCACGCCAGTGCTGGCCCACGAGCTGGCGGAGCTTCGCCGCAGGCCCGCGCTGGAGGTCAAGGTTCTTGAGACCCTGACTGGGTTCAACCTCAACAAGGGGCACTCGCAGACGCTCCGGTTCACGCTGGTTCGCCCGCGGCGCAGAACGCCTGCGGCGCTTCCAGCAGTTGCTCGTAGAGCGCGCGAAGCTGCTCGGTCATCGTCTCGTGGCGGAACTGACACGCGAACCGCCGTCGGCCCTCCCGGCCCATCGCGTCCCGGAGCGCCGGGTCGGCCGCCAGCCTGAGGATCGCGGTGCCGAGGCCCGGCAGGTCGCGTGGCTCGAGCAGGATGCCGGTCTCGGGCAGGACGACCTCGCGCGCCCCGTCGATGTCGTAGCTGATGACGGGGCGGCCAACCAGCAGCGCCTGCGGCAGGACGCGGGCCAGGCCCTCGCGCAGGCTCGGATGCACGACGGCGTCCATCGCCCCCAGCAGCTCGGGGATCCGGCCGGGGGGGACCAGCCCGACGAAGTGAAACGCGTGCCGCAGGCCCAGCCTCTCAGTCTCGGCGATCAACCGCTCGCGCAGAATGCCGTCGCCGATGAAGACGAAGCGGACCTTGGGATTGGCGGTGAGGACCGCCGGCGCGGCGGCGAGGAGGTCGTCGTGCCCCTTGCGGAGGAAGAGCCGGGCGACCGTGCCAACGGCGACCTCGTCGTCGGCCAGGCCCAGCGCGCGGCGGACCTCGGCGCGCGGCCGGAGCGGGTTCAGGAACGACTCGACATCCATGCCGCTATAGACCGTGCGATACTGCTCGGGGCGGCCGACACCGGCTGCCAGCGCCTGCGCGGTCATTGCGTCGCAGACGCTGACGATCGCATGGCACCGTCGCGCCGCCCAGCGCTCCAGGGCCACGTACGCCCGGCTCGTCATCGGCGGCTCGGACGGTCCGAACGGCAGCCCGTGGAGCGTGTGGACGACGGCGGGCACCCGCTCGTGCCACGCCGCCGCCCGGCCGAGGATCCCCGCCTTCGAGCTGTGCGTGTGGACCACTTCGGGCCGGAGCCGCCGGATCGCCCGCCGCAGCAGGCTATAGGCCTTCAGGTCAGTCGCAGGCCGGATCCGGCGGACCAGCTCGGGCATTAGCTCGACCTTCAGCCCGAGCCGCTCGGCACAGTCGAACAGGTCCCCCTCAGGCCCCTCGGCCGGGCCGGTGATCAGCGTGACGTCGTCGCCAAACCGGTGGTGCAAGCCCTCGACCGTCAGGAGCGTGTTCTCCTGCGCCCCGCCGATGATCAGGCGGGTAATCACGTGGACAATCCGCATCGAATGCACTCGCTCATCCGGCCAAGGGACCTGCCCGCCCTTGTCCCTCGCCCCTCGACTCAGCCATAGCGGACCCGGACCAGGAAAAGCCCTTGCGGCGGCGCGGTCGGCCCCGCCTCGCGGCGGTCCTCGGCGCGGAGGATCTCGGCGACCTTCGATTCCGGCCAGCGCCCCGATCCCACCCGCAGGAGCGTCCCCGTAATCGACCGCACCATGTTATACAGGAAGCCATCGGCCTCCACGTCCACCCAGACGAAATCGCCCATGCGGTTCACGGCGATGTGGGTGATGGTCCGGACGCTGCTGGTCCGGTTGGGCCAGTGCGTCTCGAAGCTGTGGAAGTCGTGCCGGCCCCGCAGCGCCTGCGCGGCGCGGGCCATCGCGGCGACGTCGAGCGTCTGAGAGACGTGAAGACTGTAACGTGTCTGGAACGGGTCGCCGATCTGCCCGTTGTCGATCACGTAGCGATAGAGCTTGGCCTTGGCGTCGAGCGTGGCGTGGAACGCCTGCGGCATCTCCCAGGCGCCCCGGACCCGGACGTCGGGAGGCAGCATCGCGTTAAGCGCCTTGATGAAGACCTCGGGCGGGTGTCTCGAGGCGGTGTAGAAGTGGACGACCTGCCCCAGCGCATGCACCCCGGCGTCGGTCCTCCCGCTCGCGTTCGTCGCCGGCACGACGCCGGTCAACCGGCCGATCGCCTCCTCCAGCACCTGCTGCACCGTCCGCCGATCGGGCTGACGCTGCCAGCCAGAGAAGTCGGTGCCGACGTAGCTCAGGAGAAGCTTGACGTTGCGCATCGAGAAAGGGCAGGGGGGGAGCCTGAGGCAGCGGAGAATCAGGATCAGATGTTGACTCACACGCGATAATCCACAACCCCGGAAGTTCCGACACGGCCGAGAGCGGCTGTGCCCCAGACTGTGGGCAGCCACCCCGGTGCGCAGGCTTTTCCTTCCTCACCCGGCAAAGCCGGAACCAAACAGGACGCCAGATTTCAACTTGAAGGGAGGGACTTCGCACTCGATGCCCCGACGAGGTCGAGCTTGAGCAGTTCCTCAGCGATCTGGACGGCGTTGGTGGCGGCGCCCTTGCGGAGGTTGTCGCTGACGCACCAGAACAGCAGCGCGTTGGGACGATTCAGATCCTGGCGGATCCGGCCGACGAAGACCTCGTCGCGGTCGGTGGCGGCGACGGGCAGGGGATACTGGCGCGATTGGGGGTCATCCACGACGACCAGCCCCGGGCGCGCGACCAGACGTCGCGGGCCGCCTCGGGCGTGATCGGGCGCTGTGTCTCGACCAGGATCGACTCGCTGTGGCAGTAGAGCACCGGGACCCGCACGCAGGTCGGGCAGACGTCGATCGTGTCGTCGCCCATGATCTTGCGGGTCTCGTTGACCATCTTCATCTCTTCCTTGGTATAGCCGGTTGGCAAGAAGTCGTCGATCTGGGGCAGGCAGTTGAACGCGATCGGGTGCGCGAACATGACCGGCGCGGGGCCCGGCTGGCCGCTCACGTACGCCAGGGTCTGCATCTGGAGCTCGTACAGCCCCTTTTGGCCCGCGCCCGAGACCGACTGGTACGTGCTGACGACCACCCGCCGGATCCGGAAGGCATCGTGCAACGGCTTCAGCGCCACGACCATCTGGATCGTCGAGCAGTTCGGGTTGGCGATGATGCCCTTGTGCCGGGCGACATCCTGCGGGTTGACCTCGGGCACGACGAGGGGGACGTCGGGATCCATCCGGAAGGCGCTCGAATTGTCGACGACGACGGCGCCGGCCCGTGCCGCAATCGGGCTGTATTGCTTCGAGATCGACGCCGGGGTGCTCGACAGCACGATGTCTACCCCCTCGAAGGCCCGGAGCGAGAGCGGCTCGATCGGGTAGGACTCCCCGGCGAATTTCACAGGCTTGCCCGCGCTCCGCTCCGAGGCCAGGAACTTGATCGAACCGACCGGGTATTTCCGCTCCTGGAGCAGGCGGATCATCACGTCTCCGACGGCCCCGCTGGCCCCGACCACGGCAACGCTCTTCACGGAATTCTCTCCTCCAAGCACTTGAGGGCGCACGTCACCCGTCATCCATCCAACTCCCGGACGCCAGGGCACGCGGACTCAGCGGGTATCCTTGCACCCGGGGAACGTCTCCCGGGGCGGACGACCTAATCATACGGTCGAGGCAGGGGAGTTTCCAAGATCGGCCGCCGGCGTGGCGGGGTGGTGAGGGGTCCGTCTTCTGACTCCGGTCTCCTGGCCCGGCGACGGTTCGATCGGTGTCGCTGGCCCCCGATCCCAGAGCCTGCAAGAGACGAGACCCCAGCCACCCGGCCGGTTCGTCCCGGCGTTTCTCGCGGCGTTTCTGTCTCGGTCGAACGTGGATCCTGACCCGCTCCTGAAATCCGTGGACCTGCTCCGGCGGCAGAGCGAGTGCCGGGGCCGAAACCTACCCCGAAGCACCTCCGTCGATTTCGTCCAGCCGAAGTGGCAGCCCTACGTGATTGATGCTCAAGGACGAATCGGGCGCTATTCCGACCCGGAGACCTACCGGATCCCCAGGGATCGTTGGATGCCCCTGCGCGGCGAGGTATGCCCGCAGCTTCAGATGTCCGGACGAAGGCACGGCGCGGCTGACGCAACGCGAGGCCGAACTGGAGACGCTCCTGGTGCGGGTCAACCCCTTGCTGAACCGCGACTCGGAGGTCCGGAGGGAGGATGGGGATCTCATCGTCACCCCGCTCGAAGCGGAAGAGCGACCCAGACACGGCGAGCCTGCTCGTCGAGCACCAGTTCAAGGAGAGTGATCTTTGTCCTGATGGCTTCCATCGTGGTGGCGAGCCGCCTTAACATTCGGATACAACGCTTCGTACACGATCCGGAGCTCAGGTGTGATCGCCGGGCCGAAGCGGAGATCGAACGTGTGCATGGTATAGCAATCGAGCATGATCACTCGATAACCGATCGGGATCAAGTGGCACTTGCCACGGCGTCGTGTTTCAACTGATTCGGGCCGTCGACAACTTCGAAACCGCCGAAACCGCCCCTGATTCCCAAGTCGCCTTGACCCGAGGCCCAAACGGACCTAATAATTAAATAGGAATTCCCATGTGCCGTCGGGGATCGGGCGAGGCACTCTCCGCTCCCTGCATCAGGAGATCGATTGATGCCCTTGCGTCGTGGAGACAGCACGAGCCTGTTCCGACATCTCCTGATTGCGTGCACGATTCTGGGGTTCTATCTCGACGTGCTGCCTACCCTCACCCCGGAGGTCGCCACTTCGGATCTGGCTTCGTCCGGAGGTGGGTCCCTTCCCGCGCCGCGCCGGACGATGCCGAGCGGGACGAGACACCCGACGAGGTGGGCGACCTGGCCTGGCCGCAGGTCAAGCTGGTGGCTCGCGCCGGAAGACTCTGGCCCCGGGTCCGCTCGCCCCGGTCCTCCCCCACTGCCTCGGCCGAGCTCGGGAGGGCCGACCTCGGGCCCGGCGACCTGCCTCATGTGCCTCGAGACGGCCGGGACATCGGACCCTTCGTGGCTCTGTCGGTCCTCCTCTGCCGCCTGATCTGCTGATCCGTCCCCCTTCTTCCCGCCACGACGGTGCGCTCGCGCGACCGTCACCAATTGACCCCAACAACAATCGTCGGACCTGTCTTTGACGGTCACCGGCCTCGGGATCGACTTGCGCGCGTCGCGCAGGTCGCCGGGCCCTCGCGCCGATCTCTGACCGGGAAATGCGGGTCCGTTTGTGACGCCGGACCACGAGAAGGAACACGGGAGTGGATGCAATGGCGACTGCGAGAGGGGATTGGGATCTCAAGGAATGGGCTTGGACGGTTCGTTGGACTCGGGTCCGCGACGCTTGGCGAGAGCTCGAACGGCTGGCGTTGTTGCGCGAGGCCGATGAGAGCCGGAAAGATCCCCGCCAGATTCTCGCCCGATTTGGGCTCAGTCGCCGAGCCCGCACGACAGGGGGATCACCCCGGTATTGCTCCGGCGGCGCCCCACAAAGGATCGCCCCAATAATTCGCCCCGGGGGTGAGACACCGGGGTCGACTCCCGAGGGGACAGGCCATGCCAGGACAAGCCGGCGGTCTGCCAAGGTCCGCCGCTGGGGGCAACGGATCGATCGTCGACGAATTCTGACGGGGTCCGCGCGACCGGGCCCCCTCCTGGTACAAGAGGTCCGAACTCGGGAAAGAGACGGTGCGGAACCGCTCGCTCCTCTGGGACAAGCACGAGATCGCCGCCGCCGAGCTGCGGCACGCGATCATCGGCATTGTGCTCCGCAAGGCCGTCGAGGACACCCGAAAGACCGGGAACCGACCCTGTTCGCGGTGGCCTAGAGCAACCTCGCCAACAAGGTCATTTCCGTCCGCGACGGGGTCGGAACGATCGACTAACCTCCACCGCCGGGGCTCCTTCGCCAGGCGCGACGAGGGGAACCCGGCCGCCATCCTGCTCGACATGAAGCTCCCCAAGGTCGACGGCCTCCAGGTGCTCGAACAGATCAAGGGCGACCCGAACTTGCAGAGCATCCTGGTCGTCATGTTCACCACCTCGCGCGAGGAGAGAGACCTGCTCCGCAGCCACAAACTCGGTGTGAACGCCTCCATGGCCAAGCACGGCGGCGTCAAGGAGTTCATCGAGGCGATCAAAGGATCTTGGCATCTTCTGGGCCGCGCACAACGAGCCGTCTCCCGGCAGAGCCCGGCCCAGGAGGATCTGAGGTCGGGTGCGTGAAACGCATTAAGTTTTGGTCTGCGAAGAAGATGGTTTGCTCACACGCCCTACGGTGAGGAGCCGCGTCGAGCCGCCGCAACCAAACGGAATGGAACTAACCAAGGCCCTGGCACAAGGACTGGACCATGCCAAGCATCCGCATCCTCTTGCTGGAAGACAGCCCTCTCGACGTCGATCAGATTTGGTCGCGGCTGGTCAAGGGGGGCCTCGAATTCGAACTCGACCGAGTCGAGACCCGCGACGCCTTCCTCGAGGCGCTCGAAACACGCCCGTACGACCTGATCCTGGCCGACTACTCGCTGCTGTCGTTCGACGGCCTCTCGGCGCTGGCGATCGTCCACGAGCGCTGGCCGCACGCCCCGTTCCTGTTCGTCTCGGAGGGGTTCGGCGAGGAGATCGCCATCGAGTCGCTCAAGCAAGGCGCGACCGATTACGTCCTGAAGCGGCGGCTCGACCGGCTCGTGCCGGCCGTCACCCGCGCCCTTGCCAAGGCGAAGGAGGCGCCGAGCGGAAGCGGACCGAGGCCGCCCTGCGCGAGAGCGAGGAGCGGCACCGGCTGATCCTCGAAAGCATCCAGGATTACGCAATCATTTATCTTGATATCGAGGGGCGCGTCGCCCGCTGGAACAGCGGCGCCGAGCGAGTCCTCGGCTACAGCGAGGCGGAGGTCCTGGGCCGATCGCTGATCACGATCTTTACCCCCGAGGACGCTGAGGCAGGCGTCGCCGAGGCCGAGCTGGGGATCGCCGCCGCGCTCGGCCGCGCCGACGATGAGCGCTGGCTGGTCTGCAAGGGGGGCGAGCGGTTCTGGGCCTCCGGCGTCGTCCGCCCCTTGCTCGACGAGGCTGGCAAGCTCCACGGCTTCGTCAAGATCGTCCACGACATGACCGAGCGCAAGCGCGCCGAGGAGGCGCTCCGCGAAGCCGACCGCCGCAAGGACGAGTTCCTCGCCATGCTAGCCCACGAGCTGCGCAACCCGCTCTCCACCATCCACAATGCGATCCAACTCGCCCGCCACTCCGCCCAGCCCGAGCGCCTCGAATGGGCCAAGGACGTCATCAGCCACCAGGTCAAGCACGTCGCGCGCCTGATCGACGACCTGCTCGACGTCTCGCGGATCTCGCGGGGCAAGATCCAGCTCCGCAGGGAGTCGGTCGACCCGGCGGTGGTCGTTTGCAGCGCCGTCGCGGCGGTCACCCCGCTGGTCGAGGCGCGCCGGCACGCGCTGACCGTCAACATCGCGCCGACCGAGGCGCGGGTCGAGGCCGATGCAATCCGCCTGGAGCAGATCCTCGTCAACCTCCTGACCAACGCCGCCAAGTATTCCCGCGAGGGGGGCCGCATCGAGGTCGTCGCCCGCCCCGAGGGCTCGGACTACGCCGTCTCGGTGCGCGACAACGGCGTCGGGATTGCCCCCGAGATGCTCTCCCGTATCTTCGAACCGTTCATCCAGGTCGAGCAGACGATCGACCGGTCGCTCGGCGGCCTGGGGATTGGCCTGACCCTGGTGCGCAAGCTCAGCGAGATGCACGACGGCACCCTGACCGCCGCCAGCGCCGGGCCGGGCCAGGGGAGCGAATTCACCGTCCGGCTCCCACTGAGCCGGCCCGCCGCTCCCTCTCGGGTCGGGGCCGATGCGTCGACCAACGGCACCCCCGCCCCGCGCCACTGCGCGTCCTGATCGTCGATGACAACGTCGAGTCGGCCCGCGTCCTGGCCAAATGCTTGAAGATGCTCGGTCACGAGGTCAAGACCGTTTTCGACGGCCGCTTGGCCCTCGACGCCGCCCGCCACCACCGCCCCGAGGTCGTCCTGCTCGACATCGGCCTGCCCAGCCTCGACGGCTACCAGCTCGCCGGCCTGATCCGCCAGGACGAGCACCTCAAGGATGCGGTCCTGATCGCGATCACCGGCTACGGCGAGGAAACCGACCGCCGCCGCTCGCTCGAAGCCGGCTTCGACCACCACCTGATCAAGCCCATCGATCTCGACGCCCTGCTCCCCCTGCTCGACCGTGCGGAGCGATCGTCCTCGGCCGGCACCTTCCGGACGATTCACGACAAATTGGTCGCGCCTGTCGAGTCCGAATTTATATGAAGCGTTTCGCGAGCGGACTCGCGATGCGGACGATGAGGCGTTTGGTCAGATCGTTCCGTTGGAACTAGACTGAAGTATCGAAGCCATGCGTCGTCGAGCGTGAGGAGTGGTCAAGTCCGATGTGGAGCTTGCCGCCCACCCCGGCTCAGCTCGCGAACGCGTTGTCATGCAAACTAATTATAATAGATTGCTTATCACCGAGATTGATCTGGACCCGGGGGACGCCGAGCCGGCGGACCTGTGCCGCGCCTTGAGCTCGCTCAGGTCGCGCTTGTGCGTCCGGTCGAGCATGCGGGTATGATGGGGTCGCTCCTGCTACCCCAGGGTGCGAATCGATTGGACTTCTCCGAAGGACCGAGGTTGCGATGGATCACTCCCCTTCAGCGATCGTGAGATCCGCCTCCC
>CAWDND010000033.1:0-9337 GCA_963803395.1 uncultured Planctomycetaceae bacterium
TGGGAACGTCCCAAAGCGTAAGTTTGGAACTTGACACTTCTTGGGATCAGGTCGTCGCACCGGTCGGTGTCGGCATTCCGAGCCGATCCCAGAACCGGTAGCCGGGCAGTTTCAGGCCCAAATGCTCATACGGGCAACGCCCGCGGCGTTTCCCCTCACGAAACGCGCGACAGTTCCAGTACAGGCGCTTCAGGTCCAGCAGGCCCTGTGTCACCGTTCGGTGCCGCGACTGATGCATCCGCAGCACGCTGTTCATACACTCCACCGCACTGCTGGCCCGCACCGCCTGACGCAACACTCGCGCCACCTCCCGATACAACCCGTGCCAATTCGCGCCCGTCCGGTGGCAGACCACCCGTTGCACCAGATGCGCCGCATGGCCGGCGCCCGCGATCATCCCCGCGGTGTTCGCTCGTGGCCGCTGCCGACGCAGCCACCACAGCCGCACCAACTCACCACGCAATGGTTCCTCAGGTGCGACCTCCTGCAACTGACGGTGCAGCCGATCCAAGAATGTCAACGTCTCCTCCGCCTGGAGGTAGTTCCGGACCTTGGACCACTCGCGCCCCGACAACTGGGGCAGCGCCGCGCGATCTGCTCCTGCGCCCAAGGGCGTTCATTCAACCGACCCTCGGGACGAAACACTTGCAGGGCCGCGTGTGCGATCTTCCAACCCGCTTCGGATCGTTCGTACTGCTGGAACGCCGTCGCCGTCTTCTTCCAGGCGCAGCGTGCCGCGACCGCCGCGCCCGCGCATCGTGGCCCTGTTGCTGCGCCTGCGCGACCCGGCGATCGGCCGCTTCGGCCTGCTCCCAGAGCCGTTCCACGCGGCTCCAGATCTGGCGCAAGAGCGCCGCGCCTCCTGGGTGGTGTGGAACACATCGAGGCCGTTCTCCAACGGTGGTTTCCCGTCCTGTTGCCGTTGCTGTTGCACCGCAGCGATCCCGGCTTGCAGGCCCGTTCCCGCATCCGCCAGGACGTACGAGAGCGCCGAAAAGTCCTGCAACGCCCGCGACCAAGTCGACCCCGTGCGATCGTTGGCCTTCTGGCCCAAGAACCAGACCATGCTCGTCGGCTCAACGCCCACCAGCACCGGGCGACGGTGGAAGAAGATCTCATCGAGGCAGCCGACCAGCACCAACGCCTGACATCGCGCATCGAGGTGCTTCAGGACCCGCCCCGCCGCGATCCCGGCGGCTTTGATCCAGCGGTGCAGCGTGGTGCGACCGGGGCGTGCCTGCACCCCCAGGATCAGCGCCAGCAGGACGAGGATCTGATTGAGGCTCAGGCCCATGGCCGTGGCCGTGACAGTGAACTCGTGTTGCTTGTCCGGGGGAAACTCGACGGTCTGAGCCAGCCAGTCCCAGAGGCGCACATTCTCCTGACGGAGGTCGGAATTCTCCTGGATCAGTTCGGCATGTGTCGGCCCGCCGGAGTGCTCGGCCTCGACGGCCGCCCGGACCTTCTGGGCATGGTCGTAGACGGTCTGTCGGCTGCAGTCGGCAGCGTCGGCCTGATGAGTGACATCGCCGTAGAGACCGGTCCAGCACGCTGCGGCATTGGCGATCCAGGTCGCGAGCGATATCTTGAGCATGGGTGGGCCTCTTGAGTGTGGATCCTGTCAGCAATCCCACTCTTGAGGTCCATCCCCACACGATCAAGACGTTTCGACCTGGTGTTCCAAAGTGTCAACTTGAAATCGACCGTTTCGGCCCAAATTGGGACGATCCCAGATTCTTCTGGCACGAGGATAACGCAAAGCCTTGCCATTTAAACGTTTGCGACGATTATAATTCTTACTGATCGCTGCGCAAAGAAGGTCAAGTTTTTGCAGAGTGAGGGTTTCGCCAATACCATTCACCGACGGGTGCACGTCAGCTTCTGATTTTTTCCGCTGCGAACTTGGGCGACTTGGGTCGACGTGTGAAGGGACAACCCGGGCACATCCTGAGGTGCTTCGCCAACCGCTCATCGTCACAGAGGGCCGCGGCCCGCACCTGCAGGAGCGCCTCGGCTCCCTCCGGGTCGTTCCAGAACATCTCCGTCCCCTTGACCCGATAGTTCGTCTCCTTGACCAGCGACTCCCTCCAGGCCGTCGTCACCGGCAGACCCTCTCGGCGGTCCTCCGGGTACTTCATCCGACCCCGGTTGTTCTCCAGATAGGTGATCGTCTTCTGCAGGAGGGGCCGGGGATCGTTCTCCGCGGCGCCTTCAGGCGGTTCGCCCCGCCGGGTCTGCCAGGCGTGCAATTCCTCGAGCACCTGCGCCACCTCCCCTTGCCAGGCGCCACGCATCCAGACCAGATCCTGAGCCCACGCGTCGCTGGCCACGTCGTGGACGGCCTTGGCGGCCAGGAACCGATAACTCAAGACGTGAAGGAAGTCGAGGATCGGTGTGAAGTCGGGGAAGTGCTGCTTCCAGATCGACCAGTTCCACGCCAGTCCGTCCCCCAAGAACGCCTTGGCCGGGGCTTCGGCGAACCGCCTCCGTTTGGCTTCGCGTGCCCTCTGCTTGCCGAAGTCCTTCGACTCCGCGATGCTGCCCAGGACGGTGCGGACCAGTCGTCGGGGATGCCACTCGGCCGGCGTGACGAGCCCGGCCGGCTCGGGGGATCCCTTCTCCGGCACTTCGACCACTGGGGCCGGCTGCGCCGAGACCACCGACAACGCCGCGGTCTCGGCGATCTTCGCCACGTGCTTGGGGTCGCAGAAACAGGCCGGCGGCTCCGGCTGCGGATCCTGGTCGGAGAGCGTGCGGGAGCCGCGAATCAAGCAAGCGTTCTTGGTCTCGCGCCAGCCTTCCGCCGTGCGATGGACCCCGGGGCCGTGCCCCGGCTCGCGGGTGCGGATCCGGCCCCCATCGCACTCCACGACGGCCCACTCCGGTGGCGTCTGCGGACGCTGGGCCAGGGCATCGTCGGTCTTGGGATCGGCATCACGACGCTCGGCCAATTCCCGACCCACGTCAGGCACGACTCGCTCGATGGTCTTGGCGGAGACGCCCCGGTCGCCCACGTCTTTCATCACGATCGCACCGCGCATGAAGGAGCGCGTCTCGGCGGCGGCGACGGTGATCCGCTGCACCAATAAAATAAAGGAGACTCCTCGCTGATCGCCACCATCCCGAGCGGGGTGCCAAGTCGTTTTGCTCTTGAAAGATAGGGCCTGCATCCCGGTGAATGAGGGTGTTCTGAGCCCCACCACCGGAGATGCAGACCATGGGCACCGAAGCACCCACACCCGTCGTTATACCCCGTCACTGCGCCCCCAAGAAGGCCCCCTGCCCGAAGTGTGGCAAACACGCCCGGCGCAAGCGCAAGCTCCCGCCGCGCAGGGTGCGCACCGTCGCCTATAAGGCGGTCGTCTTCCTGGAGATCACCTGCGGCGAATATCAAGCCCACTGCGGCTGCTGCACGACCTTCCGGAACACTCCCGAGGACGTCCTCCCCAGGGCACTCTACGACAACAAGGTCCGCGACCTCGTGCTCGATCGCATCCTCAAGGATGGCATGAACGTCGAACAGACCTTGGAGTCGCTGGGCCGGGAGTTCCTCCTCGACCTCTCCACGGGGTTCGTCTACGACGTGCTCCACGACCATGTCGCACAGCTCGACATGGCCGCGCATCGCCGCAAGGTCTTGAAACACTTCAGCGGCACGCTCTGCGTCGACGAACTGCATCTGGGTCGGTTCACGTGGCTCTTGGCCACCGACCCCCTGAGCGATCTGCCCGTGGCCTTCGCCCTGGTCGACGCCAACGACCAGGACCACAGGAGGCGGTTCCTCAAGAACCTCAAGGTCTGGGGCTTCAATCCCCAAGGGGTGGTGACCGACGGCTCGAACCTCTCTCCCGCTCTGCTGGGGGAACTGTGGTCCGAGGCGGAGCATCAGTTGTGCGTCTTTCACGTCATCAAGGATATCAACAAGCTGGTCTTGGATGCCGTGCGCCGGTTGCGCAACGCGATGAAGCGGCGGGGCCGGGCCGGCCGCAAGAAGAAGCGGGGCCGCAAGAGTCCGAAGGCCAAGGCCGCCGCCAGGCGCCGCGGACCGACGGTCAAGGAGAAGGCACACTTCGTATTCAAGCATCGCCATCTGATCGTCAAGCGGCGGGAGAACCTTACCGCAGCGGAGCGTGACGACCTGAGACGAATGCTGGAATACCTGCCCGAGTTGGCGACGCTGCGACACTTCGCGGACCGGATCTACTGGCTCTTCGACACCCCCAAGGATTTCCACCAAGCGAGTTGCCGCCGAGCGGCGATCGTGCGCGACGCGGCGTTCTTGGCGGTGCCGGAGTTGGTCAAGGCGATGGAGCAGTTCAGCGCCGAGAAGTTCCCCAAGCTGGTGGCGTATCTCAAGAACCCGATCAGTCAGCGGGTCCGGACTAACAATCACGTGGAGCGGACCAACCGGACGATTCGCCTCTGGGAGAAGGTGCGTTACAAGTGGCGGCGGCGGCGGACGCTGGTGCGGTTCGTGGTGTTGAAACTCGACGATGTCTGGGGCCATTGGTCGCCGCCCGAGGCCAAGGCCAAGACGCCTCAGCCGGAAGACGTCAGGCACCGCAAGCCCCAGCACGATGATGGACTACAACCACGCCAAGTCGCGTGAGATTATGGTGGTGTTGAGCGAGAAGTGTCAAATAAAGGGGGTCAGTTCACGGGCGTCGAAGCCCAACGATTCCCGGAGGGGGAAAAAGCCCCGGCGGCCGCCGGGGCAGTGACCCACCGGCTCCTCCACGGTGAGGGAGCCGTCGATGGAGGTCACCCGACGTTTCTGGCGCACGAGTGGGCACCGGGTACCGCACTCGGGACACTTGGCGGTGTCGGCCGCTCGCGCGGCGATCTGGCCCATCTGGCGTGCCTGAATCTGCCGGCTGAGTGGTTGCCCCAGGTCGTGCACGCGGGCCTCGATGACTGCGTAATGGGGGACTCCCACGATCGTGCCGTCGGCCTGATCGAGGGCCACGGAACCCTCCGCCGCCTCGCGCAGGAGTGGATCGAGTTTTTCCTTCAAGGTGACCGCCGTCCCATCCATGGATTGACTCCTTCCCCGCCGAGACTCGCACCTCCAAAGCTCCACGGCGCCGCACTCTACCACGGAATCCCCAGGTTCTCCGATTGACGATTCCGGGCCTGCGCTGGAATGTCCAGAAGCGGGCGTGCACCCTTCACCGACCGATCAGAAGCACCTCTATTTCCCAAGGGAACCAAGCCGTTCCACGTGTCAGGGCCTCACTCGAAGTCGCCTGGGAACGTTTGACCTCCTTTGCGCAGCGATCAGTAAATTATAAGATCACTTATTGTAAAAATTCGGGGACCGAGGGCGCGGGGCACCTCAGTTTCCCTGCGGGTCGCACTTGAGAGCCGCGGCTCCGGGGTCAGGAACGCGAGCTCCTGGGATGGTAGCTTGGTGGTTGAATCGGACTTCCACCCGTCCCCACACCCAGGAGGTCACCATGGCTCAGTTTAACGTTCCCTCCACTCGCGACCCAATCGATTCCCTGCGCGACCAACTCAAACAGAAACCAGGGCTCCCCTTCCTCGAACTCCTCTCGCGGTCGCTCGTCGAGGCCGCCTGCCGCCATTGCAACCATCAGTGGCGGAAACGCCTCTACACCCCCTGGATCACCTTGGGCCTGTTCCTCTCCCAGATCCTCGCCGATGACCAATCCTGCGATGACGCCGTCGATCGCTTCCAGAAGTTCCTCTACGACCAGGGGCTTCCCGCGGTGGCGACGGAGACGACCAGCTACGCTGAAGCCCGGCCACGCCTCCCCGAGACGCTTCCCTGGGAGTTGGTCCGCCGCACCGGGCATGTGATCCCGCAACAAGCGTGCGATTGCTGGCTCTTGTCACGGCCGCGCGGTCAAGATCCTCGACGGCTCGACCGTGCGCATGCCCGATACCCCGGAGAACCAGGCGGCGTATCCGCAACCGTCGTCTCAGACGCCGGGGTTGGGATTCCCGATCGCCCGCATCCTCGTGATCTTCAGCCTGGCCGTGGGGACGGTCCTCGATGCGGCGATCGGGCCGTACCAGGGCAAGCAAACGAGCGAGCTGGCCCTGCTCCGACAGATCATCGCCGAGTTTCAGCCCGGTGACATCGCCCTGGCCGACCGCTGCTTCTGCTCGTACGGGGTGATCGCGGCCCTGCTCGCGCACGGCAGCGATGTGGGGGTGCGTCTGCACCCGTGCCGCAAGGCCGACTTCCGCCGGGGCCGCCGACTGGGTCGCGAGGATCATCTCATCACCTGGCCGAAACCCAAGGAGATCCCCGACTGGAGGAGTCGCGCCCAGTACGACGCGATGCCCGCGGAACTGACGTTGCGCGAGTTCCGCGTCCGGGTCAAAGACCCGACCAAGCGGGTCCGCACTCTGGTGGTTGTGACGACACTGGTGGAGGCGAAGCCGTATCGATCCGAAGAGCTGGGGAATTTGTTCCGTCAGCGGTGGGATGCGGAATTGGATCGGCGTTCCTTGAAGACTCAGATGAAGATGGAGATGTTGCGGACGAAGAGCCCGGCGATGGTGCGCAAGGAGGTGGCGGTGCATCTGCTGGCGTACAACTGGATCCGGGGTCTGAGGGCGGAGGCGGCGCGGGCCGGGGCAGTGCAGCCGCGGCGGCTAAGCTTCACGGGGTCGTTGCATACGGTGCGCGGATTCGAGGAGAGTCATCTGTAGGATCCGGTTCAGATCAAGGCGGATCTTCCGCGGCTGTTGGAGTTGATCGCGAAGGAAACGCGTGGACGCTCGCCCGGACCGGTACGAGCCGCGCGCGGTGAAGCGCCGGCCGAAGCCGCACCCGCTGCTGCGGATGCCGCGGAAGAGAGCGAAGCGGTTGATCAAGCGGGGTATAATACCTTATAATAAAGCATAGGATCAATTGCGAATCAGTGTCGCCGCAAGCTATTCAACAGCAGAGCCTTGCGTTATCCTCGTGCCATTCGGGTAGAGGGGGATTTGTTAAGTTCGCCAGTATTTGGCACGATTCCTTCGAAAGCCATCTGGCACCCCGATGATTCTGGATCACGCTTCATTGCGGCCGGCCGCAGGGGATGGCCTCGGTTTCGGGCCACTTGGAGGCATGAGACGCGTCATATAGAAATTCGTTCAACGATGTTCCGGGTGACCTTCCGCCGTCTCCGGTCGTAGATCCGGGTGGTCCGCGGGTTGGAATGGCCCGCCAGGTACTGAACGTCTTCGAGCGGGACGTTCTGTTCCAGTAGGTCGGTATAGTGGACCCCAAATACTGGACAGCCTGTCACGCGACATGAGGTTGTGCCGCGCAATCGCGACACGAAGTTTTGCCGTTCACTGGCCACCTGTTCTCCTGCGGCGGTTCGTCACCGTCAAGCCGATGATCCTCTCCCGACCAATCTCGTCGGCGGGCTGTCGCCGCAGTTGTCGGCCCGCTGCGTCCGCGACAATCCACTCGAGGCCCTCCGGATCAAACATAACAAATACATCCTTTCCTCTATGAATAACGCCAATGTAATGATTCCTGTTGTACAACGACACCAACCCGCAGCGATCCACCCGCCGCCGCACCGCCTAGCCGGCCAAAGGTGCCGTCACCGCGGCCAAGCTCCAGGGCGTCCGCTCCCAGGCCCTCGAGTCCGCCCGGCCCGAGGGAGCAAGCTTCGGGAACGCCTCCCACCGACTGCGGCCCCGCACGTTCGGGTACGCCCGACGCTGGACGTCGTCCATCTCCTCCAGGCGGCACGGCAACTCCGCGGCGCTGGCCCAGGCGGAGGGCTCGGCCCACCGCTTGGCCGTCCCCTGCGACCGCTCGACCACGCCCTTGTCCTGCGGTCGCCGCGGCGGGTCCCAGTCCACGGCCACTCCCAGGCCGATCAGCCACAACGCCAGGTCGGTCGGCAGGTCGCCGGCCGAGCCCCACGGCGGATCTCGCGGTGGAGGTGCTGATTCTGCTCGACCAACTCGGGTAGCCGTTCACCAGTGTAGTTGCGGATACCCGCCCCTCTCGCAGGAGGAACAGCATTGTGCGAAATCGCGAAAACGGCTACTTTGGCGGCTCATCACAGTCATTCCGTTGACTGCAAGGCTGAACGGGTTCGGCCGGGAAGGTGCGGCAATGACACCCCGATTGTTCCGTTCGCGAGCTGGCGTCGGTCGAAGACCGTCACCCGAAACGGTCGCTGTACGTCTCCTCAAAGGCGGGGACCCAGTCGTTTGACTGCTCGCACGTCTGGTGTTCGATGCTCGCATTGAAAACCAACCGGGGATGTCCCAACTTCCTCTCGAGGCTGCGATGCTCTTGACGATCCGAAAAGTCATGTCAGGGTGGGTCAGCATCTCTTGGCTGTCTCCGCCCAGCGAGGCCGAGACCGTGCACTGCGAGGACTGACATTACTTTCCTGAGACGCTATAAGCACAAGCCTCAGTACAGCACTTCCTATTACACCGGTGAACGGCTACCAACTCGGCACGAGTGGGTCCGCCTTGGTGCTCGGCCACGACGGCGGCTTGGACCTTACTGGCGTGGTCAGACTAGACTTTCGGACCTTCAAGCCACAGCGGCCAGCTTGTGGAGCAGGTTTCGGATGCATTCCGGAGAGGGCGGTTCCTCATCGGACTCTCCAGAAACCTCGTACTCCCACATCTGCAACCGCAGCGCACCCCGCATGTCCGTGAACGTCGGCGTCACCTTCGCGGTGTACCACGGGCGGTCCTTGACCACGTGCGAACCCTCATGGCCCTTCAGCGATTCCCGCTGAATCTATCTTGTGAGAGGAAGACAATCTGCAACATGTTATTTGGCAATTGGTTATAGCAACATACAAGGTCGTCCCACTGTACACTATCTATGCTACTCGTGCTGTAAACCTAATAGAATTGAGGGTTTACATCGCGAAAGAATTGCTCTTGACAGCAACACAAATGCCCTAACGTTATTCTTTAATCTGCCGCAACTCGTTGAAATAATAGCAGTTACGAGATTCATGGCCTGATGTTTGGAGCGTACCAAGATAGTGATTTCTTTGCGAAATAGTGTATGCGAAAGGCTTTGTCTTGTAAGTGTTTAGGTTCTTCCGGGAATCGCTGATGGCCCTTGATGCAGTCCCACAGGATCGTCAACGACCCGATGAACCACGCCCTCGGGTGCGCACGCTCCACGCTCCGCTCGGCCCACACCCGCGGGTCGTGCAGTCCCAGGTGCTGCTTGCTGTCGAAGAACGCCAGTTCCACGCTCCAGCCCGGCAGTAGCCCAGGATGACGAAGGGGGCCGAGACCGTCGGATCGGTCGCCACCGCGCCTCGTCCCGCCACTGGCCCAGCGGATCGCGCACCAGCACCACCATCACCGGCTCGGTCTT
>CAWDND010000034.1:0-144654 GCA_963803395.1 uncultured Planctomycetaceae bacterium
ACACGCCCAAGGACTATCACCAAGCCAGTTGCCGGCGGGCCAAGATCGTCCACGATCCGGACTTTGAAGCCGTGCCGGAGTTGGTCAAAGCGCTGGAGCAAATCGATGAGTCGAAGTTCCCCAAGATCATGGCCTACTTGAAGAATCCGCTGAGCCGTCGGGTTTCGACCAACAATCCGGTGGAGCGGACCAACCGGATGTCCGGTTCCTGGAGAAGGTGCGGTACAAATGGCGTCGGCGGAAGACGCTGGTGCGGTTCGTGGTGATGAAACTCGACCTCATCTGGAGCGAGTGGTCGCCACCGGAGGCCAAGGCGGAAACGACGTCCCGGTCGAAACTCGTCGAGCAACGCAAACCAGAACGGAATGACGGACCCAACCACGTCAGGTCGCGTGAAATTGCGGTGGTGTTCAGCGAGAAGTGTCAGAAAAAAACGGCCCGAAATCAGCACAGACTGGACAGCCTACCCTATGACCCTGTGGTCGCCCAGTTGGGGCTGTCGCGGGGTGCGCATCAGCCTGCCTTGTGCGCAGGCCACGCGGGATGGATTGCGCAGTGTGAATTCGATAATTCCTGGCATGATCAGATACTCCGCACTCCAACGGCGCATCGCGGTGAGGGTCAACTAGCGATTTTGCCTGCTCCAGGCTGTGAGGTCACTGTTTGCAAAACTCCAGTTGCCTAATCGATACTCAACTTTCGTGATGTCGTGCAGCAGGCATACCCCTGACGCGCGGGGGACGGGATATGACCCGGGGCTGTCACGGGCAGGCCAGGTGCGCCGAACGATTGCCCAGCCACGGGACCGGGGGCGTCGGCTGCGTCAGACCGGCCTCTTTCAAAAGCGTGTTGTGCGCACGTGTGCTCAGGCGGACAATCACGCCGTCCGTTGTGATCTCGATGTCGCCCGGCGTGTGGACGAACTTCCGGAACGGACGCGCAGGGCCAACGCGTGCAAAGCGTTCAGGCATTCCGCCAAGCTCCGGTACAGGAGGTCTGCGACCACGGTCAGGGTCAGGTCGAAGTCCACGTTCAAGCGGACGTCACTGCACAGGCAATCGAGGTGGAAGAACGTGATCTGTTCACCGAGTTGATTCTCCACGTGATTCCTACTGGCGTCGGTCTGGATGGTTTCGCGGGCCGTCCGCGGTTTCGGGAGGTCGTTGGCCAAGAGGAAGGTCGGCGACTCGTGTCCCAGACCGGTCACAATCCGTTGCCGCAGGTCGCCGTCGTAGCCCTCGAGCCGGACGCGCTCGTCGACGTAGTGGATCTGGCGGCGATTCCCCTTGGCTTGGGTGACCTGGCAGTGCTGCCAGGTCTCCGCGGGCAGGCGTTCCACGCGCGCCCGCATTCCAGAACCGCGACGGCGGATGGTGAGGAATCCGATCTTGCGTCGGTTCAGTTCGTGAAGGCCGGCGTAAGGGGTCGCGCGCGAGTCGAAGAGCAGCCGGGCCGGAGAGTGCCCGGTCTGCTCCCGCCAGGAGTCGGCGAACTTCGGGACCATCGCGTCGGCCTCGTCCCGCACGAGCTTGGCGGTCGCGTAGCAGCTCACCCGCCGGCCGGCCACTTGGGCCACAAACGCCATGACCGAAGGGAGTGCGTGGTGTCGCATGGGGACCCAGTGATTCTCCAGGTCGGGCTCGGCGCCGCGGAACGGGATCGCGTGGAAGTCGAGGTTAAAGCTCAGGGGCGGGTCTCCCAAGGGGGTCTTTCCGATCAGGGCGGCGACCAGCCGCTCGGTCATGGTGCGCTCGGTCTTGTACGAGTAGTCGGTCGCGAAGGTGGTCTTGGGCAGGACATTGAGGCCGGCGAACAGCCCGCGCCCTCGTCACAGCACAGATCGCTGATGTGACTGACGCGGCGTTTGCCGAGGAGTTTGGGGGTCAAGATCGCCAGCAGCGGCTGCAGCGGCGGGATCTGCTCGGAGCCGGGGAGGCCCGCGGCGGTGACAGCGGCGGGCAGGTCGAGTTCCAGGAGCATGGGGAGGAAAAGGAAGAGGCCGGCGACCTTGCTCGAGAATCGTCGCCCGGCCTCGAGCGACCGCGTGCGGACGTCGGCAATGTCGGGAACCACCGAGCCATCGCAGGCGATCTCTCCCGGTTGCGGCGTGGGGCGGCGATTGCGAACCGTGGTCAAGCCCGCTCGGTGGAGGACGCCGAAGAGATACGACTCGCTGACCTCGAAGCCCTCGCATCGGAGAGTGGCGTGGATGTCGGCGAGGGTGGCGTCTTGGCGACGGAGTTCACAGGCTCGCTCCTGGATCGCGGCGTGCTTGGGCGCGGACTTTCGTCCTAGCTGCTCGGTGAGGAAGAAGGTGCTGATGTCGGGATCACTCGCGAAGTCGCGGAGGATGGCCCGGACGGTACCGACATGGAGCTGATTCTGCTGTGCGAGTTGTTGGGCGGTCGCGTCCTCCAGGAAGGAGGCGCGGCAGATCTCGTAGCGGCGCTGGGTCGGCGCGTTGGGTTGCTGGAAGAGGCGCGCGAGTTCAGGGGATCGGGCCCTCGCAGTTGAGTCCCGAATAAGCAGGTTGTGATCGGCCAAAGGATGCAACGGTGCGGGGCTAAAACTAGGCTGTCCAGTCTGTGCTGTCTTTCTATGCTAAAATTCATGCCAGAATCGGTCCCGTCAAGGAGGGTGTTTCAGGTGGGGATGCAGTGATGAGTGACGAAGGGGATGCTGCCCGAAAGGCGAGGAAACTCCGAGCCAGTCGTGATCGGTGGAAACAACGATCGGCTGAGAAACAACAGCAGATTCGACAGTTGCGGGTCACGAACCGTGACCTGTCTCTGAGCCGAGATCAGTGGAAAGCCCGCGTCAAAGTCTTGGAGGAACAACTGCGAGCCTTGCAAGCGGCTCCTGAGAGCCCCTCCGCTGACGGTCCGCCTGTCTGCGTCTTTTTTGGGGCCAGATGCTCAATCGTTCAATGACACTCCTGATACCCCCCTCCTTGCTGGGCGACTGATCACAACCGAAGAGTTGTCTTGCGCCAAAGGACATGTCTACCCCCTGCTGTTGGTTCGCTTGGCTCTGACCTGGGTCTGCGAGGCGCACAGCAGTTATCGCGGCGTCGCTTTGATCTTTTCCTCCCTCCAGGGTGTTGTGGTCGCCGTTGGCCCTTGTGCCGAGACCATTCGCCTGTGGCTGTTGCGTGTCGGCTTGTTCCTGCTGCGGCGGCCCTTGCCGCGCTGTTCCGATTGGGTGTTTCTTGTCGATCTGACCATCCAGTTGGGAGAGCACAAGTGTCTGGTGATCCTGGGCGTGCGCTTGTCGGTATTACGCAGCAAAGGCTACGCCCCGACCATCACGATGTCCAGGTACTCTCTGTAGCTGTGTTGACGCGCTGCAACGGCGAAACCGTCGCGGCCCACCTGGGCACGCTCAGCAAACGTCTTGGCGTGCCGGTGCAGGTCGTCTCCGATCACGGCAGCGATGTGCTGGCTGGGATTCGCTTGTTCAGGCGGAAACAGCAGGATCCTCAGCGCGTCGTCGAGACCTACGACATCACTCACGGTCTGGCCATTTTGCTGAAAAACCAACTCGAGCCCGACGAGCGTTGGGCCAGTTTTGTCCAGGCGTGCCAGAGCACGCGACAGCAGTTGCAGCAGACCGCGGGCAGCTTTCTGAAGCCCCCGGCCTGGCGCAGCAAATCGCGGTTCCTCAACCTGGAAAGTCACTTGAAGTGGGCCAACGAGATGTTGGTCTTGCTCCAGGGTGCCGATGTGGCGACTTTGGCGGAGCAACTTGGCCCAGGCGTTGCCGAGGCGGGGAAATGGTTGGAAGAGAGACTGGGTTGGCTGCGCGAGAACGCGCGCGAAGTGCGCGCCTGGAGTTACTTTCAAAAGGTCGTCAAAGTTGCAGAGGAAGAGATCAAGGAAGCAGGACTGAGCCGCACGAGTTGGCGACGAGCCAAGGACCGCCTGGAAGGAGAAAGCCAACCGGTGGGAGCCGAGAAAGAATTCCTGCGCATCGCCAGTTGGTGGCGCGACAAGAGGAAGGCTGCACAAGATAGAGAAACGATTTTCCGGGGAGATTTCGCTCCAGGGTAGTGACTTTCGCTGTTCAATCGGTAAAAACACGCACGATGGACCCCCATAGTACCAGTTATGGAGATACACCGTGCGTGACACCAACGACCTCCAGACTACCATCACCCTCGGCCCCGTCAATTGCGTCGGTCAGACGCTCTCACTCGAACTGGGGTTGCAGATGGCCTTGCCCATGCCCAATCAAGACGAGCATCTCCCCGACCAGATCGAGGCGTTCGTCCATCAAGGCGGTCTCGAAATCGAGCCCCGGCTCTTCCAAGCCTTCGTCGAGAAGGCCGACCAAGAACTGGTCCTCCAGCGGCGGCAGGGCAAAGGCGGCGCCGGCATCCGGCTTCGGGGGACACGACCCTTCACCTTCAAGGCGACCTTTGGCGAGGTCACCGTTCAGCGGTCGCGAATCGAGCACAAGATGGATGGCACGATGGAGGTGCCGTCGGCGGCGCCTGGAACACGTCGCACCAACTCCACATCACCCAGAATCTCCGGGACGCGGTCTGTGATCAGATGAGCGATCAATCCACGGAGAAGAGCCGCGCCGACCTCTGTCAGTACGCTGGGGACGAGAGTCTGTTGGGGCGGAGCACGATCATCGACATCGTGCATCAGGAGGGCGAGCAACTGATCGTTGCGCAAGCGCGCGTGCCCGGGCGATCCTGGACGGCACGTCGGAGGCTCAGTTGGCCTGGCTCGGTCCTGCCGCGGCCGACCCCGACGCCATGACAGGGTTGGTCGATGACGACCCGCCGTGGGACGACTCGGAGGAAGCCCAGGCCGAGTGGGAACAGACTCAGGCCGAGTGGATTGCGACGGGCTTTCCCGGGTGTGAGCCGGCGTTCCCGACGGCCAAGGACGAACCGCGCGCCGTGGACGAGGGCTTCGTGATCGTCGAGCCCGATGAGGTCAAGACCAAGGCCCAACCATCGACCGGCCGCAAGGAGGTGTGGACGTACACGGCGGTGGTGCTGGTGAGCGGGTTGCGGTATGCGCTGGCGGAAGCCACGCCGGAGGGCCTGTGGTTGCAAGTCTCGGCGCTGCTGCTGGAGTTGGGAGTCCTCAGCGGCGAGCGTCGGTTGCTGGTCCTGGGCGACGGTGCCACCTGGATTCGAACGTGGTTCGAGAGCCTGGGGATTTCTCTCAAAGCGATGATCTTGTGCTGGTGGCATCTTCGGAAACGCTGTGATGAGCAGATGAGTTCGGCGGGGGGCCCCAAGGAACGACGCCGCGCGTTCGAGAAGGAACTCCTGGGGCAGTTGTGGGAAGGGAAGGTGGAGACCGCGATCGCCCTTCTGAGAGGGACATTGGAGTGGGTCAGGAACCCCGCGGCGGTCGAGGAGTTGATCGCGTACCTGGAGAAGCGGCGTGCGTACATCCCCCACTACCAGCAACGGCAACAGGCGGGGTTATGGATCGCGAGCACCCGGGTGGAGAAATACAACGACTGGGCGGTGTCGGCACGTTGCAAGCACCAGGGGATGAGTTGGTCGCCCCAAGGGGTGCTGGCCTTGGCCGCGCTGGAAGCCGCGCGACGCAACGGTGAACTCGACGATTGGCGTCGGGATCGTGCGCTGCCCGAGCGAGCGTTGCCAGAACCGATTCGCAAGGCCGCTTGATCGCGGTATCGGCGCACCAACTGGCGAGCGCTCAGGAAAGAATTTCGAGGACGGGTACTGTCGTTTGTTCGGAAGGAAGGAGCCAAGGTGCCTGCCAGGCAGAAGTACCTGGGGAGTACCGACGTGCTGGAGTCGTTATTTGGCAGGTACAAAGACCTTGCCGCACAAGCGCCCTGCCGGGAGATCACGGCGAATGTCTTGATGATTCCGCTGTTGGTGACCTCCTTGACGGCGGACCTCCTTCGCCAGGCATTGGAGACCATTCGAGCCCAGGATGTCGAAGAGTGGCTCGATGAACACCTGGGACCTTCCCCGCAGAAGAAGAAGCGAGCGGTGTTGAATGCGGCCCGTTCCAGTCACATGAGCGAGGGCCCGGAACCAGCATGAAAAAAACGGCCCGAAATCACCACAGACTGGACAGCCTAGGCTAAAACCCTGCTGGACGATGGGAACGTCTGATGGGAAGAGAAGCAAGCAAGAAGGGATTTTGGCGAAGATGCCGAGGTGACGATGGGTGAGGAAAGGAGTTGCGGAGGGGACGGAAATCGCGATGTGCTGGCTCGAATGGGACTCGCGCGGCGGACCTCGAGATCCGCTAAAATCCGGGGAAATCGAAAGGCTTGCCGGAGAGAATTGAGTGCCGAATAGGCAAATTACGCAGCCGCGAAAATCGGCGCTGAAGGGTGAGCAAGTGCTCTTCGACCCAGGGAAGGAGGTGGTAGAGGCGGTGGTCGCCCTGGCAGGTGAGGAAGACGAGCCAGACACAGACGACCTCGCCGAAGGAGAGCTCCCCCTTCCAGAGATGGTGCGTCGGGAAGTGGCGGTCGAGGAACTCGGCCACCTGCAAGCGTTGCAAGGAAGCGAACAGAACGGGAATGTCGTCCACCCGTTCGACGCGGAGCACACAAGGCGTTGCAGTGTTCATGGACTCAGTGGTAAGCCTCTCTCGCCTTTCTGAAAAGTGCCTCTTTCGTTAAGCGAACGGGAAGATCAAGAGTCCGATTTCCTGGGAGGAACTGGCCGGCTGGCGGTGGGGACCGGCCGCCGAAGATCCCGAGCCCGGCATCGCCATCGACCGGCCCGACCGCCAGAGGATGCTGGCGGCCCTGCAAGCCGCCGCCGATGACCCCGAGGAACGCGCCGCTATCCAGGGCGAAGATGTGTGTGGACTCGACAACTTTTTGTGCGACAATGAGGGAGACGGGGAGGGTGTGGCGGCAACCACACCCTCCCCTTGATCCGCCCTCTGTCCTGATCACAGGAGACGAACCCGTGGCCAGTCTACGCAAGCGCGGTCGAAACTGGTATTTCAAGTTCATCGGCGGCGATGGACGCCCCTTGGAACGCAAGGGTTGCCCCGACCGCAGGGCGACCGAGGAAATGGCCAGGGCGGCGGAGACCGAGGCCGCCCGAGATCGTGCCGGCCTGGCCGATCCCTTCGGGCCCCATCGGAAACGCCCGATCGAGGGTCACGTCGCTGATTACCTGCGGTACCTCGGATCGAAGGGGGACACCGAGAAGGACACTTCTCACTCAACACCACCGCAATTTCACGCGACCTGACGTGGTTGTAATCCGTCATTCCGTTGTGGTTTGTGTTGCTCGACCTGTTTCGGCTGGCGGGGCGTCTCGGCCTTGGCCTCGGGGGGCGACCAATGGCTCCAGATGTCGGACACTTCTCGCTGAACACCACCGCAATTTCACGCGACCTGACGTGGTTGTAATCCGTCATTCCGTTGTGGTTTGCGTTGCTCGACTAGTTTCGACCGGGACGTCGTTTCCGCCTTGGCCTCCGGTGGCGACCACTCGCTCCAGATGAGGTCGAGTTTCATCACCACGAACCGCACCAGCGTCTTCCGCCGACGCCATTTGTACCGCACCTTCTCCAGGAACCGGAACATCCGGTTGGTCCGCTCCACGTGATTGTTGGTCCGAACCCGACGGCTCAGCGGATTCTTCAAGTAGGCCATGATCTTGGGGAACTTCGACTCATCGATTTGCTCCAGCGCTTTGACCAACTCCGGCACGGCTTGAAAGTCCGGATCGTGGACGATCTTGGCCCGCCGGCAACTGGCTTGGTGATAGTCCTTGGGCGTGTCGAACAGCCAGTAGATCCGATCAGCGAACCGCCGCAACACTCCCAACGCGGGCACGTATTCCAGCATCCGCGTCAGGTCGCCACGCTCCGACTCGGTGAGCTTCTCCCGGCGTTTCACGATCAGATGACGACGCTTGAACACGTACTTCGCCTTCTCCTTGACCGACAGACCCCGGCGCGAGGCGGCGGCCTTGGACTTGGCGCCCTTGCGGCCCCGCTTCTTCTTCCGCCCGGCCTTGCCCCGCCGACCCATCGCCGTCCGCAGCCGCCGCAAGGCGTCCAAGACCAACTTGTTGATATCCTTGACGATGTGGAAAACGCACAACTGATGATCGGCGTCGGACCAGAGATCCTTCAGCACTGTGGGATACAGGTTCGAGCCGTCCGTCACCACGACCGTGGGGTTCAAGCCCCACGTCTTGAGGTTCCTGAGGAACCGCTCCATGTGGTCTTGGTCGTTCTGGGCGACCAGGGCGAAGGCCACGGGCAGATCCGCAAGCGGGTCGGTGGCCAGCAGCAAGGTGAAGCGACCCAGGTGCAGTTCGTCGACGCACAGTGTGCCGCTGAAGTGCTTCAGGACCATACGGCGATGCGCCGACATGTCGAGCGTTTCGGCGTAGCCGTGGAGCACGTCATAGACGAACCCCGTGGACAGGTCGAGGAGGTATTCGCGGCGAAGCGACTCCAACATCTGTTCGACGTTCATGGCGTCCTTGAGGATGCGATCGAGCACCAGATCGCGAACCTTGTTGTCGTAGAGGGCTCTGGGGAGGACACTCTCGGGAGTGTTCCGGAACGTCTTGGAGCAGCCACACCGGGCTTGATATTCGCCGCAGATGATCTCGAGAAAGGCGACGGTCTTGTAGGCGACCGTGCGAACCTTGCGTGGGGGAAGCTTACGCTTCCGCCGGCCGTGTTTGCCGCAGTTCGGGCATGGGGCCTTCTTGGGGGCGCAGTGAACGGGTATAACGACGGGCGTGGGTACTTCGGTGCCCATGGTCTGCATCTCCGGTGGTGGGGACTCAGAACACCCTCATTCACCGGGATGCAGGCCCTATCTTTCAAGAGCAAAACGACTTGGTATCCTCGCTCTGTTGGTACAGATCAACGAAAAGCCTCTGAAATTGCGGTGGTGTTCAGCGAGAAGTATCCAGATGTCGTCGAGCTTCATCACCACGAACCGCACCAGCGTCTTTCGCCGCCGCCATTTGTATCGCACCTTCTCCAAGAACCGGAACATCCGGTTTGTCCGCTCCACGTGATTGTTGGTCCGCACCCGACGGCTCAGCGGGTTCTTCAAGTAGGCCATGATCTTGCGGAACTTCGGCTAAGCGAGATGCTCCAGGGCTTTGACCAACTCCGGTACGGCTTGAATGGCCGGATCGCGCACGATCGCGGCCCGACGGAAGCTGGCTTGGTGAAAGTCCTTGGGCGTGTCGAACAGCCAGTAGATCCGATCGGCGAACCGCCGCAACAGCGCCAACGCGGGCAAGTATTCCAGCATCTGCGTCAGATCGCCATGCTCCGACTCGGTGAGATTCTCCCGGCGTTTCACGATCAGATGACGACGCTTGAACACGAAGTTCGCCTTCTCCTTAACCGACAGGCCCCGGCGGACGGCGGCGGCCTTGGACTTGGCGCTTTTGCGGCCCCGCTTCTTCTTCCGCCCCGCCTTGCCGCGCCGACCCATCGCCGTCCGCATCCGCCGCACGGCGTCCATGATCAACTTATTGATATCCTTGATGATGTGGAAAACGCAAAGTTGGTGCTCCGCGTGCGACCACAACTCGGCGAGCACGCTGGGATAAAGGTTCGAGCCGTCGGTCACCACGACTTGGGGATTCAAGCCCCACGTCTTGAGGTTCCTGAGGAACCGCTCCATGTGATCTTGGTCGTTGGCGACGACCAGGGCGAACGCGATCGCAGGTCCTTCAGGGGGTCGGTCGCCAAGAGCAACGTGAAGCGACCCAGGTGCAGTTCGTCGACGCACAGTGTGCCGCTGAAATGCTCCAACACTTTGCGGCGGTGATCGGCCATGTCGAGTTGCTGGGCATGGTCGTAGAGCACGTCATAGGCGAATCCCGTGGACAGCTCGAGAAGGTATTCACGTCGGAGCGACTCCAAGGTCTGTTCGACGTTCATGCTGTCCTTAAGGATGCGATCGAGCACCAGGTCGCGAACCTTGTTGTCGTAGAGGGCTCTGGGGAGGACGTCCTCGGGAGTGTTCCGGAAGGTCTTGCAACAGCCGCACCGGGCTTGATATTCGCCGCAGATGATCTCAAGAAAGGCGACGGCTTTGTAGACAACGGTGCGAACCCAGCGGGGAGGAAGCCTGCGTTTCCGACGGCCGTGTTTGCCGCACTTCGGGCATGGGGCCTTCTTGGGGGCGCAGTGAACCGGTATAACAACGGGTGTGGGTGCTTCAGTGCCCATGGTCTGCATCTCCGGTGGTGGGGATATCAGCACCCTCATTCACCGGGATGCAGGCCCTATCTTTAAAGAGCAAAACGACTTGGCACCCCCCGCTCTATTGGTGGTGATCAGCGAGAAGTCTCCCGAGAAGCACGTCAAGCTGACCGAGACCCGGCTGCGCGCGAGCTGGACGGCTGCGGGTTCGCTCGCACGGACGACCTGGATGCCGCCCGGGTGTCCGATTGGCTGGCCAGGCAGCGAGCGGCGGGGATGTCGGTAGCGACCTCGAATTACTACCTGCAAGCCGCCCAAGGGTTCGCCCGTTGGCTGGTCAAGCACCGCCGCATGTTCGACAGCCCCCTCGCCGTCTTGACCCCCATGAACACCAAGGCGGACCGTCGGCACGACCGAGGCGTCCTGACCCGAGAGGAATTCGACGGCCTGATTCGCGCCACGCGGCCCGCCGAGCCCTTTCGTGGACTCTCGGGGGAAGACCGGTCGGTGCTCTATCTGGTTGCGTCCTACACGGGTTTACGCGCCTCGGAACTGGCCAGCCTGACCCCCACCTCATTCGACCTGGACGACGATCGACCCACGGTCCGCGTCCGGGCCGCCTACACGAAGAACCGGCAAGAGGCCACCCTGCCCGTCCGCCCTGACCTGGCGGAGACGCTCCGAGGCTATCTGAGGGGCGCCCCGAGGATGCTCCGGTCTGGCCCGGGACTTGGGTCGAACGATCGGCCCAGATGCTGCGGAACGACCTGGAACGGGCCGGAGTCGCCTACATCGATGCCGAGGGACGCTACCGGGACTTCCACTCGCTCCGGCACCGGTTCGGGTCGGAGCTGGCGATGGCTAATGTCCCTCCCAAGGTCGCCCAGACGCTCATGAGGCATTCGACCATCACGCTGACCATGGACCGCTACAGCCATGTCGGCCTGTACGACACCGCCGGCGTGCTCGAGCGGCTCCCCCCGATTCCGGGCCAAGCCTCCGCGTCCGAACCCGCGAGCCAGCAGGCAACGGGTACGGATGGACAACGCATCAACGGACGCTTTGCCACTCATTTGCCACTCGCGGGGGACGGAAGCAGGCGGGACCTGTCGCATGCTGGCGGGTCGAGCGAAGCAACCCCCGGCATCGGGGGTTGCTGTAACTCGCGGGAAATGTCCGGTTTAGACGCTTCGGGGCGGGATCTGTCGTGTGCTGACGCGAGTAGCGGCGGAGGGACTCGAACCCCCGACACGCGGATTATGATTCCGCTGCTCTAACCGACTGAGCTACGCCGCCGCACGGACATCCGGATCGATGGGGCCGGTTTGCCCAAGGGTGAATGTCCGGTCCCAGCAATCCGGGCATGATTCGTCGAGCCGAATAATTCTTACCAGAATCGGCTGCCGACTTCAAGCGTCGCGCCGCGAGGAGTCGGGCAATGGGTGCCGCCAACGGACTTCTGGCACTCTTGGGGGCGATCAGGTCGCACCCATCTCGATTTTCAGGCTTTCCCCGCTGCGCCCCCCCGAATATCTGCCAGAATCTGTATCGCGCACCCTCGGACGATCCGGCGATCGGGCTTTTCTCGACGGCCCGGATCGGGTCTACTGGAGAGGTTCAGAACGATCGACCGATCGGCGCAGAGGTCGGCGGAATGTCGTCGCGCTGCAGGATCTCGCAATGGCCCCTCAGTATATCTTCACGATTGAGAACTTATCGAAGGCGTACGGTAAGAAGGACGTCCTCAAGGGGATCTGGCTGTCGTTCTATCCGGGTGCCAAGATCGGAGTGCTGGGCGGCAACGGCTCGGGTAAGAGTACGCTGCTGCGGATCATGGCCGGCGTCGAGAAGGACTTCCTCGGCACCGCGCGGCCCGCGCCGGGGACCACGATCGGGTTTCTGTCTCAGGAGCCGACGCTCGACCCAACCAAGGACGTGCGCGGCAACGTCGAGCAGGCCGTCGCCCCAGTCCGCGACCTACTCGCGCGGTTCGATGCCATCAATGCAAGGCTCGGCGAGCCGATCGATGCCGACGAGCTGGACCGGTTGCTCCAGGAGCAGGGGCGGGTCCAGGACGCGATCGAAGCGGCGCGAAGGGTGGGATCTCGATCGCCGGATCGAGATCGCCATGGACGCCATGCGCCTGCCGCCCGGCGACGCCGACGTGGCGACCCTCTCCGGCGGTGAGCGGCGGCGGGTCGCGCTCTGCAAGATCCTGCTTCAGAGACCTGACCTCCTCCTGCTCGACGAGCCCACCAACCACCTCGACGCCGAGAGCGTCGCCTGGCTCGAACGGCACCTGCACGAGTATCCCGGGACGGTCGTCGCGGTCACCCACGACCGCTATTTCCTCGACAATGTCGCCGGCTGGATCCTGGAACTCGACCGCGGTCAGGGCATCCCCTGGCACGGCAACTACTCGTCGTGGCTCGCGCAGAAACAGGAGCGGCTCGCCCGCGAGGAGAAGCAGGAGAGCGCCCGCCGCAAGACCCTGGCCCGCGAGCTTGAGTGGGTCCGCATGGCCCCCCGCGCCCGCGTTGCCAAGAACCGCGCCCGGTTGCAGCGCTACGAGCAACTGGCCAGCCAGGAGGTCGAGAAGCGCGATGAGGTCGTCATGCTCCAGATCCCGCCCGGGCCCCACCTCGGCGACCTCGTCGTTGAAGCCGACCACGTCCGCAAGGGGTACGGCGACCGGTTGCTCATCGAGGAGATGAACTTCCGGCTCCCGCCCGGCGGCATCGTCGGCGTGATCGGCCCCAACGGCGCGGGCAAGACGACGCTCTTCCGGATGATCGTCGGTCAAGACCGCCCCGACGGCGGCGTGCTCCGGGTCGGCGACACCGTCGTCATCTCGTACGTCGATCAGAGCCGAGAGACGCTCAACCCCGAGAACACGATCTTTCAGGAGATCACCGGCGGCGTCGATCAGGTCGTGCTCGGCAAGCGCAAGGTCCCTGCGCGGGCCTACGTGGCGCAGTTCAACTTCAAGGGGCCGGACCAGGAGAAGAAGGTCGCGCACCTCTCCGGCGGCGAGCGGAACCGCGTCCACCTGGGCAAGCTGCTCAAGAGCGGCGGCAACCTGCTGCTCCTGGACGAGCCGACCAATGATCTCGACGTGGACATGCTCCGAGCCCTGGAGGAGGCGCTGCTCGACTTCGGCGGCTGCGCCGTGGTGATCAGCCATGATCGCTGGTTTCTCGACCGGATCGCCACCCACATCCTGGCGTTCGAGGGCGACAGCAAGGTCGTCTGGTGCGAGGGCAACTATCAGACCTACGAGGCCCAGCGCCGCGAGCGGCTCGGGATCGATGCCGACCAGCCGCACAGGATCCGCTACAAGCCTTTGACTCGTTCGTGACAGGCCAATTTGGCCATTCATCCGAGAGGGGAGCTTCCCGCGAAGGCACAGAGAACGCAAAGAAAAGACGCATATAAGAATGAACGGACACCACTATCCTTGTTGCTGACTTCTCTGGTCCTTCTTTATTCTTTGCGCCTCAGCGAGAAACTTCGCTCCGACAGGGAGGCTCGATGGAAACGGCGATCAATACCCACGCCGCGATTCTCACGATCGAAAACCAGGCCGGCGTCGTTCACCTGACGCTGAACCGGCCCGAGCAGCGCAACGCACTGTCGCGCGAGCTGATCCGCCAACTGGAGGAGGCACTCGCGGCGCTCGCCGACGATCCCTCAGCGCGGGTCGTTGTGCTGAGGTCGCGGGGTTCGGTGTTCTGCTCGGGGCACGACCTCGGCGAGATGACCGGCCGTTCGGAATCGGAGTATCGCGACCTGTTCTCGGCCTGCACGCGAGTCATGCTCCAATTGCGTCGGCTGCCCCAGCCAGTGATCGCGCGGGTGCAGGGGACGGCGACCGCGGCGGGCTGCCAGCTCGTCGCGGCGTGCGACCTGGCCGTCGCGGCCTCGGAGGCCACCTTTGCGACGCCGGGGGTGAAGATCGGCCTGTTCTGCACTACCCCGATGGTCCCCCTGGTCCGCGCCATCCCCGACAAGCCCGCGATGGAGATGCTCCTGACCGGCTCACCGATCTCGGCGGAGCGCGCCCTGGCGCTGGGGCTCGTCAACCGGGTCGTGCCAGCGGTCGAACTCGATGCCACCATCCGCCAGCTCACCGACACGATCCTGGCCATGAGCCCGCTCGCGATCCGGCTGGGCAAGGAGGCGTTCTACGAGCTGCGCGACCTCGACGAGCAGGCCGCGTACCAGCACGCCACCGAGGTCATGGTCGAGAACGCCCTGCGCCATGACGCGCAGGAGGGCATCTCGGCCTTCCTCGAGAAACGATGCCCCGCCTGGTCGGGTGATTGAGTCCCGGCACGGATCGAGACGGCAAGAGTTTCGAGGGGGAGTTTCTCGCGAAGGGTCGCAACGTTCACAAAGTGATTAAGGACGCCAAGTCCTCTCTTTTCGAAGATCTTCCTGTTTTTCTTTGCGAGGTTTGCGAGAGACTGCCCCCGAGAACCCATGCGGCGGAAAGGATTCGACGATGCCGCTCGCCAGTTTTGACCGGCTCTTTCGCGAGGCCGATGCGCGGGGCGAGCCCGTGGCGGTGGCTGCGGCGGGCGGAGACGATCCAACGGTGCTCGAGGCTCTGCGCGGCGTGTGATCGCGGTTGGGTCGCGCCAAGGGTCGTCGGACCGGAGGCGCTGATCCAGGCGACGGCCAAGGCGTGCGGGGTCGGGCTCGAAGGGTTCGCGATCGTCGAGGCCGAGGGGGACGCGATCGCGCCGGCGGCCGTCGCCGAGGTCCGCCAAGGGCGGGCGCGGATGCTCATGAAGGGGAGGATCGCCACTCCCGCGCTGATGCGCGCGGTGCTCGACCCCGAGGCGGGCCTGCGCACCGGCCGGGTCGTCTGCCAAGTCGTGCTGATGGAGATTCCGCGCGACGATCGGCGGTTCCTGCTGGCCGATACCGGGATCTGCGTCCAGCCGACGATCGAGACGAGGATCGACATCCTCCATAGCGCCATCGAGGTGGCGCGGCGCCTGAGGGCCGACCCGCCGAGGGTGGCGCTGATGGCGGCCACCGAGTCGGTCAACGCCGCGATGCCCGAGACCCTTGAGGCCGCCGAGCTCCAACGTCGGAACGCGGCGGGCGAGTTCGCCGACTGTGTGGTCCAGGGACCGCTCTCGTTCGACCTGGCCTATGCCGCCGATGCCGCCGACAAGAAACGGATCGGAGGCGCGGTCGTCGGGGCGGCCGACGCCATGGTCTTCCCCAACCTGCTCTCGGCCAACCTGACGGTCAAGGCGATCATGTACACCGCCGATTGCCGGTTCGGCGGCGTTCTTTGCGGCACGTCGGCCCCCGTTGTCTTCATGTCACGCGCGGATACGGCCGCCACGCGGCGGAACTCGTTGGCGATGGCGCTGACCTTGCTCGGATCCCAGGACTGTAGCCGTTAACGGTCTCGAACTATTTTCTACACAGGCTCAATCAGAACTCCACCAACTCGTCCCAGCCGCTTTCAACTGACTGGCCCACCGTGAAGGTCAAGCGGCGACCGCCTGCCCCTCCTTCCGGCCGAAAAAGGGGCGGCCAGCCCGCACGTTCCCGCCACACCCGAGACCTTGTCCCACCTGAACAACTCCGAGACACCTTCGGGGCCAAGCCGACGCACGGCGGCGGCTGTGGGGCCACGCTCCACGGCCAAGACCCCGATCTCCTGCTCCCGGGGTGGGACCGCCACTCGTGCGGAGTTGCGGGTGATACCTTGCCCTCACTGCTGACACCTCATGCCGGGATCGACTCGCTTTGATTCGAATGTGAGCGGCTACCTTGAATCAGCGGCAAGCGGTGATTTTACCCGAGAGCGACAAGCGGCTTGTTTTCTTGGAGGCTGCGCTCCCGCTGGACTCCGCTCGTCTTTCTCCAGGACCAGCGGATGGCTTCGATCACGGCAGGAAGGCCGATTGCCCTGTGGCTCGATCGCCGGATCGGATTGGTCTGCGGGAAACTTCGCGGTAGGATACTCTTTTCTGTTCCCAAGGGAGCCCGCCATGCCCTTCGATACACGAATCGATCCGCGCGACTGGATCCGCGATATCCCCGACTTTCCCAAGCCTGGCATCAACTTCAAAGACATCACGCCCATGCTCGGGCACCCTGGGGCGTTTCGCGTGGTGATCGACCAGTTATGCGAGGCGTTCGCGGGCCGCTCGATCGACACGGTGGCTGCGGCCGAGGCGCGGGGCTTCATCTTCGGCGCCCCACTGGCGCTGGCGCTGGGGGCCGGCTTCGTGCCGATCCGCAAGCCTGGCAAGCTGCCTTATGCCACCCTCGCGCTGGAATACAAGCTCGAATACGGCACTGACCGCCTCGAGATGCACCACGACGCGCTCGGGCCGGGCCACCGCGTCTTGCTGCTCGACGACGTCTTGGCCACCGGCGGGACCATGCGCGCCTGCCGCGACCTGGTCCTCCAGGCCGGCGCTGATCTCGTCGCCTGCGCCTTCGTCGTCGAATTGAGTTTCCTGAACGGTCGGGAAAGGCTGGAGCCGAGTGAGGTGTACAGTCTGATCACATATTGAGACGGGCGGAACGCGAATCCCTGGGCGGAGCGTGGTGTACGCGCCCTCGACTGACGTCCCGGCGGGTGGCACGCGCCCTCGGCCTCAATAGAACGCGCCGATTGAGAAATTGAAGTAGTTGACCCGGTCACCCGGAGCCTTGGCAATCGGGAAGGCGAGGTCAAAGGCCAGGGGCAAGGGGCCGAACTGTGGGATCGTCAGCCGGATGCCGGCCCCGACCGAGGCGCGGAAATCGTTGAAGTCGTAGCTGTTCTCGACCGAGCCGAAGTCGCAGAAGATGACCTGGCGGAGTGAGTCGTTGGCCAGCAGCGGGAACATGTACTCGACCGATCCCACCGCCATCATGATCCCGCCGACGTTGACGCCGAGCACGTGAGGGCCGACGCCACGATAGTTGAACCCGCGGAGGCTGCCGATGTAGCCGGCGAAGAACCGCTCGTAGACCGGCGTGTCGGGCCCGGTGACACCGAAGTGACCCCGCAAGGTGAGGATCCGAGGGCCGGAGCCGTCGGGCCGACTACCGAGCGTGAAGTAGGTCCGGCCCTCGACCTCGACCTTGGGATAGGTGAACGTCCCCCAGCCCTGCTCGAAGGCGAATTCGACGTATTGCCCTTTGTTGGGCAGGAACGGCGAGTTGCGGTTGTCGAACCGCAGCGTCGGCCGGATGCTGGCCAGGAACGAGTGCCCCGACGCGGCCAGGAAGTCGGCCGGGGCCGGGGAACGGTAGCCGTAGAACTGGATGTTCTCGGTCCGGACCGCGACGTCGGCGTAGGTCGCCGTGCCGAACTGCCGGCCCAGCGAGAACCGGCCGCCGGCGCGGCTCTCGGTCCAGTCGGGATAGATCCGCTGGAAGGCGTAGCCCGAGGCGTTCCCGCCGATCGGGAGGTCGAACAGGTAGGGGTCGCGCAGGCTGACCGTGAACCGGTTGATCAGGGTGCCCGCCATGATCGAGAGCTGGAAGTCCTGGCCGGCGCCCCGGAACGCCTTGCCGCTGGTCAGGTCGTCGAAGGAGCGGGGAAAGTTGAGGATGTCGAAGTTCCGCTCCGAGATCGTCAAGTTGCCATTGAGCCCCTGCGAGCCGCTGGCGCCGACGCCGAGCATGAATCGGCCGGTCGGCGCTTCGCTGACCGAGGTCACGACGTCGGCGAAGGCGCGGTTGCGGAAGGGATCCTGGCGGTCGGGGCCGACGTCGGTCATGTTCATGCCGGGGATGCTCGGTTCCATGCCCGGCGGCTCGCCCGCCCCGACTGGCGGCGTCGGGTTTGGCTGCGGCGAGCCCGGCGCGACGACCGTGGGCGGGGGAACGGGGGACACCGGCGTGGTCGGGACCCCGATCGGCGGGAGCGTGTCGGGAGGCGGGCTGAACGCCCCACCCGTTCCGAACGGTGTCAGCCCACCGGGTCCCCCCGCGGGCGGCGGGCTGAACGCTCCGCCCGTCCCGAACGGCGTCAGCCCGCCGGGCCCCTGCCGGCGCCGCCGGTAACGGTGCCGGCGCGGGCCCGACCGGGTCGGCCTCGGGGCCTTGCATCCGTGTCTGCGTCACCTCGTTCAGGTCGAGCAGCACGCTCTCGCCATACGGCTTGTCGCCCGGCCGGCGGTTGACGATCTTGACGTCGATCGGCTTGCCCAGCGCGGGCGACATGACGAAGTACCTGCGTGTTGCCCAGCCGCGCCTTGAACGTCTCGATCCGGTTCCAGTTGAGCACCTCGCCCGGCAGCAAGCCCGCCATTGCCGCCTCGCGCCGGATGACCTTGTCCTTGGTCCGCTCGTTGCCCCGGACGATCAACTCGCCGAGCAGGTACGGCTCGCCCTCCTCGATCCGGTAGACCAGGTCCATCACGCCGAGCTGGTCGGTGTAGCGCGGCTCTGGCAGGATCTGGGTGTCGATGCACCCGATCTCGTAGTACTTGGTGAGCAGGTTCTTGCGGTCCGCCTCCTTGAGCGAGTCGAGGATCGGCTTGCCCGAGTGCATCATCAGGCCCTTCCGGAGCTTGGCCTCGGACAGCTTCTGGTTCCCCTCGAAGGTGATGTTGCGGACCGAGTAGCGGGTCCCCTCCGAGATCACGAACGTCAGGTGGAGGTCGCCCAGGCTCGAGCCGCTCCGGGTGACGGGCGTGACCTTGACCTCGGGGAAGCCCTGGCCCTGGTAGTACTCGATGAGCTTCCGGACGTCCTCCTCGAGGTTGTCGCGGGTGTAGTGGCCGCGGAGGCCGAAGAGCGAGGTCTTGCTCGTGATCTTGGTCCGGAGGGTGGCGTCGGTGGCGAACGTGTTGCCCTCGAAGTCGATCCGGCTGATCTGGTGCCAAGGCCCTTCGAAGATCTGGAACACGACGCGGGTGTCGCCGCGTTCGCCTCCTTCGAGGAGAGAGACCTCGGCCGTGTCGTAGCCGCGCTCGGCGTAGAGGCGCTGGATCTGGCCGACCGCCAGGCGGGTCCGCGCCGCGTCGGCGCGGGCGCCCTTCTTCAGACCGGTGGTCTCCTCGACGTCCTTCAGCTTGATCTTGGACCGGCCTCGGAACTCGACGTGAGTCAGGACGGGCATCTCCCTGACACTGAAGGTCAGGATGTAGCCCTTGCCCTTGGGGTCGGGCTCGTAGTAGGGGGTGACATCCGAGAACCACTTGGTGCCGATCAACGTCTTGAGGTCGGCCTCGACCTGGCGCTGGTCGAGCGGGTGGCCCGGCCGGCTCAGAAGCTTGGCGCGGATCTGCTCGGTGGTGACGCTGACGTTGCCCTCGATCCGGACCTCGACGATATTTCCCTCGGGCAGCGCATCGCCCCGAGGCTCGGCGCCGGCGCGGTCGGCCGTCGCCAGCGTCAGCGCGAGGAGCGTGACCGCGAAAGCCCGGGGGGCCGTCGATCTCGTCGCTCGACCCGCCGGGGCCATCCCTGGCCTGGGCGGAACCTTCCATAGCCCGCGTGTCATTGACGATCGTCCCCGAACCGAACTGAAGAAGAGGAGCGCCGCGACGGCCGACGGGCGGCCCGAGATGTCAAGTCGGCGCCTCCAGTTTGGCCGATGATCCCAGGGGCGGAGGGCGGCGGTCCTCCGACCTCCAACCCATCTCGACGTGCCAACCGCACCCAGGTCCGAGCCGTGCCCTTCCATGAGCAGGGCCCGAGTTTGACAGCGACAGGTGCGGGCCTTGTACCCGAGTTAACGGGAATCCGCAAGGCCGGAACTTCCCGGACGCCAACGCAGGAATCTCCTCCAACTGCGCGCGGCACCCCCGCATCCGTGCCGCCGACTGTCGGGAATGGGTGGCCGATCATGAATGGCCGCACGATGATACATTACGGACAGGCGCCGGCCAGGGGGGAGGGGGGGCGAGGCGCGCGGGAGGGAGGAAACCCGTCCCGGGAGGCCACCGAACTCAGATCCACCAAGGGTTATGTCACCTTCGGGGTTCTGGAGGTTTGCCCCGGCTTGCCGGGAAGCCGGTCAGAGGGGAACCTGACACCTTCTGGCCCAGTGGTACGCGCGGCTTGGCCGCGCGACGTGCCGCAATCTCCTCGGGCAGGGACGGGGCCGGGACCGGGGGCGTCCACCCCTCGGCGGTGAGCCGATCGACCAGCGCGGCGTAGTCCGCACGGCCGGTGGCCATCGCCTCGCAGAAGCCGACGTGTCCCAGCCGGGAGGCCACACACGCCGAGCCGTGTCCCCGGAGGCAGTCGTGTGCGCAGGGGCCGATCATTCGGAGAGGGTCCAGCTCACGGCGGTGCCGCAATACCAGTAGGAGCTGTTGCCGGCCGCGAGCGAGCCGGTGGCCAGGAAGGGACTGACGCTCGTGACGGTCAAGCCGAACGTGACATCGAGGCGCGACGAGAGGCCGTTCGGGTTCGGGCAGAGTCCCGAGATCGGTATATAATAATAAAAACCTTGATTCTGCGAAGGACCGAGGGTATACGCGTAGTGCACACTGTCAAAGGCGGGGCAGCCCTTGCTGGAACACCCCGCATACGGGACGAGCCGGCTGCCACTCCACCCGCCCGCGCCAAAGACCAGGGTGAAGGTACCGTTGACGCTGTCGGCGAGTTTCAGCGTGGTCTTGAGCGGATAGTAGAGGAACTTCGAGCAGGCATAGCCGGTCGCGGTCGCGGGAGACCCCACCGTCCGGAGGTTATTGCTCCCGGGTGAGAGGTAAGTGATCCCCGTGTAAGGTGCGACGAACCTCGCAGCGAAGGGGTCGGAAGAAGCGACCGCGACGGTGATTTCGCACGTGGTCTGCTGAGGCGGGAGCGCCGCGGAACCGGAGAAGCTCCCGTTGGAATCGGCCTGACCCGTCCAATACGTGGCGTGGGTGGTGTAGTCGGCGATCGTCACCATCGCGTTGGGCAGCCCAAAGCCGCCGCAGCCAACCGCCTGGCCCGTAAACGTGCAGTTCGACGCCGCGTTCCGCGTGGAGACCGGCGCGTACCACTGGGCCGAAGCGATCTGCTCAGCGGCCGGGAATCGCACCCGTTCGAGCTGGTCTATCCGCGTGGCCAGACGGATCGCCTCGCGCTCCAGCTCCACGACTTCGACGCTGACCTGGCTCTCTCCGAGGCTCATCGGCACTCCCCTCGATCTCGGGCTTGCTTCAGCGAGACGTTCTCCGCCTCAAGTGGGTGATTTCACGTCTCTCTCCCTCAACTCGGTCCCGCCTGCCAGCGAGCGGGTCGCTCAGAGGAGAACTCGACACCTTCATTATCGAATCCGAGCCAAAGGATTTCCCCGGAATCTCGTGGAGTCATGCGGTTTCAACCGACCTGTTGTGTGATCCTGTAAATCCTGGAGGGTCGGCTTCAGCCTGACTCCTCGGCGCATCGGACGACGAAGAGGGGGCCGCGCACAACCGGTCCTTTGTGCTCATGTAGTAAGGACTCCTCCGAAGGCAACTCAACCGATCCCGAGATGCGAAAAAGAGACCCACCTCGGGACAGCATTCTTGCCATCCCGAGGTGGGCGAGATCACGAGACCCATTTCCGAGGGGCATCTCGAAGGCGAACGCCGAGCGCCAGCCTTATTGCGCGAACGCATCCTGGCTCAGCGGCAGTTGCAGGTAGTTCAAGGGTAGCCTGCTGCCGGACGGGGTGATCAACTTGGAATAGACTGTGCCGTCGATCCCGTCCCGGATGAAGCGGACCGCACCGTCGCAGAAGTACATGTTGCAACCGCCGGGGTGACCGCTGTTGGAGAAGGGGAAGGCACCCTCGTCGGGAATATTCTGGCCGCCATTGATGTAATCTTGGTTGTTGAGCGGACCGCCCCTCCTATTGGCCTCTTGCCAACCAAGCCCGTCTGTTGGATTCGTAGCACTCCCACGAATTTGCCATTGAGTGGCGCAGGTGACGCTTGTGCCGCTGCCGCAAACTTTCGGCGAGCCAATGAACATACAGAAGGCGGGCAGTGGGCAGGCCCAGTTCGTCCGGATGCCGGCGCTGAATGCATTCCCGGCTGAATAACCGGCCTGGGTATTTTCACTGAGAAGCAGTGTGTTGCTCGACCCATCCGCGATCGTGCCCAGTGAGGTCCTGTAATCGCTCCCGGAATTGGTGTTTGTGAACATCAATCCAATCCTCTGCCAGGAGGAGCTCGCGGGCAAAGTCAGAGTCACATTCGCGCCCTCTGGGGAGGCTGACGGATTGGTCACTGAGTAAGATGTCGCAATGGAAGCGGCCGGGTCATAGTAGAATGCAAAGCCACCATTGACGACGTAACTCAGGTTACCCTGGTTCGGCGTCGCCGTGAGATCATCGGGGCATCTCAACGACCCAAGCGCGGTATTGCCAATTTGAAAGTTTGTCGGAGTTCCTGTCGTGCTCAAGTAGTGTGTCGACTTATCCCAGGCGTTAGCCAGATCCTGTTGGTCGAGGTGCGGCAGGCAATCGACCACCCAACTGCGCAACCAGCCAGTCAGGTTGGCCTTCGTGGGGGTAATCGAGGCGGCATCGGCCTTGACCGCCAGCGCGAGCGTCGTCGGGCTCACATCACCGAACGTGGCGGCGGCCGGGAATGAGTTGTTAGTGCTGGCGAAGTTGAACAGCGCCAGGCCGAGCTGCGCATGTTATTGGCGCACTGGGTGCGGCGGCCCGCCTCGCGGGCCGATTGGACGGCAGGGAGCAGGAGCCCGACGAGGATGCCGATGATGCTGATGACCACCAGCAGCTCAATGAGCGTGAAACCGGCACGACGACGCTGTAGACGCATGGGTGATCCTTTCGCTGGGGAGAAAGGGTGACCACGGTAGTCCGATTTTATCCGGCACTCGATGGACACGTCACAAGAGATTCGAGGGCGGGCCGGCGACGCCGCGGCCCGCGCCGAGGTACGGGAGGTCACCGTCCGGTCGCGATCATTCGATGTCCTGACGGTAGACGACGACTTCGCGGAGATCGCCCGGGGATATTGCGGGTTGAAGCCGATGGCCCGGGTGCGGTCGAGGAGGAAGAACGAACGGTAGCGGACGTTCCGGCCGCTCAGGAGGCCGACCTCAAGACCGAGTGATGTCCGGGGATCCGCCGACTGCGGGTCGCCGGGCTGGCTCACCTCGAAGAAACCGACCGTGATCCAGACCGCGTACTGGTGCGTCCGGACGGTCGTCAGGTTGGTGATCTTCTGGATCCACTCCGACCGGAAGGCCGGGTGCTGCATGTTGTCCGCCAGGGTGATGGGGTTCCCCGAATTCACCCCCGCCAGGTTGGCCTGGGGGTTGGTCGGGTTGAAGGTCGTCGTCGAGAGCGCGGAGATGTGGTGGGCGTGTTCACGAAACTGTCGCCGCCCAGGCTGGCGTTACCGCCCGCATCGGGGATCTGGAAGAGTCGACGCGGCGGGATCGGCGGCGGCTGGAGTTTCGGCGCCGACGTCTCGTGTCGGTCAGGTACGGGTTCTTCACCCCCGGATCCCAGACGAAGGACCGAGTGCGGCCGTCGGCTGTCGTGGCGGACGTGATGCGGGGTGAACGCCGGGGTGCGAGTTCTGACGACGGCGGCAACGTGGCCGGACGCATCACGGTGTAGTTGATGTCGGGGAAGGAGAGGGAGCGGAACGGCCGCTCGGCCGCGATATTCATCTGGCTGCATTGACCGTCGGCTGGCCCACTTCACCCGAACCCCAGGCGAACAAGTAGCCCGAGCCGCCGTGCCGCAACTTCAGGAAGTCGGCGAACGCCGCCTTCATCTGAGAGTCGGGGCTGATTTCGTCTGTTCGGATCGGGCGCGTAGAAGAGTCCGCTGTTGGGCATCGGGTACGCCGCAAACTGGCTCGCGCTCAACTGCGCGGGAGTCCCGGTATTGGGATTGATCATCGTGACGACGTGGGGGACCGCGAGGGGGGCGATGATCTGGTTCGCGTTCAGATTCGGTGGGACGTTCATCAAGGGGTTCGCGACCTGAATGTTGTAGGCCTGCCCCGCATTGCCCATCAGGCCGAGGAAGACCTCCTCGTCGATGATCAGGTTCAGGTTCAGCAGACCGGGCTTGGTGTCCTGGCGGGCCCAGTCGAAGTTGGAGCCGCTCGCCACGTCGCCGATCGCCCCGAAAGCGGGGCTGGGGACCTCGAAGAACTCGAACATCCTGTACCAGCCGGCGCTGTCGGGACCGTTGACGGCCGGCCAGGTCGGCCCGGGGCTACCGACGGCTTGAGGGTTGAGACATCGGGCTCGAGAGGCCGCGGCCGTGTAGAAGAACTTGTCCACCAGGTACGGGAACGTGTGCGGATTGTTGAGCCTGCTTTGCGTTGAACTCGGCGCGGTCGTACCGGTCCCGACGGGCGGCGTGTAGTCGTACGTGGTGTCGTTGTTGAAGGTGGCCGACGGCGCGGCCTCGGCGAACTGCTTGGTGAACAGGCCGGGCGGGCAGCCCGGGACCAGCAGCAGCTCGGCCACGCTCGTGAAGTCGCGATCGTGGAACGGGAAGTAGTCCCACGCCTGGTTACCCGGGGGATCGTTGGCCGAGCCGAGCGTGTGATAGATCGAGTTGGTGATCGCTTGACTTGCCGAAGACGCCCTGATCAATGGGATTCGGCGGCGTTTGCGGCGTCACGATCTGCTCGCTATAGCCGTAGTGCGTGTCCATCGGGCTGCCATTGATCGTCTGCCCGGCGGCGGCAACGGCATGGCCCCCCTGATAAGGCTGGACCCGCTGCGCCGAGAAGAGGAAATTCGGAAACGGCGGACTCAGCCTTGCTGTCCTTGGTATCGTCGTTCGGATCGACCGTCTTGGGGGGAGTTCCTGCCCCCTTCGATGTAGGGGAACCGCATGCAATCGACCACGATCATCGGATTGGTCGTCGAGGCGGGTTGGAACGGATTGGCCGGGCGGCGGAGATAGAGCCAGTAGTAATTGGCCTTGCCCGAAGCGGGTGTTGGGATCGGGGCATAGATCGTGGTGCTCCCGGCGGTGGATGTCGTGCTCCCCTTGTTGTTCGGGTCCCAGAGGTCGTACTTGGGATCGAGGGTCTGGACCAGGATGGGAGGCGTCGTCCCTGTCGTGGCGGACGTGGGGATCGTGGGCGAAGCGGTCTCGAAGGGTGTTTTCCCTGCCGGCGGCGTGGGCAGCACGTTGCCGATCACATAAAAATACGAGATCGGCAAGGTCGGCGGCGTCGAGGCCGTGTTCGCGGGTTGGAGTGCGGGCGGGCCGTTGGTGGCCAGCGGGACCAGGGTCACGTCGCTGCCCGGCAAACTCGTCGGGTTATTCGTGAACGGGGATTGACTCAACGAGCCTTGACCCAGCGGGATCGGCCCGTAGATGCCCGTCGGGGCGGTGGTCGGGTAGGGGTAGGTGCTCAGCGTCAGCAGTTGCCCGGTCGTCGGGTCGGGCCGGTTCACCGGGTTGTCCGAGGTGACGACCATCTCCCAGTTGCTGAGAGTCAGCGCGCTGGCGTTCCCATTCGCGGCCGTGCTGGGGCCATTGCTCGTCGACGCGCCCGTTCCCGCCGCTTCGGTCAGCGTGTTGACCAGCTCGACGAAGAAGCGATTGGTCGGATAACCAGCCGGGTTGCCCGTCGAATTGGAGTTGTTCTGGTATTTGCGCAGGAACGAGTAGGACAGGACCTCGTTGATCGCGACCGGGCTGTATTCCATGCCGTACTGGTCAAGCGGCAGGTCGGTTTCCTGCATGGTGGTGGACCCCTTGCTCATCAAGGTCGCTGCTTTCAATGTCCAGGAGGGCGCCGGCCGGAGGAACAGGTCGGGGTTCTGGTAGTGGGTGCAGGTCGCGTCCGGGTCGCGGAAGTCGATGACGTTGATCAGGAACTGGCTGAGCTGCGCCAGTTCGTCCGGCGTATCGGTGGCCCCGGGGGGCAAGGCGTATTTGAGGAGGTGGTAGGCGTTGTCGATCCACTTCTGCCGGACTGACTCGTCGGGGTTGTTCGAGAGCGGCAGCGGATAGTTCAGATTGATCTTGCGGTCGCGATGGGCCAGTGCCGGGGTCGGGATGATCTGACCATTGCTCTGGATGGGCTGAGACCCGCTCGGTGGGCCCACCGGCGTCACGGCGCCGTTCGGCACCACAGCGCCGTTGTACAGGTCCTGGAAGCTTGAGGGGAGCGCCTGGGTAACCAGACCGAACCGGTTGTTGCCGGGGAAGTGCCGCCGCCGGTGCTGACGTCGACGGGGTTGTCGTAAGACCAGACGAAGTTGGTCGTCTCCCATGAGTCGAGCGCGAACAGCCGACGACGGCGGAGGTCATCGATCCCGTTGGTGAAGCTGATCGGCGCCAGGCTGGACAGCCGGCTCTGGAGCGACGAGCCGTCGCTGTCCTGGAGGCGGTAGAGCCACTCGAGGTCGTTGGGGCCGAACGGCGTATCGAACGGCGACCCCTGATAGAGCTGCATCTCATCGGCCTCATTCAAATAAGGGCTCTTGATGCTCGCGTTGATCAAGGCGTCGTAGGTCGGCACCACCGTCCCGCCGTTCTGGTCATACGGCATCGCGGCATAGAGCTGCGCGTTCAGGGGCGCCGTCAGTGCGTACAGGTTCGGGTTCCGCGCCGCCTCAAAGCCGTGGAGCGGGTTGGTGGTCTTGTCGGGGATTACCGGATTCCCGATGCCCAACGGTGTTGTCGGGTTCGCCCACTGAACGTTGGGCATCCCGGGAGGCCGGAAGTATTTGAAGAAGCTGATGCGGCCGTAACCATCGGCACCGGTGGGGCCGTTATAGGGACTGTTTGACGCGAACGCCGTCATCCAGCCATCGCCCGCGGCGTCGATCGGAGTCGTGTACCTTCGGATCCGCTCGACCGGGATGCTCAACGCGCCCGCCGCATCATGATAATCGGCGCTCTCGCCGCTGACGGGGTCAAACGTGTTGTAGTTGTCGTCATCGATATCGCGGAACATGAACGAGTTGCTTGCGGAGTTATAATAGCTCATTGACATGCCAGCGCGAACTAGGTTGTTGAAGGGGATGTTGGGGGTGGACAGGACGGGCCGCGGGGGGTTGGTGTTCGGGTTGCCCGGGATGAAGTCGGCCTCGCCCCAACGGCCGGGGACCGGGATGCCGGTCCGGAAGACCTGGCCGGTCGTGGTGAAGTCAAAATTGTCGGCGACGCTGTTCGGCAGGTAGTAATAGATCGGGTGGTTGTTGGCATCGGTGCCGAACATCACGCGGTTAGCGTCCTGATTGACGGTCGGCGATGGGGTCTGGTAGGGGTTGGGCTGGGGGATGGTGCCCGTCAGGATGTTACGGAACTGCGTGAGGTTGACCAGGACTCCCGCTTCGTCCACCTGTGAGTAATCCAGGTTGCCCGTGTTCGGGTTGACGTGGTGCGGCGTTCTGGAGGGCGAACGTCGGGTCGATCTCGCTGGGCGAGTTGCCCAGGTGCGACGCGTGCGAGAATCCGGCGTACCGGTGGTCGTCGCGGAGCTCGAGGTTGCCCGCCGTGTTCAGCGGGAGCCGGCCGTTGAGGCCGATGACCAGGAACGCGAAGAGGGGCTTGAAGAGCTTCCCCTCGAGTCGCTCTCGGCGGGATAGCCGAGGTCGAGCCAGACCGAGTCGGTGATGCCGTCGCCGTCGTTGTCGACGTCGTAGGTGATCTTGCCGGTGTCGCGTCGGGGAGCAGGTCGGGGAACGAGATCGCGTGTGGCCGTCGACTGCGCGGGGGCGGAGGATCCGCGCCGCCGAGTCAGGCGAGGTGTTCCGCCAGTCGTTCGTCGCCGAGGTCGACGGCGCGTTGTTCGGGTAGGTCGAGTCGCTCGGGTCGGCCCGGAAGATCCCGGGGCGGTGGAACGAGGGGATGATCACCTGGCCGTCGGCACTCTGGATCGCCAGGAACCAGTTCTCCAGGTCGCAGGCGTCGTAGTCCTCGTCCATGCCGATCAAGTCTGGATCATTGCCGAAGACCCGGAAGTTGCCATACGCGGCGGGGTTGACCCGGAAGTTGCCATACACGGTGAGGAAGCCCAGGCCCGACATGCCTGAACCATTAAAGGCTCGCAGGTAGCGGCCGTCGAGCACGAACGCGATACCTGTCGGGAGCTGGACCAACGTGCTTGTCGCCGCCGTGCCCACGGAATACTGCGTCGTCGTGTCGGGCGGCGGCAGGTAGAAAATCCGAAAGGCCGCGTCGGTCCCCGTACTGTCGTCGACGACCACCTCGTAGGTTTGCGAGACGTAGTACGTGGCACCGCCGTAGTACCCGCCCGGGAATTTCACGATCCAACGCGTGAAGTCGTAGCTGTAGAGGGCCGGGTCGCTGAGGGGGAGGTTGGTCACGCACTTGATATATCCTGCGGGGACGGAAATCCCTTTGACCACCGCGGGCGCCGTGAGCGCCGTGACGCTCTGGAACATGATCGGCGTCCCGCTGGAGGGGTTGGCTGTCAGATAGCCGTTATTGCGGGCGTCGTTGCCGTACATGTCGCGCAGGAGGCTGTGGCCCCGGATCGCCGACAGCGGGTTGGCCGTGTCATAGATCAGTTGCGTCAGCGCGAAATCCATCATCTCCGCCGAGCGGACGTTGTTCTTCGACTGCGAGAAGTTCCGCGCGTTGACCCGCGCCTGGCCGCTGAAGGTCGCGAACGTCACGCCGATCAACGCCATGAGGGCGAGCATGCCGAGGATCACGATCAGGATGATGCCCCGGCGCCGGGCACTCGAGTTTTTCAAGTCAATCAACATACTGAGATCCTTCCGGCTCCACACGATCCGCTCAGGCCGCAGCGCAGCCTGGAAGGCGATCAGAACTTGTTGGTGAAATTCTGTCGAATGGTCAACGTCTTGATATGCTCGTTCCGGGGGTCCACCAGCCTGATCTGGATCTGGATGCCGCGGAGCGGGAGCGGATAGGGCGGCGGGTACGAGGGATAGGCCGGTAAGCCCGTTCCCAGGGGCGGACCGATCATCCCATTGGGAGAGGTGCCGCTGGGGTCGAACCCCGTGGCGATCACCTGGCTGTAGTCGGTCGACCACGTATCATAGACCCGCCGGAGCCGCTGGATGCCCGTCTGGTTGTCGCCGATGTTCAGGCTGAGGCCCCACTTGAGAGAGCCCTGGGGATCGATCCGATAGTCTTCTTGCAGCGGCGGGATCCGCCCCTCGTGGCCGAACGTGTCGAGCAGCGAGGTGCCGATCCGGGCATTCGCGAGGATGATCGGGCTCACCCCGTCCAGGAAGCTTGAGTAGCCGAGGTCTACGTAGCCGGGGACCGCGTCGTCGTAAATCTTCACGTCGAAGCTTCGAACCCCCGTCATGATCAGGTCGTCCTGGAAGACGTCGTACCCCATCTCCGTGGAGAAGGTGGTCGAGCCTGCGGGTGTCGGTTGTTCGGTGAAGGGCTGGATGCCGAGCACGGGGTCGGTCAGCGGCGGGAGCGGACTGAGGGTTGACCACGAGAGACCGGTCGCCTGGTTATAGGTGCCGGCGGCTGCTCCCTGGACATTGATCGACCAGAGCGGATCGATCCAGTGCGGATGCATCGTCTCCCGCCAGGTCGGAAAGCCCCACCAGGTCTGGCCCTGAGTTGGGCTGGGTATCTGGAGGTTGTCGCCCTGGTCGAGGGCGCGTGGTTCGGCCGGTAAGTCACGGGGGGGCTGCCCATGTTCGTGTTCGGGTAGGCCGTCGACAGGTTGTAGTAATAGCCATAGGGCGGGGTGGACAGGGCCGTGGGGCTGCCGATCGGGGCAAGGCCGTGGATCTGACCCCGATTGGTGCTCGCCGTCACATCGGGCTGGGAATAGGCCCCAGGGAAGATGTAGGGGAAGGAGAGCATGTCGGGATAAGTCGTCGGAGCTGGACTTCGATTGAAGTTGGTAAGCGGGTTCAACAACCGCTCGAGTTGAAGACCTGCGGATACAGGGTCGGGACGAAGTCGGGAACTTGATCTCCGTTCCAATCGTCAAACACCCCGTCGGGAGGCCTCCGGGCAGGTAATCGTCCGTGAACCTCGGGTAGAACGCCCGGTTGTGACGGTTCGTCAGGTCGCCGAGGGTGTTGAGGACGGGCGTGTACGCGAGTTGGGGTTGAAGGAGGGTCGGGCCGAAAGGTCGTTCATTCCTTGCCAACTCGCACTGCCGATGCTGAACCGAGTGATCCCGGTGATCGAATAACGTCGGCGGCGCCCGTCATGTTGTATGGGTTTGGCGAGATGATCGAGCTCTGCCGGTCAGGGGCAACGAGGAAGACACGGCGATAGAGGTTGCCGTTGCGGAGGAAATAAATGACCTCGGCGTACTTGCTGGTGATCGTGATCGGCTGGGTTTGGCTGATAGATTTGGAGCTGGGTGGCATTCGGGCCGCCGGGTTGATCGGAGGCAGGACATAGCCGGCAGCGGGAGATAGACCCGCCCGGTGAAGAGCTGGCCCTCGGGGGCCTCGGTCGGTGAACCGGATGTAGTCGTCGGTGTCCTCGCCCTGGAGGTCGGCGAACTGGTTCTCGCCGTACTCGAAGTAGCCGTAGTTCTGCTTGGGGTTGAGCCCGGAGATATGCTTGGGGTCGTTCGGGTCGGTCCGCATCACGGGCGCGGTGATGCCGGCCAGGTCGTAGCGGATCATCGAGTCGAGCTGGCGGAGGCTGCCGTCGAGGTCCTGGATACACCCGCGCCGCCGAGACCGCCCCGGTGGCCGCCTGGAAGATCGCGGCGATCGCCGTCATCATCAGGAGCAGCAGGGCCACCGAGACGAGCATCTCGATCGAGGGTGACGCCCCGGCGGGGTGATCGGGGCCGCGGCAGGGATGGGACGCATGGCGAGATTCCTCGGATGCGCGGGCGGACGATCAGCGGGTGCAGACCGGGTAGCGGGAAGACGTTCACGACGGGCGAGACCAGCGCCGCGTTGACGTGATAGGGCGTGCCGGTCGAATCCAGGAGCGTCTTCGCCTGGAGCGGGATATGGGTCCAGACGGTCATCGACCGGTAGCCGGCAGGGCTCGAACGGGTCGCCACTCGGCTCGGTCCGCTTGACCACCTGGTACCAGATGCACCGCTGGCTCGGATACGGGGGGACGCCCGTGACCGAGGCCGGGCATCCACCGCCTTGTAGTGACTGTCGGCCGCCGCGTAGCGCTCGTAGGTCACGTCGGCGATCCAGCTCCCGACCTTGACCTCGGGGTCGGGCTGGTCGACCGGCCAGCGGAGCAAGACGGTCTGATTGGCCGAGGCGCCGTAGCCGCGCACGGCGTCGCCGGCCGGCGTCACGACCGTGCTGTAGCCGAAGATCGCCTCGACCACCGTCTCGCCGCTGCGACCGAGTGCCGTCCGGCTCGATCCCGAACGGCCGGTTCTCGAAGATCACGACGTCGCCATTGTAGATCGTGGCGTGCGCGAGTCGTTCCGCTGCCCGGTGAACATCCAGGTGTAGCGCCAGTCGGTCGTCAAGACGCCGGCGTTGATGGTCAGGTCGGGGAGCAAGGGGCTGCCGTTGACCGTGGACTGTTCGCTCTGCCAGACGATGTCCTCGGGCGAGACGAAGATGTCGGTCACCGCATCCGTCGAGCAGCACCGGGAAGTTGGTGACCCGCTGGAGGCCGTACACGGGGCCGTTGGGCGACCCGGGGCCGGCCGGGGATCTGGCTCCGGTACGGATCAACCCGATCCCCGAGCCGAACCGGCCCTCGGTGAGGCCGATTGGGCGTGCCGTTGACGAAATAGATTGGGCCGCAGGCCCCCGTACTGCTGGCCGATCATGGTCCACCAGAGGGGGTCGTAGGCCACCGGCAGGCCGGGGCCGCCCAGAATGGCATGCCGGACGACGCGTCTCCGGTGAGGCCGATCCCCGGTAAGCTGCCGATCGGGGTACCGGCCGTCGTCGGCAGCGGCGTGTCCTGGATCAGGGGTCGTACAGAGCGGCATAAACGGCGGGGCGTACCAGGGGCTGAGCTAGAACGAAATCTGGCTCAGCAGGTTGCGCGTCGCCAGGTCGGAGCCCGCCGACTCGGTCAGGTACGCCGACCGCGAGAGCCGCGACGCCTCGCGGAGGCGGAGCAGCCCGAGCGGGAAAAGGGTGGCCAGCGAGATCAGGCCGACGCCCATGATCATGATCGAGATCAGGATCTCGGTCAGGGTCACGCCCGACCGATCTTTCGGCGTACGCATGGATCATTTATTTTGCCTCCCGCGTGCCCAGCTCGGCGTTGATGTAGGGTTGATCCACGTTGGTCCCCAGGAAGCCGGACGAGTAGGCGGCGGCGCGCGTGGCTGATGAGGGTCGCCGGCACGACCTGGTTGACCACGATGTTGCCGGTCCGGGTGTAGAGCGTTAGAAGCGCATCTCGCCCCGCAGCGGCGAGTCGCCCCAGATCGGCGTCGCCCGAGGCCGGGAAAGCCGGGGGTGCCCATGCGGCATCGGCAACCGATATGTGCACGCCATTACCCACTCTGGTCCACCGGCTCGTGGAGGTCTTCCCGCTCGGCGATCCAGAAGTGATAGAAGGACGCCCCCAGGCCGAACGCCGCCGGGCTGGCGAACGGCCGGGTGGGGACCACCTGACCCGAGGGATTGAGCATGATGTCCACGTAGGGCTGGTTCGGATAGATCGGCAGCCGCGAACGCTCGGCGGTCGTGTCCCAGGTCGTCATGTCGATGTAGACGCCCGGCGGCAGCACGACCTCGCGCGCGCCCTGAGTCGGGACCGGCCGGCGTTCGATCGTGTATTCCACGTTGACTGTCGCGGGCTCCGCTTCTCCAGGCCGACCCAGTCTTCGGGTTCGGTCTCGAAGGGATTTGGCGATAGTGGTGTTGCCGAAGGGAACTGTGGCCCATTAATGTAATCTATCGTAGCCATTTAAGTCATTGTCGACCCCATCCCATTGCTGATCGACGTACCCGTCCTGGTCGTCATCCATCGCCGATTGGTGAGCCAAAGGAATTCAGCGAGGACATACTCGGCGAAGCACTCGGGAGTTCCGTAATTGACGAAGCCCTCGGATTTGGCGTTTACCATCGGCCCGATGACCGTGTAATACCGCCCCTATCATTGAACCGCAGCCGCTCACCAACGCGGATGTTCCAGTCCCACGACGTCGGAGAATTCGGTCCCCCGGCATCCGGGTCGATCGGTTCTTCATAGAGATCAGGTAACCCGTGGGGACTGGGATCCGGGATCGAGCGGGTCGTCCGGCCCCGGTGGATAGTGACCCGCCCCTCGGTGTAGTCGCCAGCCGGCTCGATCGCGAGGATGCGGTTGGCAGCAACGATGCCCGATGAGGAAGCGTCGGGTCGGGGATCAGCCGGATGCCGCGCGGGATCGTCGTAATGGATGGCGGCATCGCGGGCGCCGACCAGCGCCGCCTGAAGGATGCGGGCCGCCTCGCTCACCTTGCGGTGGTTCAGCGCCGGGACGATCGTGGGCAGCGTCACCGCGCTGATCAGCAGGATGATGAAGATCACCACCAGGAGCTCGACCAGGGTGAAGCCCCCCAGGCGTGGCGTTCGGGACGTCCTCCTCATTGCACGGCTCCCGTGGACTGGAGGTTATGACTGACGATGTCATCCTGCCACGCCTCCGGGTCCAACACGAGACGGGATCGCGGTGCCTGGCGGCAGCGTGTGGCTGGTGATCGGGATCGCCAGGCTCTCCAGCATCAGGTTGTTCACCGAGAGCGGTTGGTTCGTAGGAATCGAGCCGCACGATGCCCAACTCGCGATCCGGACCGGACGAGACGATCAGGAACTTCGAGTAGAACGCCCGGCGTTGGGTATAGTTGGTCGAGGATGACGGATTGCCCCGATCCCAGAGCCGTTACCTGGATTTGCCGAGGTTGCTCTGAGTTCGGATCGCGGAGCGGGTGGAAGTAAGCTTCGAATGCCACCGCACCGCCACTGAGTTGATCCGATCGCGCCGAACGGCGATCGCGGGAAGGCCAGGAACTCCTGGGACCATTGTTAAACGGTCCACCACCAGGCGGGCGCGAGGAGTTGCTGGCTGGGGTCAAGCGGGTTCTGTTCGCGGGTCTCGAACACGCTGGTATAGGTTGCCGCCCCCTTCTGGATGTCGGACGTGAAGTAGAGCGGCCAGCGGTAGAAGTAGAGCGGCTCGCCCCAGGCATCGACGAACTCGGGCAGGCCGTCGTGATCGGTGTCCTGGACCTCCTTGTTGGTGAAGTCGTCGGCGTTGAAGACGCTGCCGAGCGGGCCTCGGGCTTCGACCAGCAACGCGTAGAGCATCTCCGCCCGCGCCGTCTTGTGCTGGTGGTTGGCTGCATCGCCGCGTTGACGGTCGCCGAGATTGCCGTAGGTCGCGTTGACGCCCTCGGCGAAGTCGTCGATGAACCCCGCGAGCCGCCGTTGTCGATCCCGTCATAACCCTTCGGCTGGACGGGCTGCATGCCGGGCGTGCCTGTCGGCATGAAATTCTGGGGCACCTGGCCCAGGTTCTTGTAGAGCCCCCCGCGGCGAGGTAGGACGCCCCGTTCATCCCCGTGCCATAGGACCCCAGTGCTCCGGTCCCGAGCGGGAGCACGAAGTTGTAAGGTATGAGCTGCCTGGCGCCGTCGGGAACTGGTGCATCCCGAAATTGATCGGGTAGAGCGGGTTGTTGTCGGGGTCGGAGGTCGGACTGCGACTGGGGGAAGTAGAAGACGTCCGGCAGCTCCGCCCGGAGGAAGTCATACTGCGCGAGCACTTGGGCACGCTGCAAGTTCGCGTTCGGGGTGGTGATCGAGGTGGTCCCGGCGCCCGTGTTATAGACCGTGGCCAGCGCAGGTGGACGGCGGTTGGCTCGGCGCGCTGCATCGTCAGCGCGTCGAGGCGGTCGGTCATCCCGGCCTCGAGCTTGGCGATCAGCGCCTGGGTGGCGCGGAGCTCGGCCGTCCGGACCCCGCCCATCGCCGCCGTCAGGATGAACGCGATCAGGATGCCGATGACGACCATGACGACCAGCAACTCCACCAGGGTGAAGCCGCGTCCCGGTCGCAGGGATTCATGATGCTCGCATGCAATCCACCCTTTCCCTCGGTGCGTGAGGGGCGGAGCCTGGGGAGCCAGGTTCGAGGGACACCGATCGAGGTCCGTCGGGGCGGGCCAACGCGCCCACCCCGGCGCGGGGGTCCGTGGGCGTCGTCACTCGAGCCGGCCGCCCGAGAAGTTGGTGATGTTGTCCAGCTCGCGGTTCCGGACCTTCGCATCCATGTTGGTGACGCCGGTGACCGTCGTCGTCGCCGAGTACGACTGCAAGCCCCCCGACGCACCCGAGACGACCAGGGGGAGCCGACCGGAGGGCACGTTCGAGACGTACTGCCCGCCGATCCCCCAGTTACGGTCGCGCCCGGACGAGATGATCTGGAACGTCTGCGGGTTTTGATAGGCACGCGGGCGGTACGAGGCCGCCGAGGACGAGTCGGCCGCGCCGCCGCCGGTCTGCGGGATCGGGGTGTCGTTGACGTACGGGTTCGGCGGCGGCGACGAGATAAAGTCCAGGCGGCCCAGGGGGGGAGCGGTGCCCTGGATCGGGTACCGATGTTGTTCGTCATGAACGCACCGGATTCCGCGTTACCCTGATCATCCTGCTCCTGGGTCGCACCGTCGCAATCACCCGGGTCATACCCGACCCCTTCGTAGGCGCTGAAATAGGCATAAAATCCGTCCAGTGAGCCGCGGGTGTGGCTGGTCAGGCTGTCGTAATACTCGGGGATCCCATTCGGAGATCCGTTCCCCGACCTGCCGACACCGGCATATTGTCATCGAGCCGGCCGTTATTGAACTCGAACAGCAGCGGCGTGCGGTTATCGCTATATGGGTACGTAGGTACTGTAAGAGTCGGCGGATAAGGAACGCGCTGGCCATCGGGTTTGATGGGTTGGTCCCGAATCCGGTCACGGCCCAGCCGATTCGCGGTCTGTCTGCGGGATGCCGCCGAGGAAGAACACGAGGCAATCAGGGCCCTCCAGGATGTACGAGGCGATCGGGGGCCTGATGGTCACGCTCCCGTTCCCATTGAAGTCATAGAATCCGCCTGGAATCCCTGGAACCGGCCCCGTCGTGCTGAGCATGCATCTTGGGAAAGATCCGTCGCAGCGCCGAGACCGACCGAGCGGCAAGTTTCGAATTAGCATAGGCGCCGATATTTCCTAATCCAGAGCTCGAATAGTTGCCCGTCTCGCTCACGATGATCCGGCTCGGCGGGTACGTGCCGTAGCGGTTCTTGAAGTCGGCCAACGCCTGCGCCATCTGATTGATCTCGGCGGCGACGGCCGCATCCTTCGCCGTGCTCACAGCCCGCATCACGGCCGGGATGAGCAGGCCCAGCAGGATGACCAGCACGACGGCAACGACAAGCAGTTCGACCAGCGTGAAGCCGAGCCGGCGCGGAGGAGTTGTCGGGCGTCTCATCGGTTCCGTCTCCGGGAGAGTGGTCGGGGGTTGGCCTCATCCGGGAAATTTGAGTTTTCGGATTCGAGATTTCGGATTTCCAAATTCGGGATCTCGAATCCGAAATTTCAAATTTGAAATAATCCATATATTAAACAAAAAATTATTCTTTGCTTTGGATCAGAGGGTTCCGAACAGGGTCGCCGGCCGCGGTGGCGGCGGACGGAGAACGTGACGGGGACGGACGACGCTCCCCACCGTCGCAGTGGGGACTGTTTGAGATGGTTCGATACGGTCCGGATCGGTTCGGTTCGGGGAGGACCGGCCGTCGGCCGGTCCCTCGGGGCGAGGAGGTCGCTCGCAGAGAGGGCCGGTGATCCGACACGGGAGCCTTCAGCCCGACAGCTTGGTGATCAGGGAGATCAGCGGCAGGAACAACGCGATGACGATGAAGCCGATGATGCCGCCCAGCACGACGATCATGATCGGCTCGAGCAGGCTCACGAGGCTCTCGACCAGCGCCTCCACTTCTTCGTCGTAGTTGTCGGCGATCTTGTTGAGCATCGTGTCGAGGTCGCCCGTCTCCTCGCCGACGTCGATCATGTTGACCACGATGTCGTCGACGATCCGCGCCTCGCGGAGCGGCTGGGCGATCGTCTCGCCCTCGCGGATGCTCTCGTAGATCCGTGCGAAGGCCCGCTCGAAGACCGCGTTGCCCGCCGTCTCCTTGACGATGTTGAGCGACTCCAGGATCGGCACGCCCGACTGGACCAGCGTCCCCAGCGTCCGCATCGTCCGGGCCACGGTCGACTTCTCGACGATCTGCCCCATCACCGGGATCAGCAGCAAGATCCGGTCGCAGACGTAGGCGCCCGTCTTGTTGCGGTAGAGCAGCTTGATGAGGATCCAGGCGATGAGCGGGACCATGAAGACGATGTAGAAATAGTCGATCACGAAGTGGCTCGCCTCGATCAGGAAGATCGTCATCGCGGGCAGGGGGACGCCGAAGTCTTTGAAGATCGCCTCGAACTTGGGGATGATGAAGTAGAGGATGAAGCCGACGATCACGCAGGCGACGAAGATGACCACGACGGGGTAGACCATCGCCGCCTTGATCCGCCGCTTCAGCGACTGCGACTTCTCCTTGAAGTCGGCCAGGCGCTGGAGGATCGCCTCGAGCGCACCGCCGGCCTCGCCCGCCTTGATCATGTTGCAGTAGAGCCGGTCGAACGCCTTGGGGTGCTTGGCGAACGCCTCGGAGAGGGTCGAGCCGCTCTCGATGTCCTCGACGACGTCGCCCAGCGCGTTCTTGAGCACGCCCGGCTTGCACTGGCCCTCGAGGATCTTGAGGCTCCGCAGGACGGGCAGGCCGGCGTCCTGGAGCGTCGAGAGCTGGCGGGTGAAGGTGCAGAGCTGCTTGGTCGAGATCTTGCCGATGGTGAACGACTTCTTCTTCTTCCGCCCCCCTTCTTCTTCGGCGCCGTCTTGCCACCCCTGCTGCCTGGCGTCCGCTCGGAGATCTTGGTGACGAAGAACCCCTTCTGGCGGATCAGTTGCTGCGCTTCTTCCTGGGTGGAGGCGTCGATCGTGTCCTTGACCTCCCGCCCGGTGTGGTCCATCGCCTCATATTGATAGGTCGGCATCGTCTCTCTCCCTGGAGGAAGCCAAGAACCGCTCACACGATGAGGCTCGATGGTCAATCGACCCCACCCCGGCCTTGCCTACCCCAGAAGGGAGGGCCGGGATGGGGAAGGGGTCGCTGGCTCGACGTGATGGGGCTCGCGCGTCGCTGAAGTGAGGAAAGTCCCAAGTCCTGCGGGTCTTGCGCACGGACTTGACTTCGCTCACGTCCTCAACGAAAACTCAGACCTCGTCGAGGATCGTCTCGCGGATGATCTCGTCGATCGTGGTCAGCCCGGCGTGGATCGCCTGCAGGCCCGACTCGCGGAGGGTCCGCATCCCGTACTTGCGGCAGGCGTCGCGGAAGTCGTCGAGCGAGGCCTCGGCGACGATCATCTCGCGGAGCGGGTCGTTCATGATCAGCAGCTCGTAGATGCCCATCCGGCCCTTGTAGCCGGTGTTGTTGCACTTCTCGCAGCCCTGGCCGTAGAAGAACTTCTTGGTCGCCGCCTCGGCCGGCGGTCATCCCCAGCTCCATGGCGACCTCCGGGTGGGCTGGAACTCGGTCCGGCAGTTGGTGCAGATCTTCCGCACCAGCCGCTGCGCCAGCACCGCCTCGACGGTCGCGGTGATCAGGAACGTGGGCACCCCCATGTCGCGGAGCCGGGTGATCGCCGACGGGGCGTCGTTGGTGTGCAGCGTGGTGAAGACGATGTGCCCGGTCAGCGACGCCTGGATCGGCGATCTCGGCCGTCTCCAGGTCGCGGGTCTCGCCCACCAGGATCTTGTCCGGGTCCTGCCGCAGGATCGCCCGCAGGCAGGCGGCGAACGTCACGCCGATCTCGGGGTTGATCGGCACCTGGATCAGGCCGTCGATCTCGTACTCGACCGGCTCCTCGGTCGTGATGATCTTGTCGGTCGATCTCGTTCAGCTCGTTGAGGGTCGCGTAGAGCGTCGTCGTCTTGCCCGAGGAGGTCGGCCCGGTCACCAGGATGATGCCGTTGGGCTTGCGGATCAGCTCGCGCCAGACCTGGCCAGCGTGTCCTCGGGCATGCCGATCCTGTTCAGGTCGAGCTGCACGACCGTGCGGTCGAGGATCCGGAGCACCACGCTCTCGCCGAAGAGGGTCGGCAGGGTCGAGACCCGGATGTCGACCGAGTTGCCGCCGATGGCCAGCTCGATCCGGCCGTCCTGCGGGAGCCGCCGCTCGGCGATGTCGAGGTTGGCCATGACCTTGATGCGGCTGGAGATCGCCGGCGCCAGGTGCCGCGGCGGCGGGACCAGCTCGTAGAGCACTCCGTCCACCCGGTACCGCATCTTGTACTCTTCCTCGAACGGCTCGAAGTGGATGTCGGAGGCCTTGTCCTTGATCGCCAGCAGGAGCACCATGTTCATGAGCTTGCGCACCGGCGCCGCCTCGGCCATCTCCTCGATCGCCTCGAGGTCGATCGTGTTCTCGTTCCGGCCGCTGAACTGCGCCAGCCCCTTGTCGCGTCTCGATCTGCTTGACGACGTCCTCGATCGACTCCTGATGGCCGGCGATAGAGCCGCTCGATCGCCGCCATCACCTCGCTTTCGGGGGCGATCACCCCCTTGACCTCGACCTTGAGGAACGAGTGCAGGCTGTCGAGCGTCGCCGGGTTCTGCGGCTCGGCCAGCGCCACCGTGAGGCTCTTGTCCTTCTTGTTCTGCGAGATCGGCACCACCTTGAACGCCGTCGCCATCGTCTCGTTGACCAGCTCGGTCAGCTCGGAGGGGATGGTGACGTCGGCCAGCTTGATCACCTTCATGCCAAGCTGCTCGCCCAGCGCCTTGAGCACCTGGTCCTCGTTGACCAGGCCGAGCCGGACGGCCACCTTGCCGAGCAGCTCGCTGCCCGACCGCTTCTGCTCCTCGAGGATCTTCCAGAGCTTGTCCTCATCGAGGATACCCATGTCCACCAGGATCGTGCCGAGTCGCCGCGCCATGATGCAACCCACCCTCTCCGGGGTGCAGACCCGCCGAGGGGCCTCCCGCAGATCAATCGGGACCGAATTCATCCCTATCACCGAGACAGAGGGCCTCGACCCGGACGGGGCGAGCCACGACCGCGCGAGATTCGTGCCAGATCGGCCGGAGGGGGGCGGGTGATCTCCCGGGGAAACCGGACCCGGTGTTTTCGGAAACGGAGACGTCACCCCAAAGTTTCCGGGCGCGGCGGCGCACGGGGCGCCTCCGGTCACTTCTTCTTGGCGTCCTTGCCGTCGTCCTCGTCCTCGTCTCTCTCGTCTTCGAAGATCCCCTTCTTGGCGTTCTCGATCCGCTCGCGCAACTCGTTGACCTTGCGCGACTTGGTCAGGACCTCCTCCTCGTCGCAGATCCCCTCGCGCCAGAGGTTGAAGAGGTAGTCGTCGAGCAGGATCATGCCGTGCTTGCGGCCGGTCTGGATCGACGAGTCGATCCGGTACGTCTTGTTCTCGCGGATCAGGTTCGAGATCGCAGGCGTGACGACGAGCATCTCATAGGCGGCGACCACGCCCTTGGGCTTGCGCGGCAGGAGCGCCTGCGCCAGGATGCCGATGATGGCGACCGAGAGCTGGGTGCGGATCTGGTCCTGCTGCTCCTGGGGGAACACGTCGATGATCCGGTTGACCGTTCCCTCGGCCGAGTTGGTGTGGAGCGTGCCGAAGACGATGTGCCCGGTCTCGGCGGCGGTGATCGCCGCCTGGATCGTGGCCAGGTCGCGCATCTCGCCGACGAGGATGATGTCGGGGTCCATCCGGAGGGCGCGGCGGATCGCTTCGGGGAAGTCGGGGACGTCGATGCCGATCTCGCGCTGATTAATCAGCGACTTCTTGTGCTTGTGGAGGTATTCGATCGGGTCCTCGATCGTGATGATGTGGCGGTCGAGGTTGTCGTTGATCCAGTTGATCATGCTGGCCAGAGTGGTCGTCTTGCCCGAGCCGGTCGGCCCGGTCACCAGGATCAGGCCGCGAGGCCGCTGGATCAGTTGCTCGATGACCGGCGGCAGACCGAGCTGCTGGAACGTGAGGAATTCGTTCGGGACGCGCCGGAGCACCAGCCCGATGTTCCCACGTTGCTTGAAGACGGCGACCCGGAACCGCGCCATGTCACCGAATGAGAACCCGAAGTCGGTCCCCCCCATCTCCTGCAGCTCTTGCTGACACCGTTCCGGCGTGATGCTCTTCATCAGCGCGGCGGTGTCGGACGGCTCGAGGACCTTGGTCTGGAGTGGTCGCATGTGGCCGTGGAGCCGGAGGACCGGTTGGCTCCCCACGGTCAGGTGCAGGTCGCTCGCCTTCTGCGTGACGACCGTCTGAAGCAGCTTGTCGATGAGCAGCGTGCCCATTGCCGGATTGATTCTCCCGCAAGAAATCCTAGGTCATCAATTCCGTTCGGGGCCTGAGGCGCTGCCCCGTCCCCGAGGGACTTGACGACGTCCCATCAACGAGGTGTCCACAAAAAGGAATCGCGGGTTGTTGGACTTACGGCAAAGGGATCGCATCCGACCGACACGCTCATTATTTCCCTCTGGTGCGCCGGATCAAGCAATTGGTGCAAGGTTGTCCCGTTTCTTCGGCATGAAGACCATGACCCGAAGGCAAGTCTTCCCGGTGGGTCCGGACCTCCCGAGGGGCCATCGATCGTGGAAAGGCTCGGGGATCGCGCCGCGTCCGCGCTAATCCTGCTTGGTGATCCGGACGACTTCTTCGACGGTTGTCAGGCCCTTGAGCGCCTTGATCATCCCGTCCTCGAAGAGCGTGCGCATCCCCTGTTTCCGGGCGACCTTCCGAATCGCGATCGTCGGCTCGCCCTTGAATGCCATCTCGCGGATTGTGCTGGTCATGAGCATCAGCTCGTAGATCCCCATGCGGCCGCGGTAGCCCGTCTTGTGGCAGTTTGAGCACCCCTTGCCTTTCATGAAGTTAGCCTTCTTGGCGATCTCGGGCCGGAGACCGATCCCCTTGAGCAGGAGGGCGGGAGGCTCGATGCGCTGGCGGCATTTCGGGCACACTTTCCGGACCAAGCGTTGCGCCAGGACCGCCATGACGGAGCTGGCGACCAGGAAGGGCTGCACTCCGATGTCGATCAGTCTCGTTACAGCGCTGGGGGCATCGTTCGTATGCAACGTACTGAAAACCAAGTGTCCGGTCAGTGAGGCTTGAATTGCGATGTTCGCCGTCTCTTCGTCGCGGATTTCGCCGACCAGGAGGATGTTGGGATTCTGGCGCAACATGGCACGAATGATGCGTGCAAACGTCATCCCAATCTTGGCTTTCACCTCGCATTGATTCACGCCGGGCAGGGAGTATTCGACCGGGTCCTCGGCGGTGATGATCTTGGTGTCGGGCCGGTTCAGCTCGTTGATCGCGGCGTAGAGGGTGGTCGTCTTGCCCGAGCCGGTCGGGCCGGTCACGAGCAGGATGCCATTGGGCCGCTTGATGAGCGCCTGGAACTTCTTCCAGTCCTCCTCGCCGAACCCGAGGTCCTTCAGGGTGACTTTGATGTTCTCGCGGTCGAGAATCCGCATGACCACCGACTGGCCATGATTGGTTGGGATGATGCTGACGCGCAGGTCCACGTTCTTGCCGGCGGCGAAGATCTTGATCCGGCCGTCCTGCGGCCGCCGCTTCTCGGCGATGTCCATCGAGCCCATGATCTTGAGCCGGCTGGTCATCGAGCCGAGGAGCCGGCGGGGGGGCGAGTCGCGTTCCATCAGAACGCCGTCGATCCGGTAGCGGATTCGGATCCGGTCGGCGAACGGCTCGATGTGGATGTCGGAGGTGCGCATCGCGATGGCCTCCTGGATGATCAGGTGGACCAGCTTGATGACCGGCGCGTCGCTGTCCTCGAGGACGTTCAACGAGCCACCCGAGCGGCCGTCGGCCATGTCCTCGCTGTAGTCGATCGCCGTGTCGGTGAATTCCTGGAGCATTGAGTCGACCGACTCGGTCTCGGTCGTCGTCCCGCCGTAAGAGCGGTTGATCGCCTCGATGATCGCTTCCTTCGGCGCCAGCGCCACCTCGATCTCCCGGTTCAGGACGAACCGAAGCTTGTCGATGGTCTCGAACGCGTTCGGGTCGTGCATGATGACCTTGATGGCGCCATTCTCCTGCGCCAGCGGCATCACGATATTCTCGCGGGCGAGGGACTCAGGAACCAGCTCGATGACCGAGGTGGGGATCTCGATCTCGCGGAGCTCCACGAAGGGCATGCCATGCTGTTCGGCCTTGGCCTTCATGATCTCATCCGCGTCTGCGTAGCCTAGTTTAACCAGGGCGTCTTCGAGCGGAAGGTTGCCCAGCCGCTGCGCCTCTTTGACCTGATCCGGTCCGAGCACCCCGCGCTTGACGAGGATCTCGGTCCAATCTCGGCTTTGCTTCGCCATGAGAGTGTCGCTCCGAAATTCCATCGACGCAGATCGGGGACCGTCCGATCGGACGCCGTCGCGTGACGGCGGCATCGGCCTGCGGTTCCGACCTCGATCAATTTTGCGTGAGGGTGGCGAAGAATCATCAGATCCGCAAGCAATAAAAGACTGCGGGCCGGGAGATGAGGAGAATCCAAACACGGTCTTATGAGAAAGAAATAATAAAATCGATAACTTCGACGTTACCATAGCCCCGACACGACGACAAGCACCTCCGAGAAAAACCGTGACCCCGGCACGCCCCACGGGTAATAGAAGACGCCCCACCCCCCCCTCTCATCGAGAGGGGGGGCGGGGCGGGAATCATCTGGCACGGCCTACCGAGGACTGTCGACGCGCCACCTCTCAGCGGTCGCGGCTGATCGTCTGGCCACCGACCAGGGCTGCTTGCGCGGCGGCCAGGCGGGCGATCGGCACGCGGAAGGGGGAGCACGAGACGTAATCCATGCCCACCTTGTGACAGAAGGCGATGCTCTCGGGATCGCCGCCGTGTTCGCCGCAGATGCCGATCTTCAGGTGCTCGCCCTTGGCTTTGCGGGCGGCGCGACCCTTGGCGACCCCCATCTCGACCAACTGGCCGACGCCGACCGTGTCGAGCGTCTGGAACGGGTCGACCTTGAGGATCTTGTGCGCGACGTACACCGGCACGAACGAGGTGATGTCGTCGCGGCTGAAGCCGAAGGTCATCTGCGTCAGGTCGTTGGTCCCGAACGAGAAGAACTGCGCTTCCTCGGCGATCTGGTCGGCGGTCAGCGCGGTGCGCGGGATCTCGATCATCGTGCCGATCAGGAAATCGACCTTCACGCCCGCCTTGGCGATGACCTCCTCGGCGACGGCGAGGGCCCGTTTCTTGAGGAAGGCCAGTTCCTCGACCGTCCCGACCAGCGGGATCATGATCTCGGGCAAGACCTCCTTGCCCCGCCTCTTGACCTCGATCGCCGCGTCAATGATGGCGCGGACCTGCATATCGCCGATCTCGGGGAATTTGATCGCCAGCCGGCAGCCGCGGAGGCCGAGCATCGGGTTCGCCTCGTGCAGCTCCTCAACCCGGCGCTTGACCTTCTCGACCGGGATGCCCAGTTGCCTGGCCACCTCGGACTGGCCCGCCTCGTCATGGGGGAGGAACTCGTGGAGCGGCGGGTCGAGCAGGCGGATCGTGACGGGGAGGCCGGCCATCGCCTCGAAGATCCCGATGAAGTCCTCGCGCTGATAAGGTTCGAGCCCGTCCAGCGCGGTTTTGCGGCCCGCTTCGTCGTCGGCCAGGATCATCTTGCGCATGTCGACGATCCGCTGGCCCTCGAAGAACATGTGCTCGGTCCGGCAGAGGCCGATCCCCTCGGCGCCGAAGGAGCGGGCCTTGGCGGCGTCCTGGGGGGTGTCGGCGTTGGTGCGGATCTTGAGGGTCCGGACCTCGTCGGCCCATTCCATCAAGGTGGCGAAGTCGCCGCCGATCTCGGGCTCGATGGTGGCGGCCTTGCCGATCATAACGTCGCCATTCGTGCCGTTGATCGTCAGGTAGTCGCCCTTCTTGACGACCTGGCCGGCGACGGTGACAGTCTCCTCCTTCTCATCGATCTGGAGGGCGGAGCAGCCGACGATGCAGGGTATGCCCCAGCCCCGGGCGACAACGGCGGCGTGGCTCGCCTTGCCGCCGGTGGCGGTGAGGATCCCCTTGGCCAGGTTCATGCCCGCGACGTCCTCGGGGCTGGTCTCCTTGCGGACCAGGAGGATCGGGTCGGTAGGATGCTTATGGGCGTGCTCGACGGCGGCCTCGGCCGACAGGACGACCTTGCCCGCCGCCGCGCCGGGGCTGGCGGCGATCCCCTGAGCCACGACCTTCAGCTTGGCCTTCGGGTCGAGCTGGGGCAGGAGCAGGTGGTTGAGGCTGTCGGGGCTGACCCGCTTGATCGCGGTCTCCTTGTCGATCAGGCCCTCCTTGACCATCTCGACGGCGGTCCGGACGGCGGCGGTCCCGGTCCGCTTGCCAGTCCGGGTCTGGAGCATGTAGAGCTTGCCGTCCTGCACCGTGAACTCGACGTCCTGCATCTCCTGGTAATGCAACTCCAGCTTCTGGCGGATGCCCATCAGTTGCTCGTAGACTTTGGGCATCTCGTCCTTGAGCTGGCTGATCGGCTCGGGGGTCCGGATGCCGGCGACGACGTCCTCGCCCTGCGCGTTGATCAAGTAATCACCGAAGAAGACGTTCTCGCCGGAGTTGGGGTCGCGGGTGAAGGCGACGCCGGTCCCGCAGTTCTCGCCCATGTTGCCGAAGACCATCGCCTGGACGTTGACGGCCGTTCCCTTCAGGCCGGTGATCCGCTCGATCCGGCGATACTCGACCGCCTTCTTCCCCTCCCAACTCCCGAAGACGGCCGTGATCGCCGCCCAGAGCTGCTCCTTGGGATCCTGCGGGAAGTCCTTGCCGACGTAGTGCTTGTAGACGGCCTTGTAGCGCTTGACCAGCTCCTTAAGGTCGACGGCCGACAGCTCGGTGTCGAGCTTGACGCCCTTCTCCTGCTTGAGCGTGTGCAGCTCGTGCTCGAACAGCTCGTGCTCGACGCCCATGGCGGTGGAGCCGAACATGTCGATGAGGCGGCGGTAGCCATCGTAGGCGAAGCGGGGGTTGCCCGTCTTCTTGGCCAGGCCCTCGACCGAGACGTCGGTCAGGCCGAGGTTGAGGATCGTGTTCATCATGCCCGGCATCGACAGCGCCGCGCCCGAGCGGACGCTGACGAGCAGGGGGTCTTTCGGGTCGCCGAACCTGCTGCCGTACTCGTCCTCCATCGTCTTGAGGGCAGCCTCGACCTGCGGCTTGACCTCCTCGGGAAGCTTCCGGCCGTTCTCGTAGTAGGCTGCGCAGACCTCGGTGGTGATCGTGAAGCCAGGCGGGACGGGGATGCCAATGACGCTCATCTCGGCCAGGTTGGCTCCTTTGCCGCCGAGCAGGCCCTTCATGTCGGCCTTACCATCGGCCTTCCCCCCGCCGAACGAATAGACGTACTTAGGCGTCTCGGTTGTGGGCATCGGTGGTGTCAACTCCCTGGGATGCATCGCTGGATTCCCTGGTCAACGCGAACGCTCCTCGGCTCGCGCGGCCAGCCATCAATATACGTAACATCATGAAATAACAAAGATTAACGTCCCGGCCACCGGTCGTCAAGGTACAACCCGCCCGCGGCCGAGTCCGAGTCCGATTCGGGCCGGGACGAGGGATTGGGCCTCTCTTTCCCGGGGAGCACCAGACGAAGGGGGTGGGGAGGCAAGACGCGATCGATCCACCGAAGATGAGGGACGGTGGGCCCACCCCTCCTGGCGAACTGCCGCTTCGAAGGCCCCCAGCTTGATCTCCTCGGGCATCGTGCGGTCGTTGGACCGGAGCCCGGCCTCGACGTGGGCGACGGGGATCGGGGTCTTGGCGGCGGCCAAGGTGCAGGCGAGCGTCGAGTTGACGTCGCCCACCACCACGCCCGCGGGACGGGTCTTGAGCAAGTGCTCCTTAGATCCGCTCCAGGATCCTCGCCGTCTGACTATTGCATGAATCCGAGCCAATCCGTTGGGCTCCTGCGAGGGGCTGCGTCGGGCGCGGGCCGAGACGGTACTGCGCATCATTCCTTGGGAGCCACCGTGCGGCAGTCGGTCCAGCGGACGGTTGATTGAGGGTCAACACGGCGGCCTCGGCCCGTCGATTGATCACCCTGGGGCGTCCCCCGGGCCCACTCATTCCCTCTCGGCCCCCGTCTCCTCTCGGAGGTACGCCGCATCGGCCTCCGGCACCGAGGGGTTGATCCGGATGCCGGTGCCAATCTCGAACCCCGCCCGCGTCGTCAGTCGGGGCCGGACCCGGACATACCAGTGGTTCTGCGGCTCGTTGGACAGCCGGGATGCCGAATTGACGATGTAATTATAGTCCGGGTCGTGCAGCCGCCGGGCGAGCCGGGCCAAGAGGGTATGCAGAGCGTCCGCCAGGTCGGCCCGCTCGGCCGGCGTGGTCTGGCCGAAGTCGGAACAATGCCGCTTGGGCACGACCCAGGTCTCGAACGGCACGTCGGCCGCGTAGGGCACGAAGGCCAGGAACGACGGGTTCTCCAGCACCACCCGCTGGCGGTCCTGCACTTCGGATTCCAGGATGTCGCAGTAGACGCACCGTCCCCACTCGTCGAAGTAGAGCCGGGCCTCCATCTCCCGCCAGCGGATGTAGCGGGGGACCATGCCGGTGGTGATCAGTTGCGAGGCCGGATGGGCCAGCGAGGCGCCGGCGCGGGTCCCATGGTTGCGGAAGATCTGGATCAGCACATTCCTCTCGTCCCCGCGCCACTGCACGAACCTCTGGTGGTAGGTCTCGATGAGCACCGCGACGTCAGCCGGGGGCATGGTGGCGATGTCGTCGTTATGGCGCGGACTTTCGATGATCACCTCATGGCGCCCGTAGCCCTGCATCGTCACATAGATGCCCTCAAGCCGGCGCTCGGTCGATCCGTCGGGGGTCAGGACCGGGTAGCGGTTGGGCACGACGCGGGTCTGCCAGGGTCCGTCCCCGCCGCCAGGCAATTCCTGGAGCACGCCGGGGAGCTGGTGCTCGTTGCCGGGGCAGAAGGGACACTGCGGGTCGATGGCCGGCAAGGGGGCCCTGTCCCGGCCGGGCTGTCGAAAGTCGCTGGGCCGTTGACCCCGTCCGGGGGCAAAGATGACCCACTCCTTGGTGACCTTGTTCTGCCGGATCTCGCCGTCCATCACTCACCTCGTCAGGGAAGGGGTCATCCCTCCTGGGTCCGCCGGAACAGCTCCAGTCGCGTAGGGTGGGCACCTCCCACCATAGTTTATACCAGGTAACGGTGGGAGGTGCCCACCCACCCCTTTGAAGGTGGCTGCCCGTCTACGAGGTGCAAATAAATCGCTGTCATTGCGGTAATCTGGGACATTTACTAGCGAGATAAAGTCGCTGGAGCGAGAATTCGTTCCGAATCGGCCTTGACGGCCCGAACTCGGGACAGCGAATAAATTAGATTCTGATTTGTACCAGATTCGTATCTCTATCAGAAATCTCGCAACATTTTAAGCTACAAGACGTTGCGAGATTGTTGAACCACCTTCAAAGGGGTGGAGGTGCCCACCCTACGCGACTGGAGCTGTTCCGGCGGATCTCGGGACCCTAATCCACTGGCACGGCTCACCTCCGCCTTGGTCGCAGCTCCGAGCACCGAGGACAGGCGTGGGCATGTGCTGGCCGCGCACGAGGCCTGAATGAGCATTTTATCGAAGATCTAGTCGCGCGGTATCAAGAAGAGTTCGGCGCCCTGGTATTGCAGGAAAGGCTCTTGCGGCACTTCAGCATGGCCGACTCACTCGTGGTCCCCACTCAGCCGCTTCCCGGAACGATCGTGCCCCCCGCCGGGGGCGGCGGTGCTCCCTCGGGGGAGGCCCGCCGCCCTCGGCGGACACCAACGTCCCGGGAGGCGTCTCACATGACGGTGAAATAGTTGCCCACGGCGATGTCGAAGAATTCGGACGTCAGTTCCAGGGGCAGGTCGTTGAAGACGCAATGATTGCGGACCTGGAGCAGGAGGTCACGGGGCTGGCAGGCGCGGAACGGGCGGTTCATCCGGCGATAGTGGCGCTCGATCAGGTCGTCGAGCACGGCCTGATCGACTTCCGTGAAGCCGAGGCTGGGGGCGAAGATCTCGAAGAGGCGGCGGAAAATCGCCTCGGTCGGGTCGGCGGCGTTGACCTTATAGGGGATGCGCCGGAGGAAGGCCTCGTCGACCAAGTGCTTCGGCTCCAGGTTCGTCGAGAACAAGATGAGCTGGTCGAAGGGGACCCGGATCTTCTTGCCGCTGGGCAGCGTCAGGAAGTCGTAGCGCTTCTCCAGGGGGATGATCCAGCGGTTCAGAAGCTCGACAGGCTGCATCCGCTGACGGCCGAAGTCATCGATCAGGAAGCAGCCGTTGTTGCTCTTCATCTGGAGCGGGGCCTCGCAGATCTTGGTCGCCCGGTTGTAGTAGATCTCGAGGTTCTCCATTGTCAGCTCGCCACCGGCGACGATCGTCGGCCGCTTGATCTCGATCCAGCGGTCGTCTTGGTCGTCGGTCCGGAGCAGGCCCCCGCGGCGGAGCTGGACCGTCTCGTGGTTGGCCGGGTCGAAGAGCTTGATGATCTGCCCCTCGACGTTGATGACGCGGGGGATCCAGACCGTCGAGCCGAAACAGCGCGTGATCCGCTCGGCGATGCTCGTCTTGCCGTTGCCAGGGTAGCCGTAGAGGAACATGCCCCGGCCCGAGTTGATCGCCGCACCCAGAGTCTGGAACATCGACTCGGAGACCAGCAGGTCGGAGAAGGCGCGGCGGAGGTCGGCCATCTTGGGACGCTCGGCGGTGATCGTCTGCCCGGCGATGGACTCCAAGTAGTCGACGAACGAGACGGGGGCAGTTCCGACGTAGGCGCACTCCTCGAAGTAGGTCTTGGCGCAGGCGCGGCCGGTGTCGGTCAGCGCGTACTGGTAGTCGTTGGCAGTCGCGGAGCCGCTGTAGGACACGATCTGCTGATTCTTCAACTGGCGGAGGAAGTCGGGGAACATGCCAAAAGGCAGGCCCAGCTCGTCGGCGATTTGCCGGCCCGTGGCGATACCGAAATTCAGAAGGAACTTCAGGACCAGCCCCTCAATCTGCGCGAAATTCAGGCCCGCCGACGCGAAGTCGGTCACAATCTTGGGCCGGAATGCGGGCTTCTCCTGAAGGGCGATCGAGGGGAGCGTGGTGGGTTCGAAGGTGCTCGTGCTCACAGAGTGTTGTCTCCGGTCAAAGGCTCACGGGCATCCGTGACGCGGTGAGCGCGGGGCCGTTCCCCGGCTCCCTCCGAGCCGCTCCCCTCGCTCATCGACCGGATGGCAGGAAACGCAGCGGCGCTCAGGAAGCACGGCCGGCCGGGCCGAACGAGGACCCCGCGCGGATCGGGGGAGCCATCCATCGAGGACGAAGCCTGCGTCAAGACGACGCGCCTCCCGCGATCCCCATTCGTCGGCGAGGTCACCCCGCCCGATGAGAGGACCGGTGGCGCAACACATTTCGAAACTTAGGACATGCCGCAGGACGCGGGAGACGGGTTTGTCGAGATTTGACCCGTATGCGGGTGGGGTGGGCAGGAGCCGGTCGCCAGTCGGCCATCGGCAGAAAATGGCTGACGAGCTTCAATAACCTCCCTCTCGCCGGTCGTCACGGGATGCGAACTCTTGCTGCCGGACGCCCACCGAGGACGGGCTGGTCTGGGACGGCTGGGCATCGGCGCTCGGATTTTCCTCGTGGACGAAGACACGCTCAACCTGCTAGAATGGCGAGGTGAAGAGGACATAACGGCCCCCCCAATAGTCCCCCGCATCGCGCCGTGATGATACCTTCTCGGGTGCTGAGAGCACGGAGTTCGAGCCCCGACGCGAAATCGTTCGCTCTCTTTACCGACAACTTGGCATGATAAAGCGAGGAGAAGAGAAATCGCGGTTACTCGCCAAACTCGCGACCCCAGCCGAAGCGGGTCACCCTCACTTTCGTCCTCTCCGCGTCGTACGGAGACTCTTGCAGGGTTTCGGAGTTCTGATTCTGATGTCCCAAGTCGGCAGCAGACGAGTCATCGTTTGAATCCCCTTGCGACAGGCGAGGTCGCAGCGCTGGGAGTTCGTTCACTTTTTTCTGACTCCTGACGACTGCCCTTGATTTGAGATGAATGCACCGCGCGGCGACGCGGCCGAGAGGGAAAGGACACCGCGATGACCGCACCCTTGCAAATTCGGGTGTACGAGGGCCTTAAGCTCATCTTCTCCGACGACTTCGAAGGGATCGTGGAGCTGGGCCGCCAGAACGAGAGCAGAGAGGCACTGTTCTCCAAGCGATTCGACTCGGGCAAATGGCGCCTGGTGATCGCCAATCTGGACGAAGACAGGGTCTCGCGCCGACACGCGCTGCTGGAGCCGTTGTCGGAGCACAAGGTCAAGCTCACCAACACGAGTGCGGTGATCCCGCTCCGCTACCAGGGGGGCGAACTGCCGCCGCGAAGCTCGGGCGAGGTGACCATCCCGACAGTTCTGACGATCGGCCGGAAGACGGTCCGCGTGCAAGGGTGCGACGACGAGGACCTGCCCGTGCAGGGGCTGGCTGAGGCCACGCTCGCGCCCGGCAGGTATTCGACCGTGCCCCGGCTCCCCGCGCTCGACATCCCCACGGGGGTCGGGGGTGTCGAGGTCGAGTCGCTCGTCCGCTGGCTGCAAGCGATCATCGGGGTGCTCCAGACGGCCGCCTCTTCCCCGGATTTCTTCCAGAGAGCCTCACAAGCGGTCGTCGAGATCGTGGGGCTCGACACGGGACGGGTGTTGCTCCTGGATCCGGAGAACTGGCGGGTCGAGTGTTTCAACACCGCGTCGGGCCTGTCCACGGAGCCGAGCTGGCGGCCGAGCCGAAAGGTCCTGAGCCGGCTCCGGAACGAGAGACGGACCTTCTGGCAAGAGCCCGAGGGGGGGAACACGGGGCTGGAAGCGGCGAGCCTCATCGGGCTGTCCTCGGTGGTGGCGGCGCCGATCTTGAACCGCCAGGGCGAGGTCATCGGGGCACTCTACGGCGAGCGTGGCCAGGGCGGGCGCTCGCCCTCGACCCGGATCATGAAGATCGACGCGATGCTCATGGAGCTGCTCGCGAGCGGGGTGGCGGCCGGGCTGGCCCGGATCGAGCAGGAGAAGGCCGCGCTGGCGGCCCGCGTCCAGTTCGAGCAATTCTTCACCCCCGCGCTGGCGCAGGAATTGGCCGTCCGCCCCGACCTGCTCAAGGGGAGGGACCTGGAAGTCACCATGCTGTTTTGCGACATCCGCGGCTTCAGCCGGATCAGCGGCCGGCTCGGGCCGAGCGGGACCGTCGCCTGGATCAGCGACGTGATGGCCGTCCTCTCCGACTGCGTCGATGCGCACCAGGGGGTCCTGGTCGATTACATCGGCGACGAGCTGATCGCGATGTGGGGCGCCCAAGGAGGAGCCGAGGCAAGCCCAGCTCGCCTGTAGCGCCGCGCTCGACATGCTCAACAAGCTCGCCGCGCTGAACGCGCGCTGGAAGGACACTCTGGGAGAGGAGATGAGCCTGGGCATCGGCATCAACACCGGGCTGCGCAGGTCGGAAACACCGGGTCGCCCCGGAAGTTCAAGTACGGGGCCCTGGGACCCACCGTCAATCTCGCCAGCCGAGTCGAGGGGGCGACCAAGTATCTCAAGACCAAGCTCCTGATCACCGCGACGACCGAGGCGCAGCTCAACTCGTGCTTCCCGACCCGACGGCTCTGTAAGGTCGAGGTCGTCAACATCGCTGATCCGGTCGACCTCTACGAGCTGGTCCCCCCCGGACAACCCGGCTGGTCCGAGCTCCAGCAGTCGTACGAGCGGGGCCTGACCGCGTTCGAGGCCCGCGAGTTCCGCACCGCTGCCCGGATCCTGGGGAACGTGGTCACGGAACACCCCGACGACGGCCCCTCGCTCGCCCTGCTCGCCCGCGCCGTCAACTGCTTGGTCGAACCCTCCCACTTCGACCCGGTCTGGAAGCTGCCCGGCAAGTAGAAGGCGGCCCCTTCGGGCACACGACATGCTCCAATCCCGGCTCGACGACGGCCCCGTGCGTGTCACGTCTCCCGCACGAGGGGCTCAGCGGAGGAGTTCCTCGCCGGTCCCGATGGGGCTCAGCGGCGATGCGATGTCGATCGTGCCCTCGGCCGGTCGCGCCGTCGCGACCATCCGCCTCGCCCGCCGGCGCACCAGGAGCCAGCCGATCCCCTGGAGGGCCGCCCACCAAGAGATTCCATGGATCAGGTAGCTCAGCCCGGGGTGGGAAGCGATCAGGAGGCCGGTGAAGTACATCTGGAACGCGGGCACCAGGAACCAGAGGCTCAAGAGCCAGGCCATAGTCGCGAAGCCGAAGGACGCCAGAGTGCACCAGACTGCCTTGAACCAGTCGAGAGCCCAGCCGGTCAGCCCGTTCAGCGTGGCCACGCTCATCGACAGGATCAAGAAGGTCGCCCAGACCCGCACGACCACCCCAGCCAGCGGGGTCGCATGGTACCAGCCTCGGCCCGCCACCCGCCTCATCATGACCGCCACGGCGGTCACCTCCGAGACCCAGAGCAGCCAGAAAGAGGGGCGCCGGGAGAGGCCCGGGACATAGAATGCCTGGTAGACCACCGAGAACGCCAGGTGAATCCACCCAATCATCATCAGGGCGAGACCCCAGCGATCCCGGTTGGCGACCCGTACGAAGTCGGCCCTCAGGGCGGACCAGTTGACGTGGTGATGTGAAGTGACGTCCATCAGCCCTCTCACGAAAATCCTCCGACTCCATAAAATGGGACCGGGAAGGCCGGATGACCACCTTCGCGCGAGCCCGACCCCAACAGCGGCCGCGAATCGATTGAACAAGAGAGTCTGCCGTTAGCTCATAGACCCACGGCACGGTGAACATCGAGGATCGAATCATGGTTTATCGACGACTGGGGCGGACGGGCTTGAAGGTTTCCGAGATCTGCCTGGGGACGATGACCTTCGCTGGCCAGTGCGACGAGGCCACTGCGATCCAGATCCTCGACCGCGCCGTCGATCGGGGGGTGACGTTCCTCGACACGGCCGACGCCTACCCGATCCCGCCCGACCCTCGGACCGCCGGTCGGACCGAGGAAGTCCTCGGCCGCTGGCTCGAGCGGGCCGGCCGGCGCGACCGGCTCGTGCTCGCGACCAAGTGCCGGCAGCGCGTCGGCCACGGGCCGAACGACCAGGGACTCTCGCGGCGACACATCCTGGCCGCCGTGCGAGGCCAGCCTCCGCCGGCTCCAAACCGACCACATCGACCTCTACCAGGCGCACGCGCTCGACCCCGAGACGTCGATCGACGAGACACTCCGCGCCTTCGACGACCTCGTCCGCGCGGGCAAGGTCCGCTACGTCGGCTGCTCGAACTTCGCCGCCTGGCAACTGGCACTGGCGCTGGGGATCAGCGAGCGCGCGGGCCTGGCCCGCTTCGATTCCGTCCAGCCGCGCTACAACCTCCTCTACCGCGAGATCGAAACGGAACTGCTTCCGCTCTGCCGCGACCAGGGCATCGGCGTGATCGTTTACAACCCGCTGGCCGGCGGCATGCTCACCGGCAAGCACGCGGCGGACGAGGGACCGCAGCCGGGCACCCGGTTCACGCTCGGCGTCTCAGGCGATCTGTATCGCGAGCGCTACTGGCAGGCCGCGGAGTTCGAGGCGGTGGGGGTCCTCCGGGATTTCTGCGCGCGCGAGGCGTGAACATGAGTACCCTGAGCGTCGCGTGGGTGCTGACGCAGCCGGGAATCACCGCGGCGATCGTCGGCGCCAGCCGCCCCGAGCAACTGGACGCCACCCTCGCCGCCTCCAAGTGGACGCTCGACGACGAGACCCGGGCCGCGTGCGACGCCCTCTGGTGGACCCTGCCACGCCGGCCCGCGGCGCGTTGAGGCGGACAGATCGCAGAGACGCCAAAGGCCCCGGGATACGATATGATGATAAGGAAGATGGCGCCTGGGAGAGTTTCGGTCCCCGACGCTTGCGGGAGGGGGTCGGGATGAGGGCGAGCCGGTGTTCGACACCCTGAGGGTCCAGGTTCCTGGGCAAGCATCCCCCCGTCCGGAGAGGATCAACAACTCGTCCTGAGCATTGACAACCGGGAGGGAACAATCGATGAATCAAATTTCGCCTTATCCGATCTGGATCGGTCACTCCAGCGAAGGGCACGACTTCGCGCACATCCTCGACCTCGAGATCGAGGCAGTGATCGAGTTAGCAGAGGAAGAGCCCTCGTTTCCAACCCGCCGCGACCTGACCGCGTGCCGATTCCCCTTGATCGACGGCATCGGCAACCGCCCCGAGTTGCTCGCGCTGGCGATCCGGACCGTGGCGAGCCTGATCGCGGCCGAGATCCGCACGCTGGTCTGCTGCTCGGACGGGTTGAGCCGGTCGCCGGCGATCGTCGCCGCGGCGCTGGCGCTGGTCCACCGCGAGCCGTTGGCCAATTGCCTGAAGCGCGTCGCCCGGCACCACCCCAGCGACGTCCTGCCGGGCCTCTGGAGCGTGATCACCCGGCTCCCGCCTGAGGTCTTCGAGGTCGCGCGACCGCTCCGTTAATCTCTCTGCTCCGGGGCACGAAACGATCCCGGCCTCCGCGAGGGAAGGCCGGGGTCGCTCGGGTCGGCCAGTCGCGCCCTCCTGCTCAACGGTGGCGACGAGGAGCACGGACCACGTGGCGTCCCAAGGTGCCCGTGCCCGTGCCGCTCGGGACGCCGATGACGCCGTTCGTGATCGGCACGAATTGTCCCTGGTGGTTGAAGAAGCCGATGAGGGTCGGCTTCCCGCCGAAGGGAACCAGTTGGCTTGGGCCACTGGGGCAGGGGAGCGTGACCGAGAGCCTGAAATGGAGATGCGCGTTGAGCGGCACGGCCGGGGTCAGGACCACGGAGTTCGTGGTCGCGTCGAATACCGCCGACACGATCGCGATCTTCTGCCCGGTCGACGTGATCACAGAGTAGTTGTTGAGGTTCCGGACCAGGTTCGGATTCACGGGACCGTCGAAGGCCAGGATGAGCTGCGTCGACTGATTGTGGACGCCGACCCGCTGGAGCGACGAGATGGTCGGGCAGAGATTCGGCGACAGTTTGGCGAAGTCGTTGTGGATCGAATCGTCGGTGCCCAGGTTGACCGTGAGCATCTGCGGCGGTCCGTTCGGCGGAAAGACCGTCGTGTTGTTCTGCGACTCCTTGCCATTGATCACGTTGGGCACTTCGGGGGTCTGCTCGATGGTGTAATCACCCGGCTGCAGGCAGTTGTTGGGGGGGATGTACGTGTAGCTAACGTTGACCGTCGCCGAGGCCGAGGTCGTGACGGTCGTGGAGAGGTTGCCGCCGGGTGCGCTGGCCGTCCCCAAACCATTCGCTGTCATCAACGGGGTGATCGTCGTCCGACCCGGCGCGGAAGTGAAAAAGGCCAGCGATGCGGGATCGGTGAACGTGAGCGGCGGCGGCGCGTCGTTGGCCTGGAGTGGGGGGAACGTGACCGTCGAACCAGGATCAGGGAACGGGGGCACATTGGGTATCACATCCTGAGCGGAGGCGGATCCCGAGATCATCGCATTGAGTCCGCTGATCGTATAGTTGCCGCTCACCATCGCCGTGATCGTCGTCGCCGAAGTGGTACTGAGGTTCGTCGTCGTGATGTTGCTCTGCAAGATCGCCGCGTGTGACACCGTCACCCCGATCAGCGTGCCGAGCGTCGGGTCGAACAGAGTGAGGGGTGGCGACAGCGGCTGGTTCGAGAAGTTCGTCAGCACAGTGTTCTGCGCCGGGTTGCCGATCGTCAGCGTCTGCGTCGAGGTCGTCACCGGCGCCGGATTCGGATTGGCGGGCTGGCCGTTCGTGGAGACGAAGGAATACGATCCATCCGCCGCCGTGGACGTCGTGCCGATCGCCTTGCCGGTCGAATCGAGCAGCGCGACCGAGGCGCCAGGGATTCCCTTCTCGCCGGGATCGAGGAACCCGTTATCGGTGTTAAGGGGATTGGGGGAGTTCTCGTCGAGGAAGACGAACCCGCTGATCACCGGGCATCCCGGGCTCAGCAACGAGATCTCCTCCAGCGACTCCATCCGCGGCACAACCTTGTTCTTCGCGAGTCGGCGCGACCCGCGTCCCCGCGTCGGGGCGAGGCGAGTCAATAGACCCACGAACATCCAGCCCAAGGCGCTCATTGCATTGGCCCCTATATGAACCGAGCCGATGGTCCATCATCTTCTGGAACGAGCCGCGCACTGCCGAAGGAAGTCCTCCGCCGAACGCATCGCCGATGATCAGGTGCATCCCCTGAAACACCAACCCGATGGGGGATGCCCTCGCTCGCGGCGAGCAGGGGCGGTTGATGGGCCGAATTCTCCCCTCTTGAGCGGGCGACCCACCTCCGACCCGCAACCAATGTCGAACCATCCCTTCGGCGGTCGGTTCATTCCTTGATCGACGATTGCGGTCCGCAACCGGCCGGGTGTCCGTCCCGGCGGTCCAAGGCCATCCTTCAACCCGACACGCGCCTCGCGTTCTAATCGGATCGGCTCCACGAGGAGCGTCGATGGTGGTTGCAGACGGAGAGCAGGACCTTCCCGGCCAAGCCTGGCTGGGCCTGGCCGGGAAGCTCGGAAGGAGAATATCGAGAGACGCGACCCTCACGTCGATGTCGGTCAGGCCCTGGACCGCACCCAAACCATCGATCGGCCGCGTCGAACGTTCCGAAGGCCAGAGGAGTCGAACCGTGAAGGCCGGGCGTCTGCGGATCTCCGCCCGTGTCCGGCGGCGCGAGGGACCGCGTCTCGCTCAGCGATGGCATGTCGGCCCGGGCCTTGATGTGAACCAAGGCGGACGAGACCGCCACACAGAACAACACTGATGAGCTGATCACCGCACGCATCGGAACTCCCCTTTCTAGGTCAGTATACCCGGAGTTTCGCCCTCATGAGGTCGGCCGCCGACTGTTTTTCCGGCTCGTCTCCGCGCCTTCCACCACAATCTCTACGACCAATCGGACGATTCCGAATCTCCCCCCGTCGGCGCGGGGAACCCACCGCTTGACTAATCTGGCAAGGAGTTGATGCGTTTCCCGCGGCCGACGCATCCGCCTCCGCAGCACGCGACACTCCAAAAATCTTATCTTCATACGTATGTATTTTACGTATCGCTTAGACGGACTTCCGTGGGGTCCACACAGCGGACCCGACCATGGCAGGAATCAGCGACGCTGAACACGTATTTTCTCCTCCACTCTCTGCATGGTTGCCCGGGAAAAGTCGCGGCCCCCACCGTACCGGACATAATCGTCCGGCGCCGCGGGGGCCTCGCGGAGTGAATTATTGAAGGGTTTCGGAAGGAGAGCCGTACGAACGATCCGACCAATCACGCGGAGGGGAACACGCCTCGCGTTCCGCCCAACGCGGCCTTCAGCTCAAATCGGCCTGGGCACGCATCGAGCGGCGACGCGACCGGCCGATCAGGAACATGCTCGCACCCCCGAGCAACAGCAGGACCACGCTCGAGGGTTCGGGAGCGTGATGATACTGGAGAGTCACGATGGCGTCGGCCGCCGTAAGGACAGTGCCCAAACCATTGCCGCTATTCACGACGGCACTCGAGTTGGCCTTCGCGATCACGGGTAGGCTGATGGTGCCGGGATTGCCGGCCTGGCCAATGAACTGCGAGAAGAGCGGATCGCCGGGACGGTAGGTCACCGGGCCGAACGTGTTGGAGGTGATGGTCGGCGCGATGTAAAATGGCGAACCGGGCAGGATGTTCGGGTTGTCGGAGGCATAATCGCCCGTCTTCGCCGTGATCGTCTTCACGACGGGTGGCTGTCCGGTCACCTGGGCACTGAAGATCGGCTGGCCATCAGGAGCATTGACCACAACGGCCGGACCACCCACGTTCTGGTTCGGGTCGAGCGAGGTCGCGAGCGTCACCGTCGTGTTCGAATTCGGTGTGAAGAAGGACGCCCTGTAATCATTTCGGATCGTCGTATTGAGAAAGACGTCAACCGATTGCAAGTTCCCCACGCTCGGATCGAACTTGTTGAAGACCAGCGGGTTGTGGATACTCGAAGGCGCCCCCGGCCCAAAATCCGTGGAGAGCAGGTTGTTGGGCGGGGCGACCCTGGGATTCACCGACTGCACTTGCGTGATGGTCTCCGGGTCCGGGGTGGTCAGATCAGCCCGGACCGAAGGCAGCCTGAAAAGCCAGCCGACCGCCAAGTAAGACAAGATAAGCGCGATCGCTCGCGGACGCATCTTGGACACTCCTTCCGAAGCAAGTCACTCCGAAAATTCAGGTTGCGCTCGTTGGTCAGAACCAGGTTTCCGGTCTGATCCCCTCTCAGGATGAGAGCTTCCAAAACGTCCTCCTCCGAAAGGCCAAGTCTTCCGCCCTCGCTCTGGAAGTTTCCGAGGTTCTCCTGGGACATGCGATTCGCGTCGACATCTCCGAATGAGGTTCCTGATGATACAATGACCGATCTGAGCCCAGGGATCGGCACCATCAAGTGAGATAACGCGCGGGGATGCCTGATTTCTCCGGGGCGGGTTCCCGAAACGCAACGTCCAACGTGCCGGGAAGAACAATCAGGCAACGTGCCCTTGGTCCACCCCGAGCTCGCCGGCCACGACCGGGGCTGGATGGTGCGAAAGGACGCGCCCACTACGGGTGTCCTCGGAGGCTTGGAGATCACTCCACTCCGTGAACTTGTCTTCAAATTATCGGGAGAGCGAAGGAATCTACTGCGATCCGGGATCTCCGTTTCCGCGATTTCCGGGCCGAGGCTGCGGGATTTTTGGGTCGGGCAAGATCTTGGGCCAACGAACGAATCCCCTTGTACGAGGCCGGGGGAGGGAAGGGGTCGGGGTCATGTTGGGTGGAGTCATCGAGCAGTTTGAGTGGCTGGGCCGGTTCATCGACTTCTCGCTCCGGGCGCTCGGGGCGATGCCGCGCGCGTCGGTCCGGCGGGCAGCCGAGGTGGTCCGGCAGTTCGAGCGGGTGGCCTGGGGGAGCTTGCCGATCATCGCGGTCGCGGGCCTGAGCGTCGGGCTGGTCACCTGGCTCCAGACCCGCCGGCTCCTGGTGACCTACGGCGTCGAGGCGACCTTGCCGAGCATCCTGACGGTCGCGGTGCTGGTCGAGACCGGCCCGATGCTGGCGGGCCTGCTCGTGGCGGGCCGGATGGGGGCGGGACTCGCCGCCGAGCTGGGGTCGATGGCCCTGACCGAGGAAGTCGATGCCTTCACGGTCCTCGGCGCCCCACCCGTACCGACCCTGGTCGCCCCGCGGGCGCTCGCCTGCGCCTTGGCCCTCCCCTTGTTGACGGTCATCCTCGACACCGCCGCGATCCTCGGCGGGATGGGGGCCGAGCAGCTCGCTGGCACCCTCTCGGCGCGGGTCTTCTGGAACCAGGCGCTGATCTATGTCCGGCTCTCCGATGTCGTCCCGGCGACGCTCAAGACCGCCGTCTTCGGCCTGCTGATCGGACTGGTCGGGTGCTGGACCGGCCTGAACGCCGACCGGTCGACCGAGGCCGTCGGCCGCGCCGCCACCCGGGGCGTTGTCCGCGCCATGATCTCCGTCTTCATCGCCAATGTGATCATGGTCCCCTGGATCCAGGCGGGGGTGGCCGCGCTGGGCTGGAAACGTTAATATTCTCTTACGTGATGACAATCGACTGCGGGGGATTGCAACGGCGAAGGACGTATCGACGATGAGGCGCGAACTGGAGCGGTGGCGGGTGTTGGCCAATGCCGGGTTCGTCCTGGCGATCCTGGCGCTGGGCGGTTTCGGGATCGTCGCGGTGGCGAGCCGGCAGTGGCGGATGCAGAAGACGTTCCCGGTCCTCGCCGACTTCGCCACGATCGGCGGGCTGGAGGTCGGCCACCGGGTCCGGGTCCAGGGAATGGACGCGGGGGTGGTCGAAGCGATCGAGCCCCCCGCGGCGCCGGGCCGGCCGGTCCGGGTGGTCTTCCGGGTCGATGAGCGACTCCGGCCGCTGGTCCGCTCCGACGCGGCGGCGCGGATCGTCACTGAGGGGGTTGTCGGCTCCAAAGTCGTCGAGATCGTGCCGGGCCGACCCGATGCCCCGCCGCTGGCCGCGTCGGGGGTCATCGCCGCCGAGCGCCCGATCGAGCTGGCCGACCTCCTTGAACAGGCCACCGCCTCGCTCCGCCGCATCGACGCGGTCGCAGTGTCCGCCGAGCGCGGCTTGGGCGAGGTCAACGCCGTCACCGGGGCGATCCGCAAAGGGGAGGGGAGCCTCGGACGGTTCATCAACGACGACGAGATGTACCGCAAGCTCATGGCGCTCTCGAACCGCGGTGAGCGGACCCTCAACGACCTCGAAGAGAACCTGGCCGCGCTGAAGCGGACCTGGCCGCTGTCGCGCTACTTCAACGAGCGCTCGTTCTTCGACCGCGAACGTGTGCTGTTCCACCCCGGCGCCGAGCGCGACAGCCGGACCCTCCGCGAGGCCGACCTCTTCGAACCCGGACGCTCGGCCCTGACCGTCGAGGGCCGGCGCAAGCTCGACGAGGTCGCCGCCTGGTTCAAATCGGTCCGACGCCCCTCATCCGAGGTCGTCATCGCCGCCTTCACCGACGATGACCGCGATCAGGAGCTGGCCCTGTTGCTGACCCAGGAGCAGGCCGACACCGTGCGCGAATACCTGGTCTCGCGCCATGCGATCGACACCGTCGGCTGGTTCGGCAGCCGCAAGGTCGCCGCTGTCGGCTTCGGCTCCCAGGTCCCCCGGGCCCAGACCGAACAGGCCCGCAATCTCCCCCCACGCCGCGTCGAGATCGTTCTGTTCACACCTCAAACATAAATATAAGACTTGCTCACGGGGCATCCCCCGCAAGAGCCACGACGCGGCCTTTCGACTCGTCGGCGGCTCGGGGAACCGAGCCGATTCACAGCGACCGACGGGCGGGGCGGAGATCGAACCAAGAAGGGCCATCGGGCGAGAAAGATGGGGGTGGGACCGGATTGGATTCCCGCATCCGCCTCCCGGAACTTTGGTGCCCGCCGGGGGCGGCGGGCCTCCCCAGAGGGAGCACCGCCGGCCCCCGGCCGTGGGTAGGAACGGTCAACAAATAACTTGAACCATCTATGAGTGGTTCCGTGAAAATATGGGTGGCTGGGGTCTCGTCTTTGTCACGCGACAATAGGTTTGGCCGCTAATCCGGACAACCGGTTTTGCCGCGCCGACGGTCTGGGTATAGTCACGTGATTCCGACCGGGTGGATTCCCGAAAAGTGTTAGGCTGCGATCGCCTCAGCCTGTTCTAAAGAATCGGGTTGTGACGACGGCGGCTTGATCGTCCTACCCGAGTTCAACTCCGCCTCGATGTCGGGGGCCTTCCACTGCCAGTCGCGGCGACGGTCCGTCGCCATCGCCGCCTGCGTCCGTTCCATCGTCTCCTGCCACCGACCCGTCAACGCCGCCGCTCGCAGCACCAGCATCGCCTCGGCATTCTCCTCACGCCAGGAGATCCCATTGCCCTTGAGCCGCAAATTGATCACTCGCCGGATCGCGCTCTCGACCGCGCCACTGCCCCGCGGACGACCTCGGTAGCCGAACCAGTCGTAACGCCGGTGCGCTCTTGTGCTTGTTCAGATACTCGATCTCCGTCCACACACCCGAGTCTGCCGGCTGACTCTCGGCCATCGTCCGCAGGGTCGCCACCACCTCGCGGCTCCGGCCGGGCGCTCACTGGTGACGCAAGGTCCGATACTTCGCCGTCCGCTCCTCTTCCGACACGCCCAGCCGCTTGCAATGCCAGGCTGATATGAGGCGCCGCGTGACAGCCATCCCAGAGCCGCTCGACGCGCTTCGAGTCCAGTCCCGCACGCGGCACGACCCCATCCAGGCGATTCCAGATCCAGGGCGTCCCGTCCGAGACGAAGGACACCGCCTGGGCCCGCGGCACCCAAGCGATGCAGAGGCATCGTCAGCAGTTCCATCAGATGATCCGGCCCATTCATCGTGCCGTCGATCCACGGCCGCGTCCCCCGGAGCATCCGCCCCTTGCGGTCGCTGAGAGAGAGGATCAACAGCTTCGGCTCCCGCCACGCGACGCGGATCTTGCGGCGGTACTTCACCCCCTTGCGTTTCTTGGTCGCGACCTGGGTGCGGATCCGGACCCGTCCGCCATCGACCTGAGCGACGACGTGCTGCCCGGCCATCTCCTGACCCCCCGGGAGTTGACCGTCACGGAACCGCTGCAAGGCACGGGTCCGTGTCGCCAGCACCTCGGCACCCCACTGCCGGACCATGCGGTGGACGGCCTTCTCATCGAGGGTCGGCCCTTGGTGACGGAGTTCCTCGCGGGCCAACTCGATCGAGGGGAGCACGGCGGTCAAGCGGCCCACCTGCCTGTGCAGGGCCGGGGTGGCTCCCTTCCGGATGCCCAGGAGGGCCAACTCGGGAGAGGCTCCGGTCCCCTCGCGGCCCCGACCCCGGCCGGTGCGCAATCGAGGGCCACAGGAAATCGTAGCCATCCAGACAATCATTCCGCCCAGGAGTCGGAGTTTCAGCCGCCGCGGTTGCGGTGGGCGTCGCGATTGATCGGCGCTGCGGGCGCCCCCTTTTTCCAGGCTCAGCCTGGTCCTCCGCGATCGTGGCTTCGGCCAGGAGGCTGGCGGTCACCTGGTCGGCGAGGCGACGGAAGTGGTCATGGATCTCGAGTTCGAGTCGTGCGAAGCTGGCCGGGTCATGGTTCAACTGATCGAGCCACTGCTGTTTCACGGCATCGAGTTGCTGGCTCAACTTCGCGGGGATCTCCGCCAGGGGAGGGACGAGGGGGCCGGGCTTGGATTGGCTACGGATCTCCATGGTCGCCTCCGGGGTACTGGGTTACAGACAGTTCGGAGGCTATGCTATCGAGACCCAAGAGCAACTACCACTTTTTGGGAGTCGACCCTCCGGATCTTCGTTTTGACAAATCCGTGAACACGACATACGGTTGGTTCGACAGGTCATCGGGTCGCGAGCCTCCCGCGACCGGGGCACCATCGCCGACGCATCGGGTTGGCGACGACCCCAGACCATCCGAGGAATCTAAACATCCGATCCCGATTCCATTCCAAGAAAAAGCCATCGCCTCCCTCCCAGCGGCGGATGTTCGCTGGGGTTGCCTGGCCCGACCGAGTCCTTGAGCCATCATCATTGCCATGACAAATGTGACGCAAGAATCGGGCCCTGCGGAGCCGAACGGCCAGGGGGGCTCTTCCCAGGAACGGCGGGGGTCCTGCCGCTACCCGGTCGCCGAAGTGCCCGCCCTGCTCAGTTGGTGGGAGAGACCCGAGCCGGTCGAGGTCGAGGTGCCGGAAACGCTTGGCTCGGGCGAGGAGGGTACGACCGCCGAGCCGACCATCTACTCCGTGCTCATGGCGCGCGGGCCGGCGTTCCGCAAGGGTTCCCAAGCATTCCGGGAGCGCACCGCCGTGACACGCCCCGAGAGCGAGGGCGCGCACGAGGAGCCGAAGTTGCGCTGCTGCAGCATCCGGCTCCTGGATCTCAGCCAATCGGGAATGTCGGTCTCCGGAGACACCCTGCCGGCACTCGACCAGCGCATCTGGGTCCGCCTGGAAGGTGCGCACGCGACCGACTGGATCGAGGTTGTCCTCCGGGGGACGTCGCCCCTGGGGGAGGGCTCGCACCTGATCCGGCTCGCATTCCGCGACTTCTGCCCCTACGAATTCTTCAAGGCTGTCGTGTATGGGTAACCCGTGGCGTGATCCGGACGCGCGAGGGGCTCGTGGATTCCGCGAGAGAACGGTTTTGGGACGGTATCCTGCACGGTCCTGACAGGGATGGGAACGATTCGTGAACACCAATGGCTGGTTCAAGCCCGCGCAACCTTTACAATTGCCTCGACATGGCAAGCGATCGCCGGTGCATCTACCGCTACTTGCCCGCCCAGAGCTGCGGCTGGCTCGGATAGTGGGACAACCAGGAGTTCCGGCACAACCCCGCCGAGATGCAGGACATCAGCGTGCGCGGAGCCAGGCTGATTGTCGGGGCGCTGCCCCCCGTCACGCAATCGGTCTGATTCTGCCCCCCGAGCTCGCTGGCGAACGCGTGGCTTGAGGCGTGGCTGATCGAGGCGCGGAGGCCGCTCTTCGGACCGCGCCTGGTTCGGATCGCATTCCGGAAGGCCATCTCCTACGAGCTCTTTAAGACCGTCGTGTACGGCCCTGAGGCGGTGGGTGGGCCCCAACCCCGGTCCTGGCCGAACGACGACTGGGAGAACGACTCCGAGCGCGACTGGTGGTGAGCCGACCCGGCGGAGGCGACTTCGAGGATCGCGGCCGCTCGGCGCTGGATTTCGGGCCCGAAATCCCTGATCATTCGGGGCATCGCCGCAAGCTCCCTGGGAAGCGCCCCACAGGACCGATCCCGGATATGCTCCGTCGCCAGCTCTCGTTGTTGCAGGCCGTCAGCCTGAACATGGCGATGATGGTGGGGATCGGGCCGTTCATCACGATCCCAGCGTTCGTGGCGACGCTGGGCGGCCCGCAGGCGATGGTCGGCTGGGTCCTGGGGGCGGCGGTGGCCCTGGCCGACGGACTCGTCTGGAGCGAGCTGGCCGCGGCCTTCCCCGGCTCGGGCGGGACATACCTGATCGACGACAATTATTTTTCCCGGTCAACGTCAATTAGACCGAAGTTCCGGACCCGTTTTTCGCACAACTTCCCTTGTGATAAAGACTTCACCGCGATTCTGACTCCCAATTGTAGCCAAAATATTTCCGGGTCATTCTTGACGCGCCCCGGATGCCATCGCGATAGTGTCCCGCATGGCACGCAAACACCGAGCGGTCCATGTCGCCAGAGTCACGAACACCCTCAAGGGGGTAACCTCTACCAGTTCCTACCTCCGACGCACCTGCCGTCAGGACGGCAAGGTCCAGCATGAGACCCTCGGAAACCGCTCCGATCTCCCGGTCCACGTCATCGACCGGATCAGCCGCGCACTCAAGGGCGAGACCTGCGTCCCCGCGGCTGACGCCTTCCACAGGACGCGCTCGCTCCCCCATGGGCACGTCGAGGCCGTGCTGACGAGGATCCGCACGCTCCCCCTGGAAGACCTCGTCGCCTCCGAGCCGGCGCGGCGGCGCGACCTGGTGAGCGCCAGGATCGCCGAACGTCTCCTCTTCCCCAGCTCCAAGCTGGCCAACACCCGAAACTGGCACGACACCACCTTGGCCGAGGAACTGGACGTCGCCGATGCCACCGAGGATCAACTCGATGTCGCGATGGACTGGCTGCTGGCGCGGCCGGAGGCAATCGAGAAGAAGCGGGCGAAGCGGCAGCGCGGCGACGGGGCCCTGGTCCTCTACGATGTCACCCGCAGCTCCTCCGAGGGGACGACCTGTCCACGGGCCCGCTGCGGCCAGGACCGCGACGGCCCGACCGGCTGCCCGATCATTGCCGCCGGCGCGTGGACCGACGCCGACGGGCGGCCGGTCGCCGTGCAGGTCTACCCCGGCAACACCGGCGATCCCCAGACCGTCCCCGACCAGGTCGAGGCGCTGACGAAGCGGTTCGGGCTGTCGCGCGGGGTCCTGGTCGGCGAGCGTGGCATGCTCACGCAAACTCAAATTGACGTGCTCAAGAAACACCCGGGCCTGGGCGGGATCGCGGCGTGGCGCAGCGGCGCGATCCGCCGCCTGTTGACCGACGGCCACCTGATCCGCAAGGATCTGGAGGCCGAACGCCTGGCGGAGATCACCACCCCGGAATTCCCCGGCGAGCGGCTGGTGGCCTGCTCCAACCCCCAATTGGCCGAGCAGCGCCGGCCCAAGCGCCGGAGCTGCTGGCGGCCACGGAGGCCGAGCTGGGGACGCTGGCCGCCCGCGTGGCGCGGCCGGCGGGTCCGCCCGAGACGGCGGCCGCGAGCGGCGTGAGGGCGGGCAAAATCATCAATCATTACAAGATGGCCAAACATTTTATCATGACGATCCGTGACGGACATCTGGGCTGGGCCCGCAAGGAAGACGCAATCAAAAATGAAGAGCATCTGGATGGCATCTCTGTGATCCGGACCCGCGAGCCGGCCGCGCGAGTGTCGGCCGCCGACGGGGTGCGGTCGTCCAAGCGACTGGCCTTGGTCGAGCAGGCGTTCCGGTGTCTCAAGGGGATCGACCTCTTCGGTGCGCCCGAGCCCCCACCGCCCGGCCGACCGCGTGCGGGCGCACCTCCTGCTCTGCCTGCTGGCCTATTACGTGCAGTGGCCTCTGCGCCCGGCGTGGGAGCCGCTGCTGTTTGAGGACGAGGAGTTGGCCGTGGACCGGCAGCGGCGCGACCCGGTGGCCCCGGCGCGCGCCTCGGAGTCGGCGCGGCTCCAGAAGAAGACGCACCTGACGTCGGGCGGTCTGCCGGTCCAGAGCTTTCGGACGTTGCGGGCTCCTCTGGGGACGCGCTGCCGGAACACGTGTGGGGTGACCGTCGATCCCAACCAGACGACGTGCCACCAGGTGAGGGAGGCCGATGCGTTGCAGGTAGAGGCGCTGCGGTGGATCACGGTGGAGACAGAAACGGGCACCGAGAATCTCCGTAAGTCGTTCGACACTATAGATATTCTCCATCATCCCCCCTGGAACTTCGGGTCTCGCCCACCCTATATGGGGACTTTCTCAAAAGGGCCGTCGAGTAACGGTCGTCCTCCATGGACAATTCCCGTCGGGACGTGTGCAATCGTGGGCGTGATTTCTTGATTGTCCCGACGGAGCGAGTTCCCATGCCCACGATCCCGCAGCGCATCGCCACCGCTTTTGCCGTCTTCTGCGGACGGTACGGCGACGTCACCCAGATGGCCCAGGACCGGGAGCAATCGCGCCAAGCGCTGTACCGCGAGGCCGAACAGGTCGCCGACGCCGTCGATGGCACCGCGTCGCAGGCCCGCATTGACCAACTCCAGCAGCAACTCGCCGCAGCGGCAGGCCGAGATCCAAGCCCTCCAAGACCGGCTCAAACGCGCCGTCGAGATCACTCTCGACAAACAGAACGAGTTCGCCTCCGTCGCCCAGGCCGAGGGGGTTAGCTTGAGCGTGGCTCGGCGGCTGTTGCGGGTCGTGGAGGGGTCGGAACCCCCTCCCAGCGTCCCCACCCTGGGGCGGGCGACCCTCGAAGCCGGCAAGCATGCTGGCCCTTTGCTCAAGGTGCTTGATGAAGCGGCCCGGCCCAAGGTCAAACAGGGCACCGCCGACGAGATTTTTTGGGCCGCAAACCCGTCCTGATGGTCGTCGAGCCCGAGAGCCTCTGCTGGCTAACGGGTCGGATGGTCAAGGCACGCGATGGCGTCACATGGGCCGAGGAATTCGCTCGCTTCCCGGCGCTGCAAGCGGTGGTCCGGGACGACGGCACGGGTCTGAGCAAAGGGATCAAACTCGAGCGTGCCCGGCAACGCGCGGCCGGCCTTCCCGACCTCGAGGACTCGCTCGACGTCTTCCATACGCTCCGTGAAGGGGGACGTGCGTTGCGGACGACCTGGGGCGCAGCGACCGCGCCCTGGAGCGTGCCGACGCGGCTCAGAAGGAACACGACCGGCGTGGCCGTCAGGGGCAATCGCGTCAGGGTCAGGGCGCGCCTTTGAACCGGCTGTGGCGTCAGGCCGAGCGGCTCTGGGATCAAGCCACAGCCGCCGAGACGGCCTGGAAACACGCCAGGTCGGCGTTCGAGATCTTCACCCCAGAAGGGCGCCTCAACGACCGGGCTCAGGCGGAGGCGGTGGTCGCGGCGATGTTGCCGCACTTGAGCGGCGCGGCGTGGGCCAAGACCCGGCGGTTGTTGCTCCGGCGAGAGAGCTTCACGTTCCTGGATCAGGTGCAAGGACGGTTGGCCGGCTTGGGTTTGGATCCCGACTTTTTGTCGGCGTTGTTGGACCTGGAGGGTCTGCGTCGCCAGCCTTGGCGTCAGTCGGCTGCCACAGCCGCCTGGGCCTTGGTCCGCACGGTCCAACTGACGAAGGCATGTCCGGACTGGCGTGCGGAGGCGCGGCGTGTCCAGGCGGTGCTCCGTGGAGTCTGGCGTGCAAGCAGCCTGGTGGAATGCGTCAACAGCGTGGCGCGGATGCAGCAAGCGCGACACCGGAAGATGACGCAAGGGTTACTGGACCTGAAGCGGCTGTACTGGAACCTGCGTCGCTTCCGGATCGGCCGCCGCAAGGATCAAACGCCATACGGCCTGCTGGGTTTGAAGTTACCCGACTTGAGCTTCTGGGAGTTCCTCAAGCTGACCCCGGAGGAATTGCGGGAAAAACTGTCCGCCATGGAAGATACGCCGTGAGATAGTCCCGGAACTTCGGGCCTGGTTCAAAAACAGCCATTCTGGGGTAACAGTACGGACCGTCTCCGGGCCTTGGCGAGCAAGGTTCTCGGGGGCGTTGCTGGGACGGCCCTGGTCAGTTGCGTGCGAAGCGCTTGAAGCCCAGCATTTCCAGCCAGTGGGGATGGGCCCGGCCGGTCAGTCACTTCGGCCGGGGTCTTCCCCTCGCGCTCGGGGCGGTCGCTCCGCTCCAGTATGCGGTGGTTCAGGAAGAACTGGAGCAGGCTCAGGTAGCCCGAGCCCAGGTGGCGTCGCAGGGTGAAGTAGTTCCGCAGCCGGCTGTTCAGGTTCTCCACCAGCGAGCTGGCACGGACCGTCCCCGCAGCCAGTGCGTCGATCACCTCGCACGCCTCGTGGAACCGGCCGCGGAGCCCTTCCCGCACGCTCGACTCCTCGGCCCAGCGCCGCGGATCGCGCTCGTCGCGGGACCGCGCCTGCAGCAGGCGACGGAGCAATTCCGGCGGGACCTGCAGCGCCTCCGCGATCGTGCCCAACTCCTCGTCGAGCGCGATGGCGAAGGCCAGCAGGTCATCGCGGCGGTTCTTCAGGAGCCGGTAGATCGGACCGAGCCGGTGAGGGCACGACGGCACCCGTACCCGCAGTTCCTCGAGGACGAAGTCGTACAGCGCACACCGCTCGGCATGGCACGGCCCGGCCACCGTGAGCACGTCGTAGCGGAGCCATTCCCCGAGCAGCCGGACATCGTCCGCCAGCGCGACGGCCGCGTCGCAGGCGACGCGGGCGTGCCGCAGTTGCTGCCCCACGGCGTGCGCGGGCCGGCCTTGTCGTTGCTGGTGCGCTCGCTCCCCGCGGAGCCGTTCGCACCGCTCGAGAGCGTCGTAGGCGCGGTTCTCCAGGTAGCTGAGGACCTGCGCCAGGTCGTGCACGAGGTGGAAGAGGTCGCCGCGACAGGGGACATCGGGCAGGGCCAGTTCCTGACCGGCGCGGAGGCCGGAGCCGAAGTCGGCGACGATGGCGTCCGGGGCGAAGCCGCGGTCGGCCAGTTCCACGAGCCGCACACCCCAGGTGTCGGCGTCGCGGTGCTCCTCCTGGCTCAAGAGGTAACAGAACGTGGATGCGGTGTCGACGGCCACGAGGACTGGCCATGCGGTCTGAAAGATCTCGTCATGGGCGCCGATACGGACGCCGGCCAGGTCGTAGGACCGGTTGATCTCCTGGGTCGGTGCCACGGCGGCGTGGACGATGTTGTGCACGGCCCCCAGAGAGAGCCTGGTGTCGAAGAGGTCGCGCAGCAGTTCGATCACGCCGCGGTACGAACTATGGCAGATCAGGACCAAGGCCAGGACCAATTGCCGCAGCCACGCCTTGGTGACGGGCAGAGAGAAGAGCACGTCGTCGGGCTTGGGCGTGGGAGCGAAGGCTTGGCTCAGCGCCTGCTCGGCGGTGTGAGCCTGCTGGTAGAGGAACTTCCTGCTGACCTCATGTTGCGCGCGCCAACTCCGAGACCGTTTCCGCCCCGGCGAGGACTTGGACGGGTGCACGCCAGCTTCTGGACATTCCAGCGCAGGCCCGGAATCGTCAATAGGAGAACCTGGGGATTCCGTGGTAGAGTGCGGCGCCGTGGAGCTTTGGAGGTGCGAGTCTCGGCGTGGAAGGAGTCAATCCATGGATGGGACGGCGGTCACCTTGAAGGAAAAACGCGATCCACTCCTGCGCGAGGCGGCGGAGGTTTCCGTGGCCCTCGATCAGGCCGACGGCACGATCGTGGGAGTCCCCCATTACGCAGTCATCGAGGCCCGCGTGCACGAACGGGGGCAACCACTCAGCCGGCAGATTCAGGCACGCCAGATGGGCCAGATCGCCGCGCGAGCGGCCGACACCGCCAAGTGTCCCGAGTGCGGTACCCGGTGCCAACTCGTGCGCCAGAAACGTCGGGTGACCTCCATCGACGGCTCCCTCACCGTGGAGGAGCCGGTGGGTCACTGCCCCGGCTGCCGCCGGGGCTTTTTCCCCCTCCGGGAATCGTTGGGCTTCGACGCCCGTGAACTGACCCCCTTTATTGGTGCAGCGGATCACCGTCGCCGCCGCCGAGACGCGCTCCTTCACGCGCGGTGCGATCGTGAGGAAAGACGTGGGCGACCGGGGCGTCTCCGCCAAGACCATCGAGCGAGTCGTGCATGACGTGGGTCGGGAATTGGCCGAGCGTCGTGATGCCGATCCCAAGACCGACGATGCCCTGGCCCAGCGTCCGCAGGCGCCACCGGAGTGGGCCGTCGTGGAGTGCGATGGGGGCCGGATCCGCACCCGCGAGCCGGGGCACGGCCCCGGGGTCCATCGCACGGCGGAAGGCTGGCGCGAGACCAAGAACGCTTGCTTGATTCGCGGCTCCCGCACGATCTCCGACCAGGATCCGCAGCCGGAGCCGCCGGCCTGTTTCTGCGACCCCAAGCACGTGGCGAAGATCGCCGAGACCGCGGCGTTGTCGGTGGCCTCGGCGCAGCCGGCCCCAGTGGTCGAAGTGCCGGAGAAGGGATCCCCCGAGCCGGCCGGGCTCGTCACGCCGGCCGAGTGGCATCCCCGACGACTGGTCCGCACCGTCCTGGGCAGCATCGCGGAGTCGAAGGACTTCGGCAAGCAGATGGCACGCGAAGCCAAACGGAGGCGGTTCGCCGAAGCCCCGGCCAAGGCGTTCTTGGGGGACGGACTGGCGTGGAACTGGTCGATCTGGAAGCAGCACTTCCCCGACTTCACACCGATCCTCGACTTCCTTCACGTCTTGAGTTATCGGTTCCTGGCCGCCAAGGCCGTCCACGACGTGGCCAGCGACGCGTGGGCTCAGTATCTGGTCGACTTGGACGGCCAAGTCTTGCCGTTGCGGAGGCAGGAGTCGGTGGGCCGGCCAGGAGACCGGATCGGAGACAGGAGCGAGGTCCGATTGCGTGAAACCGAGGGAAGACGTAGCCTGACAGTCCATGCCCGTTTTCTCCGTGTGGGTCGTGGGATTGAGAGCCCCGCGCCAATATGGAGGGAACGGGCATTTTGGAAAACCCCGTTTCGGTCAACGGCTTGTTACCTGGTTCTGAACCAGGCCGAAATGCGGACGCCTGCGCGACGGCTCCCGCTGGTCGCCACATCCGCGAGGGGGATCACCCGCGCGGAAAATGGCGTAGCAGGGCTTGATCTCCCATAGCTTGTCTCTGTTCCACCGGATCAAGACCCGAGATGCGGACGCCTGCGCGACTGCTCCCGCTGGTCGCCCACATCCAGGAGGGGGATCACTCCCACGGAAAACGGCGTAGCTGGGCTTGACCCCCCAGAGCGAGTCTTTGTGGTGCGTCCGATTACGGCTTGGGAGTGGCCGAACCCCCGCCGGGGCTGGGGGTGGGGGCGGGCGTGGCGGTGGGGGCGGGCGGGAACAGGTCGGCCGGCATCGGCTTGATGTCGACCTTCGCGGCCTTCCGCTCCGCGGTCAAGAGGTTCTTCTGAAGCTCCGCCGCATAGGCGTTCAGGATCATCGGCTTGTTCGCCTCGAAGTCGATCTGTCCCCCCTCCTTGCGGTCGGTCACCTGGATCAGGTGGTCGCCGTAGATCGTCTCGACGGGGTCGGAGATCACTCCCTTCTTCAATGCGAACGCCGCGTGGGCGAACTCCTCGACAATGCCGGTGCCGAGTGTGAAATAGCCGATATCGCCGCCGGCCCCCTCGGCATTGGCGGGGTCTTCCGAGAACTTGTTCGCCGCCTCGGCGAAGGTGTACTTGTTCGCCTCGATGTCACGCTTGATGCCGAGCAGCCTCTCGCGGACCTTCTGTTTCTCGGGCGGGGGTGCGTCCGGGGCCACCTTCAAGAGGAGATGACTGGCCTTGACCTGAGTTCCGTTGAGCAGGTCCTTGTGGCTCGCGGCGAACTTCTGCAACTCGGCGTCGGACGCTTTCATCTTGACGAAATCGATCCAGCGCTGGCGGGTCGCGAGTTCCCTGCGGACTTCGGATTCGGTCCGGCCGGACATCTCCAGGGCCTCCTTCAGGCTCCGGCCGTCGGCCTTCAATTGCTTCTCGATCTCGCCGACGGCCTCGTTGACCTTCTCCTCGGAGACCGAGATCTTCAGGCGGTTGAGGTACTGGCTGACCAGCCGGGTATTGATCAGCGTCTCGACGGCGTCGCGGTAAACCTGCTCATTGTTCCCGGGGGGGATCTGATACCGGCTCAGGAAATCGAAGAGCTCGCCTTTGGTGATCGTCTCATCATTGACGGTCGCGACGGGCTGGTCGAGCCCGGGCGGGCGCACGGGTGCCGCCAACTTGCCGGGTGTGGTCGTCGCCCCCCCGGTCGCAGGTGGGGCCTGGGCGTGGGTGGGGGCGACCACGGCGAGCACCACCAGCGCCCTCAGGGTCAAGAGCACGATTCGGACACTTACTCGCATCGAACACGTCTCCCTGGACATGACGAGGCTTCGGTCAAGGATCGCATCACGACTTGCCACGCCTGGATTATACGGATCTCCGCGCGTTTTCGTGCGCGAATCAGGCTCGAAATCCCCTCTTCTCGGGAAGAAAACGAGACTCTGGGCTGGGTGGGTTGAGAGTTTGGATCTCGATCGGAGGGGTAGGCGCTAGAATTGGAAGGGTCCGTCAGCCCGATCGATCCAGGCCCAGATCGGGCAGCGGGAGCCGTTCGAGCAGGCGAAACGGTACGTCGGGAGGGGGAGGAACGTCGAACGTGAGCGGGCCTTCGGGCCAGACCTGGATCACCCGCCAGGCCAGGTAGCTGAGCAGGGAGTACATCCCGAGCGTCGCCCAGGTCGAGGGTGCCCAGAACTTGATCGCCGTGCCGAATGCCTTGTTGACCCGCGCCCGCGCAGATCGACGCTACAGAGCTCGTCGAGCAGCAGGTGCGAGAAGAACCCCAGCATCACTGCGACCGCCATCAAAAGGCGGAGAAAGTGCCAGCTCGTGGGATAGTACAGATACGTCAATGCCCCCCAGACGGCGCACGTGGGCAGGCTATGGCTGATCCCCCGGTGGACGGTCAGCCGCGACAACATCCGCCGCACCCCGTGGCGCACCGTGATGTAGGCGAGGACCACCGCCCAGAGGTGCAGCTCAAAGGCGGGCTCCGGCCGGACACGCGCCAGCCCTTGCCAGACAGCCACCGCTATCAACACGCCGAGAATCCCGGTGAAGCCCTTCAACTCGACTCCCGAGTCGGAGTCGAGGTCGGGCAACAGCCCGCTCAACGTCGCCAGCAGCGCCGCGACCGACCCATACAGCCAGTGGAAGCCGGCCAACACGTACGCCGCCCAGGCATACGCGATGCCGAGCACTCCCGCGAAGGTAATGTGTTGTCGGTAGTTGCCCATGATTGAGTCGGCCGTCGTCAGGAGCCACGAGTCAGGAGGGGAGGACACGAAAGTGCCAGGGCTTTTGACCTGGGTTCGTTCCGCCCCTGCTCAATCAGGTTCCTTCCTTCGGACGACTGACGACGCCGACTCCGCCCTAGCCCTACTGCCCGCTCACGCCGCCTGGAGCCAGCGGCGAATGCGGTTGAGTTCCCCGGACCATTCGGGCCCGGTCCGGCGCCGGCCGTAGGCATCGTACAGTAGGTCGAGGGTTTCGACCAGATGTCTCAGGCTGTCGATGCGCGCGGCATGCGCCTCGTGGCCGGAGACGCCTTCGGCCTTGGGCAGGTGAGCACCGGAGACGGCGAGGGTCTCGGCCTGGAGGGTCAACTCGTACTGCGCGCCGTGGCGGACGAGGATCAGTCCCGCCTTGCGCGGGAGCTTGCCCGACTGGAGGGCGCGGAAGGCTTCGGGCAGGCGGGTGGGGGCCTCGTCGGTCAGACTGTCGCGGCCGGTCTCGCCGCGCGGGCAGTCGAGCGTCAGGGTCTTGGCGAGCATGGCGGCCACTTCCGAGCCGTCGGGGAGGGTCAGGGTGTCGCCATCGTTCTGCAAGGTGTGCCAGAGCCAGATGAGGAACTCGTTGCCCCAGAAGTCGCGGCTGGAGGCGTCGTTGCCGGCCCAGGCCACCGACGCGTAGGCCGCGGGCGTCGCCGAGGAAGCCGACCGGCCCGAGGTCCTCGACGGCCGCTGCTGGCCGCGGGCCCGGCGAGGCTTAGGCGAGGCTGCCGGCGGTCATCGGCTCCAGGGTGCGGTCGAACGTCTCGCGGAAGAGGGTCTGGAGGCGGTCGAGCACCGAGTGCTGGTCGTGCCGGCGTAGAGGGCATTCGCCTGGCCGTCCCAGAGGACCGGAGAGTGAGTCAGCCGGCGGAACCGGCCGTCGGCGGCCTCGGCCTCGGCGCGGATCCGGGCGGCCTCCTTGGCCTCCTGGCGCTGGGCCTTGGTCGGCTGGCCGCTGGGGTTGTGCTTGGCGCGGGCGTCGGTCTCGATCTGGGTGTAGGCCCGCAGCAGCGCACCGGGGATCTTGTCCGTGTCGATCCGGATGGCCAGGTGGAGCGCATCGTTGACGACATTCTTGGCCAGGTCGAAGGTCAGGTCGAGGACGTGGTCGCCGCCCGCCCAGCCCGTGGTGACGCCGTCGGTCGGGTCGGCCGCGCCGTGCCGGCCGATGGCGTGCAGCTGCGCCTGTTCGAGCATGTCCTCGCCGAACGGCAAGGGGCTGGGCCACTGACCCGATAGCGCATGTAGGTGACGCGTCCGTTCAAGAATCCCATCTCAAGTCCCTCCATGTGCGACGGCCGTTCCCGACGACAGCCTTCCGCCCGGCGTCCGGGACTTCCTTTTCATCGGACGACCCGGACGCCGCACTGCAGGGTTTCCTTGACGAGGGTGCATCACCCAAGTCGTTTCCGAACGCCCTGTTAGGTAAAGTTGACGAACTGAAGCGGGTATTCCGGCCCGTGTTCCTTGAGGTGGGCGATCACGGCCTGCAGCTCGTCGATCTTCTTGCCGGTGACGCGGACCTTGTTGTCCATGATCTGCGCCTGGACCTTGACCGAGCTGCTTGATGTGCTTGACGATCTTCCGGGCGTCGTCGGTCTCGATGCCGAGTGGAGCGTGAGGGTCTCGCGGACCGAGTCGTGCGACGCCTCCTCCAGCTTGCCGCGCTTCAGCGCATTGACGGGCACGCCGCGCTTGGCCATCTTCTCCTTGAGCACCTGGATCACGATCTCGAGCTGTCCCTTGTGGTCGGCCAGCAGGGTCAGCGTGTTGTCTTTCTTGTTGAACTCGATCGCGGCGTGCGTCCCCTTGAAGTCGTACCGGACGGCGATCTCGTGCTGCGCCTGCACGACCGCGTTGTGCATCTCGGCGTTGTTGATCTCGCTGACGATGTCGAAGGAATGGTTGTCGGCCACGGCTCATGAATCTCCCAGATTCCAGAAGGTCGGAAGTGACAACCTCGCGCCCCGGTCTTCCTCCTCGCCGTCGCGGCCCACACGTTGTATGACCGCCCGGATCTCCGCTTCCCCCCTCATCATCGTCACCCCGCTTCGATTCGTCCATTGGTCCTTAGATGCTGACTGCGGATTGTCGCTGGGGCGTCGGGGCGAAACTCTCCCGAATCGGGCACGCCTCTAAATGACTGTTCGGCCTTGGGAAGGGGGACGATGGACTGTCAACCGATGCCGGCGGGCGGCTATGATGGTCTCGGACGTGGGATCACACGCGACGAACGAACCAGATTACACCGACACCGATGGACTTCTTGATCTTGGGCGCGGGGGCCGAGGAGCTCGGCTGGGCCAGGGCCATCACCGGGCACGCCGTGCATCGGCTCCGCGCGGCGTATCCCGGCTTCGAGGCGTTCCCCGAGGTGCCCCGGCCGGGCGACTTCGACGACGCGCTGGCGACGGAGGGGGTCGAGGCGGTCGTCGTCGGCGGCGCCATCGCAGCGCGCGCCGAGCGCTGCGCCGGGTCGCGGCGGTCGGCCTGCCCGCGATCTGCCTCCACCCGCCGGGCGACGACTCCGAGGCCTATTATCAGGTCGCCCTCAGCCGCGAGGAGACCGGTGCCGTCCTGGTGCCCGACCTCCCCGCCCGGCTCCATCCCGGGGTCGACGTTCTCCGGCGGGCGATGGAGAGCCAGGAACTGGGCGCGTTCCGGGGCATCCGCCACGAGTTGCCCATCCCGCCCGGCGACGGCGACCTGGCCCGGCATGCCCTTCCCCGCGTGGTCGATGTCGTCCGAGCGCTGCTGGGTGAGGTCGAGGCGGTGACGGCCACGGGGGATCCTCCCGGCGAACGCCCGACCGAGAGCCTGGTCGTCCAACTCCGAGGTCTCGAGGCGCGTCGCGCCGAGGTCCGCCTCGGGACCGGCCCGGGCGAGCCGGCGCGGCTCGTCGTGGCGGGCGCCGAGGGGTCGCTGACGCTGGAGTACGACCCGACGTTCGCCACCCCCGCCCGACTCATCCGCCGCGCCCCGGCCGAGGGCGAGACCGTCACCTCGCTGGGTGATTGGGATCCTCACGCCGCGATTCTCGCGACACTGGCCGAGGCGATCGCCGGCCGCGACACGCACCCCAACCTCCTCGACGGGACCCGCGCCACCGAACTCGCCGAGGCGACCGTCCGAAGCCTCCGACGCGCGCGGACTGTCGATCTCCATCACGAGGAGGTCAGCGAGGAAGGTACTTTCAAGAGCGTGATGACCTCGTTTGGTTGCATCGTCCTCCTGGGCATCCTCGTCGTACTGCCCGCCGCGCTGGTCGGCCCCGCCCTCGGCTTCCCTTGGTTGATCTACATCGCCTACGCCATCCCCCCGGCTTTGATCGGATTCATCTTCCTGCAACTGCTCCGCTTCGCGGTCCGCGGGCACGCGGATTCCCTACCAAAGAACGAAGCGAATAACTGATATGAAATATTTGTAATGTAAATTTATACTTGAAGTTTATTTATTGTTTTATGTTTTATGTGCCTTTGTGATGAATGGAGCTGTCACGCCGCCTGCGAGGCCCCGGCGGTGGGCACGGGGCGGGCAGTTCTTCGAAGCTGTCGAGGCTCTTGCGGAGGGTAGGGGCGAGCGCGTCAAAGCGCCGCGACTCGACGGTGAATGTTCCTCACAAAGTCGCACAAGAAAGCTCAAACTTCTGGCTTCCTTATGCATCCTTTGCGCCGTTGCACGGAACATTCACGAATCGAGGATGAAATCGGCCGCGTAGGATCGGACGACCTTGCCGTTGAGGACGTGAAACCGGCGGAGCCGCTCGATGAGCTGGCCGCCAAAGCGGTGGAGCGGCAGGGTGACAATCTTGCGGCCGAACCGCCGCGCCAGTCGGCGCCACGACGTCAGCGGCGGCCGGGGCGAAACGACCGCGACGTGCCGCTCGCGGCTGTGCAGGAACGCCGCCGCCAGCAGTCGCTCCTCCAGCGTGTCGACGAAGTCGAGTCGGGGATCGGTCCAGACGTCGGGGATCGTCCGGGGCGGGAACAGGAAGAACGCCCCGCCGTACTCGGCCTGCGCGATCCCCGGGCCGATCAGGTTCTTCATGTGGTCGGTCGCGAAGAACGCCAGCGTCGATTCCTCCTGGTGCTCGGCGTACCAGGTGGCGCGACTGGTGTAGACCTGCGGGTCGGCCGGTACATCGAACAGGAAGACTACGACCTCGATCGACCCCCGGCTCGGGGGGATGATCTTGACGTACAGGTCGCCAGTGTGCCAGTTCCGGAGCGTCTCGCGGATGTCGATGCCGTCCATGACGCTCGTGGTGAACTTCTCCGAGCGCGCCAGGTCGGCGCCGATGATCGCCTTGGCCTGATCGCGGACATGGCGGTGGAAGCTCTCGATCCGTTCATCCTCGGGGGGCCACGAGCACATCCCGTACGGGTCCCAGCGCTGCTTCCAGAGCTTGCGGTCGCACTCGGCGGGCCTCGGCCTCAGCTCGCACGACCGCCACGTCAGCGCCTGACCCGGCAAGCGGCTGACCATCCGCGCCGTGCCCCAAGCGGGAACGTCGGCCCGGTCGATCCCCATCCGGAGCGTAGGCGGATCGGAGGTGCCGGAGGACGAGACCGCATCCTCGTCCCCCCGGTCATCGCACATGCTTGCATCTGTCATTCTTGATGGATCAGCGTAGGGATATTCGCGGGCCACCTCGGCGACGGCCAGCGCGAAGTCATCGCCGGCCGTCTGCTTGGCGGCGACGACCAGCGTGTACAGGTCGGGCGTGAGCCGGCGCTCGATCAGCGAGAGGTTGCGGACGTACCGGAAATAGAGCGAGAGCAACTGCGGCGTGACCCTCTGCGCCACCTTGGGCAGCTTCGCCTTGAGCCGGTCGCGCGCCGGAGCACCATCTCCTTGACGCCATCGACCGACAGGTTGTCGTCGGGTTCGAGCTCCCGCCGGCCGCGCTCGTACAGGCCGGTCACGAACGGCAGTTCGCCCAGTGCGAAGATCAGGGTCGCGGAATCGACGCCGAACGTCTGGATTGGCGTGAAGAACGGGTTGGGCTCGGCCGTGTCGAGCGGGCGCTGATAGGCGTCGCGGATCCAGGGCCAGTCCAGGAGCGAGCAGACGAGCAGGATCGAGCGATGCCGCGCCTCCAGCTCGCGGAGCCGCGTGGCCATCCAGGCGAGCCGCGCGGCGTGCTGGCCGGGCCTCGGGGGCGGGATGGCCGGCAGGATGGCCGCCGCGAAGCCCGCGGGGCTGACGTGCTTCAGGGCGTAAGGGTCGGGGAAGGTGGCATGATGTGCCTCGAACCGGGGCGTCTCCATGTCGATGAACGCGCGCGCGATCCGCTCGCCCAGCGCCGTCCGGAGAGCGGCGATGACCCCTTGGCACGGGTCGATCGGCACGTAGCTGAACCCAGTCTCGGCGTCGTCGGGGTCGGCGTCGAGCTGCGCGACGAGGGAGATCGCCGGCAGTCGCTCGATCGCCTCCTCGACGTCGGGCTGGAATGATGGCGGGAGCGGGACCGCCACACAGTCGTAGGGCCGACTGAGCAACTCCTCGCGGACCCGGACGGCAAAGTCGCCCGAGCCGTGGATGATCGGCATCACCCGGATGCGCGGGCCGATTGTCAGGAAGTCGTCGGCGGTGGGGCGTTGATTCATCTCACCAGATTCCCATGCCCTGAAGGAACGAGACGATCCGGAGCGCGAGAGACTCCGGGATCATGACGATCCCGGCCACGCCCAGGGTTCGGCCCATGCGGGCGAAGCCGGCAGGGCCGGTTCTATACGTCCTCGTCCTCGTCGTCCTCGAACTCCTCAGCGTCGGGGTGGAGCGGGTCGCCGGGGCTGAAGAAGAGGTCGCCGAGGCCCATCGGCGCGTGCTGGCCGCCCATGGCGCGGCGCTTGCGGCGGGCGAGTTCCTCCAGGTCGGCGGCCTCTTCACCCAGGACGCATTCGAGCGCCTCGCGCCAGGCGGCGTCGCGGCCGAGCGGGTGCTTTGGGTCCTGTGCCATCCGCTTGATCGCGAAGCGGAGCAGGTTGATGCCGTCGCGGGGTGAGAAATCGAGCTTCAGCGCGTGCGCCTGCTGGAGGAAATCGACGGTCAGCGCCAGCAGCTCGGGTTTGGCGAAGGGGAGGTGGTACCTGAGGATCGCCATCTCATCCTCGCGGTTGGGAAAGCCGAGTGTCAGGGTCGGCTGGAGCCGCGAGAGGATGTAGTCGGGGACCTCGTAGGTGGATTCATCTTCGTTCATGGTCACGCAGGCGCGGAAGTCCGGGTGCGCGGGAATCGTGATGCCCGCGACGATGCTCTCGACGTAGCGGCGGTGGTCGAGGAGCGGGGCGAGGCTCGCCCACGATTTCTCGTTCATCCGATTCCCCTCGTCGAGCACACAGATGCCGCCGGTGAGCATCGCCGAGACGAGCGGCGAGGCGTGGTAGGCGATCTTGCCACTCTCGGCCAGGACAGGGGTGATGATCAAGTCCTCGGGCCGGGTGTCGGCGGTGCACTGGTTGTTGTAGAGCGGCTGCTTACGGACTTGCGCGGCGGCCATCGCCAGCGTCGTCTTGCCGATCCCCGGCAGGCCGAGCAACCGGGGCGAGAGCGGCCGGTCGTTCGGGTCCACCACCAGCCAGCACGCCAGCAGTTGTCGGAGGATCGCATCCTGGCCGATCCAGCGCTGTTCGGTGGCGTCGGGTCCGCTCAGGTGGAGCCGGACGCCCCCCACTTCGACCATCTTCGTCTGACTTGGCATCGCGTCTCCATCCCCCGTCCCCGTCGCCCCAACTGGGCTCGGCCGGGCTCGGCGCACGCCCAGACCTGGGAGCCCGATGCTCTTTAGTGTAACGGCTCGACGCCCCCCCGACGAGCCTCCGTCTCCGCGCCACCGGCGTTTTCGCCCGTCCTTGCGCGGGATCGGTGATTGCTATCCGTCCCGGAGCCGACTAACTTTGAAGGCCTTGCGAGTCTCCAGGAACCTGCCCTCCCTGAGGGTGCGGGCTGCGATCCAAATATTGGAGCCGAAACGATGGAGCCCCCGACCGAGAAGCCCCACGCCCCCAACCCGTCGCCTCACCTGGACGAGGTCGGCGCCCTGCATGCACTGACCAAGGCGATCCAGACGCGGATCATCAGCGGGCTGCTCCTGTCGCTCCCGATCGTCCTGACGTTCTGGATCATTTTCTGGCTCTACTCGACCATCAAGCAGATCGTCCTCGATCCAATGACGCGGATGACCAATTACGCCCTGGGCGCTGCGGGGATCGTCGTGAAGTCCGCGTGGTGGGACGAGGTGGGCATCCCGATCCTCGCGGTCGTGCTGGTGTTGTGCCTGCTTTATCTTATGGGCCTGTTCGTCCGGTCCTGGGTGCGCTACGCAGTGGACTGGGTGTTGCTGCGGGTGCCGGTGGTCACCCCAATCTACAAGGCGCTGAGCAACGTCTTCCAGTCGTTCGGCGAGCAGATGCACGGCCAGCGGTTCAAGCGGGTCGTCCTGGTCGAGTTCCCCCACCCCGGCATGCGGGCGCTGGCGTTCGTGACCAACTCGCTCCACGACGCCACGACCGATCGGACGATCCTCTGCGTCTGTGTTCTGACCGGGGTCATGCCGCCGGCCGGGTTCACGCTCTTCGTCCCCGAGGAGGCGGTTCACGATATCGACTGGACCGTCCACCAGACGCTCCAGGCCATCCTCTCGGGCGGGATCACGGCGCCGGCGGCCATCCATTTCTTCGAAGGGTTCCACGTGCCCACGACCACCGGTCCGATCATCGACAGCCCCGGCCAATCGATCGCCCCCCTCCGTGATCCTCACGACCCCGTGCAGCGCTGAACGGCCCGATCCGGCCGCCGCGAGAAGAGCTGCAAGAGGTTGAACTCCTGGTACACCGCGTCCCAGAGGTCCACCTCGCCCGACCCAGAAGACGTCTCGACCGCAGCGGGCGATGCGCGCCAGCAGTCCTCCGCGATCTCCTCCTCTCAATTGGCCCGGTCCCCCCACGCGGATCGGCCCTCGATTTCAACTCCCCTGGCGGAGCGATGTGACCACGGTCTTCACGTCGTCGCTCTCGACCGGCTGGCCCGCCAGGTGCTTCATGGCGATCCCCATCGCCATGCCGTCCTGAGGTGCCGCTTTGATCTGCGCGGCGACGGGTGCCAGGGCCTCTGCGATCTGATCGGGGCCCAGCGCGGGCGGGACCCAATCGTGGATCAGGGCCAGTTCCTCCGGACTGAAGGAGGTCGGGCCCGACTTCGCCTCCTTGAGCATGCCCCGCATCTTCTTGATCGCCTCGGCGTCGGCCATCTCGCTGCCGTTGGCGAGGGTCAGTTGAGCGATCCAGTATCGCAGGAACTGCGTCCGGACCGCGTCCCGAGCCCTCATCGACTCACCCAGCTCCGCTCTCATCCGCTGCACGATGCTCATGCACAAACCCTCTCGATCGAATGCGGCCACTCCGTCCCCCGCGGTCGATGCCGCGCCGAGGCTCGCCGGCCCCCTCCCTGTCAGACAGCCGGTGCTCCGGCACGAGTTCGCTCGAAGACATCGCGACGAGTTGTCAGTACTCTCAGTACGAGGCGGAAAACGACCTGTTCCGAGGACTTTGGTCTTCTCCTGTAACGACTGAAGCCTCCATCCTACCTCGTCGCAACTCCCCACGAAATATCGCCGGACTCCGTTGCCCGAGGGAAGGGGGACCGGCGCTCCGAGGCCCTTGACGCGCCGTTGTTTGATTTTTAAATTATCAGCGCCGTGATGAAAATCGAGGGGAGCAACGGTCATGTCGGGCGGACACTTGCAGCGCGAACTCAAGAAGCGGAATCCGTTCGACTTGCTCGAGCAGGAGGCGATCCTCAACCTGCACCGCACCAACGACCAGATTCAAATCTGCTTCAACCGGCTGTTCCGGCGTCACGGCTTGACCCCCTCGCAATATAACATCCTCCGGATCCTCCGGGGCGAAGGCAAGCCGTTGCCGATCCTGGAGATTGCCACCCGGATGGTCGCCGTCGTGCCGGGGATCACGGGCCTGATCGATCGCTTGGAGCGAATGGAGCTTGTCACGAGGGAACGGTCGGCCGAGGATCGGCGGGTGGTCTTCGTGGCGATCACCGACAGGGCGCTCCGTCTGCTCGCCGAGCTGGACGAGCCGGTCATGGAGCTGCACCGGCGCATCGCCGCCAATCTCTCGCAGGCCGAGTTGAAGGAGTTGATCCGCCTGCTGGAGAAGGCACGCCAGCCGATCGTGTCGGAAATTGAGTAGAGTCATGACCTTTCGGAGGGAGCTCGTCCCAAAGGCACGCCGGACACGCAGCAGAGCGGGCACAAAGAGATCGGATTCTTTGTGCCCGCTCTGCTGCGTGTCCGGCGTGCCTTTGGGGTGAATTTCTTTGTTCAGCGCTTCAGCGGCCCGTCGGGCGCTCGGCGGAATTTTCCACCACGACGGGCCGGCCGGTGAAGGCGCCGGGGCGTCGGGTCTGGATGACGACGTTGCGGAAGCGTTGTCGGACCTCAGGGTTGAGGTCGGTCCGCTGCATCGCGACCTGACAGGCCCAGTTCGGGTACATGAGGACCAGCCGACCCATGAGCGAGACGAACCAGCCCGCCTCGCGGACCTGATCTTCGAGGAGCCGTTCGATCAGGGGACGGACGGTCCGGGCGATCGCTTTCCAGCCCTTGGAGTCGACTTTGACGTAAGCCTCGACGTCGTGCTGGACCCATGGCTCACCATTGACCTCACGGTAGAATCCGGAGTGGATGATGAGGACGATCCGGGCTTCGAGGTGGGCGTTGCCGCGGGGGCTGGTGTAGTCGAGGTGGCAGAGAAGCACATGGAGTTTGGGCGAGCGGTAGACGAATTCCCAGACGGCCGACGCCCCTGTGCCGTCGGTCCCCTGGTAGCGGTGGGGGCCGACCTGCTGAAGCCGGACTGGCGAACTGCTCAGGTTCTGCCAGAGCGCCAGCGTGAGCGTCGGCTCGTTGAGCAGGGCGAGGTAGATCCGTGCGTTGCACGGGAAGGTCTCGGGGGCACCGCGACGGTGAAAGGTGTTGTCGCGAATCACTTCCGCCACTGAGGCGCGGGATTCGGCCGTTATTTGATCGAGCGGGACGATTTGCGCTGGGTCGAGCTCTCGCGCCGACGCGCAGTCGCCCGGCCCGGCCGCGAGATTGACGGCGAGCGTCCCAAGGCCAACGATCCAGGTCGCCAACGCGCGTCGGACCACGGGGCGATTCATGGCAACTCCGTGTGGGGAAGGGCCACGGAACATCGGCGGGCTCGCCGGAGTCTCCTCCCCCGTCGCCCGCGCATTCTCCGTGACCATTGATCGGCTGCAAGGTCCCGGCTTCCTGATCGTCACTCGCCGATCAGGGCAATTTTCGGGGTCGTTGGGAAAGAGGGGCTTTTAGGTGATCTGATCGTCTCGCCCGGGGGATGCCGGCAAATGCTCTTGCCGGAATCGGGTTTCCCACTAAGATCTCGGCTCATCGTGTTCGGGAAGAGTGGGGGTTTGTGCAGGAGGCAACCCATGCCAGGGCGGCGTCGTGCCGGGTTGTGGATCGCGAGCGTTCTGAGCTTGGTGGTCGTGACCGCGGTGGCGGTCGGGGTGGTGCATCGGTGTCGCCAGGGTGCCGCACGACCGGTCTTGGCGGCCTACGGCTCGGAGACGCCCCTGAAGGTGGTGGCGGAGGGGCTCCGCCAGGGCGACGCCCGCGCGTTGGCCGTGCTCTATCACAGGATGGGGGACCCGGCTAACACGCCGCTGAAGGCGCTGACCGACGCCGAGGCGATCGGTTGGATCGTCACGCTGGAGGGCCTGCGCACGGGTTTCCTGAGGTGCAGCGGTTACGGCCGGGGGCTCTCGCTGATGACCGCGACCGAGGTCCTCGACCGCTTCGCGATCGCGGAGGCGCCGCGCTGGACCCAGGCGTTGCCACCGGTCCATGACCTGCTGACCTCGGGACTGGCCGATCCCGACCTCGACGTCCGAGTCACGGCGCTGCACGAGGTGGGCCGACTCTGGAACTGGCTGCCAGGCTGCTCGGCGATGCGCGTCGCCGACGAGGCGCTGGCGGCCTGGAAGCTGGGGCTGCACGCCCCGGTGGTCCGTCGTCTGGCCGACCCCCAGGCCAAGGTTCGCGCCGCGGCGATTGCCTGCCTCGGCCTCCTGCCGATCGACGACGCGGCCGCCCCGGCGATCGCCTACCTGGATGACCCCGAACCCGCCGTCCGTCAACAGGTGATCGTCACGTTCGCCCAGCGCCGCGACTTGTTGACCGAGGACGCCCTGCTCAAGGTCAGCATCGACGAGAATGCCGCCCTCGCCAAGACCGCCGAGTTGGTCCTCAAGACCCGCGGCCTGACCGTGGACCAGATCGAGCTCGGCAAGCAGATCTTCGATCATGATCCCTGGAAGCGCGCCGCGTTGATCCCGCTTTTGCGGAAACGGAGCGACATCGACCCTATGGTCTGGCTCCTCCAGCTCGCGAGCGACGACAAGGAGGCAGTGCGGATCGCCGCCGCCGAGGCGCTGGCCGAGCGATTCACCCCGGAGGCCCGCTTGCGGCTCACCGAGATGGCCGAGGCTGACCCGTCGCCCGCCGTCCGCCAGGCGGCGACCGCGCTGAAGACCGCCGCGTTGCCTCCCCTGCCCGACTCGCCGTGCCTGAACCCGAAGGCGAACTGAGGCACCATCTCTCGGGAGCCGGATTTCGAAGGAAGGGTGGAGCCCCGCGCAACCCACCGTCTCTCCGACCGCATAGGGGGTTGCGCTCGCACCACCCATCCCACGGGGAGAGTCTCCTGGCCTCCCCGTCAGTGCCTCAGGACATCGTTCGGCGGATCGCCACCGAGCCTGCGGGCCCGTTCCTGGTCCTTGGCCAGGTGCCGGGAGCCGAAGAGGAAGAAGAGGGATCCCAGCAAGAGGACGGGGACGACCGAGAGCATGCCGACCGTCAGGTTCGTCTTGCCGACCGGCGTCGCGCCGAGGGCGGCCAGCAACCGGCCGACCGGCGACCCGACGATGCGCGGGCTGACGACCACCTCGGACAGGAAGCCGATCAGGATCGGCGAGCTGATGTCGCCGAACAGGTGGATCAGGAAGATGCTCAGCGCGAACCCGGCGGCGCGCTGGTTCGGGGGCACGACGTTGGCGGTCACTGTGTTGCAGGGGCCGATGACCGAGGCCATCATGACCATCGCCACGAAAAGCATGCCAAACGACGAGATCCACTCGGGGTCGAGGATGGCGAACATCCCGAACGGGATCGCGATCATCACGGCCGTGCTGGCCATGAGCAGGTAGGCGCGGCGGGTGAACCGGAGCAGGTAGTCGGCCAGCCAGGTCGCCATCGAGATGCCGAGCAGCCCGGCCGCGGCGGTCAGGATGCCGATCCAGCGCCCCGCCTGTGTCGAGGTCATGCCGCGGACCGTCTGGTAGAAGGTCGAGCCCCACACGGCATACGCCCCGGTGGCAAACGTGACGGCCGCCAGCCCGGCGGTGTTGTAGACGAAGCTCGGCGTCCGGAACAGGTCGCGATAGTCGGCCAGTTTGGGCCGGTCGGCCTTGCCGGCGTGCCTGTACCCCTCCGACGCGCCCCGGCCGGGGTCGTGGAGCAGTAGGCCCCCCACCGCGGCCAGCAAGCCCGGCAGCCCGACGACCCAGAACGCCGCCGGCCAGCCCCAGCGGTCGCCAACCCACCCGCCGACCATGTAACCCAGCGCCCCCCCCAGCGGCAGTGCCAGGTAATAGACGCCGATCACCCGGCCCCGATGCTTCGGCGCGAACAGGTCGGCCAGCAGCGTCGGCGCGATGACGCCGTAGCTCGCCTCGCCCACGCCCAGCAGCGCCCGCCAGAAGAACAGGTCGGAGAAGCCACGCGAGAACGCCGTCCCGACCGTCGCCACGCTCCAGAGGCCCACGCCGAACGACAGCAAGGCCCGGCGGTTGTACCGGTCGCCCAGCCAGCCCACCAGCGGCGAGGCGATCGTGTAGACGATCATGAACGCCGCGCTCAGAAAGCCGTACCCCCGGTTGTTGATGTGCAGGTCTTCCTGGATGTGCCTGCCGACCGCGAAGAACGAGTAACGGTCCATGTAATTCAGCAGGTTCATGCTGAAGAGGACCGTCAGTGCGAAATACCGGCCTCCAACCGTGGGGAAACCGATTTGCTTCTGGGCCGAGGCGACCGCCGGACCGGGCCTGGGGGACTGCATGATGATGCGGATGCCTCGCGAGAAGTAAGCTCCAGAGGAGATCCTCTCGTTATACAACGCTCCTGCCCGCCTGGCGAGACCCGTTGGCGGGAGCGCGGTCGATCGCCGCGCCCGGTCGGCAGGTTCGTCGGAGGGCGGGAGCGTGGCGCAAGCCACCGATCCTGTGAACACACACGATGTATGGAAGCGCTGCTCCCAGAATCCTCCGGGGATTCGTCGCTGATCATGACGGGTCGGGGGTTGGCCGGGGCTGAAGGCGAGGGCCGGGGGACTCGCCCGCTCATTCCTCGCGCGTCGGACGAGGGCGGCCGCTGACGAGCTCGGCCTCGAGGAAGACCAGGAGCTCGGTCCCGGTCGGGACGGTGCCGGGGATCCGGAGGTTCAGGAAGCCGGTCTTGGACTGGAGGATGCCGGGCTGGATGCCCGCCGAGATCAGCAGGGTCTGGCCGAGCGGCCAGCTCTTGACCGTCTGGTTGAGCCGCGACTCGGTGACTTCGGGCACGTCGATCGTCATCTCGCTCGGGCCGATCTCGCGCGGGGCGATGATCCGGGTCCGGTGGAAGTTCTTGACGGTGTTGGCCGTCAGCTCGATCGCGGCGTCGAGCGCGTCGCCGTCGAACGTCAGCAACGGGCTGATCCGGAGCGTGACGCCTTCCTCGAGTTGATCGGCCTTGGGCTGATAGCCGAGCCCGACGGCGCTCTCGCGCTGGAGGCCGCCGGTGAAGCCGCGCGTCTCTGATGTCTTGATCGTCAGCGTTTGGCCGTTGATCATCTCGACCTTCTGGTCGGTCAGGAGCTTGAACCCCTGGTAGACCTGCATCTGCGCCAGGACAAAGGCGGAGTCCTCGACCTTCAGCGTCCAGATCTGCTGCCCCTGCAGGCCGCTGCCGACTGGGGTCAGCCGCGAATAGACCGCGTACCGCCAGCGGGTGTCTACCGCCGCGACGAACCGGACGCGGACCGAGAGCACGTCGTTGGTGGCGTTGACAAACCGCTCGACCACCTCCTCGACCTGCTTGAGCACCTTGAGGTTGTGATAGGCGCGGAGCTGCAATTGGCTGGCGCAGAGGATGGCGATCTTGTCGCCGTGCCAGGGGGCCGAGCCGGTCCGGCGGAAGATCCACTCGATGATCGCGTTCTGCGGGCTGCTCTGGCTGTGCGCCAGGCTCGTGTAGCGGGCGATGTCGAAGCGTTGCAACTGGTGCCCGGGCTCGGACGGGACGCTCGTGACGGCGGGCTCGTGCGCGGCCGGCGGCTCGGGTTCCGGATCGGTCACGATCACCGGCTCGTCGTCGCGCATGCGGCGCGACCGCGCCGGCTGGAGCGCAAAGCTGCGGCCCTTGGTCGAGCCCCGCCGGCCCGGAGCCTCCGCGCGGAGCGAGCGAGGGACGAATCCTCCCAGGAGCAGGGACAGGAGCAGGGCCGTGCGGCGGTTCATGCCAGTGGCCTCCTTGCCGGGCTGGCGTCGGGGCGAAATCGTCGGCGGTCGAGACCGATGGGACGCGAGGCGCGGTCGCCATCCACGAGTGTCTGCGGGACGCGCAGGCCGCAAGTCGGGCCGCGCGACGCACCTTAGCAAAGCCCTTCCTTCGGCTCAAGGGCAATGCCCCGCCGTCAAGGGCGATTCGCCTTGCTGGGCCGGTGCCCCGGTCGCAAAATACCCCAAGGTTCACCAGCGAGGCCAGGAGACACGGAGGCAATCGTGATGCGCAAGGTCATCTGGACCGTACTGATGCTCGGGAGCGGCGCGGGCCTGCGCGGGGGGCGGATCCCTCCGAGACACTGACGATCCGCTTGATCCGGCCTGACCGGCAGTGCGAGCGTTTGATTGCGCTTTTCCAGGGATCACGCGCCTCGGACCCGGCGGCGGCGCTGGCCGCCTGGAAGCGCGCGACCCGTGATGCCAAGGGGTTGAGCAAGCCGCTGGAGGCCGCGATCGCGACGCTGAACCCGGAGATGGTCTCGGAGCTCCGAGCGCTCGACGAGGCCGAGCTGGGGTTGGGGTTCGATCCCGAGGATGGGCACGTCCGGTGGTACGCGATTGTGCCGCACGACGAGGGAACCATCGCCGCGATGGCCACGGCGCTGACGCTGACCGGGGGTGGGAGCGATCTTCCCTGGAATGGCCTGACGATCAATCGACTTGGCCCGCCCGGCTCGGCCGTAGTGGCGCGCGTGCCCGGCGTGCTGGTCGTGACGGGGTCGCGCGACGAGCTGCCGGTCGCCCTGAAGCACGCCCGCGCCGGGGCTGGGTTACCGGCCCCTGTCAATTCCGGCTGGCGATTCCGGCTCGATCCCCGGGAGCTCGCGCTGACCGGCCCGCTCTCCCGCCGCACTGGCCGAGACGTTCCGGGCAAGCGGCTGCCAGGAGGCCGAGGCGATCGCCGGCCTGGACAACGACACCCTTTCGATCGCAATCACGGCGCAATTCGCCGCGGCCCTGCCGGGCGCCTCGGCGGCGATCGACCGGTCCTGGCTCGACTGGGTGCCGGCCTCGGGGACCGTGGCGGCTGGGGCGGTCGCGCTTGACCCGGACGCCCGGGCGTGGGATGCAGTGTTCGCGCTGGCCGACCGCGTCGAGCGCGCTGACCCGGCCCGAGGTAAGGTCGCACCGTTGCGGACGCGGCTCAATCTCCTCGCCGCCGTCGCCGGGGTCCGCCCCGAGGCGGACCTCTGGCCCCAGATCCGGGGCCTCTCCGGCGGCATCCTGGTCGATCCTTCCGGAGACGTGACCGGCGCCCTGCTCGCCCTGCACGCCGCCGACCCGTCCGCTGCCGATCGGATGGCCACGCGCGTCCTGCCCCGACTCGTCGCGTCATACCTCAAGGTTTCGAAACCCGAGCAGCCGGCTGACGGCGTGCAACGCTTGGCCCGACTCGCAGGTCGACCGCTCGACGTGGCGCGTCGCGACGCGACGGTCCTGATCGGCTGGGGCGAGTCCGCCCTCGCGGCCAGCCTTGTCGCGCAGGAGCATCCCGAGCGTTCCGCCGCCGCGGCGCTCCGCGCCTCCTGGCCGCAGACGTCCCCTCAGCGTGCCGGCGCCTTCTGGCCCGGTCGCCTTTGCACGCTCGCCCCCCCCAACTCCCCTCTCGCGCTGGCCCTGGCCGACGCTCCCCCCATCCTCTGGTCAGGTCGCAACGACAACACGAGCACCCGCGATACCCTCCGCTGGACCGGACTCCGCGGACTGGTCCGCCGGTTCCTGGAGCGGGTTCCTTTATCCGTCGCCAGAACGGAGTAGGCGGCAGGCAAGATGACTGATGACTATGCGCCTCAGCGACCTCCACTTGATCTTTATGATTGTCCAACCTCTCCGCCCACCTCTCCCAAAGATCCCCCCGGTGGGGGAGAGCAGGGCGATTCTATGCACCAAAGAAGTGCTTTCGCTGGCTGCTCGACGTGCAGAGTGTTCCTCAAAACGGTATGGGCCATCCTAGTCGAAACCTTCGCTCATCCCCTGAGCACCTCGGTGATTCGTATTCGGGATGGCCGCGTGCGGCGCAGGCGTTTACAGAGCGTCTGACGGATGTCAAATGCTCGCGATCGTAACCGGCAAGCCGGCGATTCGAAGAAACCGGCTTCTCAGGCAAAGACCCGCGTGAGTCGGGTTACGCCATACTTCAAACTTACGTTCTTTGCGGTCTTCGGTCTGACGCTTCTCTCGTTCTTCGGATGTGTCTACCTGTCCAAAACAGCCCCAAGGACCACGCCGCTGCTGAACGATTCATCGAGACCCTCTCGACGACTTGGAAGATGGGCTTTGGTGCAATCATCGGGTTGATCGGAGGCAAGGCGTTAATAGTCGCCCCATCGAAACTCAATACTCTACGCCGACGGTCCACCTGAGGAGCAGGTGGACCATCGGCGTTTGATTTTTCTCAACGACCCGACACAGGGCTAGAAATCCGACGAAAATCGAGATGCCGTATGTTGTTGACAGGCCTACACTTACGTAAAATCTGTCAGCGCAAGTCCTTTTTTGGAAACAACTTGCAGCATCTTCAAAAAACCTCGGCATTCTAGCCGTTTGTCGGGCCGTTGTTTTTTTAACCATGAGAGAGTCTTCTGCCTCACCCTCTGCGCAGAATCGAGGAACGGCCGCCGAACTGCCACAGCACGACCCGTGAGATCGTCGACAGATTCCGAGCGGCGCCGCCCAGCCGCGAGACCTCATCCTCCAAACTCGAGGCTACCGGGCCGAAGGACGTTGCCTTGTGACCCGGCCGCCGGCAATGTCTCACTCGGACGATCCCTCCCTGATCTTGCCCATCCGATCATGGCAGACCAGGCAAGCCCGTGGCGCCAGCCAGCGAAAAACCTGGCCATTCACCAGAATCGACGCAACCGCTCTTTTCCGCACTAAACCAACCTGCACAAAAATCCTGTTGTCCGTACAAAAAATAGTTGTAGGACGGGGTTAGCATGCAAAGCCCCTCCGCACTGCCGAAATGACAGACGACGGCCTGGTGGGTGTCGGGAACGGCAGGATCGCAGTCCCAGTTAAAGCGGGATGACTTATCGCAAGTTTTTTGTGCGAAACAACTTATAGAGAGGATATTTTCAGGGCACAGGTCTTGCATGTGGACGAAGCATGACGTGTTGCGCCGGCGTTCATCCCGCCACGGCGGGGCGTGGGTCACGAGGGATCTCGGGGTTCCCGGGCGCAAGTTGCACAGCTAAGGAGAGGGGATCGATGAATCTCAAGCCGTTGGGCGATCGCGTGGTGGTCGAGCGGGAAGAGGCCAAGGAGACGACCGCCGGCGGGATCGTGCTGCCCGACACCGCCAAGGACAAGCCGCAGAAGGGCAAGGTCGTGGCCGTCGGCGACGGGCGGATCACCAAGGACGGCAAGCGCCGCGAGCTGCAGGTCAAGGTCGGCGACCAGGTCCTGTTCACCTCCTACGCCGGCGACGAGTTCAAGATCGACGGCGACAAGAAGGTCCTCCTGATGCGCGAGGACGACATCCTGGCCGTCGATCGACTGAGCGACCGTCGCGAGCCGGTCGAGCCGTCGCCGCACCGGTTCGACCCGCGGACCACGATCCGAGCCATCGACATCCAACGATTCCGAAATCCTGACGAGGGAGAGACTGATCCATGGCTGCCAAGATGATCGCGTTCGATCAGGACGCCCGCCAGGCGATGCAGCGCGGGGTGGCGAAGCTGGCCCGCGCCGTCAAGGTGACGCTCGGCCCGCAGGGCCGCAACGTCATCATCCAGAAGTCGTTCGGCTCGCCCACGGTCACCAAGGACGGCGTCACCGTCGCCAAGGAGATCGAGCTCGAGGACAAGTACGAGGACATGGGCGCCCAGATGGTCAAGGAGGTCGCCAGCAAGACCTCCGACGTCGCCGGCGACGGCACGACCACCGCCACCGTGCTGGCCGAGGCGATCTACAACGAGGGCCTCCAGGCCGTCGTCGCCGGCGTCAACCCGATGCTGATGAAGCGCGGGATGGACAAGGCGGTCGCCGACATCGTCGAGCAGCTCAAGAAGATGAGCACCAAGGTCTCCAACAAGAAGGAGATCGAGCAGGTCGCCACCGTCGCCTCGAACATCGACACCGAGATCGGCAAGATGATCGCCGAGGCGACCGAGAAGGTCGGCAAGGACGGCGTGATCACCGTCGAGGAGGGCAAGGCGCTCAAGACCGAGGTCGAGTGGGTCGAGGGGATGCAGTTCGACCGCGGCTACCTCAGCCCCTACTTCGTCACCAACCCCGCGACGATGGAGGCGGTCCTCGAGGACGCCTACATCCTGATCCACGAGAAGAAGATCTCGTCGGTCAAGGACCTGGTCCCGGTGCTGGAGAAGGTCGCGCAGACGGGCAAGCCGCTGCTGATCATCGCCGAGGACATCGAGGGCGAGGCGCTGGCGACCCTGGTCATCAACAAGCTGCGCGGCACCTTCCGCTGCGCCGCGGTGAAGGCCCCCGGCTACGGCGACCGCCGCAAGGCCATGCTCGAGGACATCGCCGTCCTGACCGGCGGCAAGCCGATCTTCGAGGCCCTGGGCATCGAGCTGGAGAACGTCGCGCTCGACGACCTCGGCCAGGCCAAGAAGGTCGTGATCGACAAGGACAACACGACGATCATCGAGGGCGCCGGCAAGACACGACGCGATCAAGGGCCGGATCGAGGCGATCCGCCGCGAGATCGACGAGACCAAGAGCGACTACGACCGCGAGAAGCTGGAGGAGCGGCTGGCCAAGCTGGCCGGCGGCGTGGCCAAGATCAACGTCGGCGCCGCGACCGAGAGCGAGATGAAGGAGAAGAAGGCCCGCGTCGAGGACGCCCTGCACGCCACCCGCGCCGCGCTCGAGGAAGGCATCCTCCCCGGCGGCGGCGTCGCCCTGCTGCGGGCCGCGCCAAGAGCGTCAAGGCCGACGGGCCTGACCCACGACGAGGAGATCGGCTACGACATCATCGTCCGCGCCTGCTCGGCGCCGATCCACCAGATCGCCGAGAACGCCGGCCAGGACGGCGGCGTGGTCGTCGCCAAGGTCGCCGAGGGCAAGGGCAACTTCGGCTACGACGCCCTGAAGGACGAGTACACCGACCTGGTCAAGGCCGGCATCATCGACCCGACCAAGGTCACCCGCTCGGCCCTCCAGAACGCCGCCAGCGTCAGCACCCTGCTGCTGACCTCCGACGCCCTGATCGCCGACATGCCCAAGGAGGACGAAGAAGGCGCGCCGGCGGCGGCCACGGCGGCTATGACGACATGTATTGAGATGATTGGTGATTTGAAATATCAAATCACAAATGGCAGATCGCGAAGGGGGGCCGGACCGATCCGGCCTCCCTTTCACTTTTTGAGGGGTGTAGGGATAATCGGGGTGCAGCCCTTCCTCCCAGAGGAGGCAATCTCATGTTTGCTGTGACCATCGAGCCTATGAATACGATCTTCTCCCTCTCAGAGCGGCCCCAGGAAGATACCTTGGGACGTCACCGACAGAACTCAATTGGCGTGTGCTCCTGAACACGCTCAAGCCGCCAGCATGAGCGCGGAACGATGATCGGGCCACACGACCCGGCAGAAAACGCGCCACACCTCGGCCGACAAGGCTTCCCAAGGGACGGAAATGGCCGTCGGATCGCCCGGGATCGCCTGTCCCGAGCGTTTCGGCCACCCGCGAAGCCGCCCAGGCCTTCAGTTTCTTCGACGTCGACGCCCGCAGCATGTTCCAACCCGCCAACTTGTGCAGGAGCACCCGCGACACGCTCCCGATGCCGCGCACCCTCAGGCTCCCCAAACCCAGCCGGATTCTTCAGCCCGCTGTTGGTCGACTCGATCCCCGACCACGGCGCGTAACGCTCCCGGAACACGTCGGTCGCCTCTTCCAAGCGCCGCGCCGCAAGGCGTCGCTCCTTATCGGTGAATTCGAGGACGAACTCGCCATCACGTGTTTCTTTGATCGGACACTGCTTCCGGAACGGGCACCCATCGCATGCCGACGCCGGCATCTCGACACGCGTTGTTGACGTCTCCGCGTCGCGCGAACACGACGTCGGTCGGTGGCCCGCGGGGCAAGCGTCGATCATGCCGGTCCGCTCGTCCAAGGCGAAGTCGTCGACCGTCAGCGCCTCGGGCGCCGACTCCGGCACGCGGCCCGGGACCGGACCGATCAGGTCCACGCCACGAGCCGCGGCGGCCTCGACGTTCTCGTCGCCGGTGTCGAGCGTGTCGGCCAGGAGTTCGTCGGGGCGTCGTCCGGCGTCCTCCAGTGGGTCGAGCATGGGCGTGGCCGCATGGGTTTCGGACGCGCAGGCGGTTTGCGGCAGCGCGGCGGTGATCAGCTGGACCTCGTTCTCCGGCACGCAGGTCTCGGCGATCTGGACCTGGTAGCCGGGCCCCTTGGGGGCGTCGGAGGTGGCGTCGGGGTCGGACGGGTTCTGCACACAGTCGCCGTCGGTCTTGGCCTTCACCACGACCTGGTCGCCGCTCAGTTCGCACTGCTGACCGAAGATCGTGATCAAGACCTTATACGCTTCCCAGAAAGTTTGTGCCCGGCCAGCCGAGGTGCCTGGCTCACACCTGCTAGTCCGACAACCCGTAGTTGAGCGACCAACAGGTTGACCGTCACGTTAAAATTGCCCGGCTTTGCTAGATTCCCAATCAACAGGAGGGCTCTCGCTATGCCGGGCAAGACCGCCAAGGTCATCCTCTCCGAACGGCAACAGGACATCCTGCCGCAGCTGCGCGACGCCCCCACGGCACCGTCGCAGCTCCGGCAACGGGCCCCCAACCTCCTCTTGGCCTTCGAGGCGAGGGGCCATCCGGACATCGCCGTGACAGGCGGCTTGTCGCGACGTCAGGTCGGCCTCTGGCGAAGACGCTGGGCCGACGCCTGGAACCGGCTCCTCCCGAGCGAGTGCCTCGAGACCCGCGCCGCCTTGCAACGCGCCATCGCGGAGGTCCTCAGCAACGCGCCCGGGCCCGGCGCCCCCGGCAAGTTCACCCCGGAGCAAGTCACCCTGATCGTGGCTCTGGCCTGCGAGCCCCCCGCCAACTCCGGCCGGCCCATCACCCCCTGGACGGCCCACGAGCTGGCCGATGAGGTCATCACACGGGGCCTCGTCGCGTCGATCTCGGAGTCCCAGGTGGGTCGCTATCTCCGTGAGGCGGCGCTGCAGCCCCCTCAGAGCCGGTCCTGGCTCAACACCACCGAGAAGGATCCGGAGCGGTTCCGGGAGCAGGTCCAGACGGTCTGTGAGACCTACCTTGAGGTGCCCGCGTGGGAGAAGGACCCTCAGACGCACACGGTCTGCATCGACGAGATGACGGGCCTGCAGGCGTTGGAGCGCAACGCCCCCACCCAGGCGATGGCCCCGAAGCACTCCGAGCGGATCGAGTTCGAAATCCACGCGGCACGGGACGTTGACCCTGATCGGCAACTTCCAGGTGACGACCGGGGAGTGGATCGCTCCGACCCTCGGCCCGACGCGGACGGAGGCCGACTTCGCCAGCCCCATCGAGCAAACGAGCCGCACGGATCCGGAAGCCTCGTGGGTGTTCGTGGTGGACAACTTGAACATTCATTGCTCGGAGACCCTGGTCAAGTTGGTGGCCCCGGCGTGCCGGATCGAGCAGCCCTTAGGGAAGAAGGGGGTGCGTGGGGTGCTGAGAGCGGTGGCGAGCCGACAGGCGTTCTTGTCGGACCGGAGCCACGGCATTCGGTTCGTGTCCACGCCGAAGCACAGCTCGTGGCTCCCCCAGATCGAGGCGATCTTCGGGATGATCATGCGGAGGGTGATCCGGCGGGGGTCGTTCAGGTCGGTGGCGGACTTGAAGGGCAAGCTGTTGAACTTCGTTGACGACTTCAATCGTGTGTTCGCCAAGCCGTTCAATTGGACGTATACCGGCCGTCCGCTGAAGGCAAAGCCAGCAGCGTAAAGCGGGGCAAGTCAGCAAAGAAGGGAAGGCCACTTGGTTCATTGACACTCAACTGCGAATTGTCGGACTAGTTTCTGAGTCGCCCCGACCGTGCAGGAACTTTCTGGGAAGCGTATTAGAGGTCGAACGGTTCGCGAAATCGGCGTGGTCGGCGCAGCGGTCGATGATGAGGCGGAGGTCCTCGGCGGCCTGCTGGCGGCCGCGGGAGCGGGTCTCGGGGTCCTTGGCGGCGGCGAAGAGCCGTGCCTGACTCGGCTCGTAGCGTCGGCGGAGGTCCTCGGGGAGCGCGTCGGAGGCGTCGGGGGCGTGCCGCTGGAGCTGGGTGAGGAACCGCTGGATCGCCACGGCCATGAGCTTGGTGCGCCGAAGCTGGCCATGTGGCTGAAGACTTGGGTCGAGTCGAGCCGCTGTCGGGAGACGTCGAGATCGAGCGCCGTGATGAGTCGGGTGGCGACGTCGTCGAAGACGCGGGCAGCGAGGTCGTCGTCGCGGACGAGCTTCTGGTAGCATTCGAGGGTACGCGTGGAGACCGCGGCGCCTCGGCTCGAGGTTCAAGGCTTACTGGACGTCGGAGCGGAAGATGGAGGCCTCGATGGCCTCCTGGGCGGTCCAGTCGAAGAAGTCGGCGAGGAAGACGAGCCCAGCCATGGAAGAGAGCTCCTTGGTGGGGGCACCGAGTGCGTCACTATGTTATGAAGCCACGGCCTCTGGCCGTGTGAGTGCGATTCGTAGCATCTTCTCGATCTGTAATGCGTTAAGCAAGGAGGATTTCCGACATTACCCGATGTTCCGCCATCGGTCTGCTACCCCGGCGGGCGTCACTGGCAACGGTGAGGTCCGAAGCCCGGGGGACAACGCAACCTCGATCCTCGGATCGGCCGGGAACGCGCGAGCCGACACGGCGACTGCCAGCATCACGGCGGTCGGGGGCCAGCAGTCCGGGGCATGGTCAACCCAGGTGAAGTGCTGATAAAGGCCGTGACCAGAGACAAGCCTAAGATGCTGACAGGCTTGAACCAAAACGGTACGTGGTCAGGTGCAGGGGCTTCACACTCCCCTGCCGCGGATGTCGCACCACCGGCCGAGAAGCACGACCTCAACCCCGGCGATCGCGAAGGTGAACGAAGTAACTCCGTTACCTCCCCGCGAGGGAAGGCTGACTGCAAAGGAGGCTGATGAGGCGGCGGAGAAAGGATGAGGGAGGAAGCCAACGCCGCTCTGTAATGGACCGGATAGAGGGTAAGTCCACCCACGGACGACATCCCCTCATCGCGAAAGCGAGCCGACTTCCCTCAGGTGTTCCGTCACGAGAGAACCTTGGCCAACCGACTCAGGGAGACAAGCAGAGATGTCGGCGGCAGCAATGCCTGCTGGTGCGGCTCCCGAGCGTACGCCCGACTGGCACTCCATCCCTTGGAAGAAGGTCTGGCGCACGGTCCGTCGGCTCCAGGCGCGTATCGTGAAGGCCGTGACGGAGGGCCGGTGGAACAAGGCCAAAGCTTTGGTCCACTTGCTCACGCACTCGTTCGGTGGCCGGGCCCTGGCCATCCTGCGAGTGGTCAGTAATTCGGGTGCGAGGACTCCCGGTGTCGACGGGGTGCTCTGGAACACACCGGAAGCCAAGTCCGCCGCTTTCAACGTCCTGCGCCGGCACGGTTACCGACCGCAACCGCTCCGCAGGGTGTACATCCCCAAGAGCAACGGCCAACGCGGCCTCGGGATCCCCACGATGACCGACCGGGCCATGCAGGCACTCTACCTGCTTGGACTCGACCCCATCGCGGAAACCCTGGCCGACGGCCATTCCTATGGCTTTCGGCTGAAACGCCGCTGTGCCGATGCCCTGGAGCAATGTCATCTCCTCTTGAGCAATCGTCACGGCCCCGAATGGATCCTCGAAGGGGACATCAAAGCTTGCTTCGATCCCGCATCGTGATACCCCTTCTAGAAACGGACCGCCCGGATCTCCCCCGCCTTGAGTTGCTCAAATGCGGTGATTATTATAGGAATATCCGGGAACAGGAAAATCTTCCGATCCCGGTCGAGCGTGACCTGGATCGTGCCCTTGTGAATCCGATCATAGATCCAGTGCCTCGAGACCTGAAGCCTCTCGGCGAGCTGAGGTACGGTGAGGTGGCCCGGGATGCACCGCGGGTGGGATTGACTCCTCTTGATGAGGATGCGATGGCGAAGGCGAATGATCCGGACCGTGCTGGTCAGCACGATGGGACCTTTCGGAGAGCGGTGGCCCTGCCGGGTCAACTGCTCGGCGATTTCCTCATCCGTCTTCCCCTGCCGGGCCAAGCTCAGGATCGTTTCCTCCATCTCCTGGGATGACGACAGGCGGGCCAGGGCGTTGACCGTCACGGGGATCGCCGCAGTGGTCGTGTCGCCGCCCCTCCAGACGATCCGTGCCTCGACCGAGTCGGGGGCGAGGCGGCGGATCACGACCTTGTCGATCAGGCTCCGGAGCAGCGCCTTCTTCTGCGCCTGGGCGAGGTGACCCTCGTCCCAGAGTCGCGGGAGGTCCCGTCCGACCTGCTCGAAGGCGCGGCGCAACTCGGGCGGGATCGCCGGGGATGGGGCTTGTTCTTGAATCGCGCGTTGATATGAGGATTCAGCCTGGTGAAGTTCCCGCAGGGCAGCCTCCCAGCGTCGCTCCAGCTCGGCGGCCACGAGTCGGTTCTCGGGATCGGCCCGGGTGAATTGCCGCTCGGCCAGGCGCGCCTGGTAGCGGAGTCGATCGATCTGCTCCCGACGGGCGCGATCGACCGCTGCGGCTTGGTGCTGGATCGCGGCCGCGGCCTCGTCATAGAGGTCCAGCTCGGCCGGGGAGAGTGCCGCGAAGAACGCCCGCACCACGAAGTCGTCGATCGGATCGGCCGGGAGGTGCTGGCAGACGGGGACCTGGTACTGTTGCCGGAGGTAGTTGCAAATATAGTAAGTCTTTGGTTTGTACTGCACGACCCTCTGGTGCCCGCACTCGCCGCAGTGGACGATGCCGTGGAGCAGCGCCTTGCCCGGCCGGGGGACCCCGCGGGTCTTGTTGCGGTCGTATTCGCTGCAGTTGTCCCGGAGCATGGCCTGGATCGCCTCGAAGGTCGCCCAGTCGACGTAGGCGGGGTAGATGTCGTTGATCCGGAGCTTCCATTCTCCCATGGGGAGCCTCACCTGGGTACGCTCGTGCGTCGAGCCCGGTTTGAGCACGGAGCGCGTCCGCCCATAGACGAAGGCCCCGGCATAGGCCGGATTCTCCAAGGCGGAGCAGACCGCGGGGACCGTCGGCCGGCGCCAGACGATGTCGCCGAGGTCATCCTTGCGGGGGATCAGGAGGCCGTCGTCGTTGAAGGAGCGCACGACCTGGGTGGCCGACCTGACCCGGAGGAAGGTGGCGAAGATCAGGGCGATCCGGCCCTGGACCTCGACGTCGGGGTGCTTGACGACCCGCTTCAGGGGATCGCGGATCAGGCCGACGGGCAGGGTCAAGGCGAGCTCACCACGTTGGGCCTTGTTGAGGAGGCCGGCGGTCAGGCGGCCCCGGATCGTATGCAGCTCCAGCTCCGAGATCTGGCCCTTGAGGCCCAGGAGCATGCGTCCGTCGATCGTGGACGGGTCATGGATCCCATCGCGGTCGGCGATCAGGCAGTGGTGATAGCTGCAGATGTCGAGCAACGGATACCAGTCGGAGCAGTTGCGCGAGATCCGCGTGACCTCGGTGGAGAAAATAATCCCCACCTGTTCGAGTGTTAGCAGGTTCACAAGTTCCTTAAACCCGTGACGTCCCTCGGCGGTGCTGGCGGTCCGGCCCTGATCGGCGTCGATGATCCGGATCTGGTCCTCACGCCAGCCGAGTTCGAGGGCGCGTTGCTTGAGGGCGTACTGGAGTCTGGTGCTCTCCTGGTTGTTCAGGGCCTGGTGAGGGCTGGACTGGCGGATGTAGATGACCGCCAGGCGGCCGAGGTGGAGCGGTGTGATCAGATCCAATGTATTCATGAAGAATCTCCTGAATAATAGCAGTGATGTCCTGTCGGATCTGCTGCCTCATGCCTTGGGGGAGCCTGTTCCAAATGTCTCCGGGCGGGGTGGGCATGGATCTTGGCACCTCTCGACGAGTGAAAGGAGATCCTGGATCGCTTCCACCGTGAGTTTGGTGCGGGCCGGCGTGTCGGGACAGGGTGCGGCGAGTTGGGTGGCCGGCACGGGGATCCTGAGCGTCATGAAGTCTCGGTAAGAGACATAAACATAGCCGTGGCTATGTGGCTGGCTGCTGATGTGACGCACAGGGAATCGGCGCCCGAAGAGAGGGTGGGAGGGGTCGGTTACCTCGATCTCGTCGAGATCCGGATGAGTCGGGTTGTTGAGGAGGGCATCCTGTTGGCGTCTCGTTTGACCGAATCAGCCATGGATGGCTGTTGGCTCACATCCCCATGGACCAGTCCTTGCTGAGGCGATGGTTGAAAGCGGGTTTCCTGGAGAAGCAAACCTGGTTCGCCACCACGGAAGGAACACCCCAGGGGGGGACTGTCTCCCCCGCCCTGGCGAATCGGACCCTGGATGGACTGCAACGGCTCCTGGCGGATCACTTCGCCGCGACGCCGAGCCAGCAAAGGATGACGAAAGTCCACCTGGTCCGCTATGCGGATGACTTCGTGATCACGGGGAGCTCGAGAGAGCTCCTCCGTGATGAAGTCCAACCGCTCGTGGCCGACTTCCTGAAGGAGCGGGGGCTGGAACTCTCTCACGAGAAGACCCGGATCACGCATCTGAAGGAAGGCTTCGATTTCTTGGGGCAGAACGTTCGCGACTACGGTGGCACCGTCCTGGTGAAGCCGTCACGGAAGAATGTCGCGACGTTCCTGGAGAAGGTCCGGGGGATCATCAAGGCGAGCCGGCAAGTCACGGCCGGACATCTGATCGTGAACCTCAACCCGGTGATCCGGGGCTGGGCGAACTATCACCGGCATGTGTCGAGCAAGCGGACCTTCTCGCGAGTGGACCACGCGATCTTTCGTGCGTTGTGGCGGTGGGCCATTCGGAGGCACCCCAAGAAGTCCCGACGATGGATCAAGGACCGCGACTTCGAAGTCGTCGGAGGACGGCATTGGGTCTTTCACGGCGAGGTCGCCGGTCGGGAGGAGAGGATCCAACCGGTCCGGCTCTTCGATGCTTCGAGTCTACCGATCCAGCGGCATACGAAAGTCAAAGGAGAGGCGAATCCCTATGACCCGGCCTGGGAACCGTACTTCGAGGAACGCCTGGGCGTGAAGATGGCCGGGACCCTGATGGGTCGATGGACTCTGCGTCTGCTTTGGCGGGAGCAAGGCGGGATCTGTCCGGTCTGCCATCAGAAGATCACCACGGGGACGGGGTGGCACAACCACCACATCCAGTGGCGAACCCATGGGGGCCAGGATACGATCGAGAATCGCGTGCTCGTGCATCCGAACTGCCACCAGCAGATTCACAACCAAGGTTTGGACGTGGGTAAGCCGCGTCCCGAGAGGGGCGTTTGAGAGGCTTGAGCTGCATGAATGGAGACATTCCCGTGCAGTTCTTAGGGGAGGGGGTGACGGTGACGTCACCTCCTTACCCGACCCTGGGTGGGAAACCACCCAGGTCTACCCAGAGTCTCTATGCCGGGTGGCGGCACCCAAAACCATGAAAGAGGAAAAGGTTGCCGCTGGATGACGCCGCATCCTCGCCGGGCGGGCCGATCCGGATGGCTCGGGCGGAGTCTTCAACGCCTCAACTCCTCTGACTAGGTCGTGTGGACAACAGTTGAGCGATTTGGGTAAAATACGCGGGCTGTTTCCAAGCCATCGAGGGCTTGCGATGCCACCCCGCCACGCGATTGAAGATGCCGACTGGGAGCGAATCCAGCACCTCCTGCCCGGCCAGCCCGGCCCACATGGGAAGGTCGCCAAGAACAATCGTCTCTTCCTTGATGCCATCCTTTGGATCGCCAAGACCGGTGCCCCGTGGCGCGACCTGCCCGAATATTTCGGCAACTGGAACGGTGTCTGGCTGGAATGGCACGAGGATAACGCAAGGCTCTGCTGTTGAATAGCTTGCGGCGACACTGATTCGCAATTGATCCTATGCTTTATTATAAGGTATTATACCCCGCTTGATCAACCGCTTCGCTCTCTTCCGCGGCATCCGCAGCAGCGGGTGCGGCTTCGGCCGGCGCTTCACCCGCGCGGCTCGTACCGGTCCGGGCGAGCGTCCACGCGTTTCCTTCGCGATCAACTCCAACAGCCGCGGAAGATCCGCCTTGATCTGAACCGGATCCTACAGATGACTCTCCTCGAATGGGTGCAACCCGTTTGGCTGCAACTCTCGCGTGATTGTAAGTCCTTGAAATGGTGTGGGAAAGCACCTGTCCGAGGGATCGGGCCTTGTCCGGTGGCGCGCTCGACGGGCCATTATTCGGCGTCGGGGGCTGAAATGTGACGCTCAGGGGACTTATCCTGACCGCTGCTCAACATGTCCCAAACGGGAACGGTGAGGAGTCGGTCCCCATGAGCGCTTGTCAGGGTAGCCCGCCCGTCGCGGCGTGTCCACCGACGGTCGACGAGTTGCAGCCGCAGATCCGTCAGCGGCTCGACGAGATCATCGCCTACTGCTTGAATGATCAAGGGCCCGCGTCCTTCCTCGAGTTCGAGACGGCCCTCCTGGGGCTCCTGCGGTCGCTGGGATGCTTGCTGATTCAGCTCTTCCTCCAGGCACGCCACGAGCGGCTCGATCCGGCGGCCTGGCAGGCTCGCGGCTATCGCGTGGCGGACCCCGCCGCCGGGCGGACGCTCAAGACCAGTTGCGGGCCGGTCGTCTATCACCGGGCCTTCCTCGTGCCGCGGCACGGCGGCGGGCCCGGCGTGCATCCCTTGGACGTGGCGCTGGGCCTGACGCGCGACGCCTTCAGCCCGCTGGTCATCGGCTGGTTCTGCCGGTTGGCCACCCGGATGAGCTTCCAGGTCGCCAGCGGGCTCGGGGGAATGTTCCTGGGGGCGGCGCCGCCGGCCTCGGCGATCGAGCCATGGGTCCTGGGCCTGGCCCGGCCCGCTTACGTCTACCTGAGCGACGGCCCCTTGCCCGGGGACGAGGGCGAGGTGCTGGTCATCGAGGTCGACGGCAAGGCGGCCCCCACGGCCACGGAGCAGGAACTGGCGCGGCGTCGCGGCCCGCGGGCTCATCACAAACCTGGCTGCCAGTGTCAGCGGCATCGGGGCCGGGCGAAACGGGGGCGTCGGGGCCGGAAGAAGCGGCGCAAGAAGGGGGACAAGAGCAAGAACGGCCGGAGCGTCACCTTGGTGGTGATGTACACGCTCCGGCGGGGCGCGGACGGTCGGCTGCACGGCCCGCTCCACAAGAAGGTCTTCGGGACGTTCGGTGCGCGGAAATCGGCGCTAGAGTGGGCCCGGACCCAGGCGACGCGTCGCGGGTTCCCCCCCGGGACTGCCAAGACGGTGCAGATCGTCGTCGACGGTGAGACGTGCCTGGAGCAGCGGCTCCGGCGGCTGTTCCGCGGCGCGATCCTGACGCTGGACATCCGACATGCGCAGGAGAAGCTCTGGGAGGTGGGTCGGCTCTTCCACCGGGAGGGGAGCGCGGAGTGGACGCGGTGGGTCGAGGAACTGGAGGAGTTGTTGTACAAGGGCCATGTCCGGGCGCTACTACGACATTTGGAGCAGGAGTTCCGGGGTGTGAGCCGACGGGGCCCCGGGACGAAGGAGAAACGGGAGGTCCTGAAGAAGGTCATCGCCTACCTGGAAGCGCGGGTGAAGTTGATGGACTCCGGTCGTTTGAGGAAAGAGGACCTGGTGATCGCCACAGGTGTGGTGGAAGGTGCGGCGCGGTACGTGGTGGGGGAGCGGCTGGACAACAGCGGGATGAGGTGGATCGAGGAGCGTGCGGAGGCGGTGTTGCTGCTGCGGTGCATCGAGGTCAACGGCGACTGGGAGGACTTCATGAGGTGGAGCCAAGAGCAGCGTAACCAAGAACTTGAGCGTGGCCACGTCGTCCAGATCCGGAGCAAGACCCCTATCCAACTCCCCGAAGCAGCATGAGAGGGACAGACTTGCAGCCAAACGGTCTGCACCCGAATCAGATCGAGGTGATCTTCGGGGTGATCATGCGCAAGGTGATCCGTCGCGGCTCGTTCACCTCGGTGAAAGACATGCGCACGAAGTTGTTGAATTTCATCGCGGATTTCCACCGAGTCTTCGCGAAGCCGTTCCGCTGGACGTACACGGGTCGTCCGCTGATGAAGACAGCGGCGTGAAGCTGGGGAAGATAGAAAGCCCGAGGATGCGATTTCTTTCATTGACCTTCAAAAACGAAAAGTCGGTCTAGTTCCCAGAGCCGCACGCCCCAGGTGTCGACGTCGCGGTGCTCCCTCCTGGCGGAGCAGGGAACAGCACGTGGAGGTGGTGTCAACACCCACGAGGACCGGCCGACCGGCCTGAAAGATCTCGTCATGGGCACCGACGCGAACGCCGGCCAGGTCGTACGACCGGTTGATCTCCTCGGCCCGCGCCACGGCCGCAGGGACGATATGGTCGCCGTCCCTCGTCACATCAAGACCTTGCGCGGCCTGATCCGTTGGCGCTCGTCATCAGGGCAAACATGTGACGTCTTGGCGTTCGCATGATGCTCGGATGTGGTAGTTGACCAGCGCGCTCGTCTTGGGCACCATCAGTTCGCGCTCCGCCAGCGCCGATCTCAGCAGCCGAACCGCCTGATCCAGCGTCAGACCCGCCACCATAATATCGAGTCGTCCCGCCCCCGCGCGTCGGGGGGCCCGCTGGATTCGGCCGTGAGTGGTCGCTCGCGCGGACAATCGTCCACGATCCAGAGCCGGAAAAATGCGGCCGGAATATCTTTGACAAGGGCCTGGCCATCCTTCATGCTCTGAGATGCAATCATCGAGAGCGTTGAGCATATCGCTGATGGGTATCAAACCCTCTGAGGAGGACCATCGAGGATCTCTAGGTCCGGCTCCCTCGAACTCTTCACCCTCGTCCCTGCGAACTGGGAGACCTCATGCCATGCCCGCGACCCTTCCCGCTCAGGACGACCTCGACCTGAGGTGTATCAACACGATCCGGACGCTGTCGATGGACGCCGTCCAGGCGGCCAACTCGGGCCATCCCGGGCACGCCGATGGCGCTGGCGCCGGTGGCCTATTGCCTCTGGCAGAAGCTACCTCCGCTTCGACCCCGCCGACCCGATCTGGCCCAACCGCGACCGGTTCGTCCTGTCGGCGGGCCATGCCTCGATGCTGCTGTACGCGACTGCTGCACCTGACCGGCGTCAAGGCGGTCAGCAAGAACTACGAGACCCTGGGCGAACCGTCGGTCACGCTGGACGACGATCAAGACGGTTCCGCCAGCTTGACAGCAAATGCCCCGGCCACCCCGAATATCGCTGGACCTCGGGCGTCGAGACGACCACCGGGCCGCTCGGCCAGGGGGTGGCCACCAGCGTCGGCATGGCGATCGGCGGCAAGTGGATGGCCGCGCATTTCAACCGCCCCGGCTTCAGACCTGTTCGACTTCAACGTCTACGCCATCTGCGGCGACGGCGACATGATGGAGGGGATCTCCACCGAGGCCGCCTCGCTCGCCGGGCACTGCAAGCTGTCGAACCTCTGCTGGATCTACGACAACAACCACATCACCATCGAGGGGCAGACCGCGCCTGGCCTTCAGCGAGGACGTCGCCACCCGGTTCATCGGCTTGGGCTGGAACGTCACCCGCGTCGGCGACGCCAACGACCTGGAGATGCTCGACGCGCGCCTTCCAGGTCTTCAAGAACGAGACGCACCGGCCGACGCTGATCATCGTCGATAGCCACATCGGCTAGGCGGCTCGAGCAAGCAGGACACCAAGCGCGGCCCACGGCGAGCCGCTGGGCGAGGAGGACATCGGCCGAGTCAAGCGAGAAGTTACGGCTGGCCCGAGGACGCCAAGTTCCTCGTCCCCGACGGGGTCTACGACCACTTCCAGGAGGGGATCGGGCAAGCGGGGCAAGGCGCTCCGCGACGACTGGTTCGAGCTGGTACGATCGCTACAAGGCCCAGTACCCCGAGCTGGCCGACCAGCTCTATCGGATGCAACACCGCCAGCTCCCCGAGGGCTGGGACAAGGACCTGCCGACCTTCCCGGCCGACGCGAAGGGCATGGCCGGCCGCGTCTCGTCGGGCAAGGTGCTCAACGCGATCGCGCCAGCGGGTCCCCTGGCTGATCGGCGGCTCGGCCGACCTGGCCCCCTCGACCAAGACGCGGCTCGACGCTTCAAGGACGCCGGCGACTTCCTCGACGGCAACGACGCGCGGCCGCAACCTCCACTTCGGCATCCGCGAGCACGCGATGGGCGGCCGTCCTCAACGGCCTGGCGCTGGTCAAGGTGCGGCCCTACGGCTCCGGGTTCCTGATCTTCAGCGACTACGGCCGCGACGCCGATCCGGCTGGCCGCGCTGATGGAGATCCCCGTCATCTACATCTTCACGCACGACTCGATCGGCGTCGGCGAGGACGGCCCGACCCATCAGCCGATCGAGCATCTGGCCTCGCTCCGGGCGATCCCCGGCCTGATCGTGCTCCGGCCCGGCCGACGCCAACGAGGTCGTCGAGGCGTGGAAGGTGATCATGAAGCTCCACCACGAGCCGGCGGTCCTGGTCCTGACCCGGCAGGACCTGCCGACGCTCGACCGCGACCAAGTACGCCTCGGCCGCCGGGCTGGCCAGGGGCGCCTACGTCCTGGCCGACGCCGCCGGACGGCAAGCCCGAGGTCCTCCTGCTGGCCACCGGCAGCGAGGTGCTCGCTGTGCGTCGACGCCTACGAGAAGCTCAAGGCCGAGGGGATCAAGGCCCGCGTCGTGAGCATGCCCTCGTGGGAGCTGTTCGAGCACCAGGATCAGGCCTACCGCGACAGCGTCCTCCCGCCCGACGTCACGGCGCGGGTCTCGGTCGAGCAGGCCTCGACGTTCGGCTGGGAGCGGTACGTCGGCCGGACCGGCACCCGGATCGGCATGCGGACCTTCGGCGCCTCGGCGCCCGCTGAAGGAACTGCAGACGAAGTTCGGCTTCACCCCCGACAAGATCGTCGCCGCGGCCAAGGCGCAGATTGAACTGGCGAAGTCCCGCGATGGGCGTCCAGTCGTCATGCCCGCCTGATCGCGGCCATCGCTTGAAGGACCGGAGCCATGCTCATCTCGGAGTGCGCCCTCGACTTCATCCGCGACGGCGACGTGGTCGGCCTGGGGTCCGGCCGCGCCGCCACGGCGTTCATTCACACGCTCGGGGAGCACGTCCGGGCCGGGTTGCGGGTCCGAGGCATCCCCACCTCACGCGCCTCGGCCGAGCTGGCCGACCGGCTCGGCATCCCGCTGACGACGCTCGACGAGGTCGCAGCGCTCGACGTCTGTATCGACGGCGCCGACGAGGTTGATCCCCGGCTCAACCTGATCAAGGGGCTAGGCGGCGCCTTGCTCCGCGAGAAGGTCGTCGCCACGGCGGCGAAGCGCCTGGTGATCGTCGTGGGGCCCGAGAAGCTCGTCTCCCGCCTGGGCGCGCACGGCGTCCTGCCGGTCGAGGTCGTACCCTTCGCGCCTGGCTTTCTGCCACCGCAGGATCGCCGAGCTTGGCTGTCAGCCCGAGCCCCGCCAGGCCGGCGGACGGCTCTTCGTCACTGACAACGGCAACCACATCCTCGATTGCAAAATCGCCCCGCTCCCTGATCCGGCGGCGTTCGAGCGCGCGCTCCGAGCCATCCCGGGCGTCGTTGGGACTGGTCTCTTCCTGGGCATGGCGCACACCGTCCTGGTCCAGGACGGCGACACGGTTCAGGTCAAGCAACGCCAATCATGAGCGTGATCCTCCATAGGGTCGATCTTGGATTCGCCCTCACCCCGGCCCTCTCCCTCCCGGCAAGGGCCGGGGGAAGGTGCTTCGTGTGAGGGCCTCGAAGAAGACTGGTCCTCGAAGAAGACTGGTCCTCGATGGAGAAAAAGTCAGGCCCTCGACGGAATGCCTTATCAACCCGTCCCTCTACGAGATCCCCGCACGCGACTGGCTCAACGCTTAAGGGTTGACAGGGGCCGACGAGCCTTGTCGGATCGCCTTGATCCGCCAGGAGAGCGGCCCGCGAAGGGCGGAGCTGGGGGCCTGGATCGGGTCGGGCAGGGTGTGCGGGCCGAGCGGGCCGGTGCTGACACCTTCCCACGCGTGGGTGTTGATACGCCTGGAGGATTTGATCAGCGAGCAACATCGTCGCAAGGCATCATCGCCGGAGACCTTCGGGCGTGTCCCGTCGCGGACCGCCATGACGAAGTCTTCGAGTTCCAGCGTCAGGGGCTCGCGGCCCTCGGTCTGGACCTGATCGACGCGAAGGATCTTGCCGAAGAGATGGTCCTTGATCGCGGCGGGATTCGAGCAGGTCGACCCCGGCCAGGTCGATCTCGCCCCGGCGGAGCTGGTCGGAGGGGCGGACGAGGGTCCCCTGCTTGGTCGCGAAGTCGAGCGTGGCGTAGCCCTCCGCGCCCAGAGCCGCATCTTGCGGACGGCGTGGAAGCTGGCTCGACTCGCCGTCAGGTTGGCGACGCAGCCGTCCTCGAACTCGATGCGGGCGTTGGCGATATCCTCGTGGCCGCCGAAGACGCTCACCCCCACCGCCGCCACCGACCGCACGGGTGCTGAGATCAGGGACAGGACCAGGTCGAGGTCGTGGATCATCAGGTCGAGGACCACGCCGATGTCGGTCGAGCGGAACGTGTAGGTCGAGAGCCGTTCGGCGGCGATGTACTTGGGCCGCAACGGCATCCTGTCGAGCGCCGAGAGCGCCGGGTTGAACCGCTCGATGTGGCCGACCTGGAGGACGGCGCCCGCGCTTCCGCCAGCGCGACCAGCGCCTCGGCCTCGGCGAGCGAGGGGGCCAGCGGCTTCTCGACCATCGTGGCGACCCCGCGCTCGAGGAACGCGCCGGCGACCTCGAGGTGCAGGGTGGTCGGCACGGCAACCGAGACGGCGTCGACACGATCGAGCAGCGTGCGGTAGTCGGCGACCGCCTCGGTGCCGTTCTTCGCGGCGACGGCGCGGGCCTGCTCGATCCGGGCGTCGGCGACGGCGACCAACTCGACGCCGGGCAGGCGCGGCGAGGACCCGCGCATGGTGCTGGCCCAGGTGTCCCACGCCGACGACCGCAACTTGCAAGGGTCTCATGACGACTTCCTCCAGCGCTCGCGCGCCCGGCCGTGCTTGCCTTCCTGCTGTGCCTGGAGGAACTCCAGGAGCGACTGGACCTCCGGTGTCACGTGGCCGTGCGACTCCAGGATCGCGGACGCATGCTTCGGGCTCATCTTGGCGCGGTAGACCAGCCGGTGCGCCTCGTGCAAGGCATCGATCCGCTCGGTGTCGATCGCGTTCCGCTTCAGGCCGACGATGTTGATGCAGCGGACCCGCGAGGGGTTGCCGTCGACGAGCATGTAGCGCGGCACGTCGTGATAGATCCGCGACTGGCCGCCGATGAAGCTGTACGCCGCCGACCGTGACGTAATGGTGGATCGCCACGCCTCCCGAGATGCTCGCGTGCGACTCGACGTGGACGTGCCCGCCGAGCATCGAGCCGTTGGCGATCGTGATCCGGTCGCCCAGCTTGCAGTCGTGCGCGACGTGCGAGGTGGCCATCAGGAAGTTATGGCTGCCGATCCGGGTCAGCCCGTCTTCCTTCTCGGTGGCGCGGTTGATCGTCACGCTCTCGCGGATGATATTGTGGTCGCCGATCTCGACGCGGGTGGGCGTGCCCTGGTAGGAAACGTCCTGGGGGTCGCCGCCGATGACGGCGAAGGGGCTGATGACGTTATGCTCGCCGATCGTCGTGACCCCGAGCATGCAGACGTGGCTGATCAGCCGGGTGCCCCGGCCGATCTTGACGTCGGGACCGACGACGCAGTACGGGCCGATCTCGACGTCGTCGGCGAGTTCGGCCCGGGGATCGACACACGCCGTGTCGGCGATCAGAGTGGCCATGGTTTGCTGAGTCCTCAATTCCCTGAGGGGCGGCGACGCCTTCCCTGGCGCCGAGAGTTTCGTTGATCACTGCGCAGGTCGACCGCGACGGGATTCTTCACCGGACGCTCGCACGAGCCGCTCGCCGGGCGCGACGGGTTGTTGCAACCCGTGGCGGTTCGGCGGGGTCGGGGGGACACGGTTGGAGACATTCCCTGGCACCCAGCAGCTCTCGAAGATCGACGCGAAATGAAATCGCGATCATCGAGCCCCCGCTGAGAAATCCCCTTCTCTCGGACACCTCACGCGGCGCGGTCGGCAGGGACTATCACGAACCGGATCTTGGCCTCGGCGACGAGTTGGTCGCCGACCTTGGCCACGCCTTGCACGTACGCCGAGCTGCTCTTGAGCCGGAGGCCGGTGACTTCCAGGTGGAGCTGGTCGCCGGGGACGACCGGCCTCCGGACCTTGACGTCGTCAATCGAGACGATCAGCGCGACCCGCTCGGTCGGATTGATGATGTCGGCCATCATGATCCCGGCGGCCTGCGCCAGGGCCTCGACGATCAGGACGCCCGGCATGATCGGCCGAGTGGGCCAGTGGCCCTGGAAGAACGGCTCGTTGCAACTGACGTTCTTCAGCGCGCGCACGCGCCGGCCCGGCTCGAGTTCAAGCACGCGATCGACCAGGAGGAACGGGTAACGATGGGGCAAGATCTTCATGATCGCCGCGATGTCCAGGATCGGCCCGGTCGCGACTGTGGCGCCGGCGTCGTGCATCGCGCGGTGCTCGCTCGGCAACCTCGAGGAGCTTGCGCACCAGCGCGGCGTTGAGCTGATGCCCCGAGCGGTGTGCGACGACATGGCCGCATAGGTCGGCGGACAGCAGCGCAAGGTCGCCGACCATGTCGAGGATCTTGTGACGGACGCACTCGTCGGGATAGCGGAGCTGGTTGCCGATCGGGCCGTCATCGCCGAAGATCAAGAGGTCGGCAGCGGTCGTCCGATGCGCCGATGCCGGCTTGGTGCAGGGCCCGTGCCTCGGCCTCCAGCAGGAAGGTCCGGCTCGGCGCCAGCTCCTTGGCAAACGATTCCGGCGAGACGTCGAGGAAGAGGCTCTGGGCGCCGATCGGGGTCTGTCGGCCGTAGTCGAGCTGGTACGAGAGGACCAGGCTGGCGCCGTCGCCGGGATGCGCCGTCAGGGTGGCCCGCCCTTCGCGGACGGTGATCGGCCGATCGATGATCAGGACCTCGCGCGGGCGGTCCTGCGTGACGATCCCCGCCTGGTTCAGCGCCTCGACGAACGCCTGGCTCGAGCCATCGCAGCCGGGGGTCTCCGGCGCGTCGATCTCGATCAGGCAGTTATCGATGTTCAAACCCGCCAGCGCGGCGAGGACGTGCTCGACCATCTCGACGGTGGCCTCGCCCCGCTGGAGGGTCGTCCGCCGCTGCCGGGGAATGACGTGGTCGACCTGCGCGGGGACCGTCGGCCGCTCGGGCAAGTCGGTGCGGACGAAGACGAGGCCGGTATCCACCTCGGCGGGCCGGAACCGCAGCACGACGTCCGCCCCCAGGAAAAATCCGACGCCGCGGACCTCCGTGTCCCGCGCGATCGTGCGCTGCGAGTCGCCTTGCCGTGAGCATGCCCTGCCGCTCCATCGTCCCTGACGGTCCGGTTCGGTGTACGAAATCTCGTGAAAGGAGAGAAGGCAGCCGACGTCCCACTCGTCCCCACCCCCTGCCCTCCGCCGGGGAGAGGGAATCCTGTGCGCTCTCTGAGGCGGCTCCAATTGAAGATTTCCAAATTCTCGATCCCCCAGGGCGAGCGCACGAGATTTCCACCAGGCGAGACGAGGCGATGCGGATCAGTTTCCGCTCGGCGTGGCGGGGGGCGTGGACGCCTTGGGCGCGGTGCCGCCTGCGGCCTTGTACATCAGGTTCAGGTTGTAGACCACGTCGTTGCTGATGTCGTTGCTGGTGTCGGCGTAGACGACGGTCCGTTCGATGGCCATCATCGCCGAGTTCGGGTTCGAGCCGGTGATCGGATCGTTCGAGACCCGGATGATGTAGGTCATGCCGCGATACCGCGCCATGCGCTGGACCATGGCCTGGATCTCCTTGTAGAGCGTGGCGAGCATCTCGGCCTCACGGACCGTGAACTCGCGCTCGGACTGCTCACGTAGAGCCTCATGCTGCGCCTTGAGCTGGGTGATCCGGTCCTCATGCTTCTTGTAATCGACACTGCCCGGCGCCAGCTTGGCTAGCATCTCCGACTCTTGCTGTGCCTCGGTCATGAACTTCATGAGGTCGCGTTTCTTACCCTCGACCGCCCCGCGGAACTCCTCGTGCTGGCCTTGACCTTGTCATATTCCTTGAACACTTTGGCAATATCGATGGTGCCGAAGGTGGCGGGTGAGGGGGGCTTGGGGCGCTGGCCGCCTGGGTTGCCGACTTGTGGACGGCGCCGTCTTGCTGCTGCTGTCCGAGCGTGGGGCCGGCCAGGAAGGCCAGTCCTGCCAGGCCGAGTCCAACCGCCACGAACACGCGAGATGAGACGACCATGGGTTCAACTCCTTTTTCCGGCCGCCGGGGCGGCCCAGGATCGTCGGAAAAGCCCGGTGCTCAGGTGTTGAGTGCGGCGGGTATTCGCCTCGCCGATCCCTCGACGAGGCGCAGGGCCAGGGAAGACCGTTCCACTGCTCGGGGTCGATCGACCGTGAAGGATCGGGGAGGAACCACGGTCGAGTCCAGGGGTGAACGGCGTCGGGCGGCATTCTGCCCCGAACCGTTCCCGCGGTCAAGGCGAACCCCAAACGCCCTCATCAAGGGTCATGGCCCGATCCGCACCCGGGGAGTGCATCCGACGATTCGGCGCCGGGGCGTGTGTCCCTCTTGCGCATAGACCCCTCGAAAATCTCGTAAGCCGCACCCACTTTTCACCGAAGAGGCGCGGTGCGCGAACACTCCCCAACCCGCCTCCTCGCAATGAGCAGACCTAGGGTAGATGCGTAGGATAATTGACCGCCCGCGGGGTGAGAGATTTGATTTCAAGTGCCGACATTCCCCCGCGCCCGTCACTGAGGTGAGCACGGGAGCGGGGGCCTGATCGGGGGATCAAAAAAACGGAGACCAGCATGCTCTGGATCGACCCGCATCGATCCGACCTAAGCCTAAAACAAGCGAGGTCGAGCAATTAACACAGGACCGACAGTGCCTCAGACCCTTGAAAATCCGCGGTGAAACGAAACGAAGAAATCCGGAAAAGCGCTCACATGAAAATGACACCCAGGTCCGAATTCTCAAGCGATCGTCTTCTCCTGGAAAAAGGGGATCGGAGCCGCTGACAGCCCTATGTCAATTGCTCGATCTCGCTTGTTTTCGGCCTAAGAGGCCAAAACAAAATGAGTCCGAACCCCTTGATTCAGGCTATCTGAGACTCATTTTGTTTTGCCCTCTTAAGGGGTGAGGGTCGCGGGTCGACCCCGGCGTTTCTGGCCGCTCCTCGGGAGGAACGGCACTCGAAACGAGAGACTCCTGGGCGGGGAGATGAGGAGGAATCCGATCTCACGCAAAAGCCTGCACAAAACCGAGTCTCATCATTCCCATCCACGAAGATCATTCGCCGGAGTATGTCAACACAAAGTCATGGAACCGGATCTTCTTGGGCATCCCGCCGGTCGCCGTGAAGAGACTGACGAGCAGCTCGCCGAAGTGGTCAGTCCTGACGCTGTAGAAGTTATGCTTGCCCTCGCGGCGTGACTCGATGAGCCCCGAGACGCGTAACAGCGCCAGGTGGTGGCTGACCGCCGGCTGGCTCTGGCCGAGCCGATTGCAGAGGTCGGTCACATGGAGCTCGCTGTTCTGGGCGAGGTAGAAGAGGATCCGCAGCCGCGTCTCGTCGCTCAAGAGCTTGAAGACTTGCGCGAGCTCGCGCACCGCCTGCTCGGAGACTTCGGGCATGTTGTCCACCGAGACTCCACTGGTTTCGCCTGTTCTTCTGCCGGTTTTTCGTGTCATGAGAATCCTCACCTTAGGTGAGCAAAAGAAGTCCGAGATTGGAGAAGTTACAACACCTCGGTGCGGTCCGTATTCGATCTCGGGAACTCTACGGACCGGCCCAGATTTGTCGAGAATTTCGGCCCCGTGGTGCGTAAACCCAAGTTGTCTCGACTTCCAAACGAGACGATGCCGACAGCCGGCAATCAATCGAGGGTGGGAGCAACGGCATTTCGCTGAGCCCGGGACGGGACCCTGCGATGTCGCTCGAAACGCCAAGGATGTCCCGCAGTGCCGCGGGACTCAAGGCTCAAGAGGGACGACAGCACATAACATGCCGTAAAGTCGAAATTAGATACACGAGTAATCTCAATCGCAAACTCATGCTCCGGGGGTCAACATGCCAGCACGCTCGAGCGAACGCCGCAAGTGTTGCTGGTGGTGCGCATCGAGGGGGTAGAGAGGAAGCCGAAGCTCGCCGTTGCCCCGACCGAGCATCGCCAGTGCCGCCTTGATGGGGATCGGGTTGGGTGCCACCGCCAGGAGGTCGCGGCAGAGCGGGAAGAGAGCGGCATGCCGTCGCCGGGCCTCCGCCAGGTCGCCCCGCCCGAACGCGTCCAGCATGGCGATCACGTCGCGGGGGACCAGGTTGGCGACCACCGAAACCACCCCCTCGGCACCGACGGCCAGCATCGGCAGCGTCAGGCTGTCGTCCCCCGAGAGGATCGTCAAGTCGGTCCGGACCAGCAGGTCGCTGACCTGATCGAGCGAGCCGCTCGCCTCCTTGACCGCCACGATCGGGCCGATCTTGGCAAGCCGCTCGATCGTCTCAGGCTCCACGTTTCGTCCCGTTCGCGACGGGACATTGTAGAGGACCAGGGGAAGATCCACGCTCTCGGCGATCCGCGCAAAGTGGGCATACAAACCCTCCTGTGTGGGCCGGTTATAATATGGCGAGACGAGCAAGGCCCCATCGGCGCCCGTTTTGGCGGCGAACCGGGTGAGGCGGATGGCCTCGGCGGTCGCGTTCGAGCCCGTCCCGGGCATCACCTTGGCCCGGCCGGCGGCGCGTTCCACGACGGTCGCGATCACGCGCTCATGCTCGTCGTGCGAGAGGGTCGGCGATTCACCGGTCGTCCCCACGGGGCTCAGGATGGGCGTTCCCTGGGCGATCTGCCAATCCACCGCGTGCTGGAGGGCCTGGTAATCCACCTCGCCGTCGCGAAAGGGAGTAACCAGTGCGACGGTACAACCCGCAAACATCCGTCCCTTTGATGCCATTCCGCGCTCCGGAATTTCGTGGGCAATTGCCATATTGATCGGAGTAATGAATTCTACGCGCTGACCGTGTGAATGGGAAGCCCATATCTCAACGGAAGATCACACGAATCGGCCGATTCGTGCATAACCCATACATGCCTTCATCTCACGGACGGCGCCATCGAGGCCGACGAGGACCGCGCGCGCGACGATGCTGTGCCCGATGTTCAGCTCGGCCATCCGGTCGATGCGGGCGACGGGGCCGACGTTCTGGTAGTTCAGGCCGTGCCCGGCGTGCAGCGCCAAGCCGGCGGCGCCGGCGGCGGCGCCGGCCAGCACCAGCGCGGCCAGCTCGCGGTCGCGGTCGGCAGCGGGGACGGCGTCGGCGTAGCGGCCCGTGTGCAGCTCGACGGCCGCGGCCCCGAGTTGGGCCGACGCCTCGACCTGTGTCGGGTCGGGGTCGATGAACAGGCTCACTTCGAGGCCGGCGTCGCGGCACCGCGCGACCGCCTCGCTCACCCGATCACGCTGGCCGACGACGTCGAGGCCCCCCTCGGTCGTCACCTCAGCGCGGCGCTCGGGGACGAACGTCACCTGGTCGGGCCGGACCGCCAGCGCGATCGCGACGATCTCGGGCTCGACGGACAGCTCCAGGTTGAGCCGGACCCGGACCGTCTCGCGCAGGAGCCGGAGGTCGCGGTCCTGGATGTGCCGGCGGTCTTCGCGCAGGTGGACCGTGATCCCGTCGGCCCCGCCCAGCTCGGCGAGCACGGCCGCCCAGACCGGGTCGGGCTCCTTGCCGCCTCGCGCCTGCCGGAGGGTGGCGACATGGTCGATGTTGACTCCCAGGCGTGGCATATTCTTAATTCTCTCCCGTGTTTTCGTCAACCGGATTCATCGAGAATACATCTCTGGATTATAAGGTTTAATCTCATCCTGCGGCCAAGGATTCATTACATCATGACCTATCTCGGTCTCTGAAATGCGATTATCCGCCGACGACCGGCCGGAGGGGCGACTTGGCCAGGACGAACGTCCGCTCGCCCCCGACGGTGAACGCGACCCGCCCCTTGCGGTTCGGCCCGGCGCCGTCGATCGCGACGATCCGGCCGATGCCGTACTGGGGATGGACGACCGAGACGCCCGGCCGGAAGGCGTCGAGGTCGGCAGGCGGGCCGGCGGGCGCCGCGTCGGCCAGGTCGGCGGCGGTCATCAGGCGGAACGCGCGCGGTGCCGGCGCGGGGCGGGCCTCCGAGCGGCGCCCGCCCGAGAGCGCCGCGCCGGTCTCGGCGACCGACAGGTCGCGGACGAGCATCGGCTCCTCGGGCAGCTCGCCCAGGAAGCAGGACGGGATGGTCGCCAGCCGCTGGCCGCGGAACTCGCGGACCCGGCAGTGGCTCAGGTAGAGCTCGCGCTCGGCGCGGGTGATCCCGACGAACAGGAGCCGCCGCTCTTCCTCCAGCTCGTGCTCGTTCTCGTTGGCCCGGGCATGGGGCAGGAGGCCCTGCTCCAGCCCGACGATGAACACGACCGGGAACTCGAGCCCCTTGGCGGCGTGCAGGGTCATCAAGGTGACCGCGCCGGCCTCGTCCTTCCAGCGGTCGACGGCCGAGGCGAGGCTGATCTCCTCCAGGAAGTCGAGGACGGAGGCGCCGGGGTGCTCGCGGTCGAACTCGCGGGCCGCCGAGACGAGCTCGTCGAGGTTGGCCAGGCGGTCTTCGCCGTCGCCCTTGGCGGTCGGCGGCGAGGTAGTCGCGGTAGCCGGTCAGGGTCAGGAGCTTGCGGGTGACCTCCTCGGCGGTGTGGTCGCGCAAGGCCGCGAGCTCGTCCATGAGCAGCCCGAAGTCGCGGAGGCCGCGAACCGCCTTGTCCTTCAGGCCGGTGACCGCCGACGCCTGCCGCGCCATCGCCAGGAGCGGCAGGCCGAGCGCCCGCGCCGCGCTCGGCGAGGTGGTCGAGCGACGTCTTGCCCAGGCCGCGCGGCGGGACGTTGACCACCCGGGCGAAGGCGAGGTCATCCTTGGGGTTGGCCATCAGGCTCAGGTAGGCCAGGACGTCCTTGACCTCCTGCCGCTCGTAGAACGAGACCCCGCCGACGATCTGGTAGGGGACCTTCGCGGCCCGGAAGCGCCTGCTCGAAGTTGCGGGTCAGGGCGGTCACCCGGCAGAAGACGGCGATGTCGCCGATAGGCGTATTCCCCCTCGCGGACCAGCTCGACGATCTTCGAGGCCACGCCCTGCGGCCTCGTCGGTCTCGGTGGCGTAGACGGTCAGCTCGACCGGCGCGCCGGCGGGGTTCTCGGTCATCAGCGCCTTGGGCTTGCGCTTCCGGTTGAACCGGATCAGGTGGTCGGCGACGCGGAGGATGTTCTTCGTGCTCCGGTAGTTCCGCTCGAGCTTGACGACCCGGCAGCCGGGGTAGTCGTGCTCGAATTCGAGGATGTTGCTCAGGTTGGCGCCCCGCCAGCCGTAGATCGACTGGTCGGGGTCGCCGGTGACGCAGAGGTTGGGGTGGTCGACCGACAGGGCCCGGACGATCGCGTACTGGGCCAGGTTCGTGTCCTGGTATTCGTCCACCAGGACGTAGCGGAAGCGCGCGTCGAGCGCGGCGCGGACGTCCGGGTGCTCCTTGAGGATGGTGACGATGTGGACGAGCAGGTCGTCGAAATCGACGGCCGACGACGTGATCGGAGCCGCTCCTCGTAGGCGCGATAGACCTTGGCGACGACGGCATCGACGTGGTCGCGGGCCCGCTTGGCGAGGGCCTCGGGGCCGACCAGGTCGTTCTTGGCCCGGCTGATCGCGGCCTCGACCCGCTCGGGGGTGACGGTCACGCCATCGCAGGTCGAGCCGCTCCATCGTCTGCTTGACGGCGCGGAGGCGGTCGGCCTGGTCGTAGATCGTGAAGCCGCGGTCGATCCCGACCAGCGGGGCGTAGGTGCGGAGCAGCCGGGCGCAGAGGCCGTGGAACGTGCCGACCCAGACCCCCGACCTCGGGCGCCAGGGCCTCGATCCGCTCGCGCATCTCGCCGGCCGCCTTGTTGGTGAAGGTCAGGGCCAGGATGTTCTTCCCGGCGATCCCCTGCCCGAGCAGGTGGGCGACCCGGCGGGTGATGACCCGCGTCTTGCCCGAGCCCGCGCCGGCCAGGACCAGGAGCGGCCCGTCCACATGGGTGACGGCCTCGCGCTGGGCGGGGGTCAGGTCGGCGAGCAAGTCCATGGGCCATCCTTGGGACGAAGGCGAGGGGATGGGTCACAGCCGTCGGGACGATCCAGAACTCTCCTGAACCCGCGTCAGGGGTTCCCGCGCCGGATCCTGCGGGAGGGGGACCCGGAGTCCGCATGGCACCTCAGTAGCGCGCCCGGTATTCTGAGGCGATGCGACCTTGATTGCTCCGCGGAAAAAACCCCAGGCATGGGGGACACGGGAGCCCCGAACTCAGGAGGGCGATTCCCTCGGCCCAGGCCCTTTGTGCGGCCCGGGACTCGGGGCTCGCGACGGCTTGGTCCGACGCGGGCCGCCGATTAGACTGGTTTTCTGGAGTTGCGAAGGCCTCACCCTCGTCGGACGCGAACGGCGCATGGAAATCCTGGGGATCGGCACCGACATCATCGAGTGCCCGCGCATCGGCAAGATGATCGAGCAGCACGGCGAACTGTTCCTGCGCCGGGTGTACACCGAGCGCGAGATCCGCTACTGCCAGGCGCGCAAGCATGCGATCGAGCATTTCGCCGGGCGATGGGCGGCGAAGGAGGCGATCCTCAAGGCGATCGGGACCGGCTGGAGCCGGGGGATCGCCTGGACCGACATGGAGGTCCGCAACGCGTCGGGCGGCCAGCCCCGGGTCCTGGTCTGCGGCGGTGCCAAGGAGGCCGCCCGGCAACGCGGGATCGGCGACATCCTGATCTCGATCTCCCACTGCCGGACCTACGCGACGGCCTACGCCTGGCCGTCGGTCCGGGGCTCCCCGCCAGGGGCAAATCGAATGGGTCCGCTGAGCCCAACGCGGAATGAGCGCTCCTCGGGCGGCAGGGGGCGAAGCTTTCTCCTTACCTCATCCGATGATCGCTGACCGACGGGGATCGGGCAACCTCAGCCGGACCGGGAATCAGGAGGCCTCCGCGGCCTTGACCGCCGCCCCTAATTTCTCGACGTTGGGGTTGATCAGGGTCTCGTTGTTGATCCGGATCGTGGGCATGACGCGCTTGCCATTGTTCAGGCCGGCGATATAGTCGTTGTACTCGGGCGATTCATCAACATCTTTGAATTCATACGCGATCTGGTGCTCGTCGAGATAGCGCGTGGCACGGGTGGTATCGGGACAGCTCCACGATCCATAGACGGTGACGTTGGCCTGCCGCATCGGTGGTTCCTCGTTTCACTGGTCACTCGGGACACCCCGCGGGGCGGGGGGCCATGCCGGTCTCCCATCCCGCGGGGTCAAGGTTGCAAATGACGCGCCCGCGTCGCGCTCAGCCGCCGGTGACGGCGGTGATTTTCTCCAGGGTCGCCTCGCTGGGCTCGCGTGTTCCCTTGCACTTGGGATAGTTGGCGCAGCCGAGGAAGAAGCCGCGACGGCTGTGGCGGACGGTCATCGGGCCGCCGCAGTTGTCGCAGGTCTCCTCGACGGCGATGGTCTTCAGGACGTCGTTGCCTCGGGTTCGCGGGGGCATTCAAGGCGTCGCCGAGCTGCTCCTTGAGCTCCGTCGGGGATCGGCGCGGTGCTCCGGCACTTGGGGTAGTTCAGGCAGCCGAGGAAGGCGCCGCGGCGGCCTTGCTTGACCCCCATCGGGCCGCCGCACTTCTCGCACTTGACCTCGACCTTGACGGGCCGGATGGGCTGTCCCTGGTCGTCGACCGGCATCGTGTTGCGGCACTTCGGATAGCCGGTGCAGCCGAGGAAGTGCCCCGCGACCCTTGCCGCAGCGCCATCGGCTTGCCGCACTTCTCGCAGCGATGCTCGGTCTCGACGACCGAGGGGACGGGGTTGCCTTGCTCGTCGAGGTTGAACGACTCCTTGCACGCCGGGTAGCCCGAGCACGACAGGAACGGCCCGCGCTTGCTCTCGCGGAGCATCAGCGGCTTGCCGCACTTCGGGCAGCGGTGCTCGGTCTCGACGGCCGCCGCGCGGGCCTGGCCGTCGATCGGCCGGGTCGCCTTGCACTCGGGATACTGCGAGCAGCCGAGGAAGCTGCCGGTCTTGCTGTACTTCTCCACCATCAGGGCCCCGCACTCGTGGCAGGTCTCCGACGTGGGGATCTGCACCCGCTCCATCCGCGTCTCGGCCAGCTTGCAGCTCGTCCTGGAAGGGGTGGTAGAACTCGTCGAGCACCTTGACCATGTCTTCCTTGGCCGTCGCGATGTCGTCGAGCTCGTCCTCCATGTGCGCGGTGAACTTCAGGTCCATGATCTTGGGGAAGTGCTTGACCAGCAGGTCGGTGACGACCATCCCCAGGTCGGTGGCGTAGAACCGCCGCTCCTTCTGCTCGACGTACTGGCGGTCCTGGATCGTCTGGATGATCGGCGGCGTAGGTGCTCGGGCGGCCGATGTTCTCCTTCTCCAGCGCCTTGATCAGGGTCGCCTCGGTGTACCGGGGCGGCGGCTGGGTGAAGTGCTGCGTCGGCGTCGAGGGCGTGCAGGTCGAGCGCCTGGCCCGACGGCGAGCGGCGGCAGCAGCGCGTCTTCCTGCTTGCCCGCCGGGGGCAGGACCCGGCGGTAGCCGTCGAACTTGAGGATCTTGCCCTGCGCCTTGAAGAGCCCCTCGCCCGCGGCGACCGCGACGTTGGTGACCGCGAAGACGGCCGGGGTCATCTGGCTGGCGACGAACCGGCGGTAGATCAGCTGGTAGAGCTTGAACTGGTCGATCGAGAGCTTGCGCGCGGATCCGCTCGGGGGTCAGGCTCAGGTCGGTCGGCCGGATCGCCTCGTGCGCCTCCTGCGCCGACTTGCCCGCGGCGTAGCGGTTCGGCTTGGCGGGGAGGTAGCGGTCGCCGTATTCCGACTTGATCAGCTCGCGGACGCTGGTGACCGCCTCGTCCGAGACGCGGAGGCTGTCGGTCCGCATGTAGGTGATCAGGCCGACGGGGCCGCGAGCCGTCGACGTCGATCCCCTCGTACAGCTCCTGGGCGATCTTCATCGTCTTCTTGCCCGAGAACCGGAGGCGGATCGCCGCCTTGCTGCTGGAGCGTGCTGGTCTTGAACGGGGGGTCGGCCTTGTCGAGCTTCTCGACCTCCTCGACGGTGGCGACGGCGTACGAGGCCGCGGCCAGGGCGTCGCGGATGGCGCGGGCCTCGGCCTCGTTCTTGGCCGCGAACTTGGCCCCCTGCCACTCGGTCAGCAGCGCCTCGAACCGGTCGGCCTCGGCCGTCGAGCCCGCCGGGCTGAGCGTCGCGGTGATCTTCCAGTATTCCTCGGAGACGAACGCCTGGATCTCCTTCTCGCGGTCGGCGATCAGCCGGACGGCGACCGACTGGACCCGGCCGGCGCTGAGGTGCCGCGCGACCTTGCTCCAGAGCAGCGGGCTGAGCTGGTAGCCGACGAACCGGTCGAGGAACCGCCGCGCCTGCTGGGCGTTGACCATGTCCATGTTGATCGGGCCGGCGTGGCGGAACGCCTCCTTGACGGCCCGCTCGGTGATCTCGTGGAACATGACCCGGCGGACCCGCTCGTCGGGGAGGCTCGAGCGCCTCCTGGAGGTGCCAGGCGATCGCCTCCCCCTCGCGGTCGGGGTCGGTCGCCAGGTAGACCATGTCGGCCTTGCGCGGCCTCGCGCTTCAGCTCGCCGAGGATGTTCTTCTTGGCCGGCATGACCACGTAGGTCGGCACGTAGCCGTGCGCGACGTCGATGCCCAGTCCTTGCCCTTCTTGGGGAGGTCGCGGACGTGCCCCATGCTGGCCTTGACCACGAAACCCGACGCCGAGGAACTTGTTGATCGACTTGGCCTTCTTGGGGCTCTCGACGATCACCAGCGACCGGCCCGCCGCCGCCCTTCCGGCGCGGGGCCTGGCGCTTCGGTCGTCTTGGCCTTCGGTCGCGGCCGGGCGCTTTCGTGGTCTTGGTGTCGGCGGACGCGCCACTCACGGGTCTTCGGCTTGGCGGACTTGCGAGCCACGATGTCTTCCTATCCTCTCCCCGTTGGGACACTTCGGTTGCCGCCCCGAGGTCACCGGGGCCGCGGGCCGTGCCTGGCGGGAGGTCCTGTTTGCGATTGCCCTGGGGACGAATCCTGGTACACTACGGCTTGGGCCGGTATCCAAAGCCCTGCGCCCTTCAAATAGCTAGCGTATCGGGGCGTGTCAAGGGGGGAGGCCGTGACCACCCTCTCGGCGGCCTGGCTTTGAGACTCGAGGAACCCCATGCCGTTCGCCGTCTTTCGCCGCCACCAGCGGAAGCTGCTCGCCATCTTCGCGATCCTGGCCATGTTCGGCTTCGTCCTGGCCGACTCGCTGCCCCGGCTGCTCAGCGGGGGCTACGCAGGTGGCAATCAGAATCCCGTGGTCGTCAAGCTTTATGGCAAATCGATCCGCCGCGGCGACCTCAACGAGATGGCCCAGCAGCGGAACCACGCCAACCTGTTCATGATCCGAGTTGAGCCGATGCTGGGGCCGTGCGCCCTTCGGCGAGCTGAACACCCGCTCCCTGGTCGATGCGCCTGATCCTCCAGCACGAGGCCGACCGCCTGGGGATGCCACCGGGCCGGAGGTGGGCCGCGAATGGCTCAAGCAGACGTTCGGCCAGTACATGAACCGCGAGCTGTTCGAGGCCGCCCTGAGCCGCTTCGGCAAGCAGGTCAGCGGCGAGCAGCTCCTCAGCGACATCGCCAACCAGGTCCGGCTGAGCGAAGGTCCGGCAACTGCTGGGCAGCCCGGTGGTCACCCCGCTCGACGTCTTCCAGGCCTACCGCGACCAGAACGAGCGCGTCTCGGCCCGCGCCGCCGGCTTCCCCGCCGAGGGCTTCCTGGCGAAGGTCCCCGAGCCGTCGCCGTCGGAGGTGCAGGACGTACTACGACAAGTACAAGGACCTCCTGCCCGACCCGGCCCGCGACACGCCCGGCTTCAAGGTCCCCCGTCAGATCCGGGTCGAGATCCTCTCGATCGACGGCAACGCCCTGGTGCGCGGGATCAAGGACAAGCTGACCGAGTCCGAACTCCGCAGTTATTACGAGAATCGTAAGTCAGAATTCAAGCAGCCGTCGGAATTCCCGGACGAAATCTTCGCCGGGCGACCCCGAGCTGACGCCCCCCAAGGTCCAGCCCTTCGCCGAGGTCCGGCCTTATCTGGCCACCTCGCTCGCCGAAGAGAAGGCGCAGGCCGAGATCGTCAACAAGTTCGAGACGATCAAGGATGAGGTGATCATCCCGTTCTCCGACAAGTACTACGACGCCCTCGACGAGATCAACGAGGCCAAGAAGGAGGGCGAGACCCCGAAGGCCACGCTCCCGAAGTTCGAGGATCTGAAAGCCGTGGCGAACCGGGAGGGGCTCGATGACGAGCTGACCCCGTTGCTGTCGCGCGAGCAGGCCGAGCACTACGGCGAGATCGCCAACGCCGAGGTCGGGCTGACCCGGCTCAGCGGGGGACCGCAAGTTCGCCGCCGAGCTGTTCGACCCGAAGACGCTCCTGTACGAGCCGGTGGAGCTGACCGACGTCCTCGGCCGCCGCTTCCTCGTGCGGAAGGTCGAGGACCACGCCCCGCGGATCCCCGCGCTGGACGAGGTCCGCGTCGAGGTCGTCCATCGCCTGGAAGATGGAGCAGGCGCGCCCTCTGGCCGAGAAGGCCGCGCGGGAGTTTGCCGAGCGGGTCAAGAAGGAAGGCGGCAAGATCAAGGAGAACGTCGTGGAGGGGCGGCCGGTGATCACCACCGACCTGATCACCAAGTTGCAGCCCGGCTTCCCGATTCCCGGCCCGTTGTTCGAGACCGGCCCTCCGACCGCGACCGAGATCGCCCAGATCCCCAACGCGGGCCAGGCGCTCCGCGACGCCTACTTCGACCTCCAGGCCGGCGCGGTGGCCGTCGCGCCCAACCAGCCGAAGACTATCTATTACGTGTTGACTCTGAACGCGCGTGTACCGGCGCAGCTCGCCACTCTCTACGCTCCCAATGGTGAGTACTTCCGCTATCAGCGCGAGGCGCAGATCGAGGCCCTCCGCCGCCGCGACACCGAATCGATGGGCAGCCTCCGCGAAGAGGCCGGCCTGAAGCGCGATTGGGTCCCCAGCGACGAGGCGAACCGCGAACCTCGCGCGTGATCTGACCGCGATTCACCAGGGAAGCACAGGGGAAATAGGGGAAATTTAGCCCTTCATTTTTCTGGATTTCCTCTCGGCTTCCTGTTTTCCTTTCTTCTCCCAATTCTCCCTATTTCCGTGGTTTCATCCCCTATCTTGCCATGTCCGATCCCGCAAAGCTGCTGGCTACCATCCGCCGCTCCACCGAGCTGTTCCGGGCGACGCCGAGTCGCGTGGGCGGGGTCGTGGCGCTGGAGACCGCGACCGAGGTGATGGTCGTCGGCGACCTGCACGGCAACATTCCGGCGTTCCACCGCGTGCTGGAGATCGCCGCCCTGACCCAGAATCCGGGCCGGCACCTCGTTCTGCAAGAGCTCATCCATGGGCCCCTGCGCTATCCCCAGGGGGGAGACAGATCGCACCAGCTCGTGGACCTGGTGCTGCGCCCTGAAGTGTCAGCATCCCGATCGCGTCCACCTGATCCTGGGCAATCACGAACTTTCCGAGCTCACCGGCCGGATCATCAGCAAGCATGGGGAGGTGCTGAACGAGACCTTCCGCCAGGGGATCTCGACGGCCTACGGCGTCCGGGCTGACGCGGTTTACGACGCCTATCAAGCGCTCTTCGCCGCGTTGCCGCTGGCGGTCCGGACGCCGAACCGGGTGTTTCTCTGCCACACGATTCCCGATGAGCTCGACCTCGACCGCCTCGACCTCAACCTGCTCAAGGCGGACACCTGGCCGACCGAGGCGATGGCCCGGCACGGGACGATCTATGCCATGACCTGGGGGCGCGACACCGCGCCCGAGGTCGCGGACCGCTTCGCCGCGATGGTGGACGCCGACTGGTTCATCACGGGCCACCAGCCCTGCAATGAGGGGTTCCGCCTGGCCAACCACCGCCAGATCATCATCGACGGCACCGACCCGCACCCCGCGTACTGCCTCTTCCCGGCCCGAGAGCCCGTGACAATCGAGGCGCTACTCGAACGCATCGGCATCCTCTCCCTGCCGACCTGAGGGCCTCTCCTTGTCATGCTTCAGCAGCAGGGCCGGCGGTACGAGTTCTGGTTCCCGTGACGGGCCGCCGCACGCCGAAGCACGCCACGGTCTAAAATCATACAATGAGACGCATCGGCTTTGCGGATTCTGAATGGACGGCTCGCCCCCGTGGAACTCCAGACATGCTCTCCAAGAAGCGATCCCATCAGGAGGTGGACGGCCCGGACCGTCACCTCCACGTCCCGACCTATGGCGCCCGTTACTTTGCCGAGCCGGTGCCCAAGTTCGAACTGCCCGAGGACTCGATGCCGGCCGAGGCCGCCTACCAGATCTGCCACGACGAGCTGAACCTCGACGGCAACGCCGCGCTCAATCTCGCGTCGTTCGTCACGACCTGGATGGAGCCCGAGGCCGAGAAGCTCATCGTCGAGTCGTTGAACAAGAACTATGTCGATCAGGACGAGTACCCGCGCACGACCGCGATCCAGGAGCGCTGCGTCAACATGATCGCCCGGCTCTTCCACGCCCCGCACGATGCCGAGGCGGTCGGCACGGGCACCATCGGCTCATCCGAAGCGATCATGCTCGCCGGCCTGGCGGCCAAGTGGCGCTGGAGGGAGGGGAGGGCCAGAGCGGGCAAGCCGGCCGATCGGCCGAACCTCGTCATGGCGTCCACCGTGCAGGTCGTCTGGGAGAAGTTCGCCCGTTACTTCGACGTCGAGCCGCGCTACGTCCCCGTGACGCCCGGGCGCACGACGCTCGACCCCGAGAAGGCCGCTGGCTTCATTGACGAGAATACGATCGCCGTCGTCGCGATCCTCGGGAGTACCTATACGGGCGAGTACGAGCCGGTCGAGGCGATCCACGACGCCGTGGTCGAGGTCAACGAGCGAAACGGCTGGGAGGTGTCGCTCCACGTCGACGCGGCCAGTGGCGGCTTCGTCGCTCCCTTCCTCGACCCGCACCTGAAGTGGGACTTCCGCCTGCCGCTGGTCAAGTCGATCAACGTCTCGGGGCACAAGTATGGGCTGGTCTACCCCGGCGTCGGCTGGGTCGTCTGGCGCGACCGGGCCGACCTGCCCGAAGACCTGATCTTCCACGTCAACTACCTCGGCGGCGACGAGGCGACGTTCAACCTGAACTTCTCGAAGGGGGCGAGCCAGGTCATCGCGAGTATTACAACTTCCTCCGGCTCGGCAAGGAAGGCTACCACCGAATCATGGCCAACCTGCGCCTCGACGGCCAACGACCTGGCCGACCGCCTGGAGGCAACCGGCCGGTTCGCCCTCCTGAGCAACAAGCACTCGCTCCCGCTGGTCGCCTTCCGGCTTGCCGAGCCCCGGCATTACTCGGTCTACGACATCGCCGAGCGGCTCCGGATGAGCGGCTGGATCGTGCCGGCGTACCACCTGCCGGCCGACGCCGAGGAGGTCGCGCTGATGCGCGTCGTTGTCCGCGAGCACTTCAGCCGCGACATGGCCGACATGCTCCTCGACGACCTGTCCCGCGTCCTCGCCCGGTTCGACGCCGCCGAGCCGTCCGGCCCCGTCCCGCACGCAGCCGCCCCCAAGGCGAGCCCGAAGCAGCACAAGGTTTGCTAAGTACCACTCCCAGCAATTAAGGACCCAGTAGTTCCAAAATTGGTCGACATTCCGAAGGGTTGAGGTAGATGGACGCAAGCCCCCTCCGAAGAATGACTTTGGGACACAGAGTCATCACAGGAGGGAGCCATGCGCTTACCCCATCATCTCCTCGACCGCCACCGGGTCCATCGCCTCGCCGCCGAGCACCTGCAAGCGCATCTGAAGTTCAAGGACTACAAGCGCAAGACCTCGGCCCAGGTCCGCTGGGCGCTGTTGCTGGCCGCCGCCGCGCGGATCACCTCGCTGTCCGACGCCTGCCAGCGCCTCCGCGACGCTCCCTCCGACGAGACGGCGCGACAGGCGCTCTTGGCCACCTTGCCCGACTACGCCGCCCGGCAACGGCAGCTCCACGCCGCCTGGGCCGGGCACCTGCCCAAGGCACTGCGCCGGCACCTCCAAGTGCTGGCCCTCGACCTGACGCTGATCCCCTACCATGGGCGGCACTTCCGCGACCTCGACGAGATCTACCGCGGCCAGGCCCAGAGCGGCACCAGCCACTTCCACGCCTCCGCCACGGCCTGCGTCGTCCGCAAGGGGCAGCGTGATACCGTCGCCCGGACCGGCGTCACCAAGGGCGAGACGCTCCAGGAGGTCCTCCGACGCCTGCTCCGGCAGGCGGCGCGCGTGGGCGTTCGGCCCCGGCTGCTCCTGCTGGATCGCGGCTTCTCCAGCGTGGCGGTGGTCCGCTCCCTCCAGCAGGCGCAGGACCCGTGCCTGATGCCAGTGGTCTGCCACGGCCGCGCACCGCGCAGCGCGGAGGCCCCAGCGGCAGTTCTGTCTTCCGGACCTGGACGAAGAGCGGTTGGTCGACCTCCACGCTGACCGACGCGAAGAAGCGGACGGCGACGGTGTCGCTCTGCGTGAAGTGCCGCAACTCCCGGGGCCAGTGGAAGCGGCACGGGCGTCAGGCGTTGATCTCCGCCTCTTGGGGCTTCCGGCCGCCGTCGCCGGATTCGGTCTGCGCGACCTACCGCCAGCGGTTCGGGATCGCGACAAGCTCCCGCCAGATGCACGCGGGGCGGATTCGGACGACGACGCGACGGCCGGAGGTTCGGCTCCTGTCCGTGGGGCTCGCGCTGGTGCTGCGGAACCTCTGGGTGTGGCTGCACTTTACGATCCTGTCGAGGCCTCGCCGCGGTGGCCGGGTCATCCTGCTGGCGCGGCTGCGCTGGGAGACGCTGCTGCTCTGGTTGCTCCACGTGGTCGAGGAGAGGTTCGGGGTCGCTGATGTCACCTACACAGAAAGGGAGGTGCCATATGAGCTTGCGATGTCGTCGTCTGGCGGACTGTTTTTGGAATTACTGAGCCTGGGTCGAAACGCCGCGCCGCAAACGGCAGCGGCGAGGCCGACAGTCCAGCGGGCGGCGGCCCAAGGAACTCAAGCGGGAGATGGTCCGGTCCGAGGACGACGTCTCTCACGCCGACGCCGACCCCCAACAGTGCGTCTGACGTCGTGAGCAGTTCGCGTGGCGGCTCATCGACGGCCAGGCGGTTGACGTCAGCTATCGCATCCATGACTTGCCCGACTCGAAACAATGGCCGCTGCCGCCGGGGCTGCGCACCAGCCGCAGCGAATCCGGCCTTGAGATCATCCTGATCCTCGCGTTTCTGCACTCCTGGATTGGCGTCTCGCTGGACCAGGCGTGCGAGGTGATGCGGTGCTTCACGAAGTTGGAACTGTCGAAGTCCCAGGCCGATTCGCTGTTGAAGCAACTGGCCACCGACTGGGACGAGCACTCTACTTCCCGTTCGCTTAACGAAAGAGGCACTTTTCAGAAAGGCGAGAGAGGCTTACCACTGAGTCCATGAACACTGCAACGCCTTGTGTGCTCAGCGTCGAACGGGTGGACGACATTCCCGTTCTGTTCGCTTCCTTGCAACGCTTGCAGGTGGCCGAGTTCCTCGACCGCCACTTCCCGACGCACCATCTCTGGAAGGGGGAGCTCTCCTTCGGCGAGGTCGTCTGTGTCTGGCTCGTCTTCCTCACCTGCCAGGGCGACCACCGCCTCTACCACCTCCTTCCCTGGGTCGAAGAGCACTTGCTCACCCTTCAGGCCTGCCTGGGGAAGTCCCTGCGGCCTTTGGACTTCCATGACGACCGCCTCGCCGACGTCCTCGACGCCCTCGCCCAGCCCACTCCTTGGCAAGCCTTCGAGGCTGACCTCAACGGCCACACCGTCCGCGTCTACGCCCTCGCCCCTTCCCTGTTCCGCATCGACACCACCACGGCGTCCTCCTATGCCGAGGTCCTCTCGGAGCACGGCCTGTTGCAGTTCGGCCACCGCAAGGACCGCGACGACCTGCCCCAGTTGAAGATCGCGGCGGCGGCCCTCGATCCGCTCGGACTGCCGGTGAGCACGTTGGCTGTCGCGGGCAACAGCGCGGACGACCCGTTGTATATCCCCGAGATCCAGAAGGTGCAACGCTCCTTCGGCGCGGGCGGCAAGACCTACGTGGGCGACTGCAAGAGGGCGGCGTTGGCCACCCGCGCCTACGTGGCCAGCACCCAGGACTACTATCTCTGTCCGTTGTCGGAGAAGCAACTGTCCCACGAGGAGCGGCGGGCCTTGTTGCAGCCGGTCTGGACCAGCCAGCAACCGCTGCAGCCGGTGTATCGTCCCCAGGCGATGCCCGAGCAACCACCCGAACTGGTCGCCGAGGGCTTTTCCGTCGAGGTGGTCGTGCAGGCGGAAGTCAACGGGCGTCTGTTGCAGTGGACGGAGCGGCGATGGCTGGTGCGGTCGGTCGCCTTCGCCACCGGCCCGCAGCCGCGGCGGGACAAACGCGTGCAACAGGCCGCGGAGCCACTGGAGCAGCTCAACGCACGCAAGCAGGGCAAGAAACGCCTGGGTGCGGAGGAGTTGCACGCGGCCGCCCAGGCGATCCTCAAGCAGCCGCGCGTGGAAGGCTTGCTGGAGGCTCGGGTGGAGACAACCACCCGGGAGCGGCGTCTCCGTTGCTACGGCGACCGCCCGGAGCAAACCGTGCAGGAGCAAGACCCTCAAGTGGAAGTGGCGCGGCGGGAAGGAGCCATCGAGCAAGCCAAACGCGAGATGGGCTGGCAGGTCTACGCGACCAACCACCGGGAGATGACCTTGACGGCGGTGGTGTGGGGCTATCGAGGTCAATACCGGATCGAGGACGACTGGTCGCGGCTGAAGGGCCGGTCGCTGTCGCTGACGCCGATGTACCTGCAGGACGAGAGCCGGATGCAGGGACGGGTGCTGCTGCTGAGCCTGGCCATACGTCTGCTGACCCTGCTGGAGTGGCAGGTCAGGAAGAAGCTGCAAGACAGCGGGCAGACGCTGACGGGGGTCTACCCCGGTCAGCCGGGAAGGCAGGCGCGGCGACCCAGCGCGGAGATGCTGTTGAAAGTGTTCCAGGGGATCAGCCTGAGTGTGGTGGAGGTGGCGGGGGAGGTGAGCATCCCCCTCACGCCCTTGACCCCTCTGCAAGAGAGAGTGTTGGCCTTGTGGGACTTGCCTGCCGACCTGTTCCACCGCCTCATTCAGCATTGTGCTGAACCCCCTCCCGTGTTAAGCGAACGGTAAGTTTCCAGTTCCCCAATCCCCCGCAGTCAATCGGTCTGCGGATCGCCCGGCTTGCTGCCGCTGTGGAAGGCATGGAGCACGCGGTGGAACACAGGCGTCAGGAACACGCCGATCACGCAGACGAACAGGGTCACGCCCAGGAGCGCGTCCAAGATAGCGAACACCTTGCCGGCCGGCGTGTGCGGCGGGTGAACCGGACCATTCCCAGTCATGACCATGGCCGCATTGACGCTGGCATCGAGCCAGTCGAGTCCCTCCAGGTAATGATAGCCGATCGCCCCAGCTGCGAGGGTCATCGCATTTACCGTCGTGGCGGTGATTGTGAATACCAACATGCGTACCACGAAGCGGTGCGGCGGCAGCAGAGGTCGATGAGCGGGTTCGAGCATGTCGAGTCATCCCAGCTTGACCAAAATTATATCACCCGCATCGCAAGCCTGATCAGCGCTACGTGATATTGTGTTCAGATTGGTCCTCGGCATACGAGTTTGCATCCCATCCAGCTTATTCACCGCGGACCCCTCCCAGGAGTCACCTCACGAAACGGACGGCTCTGTTGCACGAAGCTGACCGGGCCGTGACTCCCCCTGGTCCCATCCGGCCTACGCCACCCGAACTGTCTGGGGCATGCCCTGGTGGGTCATGAGGTTCAACGCCCGGCAGCGGACACCCACCTCGGTCGCCTGCTCCTGGTCCTTCCGGCTGGAGGCACCCGGCCCGAAGATCGGCGGGCCATTTCAGCGGTGAGTTTAGTGCGACTCCGGATCGAAATATTGATCGAAGTGAATCCAGATCACCCGCGAATACTGCCAGATCCAGGGGATCAAGGGGACGCAGAGCGTCGTCGCCAGGAGCACGAGCCGCAGCAGGCTCCAGCCCGGCAGGAAGAGGTACTCGATCAGAGTCAGCATTGCTATCAGAGGGATCGCCAGCGCGTAGCTGAAGTACATCGCCCCCGTGAAGTATCCCGGCTCACCCCGCCCATACTGGAGGTGGCAGACCGGGCAGTTCTCGAACATCGCGAGCGGGGCGTGGAAGATCGGTCCCTTGCCACACCTCGGGCACCGACGGCGGACGATGGTCCCAAGGTGAAAGGTGGTCGCCGAAGGGGTGGTCATCGTTCCTCAAAGGGTTTTAGATACTTCGCCAGCCATTCCTGGACCTCACGCCACCAGACGATGCGGTTGGCGGGCTTGGCGATCCAGTGCCCCTCGTCGGGGAAGAAAACATAGCGGCTGGGGACGCCGCGCCGTTGGAGGGCAGTGAACATGCCGAGCCCCTGCGAGTCCGGGACCCGGAAGTCGAGCCCCCATGAATGACCAAAGTCGGCGTCTTGAAGTTCGGCACGTACTGGCTCGGCGACCGCTCGCGGTAGTGCTCGGGCCGTTCCCAGGGCGGGCCGCCGAATTCCCACTCGGGGAACCAAAGTTCCTCGGTCGTGCCGTACTTGCTCGACAGGTCGAAAACCCCCGCGTGGCTGATCAGCGCCCGGAAGCGGTCATTATGCCCGGCGATCCAGTTGACCATGAACCCACCATATGAGCCCCCCGCCGCCGCCACCCGCGACGCGTCGAGGAAGGGGTATACGTTCAGGGCGTGATCGAGCCCCTTCATCAGGTCCTTGTAGACGCGCCCGGTCCAGTCCTGTCTGATCTGGTCGGTGAACTCCTGGCCGAAGCCGGTCGAGCCGCGGGGGTTGATCGCGACGACGGCATAGCCGGGGGCCGCGAACATCTGGTAATTCCAGCGATTGTACCAGTCGTCGTGCCAGGCCCCCTGCGGCCCGCCGTGGATCAGGAAAACGACCGGGTACTTCCTCCCCGGTTCGAACCCCGGCGGCCGGATGAGCCAGCCATCGACCGGGTGGCGATCGGCCCCCTCGAAAGTGAAGCGCTCGGCCTCGTTCAGGCGAGCGCGTCGAGCAGGGGGGCGTTGTGTCGGGTCAGCGGGGTCGGCTGCTTGTCGCCCTCATGCCAGCGATAGACCTCGCCAGGACGTCGGGCGTCGCCCCGGACGAAGACCATCGATTGGCCTCCGGGCACGACCTGGACCGACGTGTTGACTCCGCCGATGACCTGCATGGCCGGTTCGTCGTGCCCGTCCCGGGGCACGCCCAGCGTGATGATTGGCTCGGTTCCTTCGCTGTCGATCACCGCCCGAGAGCACCGTCGCATCCTTCCAGACGAACGACTGCACGGGACGGTCGAGGTGCGAGCTGACGTCGATTGTCGTTTCGCCCTCCCGGTCGCGGATCTTCAAGACCCAGAGGTCTGACTCGAACCCGGCACGCGCCTGGCTGACGTAGGCGATCCTCTTCCCGTCGGGCGAATAGGCGGGCTGGGCGTCGGCGCCCTTGTTCTCTGCGGTCAAGTTCTTGAGTTCGCCCCCCTCGACCGGGACGGTCCAGATATCGGTGTTGGTGGACCAGGCCTGATCCTTGATCGGCTCGGCGGTGAAGGCCAGCTCCTTGCCATCGCGCGAGAAGGCGTATTCGTTCGAGCCGCCGAACGGGGCAGGGGGGGTGTTCACCTCCAGCCTGGGGGTCAGGTCCTTGGCCGCGCCGGTCGCGGCCTCGGCGACGAACAGATGGCTCCGCTTCCCTTCATCCCAAGCGTTCCAGTGGCGGATCATCAGGCGGTCGAAGACCCGCGCCTTGCTTTTCGAGGCCTCTTTTTCCTTGTCCTTGGCGGCGGTCTCCTCGGGAGTCTTGCCGGGATCGACGGCGGCGACAAACGCGATCTTGTCCCCGTTCGGGGACCAAATCGGCCCGGAGACATCGATCGGCAGCTTGGTGAGTTGCCGGGCCTCGCCGCCGTCGAAGGGCAAGAGCCAGACCTGCGTCGAGCCGCCCCGGTTGGAAGTGAACGCGATCGTCTTGCCGTCGGGACTCCAGCGCGGGTGGTTGTTGACCCCCGGCGCAGTGGTCAGGCGCTTGGCTCTCCGCCGGCCAGCGGGACAAGCCAGAGGTCGCTGTTGGTCTTTTCGGTCGCGCGGTCGAGTTCCGAGACGACGTAGACGACCCACCGGCCGTCGGGCGAGACCTGCGGGTCGGAGACTCCCTTGACCGCGAGCAGGTCGTCGATCGTCAACGGCCGCCCCGCCGCCAGCACCGGCGAAGCCAGGGTGATCACCAGGAGGAAGCCGCAAAGGAAGCGCATGGCGATGGTCCCCTTTTCATTCATCATCCTGAGCCCGTCAACGGATCGTCGATCACGGATGACAGGAGCAGCTCTTCTTTCCTTGTCATCTGTCATGTATCATCCGGCATCTGTTATCTGATCTTCAGATCCGCCCGTGCCCCATCTTTTTGAGCACTGGTGTCAGGGCCAGCAGGATCACTCCCGGCACGATCGAGGTGCAGATCAGGAAGCCCCAGAAGTCGAATTTGCCCTCGACGAGCGATTCCAGCTTCCCGGCCAGGTAGTTGGCGATGGCCGTGGAGAGGAACCAGACCGCCATCATCAGCGAGGCCACCCGCGCCGGCGCGAGCTTGTTGACCAGCGAGAGGCCAATCGGCGACAGGCAGAGTTCGCCCAGGGTATTCAGGAAGTACACGGCCGTCAGCCAGAGCGGGCCGACCTTGCCGGCCGTCGAGGCCGCGCGCTCGGCCTGCATCATCACGACAAACCCAAGGCCCAGGAGGATCAGCCCCACGCCCATCTTGGCCGTCGAGGTCAGCCCGAATCGCGTCCGGTCGAGCGTCGTCCAGAGGATCGAGAACAGCGGGGCCAGGAGGAAGATCAACATTGGATTGACCGACTGATACCACGACGCCGGGAAGTGGGAGCCAAAGATCACCCGATCCGTCTTCTGGTCGGCGAAGAGGGTGAATGTCCCGCCCGCCTGCTCGAAGCCCATCCAGAAGACGATCGAGAAGATGGCGACGATCAGGATGGCGAAGATCCTTTGCCATTCCGCCCAGGTGAACGGCGCGTTCGCGTCTTCCCGCTCCTCCTCATCCTGCTGAGGCACATGTGTCGTCGTCGCGGGGTGGTCACCCCCCGTCGTCGCGTCGAGGGCCTTCGCCCCCGCGCCGCGCAGTCACCACGCGGGTGATCGCGATCAGGCCGAACGCCAGTACGGTCCAGTACCAAAAGGACCGGGAGATGACCGTAGCCCGGAACCCTCCGAAGGATGGCCCCCGCGGGGGTGAACGCGAGGGAGACGACCCCGACGCCCACGAGTGTGAGCAGCGCGACGTGTACCCAATCCGCCGCCATGAGCCGCAATTCGCCCCGATCGGCGCGGCCGGCAGGATAGCCGCCCGTTCCCAGCCAGCCCTGGAACGCCGCGAACATGATCAGGCCGAAGACCATCCCGACCCCTGCCGCGCCGAAGCCGAAGTGCCACCCGATCTGCTCGCCCAGCGTGCCGCAGACCAGAGGCGAGAAGAAGGCGCCGAGGTTGATCCCCATGTAGAAGATGGTGTACGCGCTGTCGCGGCGGGCATCGCCCTGGGGATACAACTGCCCGACCATCGTCGAGATGTTCGGCTTGAAGAAACCATTGCCCAGGATGAGCAGCCCCAGCGCTAGGTTGAGCAGGGGTTCGAAGGCCATGGCGAAATGGCCGAGCGCCATCAACGAGCCGCCGATCAAGATCGCCTTGCGCTGGCCGAGATACTTGTCGGCCAGGTAGCCGCCGAGCAGGGGGGTCAGGTACACCAGTCCCGTGTAGGTGGCGTAGACATCCAGGGCCTCGGCGCGGCTGAACTTGAGGTGCTTCGTCAGGTAGAGCACCAGCAAGGCGCGCATCCCGTAGTAGCTGAACCGCTCCCACATCTCGGTGCCGAAGAGGACGTAGAGTCCCCTGGGGTGGCCGCTCTTGGCGGCGTCAACGGTTTCGTCGAACTCGGCGATCGGGGTGGTCATCGACGGCTCCCTGTCGTCAAGGCATGGACGTACCGTGGCTGGGGATCGGTCTCGGAACCCGGGGAATGGGCCGACGAACGTCCCGCCGCCGGACCAGATTACCGAAATGTCGGTCGGGTCCCAACCCCCTCGCGGCGCAGCGTCGGCCGCGATCCATCGGAGGACGAAAGGCATACAGGCGACGGGCCCGGGGTCGGGGAAGAGCAGGGGGGCGCGGATCAGCGCGGCGTGATTCACGTGGATCGTGACGTGGTCGGCGACGCCGTCGAGACGGGTCCGCGCTACCGAGACGCAGCCGTCCCCGGTCCCCGTGCTGATCTCGTCGAGCCGCGACGCGAGATCGGCGGTCGCGAGCCGGACCAGGCCCCCCAGCATCCCCGGCTCGCGCCGGAACACCGCGACCTGCGCCTCGACCTGGCGGCGCACGGCCGGCGAGAGGAACCCGACGTCGCCCGCAAGGATGTGGTAGGGAACCCCCTCGCGGCGCGGCCGGCGGTTCAGCGCCTCCAGGAACGTGCTGCCGGGGGTGATGTCCGTGGCGGCCTCGCCCAGCCCGTCCCCCAGGTGCGCCAGTGCGTCGTCCGCTTTCTTGCCATTAACGGCCTGGACCCCGTCGAGCAGTTGCAGGAGGGTCTGGACCTTGGCCAGGCTCGACCCCCGGATCACCGGCCCGATCAGGATCAGTGACGAAACGTCGCGAGCGTCATTTTGCGGGTCCTCGACGTAGGACCACGCCAGCAGCGCCCCCATCGAGTGCGCCAGGAGCGCCCACGGACGGGTCTCGCCGACCTCGCGGCGAAAGGCCCGCCAGTCGCGACGGAACGCCTGACACGATTCGTCCAGGTCGCGGTTGAAGGGATAGTCATACACAACAACGCCATAGCCCGCCTCCTCCAGCGGCGGGATCATGTGGACGAACCCCCCTGAGGACGAGTTCATCCCGTGCACCAGGCAGACCGTCGGCCGCCGGGGATCATTGGGCCGGTACGACGGGAGCGCGTGCATCCCGTAGCGCTGCCGCCGTTTCGCCTCGCGCTCGACCTGCGCAGCGAGTCGGACCAACCGCTGCTGCCATTCGGGCGACCGGCCGGGCTCGCGGAGCCGGGCATCGAGGGTGATGACCAAAGCGTCGTCCAGGAGCGCCAGCGAGGCGTCGGGGCCAAGGGTATCGGACAACATCTGCCGGGTCAGCTTGCCGGCCAGGCCGGTGATGGGCAGGGTAATCTTGCCGGGAGGGCGGGCGACACTCGACCCGGTGGCCGACGCCAGCCCCGCCACCGCATCGCCGACGTCGATCTCGCTCGACTCGTTCAGCGGCACCCGAACGAGGATCGGTCCTTCGATTTCGGGAGCGGCCACGACCGCACCCCAGGCCACGAGCAGGCTTGCCGCGATCATTGTCGTGAAACCTCCTCCTTGCGTTTCCACCCATTATAGTCCGGACAGGAAGAGTGCAGGATGTCGGCCCTTTGTGCCGAAGAAAGTCCTTATGCGGGAAGCTCCCGAAGCGTAAGCGATCGAGGCGAGGATTGATCCCGCTCTCCCTTCATGCAAGGGCGCCGTCATGAGTACGAACGTGTTCGATCTCCCCGTTCGAGGACCCTTGGAGATCGTACCTTGGGACGGCGTCGATTCGCTGTGGACGGCGCGGCGATTGTCGGAGGCGACGTGGGCTTTCGTGGTCCTGGGCGTCGTGCTGCGGGTCGTCCGATACCTGCTGAACTTCCCCCTCTGGGGCGACGAGGCCTTCGTGGCCGCCAACTTCATCGCCCGAGGCTACCGCGACCTGCTCCAACCGCTCGATTACGGCCAGATTTGCCCGATCCTCTTCCTCTGGATCGAGCACACGGCCGTCAAGCTCCTCGGTTATCGCGAACTGTCGCTCCGGCTGTTCCCCATGGCCTGCGGGGTGGCGAGCATGTTCCTGTTCCGTTACGTGGCGGGCCGGGTGGTCCAAGGGGTGCCGCTGCTCCTGGCTGTCGGCATCTTCGCGGTGAGCTTCCACCCGATCCGGCACGCGGCGGAGGTCAAGCCCTATGCGTCCGACCTGCTCGTGGCGCTGATGCTGCTGGCCCCGGCGCTGGAGTGGTGGCGCTCGCCGGCGCGGACCGGCTGGCTCTGGGTGCTCGTGGCCGTCGTGCCGGTCGCCGTGGCCCTCTCGCACCCGGCGGTCTTCGTCGCGGGAGGGATCGGGCTGGGGCTTGCGGTGCCGGTCTGGAGGTCGGGACGCCGGGGTGTCCGGCTGGCCTTCGCCCTGTTCCATCTGGCGCTGGTGGCGACGTTTCTGCTCTTGTTCATCGCCTTCACCTGCGAGCAGGGCGGGGCCGTGTTGCAGGCATTGCGAGCGTACTGGGCCGGATCGTTCCCGCCGCTGGGTGATCCCGGGAAACTCCTGCGGTGGTTGATCCTGATCCACACGGGGACGATGTTCGCCTATCCGGGAGGCGGCCAGGACGGGGCGAGCACTCTGACGTTCGTCTGCGTCGCCGCCGCCGCAGTCGTCCTCTGGAGGCGTGGGCGGAGGGCGGTCCTGGTCACGCTGCTCGGTCCGTTCGCACTGGCGCTGGTGGCGGCGGCATTGCGGCGGTATCCCTACGGCGGCGAGGCCCGGCAGATGCAGTTCGGGGCGCCGGCCATCTGCGTGATGGCCGGGCTCGGGGCGGCCGCTCTGCTGCGGGTCGTGCCGGGGTCCCAGGTCCGCATCCGGGCGGTCTCCACCGGGGTGCTGATGCTCGTCCTGGGCGGGCTCATGTCGCTGGCGCACGACGCCGCTCACCCGTACCGTTCCGCGTCCGACCATTCGGTCCGCGAGTTCGCGGCGGTTCTGGCCCGCGCAGGCGCGGGAGGCCGAACTGGCCTGCCTCCGCTGGGATTATGGAATCGTGGACCGCGGCTTGCCGAATCTCCGATCGGCACTCTACCTCTGCAACCAGCACATCTACTCCCCGCAACGCCGTCGCGCGGGAGGCCCGCGCTGGAACGCGGTCTCGATTTCCCGACCCTTGCGCTGCGTGCTCCACCCCGAGATCCGGCCCAACTATCCCGACGTCGTGGCGTGGTTGGCCCGGATGTCGTCGCGTTACGACCTTCGCAAGATCGAGGGGATCGACATCGACCTGGGCGGGGCCAAGGCGGGACCGAAGATCGAGCACCTGCTGGTCCTTGAGTTCGTGCCGAAAACGTCCGGTCCTACCGCCGCGCCCTCGACCTCGAAGGTCCGCCGTTGAGGCGAACCCGACCCGGGAGGGGCCAGGACCATCGTCGGCAGGTGAGGCCCATCGCAAACCGTTTAACGTGTGGGGTTGAACACCCAGACCTCGACACTCGAGTGATCCGGGAGCGGGACCGTCATCGACTGCGGCAGGCCGAGCCGGTCGATCAGGGCTCGCTGGTAGGCCGCGAGGCGCTGCGTGGGGGAAGTATGCCGTGCAGCCGTGGCGGTGGATGATCAGCCAGGTCCGCCCGCCGGGCATCGCCGCGACCTGCTCGGGAGCGGGTTCCCAGCGGGTCGGCACCGGGGCATACCTCAGCAGGTAAAAACGGACCTCCGCCACCCGCTGGATCCAGCGCGAGATCATCAGGTGCGGGATGTCCCTCGGGGGAGGCGTGGCGCCGTTGAACACGATCCACTGGTCGCCGGGCGCGGTCCAACCGGCCAGCATGCAAGCCAACTGACGGTGCTCGACGTCGTCCCACCGCATGTAGGGCATGCAGAAGTCGCGGACTGTGTACGCGAGGGGCATCACGGCGAGCAGGCCGGCGACGACGATCGGGCCGCGGACCACCAGCCCCCGCCCCGTGGCCCGGAACAACGCGACGCCACCCTCGCCGGTCAGCAAGCAGATCGCCGGCGCCATGTAGATCGTGACGCGGACGCTCGTGCCGTAGGGATAGCGATGGAGGGTCGCCGCCGCCAAGGCCACCGGCAGTGGCCCGAGCAACAGCATCAGCAACGGTCAACGCGCCCGCCTCCGCGCCATCGACCAGGCCCCGAGGACCACCAGCAGAAAGGTCGCCGTGCTGCCGAAGTTCTTGCCGCCGTGGGGATAGGCCATCATGCCGCCGGTGTGGACGTCGAGCAGCCACCAGGGCAGCCGCCAGGGTTGCGCCAGAGGGGGGAAGGCATCTTTCCACGTGATCGAGTCGGGGAGCCAGGCGGCCGCCCGCGCCTGGGGCCCGGCGAACGTGACCACGACCGCCAGGAAACTGATCCCCAGCAATACTGCGTACGCGGTCCCGAGGGCCAGAAGCCGTGGCGAGCGCCGGGGGGCGATGCGAGCGGCCAGCAATAGCGCCACACTCGCCGCCGGGAACACCGCCGTGTAGGCGCACCAGACCCCCGCGATCGCCGCCCCGATCAGCGCCAGCCAGCGGGGGGCCGATTGCGGCGTCCGCCAGACTTCCCAGCCGAGCATCGTCAGGATAAGCGAGACCAGGAGATCGACGGCATAGGGCTTGACCTCGGTCGAATGCCGGACGGGGAAGAACGAGGCTGCGAGCACGGCGATGGCGACCAAGGTGACCCGCCGGGTGGCCACTCCGCGGCAGAACCGCCAGAACAGCAGCAACGACGTCACGCCCGCCAGATAGGGCACGAACCGCAGCGCGCATTCTGCGGAGCCGAGCCAGCGGCTGACGAGCCACTCGACCCAGAGGAAACCCGGAGACGCGATCTGGTCGAACTCCAGAGGACACGCCAACCCCCCGAGGTCGCGCGTCAGGAAGTTGACGGCGAGGAAGGCCTCGTCACCCCAGAGCGGGAACGCCAGGGCATACCGAACCGTTCGCCAGAGCAGGCCAGAGATCACCACGGCCCACATGGCCCGCGCCACCACGAACCGTTCAGGCCTGATCGCAACTCGCTCCGGAAGGGCAATGACCGGCTGCGCGGGACGGACGTGCGGGCCGGGTGACGCCAGACCCTGCCGCCGGAATCCGATCCGTCCTCTCATTCACCTTCTCCCCAGCGATCAGCCCCGGTGCGAGCTCCAAATGAGTGGGCATGATACTGCCAACCTGAAGATCCGATAATGCCGTTTTCCGCCGCGCGGATGACCGCGACCGGCTCGCCCCGGCATTTGATAATAAAATTTATATTTGATTTAGATAAATATTAGCGGCCATGTCGGTCCTCCGACCCGACGCCGCCCGCCGCCAGCGATCCGGGTCGTCTCGGTCCTCCCGGATCATCGGCGCCAGACGCAGGGCCAGCCCCCGCATCAGAGCAGAGCGGATCGATCACCCAGAGGACGAGGTGGTTGAGGGGACCCCCGTGGACGCCGTTATAGAGCCACCTGTCGGCGGTGACCACCCGCCCGCCGAGCGACGAGGCCAGGACCAGGTAGAGGCTGTCGTAGACCGGCCGCCGGTATCGGACCCCGAGGCGGAACGCAGTTGCCAGCAGCGGCGAGGTCGGGTGGACAGTCACGGGGACCGTCCGCAGGAGTTGGAAGGCGGCCAGGCCTTCGGCCTCCGACAGCGTGCCATCGACGGCGACCTTGCGGTGCAACACGCTGGCCGCTTCCGTGAAGAAGTACGTGGGGATGTGCAGGGTGAACCGAGGGTCGAGCAGCCGCCGTGCGTCGGCGGAGTCCATCTCCGGTACGCACCACTTCACACCCACGCAGGCATCAGGCACGAGGAGCCGCGGCGGGACCGGTGGGGACGAAGGGACCGGCGGCGTGCCGCGGGCCCCGCGGTCACCCGGGGGGCCCAGCGGCGGGAGGCCGCTCATCGCGCGCGGTCCTCGCCGAGGATCTCCCCGCTGTCACTGTGTGCGCGGCCCTCCAGCCGGCAAGCTATACTCGGCGCGGCCTGGTCTGGCACAAATTGTAGGCGGCCGTGCGAGGAGATAAACTACTGACGGAGAACGACCTGAGGACAGCATCGAGTCGCCGTCATGCGCACCTTCACCTTCCCAGCAGACGACCGGCAGGAACTGGCCCACGACCGTTACCATCACCCCGACCCTCGGGTCCAGCGGAAGATGGAGGTGCTCTGGCTCAAGAGCCACGGCCTCAGCCACGACGACATCGCCACCTACGCCGATGTCTCCCGTCGCAGCGTCCAACGCTACCTGGACGAGTACCTCGAGGGGGGCCTGCCCCGCCTGCGTCGCTGCCCAGGCCATCATCCCCAAAGCGCCCTGGTCGAACACGAGACCTCCCTGGAGGAGTACTTCCAGGCGCACCCGCCCCGCTCCACCAAGCAGGCCCGGGCGATCATCGAGCAGCAGACCGGCGTCCGCCGGGGCCTCAGCCAGGTCCGCCACTTCCTCAAGGACCGGTTCGGGCTGCGCTGGCGCAAGGTCGGGGCCATCCCCGTGCCCCCCAAGAAGACCAGTCGAGGAGCACGCCCAGGAGCAGGCCACCTTCTTGCAGGAGAAGCTGGAGCCACGGCTGGAGCAGGCCCGGCGGGGCCAGCGGCAGGTGCTACTTCGTGGACGCCGCCCACTTCGTGTTCGCGCCGTTCCTGGGCTGCTTGTGGTGCGCGGCGCGGCTGTTCGTGCGGGCGGCCTCGGGTCGCAAGCGGTACAACGTCCTGGGGGCTCTGGACGCGGTGACGCACCGGCTGATCCGGGTGACCAATCACGACTACATCAACGCCGAGTCGGTCTGTGCGCTGTTGCGGGCGGTGGCGGCAGCCTCCGTGGGGTTGCCGATCACGCTGGTGCTGGACAACGCGCGGTACCAGAAGTGCGCCTGGTGCAGACCCTGGCGGCGTCGTTGGGGATCGAATTGTTGTACCTGCCCAGTTACTCTCCCAACCTGAACCTGATCGAGCGGCTGTGGCGGTTCGTGCGCAAGGAGTCGTTGAACTCGACCTACTACGAGTCCTCTGAGCAGTTCACAACCGCCATCGATCAGTGCCTGGATGGCCTGCCCACGGTACACAAGGGCGAGATGGAAACGCTGATGACCCACAAGTTCCAGATGTTTGAAGATGTGCCACTATTGGCCGCGTAGAGTAGAACGTGCCGCTCGAGGACGTGCAGTACCTGGCCGGGCACTTCGACCCGCCGGACGACCCGGATCTACGACCGGCGGCGGCGCAAGGTCACGCGGAACATCATTAAGCGCAGTTCGATCTGAGCAAGCATCATGCCCCGGCCGGTGGATTGCGTATATCATCGCAGCCATAAAGCCGTAGGCCAGCGGACACCTATCCCGGTCGAGCCGCACGGGTGCAGCATCCGACCCCCGCTGTCGTCCCGGCTTGGACCCCGCATCCCGTTCGCCAGATAATGCAGTGGGCCGCTGCGAGTGAAGCGTCGGCGAAAAGGATCGGCACGATGGCGGCCGCACCACGGGTGTTCCTCAGCTACAGCCACGACTCGGACCAGCACGCCGACCGCGTCCTCGCCCTGGCCGACGCCCTGTGCGACCGCGGGATCGAGGTGATCCTTAACCGGTACGTCCACCCCGCACGGAGGAGGGCTGGCCCCGCTGGATGGAGCGGACCTCGACGCGGCCGACTTCGTCCTGATGGTCTGCACCGAGACCTACCGCCGCCGCGTCCTGGGCGAGGAGGCGCCCGGCCAGGGCGCTGGGCATGCGCTGGGAGGGGACGCTGATCTACAACCGCATCGCCTACAGCGAGCCCACCAGCCCACGGTTCCTCCCGATCCTCTTGCCCGGTTCGAAGCCCGGGCACATCCCCGACCCGGTCCGCGGGCATAACCACTACTGGGTCGCGGCCTTCGACCTCGCCCGACCCGGCTTCGAGGCCCTGTAGGGTGCAGTCGCGTTCCTGCGCCACAGGTCGCCGGGATAAT
>CAWDND010000035.1:0-60479 GCA_963803395.1 uncultured Planctomycetaceae bacterium
CCCCAAGCTGGAACACCGGGATGGTCACCGACCGACAATTCAGGAGGCTGCGGAAGTTGATCCAGACCGAAACCACTCTGGCCAACGCCGCGGACAGGGCCAACATCGACGAGAAGACCGCACGCCAGTACCGCGGCTCGGACTCGCTCCCCAGTCAACAACGCGCCCTTCATGCCTGGCGGACCCGGGAGGACCCGTTCCAGGACATCTGGCCCGAACTCGAGGCGCAGCTCCGGCTCACTCCCGGGCTCCAGGCCAAGACCCTCTTCCTCGACCTGCAACGGCGCTTCCCGGAGCGTTTCCCCGACGTCCCACTCCGGACCCTGCAGCGGCGGATCAAACGATGGCGGGCCCTCGAAGGCCCAGCAAAGGAGGTGTTCTTCGGACAGACTCACGAACCGGGACGGCTCGCCGAGAGCGACTTCACCCACATGGGCGAACTCGGCGTCACCCTCGCCGGCGAACCGTTCGATCACTGGGTCTCTCACTTCGTGCTGACCTACTCCAACTGGGAGACCGGCACGATCTGCTTCTCCGAGAGCTGCGAGGGCCTCAGCGAAGGGCTGCAGAACGCCTTGTGGGAGCTGGGAGGTGTCCCCAGGCGGGCATCCCACCGCTCGCTTGACCGCGGCGGTCAACAACGATTCGGAATCCGAGACGTTCACTCGGAAATCCCAGGCCCTGATGGCGCATTACGGCCTCGAAGCCCAGGCGATCCAGCCGCGCAAGGCCAACCAGAACGGCGACGTCGAGCAGAGCCACCACCGGTTCAAGCAGGCCGTCGATCACGCCTTGATGCTGCGAGGGGGCCGCGATTTCGCCGGCCGTGGCGAATCTCAGGCTTGTTTTCGACACCACCAAGTAGCATCTCCAGGTGGGCCAAGAGGTTAACCCATCAATCGGGCGGCGTGGCACTATGCGCAGCATCGCCACCCGGAGCGGTCGACGAGGCTTGTTGAACCGTGGGCGGGATGGCCACTCCCACCGTCTGGAACACCTTGCCACACGTCCCCTGCACGTCGCTCCGCAACAGGAACCGCTTCCCCTCCTGCTCCACCTCCACCCTCTGCAAACGGTCCAGGTCCGCGATCACGTCCGCCCACTCGAACGCGTGACCCCGCTCCTCCAACCGCGACTGGAGTTCCTGTCGCAGGACCAGCGCCAGGAACGAGCAGAACACATGACCCCGGATCGTCTCGTCACACCGGTGGGAGATCGGTCGGGTCTGTAACAACGTCTTGCACGACCGGAACCACTGCTCCACCATCGAGAGTTGCTTGTACTGCAAGGCCACCTCGGCGGAGTCCAGATCGGTGTTCGTCCGCAGCACCCACTTGCCGTCGTATCGCGCGTCCTCGGCGATCTTCGCCTCATCGATCCGGAAGTGGTCGGGGCCGCCACCGCCCAGGTAGCGACGGTATCCCTTGTTGCCCACCAGCGACTTGTCCCCCGAGCGGAGTTGCTCCCGCAGCGCCGCCACGATCGCCTCCCGGTCCGCAGCATCCTTCCGCGCCTCGTCCTCGTTGAGGCAGACGATGTACCGGCGGTCGTCCACCCACACCTCCTTGACCTTCAAGGGTGAAGGATCGTCACTCTGGACCCGTGGCGGGTGCACGACCCGGTAGCGACCGGCGCGGGCCAGCACCTCGTCCTTCACCTCGTTCTGCCTCCGCATTCGGGCGCCGAGGATGTACTGCCAGCCCCGCTCGTCCTGCTCCAGCGCTGCGATCGTCTCCTGGCTGATCATGCCCCGGTCGGCCACGAGGCACACGCGCCGCACGCCGAAGCGACTCCGCAAGCGATCCACGAGGGGGATCAGCGTAGTCACGTCGGTGGTGTTGCCGGGCCACAGTTCGCAGCAGATCGGCCGCCCTTGCCCGTCGATCACGGCTCCCACGATCATCTGGTACAGGTCGGGTCGATGGTCCTTGCTGAAGCCGCGCTGGCCGATGTCCTGGCCGCCCTCGCCCTCGAAGGAGATCGAGGTGGTGTCGAAGAACACCAGTTGGAGGTCGGTGAACAGGTCGCGGCGGTGGGCGAACAGGTCCTCCTCGATGCGGTCCTTGGTGCAGCGGGGAGCGAAGGTCGTCTTGCCGGCCTGCTGGTCTTGGGGCAACTCCGCGCCGAGCCAGGCCATGGCTCGGTACAGGTGGTGGAGTTGCAGGGCGTCGCCGCCTTCGATCGGGTAGTCGGCCTTCCACTTGTCGGCGGCGCGGTCACTGCCGGGGTGGACGAGGCGATGCAGGACGGTGAGGAAGATGGCCCGTTCGACGTCGCACTCGAAGCGGCGTCCCTCCAGCAGTTGCTGGATGACCCGTTGGCACCCGGTCTGTTGCCAGAGCCGCTCGAAGACGAGGACCGGCCCGACGTGCCGGGTGGTGACGGTGGTGAGTTGTCCTTTGGCGTGCGCCGACAGGAGAAGGACGTTGCGGCTCAGCCGTGCGCCCGAGACCAAGAGGCCGTCGAGATGCCCGGACTGCTGGAGCTGATCGAGTCGCCCCAGGGTGGCGATGACGCGCTGTCGGGGTCGCCCGTCTTCCCAGCGGTTCTCGACGATCTGGAGGTAGGAGCGTGGTCCGGAGGTCTTGGTGCGGAAGAACATGGTGCCCTCGTGGTTGGGACACCATGATCATAAGGGAAAAAAGCGGCAATTCAAGGGCAATAATCGGAATGACGTGGCACTATGCAAGTGACTCGGAGTCGAAACTCGGCCCATCGCCAAAGGACTTACGTCAAAAACCGGCGCGCAACTGTCGAAAACCAGTTTAACGTTCCCTCCACTCGCGACCCAATCGATTCCCTGCGCGACCAACTCAAACAGAAACCAGGGCTCCCCTTCCTCGAACTCCTCTCGCGGTCGCTCGTCGAGGCCGCCTGCCGCCATTGCAACCATCAGTGGCGGAAACGCCTCTACACCCCCTGGATCACCTTGGGCCTGTTCCTCTCCCAGATCCTCGCCGATGACCAATCCTGCGATGACGCCGTCGATCGCTTCCAGAAGTTCCTCTACGACCAGGGGCTTCCCGCGGTGGCGACGGAGACGACCAGCTACGCTGAAGCCCGGCCACGCCTCCCCGAGACGCTTCCCTGGGAGTTGGTCCGCCGCACCGGGCATGTGATCCCGCAACAAGCGTGCGATTGCTGGCTCTTTCACGGCCGCGCGGTCAAGATCCTCGACGGCTCGACCGTGCGCATGCCCGATACCCCGGAGAACCAGGCGGCGTATCCGCAACCGTCGTCTCAGACGCCGGGGTTGGGATTCCCGATCGCCCGCATCCTCGTGATCTTCAGCCTGGCCGTGGGGACGGTCCTCGATGCGGCGCTCGGGCCGTACCAGGGCAAGCAAACGAGCGAGCTGGCCCTGCTCCGACAGATCATCGCCGAGTTTCAGCCCGGTGACATCGCCCTGGCCGACCGCTGCTTCTGCTCGTACGGGGTGATCGCGGCCCTGCTGGCGCGCGGCAGCGATGTGGGGGTGCGTCTGCACCCGTGCCGCAAGGCCGACTTCCGCCGGGGCCGCCGACTGGGTCGCGAGGATCATCTCATCACCTGGCCGAAACCCAAGGAGATCCCCGACTGGAGGAGTCGCGCCCAGTACGACGCGATGCCCGCGGAACTGACGTTGCGCGAGTTCCGCGTCCGGGTCAAAGACCCGACCAAGCGGGTCCGCACTCTGGTGGTTGTGACGACACTGGTGGAGGCGAAGCCGTATCGATCCGAAGAGCTGGGGAATTTGTTCCGTCAGCGGTGGGATGCGGAATTGGATCGGCGTTCCTTGAAGACTCAGATGAAGATGGAGATGTTGCGGACGAAGAGCCCGGCGATGGTGCGCAAGGAGGTGGCGGTGCATCTGCTGGCGTACAACTGGATCCGGGGTCTGAGGGCGGAGGCGGCGCGGGCCGGGGCAGTGCAGCCGCGGCGGCTAAGCTTCACGGGGTCGTTGCATACGGTGCGCGGATTCGAGGAGAGTCATCTGTAGGATCCGGTTCAGATCAAGGCGGATCTTCCGCGGCTGTTGGAGTTGATCGCGAAGGAAACGCGTGGACGCTCGCCCGGACCGGTACGAGCCGCGCGCGGTGAAGCGCCGGCCGAAGCCGCACCCGCTGCTGCGGATGCCGCGGAAGAGAGCGAAGCGGTTGATCAAGCGGGGTATAATACCTTATAATAAAGCATAGGATCAATTGCGAATCAGTGTCGCCGCAAGCTATTCAACAGCAGAGCCTTGCGTTATCCTCGTGCCATTCCGCTCTGATACCAGTCTTGGTCCCTTTTTTTCCGCGGTCGGTGGGATTCTTGCCCGTCTTTTTCCCCCCCGAACCGCGCCTTGCCCAGGCACGCGTCGGCGCTCTGCCACTGCCAGTCCACCCCGCCGAGTTCGTCGCACGCTTCGGTGAGGACCCACCAGATCCGCTCCCTGACACCGCCAGCGGACCAGCGCTGGAACCAGTCATGGACGGTGCTCTTGGGCCCGAACTTGCTGGGGAGTTGCTCCCACTGGCCGCCGCTGCGCCTCCGGAAGATGATCCCGTTGAGCATCTTCCGCCCGTGGGCGACCCGGCGTCCCGTCGGCTTCTTGGGCCAGAACTCGAACAGGAGGGGCTCGATCCGCTTCCCGAGTTCGTCGGGGATCTCCCAGAGAGTCGGGAGTGGCTTGGTCTTCGGCTTCGGTTTGGTCTTCCGCTTCCGCTTGGTCGGAGTGACAGCCATCGCTGGGACTCTCCAGAGTATGCACACATTTTATTATAACTCCAGGAGGGGAAAGGCGAAAAGTGCGTTTTCGGATAGTTTCTTACGTCAAAAACCGAGGCGCAACTGTAGAAGAAAAGTCAAGGCCGCCAGACCGCCCCCCTGCCCTTCCCCGTGAATTTCGGAGAGGATCCTCCACAAAAGAAACTTCAGCGCCGACGGAAAACACCCAAAAACGCGCAGACTCTTGGTTGTGAAAGGAGGCGGACTCGTATTAAGGAATTTAGGTGGCCGGATAAATGAGAGGTTGCCGGTGTCAATGGGCGCCGGAGGCAGGGCCCTGAGGGCCCTGGCCGCAGGGGCGTGCGAGGTCGTTGCCGGGATGGGAGCGTCCGGTCCGAGGGGACGCGGAGCGGTGACCGGATGTAAGTGAGAAGCGTCAGGTATTCCGCCGCCGCTCCTCGCCCGGTGCACGATCGTTTCGGGACAGGATCGGCCGAAGGGATGGGAGCAGGTTCCGGATTTTTGGTTGTGAAAGGAGGCGGACTTGTATTAATAATCAGGTGCCGCGATGAATCGGGGCGAGTTCGGGAAGGCCCTCGGAGAGCGAAAGAGAACTAGATAAGATACAATGATATTTAAATTATACCACATAAGATTCTGTCTATTGTCATCGTATTAAAGAGAGCAAAGGCAAACGGGAAGGGGTTCGAGGGTGCTTGCCCGATGCGGGCCCCTGTCCTGAATCCTCCGAAGCAAGCGGGCATACAGGGTGCCCCCTGCACGCCCGCCGGATGAGGGTGCGCGCCGGGGTCCACCCGCAGGGAAGACCCCGGCAACCCACCGGCTCAAGGAACGCGCCGGAAAGCCGGTGCTTTGTTTACATTATTTATATTTATAATATATATAATGATACAAGATTGTTCTATATATAATAATTATGATGGTAGGCACGAGCCCGGTCCGAGGTTCCCTCGCCGGTTCGGGAACGACCACCCGTGCGAGGAGGGCGAAGCGCCGCACAGGGACCGGCGGAAGCCGAGGATCTGCCAACTCCTGGACGGGGCCGCCGTGGCCGAGGCGGGAACGCTGCCGACCCTGCTGGCGTGCCAGTTCCGAGCGGATTATCATTTCCTATTCGTCTGCCTCGGCGATCCCGGGTTCCCGAGGGCGGCCATGCACCCCGAGGAGCTCCCCATCCACGTCATCGGCCGGCGGCCGGGCCTGGATTGGAACTGCTCCCGGCGGCTGGAGCGCGTGCTCCAGCGCGAGAAGATCGACCTGATCCATGCGCATCAATCCGACGCGTTCCTCCATGGGCTGATCGCCCGCCTCTGCTACCGGAATCCGCCGATCCTGCTCACCATGCACGAGCGGGGGCCTCGCGACAACTTTTCTCCCAAGCGGGTGGTCGTAAACCGCATGTTCCTGGAGAGCCGCGACCGGATCGTGGCGGCCAGCCACGCGGTTCGGCAGGCGCTGATCATGAACGAAGGTCTGCCGCCCGAGCAGGTCGATGTGATCTATAACGGCATGGTCCCGCCACCCGTGACCGACACCGTCCGTGACGGCCACTCCGTGCGCCAAGAGATCGGCGTGGAGGCCGACGCCCTCCTGATCCTCCAGCTTGCGCGGTTCGACCCCTGGCAGAACCACACCCTCGCGCTCTCGACCATGGAGCAGGTGGTGCCCAGCTTCCCCCACGCCCGACTGGTCATGGTCGGAGAGGGGCCGGAACAGCGGCTGATCCGGGAGCTGGTCCGCCAGCGGGGCCTGGGGGCGCACGTGCTCTTCCCGGGCCCTCGGACCGACCACGCGCGGCTCCTGGCGGCCGCCGACCTGGTCCTCCTGACGGCCAGTGGCGCGGGCGTCCCGCCGGTCCTGATCCAGGCCCTCGCCGCGGCTCGGCCGGTGGTGGCCACGCGGGTCGGCGGGGTGGCGGAGGTCGTGGAGGACCGCATCTGCGGCCTGATCGCCAGCCCCGGGGATTATGGCGCCCTGGCCGAGGGCATCCGCCGCCTGGGGGCGAGTCCGGAGTTGCGCGAGCAGTTCGGGCGCCGGGGCCGGGAGCGATTCGAAACGAGGTTCACGGGAGCGAACACGTCGCTCGGTTACTCCCAGATGTACCGCAGCATGCTCTCGCGTTGAGGGCTTCCCGCGCGGAGAAGAGATTTCCACGATGCCCATCCTCCCCGCAGAGCCGGCAATGTATCCCAGCACGTTCTGGCAAGAGGACCGTCCCGGGGCCGACCGCCACCGTCGCTGGTGGTGTCTCCACACCAAGCCCCGCCAGGAGAAGACGGTCGCCCGTGCCCTGCAGCAGCGGCAGATCCCCCATTATCTGCCCCAGGTCGTCCACGAGAGCCGGACGCCGGGCGGACGCAAGATCCGGTCGACGCTCCCCCTCTTCCCCGGCTACCTGTTCCTCCACGGCGACGACTATCAGCGCATCGAGGCCCTGCAGGGGAATCATCTGGCGAACATCCTCGAGGTGCCGAATCAAGCGGCCTTGGAGCAGGACCTGCGCCAGCTCTATCAATTGCTCTCCTCGGGCCTGCCGGTCTCCCCCGAACCGACCTATGTCGTGGGGACCATGATCCGGATCGTCGTCGGTCCCTTGAAGGGGATCACCGGCACGGTCGTCCGGCGCGGTGGCCGGGACCGCTTCGTGGCCCTCGTCCGCTTCCTGGGGAGGGGGGCGACGGTCGATCTCCAGGACTGGCAGGTCGAGCCCGTCCCCGACCAGCCAGCGGCCGCGACCGACCGCCCCGCGCAGTCCTGCACAAATAAATTGATTTTTACATAAATATTATCGTAAAATGATAAACCATTCCCCGCGGGGATCGAGCGATTCCGAGGAGTTTCCCATGCGTCTCTGCCTCGTCGAAGATCCAGCCGCCTCCGACCTGGAGCCGCTGAGCTTGACTCGCCCCGTCTTCGATCTCCTGCTGGGTTCCAGCTCCCTCGGCCGCAAGATCACGCACGCCTTCCGGCTGGGACCCGAATCGCCCCGCCTCGGCGTGGTGGTCCGGCCGCACCTGGAGGACGTGTGGCGCCTGCGGGCGCCGCGCCTCGCGATCAACGATCGCGGCTGGCTGGCCCGGGGCCCAGTGCTCGTGGTCAATGGCCGCTGGGTTCCCCCCGCCGACTTCGAGCCGCCGACGGGTCGGGGTCCGTGGCTCGGTCGCTGCGAGGGCCAGCCCGCCTGCGCGCTGGTCGGGCCGGAGCAGGCCGTCGCGCTGGAGCCCAACGGCGTCGGGGTCTGGTTCGACGAGCTGGCCGTCAAGCTCCGCGGCCGGGAGCTCGGCGGCGAGTGGATCCGCCGCCCGTGGGACCTCGTCGCCAAGAATGCCGACCACCTGGTCCGCGACTTCGCGGCCGAGGTCGAGGTCGGCCTGAGCCATCGCCACCCCACGACCGTCACGCTGGTCGGCCCGGCCGACCGGCTCTTCATCGATGAGACGGCGCGAATCGATCCGTACACGGTCTTCGACACGACCAACGGGCCGATCACGGTGGCCGCCGGCGCGGTCGTGCAGCCGTTCACGCGGGTCGAGGGGCCGAGCTACATCGGCCGCGAGACGCACCTGTTCCGCGCCAACCTCCGCGGCGGCGTGACGCTGGGCCCCCATTGCCGGATCGGCGGCGAGATCGAGCAGAGCATCGTGCACGGCTATTCGAACAAGTATCACGAGGGCTTCCTAGGCCATGCCTATGTTGGCGAGTGGGTCAACCTCGGGGCGATCACGTCCAACAGCGACCTCCGCAACGACTACGGCGAGGTGTCCGTCCCCCTGGGAGGAGACCCCGTGGCCACCGGCCTGACGAAGGTCGGCTGCTTCCTCGGCGACCACACGCGGACGGGCATGGGATGCATGCTCAATACGGGGACCGCGGTGGGGGTGATGTGCAACCTCCTGCCGGCGGGCCCGCTCCTGCCCAAGCACGTCCCGTCGTTTGCGGTGGTGCGGTACGGCCGCGTCGTGCCCAACATCCCGCTCGAGCAACTCTTCGTCACGGCCCGGATCGTCGCGGGGCGCCGGGGCCACACCTTCTCGGCGGTCGAGGAACGGCTCTTCGCGGACCTGTATGAACAAACCCGCCTCGAACGGGAGCGCACCTTCCTCCAGGCCGACGAAGGCCGCGCCGATCATCAGCCCATCCTGGTCGCCTCGGCCAGTTGCTGATGAGCCTCGGACGCCGAGCCAAAGAGATCGGCGTCGGACCTCCTTCGTCAATTGATGGGATCAGGCCGGCGGCTCCCGCCCCCCAGGGGCGGGCATCGACCGTCGCGAGAGACGCCCCCGAGGGGGGGCGATCAGCAGGAGATCTGTCATGTGTGGGATCATCGGCTACACGGGGGGACGCCACGCGTGCCCGATCCTGCTGGCGGGCCTCCGTCGGCTGGAGTACAGGGGCTACGATAGCGCGGGGCTGGCCATCCTGAATCACGAGCGACTCTTCCTCTGCAAGCGAGCCGGCCAGGTCCGGTCCTTGGAGGAGGTGCTCGTCCAGGAGTCGGTCCCGGGGGCCTGCGGGATCGGCCACACCCGTTGGGCCACCCACGGCCCGGCCAACACCCAGAACGCCCACCCGCACATCGGCGGCCGGGGCCGGGTCGCGGTTGTGCACAACGGTGTGATCGAGAACCATACTCCCCTGCGCCGCGAGCTGGAGGCCGAGGGAGTCTGCTTTTCCAGCCAGACCGATACCGAGGTCATCGCCCATCTGGTGGCCCGTGAGCTGGGCGATCAGGACGACCTCTTCGGAGCCGTGCAACGCGTCCTGCCCCGCCTGGAGGGGACCTACGGCCTGGCGGTGATCAGCCCGAGGTGTCCCGGCCAGGTGATCGGGGCCCGGCTGGGCAGCCCGCTGGTGGTCGGCCTGGAGGACGGCGGGCACTTCCTAGCCAGTGATCCGGTCGCCATCGCGCCTCACACCGCACGCGTGGCCTATCTGCGCGATGGCGAGGTCGTGCGGCTGACCCCCCGCGAATTCGAGATCCGGCATCGCGAACGGGGCTCGATCCAGCCTCGGATCGACCACCTCGATTGGGGGTCGGACGCGGCCGAGCTGGGATCTTACGCTCACTACATGCAAAAAGAGATCCATGAGCAGCCCGACACGATCCGCGATGCGTGCCGGGGCCGGATCCGACGGGCCGAGGCGACCGCGCAGTTCGGCGGCCTGAATCTGACGACGCGCCAACTGCGCCGGGTCCGCCGCATCGTTCTGGCCGCCTGCGGCACGAGCTGGCACGCGGCCTTGCTGGGCGAATACCTGATCGAGCGGCTGGCGCACCTGCCGGTCGAGGTCGAGTACGCCAGCGAGTTCCGCTACCGCAACGCCCCGCTCGACGACCGCACGCTCGTCTTCGTCCTGAGCCAGTCGGGCGAGACGGCCGACACCTTGGGCGCCTTGCGCGAGGCGAAGCGACACGGGCACCCGACGCTGGCGCTCGTCAACGCCGTCGGCAGCACGATCGCCCGCGAGGCCGACGGCGGGATCTACCTGCATTGCGGCCCCGAGGTCGGTGTCGCCAGCACGAAGGCCTTCACCGCGCAGGTCGCCGTGCTGACCTTGCTGGCGCTGTACCTGGGCCGCATCCGCCACATGTCCTTCTCCGACGGCCTGGCCGTGGTGGAGGCCCTTGACGCGATCCCCGAAGCGATCGAGCAAGTCCTCGCGCTCGATCCGGCGCTCGCCGAGGCGGCCGAGCGCGTCGCCCCGGCGCAAAGCGTGCTGTACCTGGGCCGCGATCTGCACTTCCCCGTGGCCCTGGAAGGGGCCTTGAAGCTCAAAGAGATCAGCTACATCCACGCCGAGGGCTATCCCACCGCCGAGATGAAGCACGGACCCATCGCCCTGGTCGATCCCGACACCCCGAGTCTCTTCGTGGCACCTCGGGGGCCGCTGCACGCCAAGACGCTGGGCAACGTCGAGGAAGTGCGGGCGCGCAGCGGTCCGATCATCGTCATCGGCACTCGGGGAGACGAGGAGCTCGCCGCGCTGTCCGACGTCTTCCTCCCGATCCCCGATGTCCCCGAGATCGTGCAGCCGCTGGTGGCGGTCATCCCCGCGCAGTTGCTGGCCTACCACGTCGCCCGCCTGCGCGGGTGTAATATCGACAAGCCCCGGAACTTGGCCAAGAGCGTCACGGTGGAGTAACCTTCCCACCCCTAAAGGGTGTGGGCTTTAGGGGTGGGCTTTCGCCCTCAAGAATTCGGTGAGCCGGTGCGCCGGACATGCCAGCTCGGACCAGGTCTCCGTGGTGGTGTTGGACGAGCATGGGGCTCCAGCGACTCCAGGAGGCGCTGGGGCGGCTCCCAGAAGCGGCCCCCCGGCCCATCAAGGGCCTCTCCTCTTCCAGGGGGGGGGAGGACCGAGGCCGGTCTCGCGGGACCGCGGGGGAGCACCCGGCAGGCGGTGGAAGAGCGCCAGCGGGCGATCGTTCCGCCCCCCGCCGGTTCGTCGCTGGGCTCGCGCCGGGGAAGATTATGGGTTGTGAAATGGGACAAACTCCCATTAAGTAATGAGGCGACCGGATGAATGGGATCATTGTCGAAATATTTACACTTAATATAATTTATTATTTTACAATATTTCCAACAACCCCGGCGTAGAGCCGATCGTCCCGAAGCGCAAGACCTGTTTGGTTCCGGCTCCGCCGGGTGAGCGTTTGTGTAGTGCTTGCCCGCCGCGGGCTCAGGCCCCGGTGTCAGGTGCCCCTGGCAGCCCGCCCGTCCAGGGTGTGCGCGCCGGTTCTCCTTGAGGAGGACCGGCTGCAACCCACCGGCTCAAGGAACTGCGCCAGATGCCCCTGAAGCCCACCCGTCGAGGGGGCCGTGCTTTTGACCCACCATGCCCTCCTCCCACCATGATCGATCCGCAGCCCAACCACCCTGCTCCGGCCTCTCGCCAAGATCAAACCGCTGGTCTGCTCGCTCCCGGGACCCCGCTCCGTCCCCCGTCCCTCCCGGCGACCCCGGATGCGCTGGGGCTCCTCAAGGCCCTGCTCCGGCGCTGGAGGATGGGCTTGAGCCTGGGCCTCTCCCTCGCGGCGGTCGCCGGGACCGCCGTCTGGTTCCTCCTCCCGGGGGCGAAGTATACGGCGTGCGCCACGCTGCGCGTCTCGGCCAACCCGAAGTACATCATCTTCGATCCCAAGGAAAGACTGGCCGACTACCCGACCTACCAGCGGACCCAGGTGGCGCTGGCCAAGAGCCGGCTCGTCCTCGCCGATGTCCTGAAAAAGCCCGAGGTCGCCAGACTCGCGACCATCCGGGAGCATATCGACGCGGATGAGTGGCTCGCCCAAGAGATCAAGATCGGCTTCCCCAGCACCTCGGAGGTGCTCGAGATCTCCCTCAGTGGCGACCATCCCACTGACCTGGCGAAGCTGGTCAACGCGGTTGTCGATTCCTATATGAGCCTTGTCGTCGACAAAGAACAAGAGGAGCGAAAAGCCCGCCTCGAGAAACTCAAGGAGTCTGGAAGAGGTATCAGGGCAGCCTCCAGGCCAGGCGCAAGGAGATGCGGGAGCTGTCCGAGACGATTGGCTCAAACGACAAGCAGGCCCTGACGATCGCGCAAGTATCCAGGATCCGGCATCGCGATGTGGCCGAGCAGGAGCGGATGCGGGTGACGTTCGAGCTGAAGAAGGCCGAGGCGGAGTCGCAGTCCTGGAGGCCCAGGTCAATGAGGCCGAGGGTGGGAGCGTGCCCTCGGCCGCCATCGACGAGCAGGTCGAGGCCTTCCCCGCCATCCTGGAGCTCAAGAACCGAGTCCAGACGCTGACGAATCAGTACAACCGGGTCGCCGACGTGGTGCGGAGCAAGAGCGACCCGGCCGTGCTCGCGGTCCGCAAGCAACTGGACACCGCACAGCGCGATCTGGCCGCCTCCCGCGCAAACTGCGCCCGGCAATTGCCACGGAGATCCACAACGCCACCCGGCAGGACGCCTGGGCTGACCTCGTCAAACTCCGGGCCCAAGTCGACGTGATGAAAATGTACAAAGGTGAAATTGACGGTGATATCGAGCGGCTCGGGGAGGAGACGAAGACCATCAACCGAGGGAGTCTGGACCTGTCTCAGCAGCAGGACGAGATTCAGCTTGTCAACGAGACGGCGCGGAAGATTGGGGCTGAGGTGGAGGCCATGGAGGTGGAGCTTGGGGCGCCCTCCCGCATTCGGGTCGTCGATCCGGCCGTGGTTCCCACCAAGAAGAACACGTCCCGGAAGGTCAAGACCAGCGGCGCCGCCGCGGCCGGCACGTTCCTGTTCGTCCTGCTCGGGGTCTCGTACCTGGAGTTCCGCGCCCGGCGCATCAACTCGGTCGACGAGGTGGTCCATGGCCTGGGTCTGCGGCTCGTCGGCACCCTGCCCGTCCTGCCGGACGGACCGCGCCGGCGTGCCGGCGCGGCGGCGCGGCGGCTGCAGAGCCTGTTGGTCGAATCGGTCGATGCCGCCCGCAGTATGATCCTGCACGCGTCCCGCATCGAGGCGATCCACATGGTGATGATCACCAGCGCCGTGAAGGGGGAGGGAAAGACCTCGCTGGCCTGCCACCTGGCCACCAGCCTCGCCCGCGCCGGCCGCCGGACGCTGCTCCTCGATTGCGACCTGCGGAGCCCCGCCACCCATCGCCTGTTCGACCTGCCCTCGAAGCCGGGCTTGAGCGAGGTCCTGCGGGACGAGGTCGCCGCCGCCGATGTCATCCAGCCGACGCCCGTCTACGGGCTGCACCTGATCCCCGCCGGGCAGTGCGATGCCCTGGCCATCCAGGCGCTCTCCCAGGACCGCATCCGGGCCCTCTTCGAGGACCTGAGGGGCCGGTACGACTTCATCATCGTCGACTCCGCCCCGGTGCTGCCCGTGGCCGACTCGCTCCTGGTCAGCCAGGTCGTCGATGCCGTGATCTTCTCGATCCTGCGTGATGTGAGCCGGGTTCCGATGGTCTACGCCGCCTACGAGCGGCTCACAGCGCTCGGTACCCGGACGCTCGGCGCCGTCGTCAGCGGGACCACCGGCGAGATCTATGGCCCCGAGTATCAATACGCCTCGCGGGCCGATGGCTGAGCCCCGACATCCCTGGTGCGCCGCAATTTCGGGCACGGTGCTGTGCATTGCTTCCTGAGGGAGTCTTCTATGATCACTGCCGAGGGCGATCGCTCCACCCGCGGGAACGACGGAAATCAGGAGGCTGATGTGGTCGGCGGACCGGCGGGTTCTTCCTGGTATGTGTCATGCAAGGTGGCCGGGGATTTCCTCGTGGCCATCCTGCTGTTCGTCCTCACGGCGCCGCTGATGGTCCTGTCAATGATCCTCGTGAAGCTGACGTTGCGCGGGCCGGTCATCTACTCGCAAACGCGACTGGGTCGGTGGGGTCGCCCGTTCACGATCTATAAGATCCGCACGATGCTCTCCAATAGCGAGGCGACCACGGGCCCCCAGTGGTCCACCGCGGACGATCCGCGCATCACGCCGGTCGGCCAGTTCCTCCGCCGCACGCACCTCGATGAGCTGCCCCAGCTCTGGAACGTCCTGCGCGGGGAGATGAGCTTGGTCGGTCCGCGACCGGAACGCCCGGAGTTCGTCACCAAGCTGGAACTGGCCATACCCTGCTATCGGGAGCGGCTGGCGGTTCGCCCCGGGGTGACGGGCCTGGCGCAGGTGCAACTTCCACCGGACACCGATCTGAACAGTGTCCGACACAAGCTGGTGTGTGATCTTTACTATATCGAACGGCTGAACTTCTGGCTGGATCTGCGGATCCTGGTCTGCACGGCGTGCGGCTTCCTGGGCATTCCCTACGCCGCTTCCCGCAAAATCTTCCGGGTGCCGACCATGGCGCAGTCGGTTGAGGTTGCCACCCAGATGCAGCCCGTCTGAGAGCGCGGCCCCAGGCACGACCAGGTGGACCCTCAGCGTCGTCCTCGCGACCGGTCAGGGCCAGCCGATGACCGGCGGCTTCGGGTTCTCCAGCACCGGATGTCTGCAGGCCAGCAGCAGCGCGAGCTTCCTGAGTGGGACACCTTCGAGATCACCCTGCACCTGGAGTTGACCGGCGATCCCCCGGCCACCGTCGAGCGAACTGAATTCTCATGATATCCTTTTTGAATGTGTTCGAGGTTCGCCCGTACCAGGGCCGGGATCGGGATGGGGTGCTGTCCCGCCTCGAGGTGTTCCTCGAGCGCGAGGGCCCAGTCCCACTCAGCCTGTACCCTGGCATGCTGGGGGCGCTCGAGCGCGGTCTGCGGCACATCCCTCATTGCCTCGTGGCTCTGGAGGGGGAGAGAGTCCTTGGGTTCCTGGCGCTTGCTTACGTGCGGAGCCTCACATTCGGGCGCTTCCTGGTGGGCCTCCCCTATGTCAACTCCGGCGGGGTCGTGGCCGACGATGATGATATCGCCCGCCGGTTGATCGACCACGCGGTGGAACTGGCCGATCACCTGCGGGTGCGCTACCTGGAGCTGCGGCACGAGCAGCCCGTCGAGCACCCCGCGCTCGTCAGTCGGATGACGGGTAAGGTATTGATGCGGCTCGCGCTGCCCGCCACGGTCGAGGAGCTTTGGGGACGGCTTGCCTCCAAAGTCCGCAGCCAAGTGCGGAAGGGTCAGAAGAACGGACTGACCGTTGCCTGGGGAGGAAGCGATCTGCTGCCCGATTTCTACTCGGTGTTCAGCCAGAACATGCGAGACCTTGGCACCCCCGTGTACGGTCGAGCGTTGTTCCGCAGCCTCCTCCGCCAATTCCCCGGGCGGTCGGAGATCTGCGTGGTCCGGGGAGGGGGCCGGGCGTATGCCGCGGCCCTTCTGCTCCACGGCCGAGGCGTCAGCGAGGTGCCCAGCGCCAGCTCGCTCCGCCGCTACAACAATACCAATGCGAACATGTTCCTTTATTGGAACATGCTGGAGCGATCGGTCCAGCGGGGTCAGACGAGGTTCGATTTCGGCCGATCCACCCAGGGCGGCAACACCTATCGTTTCAAGGAGCAGTGGGGCGCGGTGGCGGCCCCGACGGCGTGGCAGTATTACATCCGCAGCGGGGATGCGGCGGAACTGCGGCCGGAGAACCCGCGCTATCAGCGGCTGATCCACGCCTGGCAGCGGCTGCCGGTCTGGTTGACGCGCCTCGTCGGGCCGTCGATCGTGCGGCGGGATCCCCTGAACTGGCTCCATCCTGATCGAGGGAGCTGGTTGCCAGAGAGGCTTACTGAGGCCTGGTTGCGCTCTGCCTGGCTCATCGTCTGAGGCGGGCAATGAGCCATTGTCATTGAGGCCCTTGGCAGCCTCACGAACTTTTCCGGGATGGAGCGAAAGGGCCCCGGCAGTCTCGGACCGAGAGGTCCTTGAAATGCACGTCCCCCAGATCGGGCCCCGCAATGCCCTCTTCGACGAACGCAACCAAGCCGGGGAACAGGAGAACCATGACCCTACATCAGCCTCATGTGAGCATCGGCCTCACCGTGTACAACGGTGAGCAGTTCCTCGAAGAAACTCTGGATTCGTTCCTGGCCCAGACCTATTCGGACTTCGAGCTCATCATCTCGGATAACGCTTCGACTGACCGGACCGGGAAAATCTCGCAGGCTTACGCGGCCACGGATAATCGCATCCATTACCACCGCAACGAGAGAAACCTGGGGTTGGCCGGGAACCACAACCGCGTCTTCGCTAGCCAGCGGGGAATACTTCAAGTGGGCCGCGGCCGACGACGTGTGCCGGCCGAACTACCTGGCCCGGTGCGTTGAGGTGCTCGACCGCGACCCGACGGTCGTGCTCGCCTATCCAAGAACCCAGTTCGTGGACGCGGCCGGCCGGCCCCTGGATATCCACGACCCCGGCTGGGACTTGCGGTCGGACGAGGCACACGAGCGTCTGCGTTACGTGATTTTCGCAGGCCACTGGGCGAACGCAGTCGTCGGGCTGATCAGGGCCAGCGCCCTCGCAAAAACCCGGATGATGCCGACGTACTCCGGCGGAGACTACCGGGTGCTCGGGGAACTGAGCCTGCTGGGTAAGTTCTACGAGATTCCGGAAACCTTGTTTGTGCGGAGGCTCCATCCCGGTTCGTCGAGCCAGCACGCGACCAGCGGCACGAATCCTGACTCGAAGTGGCTGGCCCGCTACTGGAAGGGGACTGACTCGTCCGTGTCGCTGCCGCGCTGGGGCATCAGCATCGACCACTTCTGCGCGATCATGAGGTCGCAGTTGCCCTTCCGGCAGAAATTTTCCTTGACGCGGTCGCTCCTCCGCCACATGCGCTGGCAAAGGCGAATGCTTTATAACGAGTTATGCGCTGACGGTCACTGCCTACCTCCCCACCCCGCCGGCTCCCCGTGAAGGCGGACAGAGGAGTGAATGCTGCTAAGTAGGTGGCCAGAGGTTCTCGCACATTTGCATTGTCGGAGTGGCTTCGTTTTCAGACCGTTTTTCAGCATCCAGCCCGAGTCTTTGTGCGAAGACTTCTGGCCACCTACTTAAGGGTAAGGTCAGACAAAGTGGCGCGTATCGAATTCGTGATGGAATCGGGCGCACCAGCGATCCAATTGGGACAGGAGTGATGACGCCCATGCCTTTCTGCCGATTTTGTGGGGCCACGCTGCGCCACACCTTCGTGGACCTGGGGATGTCCCCGCTCTGCGAGAGCTATCTGAGCCGCGACCAGCTGAACCAGATGGAGCCCTTCTACCCGCTCCACGTCTACGTCTGCGGCGAGTGTTTCCTCGTCCAGCTCGAAGCCTACGTCAGCGCCGAGCACATCTTCAGCGAATATGCGTACTTCTCCTCGTACTCGGACAGCTGGGTCGAGCACGCCCGCGTCTACACCGAACGGATGGTGGAGCGCTTCAACCTCGGTCCGCAGGACACACGTCGTCGAACTCGCCAGCAACGACGGCTACCTGCTCCAGCACTTCGTCGCGAAGGGCATCCCCGTCCTCGGGGTCGAGCCGGCGGCGAACGTCGCCGCGGCCGCCGTCCGAAAGGGCATCCCGACGCTCGTCAAGTTCTTCGGGGAGGACACCGCCCGCGAGCTGGTGGCCGAGGGCCGGAAGGCGGACCTGCTGGTCGGCAACAACGTCCTCGCCCAGGTGCCGGATCTGAACGATTTCGTCAAGGGGATGAAGATCCTGCTCAAGCCCCGGGGCGTCATCACCCTCGAGTTTCCCCACCTGATGCGGCTGATGACGGAGAACCAGTTCGACACGATCTACCACGAGCACTTCTCCTATTTCTCGTTCACCACGACCGAGAAGATCTTCGCCGCGCACGGCCTGACGGTCTTCGACGTCGAAGAACTGCCCACCCACGGCGGGTCGCTGCGGGTCTATGCCCGCCACGCCGAGGACGTCTCGAGGCCGGCCGGCGAGCGGGTGCGCGAGATGTTGATCCCGCGAGGCGCACGCCGGCTTCAACCGGCTGGAGTGCTACGCCTCCTTCGGCGAGCAGGTCAAGGAAACGAAGCGTAAGCTGCTCGAGTTCCTCATCAAGGCCAAGCGCGAGGGGAAGTCCATCGTCGGCTACGGCGCCCCGGGCAAGGGCAACACGCTGCTGAATTACTGCGGCATCCGGACGGACTTCCTCGACTACACCGTGGACCGCAGCCCGCACAAGCAGGGCAAATTCCTGCCGGGGACCCACATCCCCATCTTCCACCCCGACAAGATCAAGGAAACCAAGCCGGACTACGTGCTGATTCTGCCCTGGAACTTGAAGAACGAAATCATGGAGCAGGTCGCGTACATCCGCAGCTGGGGTGGGCGGTTCGTCGTACCCATCCCCGAAGTCAACATCTACCCCCCTGACTCGCGTCGGGGCAACGGCCCCGGCGGACTTCAACCATGACCTTCGGCCCCCGGCGGGGAACCGCGCTCACCCGAGTTGACCAGTTAAGGGAGCACCGAAGAATGGACGCTGCCGATCTGGACGGCGCGATCGACGCGGGTGCCGTCGGTCGGGATATCTACGCGCTGGTGTCCCGGCTCTTCCCGATCTGCCGGAGCCTCACCGGCGATGGCGTTCGCGCAGACCCTCGGCCTTATCCGGGAGCACATCCCCCTGGCCGTGCACGAGGTGCCCAGCGGGACGCAGGTGTTCGACTGGACCGTGCCGAAGGAGTGGAACATCCGCGACGCCTACGTGAAGGACGCGTCGGGGCACGAGGGTCATCGATTTCCAAAAGTCGAATCTCCACGTGGTCAGCTACAGCGTTCCTGTCAGGAAGCGAATGTCCCTGGCCGAGTTGAAGGAGCATCTGCACACCCTGCCGGAGCATCCGGACTGGATCCCCCACCGCACCAGCTATTACAAGGAAGCCTGGGGCTTCTGCCTCGAGCCACAGGCAGTTCCTGGAGCTGCAGGACGGCGCGTATGAGGTCTGCATCGACGCGTCCCTCGAGGACGGGCACCTGACCTACGGCGAGTGCCTACCTCGAGGGCGAGAAGGCTGACGAGGTGCTGATCTCATGCCACGTCTGCCACCCGTCGCTCTGCAACGACAACCTCTCCGGGCGTCGCCGTGGCGACGTTCCTGGCCGAGCACCTCGAGCAAGCTGCTCGCTGCGGTATTCGTACCGGTTCCTCTTCATCCCCGGCGACGATCGGCTCGATCACCTGGCTTGCCCGGAACGAGGACCGCGTCGCCGACATCAAGCACGGGCTGGTGTTGACCTGCCTGGGGGATCCCGGCGACCTCACGTACAAGAGGAGCCGCCGAGGCGACGCTGAGATCGACCAGGCGTGCCTCCAGGTGCTCAAGCACTCGGGCCGGCCATACGAGGTCCTCGACTTCTACCCCTACGGCTACGACGAGCGGCAGTACTGCTCGCCGGCATTCAACCTTCCCGTCGGCGTCCTGATGCGAACGCCACACGGCCGCTTCGCCCAGTACCACACGTCGGCCGACGACCTCGACTTCGTCCAGCGCCGGCTCTCTCGGCGGACTCCTTTGCAAGATGCCTTGAGGTCATCTCCGTCCTGGAGAACAACCGCCGTTACCTGAACAAGAACCCGAAGTGCGAGCCGCAGCTGGGTAAGAGGGGCCTCTACCGGCTGAGCGGGGGCCGGCCCGCCGGCCCCTCAAACGAGCAGGCCCTCTTGTGGGTGCTCAACCTGTCCGACGGCGGGCACACCCTGCTCGATATTGCGGAGCGCTCATGCCTCGCCTTTCAGTCTGTAAAGCAGGCTGCCGACGCTCTGGTCAGACATAACCTGCTCGAAGAGGTGGCCGCGTTGGCAGAACCGATCACCCCTGGTCCCGGTCGCGAGGCCGGGCGAACGACCTGACGGAGCCCCCGGGCCGGGGGCGACAACCCACGGCAGCCCCACCAGAAGACGAGGATGAAGATGTCAACGGCTGAACACCCGACCCTGAACGTCCAGAAGAAGTACTGGAACGACAAGTGGGACTGGTCCAGGACCCAGTACCCCCACGAGCGAGCCCTGAGGCGCGGGGACAAGATCTTGGCCTATCTGCGCTCCCTTGGCCTCGAACACCCGACGATCCTCGACCTGGGGTGCGGTACGGGGTGGTTCGCGAGCCAGCTCGCCAAACTCGGTCCGACGACGGGCATCGACCTGTCCGAGGAGGCGATCGCCCAGGCCAAGTCACAGTTCCCCCAGGTGATGTTCGCGGCCGGCAATCTGTTCAAAATGGCTCTGCCGGAGCGGCACTTTGACGTTGTCGTCTCGCAGGAGGTCATCGCCCACGTCGGGGACCAGAGTGGCTACCTGGGGCGCGCGGCCCGGGTGCTCAAGCCCGGCGGGTATCTGGTCATGACCACCCCCAACCGATTCGTCCACGACCGCATTCAGTGGCCCGTTCAACCGCCGGGGCACATCGAACAGTGGCTCTCCCGGAAGGCGTTGAGGCGCCTGCTGCGCCCCCACTTCCGCGTGCTCCGGACGACAACCGCGGTCCCGATGGGACACCGGGGCATCCTCCGCCTCGTCAATTCCGCCAGGTTGAACGGGGTCCTGGGTTTCCTGTTCACTCCAGAGTTGATTGAGACCTTCAAGGAGTGGGCCGGCTTCGGCTGGACGCAGATCATCCTGGCTCAAAGGAAGTCGTGAGCGAGGCAGCTTATGACGGACCGTCCGCCGGTTAAGAAGTTCGCCGTCTTTGCCCACATCGGCAAAGGCAACCTCGGGGATGAGGCCACCATGGCGGCTGTGATCCAGAACGTCAGGCTGCGCCACCCCGGTGCCGAGATCCGTGCGTTCACCCTGAACCCGGTCGACACGCAGGAAAGGCATAAGATCCCTGCGTTTCCCATCAGGCGGCCAAGCGACGCGCACAGTGCGGTCGGGGGCCAGGCACAAGGTACGGCCGACGGCGCTGGGACCGTCCCGGCGGGTCCGGCCGGTCGCATCAAGCAAGGGATCAAAAAGGTCCCCGTCCTCGGCACCCTCCTGCGAGGCCTATGGAACGCGGCCCGTACTATCCCCGCCTGTATCGCGGAGCTGGCCTTCCTGATGAAATCGAGCCAGCGGTTGAAGGGGACGGACCTTTTCATCGTTGCCGGCGGCGGCCAGTTGGGGGACTATTTCGGGGGCACGTGGGGGTTTCCGTTCACCATCCTCAAATGGTCCCTGATGGCCAAGGCCCGGGGGGCGAAGCCGGTCTTCCTCAGCGTCGGTGCCGGGCCCATCAATACATTCCTTGGCAAGCTCTTCTTCCGGTGGTCTCTCTCCCTGGCGAACTATCGGTCCTTCCGGGATGAGAGTTCCAGGAGGCTCATCGCAAGCCTGGGGGTATCGGGCGAGAACCACGTGTTCCCAGACCTCGTTCACGGTCTACAGCCGCCGAGGACTGTCCGCGACGGCCGCCACGGTGCCGGCGTGGTGGGGATCAACCCGCTACCGTTCCATGACTCTCGCTACTGGGCTGAGGACAGCCCGGACGTGTACCAGCGCTATGTGCAAACCCTCGCGTCCTTCGCGGTCTGGCTGGTGAAAGCAGGCCACAAAGTACCTCCTGTTCCCGACGCAGGTGAAGGCAGACCCCCCCGTGATCAAGGATGTGGAGTCGCTGATCAGGGACAACCTGCTGGCCCCCTGCGGTGACTCCCTGATGTGCCCGCCCGTTTCATCCTTCGACGACCTGCTCTCCGCGATCGCGCAGACCGACCTTGTCGTGGCCAGTCGCTTCCACGGGATCATCATCTCGCTCCTTATGGACAGGCCGGTGATCGGCCTCTCCTATAACCAAAAGACGGACGAACTCATGGCCGACGTGGGCTTAGGCGAGTTCGTCGCGGACATCGGCCAGTTCGACGTGCCCTGGCTGGTTTCGCGGTTCGAGCGGCTCCGGGCCGACGCCGAGGATGTCAGGTGCCGGATCGAATCCAGGAGATCGGATTACCGATCGGCCCTCGAAAACCAGTACGGCCTCCTGCTCGGGGAAACCACCGGCCCGGAGCCGTGCCTGGCTCCGCTGACCGCCTAGACCGACCCACCCCGGCTGCAAAGGGGCCGGGACCCAGACGTGGCCCTACTTGCGAAAGGATCGGGTGAAAATGAAAGTCGTCCTGTTCTGTGGCGGCCTCGGCATGCGGATCCGAGAGTACCCCGAGCCGGTCCCGAAACCGATGATCACGATCGGCTACAGGCCACTCCTCTGGCATGTCATGAAGTACTACGCCCACTACGGGCACAAGGACTTCATCCTGTGCCTGGGCTACAAGGCGGACGCCATCAAGAACTACTTCCTGAACTATGACGAGTGCGTCTCCAACAACTTCATCCTGTCGAACGGGGGGAAGAAACTGCGGCTGCTGAACAGCGACATCCACGACTGGAACATCACGTTCGTCGACACGGGCATCCCTTCCAACATCGGGCAGAGGCTGAAGGCCGTCGAGCCCTACCTCGAGGGGGAGTCCGTGTTCCTGGCGAACTACAGCGACGGTTTGACGGACCTGCTGCTCCCCGAGTACATCAACAACTTTCTCCGCAAAGGCAAGATCGGCAGCTTTCTCGTCGGTCAGGCCGCCCCAGAGCTACCACGTCGTCTCGGCCGAGGGAGACGTTGTCAACGGCCTGCTCCCCATCAACAAGGCGGGTATTTGGATCAACGGAGGGTTCTTCACCTTCCGGACGGAGATTTTCAAGTACCTGAAGGACGGGGAGGAGTTGGTGGAGCAACCGTTCCAACGCCTGATCCAGGAGGAGCAGCTCATCGCCTACAAGTACGAGGGGTACTGGGGGTGCATGGACACTTTCAAGGACAAGCAGCAGCTCGAAGACCTCTACACCCGGGGTGAGGCCCCCTGGGAGGTCTGGAAGGCCGCGAGGGTGCCTCGAGGCGAGGCCCCCTGCGAGGAGTGGGCGGCACACGAAGGGACCCAGCGGTCCGTCAAACGACCGAGACCCCGCGAAGCCTCGGCAGTGAAGGTCAGCGAGTAGCAGGCCGCGGCCCATCCCGGACTGCGCCGGAGTCATCGCTTCGGGAGGCCCGAGCCTTCCCACCAGCCGACAGCCCCTCCACATCGAGCGGCCCGCGCTGAACTTCAGGACGCGTTCAACACCAAAAGAATTAAAGATGTCTCGAATAAAGATAGCTCGCTATCTCAAGTGCAAGACCGCTCGGCCCAGCCTAGAGCATCTGGAAGCAAGGATCCTGCTCAGCAGCGCGAGCGTGATCGTTGGGTTCGACGGCGGGCCGTCGCTCGCGGACACGGCGATGTTGGCCTCGATGGGGGCCCGCATCTCCAGGACCTGGTTCGGCGGCCGGATCGACCTGGTGACGCTCGCGCAGGGGGCTAACGTCTCGGCCTCGCTGGTGTCGATCCGGGCCCTCCCCCAGGTCCGCTATGCCGAGACTGACAACCTGTTCCAACCGGCCGCGGTGGTCCCGAACGATCCCCAGTTCAGTAGCCAGTGGGCGCTGAAGAACAGTAACAACGTGGACATCGGTGCCACGCTGGCGTGGGGCACGACGACGGGTTCTTCAAGCACCCTGGTCGCTGTGCTGGATACGGGCGTCGACTACACCCACCCCGATCTTTATCTGAACATCGCCATCAATCAAAACGAGATCCCTGTCTCTCTGCGGTCCCAGTTGGTCGACACCGATGGTAACGGCCTGATCGACTTCTATGACCTCAACTCGCTCGACGTCTCGGGCCACGTCGTCTACGACGCCTTGGGCGCGAAGTATAACTCGTCGCTCGTCACAGACCTGAATGGGAACGGTTACATCGACGCGGGCGACCTGCTGGCCGACTCGCGTTGGAGCAGCCAGGTCGATGGCGACGGCAACGGTCTGGTCGATGACCTGACGGGCTGGGATTTCTTGACCAACACGAATAACCCAATCGACCCCAACGGCCATGGCACGCATGTCACGGGCATCATCGCGGCCCAGGGCGACAACGGGGTCGGGGTCGCCGGGGTCAACTGGAATGCCCGGATCCTACCCGTGAGGGTCAACGGCGGAAGCGGCGTGTCGACCTCGAACGCCATCGCGGGGATCCAGTACGCCGTGGCGCAGGGGGCCAAGGTGATCAACGCCAGTTGGGGTGACTACGTTGACGATCCGGCCTTGAAGGACGCCATCCGGTTTGCGGGGGAGTACGGGACGGTGTTCGTGGCCGCGGCCGGCAATCAGTCGAACAACAACGACAATGTTCAGCATGCCTATTACCCGGCCTCGTATGACCTACCGAACCTGATCAGCGTGGCATCGGTCGACTCCAACGGGAATCTGTCCGGCTTCTCCAACTTCGGCCAGAACAGCGTTGACCTGGCCGCGCCGGGAGAGGGCATACTCAGCACGTGGCCCGCCGGCGGCTACGCGATCATGAGCGGAACCTCGATGGCAGCGCCCTACGTCACTGGGGTCGTCTCGCTGCTGGCCGGCCTTTACCCCACAGAATCCGCCGCGTGGCTGGTGGACCGCGTCCTGTCGACCGTCATTCCGCTGGGCAGCCTGGCGGGCACGACGATCACCGGCGGCATGGTTAACGCCTCCTCGGCTCTCACCGCGCCGATCGTTGCAGGACCGCGCATCATCGCGTCGAACCCGAGCGGCGCCGCCTCGGCGCCGGTGAACTCGGTCGTCCTGACGTTCGACAGGCCAATCCAGGCCGCCACGTTCACGACGGACGATGTCAGCATGATTGGGCCCAACGGGCCGATCGCTCCCATGGCGATCAACATGCACAATCTCCTGATGTTCGAGGTGGTCTTCCCCTCCCAGGTTACGCCGGGCACGTACACTTTGAGCGTTGGCCCCAACATCCAAGACCAGGTCGGTCGTGTGATGGACCAGAACCAGAACGGGGTCCCAGGGGAGGTGCCGGGCGATCGCTACTCCACCGGATTTACGATCGACCCGCTTCATTCGGTGCAGTACCTCGACGACGGGGGCGCCGGGTTCAGCGCCACCGCCGGCTGGCAGGTCTACAACGGCGCCGGCTGGCAGGGGGACATGCGCTACAAGGCCGCCGGCAGCGGCGCCGAGGCGGCGACCTGGACCTTCACCGGTCTGGTGTCGGGCCAGTACCGCGTCTCGGCCACCTGGGTCCCCTACGCCAACTGTGCCGACAACGCGCCCTACACCGTCCTGGACGGCGCCACGCCGCTGGCCACGGTGCCGGTCAACCAGCAGCAGTGCCCCGCGGGCCTCTTCGACGCCGGGGCGTCGTGGCTGGACCTGGGGGGGCCGTATACCGTCCTCAGCGGCAGCCTCACGGTCCGGCTGGGCGACCTGGCCGACGGCTACCTGATCGCCGACGCCGTGCGGATCGAGCGGATCGGCAACGCCGTCACGCCCGCGGGGCCGCTGGCCCAGGTGCTCGACGGCGCCACCGCCGTGCCCGACGCGACCGGCCAGGTCAATGGCGCCACCGCGCCCGGCACGCCGCTGACCCGGACCTTCACCGTCCGCAACGCGGGGACCTCCAACCTGACGCTGGGCGCGATTGCCCTGCCCGCCGGGTTCAGCCTGGCCTCCGGCTTCGGCGTCACGACGCTGGCCCCCGAGGCGTCGACCACCTTCGCCGTGCAACTGGACGCCACCGCACCCGGCGCATTCAGCGGGACGGTCCGCTTCGGCACCAACGACGCCGCGGGCTCGTTCAGCTTCACCGTCTCGGGCACCGTCTCCGCGGTGCAGTACCTCGACGACGGGGGCGCGGGTTCAGCGCCACCGCCGGCTGGCAGGTCTACAACGGCGCCGGCTGGCAGGGGGACATGCGCTACAAGGCCGCCGGCAGCGGCGCCGAGGCGGCGACCTGGACCTTCACCGGTCTGGTGTCGGGCCAGTACCGCGTCTCGGCCACCTGGGTCCCCTACGCCAACCGCGCCGACAACTCGCCCTACACCGTCCTGGATTGCGCCACGCCGCTGGCCACGGTGCCGGTCAACCAGCAGCAGGCGCCCGCGGGCCTCTTCGACGCCGGGGCGTCGTGGCTGGACCTGGGGGGGCCGTATACCGTCCTCAGCGGCAGCCTCACGGTCCGGCTGGGCGACCTGGCCGACGGCTACCTGATCGCCGACGCCGTGCGGATCGAGCGGATCGGCAACGCCGTCACGCCCGCGGGGCCGCTGGCCCAGGTGCTCGACGGCGCCACCGCCGTGCCCGACGCGACCGGCCAGGTCAACTTCGGCGCCACCGCGCCCGGCACGCCGCTGACCCGGACCTTCACCGTCCGCAACGCGGGGACCTCCAACCTGACGCTCGGCGCCATCGTCCTGCCCGCCGGGTTCAGCCTGGCCTCCGGCTTCGGCGTCACGACGCTGGCCCCCGAGGCGTCGACCACCTTCGCCGTGCAACTGGACGCCACCGCACCCGGGCATTCAGCGGGACGGTCCGCTTCGGCACCAACGACGCCGCGGGCTCGTTCAGCTTCACCGTCTCGGGCACCGTCTCCGCGGTGCAGTACCTCGACGACGGGGTGCCGGGTTCGGCAGCCACCGCCGGCTGGCAGGTCTACAACGGCGCCGGCTGGCAGGGGGACATGCGCTACAAGGCCGCCGGCAGCGGCGCCGAGGCGGCGACCTGGACCTTCACCGGTCTGGTGTCGGGCCAGTACCGCGTCTCGGCCACCTGGGTCCCCTACGCCAACCGCGCCGATAATGCGCCCTACACCGTCCTGGACGGCGCCACGCCGCTGGCCACGGTGCCGGTCAACCAGCAGCAGGCGCCGCGGGCCTCTTCGACGCCGGGGCGTCGTGGCTGGACCTGGGGGGGCCGTATACCGTCCTCAGCGGCAGCCTCACGGTCCGGCTGGGCGACCTGGCCGACGGCTACCTGATCGCCGACGCCGTGCGGATCGAGCGGATCGGCAACGCCGTCACGCCCGCGGGGCCGCTGGCCCAGGTGCTCGACGGCGCCACCGCCGTGCCCGACGCGACCGGCCAGGTCAACTTCGGCGCCACCGCGCCCGGCACGCCGCTGACCCGGACCTTCACCGTCCGCAACGCGGGGACCTCCAACCTGACGCTGGGCGCGATTGCCCTGCCCGCCGGGTTCAGCCTGGCCTCCGGCTTCGGCGTCACGACGCTGGCCCCCGAGGCGTCGACCACCTTCGCCGTGCAACTGGACGCCACCGCACCCGGCGCATTCAGCGGGACGGTCCGCTTCGGCACCAACGACGCCGCGGGCTCGTTCAGCTTCACCGTCTCGGGCACCGTCTCCGCGGTGCAGTACCTCGACGACGGGGGCCGGGTTCAGCGCCACCGCCGGCTGGCAGGTCTACAACGGCGCCGGCTGGCAGGGGGACATGCGCTACAAGGCCGCCGGCAGCGGCGCCGAGGCGGCGACCTGGACCTTCACCGGTCTGGTGTCGGGCCAGTACCGCGTCTCGGCCACCTGGGTCCCCTACGCCAACCGCGCCGACAACGCGCCCTACACCGTCCTGGACGGCGCCACGCCGCTGGCCACGGTGCCGGTCAACCAGCAGCAGGCGCCCGCGGGCCTCTTCGACGCCGGGGCGTCGTGGCTGGACCTGGGGGGGCCGTATACCGTCCTCAGCGGCAGCCTCACGGTCCGGCTGGGCGACCTGGCCGACGGCTACCTGATCGCCGACGCCGTGCGGATCGAGCGGCTGTAGGACTTCTCGACCTTGCCATCGTCTGGAGCCACGGGTGTGGCCGTCGGTTCGGGGATGGATCAGAATGCTTAACTTGAGCCTTTGCAAGCCGACCGACTCGGCGTATCGGGTGCTCTGCCTGGGGGCGCACAGCGACGACATCGAGATCGGCTGCGGCGGGACGATCCTGCCCTCCTCGAGCGGTACGACAACGTGATCGTCAACTGGATCGTCTTCAGCTCGAACGAGGGAGAGGGCCCGCGAGGCCCGGGAGCGCCGACGTCTTCCTGGCGAGCGCCGCGAGAAGGCAGGTCGGTGGTGAGGGAATTCCGCGACGGCTTCTTCCCCTTCCTCGGTGCCCGATCAAGGAGTAGTTCGAGGAGCTCAAGCGGCGAGTGCAGCCCCGACCTGATCTTCACTCACTACCGGGACGACCTGCACCAGGATCACCGCCTGATCTCCGAGCTGACCTGGAACACGTTCCGCGACCACCTGATCCTCGAGTACGAGATCCCGAAGTACGACGGCGACCTGGGCTCGCCCAACCTTTCGTGCCCCTCGAGGAGTCGGCCTGCTCCCGGAAGATCCGAACATCCTCGAGAGCTTCAAGTCCCAGGGGCAGAAGCAATGGTTCGACGAGGAGACCTTCATGGCGATCCTGAGGCTCCGCGGGATGGAGGCCAACTCGCCGACCCGGTACGCGGAGGCCTTCTACTGCCGCAAGGCGGTCCTCGGGTGAAGAGGGCAGCCGATACCAGGCGGAAGCCCGTGCGGGCGTACGTTCTTGCCGTTCTCGCTTCACCCGACTGCGTGAGCTCCCCTCCCAGGGAAGGACTGCCAAAGATAGGCGATCCCAGGCAGAGCCAAGTCTGGGGATCCCCCCTTTGGAAGGACCGCCGAACATGGGCGACGCTCCTCGCCTCTTACTGCAACCGACGTTCCTCCTGTACGTCACCCTCGGGCTAGCGATCGCGAACCTGTGGCGGAGGCGCAAGGAGTCGCGAGGCCGGCTCCTGTGGGTGACCGTCCCCTATCTCCTGCTCAGCTTGGTGTGCACGCGGGCCGCCGGAACGCTCGCGCACAGAGCCCTCGAGTGGCCTTACCCGCCGTCGGATGAAGCGCCCGGCGATGCCCAGGCCATCGTCGTGCTCTCGGGCTACGTCCAGGCGCGGACGGCATGCGCCCCAAGCCCGAGCTGGGCACCGATACCCTGTACCGCTGCCTGCACGCGGCGAGGCTGTATCGGAAGGCGAAAGGCCGCCCGATCCTGGTGAGCGGCGGCCCGATCGGGGGCAACTCTGCCGCGACGTCGATCGCCCAAGTTGATGCGGGACTTCTTGCTCGAGCAGGGAGTGGAGGAGGCCAGCTTGATCGTCGAGGGCCGGTCCGAGAATACGTATGAGAACGCCGTCGAGAGCGGCAAGCTCCTCCGGGCACGTGGGATCCGGCACATCGTCCTGGTCACCGACGCGGAGCACATGTTCCGGGCGTCCGGGTGCTTCCGGAAGCAGGGCCTGGAAGTGACCCCCTCCCCGGTTCGCCACTGGGAGGCGATCCAAAGCAACCTCGGACGACTACTTGCCCAACCCGAGAGAGGCAGGCGACTTCGAGCTGGCGGTCCTCGAGTGGCAAAAGATCGCCTATTACTGGATACGGGGCCGGCTATGAGCCGGGCGGCATGAGGAAATCGTGAGGGTGGGCATCGGGCAACCCGGGAGTTCGCCACGCAGCCGTTCATGGGCGAGGCCACCGTTCGGCTGGTGATGAGAAGAAGACACTTATTTGTGCGACCTCGGGACCGAATCCGGAGCGGGGGCGAAGCGGGAAGAGGGTTCCAGGCGGCGGAAAGCCTTGGCATCGCAGCGCTGAACCTGCCATAACAATCCGGGCGAGCGTTGGGCTGGTACTGGCCGCGAGCCCGTGCGCCGGACCTGGAGGGGAGAGCCGAGATGAAGGTATTGATGACGGGTCACAAGGGTTACATCGGTTCGGTCATGGCGCCGATGTTCCGCGACGCGGGACACATGGTGGTCGGGCTGGACAATTACCTGTTCGAGGGTTGCACGTTCGGCGAGTGCCCGCCGGAGATCCCGGCCAGGCGGGTTGACCTGCGGGACGTCCAGCGGGCCGACCTGGAGGGCTTCGACGCGGTCGTCCACCTGGCCGCGCTGTCGAACGACCCCCTGGGGAACTTCAACCCGGAGTGTACCTTACGACATCAACCACCGGGCCTCGGTCCGGCTGGCGAAGCTGGCCAAGGAGGCCGGGGTGCCGCGCTTCCTGTACGCTTCCTCGTGCAGCCTGTACGGCGTGGCGGGGGACGAACCGGTGACCGAGGAGGCCGTTTTCAACCCGGTCACACCCTACGGGGAGTCGAAAGTGCGGGTCGAAAGGGACTTGGTCCGGCTCGCGGACGACGATTTCAGCCCGACCTACCTGCGCAACGCCACGGCCTACGGGGTTTCTCCCTATCTCCGCGTGGACCTGGTGGTGAACAGCCTCGTCGGCTACGCCTACACCACCGAGGAGGTCCTGATCCAGAGCGACGGGACCCCCTGGCGGCCGCTCGTCCACGTCGAGGACATCTGCCGGGCGTTTCTCGCGGTCCTGCACGCCCCGCGCGAGCTGGTCCACAACCAGGCGTTCAACGTGGGGAGGAGCGAGGAGAACTACCGAATCCGCGAGGTCGCGGAGATCGTGCGCGAGGTGGTCCCGGGGAGCGTGGTCAAGTACGCCGAGGGCGGCGGTCCCGACGCCCGCTGCTACCGGGTTGACTGCGGCAAGATCGCCCGGACCCTGCCGGAGTTCAAGCCCCAGTGGACGGTGCGGCGGGGGGTCGAGCAGTTGTACGCCGCCTACCGCCGTTATGGGCTGACCGCGTTCGAGTTCCTGGGGACGAGATACCTGCGGATCAAGCGAATCAAGGAACTGCAGAGCGAAGACCGGCTCGACGGATCGCTGCGGTGGCGGGTCGGTGTGCCGGCCGCGGCGGTCGGCTGAGCGGCCCCGCAGGGGACGGATTCGGCGAGCCCCCCGAGCGGGATCGGCTCTTTTCGAGGATTCGGGATGCACAGAAGACCGATGGGAAGCGCATGAGCCTGGCCCGGAACATTCTGACCACCTTGTCCGCGCGTATCATCGTCCTCGGGATGGCGCTGGTCTCATCGATGGTGCTGGCGCGCACCCTCGGACCGGAGGGCCGGGGCCTGTTCGCGCTCGTCCTCCTGCTACCCGAACTCGCCAAGAGCTTCGGCCTCTTGGGCTTCGAGCAGGCCAACGCCGTGTACGCGGGCCTGGAGCCGGGCGGCCGGCGGGCCCTCGCCTGGCAGTCGGCGGTGACCGCCGGCGCGGTCGGCGGCCTCATGGCCCTCGGCGGCATCGGGTACATCGCCTTCGGGGCGCCGGGCTTCAAGCGATCCTGCGCGGCCCCCTGTGGCTCTACATTATCCCGCTCGCGCTGGTCCCCGGCCGCCTGCTCGCGGAGTACTGGGTCGCCGTCCTCCGGGGCATGAATCGGATTTTCCTCCTGAACCTGGTCGAGGTGGGGATGAGGGTCGTCTCGCTGGCCTTGATCCTCGTGTGCGTCGTCGGACTCGGCGCCGGCGTGGCGGGGGCCGTCTGGGCTGACGCCGCGGCGGTCGCAATCATGGTCCTGGTCCTGGCCGCCCTCCTGGCGTCTTCGGGCGTCCTGGGCCGGCCGTCATTCGACCGGCCCCTCTGGAAGCGCACCGCCCGGTTCGCTCTCCCGGCATACGGTGCCGGCGTGATGTCTTATCTGAACTACCGGATCGACCAGTTCATCATCGCCCTCCTGCTCCCGCCCGAACAACTGGCTTTCTACGTGATCGCGGTGGACATCGCCGAGCGGCTCTGGATCATCCCGGGTGCCATCTCCACGGCGCTGTTGCCTCACCTGACAAACTCGCGGGGGCGCGACCCGGCCCTGGCGGCAGCCGTTGCCCGGCACGCCATGCTCTGGATGGGCGTGGGGTGCGTCCTGGTGTTCGCTCTGGCCGGGGTGGCGGTGGAGTTACTGTACTCATCGGCGTTTGACGCGACGCCTCCCCGTTGCGCTGGCTGCTGCCCGGTATCTTCACGCTTACGGTCGGTAAGGTGCTGGTGGCGGAATTGCTCGCGCGCGAGAAGATCCGCTTCACTATCTGGCTGTCGCTGGCCGCTGCCTCCCTCAATGCCGTGGCCAATTTCGGGCTCGTACCCCGCATGGGCATCGCGGGAGCGGGCCTCGCCTCCTCCCTCTCGTATTCCCTGGTGTCGGCCATCGTGGCGTGGTACTACGTGCGGGAGACCGGCGTGTCGTGGGACGCCCTGGTGCCGCGCCGGAGCGACCTCCTGGTTTACGTCATGCTGTGGCACCGCGTCCGAAAGCGAAAGGTCGCCGTCGTCGTGCAACCCGTGACATGAGTCCGCGCACCCGCAGGCGAGTCGCCTGGGCCGGGTCCCGGATGCAGGCTCCGTCAGGTCTCCCCTGGCTGTCAACCAACTGTCAACCGCGAGGGTCGTGGAACGGCTTCCTTGCGACAAGTTCACCTCCCGACAGGGTCCCGTCCGCGTCGGCACGCAACGGGCGGCCCGGAGTCGGTCACTTGCGGCAGAGTCCGTCCATCCTCGTCGAAAGACTCCTCGGAGAGGTGTAGGAGCAACTCCAATGCCCACCGATCTGACAGGATTCGATCTCGACGCCGGGCGTCCTCCTGTGGGCGACGTTGACGTGCTCGGCCGGCCTGATCCTCTACGTGTACGTCGGCTATCCGCTCCTGCTCGCGGCCCTAGGCCCGTTCGCGCGGGGCCGGCGTCGCCATGGGGAGGACATCACGCCGAAGGTTACGGTGATCATCCCCGCCTACAACGAGGCCAAGGTGATCCGCGAGAAGGTCGAGAATGCCCTGCGGATCGACTACCCGCGTGAATCGCCTGGAGATCGTGGTCGCCTCCGACGGCAGCGATGACGGCACGGACGAGATCGTCCGGGAGTACGAAGGGCACGGCGTGAAGCTGCGGGCGTTTGCCCCGCGGGCAGGCAAGATCTCGGTGCTCAACCGCACCGTCCCCGAGGCTGAAGGCGAGATCGTCGTGCTCTGCGACGCCAACGTGATGTTCCGCCCCGACGCGCTGAACCACCTGGTCCCCCATTTCGCCGACCCCCGGGTCGGGGCCGTCACGGGAGACGTCCGCATCCAGAGCGCCGACGCGCCGTTCGGGGAGGGCGAGGGCCTCTACTACAAATACGAACGATTCATCCAGTTGCAGGAGTCGGCCCTCGGCTCCACGGTGACCGTCGACGGCGGGATGTATGCGATCCGTAAGGATCTGTTCCGGCCCCTGCCCGCGGATACGATCCTCGACGACTTCATCATCGGCATGAACGTCGCCCTGGCCGGCCGGCGGGTGATCTACGATCCCTCGGCGGTCGCGACGGAGAACGCGACCGTCGATGTCCGCCAGGAGTTCCGGCGGAAGGTCCGCATCGTCGCTGGAGGCCTTCCGAGAGCTGGCCCGGGGCACGGCGTACCGGGGGCCGGTCACCCGCAGTTGCTCTGGTCCTACGTCTCGCACAAGCTGCTCCGCTGGCTCGTCCCCTGGTTCCTGCTGGTCATCTTCGCTTGCAGCCTGGCCCTGGCATGGCAGCGGGGGCTCGAGTGGGTCGACGCGACGATCCTGATCCTCCAGCTCGTGTTCTACGGCTGTGCCTTGATCGGGGCCACGCGACCCAACGCCCGCTGGCCGGCCGTGATCGGGGTGCCGTTCTACTTCTGCATGGTCAATGCCGCCGCCTGGCTGGGTTCGTTGCGCGGGATCGCCGGCATCGAACGGGTCACCTGGAGGAAAGCGGACCGATGAATTCCGACACGATCATTTGCCTGGCAAACAATTACTTCTTCGATCCGACCAGCAAGCATCACGTGATGCGGGAGCTGGCGAAGTCCAACCATGTCCTGTGGATCAACTGGCACGCCTCGCGCCGCCCCTCGCTGAACCGCCGCGACCTGGGGTCGATCGTCGAGAAGCTCGGCCAGTTCCGCCGGGGCCTCGTCAAGGTCCAGGAGCGGCTCTGGGTCCTGACGCCGCTGGTCATCCCGCTGCCCAGCTCGGCCCTGGTGCGGCGGATCAATCGCTGGCTCGTCGCCTTCCAGACGCGCTGGGTCCTCCGGAAGCTCCCGCCGCGCCGGCAGCTCTGGAGCTTCACGGCCGACGTCGGGCCGCTGCTCGGCAGCTTCGGTGAAGATCTCGTCGTGTATTACTGCGTGGACGAGTTCGCCGCCTTCTCCGGCTACGACGTCGAGACGACCCGTCGCCTGGACCGCGAGCTCTGCGAGGCCGCCGACCTGGTCATCACGACCAGCCAGGCCCCTGTACGAGTCGAAGAGCCGCTACAACCCCAACACCGTGCTCGTGCCGCACGGCGTGCTCTACGGCCACTTCGCCCGGGCGCTGGAGCCCGATTTCCCCGTGGCCCGAGGACCTCGCGTGCCTGCCGCGGCCCGTCATCGGTTATTACGGCCTGGTGCAGGACTGGCAGGATCTGGATCTGCTGGGCGAGATCGCCCGCCGTCGGCCGAGCTGGTCGATCGTGCTGGTGGGGAAAGTCCAGGTCGACGTCGGGCGGTTCCGCGACATCCCGAACATGCATTTCCTCGGGCAGCGGTCGCACGCCGAGTTGCCCCACTACAGCAAGGGGTTCGACGTCGCGGTGATCCCGCACAAGATCAATGAGCTGACGCGCAACATGAACCCGATCAAGCTCCGCGAGTACCTGGCCGCCGGGCTGCCCGTCGTGTCCAGCCCTCTGCCGGAGGTGCGAGCATACGAGCCCGAGGTCCGGATCGCGGAGGGGGTCGACGGCTGGCTCGCGGCGCTGGAGCGAGCCATCGCCGATCGCGGCCCCGAGGCCGACCGAAGGCGGTCGGCGATGGTGGCCGACGAGGGCTGGTCGGTGCGCGTCGACACGATCCTCCGCGAACTGGATAGAACGTACGCCGCCCGTGAAGGTCGGGCCTGGGAAGAGAGGTCTGCTGTCTTGCCCCCTCGGCCGGTCCGCGAATCCGTTGCCTGATGGTCACCCCATATCCCGTTGGTTGTCTTCGAATCCTACAAGCACATCAGGAGAAAGGGAGAATCGCGATGCTTCGAAAGACATTCGGCCTGCTGACGGAGGCACGGGCGAAGGGCCCGCGTGAGGGTATCCGGCATATAGGCCACCGGCTCTATGAAGGGGAGCATTCCAGACGAGTAGGTGACCTTGGGGGATTTGTCTCTCCCCTACGCTCGCCGATAATCATCGTTTCCCGATATTACCTGGACAAGGGGAACGAGCATGGCGAAGCACCCACCTGGCCGAAGGCCAAAGCCCGAGACGGATCCCAAGCCTCCGCGCAATCGACTCGCGGAGATCCAGGCCGAGATCCGGGAGGTCCAACAGCAGATCGAGCATCTCCGCCGAGACCCACGCGTAATCAGCAATGCTGAGGACGTTCGCTCCTGGGAGCGGCAGATCACGGAATTGACCCAACGCCTGTCCGGCCTCCTGCTGACCGAAGCCATGCAACGTGCCAGCGACCAGCCGGAGAACATCCAGAAGGCCCGCTCCTTGACTCAAGGGGCGGGCCACAAGGTCAAGGACCAAGGCAAACGCGACGTCACCCTGCGAACCACATGCGGCGTGATCGTGGTCCGGGTGACCTACTTCAGTCGCAACTGCGACCGCGAGCGGTCGGGCAAAGGGATGTATCCGATCCTGCTGCTCTGGGGAATGCACGACCGCTGTACGTCCGGGGTGGCCTCCGAGGTCAGTAAGTTGGTGGCCATGCTGAGCTCGCTGGAGGAGGTCGAGCGGGTGTTGGCCGATCGCGGGCAACCGCTGGACCTCAAGACCATCCGGTCGATGGCGTATCGCTTCGCGGCGCGGGCCCGTGCCGCCCAGCGTACCGGGAGCCTGAACTGGGGAGAGACCGTCGCGGGCCGGCGCGTGATCCTCTCCGTGGATGGCGGCCGGATTCGGATCCGCACGACGAAGCGCGGCCCGAAGACGGCCAAGGGACGCAACCGCTACCGCACGGACTGGCGCGAGCCCAAGTTGCTGATCATCTACGCGGTGGATGAGAAGGGGCAGATGGATCGGAACTTCCTGGCGGTCATCGATGGCACCCTGAGCGGCCCGGACGCAATCTTCAAGTTGATGGAGTTCTATTTACGGGAATTAAAGATCGTGACGGCGGACAAGATCCTGTTCGTGGCCGATGGGGCGCGTTGGATCTGGAATCGCGTCGAGGCCCTGCGGCGGCGGTTGGGGATCAAGCCGGAACAGGTGAAGGAGTTGGTGGACTTCTATCATGCGGTGGAGCATCTGGGCAAGATCGCGGCCTTGCGGCGGTGCTGGACGGTGCAGGAGCGTCAGACGTGGATCGGTCGCCAGCGGCGACGCCTGCTGAAAGGGAAGGTCAACGAGGTGCAAGCGGCGATTGAAGCCTGTGTGGCTCCCGTCCCAGTAAGGCGTTGAAACGAGAGCGAAATTACTTCGAACGGAACATCGGGAAAGGGCGGATGGATTACGCGCGGATTGGGGAATCGAAGTTGCCGATCGGCAGTGGAGCGATCGAGAGCGCGATTCGCCGGGTGGTGAACCTGCGGTTGAAGGGGGCGAGCATCTACTGGCACAAGAAGAGTGCGGAGGCCGTTCTGTTGCTGCGTTCGTATTACAAGGCGGGACGGTGGAACCACCTTGAGAGACAAGCACTTACAACCGCTACGGGAATCGCCGCGTGAGCCTACAGCAATGGAATGCTCCCCTATGAAGCGTTCCATGAACGGCGCCTGGGCATCCGATCCGCTGGAGTCCTGTCGCCGGCAGAGCTTGGCTTCACGGAGTCCGGCTCTTCAGGAATATACGCCCGTCACCTACGCCAATTTCCGCTTCCTTATGGAGCAGGTCGCTATCGATCCGCTGCCGGGACGTCTTCCTCGACCTTGGCTGTGGAATGGGCCGGGCGGTTGTCCTGGCAGCGACCCACCCCTTTCGTCGGGTCATCGGCGTGGAGATTGCGCCATCCCTGGCGGAGATTGCACGGAGAACATCGCGCGGACGGCGAAGAGGCTTGCCTGTCGTGATGTCCGGATCGTGTTGTGCGACGCGACAGCCTACGACGTGCCCGACGATGTTTCTGTCGTCTTCATAAACAATCCATTTCGTGGGGCGGCTCTTGGCGAGAGTCATCGCCAATATCCGGGATTCCTTGCGGCGCCGTTACCGCGACCTCACGATCGTCTTCGGCAATCCCGGCGACTTCGACGCACAGGTCCGGGATGTGGCATGGCTTGCTAGGCGGGCCGAGTTCAAACGCTATCCAAGGGTAGGTTTCGCCATCTACGAATCTACGATTGCCGACTCGAAGGGAGAGAGGTCGATCGGAAGCGGCCAGTCGGTCCGTCAAGCCCTCGAAACTTCGGACGCACTCGGCCCGTCGGCCACTCCGGATCTCCATTTCAAACCATGACCGAGTTACCTCGAAGCAAGCGACCCCGAACTCGCGGTCGAGAGAGAGGATCTCGAAAATCAAGATGAATGGTAACATTCAAGTTCATCGAGATGACAATGTAACTAGACTTCTTCACGACAGTGCCTTTCGGGAGAGTTGGCGCTCTCTGTACGGACGATGTCCGTGGGCGACCGTCCATCAAGATTTTCCGTTCGTCAACACCTGGTACGAGATCTACCGGCGTGTCCATGAGCCGCTTTTAGTGCTGGGCCTCGGTGCCTGCGGGGAATTGACGGGGTTGCTTACCCTTGCCCGGGACCGGCGCTCCGGGGTGCTCGTGATGGCCGGCATGCCCCATGGGGAATACTGCGTATGGCTTGCCCTCCCTGAGACCGGCGATTCCTTCATCCAAACCGCCCTCGACTCCCTCCAAAGGGAGTTCCCGAAAGGTCGGCTGACCTTCCGGTTCCTACCCCCGAACACCCCTCTCGGTTGGCTCCGTGCCGGTGGCAAGTGGAACCGGCTCAGTGATCTGAAACCGACCCCCCGCCCTCTGATGGCGATCGGGGATGGCAACAGGATTCGCGAATCGCTCCGGAAGAAGTCGAACAAGAAGCACTTGAAAAGGCTCGAGAGGCTCGGGAAACTGGAATTCCAGCGCGTGAGGACTTTCGCGGATATCGAGCATGATATTAATGATGTCGTCGATTTTTGCGATTTACGTCAGGGTGGGGTGAACAATAGCTTGCCATTCCGGAACGACCCGTACAAGCTCCCATTTTATACCGCACTGTTCGATGTGCCGGGCCTGCTGCACACGACCGTCTGGAGACTTGACGGCAGAGTTATCTCGGCGCACATCGGTATCCGCGACCGGGGACAGGTGGTGCTCGGTATCATCACTCACTCCCCCTTCCTGGCAGAGGATTCCCCGGGGAAGAATGCACATCTACCTGCTAGGCCTGCAATTATCCGACGAGGGAATTCATGAGCTGGATCTGACACCCGAAGGGAGCTACAAGGATCGGTTCGCGACTCACTATGACGAGGCCTCTCGCCTGACCGTTTTTTTCTCGGTTGCCGATCGGCTCCGGCAGAAGATGATGCAGGCCACCCTCCAAGTCGCCAAGAGGGCGCCGCGGCCCATCTCAGTCTCACCGGACCAGGTGCGAGCGATGCTGAGTCTCCTGCGACACCAACTCCGCATGCTCCGGATCACCCGGGATCCGGTAGGCGTGATCCGATCACTCCATACGCTGATGCGGGGGACGCGCAAACGGATAGTCTACCGGCGCGAAGTGGGGGCGGTGGACGTCTCCCTAGACACCCCCCCGATCCGGCGCGACAATTTAAGTGATCTGCTGACCTACCAGCCCCTCCGATCCCACCATCCTCCGAAAACCGGCTTTCTGCGGAATGCCCTGATGCGGCTCGAGGCGCGGCGACCATGTCTACACCTACGCGGAGAGCGGCCTGCTCGTTCACCACGGATGGCTGCGAGCGATTCCCGAAGCCTCGGATGACTACGGAGAGGGAACTCGTTGGTGGATCCCCAACGGATCTCTCGTATTCGATGAATTCGACACGCACCCCGATTATCTCGGCCTAGGATTGCCGCGTGCCTCGGTCGTCCGGATGCTCCAGGAAGCCGCCGCGACGAGCGGCGTCAACCAGGTCTTCGCCATCATCTGCGCCGGACGATACTCCCTCCCGCCAAGCACTCGAAGAGTTGGGCTTCCGAAATGAGACCTCCCTCGTCGAACGAGTGCGCCCTACAAAGGATCGACTGCAAGCCGAAGTCGATCCGAGGTCGACTCAGTATCTCACGACGAGAGACAAGCCCTGATAACCTGAGTAATCGGGTCCGGATCACGAAGCAAGCTCCGATCACCCATGAAGAAAACTGTTGTCTGCATCGCTTACTACTTCCCGCCTGCCCTCGTTACGGGTGCGGCACCGGACTCGGGCGGTCGTTCGGTACCTGCCAGCTTATGGCTGGAGGCCGTTCGTCGTAACGAGCCGAGGGGATTCGACCATCGCGCGTGATGAGTCTCTCCTGAAGGGGCTACCGGAAGATCTGGTCGTGTACCGGACGCGCGCTCCCGAGTTGCTCACGCAGGTCAGCGCGCTCCGCTCCCGCCTCCGCCGACTCGCGCAGGTCACCGACCAGCGCCGCCCCCAGGTTGACCAGGATCCTCCATCCTCGGTCAACGGTCTCGCCCCGGGGAATCGGACGAACGGCCTCGCCGCCTCGGGTCGATGGGTTGACTGGTTGAGCTGGTGGCTCCAGGTCCCCGACCTGGTCATCGGTTGGCTCCCCTGGGGATTGGCCGCCACGCTCGACGCCGTCAATCGGTACCGCGGCCGGGCCCTCTACTCCTCGGCCCCCCACTGGACAGCCCACCTGATCGGCCTGCTCTCCAAGCGCATGACCGGGCTGCCGTGGGTCGCGGATTTCCGGGACCCCTGGCGGGCCAACCCATTCAGGAAAATACCATATTCAAGTATTGACGATTTTGATAAATTCCTGGAGGGACAGGTGGTCCGGCACGCGAACCGCGTGATCTGCAACAGCGAATTCGTCCGCGACAACTTCGTCGGGCGGTTCCCCGAGCTGTCGGACCGGTTCGTGACGGTCCCCAACGGCTTCGATCCGGAGGATTTCGCCGACCTGGAGTCGCGTCGGCCCATCGGGCAGGGACACCTCGTCCTGACGCATGCCGGCTTCTTCTATGGCCCTCGACGACCCCACCCCATCCTCCAGGCGCTCCGCGTGCTGCGCGACCGCAACCCTCTGGACCGGATTCCGTGCTTGCAGTTGGTTGGGCCCCCGACCTATGAGGGTCGATGCCTGCGATCGATCGCCTCGGATTATGGGGTCGAAGACCTGGTGCACGTGCCGGGCGAGCTTGCCCACCGGCAGGTGCTCGAGCTGATGCGGGGCTCCGACATCCAGGTCCTGGTCGGTTTCAGCGGGAAGGGCTCCGAGTTCCAGGTACCCGCCAAGCTCTTCGATTACCTGGGCGTGGGCCGACCCGTACTGGCGCTCGCCCCGGAACGTGGTGCGATCGGCGAGGTCATGAGGCAGAGTGGGGTCATCGGCGCGCTTTGCAGCCCCGATGACCCGGAGGAGATCGCGGCAGGCATCTCGCGCCTGGCAGCCAGGCAGGCCGGTCCGCCGGACGTGTCATCGGCGGGTGCGGACGTCGGGCCCTCCATCACCCGGTTCCACCGGTATGAGCAGGTAGGCAGGATTGCGAAGACGTTAGATACATTGTCCTCCAGGAGATGAAGACCGAGGAACCCGACCTGACGATCCTGTTCCAAGAGACGAACCAGGGCAAGGGGGCCGTCCTGCGCACCGGCTTCCATCACGTCACCGGGCAGCTCGTCATCGTGCAGGACGCCGACCTCGAGTACGACCCGGTGCAACACCTCCAGTAGATCCAGCCAATCGTCGAGGGATGCTGTCGAACGTCTGAGACCGTACTCCCCATCTTCGAGAAACCAGCGGAGGAGAAAGGATGGACCACCACGAAGCGAGCGTAGCCACGGAAGCAGCGTTGATTATGAGTGACATCGGCGCTAACACCGGGCGAATACGCCACTTGCCCGGCAGGGATGCCGCGGTAGCCGTCTTCACCGTGATGGTCGCATTTGTGGGATATGACGCGTGGTGGCCGTCCGCACCCCTCAATGGCCCTGACGTGCCCAGCTATATGCGGGTGGCCACGGACCTGAAAGACCTGAGGTTGACGAGATTCCACCAGAGGACGCCAGGGTATCCGTTGGTCTTGCTGCTGACGGGTTCGGATCAGAGACTCACGCGCGCACTGTTCCGCACGATGCTCGGGCGCAGCTGCTCGCGACCCTGGTGATGGCGTATGTGCTGGCAAGGCTCGGCATCCCGCGGACCATCACGCTAGCATTCTTGGCGATCGCATTGCTGCCGCCCTATGTCGGGCCCAGCGCGTATGCGTCAACCGAGAGTATCTGCACATTCTCGGTCGTCGTCGCGTTTTCGGCCGTCGCCTTATGGGTCCAGAGCGGCAGGCTGGGTCTCCTGATACTATTCGCGATCGCTACGATGTATACTGCGTTCGTCCGGCCAACGTTTCAAATGATGGTCCCAGCCGTCGCGTTGGCGCTCGTAGTGGCCTATTTGGCCCGCTGGACGGGTCGCCTGCGATTCGGGAAGCTAGTGCTTTCGATGGCCATCGCCACGATCGTTACGTTCTGGCAGTCTGGGTGCCTACGCGTTTCTGAACTACCGCTGTTTCGGCCAATTCGATACGTCTAGCATGTCCGCGATGGCGGTCAGCTGTAAGGTAGCGACCGTACTGGAGTACCTGCCTGACGAGTATGCAGACTTGCGCACTGGGTTGGTGAAGCATCGGGATGCCCTGATCACCAAGCCCTTCCACAACCACACTGGCCAGGATTACATATACCGCGCCATGCCCGACCTCTTGCGCATGTATGGCGGAGACGAAGTGAAAGCGTTACGTGCGGTCAAACAGGCGAGCGTGCACCTGATCAAAGCGAAGCCATTGACCTACGTGCACGAATCCATGAAGCTGTTTGCCAGTTACTGGATGCCGAACGATTACGAGGTCCCCGGTCTCGAACGGGGAGTGGGACGCGCCGCCTCGGCGATTTTTCAGTTCGTCGTGAATGGTGTATTCGCCTTCCAAGTTGTCGTCGTGGTCGGCCTCATGTTCATCTACGTATCGGTGCGCATCGCCACCGGCCAGCCAGACTGGTGGCCGCTGGCTGAACGTGATAAGGAACTTGCATGTATATATTTGACGTCACTAGCTATCGTACTTTATACGATGATTATATCGTGCTTTATGGGCGTTGGCGACAATCGGTACCGGACGCCCACGGAGCTTCTGATCCTCGCCAACACTGCCATTGGATTTACGTTGTGGGGCCACAGTGCTCGTGCACTGTCCGTCCAGGTCTGTAGGACCTATCGGAGGTAAACGTGAAGATCTCGATTGTGATTCCGGTCTACAACGAATTTCCGACGCTTCCGCTGGTGTTGCAGCGAGTTCTGGACGCGCCGCTGCCCTCGGGTTGCCAGCGGGAGGTGATCGTCGTCGATGACGGCTCGACCGACGGGACGAGCGGCGCTCCTGGAGAAATATGAGGCCAGCGACGTAATCGTCGTCCACCATTCGGTCGTGAACTTTGGCAAGGGGGCCGCCGTCCGCGTGGGCATCGCGAAAGCTATCGGCGACATCGTGTTGGTACAGGACGGCGATCTCGAATATGATCCGAAAGACTACCCGTGCATCCTCCAGCCCATCATCGATGGGAGCGCAGACGTGGTCTACGGATCCCGTTTCATGGTGGGCGTACGCGGGATGAAATGGGCAAACTGGCTGGCGAACAAGGTTCTTACATTTAGTGCCAACGCCCTCTTTGCCGCGCACATCACCGACGAGGCAACCGCCTATAAAGCATTTCGCACTGATATACTTAGAATGATTAGGTTGCGATGCATGAGGTTTGAATTTTGTCCAGAGGTGACCGCCAAGGTTCGCCGCACAGGTTACCGGATCCACGAGGTTCCCGTTAGCTACAATCCACGCGGTATTCTAGAGGGCAAGAAGATCCGCTGGCACGATGGCTTCGAGGCCTTGTGGACGCTCTTTAGATACCGTTTCGCGCCGCTGCATTCGTTCGTCAGGGATCCAGTGTTTTGGGCGGAGAGGCAAGCCCAAAATCGGCCGCCGCTCGTAAGCAATCATTTATGAAAAGAAGCATGTGCCCACCACCGTCCATGAGCCAATGAAGAGCGAGGCGACCCTGAGTGTTGATCGATGCTCGGGGCCTCGGCCGGGTTCTTCGACAGCCTACTCATTATGGTCAGAATTCTCTTTTATCTGGGCCTGATGACGGTCGGTGTGGTTTCGGCCCTGGTCAATCCCCTGGCCGGAGCGATCGCATGCCTTTGTTCTTATTTGTTAAATCCTATATCTTTAATAGAAATAGATTTGCGATGTCAATTAGTTTCGACTTTAGCTTTTTTTGTAGGTTTCCTGATGCGCCGGCCGCAGGGGTTGAGGCCGGTCGGGAGGGAGGGGGCGGTCTTGAAGGCGCTCTGGGGCTTCGTGGCGATCGGGCGCTCAGTTCCCTCTGGGCCGAAGTGAGTTCACGGGAATGCGCTGGATAACATCTATGAGGTCGCGAAGACAGTCCTCCTAGCCTCGTTGCTGGTGCCGGTCATTCGCACTGAACGGCAGATGTCGTACGTTATGGCGGCATGCCTGATCGGCATAGTGCACGCAGCAATCCTCCACACCGTAGGAGTTCGTCTCGGTTATGTCCCTGCGGGCGCTCGGGCGAGAGACTGGCGTCCTGCCGGAATCACACGCGGCGGTCCTGGTGATGTTCGTCCCGACCATGGTCCTGCTGGCGATGAAGGGCCGGCCCTTCGAGCGTCTTCTCTGCTGGTGCGGCCTCCCTTTCGTCTTGAACAGTGTCGTATCGACCTATATGAGGACGTATTTTTTGGCTCTCGTCCTCGAGTTGGGCCTGCTCCTGCTGCTTCTTCCCAGGAGGATAACTCTTCGGCTGTTGCCCGTCCTCGTGGTCGGCGTCGGCCTCTTCGTCTTTCGGTTGACACCCGACAATTATTGGGAGTGGATTAGCACGATCCAAAAGCCCACGGAAGAGGGTTCGGCGAACAGTCGGTTCGTCATTAACGCGGCCAGCAGGCGGATGCTGATGGATTACCCGATGGGGGTCGGGTATCGGAATTATCCGTATGTCAGCCCGCAGTATCTCCCACCGGAGGTCCTTACCTACTACGGGAGCCCCGGCCAGGGCCGGAGGTCGGCTCACAATTCCTACTATAGCGTCGCCTGTGAGACGGGGGTCTTGGGCTTCGCGGTGTGGGCCTACGCGTTCGGGGGATCGCTCTGGCTGTTGCGCCGGATCAGGAAGGCGGGCGATCCGAGGAATATCACGTCGCGTCGGGTTGTTCGCGATGGGCATCGAGTTGGGCTACTATGGCTGGTTAATGGGCGGGATTACCATGGCCGAGCATGAGGTTGACCCCGCCTATTGGTTCGTCGCGTTCGCGGTGGTGCTGACGCGGTTGCACCATCAAGAGAGGCTTGGCCAGGTCGCATACGTTTAATATGGCAATAGGATATCTTCCCGGGACAATCCGTGTCGGTCATCTCGTCGATTGCTTCGGGGCGGGCGGGATCGCCACGGGTGTGGTTCACGCTTGTCCGGTCGACCGCGGAGGCTCATCGACAATACGATCATCAGTCTCTCGGATGACCTTCGTCTGCTCGATCAGCTGCCATCCAAGACGCCCGCCTTCGTCATCAAGCCAGGCCCGAGCAAGCTGGTCGGGTTCTGTGCCCGCCTGGCCCTGCTCGCCCGCCGGCAGGCGGATCGATGTCCTCCACTGTAACAATCAGTTCGCCTGGCTCGACACCAGCCTGGCCGCCCGGATCACCGGCCGCCCGTGCCTGCAAACCTTCCACGGCGTCGAGCGGCCGGTCCACGAGCTCGCCGGCGATGTCCGCCTGAAATGCCGGCTGGCCGCCCGCCTGGGGAGCGGGGTCACCGCCGTCGGCGAGGCCAGCAGGCGGATGGTCTGCGACCTGAGCGGGATCCGCGAGGAGTCCGTGGAGGTGATCACCAACGGGATCGACCTGGATCGCTTCCGACCCCATCCTCCCAGGGACCGGCGATGCTCAGGGTTGCGTGGCGAGCTGGCCATCGGCCCCGACGTGGACCTCGTCATCCACGTGGCCGGGCTGCGCCCGATCAAGGACCAGAAGACGCTGCTGCATGCCTGGCGATTGGTGATGGAGTCGAGGAATCGGCTCTCCGGCCGGGAGCCCATCCTCCTCATCGTCGGAGAGGGAGAGTGCCGGGACGAACTCCGCACCCTGGCGGAGGAGCTGCAAATCACTCGACGCGGTTCGCTTCCTCGGGACAGCGTCGCGACCTCGACAGCTTGCTGCCCGCCTGTGATATCTTCGTCCTGAGCTCCATCTCCGAGGGCCTGAGCTTCGCCATTCTGGAGGCGATGGCTTGTGCCCTACCCGTGGTCGCCACGCGGGTTGGCGGCAACAGCGAGCTGGTCGACGACGGGGCGACCGGGATCCTGGTGCCCCTCAGGACCCTGCGGCGCTGGCGGCCGCTCTGGTTCTGCTTCTGGACCAACCCCGGGCAGCCGCGCCAGATGGGCGGGTGAGGGCGTCGCTTCGTCGAACGACACCACGACGTGGCCAGGTCGGCGAGCGCTACGTCGATATGTCGAGGATTGGGCGAGCATGCCTCGCAAGGCGATGCCGCCGGGCGAGTCGGACTCCTCGGTGCGATCGCCCTGAGCCGTCCGTACCGCCATCGGTTCGTCGTCGTGATATCCATGCGGTGTCTCGCCCCCATTCTTCTGCCGGTTCTGTGCTATCCCCTGTTCATCCCTCGGTCCCCGCCACCTTCGTCGAGTCATCGGGACCAATGCGGATCGCCAGCGTCAGCATCGGAATATCCATGGCCCCGGAATCCTCACCGGGGGCTGTTCATCCAGCGGCGCCTTGCCGCCTTGGCCCGCCTCGAGGACGTCACGGTCGTCAACCCCGTGCCCTGGTTTCCCATGTGCTGCCGGCCCTGGGCACCGGCCTTCGATCCCGGGACGCGCAGGGCTCGGCCCTCGCGGTATTGCGCCGCAGGATGTTTTACCTGCCCGGAATTCTCAAGGGCCTGGATGGCCGCTGGGTGAAGCGGCCTTGCTGGCCGCCTCGGCGAGATCGAGAAGGGTCAGCCCATCGATCTGATCGACGCCCACTTCGGTTACCCCGAAGGGGTCGGCTGCGTCAGGGCGGCCCTGGCGCTGCGGCGGCCCGTCTTCATCACGATGAGGGGATTGGAGCGGCCGATTCTGCCCCACCGCTGGCGGGGGGACCAATTGCGCCGGGCGCTGGGGCGGTGCACCGGGATCATCAGTGTTTCCGAATCGCTGAAGACGCTGGCGGTCGAGCATGGGATCGCCCCGAGAAGATCGAGCGTCATCCCAAATGCCGTTGATCGACAGACCTTCCGGGTCGGCGAGCGGGACGAGGCCCGTCGAGCCCTGGGCGTCGAGCCCTCGGATCAGCGGATCGTGGTAGCCGTCGGCATGCTCGTCGCCGGCAAGGGTCACCATCATGCTGGTCGATGCGATCGCCCGGTTGCGGACGAAGGACGATCGCCTGAGACTGGCGATTATCGGCGGCGGTGCACATGAGCCGGGGTACCCCGCAATTCCTCCGGCGAATGATCGACGAGCTGGGCGTGCCCGAGTCCGTCTCAACTTGCGGGGCCTCAGCCGCCGGAGGCCGTGGCGAAGTGGCTGCAAGCTGCGGACGTCTTCGCTTTCGACCTATGATGAAGGGTGCTGTAACGCGATTCTCGAGGCGATGGCGTGCGGGCTGCCTGTCGTCACCACTCCGGCAGGGGACAACGCCATTCACGTCGGCCCCGCCGCGGAGAGGATTCATCGTGCCGATCGGCGCGCCGGACGCCCTCTGCGAGGCGTCGGGGACGGCCCTGCGAATGACCTGGGATCGCCGAGTCGATCGCCGGCTAGGCTGAGGGCTATTCCTGGGAGGAGGCCGCTCGGCGGACGGTTCGGTTCTTCGGGAGCGAACGGGCATCGGCGTGAGCCGCGCCCGGGCTCAAGCGGTGGAGTCGGACTCCGGAGCGACATGTATAAGAAGCGAAACGCCTGATCTTGTACTCTGGCAAAATACTGCGGGCTGTTCGCCCTGGCTCGCCGCCTGACGTCCGGCGAAAGACTCCGGATCCTCTGTTTCCATGGCCTGTCGCTGGGAGACGAACATCGATTCCGGCCAGGACTCTTCATGCGTCCCGAGATCTGTCGAAACGGATGAAGACACTCCGCGACCGCCGCTTTCCCGTCATCAGCCTGGATGCGGCCCTCGAAGGGCTGGCGCGAGGGAACCTACCCAGCTGCGCGACCGTCGTGACGTTCGACGACGGGTTTTACAGCAACTATTCGCGGGGACTGGGCGATCCTCCGCGAATTCGAAATCCCGGCCACGATCTACGTGACGACGTATTATGTCGCGAAGGCACGTCCCATCTTCCGGCTCGTCGTCCAGTACCTCTTCTGGAAGACGCGGCGAACCACCCTCGACCTGAACGGGCTCGGCCTGAGCCGGAGGTGGATTGTCAGTTTCTCCGAGAACGCGCGAACGACGCAGTCATCTGGCAAATCATCGAGTATGCCGAGAGCCTACTTCGACGAAGACCAGCGTGATCGGCTTTCTCGAAGGAGCTGGCCAGGCCGGCTGGACGTGAGCTACGACGAACTGCTCCAGAACCGATCGCTGAGCCTGATGACGCCGGACGAGATCCGGTCGATGGCCGAGTCGGGGATGAGCGTCCAGTTGCACACGCATCGCCATCGCTTCCCGGTCGACGAGCACGCTGTCGTCGAGCGGGAGATCGAGCGACAACCGAGCCTTCCTCGAGTCCTCGCTGGGCGTTCGCTGCGCAGCATTTTTGTTATCCCAGCGGACTGTGGTCAAAGGAGCAATGGCCGTGGCTGACCGCCGCGAAAATCCGCAGCGCCGTGACGTGCGACCCCGGATTGAACGATGCCGCGACACCACGCCTGGGCCTGCGGCGATTCCTGGACGCGGACGACCTCTCCCAAATTGAATTCGAAGCCGAGATCTACGGGTTCAGCGAAATCCTGCGATTGTTCGAAGGTCCGCAGCCGGCTGCAGCACGTAGATCACCCGCAGGGCAATCAACCGTCGTTCAGTTAGAGGCGATTGGGAATGTGTGGAATCGCTGGAATCCTCGGTCCGGACCTGTCGGCGGAATGGGTCCGGACGATGGTCGACGCGCAGCGCCACCGGGGACCCGACGATGCCGGGATCGAGACACTGTCCACGGGATATCGCCGGCATCGAGTTGTGCCTGGGACATTCCCGACTGGCGATCCTGGACCTCAGCCAGGCCGGGCACCAGCCCATGCGCGATCCCGTAAGCGGAAGTTGGGTCGTTTACAATGGGGAAATCTACAATCATCTAGAATTGCGAGAGGAGCTGGGGGGCGAGTATCGATCAACGTGCGACACGGAGACCCTCCTGGCTGCGTACCGCCGCTGGGGCGCGAAGTTGCGTCGAGCGACTGCGGGGGATGTTTGCCTTCGCGCTCTGGGATCCGCCTGGAACAAGAGCTGTTCCTCTGCCGCGACCGGCTCGGGATCAAGCCTCTCTACTACGCGCAGATTGGGTCCAGGTTCCTGTTCGCGAGCGAGCTTCGCGCTCTCCTCGAGACGGGGTTGGTTCCCCGCAGGCTGGACCGCGACGGGTTGGATGGCTACCTGGCCTTCGGAACCGTCCCCGAGCCATTGACGATCGTGCCGGGATGTCCGGCTGCTGCCGGCCGGCCACTGGATGCGGGTTTCGCCGCGGATGGGGTCCGGGAGATCCGGCGGTACTGGTCGTCGCCCTATGCGCACCGCCCGCTGGGCTCGGGGGGTGAGGCGATCCTCGCGAGACCTCACCGCGGAGTTCCGGAGAGTCTTCGACGAGGCCGTCGAGTGCCGCTTGCTCAGCGACGTCCCGCTGGGCGTCTTCCTCTCGGGCGGCATCGACTCGAGCGCGATCGTTGCCGCCATCGCTCATAACAACCATCAAGACGTCCGGACCCTGACCCTGCATTTCACCGAGGAAGGCTATGGCGAGGGGCCGTTTGCCGAACAACTGGCCGCGCGGTACAAGACGCAGCACGTCACCCAGCCGGTGACTCCGATGATCTCCTGGCAGCGGTTCGACGATGCCCTCGACGCCGGCGATCAGCCCAGCATCGATGGCATCAATACTTACACCGTCTGCCAGTTGGCCAAGCAGTCGGGCCTGACCGTGGCGCTGTGCGGCCACGGCGGCGACGAGCTCTTCGGCGGCTACGACAATTTCCGCTTCATCCCCCAGCGTCCTGGGATTCGGCGCGGTGCCCCGGCCCCTCGGCACCTGATGGGGCGGGCGATCCGGATCTTGGCTCCCGACGCGGGTCTCGACGCAGAAAGCGGCGTGCCTGCTGATGAGCCGGCGTCAGCATGCACGAGACGTATTCGCTGGCCCGGGCGCGTCTTCTGGGATGACCTCCGCGGTCGGACCTGCTCGACCCGCCCGGCCGAGATGGTACCGGCCGCCCGGAGTTTCATCGCATCGGCGCGTGCCGCCCGATGAGCTGGCCGAGCGACCCGACTCAACCAGGTCTCTCAGCTCGAACTGAGCTTTTACCTGCGGAATTCACTGCTCCGCGACACGGACGTCTGCAGCATGGCCCACGGGCTGGAGGTTCGCCTTCCGCTGCTGGACCATCGACTCATCGAGTTCGTCGCCCCGTTGCCCGGGCGCGTCAAGATGTCGCGATCCGTGCCGAAACGCATGCTGGTCGACGCGAATGGGCGACGCCCTCCCGCCGGAGGTCGTCCGCCGCCGCAAGCAAGGCTTCGTCATCCCTTACGAGATCTGGATGCGCGCGGCCCTGCGGCCGCGGCTCGGTCGCAGTCTTCGACCGATCCTGACCTGGCGTCGGCGATCGGGTTGCGGCCGGAGCGGTCCGCCCGGATCTGGTCCGATATTCCTCGAGGGTCGCGACGAATCAACATGCAACACCCCTTCGCCTTGTACGTCCTGTTGAGTTGGTGCGCCCGCCATCGCGATCACCCTCTGAAGCGTCGTGCACTGAGATGGCTCCCACGCTTCTGCTCGAGGATCTGACGCGTCATGAAGATCGTGGTCTGTCGCGGCGCCCGCCCGAACTTCATCAAGATCGCGCCGCTCATGCGGGAGATGCGCGGCGAGCCGGCCTCGACGTCCGGCTGGTCCACACGGGCCAGCACTACGACGAGCGGATGAGCCGGCTGTTCTTCGAGGAGCTGGAGCATCCCGCGGCCCGACGTCGACCTCGAAGTCGGCTCGGCCAGCCATGCGGTCCAGACGGCCGAGGTCATGAAGCGGTTCGAGCCCGTGCTGCAGTCCGAGACGCCCGATGCGGTGCGTGGTCGTGGGCGACGTGAACTCGACGCTGGCCTGCGCGTTGACCGCGGTGAAGATGGGCATACCGGTCGCCCACGTCGAGGCGGGCTCCGCAGCTTCGACCGGACGATGCCCGAGGAGATCAACCGGGTCCTGACCGACGCGATCTCGCGCTGGCTGTTCGTGAGCGAACGGAGCGGCCTGGAGAACCTCCAGCGCGAGGGGATCCCGGACGAGCAGGTCTTCTTCGTCGGCAACGTGATGATCGATACGCTCCTGCAGCACCGCGAGCGGAGCGAGCGCTCGACCATCCTCGAGGATCTGGGCCTGACGGGCCGCGGCTACGCCGTCTTGACCTTGCACCGCCCGGCCAGCGTCGACGACTCCGGACGTCCTGCGACGGCTCCTCGCGGCCGTCGACGCGCATCGCCCAGGAGCTGCCCGTCGTCTTCCCGGTCCATCCGCGGACTGCAAGGTCTTGGATCGGCAGCGATTCAGCCGGAGCCGGCAAGGTCCCGCCGGCGTGGTCCTGACCGACCCCCTGGGCTACCTCGACTTCCTCAAGCTCGTCGGGCACGCGCGCATGGTGTTGACGGATTCCGGAGGGATCCAGGAGGAGACGACGGTGCTCGGTGTGCCCTGCCTGACCCTCCGAACCAGCACCGAGCGACCTTCAACCATCACCGAAGGGACGAACACGCTCGTCGGGCTTGACCCCGAGCGGATCGTGAGCGAGGGGCTGAGGGCCCTCGAGCGGCAGCGGTGCCACCGCGTCCCCGAGCTCTGGGACGGACTCGCATCTCGAAGGGTCGTCGATATTCTCGAACGCCATTTTTAAAACAAATATTTTGACATTATTTATTTATCTTTATTAATTAACATCTAATGGTATTATATGACCAAAATTAAGCCAAGATCTTGGAATCTCTTGTACCTCGCCTGGCCCCTGGCCATCCTCGCCGAGTTGGGCTGTGTCCCGGACAGCGTCGATGCTCCGGTGCCAGTTGCCGCACCGCCCGGCGGTGTCCCGGACAGCGTCGATGCTCCGATGCCAGTTGCTGCACCGCCCGGCGGTGTCCCGGATAGCGTCGATGCTCCGGTGCCAGTTGCTGCACCGCCCGGCGGGAGTGTCGCGGCACCGCCCCTGCGTCGGGAGGCGGCCAGGACCGGCTTCATGGCGGTCTTGCAGGACTTCGACGGGACTGCAGTGCCGGTCAACGTGGCGGGGGACACATACCCCAGCGAGTACGGTGGCGCCGGCGCAGCCCAGGTGAGCATCGATCTCAACGACGCCGCTTCCGGCCACAGTCTGCGCATGGACGTCACCTCGGGCGGCCTCTATGCCCAGTTTAACCCCTACGACGGGTCGGGCCGCGGCTTCGCTCGCGACTATTCAGCCACCCCAAAGGCCTGGTCGTTCAACACCTACAACCGCCTCAGCTTCTGGATCAAGCGGCCCACTACGGCGTCGCCCCTGATCACCAATGGGAGTCACGGCACCTACGTCGGGACCTACGTCAAGCAAATCAGCAACGCCGACCCCTCCTCCGACGAGACCGGCGGCAGCCACTACTACCACTCGATCAACCTGCCCAACAACGGCCAGTGGACCCAGGTCATCCTCAACATGCACCCCGATCATCGGCGGGGGGACAGCGGAGGGATCGACCCGGGCTACTTGCCGCACCCGACGGGTGAGCCGCAGTATAACTATTTCGACGCGCTGACGCGCTTCTACATTGACGACACGGCCTCCCCCACCACCGGCACCTATCGGATCGACGACATCCAGTTCTACCGGGAGCCGTACGCGGAGGACGACGCCCAGGTCGCCTCGCTGACCGGCACCTATGACCCGACCAGGAACGAGGTCATCGTGACCTGGAATCGGTCCAAGGATGACAACACCGTCAACGACGAGGTGCGGTACGCGTTCTCGGACATCCACCAGCTCGGCTGGAATGCGGCGACGCCGGCGCCCAGCGGGATCATTACGCCCCCGGGCTGGCAGGGATACAGTGGGATGGTTTACGACACGACGGCGCTGCCGCTGGCGGGTCACTTGGTCGTCTTCATCGCGATCAAGCCGCAGAACTCCGACCTCTTCTCCCAGATTGCTGTCCCCCTTCGCAGAGGAGGTCCACCCGAATGAGATCGAAACCGACCGTGATCGATCGAGGCCTCGACCCTGCAGAACTGGGGGATGGTCTCCAGGCCTTTAGGGAACTCCTGCATGTCGTGCTGAGCTTCGACGTCGAGGAGCATTTCCAGATCGAAGCGGCCGCGGGACTGGCGATCGCCCCGGCCCTGAAGGACCATTACCGTGAACGCCTCGCGCCGTCGACATACTGGCTGCTGGATCAGTTGGATCGACGAGGGATCAAGGCGACCTTCTTCGTACTGGGTCAGATAGCGCGGCATCACGCGGTCTTGGTCCGTGACATCCACCGAGCGGGCCATGAAGTAGCCAGTCATGGCTGGGACCACCGACGAGTCCACAACCTGACGCCCGCCTCGTTCCGCCAGGACGTGAGGCAAAGTAAAGACGCCCTGGAGCAGGTCACGGGCGAGGCAGTCGTGGGCTATCGCGCCCCGACGTTCAGCATCGTGCGGCAAACCGGTTGGGCCATCGACGTGCTGGCCGAACTGGGCATGCTCTACGACTCCTCCATCTATCCGGTGCGGCACGACCGTTACGGTGTGCCAGCCGCGCCGCGCTCGCTGTTCCTGGCGAAGGGAACGGAGCACGCAATCCTCGAACTCCCGCCCGCGACACTTCGCCTGCTCGGGATCAATATCCCCATCGGGGGCGGGGGCTATTTCCGGCTCTTGCCGCTGACCGTGATGGAACGCGCCATCCGGCAGGTGCGACGAGTTTGTGATCCCCCTGTGGTGATGTTGTACTTCCATCCGTGGGAGTTCGATCCGCGGCAGCCGTACCTCCCGCTACGACGCCTGAACCGGTTCCGCACTTATGTGGGGATCGCTCGTAGTCGCGACCGCCTGACGGCCTTGCTCACGAGACATCGCTTTAGCCGCGCGGTCGATGTAGCCAGCCGGCTCGATCACCTGCGCAGCGCCCTGCCCAGTTTTTGCCCAGTCACGTGATATAAGTGAGGACCATGATGTCGGAGCCGAGGAGAATCTACCCTCGGCACCACCCGCCGGGTCGTTCAGCTCATCCCGGAGGCTGGGGGCCTCAACTTTGCCCCTCGGTTGGGAAACTCGATTTGATGAGCCAATGGGACACGCGCCGGGGAAAATGCCTGAGGGGAACCGGCCCGAGATGGCCGCCCAGCCGTGGGAACGGGTCGGCTGACCTCCCCGTCCCCAACGGGGGCTTCCCCACGTGAACGGCCCCCTCAGGGGGTCCTTCCTCAATACCACGGCCTCTGGCACGTCCCCCGGGAACTGGGACACGCCATTGGACTGACTCAGTGCCGATCCTGTGGCTGTGCTTGACTGCACAGTGGGGCTTGGCCCACTGATGGCGCTGATCGTGGCGGTCGCGGTTATCGATAAGCGGGAACAATTTCAATGCCGCTGACCTTGGCGTCATCCACGACCGTGACGAAACCAATGGTGATCTTGCCGCCGGAGTCGGCGACGGCGGGAAACTCCTTGACGATGGCCTTGTTCCGGCCGCCGGCCGCCGCAACGATGTCGAAGTTGGTCAGCACCTGAGTGCCGTTGAGGGAGACGTTGAACAGCCGGCTGCCGGCACTGGTCCAATAGTTCTCGGCGAAGTGCAGCCGGACGGTGTAGGAAGCTCCCGGCGTCAGACCCGGGATGGTGTAGGTGAAGTTGCCATAGCGTTCGGTCTGGTAGACTCGCTGCGGCGCGGGGTTGGTCACTCCGGTGGTATCGATCGCCGGATTGCCCCAATCGACGGTGCCGGTTCGCGGACCGCTGACATACGTATCGGCCATGAAGGCGCCGGCGGCTCCGCCGCCGCCGTCGATGGCCAAGGCCGTGGTCGCCGGCTTCGGCGTGGCGGTCAGCGGTGAGGCGGGAACAATTAGCGGTGAGGCGGGAACAATTTCAATGCCGCTGACCTTGGCGTCATCCACGACCGTGACGAAACCAATGGTGATCTGCCGCCGGAGTCGGCGACGGCGGGAAACTCCTTGACGATGGCCTTGTTCCGGCCGCCGGCCGCCGCAACGATGTCGAAGTTGGTCAGCACCTGAGTGCCGTTGATGGAGACGTTGAACAGCCGGCTGCCGGCACTGGTCCAATAGTTCTCGGCGAAGTGCAGCCGGACGGTGTAGGAAGCTCCCGGCGTCAGACCCGGGATGGTGTAGGTGAAGTTGCCATAGCGTTCGGTCTGGTAGACTCGCTGCGGGGCGGGGTTGGTCACTCCGGTGGTATCGATCGCCGGATTGCCCCAATCGACGGTGCCGGTTCGCGGACCGCTGACATACGTATCGGCCACGAAGGCGCCGGCGGCGGGCCCGCCGCCGTCGATGGCCAGGGCCGTGGTCGCCGGCTTCGGCGTGGCGGACGCCTCGCTGGACTTGCCACTTTGGCCGCTACTGTTGACGGCGGTGACCTGATAATAACAGGGGGTGCCGTTGGTCAGGCCGGTATCGGTGAAGGTCGTGCCGGTGAGGCCGGTGCGGTACGGGGTGCTTCCCTCGCCGCCGCTGGTCGAGGCCCGGTAGAGGCTGTAGCTGGTGGCGCCGGTCGCGCGCTCCAGCTCAAGGACACCTGGGCATTGCCGGGCATCGCGGTGAGATTGGTCGGGGTCGCCGGGGCCGTCGCTTTGGGCACCGCCGAGACCTCGCTGGACTTGCCGCTTTGGCCGCTACTGTTGACGGCGGTGACCTGATAATAACAGGGGGTGCCGTTGGTCAGGCCGGTATCGGTGAAGGTCGTGCCGGTGAGGCCGGTGCGGTACGGGGTGCTTCCCTCGCCGCCGTTGGTCGAGGCCCGGTAGAGGCTGTAGCTGGTGGCGCCGGTCGCGGCACTCCAGCTCAAGGACACCTGGGCATTGCCGGGCATCGCGGTGAGATTGGTCGGGGTCGCCGGGGCCGTCGCTTTGGGCACCGCCGAGACCTCGCTGGACTTGCCGCTTTGGCCGCTACTGTTGACGGCGGTGACCTGATAATAACAGGGGGTGCCGTTGGTCAGGCCGGTATCGGTGAAGGTCGTGCCGGTGAGGCCGGTGCGGTACGGGGTGCTTCCCTCGCCGCCGCTGGTCGAGGCCCGGTAGAGGCTGTAGCTGGTGGCGCCGGTCGCGGGCTCCAGCTCAAGGACACCTGGGCATTGCCGGGCGTCGCGGTGAGATTGGTCGGGATCGCCGGGGTCGTCGTCTGGGACGGGAGGCCTCGGTCAAGGGGATGGCGATCTGGGAGAAGAGACCGGAGCTGGAGTTCTGCGGCTTGATCGCGATGTAGACGACCGAGTGACCCGCCAGCGGCAAGCGCCGTCGTATCGTAGACCATCCCGTTGTACCCCTGGTAGCCCGGGGGCGTAATGATCCCGCTGGGCGCCGGCGTCGCCGCATTCCAGCCGAGCTGGTGGATGTCCGAGAACGCGTACCGCACCTCGTCGTTGACGGTGTTGTCATCCTTGGACCGATTCCAGGTCACGATGACCTCGTTCTTGGTCGGGTCATAGGTGCCGGTCAGCGAGGCGACCTGGGCGTCGTCCTCCGCGTACGGCTCCCGGTAGAACTGGATGTCGTCGATCCGATAGGTGCCGGTGGTCGGGGTCGGTCGTGTCGTCGATGTAGAACCGGGTCAGCGCGTCGAAGTAGTTGTACTGCGATTCACCGGTGGGATGTGGCTGGTCGCCCAGATCCACCCCTCCGGAGTCTCCACGATAGTGGTCCGGGTGCATGTTGAGGATGACCTGGGTCCACTGGCCGTTGTTGGGCAGGTTGATCGAGTGGTAGGCGTGGCCACCGCCGGTCTCGTCGGAGTACGGGTCGGGGTTGGCGACCTGCTTGAGGTAGGTGCCGACGTAGGTGCCGTGACTCCCATTGGTGATCAGGGGCGACGCCGTGGTAGGCCGCTTGATCCAGAAGCTGAGACGGTTGTAGGTGTTGAACTGCCAGGCCGCCGGGGCGGCCGAGTAGTCGCGGGCGAAGCCGCGGGTCGACGTGTCGTAGGGATTGAACTGGAGGTAGAGTCCCTTGGTCGTGACGTTTGCTTGGACGCTGTTGCCCTCGACGGCGTCGGCGGTGTTGATGTTGACGGTGCCAGCGCTGCCTTCACCGGTGTAGATGCTGGGATAGGTATCGCCGGCCTTGTCCAGGGGAACTGTTGGGCCGTCGAAGTTCTGCAAAGTCATGACTGCCGAGGCCCCGTAAAGCGTGCTCGGTGAGACCACGCTCGCCGGAACGCTCAACACCACGCGCGACTCGAGCGGCTCGAGCGGAAAGCGACGACCAGACTTGGTGCGTGATCTCCCGCCGAAATTTTTGACGTAGCGGGACCATTTGTTTGATAGAATGGGCATTGGTCCTGTCTCTGAGTTCGGGGACTGGGCTGACGGGGCCGGGGGTAGGTGCGAGCCATCCCGGCCACCACACATGGACGTTCATTGGCGCGGCGCAACAGCCCTCCTCAGGGAGCTGATCGTCGCGGCCGCGAGGGGTGGGGGTGGGTGCGAGCCATCCCCATCCCGGCAAACGGGCGAAATTGGCGCACAAGCCGATTTCGCTCTCGCGTCGGCTGCGTTTCAACTACTATTTTTTTAGAACAGGTTCTAATTCGACTCTGCTAGATTCAGTAGTTCCAAAAACAGTCCGACGGTTGGCTACAGTGCAAGTTCATATTGCACATCTCTTTCAGTGTAGGTGACGTCCGCGACCCCGAATGCTTCCTCGACCACATGGAGCAACCAGAGCAACAGCGTCTCCCACCGGAGCCGCTCCAGCAAGATGACCCGACCGCCACGCCGCGGCCTCGAGAGGATCGTGTAATGGAGCCACACCCACAGGTTCCGAAGCACCAGCGCGATCCCCACGTACAGCAGGCGCACCTCCGGGCGGCGCGTCGTCGTCCGGATCCGCCCCTCGTGTAGCTGGCGATAGCTCGACTCGATCCCGAACCGCAGCCGGTAGGTCGTGAACACCGACTCCGGCGAGGGCGGTTGGTAGCCCCAGTAGGCGTAGATCAATGTCTGACGCCCGTGACGCTTCCTCTCCCCGCGGTAGTTGCGACACTTCACGCAGATCGACACCGTCGCAGTGCGCTTCTTGGCGTCGGCCAGCGTGTAGGTGGACCAACCGCTCGTCCTCCAGGTCCGGAAGACGTAGCTGCCGCTGGGGCCCTTCGGATGCTTCGGCGCGCGGCCGTGACAGACCACCGGCATCAGGAACGGGTCGCGCGCCTGCTGGAGGTAGCGGACCACCGCCACGCTGTAGAAGCCGCGATCGAGCAGCAGCAGCCGGGGCCGGACGCCGATGCGGGCCGCCTGCCGGAGCAGGCGCTGGACGACGTCCTTGAGCGCCTCGCCTTTCTTCACGCCGGTCAGGGCCACGGTGGAGCGCTGGCCGTGGCGGACGACGTAGGCGGTGGCGTAGGCGTGGAAGTGGCTGGTGCCGTCCTTGGCCTGGGCGCGGTAGATCTCGTTGAGGTCGCGGAACGGCTGGCCGTGGTAGGGGATCAACGTCAGGTCGATGGCCAGCCGCTGGAGGCGCTTGCGCAGGGCCTTGGGCAGGTGCCCGGCCAGGGCGGCGTTGAGCTGTTGATGCAGGGTGGCGTAGTCGGGCAGGGTGGCCAGAAGCGCCTTGCGTGCCGTCTCGTCGGAGGGGGCGTCGAGGAGGCGCTGGCAGGCGTCGGACAGCGAGGTGATCCGCGCGGCGGCGGCCAGCAACAGAGACCAGAGGACCTGGGCCGAGGTCTTGCGCTTGTAGTCCTTGAACTTCAGGTGCGCTTGCAGGTGCTCGGCGGCGAGGCGATGGACTTGGTTGCGGTTGAGGATACGACGGGGTGGGCGCATGGCTCCCTCCGGTGATGACTCGGTGATCCAAAGTCATTCTTCGGAAGTGGCTTGCGTCCATCCAGCTCAACCCTTCGGGGGCCGACCAATTTTGGAACTACTGAGATTCGTGGAAACCGCTATCTGCAGCCCATCTCGACTGGTTGGAGATAGATGTCCTTCGGGATCGGCATGCCGTCGCGGGGACCCATCCCACCGCCGTTGGCCCTGAATCTCAGGACCGCCCGCGCGGCCAGCCCGATAATGATCACGACGAGATCTGCCATCGGCTCCTTGTGGCAATTCGGATCGCGGTGAACTTTTCTCCGAGCCGAGACGCGACTTCGGGGACCGAGGGCGCCGCCCCGAACGAACTCGGGGCCTGGATGACCCATCGAGGGTCGAGGCGAACGGAACAACGATGCGCCGAGCGAACCCAAGCTCGCTCTCTGAACGAACCCAGGGCCGCACCGAGCGAACCCAAGCTCGCTCCCCGAACGATTCGCTCGGCCACAGTCGTGGAACATCGAAGAGGGCAGTCTCAAGCGATGTTCGAAGACGACAGAATCGACTGTTGTGATCGGCGAGGGGTCACTGAAATAGCCAAAGGCCCAGGAATTGGGGCCTTCCCAGGTTTTCCGCACATCCAGTACACGGACTTTCAAAATATTATATATAATTATTAAAACATAAAATGTAACTCTGTAGCGTATTTGCGGTTGCGTAAGGAAATTTCGTCGGGGCGTGCGGAAAAAGAGGTTTCCCCCCCAACAAGAGACCGGAGCAAGGACGCGGGTTGCCTTGACCTGAGCGCCTCAGGTCAAGGCAACCCGCGCTCCTTGCTCCGGTCTTTTTTCGTCCCTTTTGTCGCATTTTCCAGGAAACCTGGTGGGTTGGCGGCCGGAACGCATCCACATTGCCATCAACCCCGCCGGAAGACTCGACGCTCGGCGCAGACCTCGGCCGGATGGCCTTGGATGATCGCCATGTGTCCACTTCAGGTTGGGTATACAGGCTTGTAAGGATGGACGTCAGGTGCTGATCGACTGATCCGGACCCGGTGTGAGTTGGCGTCCGGACAAACGTTCAGCTCGATATCTGATGAGAAGGATACTGCCGCAAAGCTTCTTCCGCTGCTTTTAAGTCCGAGGTGACGAGTTTTTCCTCGAGTTCTCGTATTATCGGCAGCGGATGGGGGTACAAACCAATAGCATGAGCGTAATAGCGGAGCTTCGCAAGTCTTAGGCCGTTTCGATCGAGCGGACGTCCCGCATCAGGGAATAATAGCCCAATGTGCGGGGCCGCTCATCATACGAAAGCTACGCCAGCCAAGTGTGGCTGGCTCGCATCATTTAGAGCACGGCCAACCCGGCTATGTGCAAGCCATTTTCTTGCGCCGCATAGCAGGGACCTAGGTTAAGATATCGCACTCGTCAAGTAAATCGAGTCAGAGCACTCACGAACGGGTTGCACACGCGCCCCAGCGAGAGCCTTGATTTCCACCCTGTTTCGTACTCAACCCAATCGTGAACCATTCTGGTTCTCCTGTCTCAAGGGGCACGACCCGAATCAACTTAACGTCGCAGGGGTGTCGGCGTCAACAGGGTTCTCTTGGCCGGGTGCAGTCGCGTTCTTGTAGGTCAGGATTCAGGGCGAAGCCTGCCCGTGCCGACGGCCTGTGCGAACGGCCGCGGGCGTGACCAGTAGCAGTCGGCCCGCCCGTCTTCGCTGATGTAGGCCGCCCTGATCTGCAAGATCGCTTCCGCCCCCCCTTCCAGCCAGAACTTCTCCGTCCCTTTCATGCGCTGGTTCACCTGCTTCCTCACGCTCTCCACCGCTGCGCTGCTGATGGGCAGTCCCAGTTGCCTGTACCTCGGGTAAGCCATCCGGGTTCGGTTATTTGTCACGTAACCCAGCGCCTCCGCGGCCACCTTCCTGGGGTCTTCCTCCGGGCAGCCCTCCGGCGGCACGCCCAGTTGGTCGCAGCCCTGACGCAATCCCGCCAGCACCTCCTTCACCCGGCCTGACCACGCCAGCCGCATCCAGCCCTCATACCGCTTCCAGGCCGCAGCCGAGCCCTTGCCCTCCACGGCCTGCGCGACGCCATAGAGATACACCAGCAGATGCACAAAGTCCAAAATGCCGATGAATCCCTGCGGCTCCAGGTCAGGGCCAGCGCGAACTTTGAGCAAGTCTGGTAATCTCAGTAGTCAGTAGTTTCCCCGAAAAACTTCACTCCAACTGAACTCCCGTCTCCTCTTGAGCGGAGCATCTCCCGAGCGGAACCTGTCGG
>CAWDND010000036.1:0-11985 GCA_963803395.1 uncultured Planctomycetaceae bacterium
GAATGGCACGAGGATAACGCAAGGCTCTGCTGTTGAATAGCTTGCGGCGACACTGATTCGCAATTGATCCTATGCTTTATTATAAGGTATTATACCCCGCTTGATCAACCGCTTCGCTCTCTTCCGCGGCATCCGCAGCAGCGGGTGCGGCTTCGGCCGGCGCTTCACCGCGCGCGGCTCGTACCGGTCCGGGCGAGCGTCCACGCGTTTCCTTCGCGATCAACTCCAACAGCCGCGGAAGATCCGCCTTGATCTGAACCGGATCCTACAGATGACTCTCCTCGAATGCGCGCACCGTATGCAACGACCCCGTGAAGCTTAGCCGCCGCGGCTGCACTGCCCCGGCCCGCGCCGCCTCCGCCCTCAGACCCCGGATCCAGTTGTACGCCAGCAGATGCACCGCCACCTCCTTGCGCACCATCGCCGGGCTCTTCGTCCGCAACATCTCCATCTTCATCTGAGTCTTCAAGGAACGCCGATCCAATTCCGCATCCCACCGCTGACGGAACAAATTCCCCAGCTCTTCGGATCGATACGGCTTCGCCTCCACCAGTGTCGTCACAACCACCAGAGTGCGGACCCGCTTGGTCGGGTCTTTGACCCGGACGCGGAACTCGCGCAACGTCAGTTCCGCGGGCATCGCGTCGTACTCGGCGCGACTCCTCCAGTCGGGGATCTCCTTGGGTTTCGGCCAGGTGATGAGATGATCCTCGCGACCCAGTCGGCGGCCCCGGCGGAAGTCGGCCTTGCGGCACGGGTGCAGACGCACCCCCACATCGCTGCCGCGCGCCAGCAGGGCCGCGATCACCCCGTACGAGCAGAAGCAGCGGTCGGCCAGGGCGATGTCACCGGGCTGAAACTCGGCGATGATCTGTCGGAGCAGGGCCAGCTCGCTCGTTTGCTTGCCCTGGTACGGCCCGAGCGCCGCATCGAGGACCGTCCCCACGGCCAGGCTGAAGATCACGAGGATGCGGGCGATCGGGAATCCCAACCCCGGCGTCTGAGACGACGGTTGCGGATACGCCGCCTGGTTCTCCGGGGTATCGGGCATGCGCACGGTCGAGCCGTCGAGGATCTTGACCGCGCGGCCGTGAAAGAGCCAGCAATCGCACGCTTGTTGCGGGATCACATGCCCGGTGCGGCGGACCAACTCCCAGGGAAGCGTCTCGGGGAGGCGTGGCCGGGCTTCAGCGTAGCTGGTCGTCTCCGTCGCCACCGCGGGAAGCCCCTGGTCGTAGAGGAACTTCTGGAAGCGATCGACGGCGTCATCGCAGGATTGGTCATCGGAGAGGATCTGGGAGAGGAACAGGCCCAAGGTGATCCAGGGGGTGTAGAGGCGTTTCCGCCACTGATGGTTGCAATGGCGGCAGGCGGCCTCGACGAGCGACCGCGAGAGGAGTTCGAGGAAGGGGAGCCCTGGTTTCTGTTTGAGTTGGTCGCAGGGAATCGATTGGGTCGCGAGTGGAGGGAACGTTAAACTGAGCCATGGTGACCTCCTGGGTGTGGGGACGGGTGGAAGTCCGATTCAACCACCAAGCTACCATCCCAGGAGCTCGCGTTCCTGACCCCGGAGCCGCGGCTCTCAAGTGCGACCCGCAGGGAAACTGAGGTGCCCCGCGCCCTCGGTCCCCGAATTTTTACAATAAGTGATCTTATAATTTACTGATCGCTGCGCAAAGGAGGTCAAACGTTCCCAGGCGACTTCGAGTGAGGCCCTGACACGTGGAACGGCTTGGTTCCCTTGGGAAATAGAGGTGCTTCTGATCGGTCGGTGAAGGGTATTGGCGAAACCCTCACTCTGCAAAAACTTGACCTTCTTTGCGCAGCGATCAGTAAGAATTATAATCGTCGCAAACGTTAAAATGGCAAGGCTTTGCGTTATCCTCGTGCCATTCCCTCCTGCTCCAAGTTCCCAGCCCTCGGCTGAGGAACTCAGGGCACGTTCCAGGACCGGAACGCTCAAATTCCGCCGAAATCCTTGGCACTGGCGCGATCGCACCCCCTTCGATCCGCTTCTTCGCCGATTTTCGCGGGGGCGTAACTTGCCTATTCGACACTCAACTTTCGGATGTCGCGCGGCAGCCATCCTCCCGATGGCGCGGGCGGACCCAAGGGCGTCACGGGCAGGTCACCTTGACCGAGCGATTGCCCAACCACGGGACCGGGCGCGTCGGCTTCGTCAGCCCTGCCTCTTTCAACAGCGGGTTGTGCGCCCGTGTGTTCAGGCGCACGACCACCCCTGCCGCTCCGACCTCGATCACCCCCGGCGTGTCGACGAACTTCCGGGACAGCCGCGCCGGCCCCGCTCCAGAGCAGCCCTTCACCCGTTCGGCCAGGCTCCGGTACAGGAGGTCCGCCAGCACCCTCAGGGTTCGGTCGAAGTCCACGTTCAGCCGGACGTCGCTGCACTGGCAATCGAGGTGAAAGAACGTGATCTGTTCACCGAGGTGGTTCTCCACGTGATTTCGGCGCGCGTAGGTCTGGATCGCTTCGCGGGCCGTCCGCGGCTTCGGGAGGTCGTTGGTCAAGACGAAGGTTGGCGATTCGTGCCCCAGCCCCGTCACGATCACTTGCCGCCAGTCGCCGTCGGAACCGTCGAGCCGGACGCGGTCGTCGATGTACCGGATCTGGCGGCGCTTTCCCTTGGCTTGGGTGACCTGGCAGCGGCCCCAGTTCTCCGCGGGCCAGCGTCCGACGCGTGGAAATGAGCGCGTAAAAGGAGACTTCTCGCTAATCTCCACCACAGTTATGACGTATAGTCTTCGCGTTCCAGTATTTCCTATAATGACCCTGGTGGAGCTGAGGTCAAGGGGTGGGTTGTGGCCGCCTCCAGCGGCCGGGCGGTGAGCGATGAAGACCATCACGCTGAGTGCCAAGCAACGCCAGGAGATCCAGGAACGGCGGCGACAGGCCCGCGACCGCCGCATCTTCCAACGGCTCTCCACCCTGCGGTGGATCGACGAGGGACGCACCCGGGACGAGGTGGCCGAGTTGCTGGGGGTCTCCAGCCGCCAGGTCGGGGACGGGCTCCGCATCTTCCGCAACAAGGGCTTGGACGAGTTGTGTACCGTGCACTATCACGGTGATCCCGGTCGGTTGCGACCCGCACAAGTCGAGCAACTGCGCCAGGAGATCGCCAAAGGGACTTTTCACAACGCCGTGCAGGTGCGGGCCTGGATCGAGGAGCAGTTCGGTGTCACCTACTCTCCTTCCGGGGTGAAGGATCTGTGGCACCGGATCGGTGCCAGCTACCACAAAGTCTCCGGCTTTTTTCTGGAAGGCGGACCGGGCGAAGCAGCGTCAATTCGTGCGCAAGTATCGGCGGCATCGGCGTGAGGCCGGGCCGACGACCCGCCGCTACTTCGTGGACGCGTGCCCTCCGGTCTGGGGCCTGGAGTTGCTCTACTGCTGCTGGCTGCTGGTCGGGCAGCGGCACTACGTGGGTGTCGGAAGCGGTCGGAAGCGATTGAACATCCTGGGGGCCTACAGCCCCGACGACCACGACTACGTCGACCTCCGCCTGACGAAGGAGAACATCACCGGCGAGCAGTTCGTGAAGCTCCTGGAGAAGTTGCTGGCGAAGCACCCCGAGACGGAGAAATTCATCCTCTACCTGGACAATGCCAAGTACTAGAGCAAGGCGGTGGTCAAGGAGTGGCTGGCCCGCCATCGGCAGTTCCGCCTGGTGTTCCTGCCGGCGTACTCGCCCAACCTCAACCTGATCGAGCGGCTGGGGAAGTTCCTGCGCAAGAAGGCCCTGCACCGCTGGCACAAGACGTTCGAGGCGATGCAGGAGGCGGTGGCCGAGGTGTTGGATCACCTGGAGCGCTACCGCTCGGAGTTGGACCGCCTGATGAGCGAAGAGTTTCACATCCTCAAGGATGAAGAGTTGCCCCTGGACCCGGCCGCTTGAGACGCGGGCTCTCCGTCACACACGGACTATAGAGGACGCAATCCACTCAGGAACGACCGGAGATCGTCCGTCCTCTCCTTGAGAGGCCAACCTACGACGAGAGGAGAGGACATCATCCAAGATGCACACCGAGTGTTGTTCCCTCTACCAGGAAGCACTCGTTCGGCGATGGTATACCAGGGCGAAAGCCACCGGCAGGTCGCTCAGCGGATCAGTAGCCAGAAGCAATGTGAAGTGGCCCAGGTGCAGTTCGTCCCCACAGAGGGTGCCGCTGAAATGTTCCAGAATTTTGCGGCGATGTTCGGACCTATCGAGTTCTTCGGCCCGATCGCGGAGCACGTTGTAGACGAACCCCGAGGACAGTTCCAGCCAGAACTCGCGGCGCAACGACTCCAAGATCCGCTCGATGCTCATCCCGTCTTTGATGAGGCGATCCCACACCAGATCCCGGACCTTGTTGTCGTAATGGGCCTTGGGGAGCACGCCCTCGGCAGTGTTTCGGAACGTCGTGCAGCATTCGCACTGGGCTGTGTACTCGCCATAGGTGATCTTAAGGTAGACCACCGCCTTGAAGGCGACCGTGCGTACCTCACGGGTACATGTCCGTTTTCGTTTGCCCAATTTGCCACACTTGGGACAAGGGGCCTTCTTGGGAGCGCAATGAACCGGTATAAAGACAATCGTGGGAGCATCCGCGCCCATGCTTGTGTCCTTTTCTGAAGGGGTGCGATCCCAATAAGCGGTTATGCCGCAGTACGCTTAGTTTGCTTCTTCGCTGATGGTTGCGTCCATTCGTCGTCCTCGTCTTGGAGCGCTTTCAACTCGGCCAAGCATTCCGGCGGCAGCCAGCGCCACTCCGTTCGCCGGTCCTTCGCCATGGCCCCCCGCGTGGGCTCCAGGATCTCTTCCCACCGGCCCGATACGACGGCCGCTCTCAGTTGGAACACCGCCTCTGCGTTGTCCTCCGTCCAGGAAATGCCGTTGCCCTTGAGCCGAAGATTGATCACCCGCCGGATCGTGCTCTCGATCGCGCCGCTGCCCCTCGGCACACCGCGGCGTCGGAGGCAGTCATCCCGCAGTCGCCCCGCATCCGAATGCTTGGTCAAATAGCGGCTCTCGCGCCACCTCGGTGAATCCTCGGGCTGGTTCCCCGCCAACCCCTTCAATTCGGCGATCCCGTCCGCGCTTCTGCCCTCCTTCAGGAGCCCGCGAAGCCGCGGGTAAAGCGCCTTGCGCTGGCCCTCGGTCCGTGGCAAAGCCGCCAACCCCACACTCAGATGATGCACGGCATGACACCAATCGAGCACCTCAACAACCCGCTTCGGATCCAACTTGGCCTGGGCGATGACCCCATCCAACCGCTTCCAGATCCACGGGGCGCCGTCGGCGACGAACGTCACCAATCGAGCCCCAGCGGCACCCATGCGGTGCAGATGAAACGCCACCAGTTCGATCAACGCATCGGGCCCCTGGAGCGTCCCGTCCATGACGGGCTGGCTCCCCCGAACCATGCGCCCCTTCTTGTCCCCCTCGAACAGGATGGCCACCTTGGGCTCGCGCCACTCGATCCGGAACTTCGTCCGTTTCCGCTTGCCGCCGACGCGAATCGTCTCCACCACGGGTAGCCGTTCACCAGTGTAGTTGCGGATACCCGCCCCTCTCACAGGAGGAACAGCATTGTGCGAAATCGCGACAACGGCTACTTTGGCGGCTCATCACAGTCATTCCGTTGACTGCAAGGCTGGTAGCCGTTCACCGGTGTAATAGGAAGTGCTGTACCTGAGGCTTGTGCTTATAGTGTCTCAGGAAAGTAATGTCAGTCCTCGCAGTGCACGGTCTCGGCCTCGCTGGGCGGAGACAGCCAAGAGATGCTGACCCACCCTGACATGACTTTTCGGATCGTCAAGAGCATCGCAGCCTCGAGAGGAAGTTGGGACATCCCCGGTTGGTTTTCAATGCGAGCATCGAACACCAGACGTTCGAGCAGTCAAACGACTGGGTCCCCGCCTTTGAGGAGACGTGCAGCGACCGTTTCGGGTGACGGTCTTCGACCGACGCCAGCTCGCGAACGGAACAATCGGGGTGTCATTGCCGCACCTTCCCGGCCGAACCCGTTCAGCCTTGCAGTCAACGGAATGACTGTGATGAGCCGCCAAAGTAGCCGTTTTCGCGATTTCGCACAATGCTGTTCCTCCTGCGAGAGGGGCGGGTATCCGCAACTACACTGGTGAACGGCTACCAAGGCTGAACGGGTTCGGCCGGGAAGGTGCGGCAATGACACCCCGATTGTTCCGTTCGCGAGCTGGCGTCGGTCGAAGACCGTCACCCGAACCGGTCGCTGTACGTCTCCTCAAAGGCGGGGACCCAGTCGTTTGACTGCTCGAACGTCTGGTGTTCGATGCTGCGCATTGAAAACCAACCGGGGATGTCCCAACTTCCTCTCGAGGCTGCGATGCTCTTGACGATCCGAAAAGTCATGTCAGGGTGGGTCAGCATCTCTTGGCTGTCTCCGCCCAGCGAGGCCGAGACCGTGCACTGCGAGGACTGACATTACTTTCCTGAGACGCTATAAGCACGAGCCTCGGTCCAGCACTTCCTATTACACCGGTGAACGGCTACCACCACGGTTCGCACGCGGAGGCGACCGCCGTCGCTCCCGACCGCGATGCTCTTGCCCGTGAACTCGCGGCCGGCCGGGAGTTCCCCACGACGGAACCGCATGAGCTCGCGCGTGCGGGTCGCCCGCATCTGGGCTCCCAACTCACCAGCGAGGCGCCGGATCGCTTTCTCGTCGAGATCCAGGCCCTGCCGCGCCCACGCCGCGCGCGACTGTGCGAGGGGCAGCAGACCGACCAGGCGACCCACCTGGGATTGCGCAGTGGGGCTGCAACCCTCACGGATTCGATAGGCCGCCAGTTCGGGGTAGAGACCGCTTCCCTCCGGGCCTCGTCCCCTGCCGGTGCGCCCCCGAGGAGAGCAGTCGAGGGTCATCACCGGGACCGCCAGGCCACCCAGAAGCCGGACCACCAGGGGGCGTCTTTTTTTTCCACGGGGCGGAGCGGCACCTCCGCTGCGCCGCTCACTTTGTCGATGTGCGGGACCGTCTCGGGCTGCTCCCTGGCCTTGGCCAGCAGCCCGGCGACGTAGAGGTCGGCCTGCCGTCGGGCTTGCTCGTGAACTTCGCGTTCCACTGCGGCGAAGCTGGCCGGGTCGGTGGTCAGGCGTTCGAGCCACTCGTGTTCGCGTTCGGCCAGCAATCCTCCGGTTTGGTCGGCCACGGCGGCGGGTGAGGATGCCGGCGGGCCGTTGGGACGGGGACGCGTTGCGCTCCTCTTCGGCTTGTTCCGGCCCATCTGCTCTTCGGACTCCAGAAGTACCTCCAGGACAGGCTCCTTCGCTGATGCTTATCATCGTGGCTCGGCCGCTGCCTGATGAAATACCTTAACCTCCAACCTTTTCCTCGTCACCGCTTTTTGGGATCGCACCCTCTTTCGGGATCTCTTGGTGATCGGCCGCTGGTTGCTCCAGGCAGTTCTCGACCTGGCCGGTACCGGGGACGTGGGTCCGACCCTCACCGTGGCCGGTGATTCCCCCTCGGACCCGGACCAGGAACTGCCCCGGCTGGATCGACCCCGCAAGCGTCCCTATCTGTCGATCTTCGACGAGATCGCCATCGAGCGGACTTGCTACGGCCACGACCGAGTCGAAGCCGCCCCCTGGACGCCCAACTCCACCTGCCGCAGCGCCAGCATTCGTACTTGCTCCAGCCGTGGCTGGGGGCGTTCGTGGTCGACGATGCTCACGCCGAGGCGATCCGGAAACTGGGGACGATCCTCGGCCTGGAGATCACGGTCAAAGCGTCGGAGGATCTCCACCGGGAGCAGGCCAGCGATGTCGAAGTGTTACAAGACCGCCTTCCCGTTCCGGACGCCGCCGCGGAAGGACCGCTCTTGGTGGTGACGGCCGATTGCAAGGGGGTGCCCCTGGTGCGCAAGGCGCTACCAGGGCCGGACGGGCGACCGCCACCCCACTCCCAGCCCTGGCGAACCAGCGTCGTGGCAAGGGCGAGAAGGCGAACAAGAAGAAGATGGCGGCGGTGGGTGCGGTTTATACGAGCGAGCCGTTCCTGCGCAAGGCCGACGATGTGAGCGAGGAAGTGATGCGGAAGAAGGCCCGTGAGCGTCGCCCCCGTCCGCAGAACAAACGGGTGCGTGCGGAATTGCTGGTGGGCAAGCTGGCGTTGTTCCTCTGTGTACCTGCGCGCCTGAAACCGATACTTCTCGCTGAACACCACCGCAATTTCAGAGGCTTTTCGTTGATCTGTACCAACAGAGCGAGGATACCAAGTCGTTTTGCTCTTGAAAGATAGGGCCTGCATCCCGGTGAATGAGGGTGTTCTGAGTCCCCACCACCGGAGATGCAGACCATGGGCACCGAAGTACCCACGCCCGTCGTTATACCCGTTCACTGCGACCCCAAGAAGGCCCCATGCCCGAACTGCGGCAAACACGGCCGGCGGAAGCGTAAGCTTCCCCCACGCAAGGTTCGCACGGTCGCCTACAAGACCGTCGCCTTTCTCGAGATCATCTGCGGCGAATATCAAGCCCGGTGTGGCTGCTCCAAGACGTTCCGGAACACTCCCGAGAGTGTCCTCCCCAGAGCCCTCTACGACAACAAGGTTCGCGATCTGGTGCTCGATCGCATCCTCAAGGACGCCATGAACGTCGAACAGATGTTGGAGTCGCTTCGCCGCGAATACCTCCTCGACCTGTCCACGGGGTTCGTCTATGACGTGCTCCACGGCTACGCCGAAACGCTCGACATGTCGGCGCATCGCCGTATGGTCCTGAAGCACTTCAGCGGCACACTGTGCGTCGACGAACTGCACCTGGGTCGCTTCACCTTGCTGCTGGCCACCGACCCGCTTGCGGATCTGCCCGTGGCCTTCGCCCTGGTCGCCCAGAACGACCAAGACCACATGGAGCGGTTCCTCAGGAACCTCAAGACGTGGGGCTTGAACCCCACGGTCGTGGTGACGGACGGCTCGAACCTGTATCCCACAGTGCTGAAGGATCTCTGGTCCGACGCCGATCATCAGTTGTGCGTTTTCCACATCGTCAAGGATATCAACAAGTTGGTCTTGGACGCCTTGCGGCGGCTGCGGACGGCGATGGGTCGGCGGGGCAAGGCCGGGCGGAAGAAGAAGCGGGGCCGCAAGGGCGCAAGTCCAAGGCCGCCGCCTCCGCCGGGGTCTGTCGGTCAAGGAGAAGGCGAAGTACGTGTTCAAGCGTCGTCATCTGATCGTGAAACGCCGGGAGAAGCTCACCGAGTCGGAGCGTGGCGACCTGACGCGGATGCTGGAATACGTGCCCGCGTTGGGAGTGTTGCGGCGGTTCGCTGATCGGATCTACTGGCTGTTCGACACGCCCAAGGACTATCACCAAGCCAGTTGCCGGCGGGCCAAGATCGTCCACGATCCGGACTTTCAAGCCGTGCCGGAGTTGGTCAAAGCGCTGGAGCAAATCGATGAGTCGAAGTTCCCCAAGATCATGGCCTACTTGAAGAATCCGCTGAGCCGTCGGGTTCGGACCAACAATCACGTGGAGCGGACCAACCGGATGTTCCGGTTCCTGGAGAAGGTGCGGTACAAATGGCGTCGGCGGAAGACGCTGGTGCGGTTCGTGGTGATGAAACTCGACCTCATCTGGAGCGAGTGGTCGCCACCGGAGGCCAAGGCGGAAACGACGTCCCGGTCGAAACTAGTCGAGCAACGCAAACCACAACGGAATGACGGATTACAACCACGTCAGGTCGCGTGAAATTGCGGTGGTGTTCAGCGAGAAGTGTCCTGAAATCGGACCACCAAAGTGGGGGGTCTTTTGTAAGGCCCATCACTGCGATCGCTGCATGACGATCCATTGTTGCTCGAACTCGCCCGGCGTCAAGTACCCCAACGCCGAATGAATCCGCTTTCGGTTGTATACATCATCAAGGAATCTCCCCAACTGGCTCCAGGCGTCGGCGAAGTCCTCGTACTCGCTCAGATCAACCTCCTCCTCTTTAATCGTTCTCATCAATCGTTCGGCATATCCATTCTCTCTTGGTTCGCCTACGCTCGCCATGCTGATCGGGCGTAGCCTCCTTGGCAGCTCGACGTAGGCCGTCGCCGCATACTGCACCCCTGGTCGAAATGGTGGATCTCGGGCGTCCCGCCGAACGCCCGCAACAGGGCCGTCATCGTCACCTCCTGCTCCAGGCTGCGGCCCAGATGCCAGCCCCGGATGCAGCGGGTGAACACATCCATCAATACCGCTAGATACAGGAACTCCTTCCTCAATCGAATGTACGTGATGTCGGCCACCCAGACCTGATCGGGACGGTTCACCTCCAGGCCCTCGACCAGATTGGGATACCGGGGGAACGCATGATCGCTGTCGGTCGTCCGAGGCTGTCGGACCGGGGCCTCACCACAGATCCCCATCTCGTGCATCAGCCGCCGCACCCGCTTGGCGTTGACCCGGTGGCCCTGTCGGTGGAGCATCCTCGTCAGCCGGCGGTAGCCGTAGGTCGGCCACTGCCCGGCCAACTCCCTCAAGGCGTCTCGAACCGGCTGGTCCTCAGACAGCCGGGGTTGATGGTCGAGGGCGTGCGAGGCACGTCGAGGGTCTCGCAAAGGAATCTGATGGAATCTTAATCCTTGAGTTGGTTGATCACCTCGCGTTTCTGGTCGAGGCTGCATCCAGCAGCGTCGAGGCTTTTTTTCAGATCTCGATCTGCCGGGTGGCCCGGCCGAGCAACTGCTCCAGTTCGGCGATGCGGGCCTGGTCCTCGTCGTGCTGCTCATCGCCCTGGAAGAGGGTGTCCGCCCGCTCCAGGACGGTGGTCTTCCAGGTGGTCAGCAGGTTGGGGCTGAGGGCGTGCTTGCGGCAGGCCTCGGCCGGGGACTGAACACCGGTCAAGACCTCCAGAACGACCTGGGCCTTGAACTCGGGCGTGAAGCGGCGTCGTTTCTTCATGCGGGTGCGTCTCCCTTGGACCTCCAGGTTCATCTGCACCTGTCCGATCCGAGCGGCGCACTACACTGGTTGGCGGATGAGGTGATCCGCCGTAATCCTCCAGGGGAGCAAGCCCGTGATCTTCCTCTGGGATGGGGAGCGGGGGGTGCATGACCGGCAGGGCGAGTATCTCCCGAAGAACACGGTCTGTATCTTGGATCTGTTTCATGTCATGGAACGGTTGTGGAAGGTGGCCTGGTGTTTCTTTGAGGAGAAGACCCAGAAGGGCGAGGCGCATCAGTGGGTGGAAGAACGTCTCAAGCGGTTGCTGGAGGGGAAAGTGGACTCGGTGATCCGTGGGATACGCTACCAGGCCACCCAGCGTGGTCTGAAGGGACAGAAGCGGAAACCCGTGCAGGATGCGGCGGAGTATTTCGAGGGGAATCGGGATCGGAGGAAGTACGACGAATACTTGGCGTCGGGTGATCCGATCGGCAGTGGAGTGGTCGAGGGAGCGTGTCGGCATCTGGTCAAGGATCGCATGGAGCGGACGGGGATGCGCTGGCTGCCATCCGTGCCCAGGCGATGCTGGAGCTACGAGCCACCTACCTCAACGGCGAGTGGGACGCCTTCTGGAACTTCCATATGTTGCAGGAAGATCAACGGCTCTATGGCAAAATACGGGAAGCTGGGTGAGCTCAATCCAGTAGTTACACCCTTATCTATTTTGACGCTGCCGAAACACTGTTTGCAAAACCTTAGTCATAATGTTCGTATTCGCGTTGGAGTATGCGCTGCCTTGAAGGGGCAATACCGGCGATTGAGTTCAGCCTGTCGGCAGGGAGGCGGGATCAGCTCGCCTGGACACCGATAGGGCAGCCTCCGTCGGAGCCGCCGCGTTTCCGAACAGGAGGCGTCGATGCATGTCCTCGAATTTCACGTTGCGTCCTCGTCTCCTGTGATAGGTCTATGCCCTCTTGATACCGGTCGTTTCCCGCAGGTCTACTCCCGTGACCCGCTTTACCCTTTACCGGGTGCGATCCCAAAAAGCGGTGACGAGGAAAAGGTTGGAGGTTA
>CAWDND010000037.1:0-14431 GCA_963803395.1 uncultured Planctomycetaceae bacterium
CAATGAATGGCCCGTTAACGCGGGGGTCAACATTGCGGAGAATACCGCATCCCCTCTCAGACCCTGGGATGACGGGATGCGGCCCACAGGCCGAATGTCGGGCGAGTCCTGCCGGCCCGCAGTCGGGGGGACCGCATTGCGCAGAATACGCTGCCGGAGGTTTTCGCACGGTTGCTGCCGCTACCCCTCCCCGGAGAGCGTCGCCGGGGGTCGGCGGTCGAGGTCGAGGGGCTTATCGCGGCGCGAGGGTTGATTGTAAATCCGACTGCCTCAAACGACGGCGGTCCGGCTGCGACGACGCCAGGAGGAACCCAGCATCGTCAAGGATTTCTCCGTCCAGTCCGGACCAGGCAACGTTGCGAGGGATTACTCCAGGTCGCTCGCGAAGGTGTCCCGGACGGCCGGAATGGACGAGTCGGGCGAAGTTCTAGGGAGCGATATCATCTGGAGCATGCAGAACATCGGCAGCAGGAAGGGCAGGTTGAACAGCGTGAGCATCGTCGGTCCTCCTCTTTTATAGTCTCAGCAGTGAGGCACCTCTGTGAGGAGTCGCACCGTGAGGGCCACCAGAACCCAACCCCATCGACCCGCCATGAGCCCGTGGGTGACTACACATTGAGCATAGGAGAGTTCAGGAGCCGATTTCAAGTTAAATTTTATTTATAAGATCGTGTGTCTAGAATTGTAAGTTTGGAGAACGCAAGGACTTGCGTCAATCTGTCCAAAAAAGGATTATTGCTGCAACCCCTTGAGGGTTCTAAGGTTGGGAATCAATTGTGGGATTCCAGAATAAAATTCGGAATCCATGGAAATATATTAAATATTTGCACAATATTAATTTAGAATATTGATCGTAAGAAGCTGCACCAGAGGCGCCATGGAGACGAAGCGAGTGATGAGGCGGGTAAATTGCGCGGCGCGGTTGAGCCGCCAGCCGGCATTCCTGAGCCGCTGGCAGCCGCGCGTTTGAAAAAAGGCGGTTCTCGCGCCCCGCGAGACTTGGTTCCGCCGCCGGGGCTCTCGGCCGAATTTCAAAGTCGCCGGCCCACAGGTAGAGTGAGAACACGGCGCGTGGGACTGCCCCTGTTGAAAGTGCGGGCCGTCAGGGGGCGTGACCCACGGCTTCCGCGGGCGCCGCGGAGGGCCCAGAGCGATGAGAAGATCGGAGCCTTGTTACCTGCGCGCGCGCTCGGTCATCCGCTAGCGCCGGAGATCCCCCAGGTCCTGTCCGACGCGCAACTAGGCGCTGACGCGAAGCTCGTGTATCTGGCCTTGCTCAGCTTGTCGGATCCGAGCGGACAGGTCTGTGCGACCGAGCAAGAAATCGCCTGGCGTGCTGCGGCCATCCTGGACGAATTTGAAGGGGGCGATTCGGGGCTGCTCGTGCTGGGCGGGTAGGCCGCACTCAAAACACCTGGCCGCGCCGATCGTCCGTTCGCTCATTCTCCGGAGATGAAGACCCCGGGGTTGACGTGGAAGTAGTGGGACAAGGCCTCGATGTATCTCACATTCAGTTGGCGCTTGCCAGCGAGGACCTCCGAGAGCGCGGACTCGGCGATCCCCGTCTCGCTCGCGACTCTGGCCTGGGTGACGCCCTTGGCCTCGATGAGATGGCGGAGCATCTGGACGCCGGAGACCGGCGGCATGGGATGATGCTCATCCTCGTAGCGCTCGATCAACTCGGCGAGCACGAGCATGTAATCGCGCTCGGCGGGCGTGAGTGTGTCCCGGTCGCTCAACACGTCGATCAGGGCGATGGCCCGGTCGAGGTCGGCCTCGCAGCGGAGCGGGCGGAGCGGAAACTCCTGGATCAGCGCCAGGTAGCGATCTTCGATGTGTCCCGCGGCGGTCTTGAGCGTGCTCGACATTGAGAGTGTCCCCTTGTTCATCTCCCCGGCGGCGTCTTCCAGAGCCCCTGATCGTAATCCTTGTGTGTGAGGACATGGCGGACCAGTATCACTTGTTCATCAAATATGATATCTACAATTAAGCGATACTTATTACCGCCGATGTTGAAGACGACGAATTTGTTGACCCAATCGGCACTCCCGTAGACGGCCCTGACGGCGGAGAAATTCTCCCAGGTGGCACGCTTCGCGTTCTTGTACCAGTCGCTCAGCGGCCCTTCGGCGTCAGGATGCTCGGCCCAGAACTCGCGCAACTTTCTCCGTGAGATCACATGCATCAAAAGGCTCCGCCTTCAGGTGTTCTTTCCCAAGGTAAGCACCCGAAGCGTCCCTGCTTTCAATGTAAGTCTACTTCACAATATCGGAACTTTCCAGGGCGGAATTCACAAAATCGGAAGATCGGGGTGCTCAGCAGACGTGGGCCGCGGAGAGGGACCGCCGTTAACCACCGATCACGGAGTAGACTGTCGGCCGGCTCAGCCCGACGACCCGGGCGATGGCCGCGACCTTCCCACCTTCGGCCTTCAGCCGGCGAATTGTCTCCTCCTGCTCCGGGGTGACCTTGATCCGCTTGCCGGTGCCCCCGGAGCGTCCGAACCGGGGGTCCCAGCCCCATCCGTGCGAAAACCTACGGTAAGGAAGGCCAACGGGGCCGTTCTCACCCCGTTCTTCAACGAAATCCACCCATTTTCAACGCACGCCTCGAAACATTGCGCAAAATTATGGCGTCCAATCCGCCATGGGCGCAATTCCCTCCCGCAAACGGGCGTATTGGGTGCAATAAAGACGGGGCCTATCCCGGGGGTCGACATTGCGCAAAAATACGGCGGACGCCCCCTACCGAGGGGGAGGATCGGCTGACTCCCTTCCTCGCCAGCCTCGGGGCCGAGGACCTCAGTCCCAGAACGGTCGATGGCTACCGCCAGGACCTCCTGGCCTTCACCTGCTGGTATCGAGAATCCCGGGGAACGGAGCTCCGCTGGGAAACGCTCGGCTCGACCGACCTGATCGGCTCTTCTCCCAAACGAGTGGGTAAAAATCGTGTCTGATCGGAATGGCACCAGGATAACCTAACTTTCAGTCTCTTCGGAAGTTGAGCCGCGTGGCTTTGTGGGGAGCAAAGCGACCTCCTCGGTTGGTCACCTGGCGGTTGAGACCCGCACGCCAGGCACCACACCAAGGAGGTCCCTGTGGCTCAGTCTACCGCCTCATCGCCCGCGCGACCAATTCCATGACTTCCGAGACCAGTTCGTCCAGCAGAAGGGGCTCCCCTTCCTCAGGGTTCTCTCGCGGGCCTTCGTCGAGACCGCTTGCCGTCACGTCAACCATCGGTGGCGTCAGCGGATCTACACCCCCTGGATCACCCTGAGCATCTTCCTCTCCCAGGTCCTCTCCGATGACCCCTCCTGCGACGACGCCGTCGATCGGTTCCAGAAGTTCCGCTACGATCAGGAACTCCCCCCGGTCACCCCCAAGACCAGCAGCTCCTGCGAAGCCCGGCAACGCCTGCCCGAGAGGGTCTTCTGGGATCTCGTCCGCACGACCGGGCAATCGATCCATCAAAAGGCGAACGACTCATGGCTCTTTCAGGGGCGACCGGTCAAGATCATCGACGGCTCCACCGTGATCATGCCGGACACGCCAGAGAACCAGGCGGCATACCCCCCAGTGGACACCCAAAAGCCCGGCCTGGGGTTTCCGATCGCGCGGCTCCTCGTGCTGTTCAGCCTCGCCGTGGGCACGGTGCTCGAAGCCGCGCTGGGGCCGTGCCAGGGCAAGCCGACCAGGGAACTGGCCTTGCTCCGCACGGTCATCGCCCAGTTCCAGCCCGGTGACATTGTCCTGGCCGACCGGTTCTTCTGTTCGTACTGGGTGATTGCGGCCTTGCAGGCACGCGGCGTCGACGTGGTGGTGCGACTGCACCAGCGCCGCACGGCCGACTTCGGGGTCACTCCTCGGAACGGAAAAAATTGCACGCTAAGGGTTGGGCTCGTCCGTACTGATGGGTAGGCGAAGCTGACGCAGGGGGCGTTTCTTGGTTCCGACGGTTGGCTTCCAGACGTAATCCCCGGTCAAGTTGATGTGCTCCCAACCGAGCGGCGACAGGTGAGCGAGCAAATCGTCGGAGATCACTTGTCCCCGCTCGCGCAACGCCTTGACGGCGCGTTCGAGATAGACCGTGTTCCAGAGCACGATCGCCGCGACGACGAGGTTCAGCCCGCTGGCACGATAACGCTGGTTCTCATAAGTCCGGTCGCGGAGCTCGCCCAAGCGGTTGAAGAACACGGCCCGCGCCAGCGCGTTTCGGGCCTCACCCTTGTTCAGGCCGACGTGGATCCGTCGTCGAAGCTCTACGTCCCTCAGGTATTGCAAGGTGAAGAGCGATCGTTCGAGCCGGCCCAATTCCCGCAATGCCAGCGCCAGGCCGTTCTGGCGGGGATAGGCTCCGAGCTTGCGAAGCATGAGGGACGCCGTGACGGTGCCTTGCTGGATCGAGGTCGCGAGGCGAAGGATCTCGTCCCAGTGGGTCGTGATCTGCTTGGTGTTGAGCGCGGTCCCTATCAAGCCCTCCAATGCCGGGTAGCGGGTCGGTTTCTCGATGGCGGCGAGCCGCTTGTCGGCCAGGTCGCGGATGCGGGCGCGAATCGGTAGCCCAGGAGATGGCACAGCGCGAAGACATGGTCGGTGAAGCCGGCGGTGTCGGTGTAATGCTCCTCGATGCGGAGATCGGACTCGTGGTAGAGCAGACCATCGAGCACGTGCGTGGCGTCACGGACCGTGGCGTTGATGACCTTGGTATGGAACGGGGAATACTGGTCGGAGACATGCGTGTAGAAGGTCGCGCCCGGATCGTTTCCGTACCGGGCGTTCACCTCGCCCCTGGCTTCACCGACGCCGCCGGCTCGGAACCTCTGGCCGTCCGATGACGACGTCGTGCCCTCGCCCCAGTGACCCGCGAAAGGCTGTTGGCGGTGGTAGTTGACGATCTCGGCCAGGCCCTTGCTGTAGGTCTCGTCGCGGACGTGCCAGTCGGCGATCCAGCTCAGCCGCGACAGGGACGTGCCGGGACAGGCGTCCGCCATCCGGTTCAGCCCGAGGTTGATTGCGTCGGCGAGGATGGCGGTCAGCAGGATGGTCCGATCGGTCGCCGCGTCGCCGTTGCGAAGATGCACGAAGTGCCGGGAGAATCCCGTCCAGGCGTCCACTTCCGTCAAGAGGTCGGTGATCTTGATGCGCGGCAGCATCGCAGAGACTTGTCGCGCCAGGATGTCGGCTTCTGGCGGCACCGTGTTGGTCAGCGGCGTGACCTTCAACACGCCATCGGCCAACGAGGCGTCGGGCAGCTCGCCACGTTCTGCCAGGCCGTTGACCGCGGTGAGCGTCTCATGGAGTTGGATCCCGCGCTGATCCAGGTAATCCCGGCAGCCGGTGTTGATCGCCAGGGGCAGACCGTTGGGCTTCATGGCCGCGAAGGTCTCCGCCGAGAGCAGATACTCCTCGAAGTCTCGGAACTGGCGGCTGCCCACGACCCAGAGGTCGCCCGAACGCAGCGCGTTTCGCAACTCGGACAGGACGCACAGTTCATAGAAGCGGCGGTCGATCTCCTCGCCCTCGAAGACGAGTGGCTTCCAGCGACGGCGGACGAAGCCGGTCGGCGCGTCCTTGGGTACGGCCCTGGCGTTCTTGGCGTTCAGATCCCGGAGCACGTGAATCGCCTTGAGCAACTCTTCACTGGCCGGTGCGGCCCGGAACTCGAAGGCGTTGAGGAACTCCGGCGGCGTACCGCCGGATGTACGAGTAACCGTTGCCGACCAGTGCCAGATGATCGAAATCCTCGGGGCCCGCGAGCTTCGCCGCTTCCTCCACGCTGGCCAGAAACGCTTCCCACGTCATCAGCTTCTCGATCTCGGGGAACGGATCGACCGCCCTGGTTTTGGCCTCGATCAATGCCCTGCCGACGGTCGCGTAGAGCCGCACCTTCTCATTGACCGCCTTGCCGCTCTGCTGGAAGGCGTCGAGGTGCCTGCGCTCGGCTTTCTTGAACTCCCGTCCGATCGTCCGCTCGTGCATCTCCAGCGTCTCATCGGTGAGCGTCGCCATCGTGTCCAGGACCACCGCCACCAACGTCGCGTGCCGCCGTTCGTCGCCGAATTCCCGGAGATGCGCGGCGTCTGTATTGGCCCCTTCGCGGGCCGTTTGCAAGAGCCGGTTCTGGTGGACCCGCAGCGTCCAGTCGCCGGGGATGCCGAGTTTGCGAAGGACAGCGAGCCGCTGGATGCCCTTGAGGATATTGGCGGGATTGGGCGCCCCGCCGGTCTGGCGCAGCCAGCCGAGATGCGTCAGCTTGGAGTCAGGATACGGGGCCAGCAGTTCATCCAGCCGAACGCGCTGCTCGGGACTGAGATCGGCGGTCAACGCCCGGTATGCCTCGCGACGAGCCCGATGGCGCACAGCCGAAGCCAGGCGGTCGAGCACGGACAGGGCCGGGGCCAGGATGCGTCGCTGCCGAAGTTCTTCCAAAAGCGCCCTGACCAACACGAAGCCGCGATCCGTGCCTCGCGCCAGCGTGAGCAACCAGGCGGACACCTCCCGGTGTTCCCGTAACCCAAATGTCCTCCAATCGAACGTGGCCACCAACTTGGCCAAGTGCTCCCTTCGGGTTTGATCTCGCAAGGCGTAGCCTGAGAGGTTGTCCGGTGTGACACCGAGCTGGCCAGCGACATAGCCCAGCATAGGCACGGGAATCGATTCCTCGGGCGTCCAGGCGCGGCCTGGGTAGCGTAGGAAGCAGAGTTGAATCGCGAATCCCATGCAGTTCTGGTCACCGCGACATTGCGCGATCAAATCCAGGTCTGCTTGGGTAAACGTGTAGCGGTCCGCGATCTGCCGGGTGTCGGCCGGCAGCATCAATAATTGAGTGTGTTGGGCGGGTGAGAGGATTTCTTGTCGGGGCATGGGTGTTCTTGCGGGATCGGCGGTTGTACAGTATGGCTATAAACTATAGTTTTTAGCCATACCGCAAGCCTATGCCCAAATCCACGCAAACCCCGGGGTTTGCCAAGGGCCGCCGCCGGGGGGTTTTTGGCCAGGGGGGTCCCGGCAGCGCGCGTCGGCCTCTATGCCCGCGTCTCCACCCACGACCAGCAGACGCTCCCCTTGCAGCTCTCGGCCATGCGCGAGCATGCCGAGCATCGCGGGTGGACCGTTGTCATGAGGGTGGAGGATGTCGGCTCAGGCGTTCGCGAGCGCCCCAAGCGGGAGGGCCTGCTCCGGGCGGCGCGACGGCGCGAACTGGACCTGATCCTGGTCTGGCGGTTGGATCGCTGGGGGCGTTCCCTGGTCGATCTGGTCACGACGCTCCAGGAGCTGACCGCACTCCAGGTCGGCTTCGTCTCGCTCAGCGAGGCGCTCGACCTGACCACGCCGAGCGGCCGGGCCTTGGCCGGCATGCTTGCGGTCTTCGCCGAGTTCGAGCGGGACATCCTCCGCGATCGCGTGAAGGCCGGGATCGCTCAGGCCCGCAAGGAGGGCCGCCCTCACGGTAGGCCGCCGACGATCGCCAGACACGCCGCCGAGGTCAAAACTCTCTTCCAACAGGGGATCAGCAAGCGGGAGATTGCCAAGACGCTCGGCATCAGCCGAACTTCCGTCCGACGATTCCTCGATGAGCAGCCGCCTCCGATTCCTTAGCGTGCAATTTTTTCCGTTCCGAGGAGTGACCCCACTTCCGGCGCGGGCGTCGCCTGGGCCGAGAGGACCACATCGTCACCTGGACCAAACCGCCACAGGTCCCCAACTGGAGGAGCCGCGCCGAGTACGACGCGAGGCCCGCCCAGTTGACGATCCGGGAACTCCGCGTCCGGGTCCAAGACAAGACCAAGCGGGTCCGCAACCTGGTAATCGTGACGACCCTCCTGGAAGCGAAGACATCCCAAGCCAAGGAGTTGGGGGGGCTGTTCCGTCAGAGGTGGTACGCGGAACTGGACCTGCGTTCGTGGAAGACGGACATGCGGATGGAGCTGCTTTCGACCAAGAGCCCGGAGATGGTCCACAAGGAGGTGGCGACCCACCTGCTGGCGTACAACCTGATCCGGGGGATCATGGCCGAGGCGGCGCGGGCCGCGGAAGTGAAGCCGCGGCGGCTCAGCTTCCAGGGGTCATTGCACACAGTCCGCGCGTTTGAGGAAGTCCATCTGTACGACCCGGCGCGGCTCGTAGCGGACCTGCCGCGTCTGTTATCGTTGATCGGCAAGAAGCGTGTGGGGGACCGCCCGGACCGCTCTGAGCCACGGGCCGTGAAGCGACGCCCGAAGCCTCACCCGCTGCTGCGGATGCCGCGTGCGAAGGCCAAACGCCTGATCAAACGAGGGATAATACCCTATAGTAAAGCATAGCCTCAACTACGAATGGCTATCGCCGCAAGTTGTCCAAATGACAGGCTAGTTGCCCGAAGGACTCGTCCGACCGGAGTCCTGGGATGAGGCCGCGGCGGAATGAGTCCGCCGGCGGGTTCACCCCGGGCGTTCCCGCAACGCCGATGAGGTCGAAGCGATCCCGCCCGGTCGGTCCGTAAAAAGAATCTTATAGATTTCGCGTTACGGATTTTTGGCGACGTAAGTCGTTATTCCTCGTGGCGGAAACCCGGTTTTCGGGGCTGATACATTTCCTTGACAGTTTCGGCCGCCTTCAGGGGTCACTCCCCGGAACGGATAAGATTGCACGCTAAGGAGGGGTCGTGAGGCCGTCTCACAAATTCCCGGCGAGCGGGCCAGTGGTGAGACTTTGAAATGGAGACGAGTTACCGAGACGCGAATCGGCCTGCCGGGGCAGCCGTCGCGTCGCCGCCCGACGGGTCTCGTCTAACTCATCTTCAACACCACAATTTAGCATCTCCAGTAGTGGCAAGGACTTGACGCATCAACCCGACGGCGTGGCACTATGCGCAGCGTCTTGCCCCGGGCTGGTCGGCGGGGCTTGTTGAACGGTCGGAGGGAGGGCCACTCCGGCCGTCTGGAACACCTGGCCACACCTCCCTTGGACCTCGCTCCGGAGCAGGAACCGCTTCCCGTCCTGCTCCACCTCGACCATCTGCAACCGGTCCAGATCACCGATCACATCGGCCCACTCCAGGTCGTGGCCCCGCTCCTCCAGTCGGGACTGCAACTCCTGGCGGAGCCCCAACGCCAGGAACGAGCAGAACACGTGTCCCCGGATCGTCTCGTCACGTTTGTGGTAGATCGGCCGGGTCTGCAACCGCGACTTGCACGACCGGAACCACTGCTCCACCATCCAGAGTTGCTTGTCCTGTAACGCCACGTCGGCCGAGTCCAACTCGGTGTTCGTGCGGCGCACCCACTTGCCGTCGTAGCGGGCGTCCTCGGCCACCTTCGCCTCATCGCTCCGGAAGTGATCCGGGCCACCACCCCCCAGGTAACGCCGGTAGCCCTTGTTGCCGACCCGCGACTTGGCCCCACTGGGGAGTTGCTCCCGCAGGGCCGCCCCGATCGCCTCCCGGTCGGCGGCGTCCTTGCGGGCCTCGTCCTCGTTGAGGCCGACGACGTACCGGTGATCGCCCACCCACACCTCCTTGACCTTCAAGGGCGAGGGGTCGTCACTCTGGACCCGCTTGGGGTGCACGACCCGGTAGCGACCCGCCCGGGACAGCACCTCCTCCTTCACCTCGCTCTGCGACCGCATCCGGGCACCCAGGATGTACGGCCAGCCCCGCTCGTCCTGCTCCAGCGCGGCGATCGTCTCCTGGCTGATCATGCCCCGGTCGGCCACGAGGCCGACCCGACGCACGCCGAAGCGACTCCGCAAGCGATCCACCACGGGGATCAGTGTCGTCACGTCCGTGGTGTTGCCCGGCCAGAGTTCGCAGCAGAGCGGCCTCCCCTGACCATCGAGCACCGCCCCGACGACCATCTGGTACAGGTCGGGCCGATGAGCCTTACTGAACCCCCGCTGGCCGATGTCCTCGCCGCCGTTGCCCTCGAAGGAGATGGAGGTGGTGTCGAAGAAGACCAGTTGGAGGTCGGTGAAGAGGTCACGGCGGTGGGCGAACAACGCCTCTTCGATCCGGTCCTTGACGCAGCGGGGTGCGAACGGCGTCTGGTCCTTCTGCTGGCCGTCAGGTAACTCCTCGCCGAGCCAGGCCATGGCCCGGTAGAGGTGGTACAGTGGCAGAAATTCACACCCATTGATCTGGTAATCCGCCCGCCACTTGTCGGCGGCCCGGTCGCTGCCGGGTGCGAACCGGCGGTGCAGGACGGTCAGGAAGACCGCTCGCTCGACGTCGCACTCGAAGCGGCGGTCGTCGAGGAGTTGCTCGATGACCCGTTGGCACCCCGTCTCGCGCCAGAGTCGCTCGAAGATGAGGGCGGGGCCGATGCGGCGGGTCGTGAGGGTCGGGAGTTGGCCCTGGGCGTGAGCCGAGAGGAGGAGGACCGACTGGGCCAACCGTGCGCCCGAGACCAGCCGGGCGTCGAGTTGGCCACTCTGTTGCAGTTGGTCGAGCCGCCCCAGGGTGGCGAGGACCCGTTGTCGGGGCCGGCCATCCTCCCAGCGGTTCTCAACGATCTGGAGGGAGGAGCGTGGTCCGGAGGTCTTGGTGCGGAAGAACATGGCGCCCTCGTATCTGGGACACCATGATTATACGGTCTCTGATCGAGATTTCAAGGGAATAATACGGTGTTGCGTGGCACTATGTTTGTCACTCCGGTCCGATTCCTGGCCCATCAGCAAAGGACTTACGTCAAAAACCGGGCGCAACTGTAGAAGATCAGTCTAAGGGCCGGATACTGCTGGCGAATTCCCGTAGGCGGCTGACTGGCCGGAACTTGGGCAAGATGGAGCCTGCTGGGAAGGGAAAACCGCGACCCCAGACGCCTCAGACGAATTCGCCAGCAGTATCCATTTGCTACTCACGCCCCTTGCTCGGCACCGACCCCTGCCACACCCCGGCCGTTCCCCGCGCTGACGAGGCGCGGGGCGGGTTGAAACATGAGGCTTTCCGACGATTGACGACACGTCAGCGATTCAGGCTGCATAATGGAACAATTCGGCCGTAGAACCAGCATGAGGCCGGTTTCCAAGCACATCGGAAGTGGGCGCAGATTCCCCAACATACTAGAGAAGAATCCATGCCGAACATTCGCTTGATGGGGTTCGCCGCTGGTACTCTGTTCATCCTTTCGTCGGCGGGCAACGCCCAGACCCTCCAAGCCCCCGGCAAGGCCCTGGCGATGGGCCAGGCACCTTCAAAGGTCCTCCCGCAGCCGCAGGGTCCGGGCAAGGGGCTTCCGGCTGCGTACAGTGACGCGGGGTCCACCTACGCGGGCCCCACGGGCTACTACGGCGGCGGGTATGCTGGCGGCACGGCCGGCTATCCCGGCGGGTACGACTTCGGCCGGCCCGGCTACAACCCGGGCGGCCTCGGCGGGCCGCGGTCCGGGCTGGGGGTGCGGCCCGGCCTGGGCGTCGGCGGCTTCGGCCCGGGGCGCTGACTGTCCACAGGTTCTCCGTTCACCCTGCGGGGGTGCGCCGGCCTGGACCTACGGGCTGACTCGGGGCGGTGTCGGCGGCGGCCGGTTGATGGGCGCCGCGGCCGGTGAGGAGATTCGCACGTCGACCGGTGCGGCCGGGCGTCACTCCGGTGGCGACCCGGCCCTCCGGTCAGGCTGTACGGACAGGAGTGGGTGGTGGGCGTCGGTCCCACATCGCGCTTACGGGCGCAGAAAGGCGCACGACTCAACGAACCGACGTCGGAGGAGGTCGGCCGAGCCTTCCCAAGGTGGAAGGATTCGGCCAGCTCCGAGTGAAGGGGCGACCAACTGGCGTGGCAACCGCCATAGCCCAGGCCGGGACCTCTCCGATCCGTTCGGGCACTCTTTCTCGGAGGTCTCTGGCTATGGGCATTCTGGCATGGATCGTCCTCGGTCTGGTCGCGGCGCTGGCGAAGTTCATCATGCCGGGCCAACAGGATGGCGGAATTCTCCTCACCATCGTGCTCGGTATCGTCGGTGCTCTCGTCGGGGGCTTCCTGGGCACGTACGTGCTCGGCTTCGGCGACATTTCAGGGTTCGATTTACGCAGCATCGCGATCGCAGTCGGTGGAGCCTTACTGGTGCTGTTCGTGTACGGGTTCGTCGCTCGCGGCCGCGCCTAACCCACGGTTGCAGCGGACCCGGCCCGCCGTGGACCAACACGCAACGTTTCGTCTCACCAAACGGACGGATACTGTTGGCGAATTCACCGAAGGGCGGCAAGCGACTATATGAAGGGCCTTACGCCCCACCACCGCCGGCCCTGAGGTGCTCCCATGTCGCTCCAGCCCAGCCCCATCCCGCCCATCCGGGGTAGCAGCCCCATCGGTGTGAAAACCTACGGTAGCGTGTTGGCGGAATATCGAGGGTCCGGCCCGCGTGAACGGAGAGGCCCGTTTCACCCCCTCGATAGCCCCTGGACGCGGTATTTGGCGCAATGTCGCCCCCCGAAGGGTATTAGCCCGATCGCTGCGAAAATACACGCTAAGGCGCCCCATCTACGCCCAATGGAGACGAGTTCTCGGGACTTTGATTTTTAGGATGGGTTCTTGAGGCGCGCTTTGGTGAGACAGCAGCCCTTCGACGAGGCCCGGAACTCTGTGTCATCAAACGTTCGTTTGATGGGACAGTCGCAAGGTGCTGTGGCAAGAGAACTTGTAGCAAGCCAAAGAGCCAGTGCTTAGCGTGTAAAATCGCAGCAATCGGGCTAACACCCTCCCGAGATCGGAGGTCATTTCATTGCGAAAATACGTCGGCTCGTCGCCGAACATTTCGCCCACTGCGACATGGGCGCCATTATTATTGCGCAATGTGTCACGGTGCCCCGGCGATTCCGGCCCTCTTGAGTTCCCGGCCTTCCCAAAGTGACGACCGAAGGGAATCCTTACCGTAGGTTTCTGCACGGATGGGGCTGGGACCCCCAGAAGCTTAACCCGACTTTCTGGTCCGATGATTGTCGGACCCCTTCTTCTGGCAAGTTCTCTTGCGCCTGATCGCAGCTTCCCTCCCGTTGCCCCCGCTCGGCCGTGACCGCCACCAACGCCTCGCCAATGGCGTCCAACGCGGAGGAACAGGCGGTCAGGACGTCCGTACTTAGGTAGGCACTGGGGGGCGGCCTGGGTTCGACTCCCGGGGTGCTTCCTCTCATAAATGGGACAACTCACAGCGCGTGCCGGTTCGCTCAGTTCCGACCAGGTCGGTCGTCGGGGTCGCCACTTGCGCCGGGGGGCGTAAGCCTGGTTTCTTTCATGAGGTGGGGCCCCTGGCGACGACACTGGAGCCGGGGGGCGTAAGCCTGGTTTCTTTCATGAGGTGGGGCCCCTGGCGACGACACTGGAAGGTGATACGCTGCCGACTCACCGCCGCCCAGGAAGCCGTACGAGCCCGGCACGGCGGCTCGGCCCTCACTTTCTCAAAGGGTTGAGGCGAGGAATACGGCCCTCCTGGGGGGCGGCGAATGCGGGATGGATCGAACGTGCGAGAGGTCCGCTCGGCGCGAACTCCCCATCGCGACGGGGAGGGCGTCACCCCGACGGCAGGTGGCCCGGCCGAGCTGAGGAATGCGTTGGAAGCATTGCGGGTCGCCGCGACGCTGCTGGTGGTCCTGTATCACGCGGCCCTCGCCTATGTAGCGATCCCCCTCGCCTAACGCTCTGGGTCGCCTTCGAGCCGTCTGGTCAGGTCGCGTTCGACGCCTTCGTCTCCTGGGTGAACGGGTTCGCGATGCCCGTCTTCTTCCTGGTGGCCGGCGTCTCGGCCCCGGCGGCGTGCGAGTCCCGCGGCCCCCAGGTCTTCCTGGTGCATCGAGCCAAGCGGCTGCTCCGACCGCTTCTGTTCGGTGGACTGACGATCCTGCCGGCCTTCTACCTCCTCTGGGGATACGGTCTGATGGTGACCGGGCGTTGCGACCTGGACAGCATCCTGAGCTGGAAGTTCGGCCCGGACGTCCGCTACAACCTTTATGGGCTCGGGCACCTCTGGTTCCTCGAGTACCTGTTCGTCGTCTGCACCCTGTGGTGCAACCCGGTGGCTGCAAACTCGCGCCTTCGGCCGGGTGGCGGGGTCCGGCGACCGGGGCCGGTGGCCGACGCAGTGGCTCGCCTCGCCTTGGGGTCCGCTGCTGCTCGCCATCCCCACGGCCGTGGTCTTCCTGATCGACTCGGACACGATGTTGCGCGTCGACAACGTGATCGTCCCCGATGTCGCCCGCCTGCTGCACTACTGGCTCTTCTTCGAAGTCGGCGGTTGGATCTCCAAGGTGCGCGAGCCCCGTCGGCAGTTCGCCCGATCCGGCCCCCACTTCCTCGGGCTCTCCTTCGTCGTGTTTGCCGCAACGGGTGCCCTTGCTGCTCCGCCACGCGGCAGCCCCCTTGGGGGGTGGGAGCCGGGTCGTCTTCTGCGCCTTGGCCGCGATTTTCCCGTGGCTGACTGTCTTTGGCGGGTTGGGCGTCCTGCTACAGATCAATCCGGCGAAGGGGC